>CAWGQS010000021.1:0-144500 GCA_963824895.1 uncultured Verrucomicrobiae bacterium | reverse complement strand
CCGCGTAATCTCGAAGTCAGCGGGAGTGCGGCTGTCCTTGGCGAAGCCGACCTTCTGTTCGTTTAGCCAGACATTGTAAGCGCTGTCCACCCCCTCAAAGCGAAGAAAGACGGCGCGTCCCAACCAGGACTCGGGGACTCGAAATGTGCGGCGGTACGATCCCACCTGGTTTCTCCAGCGATAGCTCGTAAATTCGACCGGCGGCGTTCCGGTTACACGCGGCGGATCCTTCAGAAAGGGATATGTGATGTTCGTGTAAAGCGGCACACCGTAACCATGGAGTTGCCAATTCGAAGGAACTCCCAACGTGCCCCATTGCGACGTGTCAAAATCAACACGATAAAAGTCCAGTGGACGGCTCCAAGGATCTGGCGACCACTGGAATAACCAATCTCCTGCCAATGAAAGCCTCCACTCCGATGCAGACAGTTCGTTTTGGAGCGCTTGTTCCCTGTTCGGAAAAGCAAAAAAGCTGGCTCGGGGAGGTTCGGTGCCTGTGCGCTGAACTTCTGGGTTCTCCCAGTCTTCCTGCTTTACCGGTTCAGTCGTCGCTGATCGAGACGTTTCCATAATAGTTCCAATGAGATCTCGTTTCGTTCACCGCTGGTCCGGGAAATAAATCCTCTGTTCGACGGGGTTCCGTGTCCGACGCCTTCAAAGGCCTCGGCGAATGCCCGATGTGTTGGCGTGATGTCCATCCAGCATAGTAAATCGACCCCAGCTGCCTCCCGGGCTGAGTGATGCGCACGCGATTGCGCTGGGTCCCGAGGTCCGGGTCGCTCCATCCTCGCGATCTCTCAACCAACGTCAGCGCATGCTAGTCAGAGGGCAACAGACTTGCCATCGGAATCGAACAAGTGCGCGTCCTTTTCCGCGAAATCGAATCCTATTGTATCTCCGTGTTTAAACTCGTGGAATCCGTTGATGCTAACCGTAATGCGGTTCCCGCCCGGGGTCACTCCGTGCAAGTAGGTAATGTCTCCCAAAACTTCGACTACCTCGATCTCGATCACCCCTTTGCCTTCATTTTGCTGGTTTACCACAATGTGCTCGGGTCGAATTCCCAGAGTAAATTCCTTGCCGCCTTGAATCGGAGGGGCATTTGGCGCCTCGAGAATGACGTGCCCCTTCGGGAAATCCGGTGCTTCCAGCCGGACGTTCTTCCCATCACTGCTTGCAGACGGAATTTTCAGGAAGTTCATTTTCGGAGAACCCATAAAGCCCGCAACAAAGAGATTTGCCGGCTTCAGGTAGAGATCCATTGGTCTTCCGACTTGCTCGATCAGTCCGCGATTGAGAATGACGATCTTGTCCGCGAGCGTCATCGCTTCGACTTGGTCGTGCGTCACATAAATCATAGTAGTCTTCAGATCATAATGGAGCTTCGAGATTTCGATCCGCATCTGGACGCGCAACTCCGCGTCAAGATTGGAAAGCGGTTCGTCAAAGAGAAAGACTTTCGGCTCTCGCACGATCGCCCGGCCGATCGCCACCCGCTGACGCTGGCCACCCGAGAGCTGTGCCGGGCGACGCTTAAGGAGCGGCGTCAAATGCAAAATATCGGCCGCGCGGTCGACTCGCTTCTTGATCTCTGGCTTTGCGAGACCGCCCATCCGCAATCCGAAGCTCATGTTCTCTTCGACTGTCATGTGCGGGTAAAGCGCGTAGGTCTGAAAAACCATCGCGACGCCCCGCGCGGCTGGCTCCACGTCGTTGACCACTCGATCGCCGATCCGAAGCTCACCATCCGTCAATTCCTCGAGACCCGCTATCATCCGAAGGAGCGTCGACTTTCCGCAACCGGAGGGACCCACAAACACGACGAATTCTCCGTCCAGAATTTCCAGATCAACGCCGTGGATGATCTCGACGTGACCGAATCGTTTGACTACCTTTCGCAGGGTTAGTTCTGCCATAAGTGCCTGAGCCTAGTTAAGGGGAGTTGTTTTCCAAGACGGAAGAAAGGGAAATTATACGATATCCGATTTTTTCCTTTTAAAATTGCGACGATTCGAAAAGAGTTGACCCGAAGTCAAGCACGATGCACGAAATATTTCGAGAAGTGGCGATTTTTGCACTGCCTCAGGCTGCCTCTGGCAAGCCAACACTGTGCGAATTCGACGTGACGGTCCCATAGCGTTGCGACTCGCGGACAACAGTCCTTAAACGAAAGTTTCCACCCCCCAAGAACAAGTTAACCCCCCAAAGCGATGATCAATAAATTCGCCCTTCCGATAACACTCGTACTCTTAACCGCTATCACCGCGCTGGCGGACAAGCTGGTCATCAATTCGAACCAGTCGAATCCGGCGGGCAAGACGCTCTTTACTAAGCTCGTCGAAGAATTCAAGAAGCAGAATCCCGACTTAGAAGTCGTATTCAATACGACCGATCACGAAGGCTACAAGACGGCGATTCGAAACTGGCTTACGACTGAACCGCCGGACATTGTCTTTTGGTTTTCAGGCAATCGCATGAAGGCTTTCGTCGATCGCGGCTTGTTCGACGACGTCTCGGACCTCTGGAAGAAAAACAAGTGGGACGAGGAATTCAAGACGACACTTTCGGCAATGACCGTCGACGGAAAACAGTGGGGTATTCCGACAACCTACTCGTTCTGGGGTATTTTCTACCGCAAGGACATTTTCGAGAAACTCGGTATCGCCGTACCCAAGACGTGGGAAGAATTTGTCGCGGCTGCAAAGAAGCTGAAGGAAAATGACATAATTCCCTTTACGATCGGCACGAAAGACGTTTGGACCCCAGCTGGTTGGTTTGACATTCTGAACATGCGCATCAACGGATATGATTTTCACATGCAGCTCATGGACGGGAAGGTCCCCTACACGGATGAAAGGGTCAAGGAAGTCTTCGCAAAGTGGAAGGAATTGGTGGACGGCAAATTCTACCTGCCAAATAACACCACCTACACTTGGCAAGAGAGCCTTTCCTTCCTCCTGCAGGGCAAGGCCGCGATGATTCTCATCGGAAGTTTCCTCGGGCAAGCGGTCCCGGCGGATATGAAGGACAAAATAGGCTTTTTTCCATTCCCAACGATCAAGCCGGACGTTCCTGCCGGGGAAGATGCTCCGGTTGACAGTATGCATATTCCGGCGAAAGCGAAAAACAAAGCGGGCGCGCGCAAGTTTTTGGAATATATTGCCACTCCTGCGGTTCAAGAACAGATGGCGGTTGGGCTGGCATCCTTGCCTTGCAACGTGAACGCCAAGCCGCCTGAGGATCCCCTTTTCCTAGCAGGGCATCGAACTTCTCAAGAATGCCAAGTCGGCGCAATACTATGATCGCGACACGGATCCTGAAATGGCGACCGAGGGCATGAAAGGCTTTCAGGAATTCATGGTCTGTCCCAGACCGGATCGACCAGATTTTGAAACGGCTCGACAAGGTCGAGCAGCGAATATTCAAGGAAAAGGCGGCACAGTGAAGTAGGCGAAGAGCGCAGTCCAAATAGAGCGCCTGCGGTTCGCAATGCTTTTTCCAATCTCCTAAGATTACGTGAACTCGCCAAGCGCCACCAGCCAGGCCGGGGTTGTCCAGCCGAAAAGACGGCGTCACGTGGGCCGCCACGATTTGGCGCCGTGGCTCTTTATCGCACCAGCGGCGATCATCTTCGCGGTCTATGTAGTGATTCCGATCTTTCAGTCCTTTTGGCTCAGTCTGTTCGAATGGGATGGGATCACCCCCGACAAGCAATTCATAGGTCTGGCCAACTACCAGCAGCTTTTTGAAGATGAGCAATTTTGGACGTCTCTTCGAAACAACGTTTACTGGCTGGTCTCTCTTTCTGCTTGGGCCAGTTGGCGGAGTGGCGATAGCCGATTTTTCTCAACCAGCAACTACCCGGAATGCGACTCGTCAAATCGCTGTTCTTCTTTCCTTTCGTCCTGTCACAAGTGGTCATCGGACTCGTTTTCTCTTGGTTCTACGATCCGACGCACGGCCTTCTAAACGCTGTCTTTGGGAATCTTCGGCGTTCCGCCTATCGCGCCGCTTTCCGATCCCGAACACGGTGACCTTCGCGATCATTGCCGCGGGATTATGGCCGCAAATTTCCTACTGCATGATCCTTTTCCTTGCGGGTCTCACAGCGGTTGATCCCGAACAGATTGAGGCCGGACGCCTGGATGGCGCTAAGGGATTTCGAATGTTCTGGCATATCATTATGCCGCAACTCAGACCCGCAACATTCATCGCAGTCGTAATCACCGTTGTCGGTGCGCTTCGATCGTTCGATTTGGTGCAGGTCATGACGGATGGAGGGCCGTACGGCAGCTCGTCGATCTTGGCTTACTTCATGTTCCAGCAATCCATCACGAATTTTCGCATGGGCTACGGGGCAGCGATTGCTGTAGTACTCTTTCTTATTATGTCGATTTTCATTGCCTTCTTTCTCTGGCGAATGATTAGAACCGAAGAACGCTGATGTTTCCCGCTCCGATACAGAAAGCCACCCCGGCGAAACGGTATCTTTATTACGCGGCGGTGGTTGTCGCTCTGGTGGCGTGGCTCTTGCCGCTCCTGGCGGTTTTGTTGACCTCGATTCGCTCGGCCGAAGATCTGAATATGGGAAACTACTGGGGCTGGCCTAAGGAGTGGAAATTCTCCAATTACATCGAGATTTTCCAGGCGACGCCATTGACGCGCTATTTGATAAACACGGTGGTGATCACTCTTCCAGCTGTCTTTTGTGCCATTGCGCTGGCCACTCTCGGCGGGTATGCCTTAGCCAAGTTTAAGTTCCGCGGAAATCTGCTGATGTTTTGCATTTTTGTCGGCGGCAACTTTGTTCCCTTCCAGATCCTAATGGTGCCGGTTCGGAACATGACATTGCGCTTTGGGCTTCTCGACACCTACTGGGCGCTCATCCTGTTCCACCTCGCGTTTCAAACGGGTTTCTGCACCCTTTTTATGCGAAACTTCATCTCCACCTTGCCAAACGCGTTGATCGAGTCGGCACGCGTCGAGGGTGTCAACGAACTCAAGATTTTCTGGTATATTATTGTGCCGCTATTGCGTCCGGCCCTCGCAGCTTTGGCAGTATTGCTGTTCACGTTCGTTTGGAACGATTATTTCTGGGCGTTGGTCCTGGTGCAAAGCGATACCGTGAAGCCGATAACAACCGGTATCGCCTCACTGCGAGGTCAATGGTTAGCCTCCTGGCAACTCATCTCCGCTGGTTCCATCGTTGCCGCCCTTCCGCCCGTGGCCATGTTCTTTATCCTCCAGCGCCAATTTATTGCGGGTCTGACTCTCGGAGCCGTGAAGTAGGATGTCAAATAGGGATAGGCTTTGTAGCGGCGATGTCCTCATCGCCGATCCTTGAGGCACGGCGGTGAGGACACCGCCGAACATCCATATTATGAATAAGAGCTACTCCCACGATTCCTTCCTGTACGGAGTCGTCTACTACCCGGAACAATGGCCCGAGGCCGTTTGGGAGAGAGACCTTGCGAACATTGCCGAGACAGGCATGAACGTGGTCCGGATGGGCGAGGGAGCTTGGAGTGTCTGGGAACCCGATGAAGGACGATACGAATTTGAGTTGTTTGATCGCGCGTTGAACCTGTGCCAGAAGCACGGATTGAAGGCGATCATGGGCACGCCGACTTATACTCCGCCAGCTTGGCTCACCGAGCGCTATCCAGAGGTTCTTCGCGCGAGTTTCGAAGGAATGCTATTGCGGCACGGATCGCGACGGCACTACAACTACACCGCATCTGTTTATCGCGAAAAGTCGTGCGCCATCACCGAGAGGTTGGCAGTGCACTACCGAGACCATCCCATCGTAATCGGGTGGCAGATCGATAACGAGCTGAACTGCCATCTGGACACGAGTTTTGCCGAAAGCGACCATCAGGCCTTTCGCGCTTGGTGTCAGGAGCGCTACGCCACATTGGACGCCCTCAATGCTGCATGGGGAACGGCATTTTGGTCACAAACCTATACTGCCTGGGAGCAAATCTGGCTGCCGCGGCCGACGGTCACCTATCAGAATCCCAGCTTGCTGCTGGACTTTTACCGCTTCACCTCCGACATGACGATCCGGTTTGGCGCTATGCAGTATGAGATCATCAAGCGGATCGCGCCGCACCAATTCGTCACCCATAATGCCTTTCAGGATATGACGAATGTTGATTTGCCACAATTCGTGAAGGAGGCAGTCGACTTTGTATCCTACGATTCCTATCCCGAATTTAGGGTGTGTGATGTGAGCTTGCCGCGGGACTTCCGCGACCGCTTCGAGTCGCGCCTGCTCTCGAGGATGCGAGGAGTGTCGCAGAAGTTCATGGTGTTGGAGCAACAATCGGGACCTAGCGGTCAAATCGGCGGAATTCTGAACGGCAATCCCGATTACTTGCATCCTACCCCCAAGCCTGGACAGATGCGGCTCTGGTGCTGGAATTCCATTGCCAACGGTGCGGACGGCATCGTCTTCTTCCGCTGGAGGTCGCTGCCTTATGGTGCCGAAGCCCATTGGAACGGCCTTCGGTATCATGATGAGAGAAATACGTGGCGGCTGGATGAAGCAAAGCAGCTCGGGCGTGAGATCCAGCGGCTGGGCCCCATTCTGACGCGTACCCGGTGCGCCTCGCACGCTGCAATCCTGTACGATTTTGACAACGAGTCACATGCAAGAATCGAGCACGTCACCGGACAGAAACGTGATGCCGGCGAGCGCGCGGTGTATCGGGCGCTTTCGGAACGACACTTGTCTGCAGATGTTCTCGCTTTGTCGAGCCTGGAGCAGGGCGACCATCTAGATGAATACGAGATCGTTTTCTTCCCCCACGCGCACGTCCTGGCGGCGCCGGATATAGGACGCTTGCGGGATTACGTGGAGGGCGGCGGAACGCTTGTGTTCGGCTGCTGGAGCGCCTACCGAGACCGTAAACATTGGTGCTACGACGCCTCGGGGAAGGAATTCTACGAAAATCTTGTGGGGGTTTGGGTGGAGGATTTTACCGTAGTTCCTCCTGGTGAAACGTCTGCCATCTCCTTTGCATCGGTCGATGCTACCGTCGACGCGCCGGTCTTTAACGAAGTGATTGCCCCGCTTCGGGAGGACATCACGGTACTCGCCTCTTACAATTCTGATTACTATGCCGGGAAACCTGCGGTCAGTCTTCGAAGGCAAGGGAAGGGGAGGGTGGTGCACTTCGGCAGTTTTTTCACTTTCGAGAATGTGGCTGCCTTGTTGGACGCCCTCTCGCTTGAGGATCCTCTGCGAGCATGGGCGGAAATCCCCGCCGGGCTTCAGGCCACGGTGCGAGTTACCGAAGGAGAACGCTTTTGCTTTCTCTTGAATTTTACGTCCGAAACGAAGGTAGTCACCTTTAAGCAATCGAGCTTCGACCTTCTAGAAGAGCGTGAACTAGAGGGAGCCGTTGGCATTCCGGCGTATGGAGTGTGCCTGGCTCGTTATTGAGACACTCGCAAGCAAGACGCCAAGCGACCAAAGTCTTTTGACCTGCTCTTCTTAGTCGGCTTTCGACATGCGACGTCTATCGAATAAGTCCCCAACGTTGTCCGAAGGGCCAGTAGACGAAGAGTCCGCGGCCGGTTACATTCTGGTCCGGAATTGCACCAAAATCACGACTGTCGCGCGAGAAATAGCTGTTGTCTCCAAGAGCGAAATAACCGCCGTCGGGAACAGTGAACATTTCCTCCGGCGTCGAGAGATACGGAAATTGGGGCATGTTGGAATAACCGCGGTATCCGTCCCGTTCGCTCATGACCCGCTGAAAAACCCATTGAGCGGCTTTGCGGCCGTTGATGAGCAAATCAGGCGCGGCGATGCGCAGTGTGTCTCCAGGGATACCCGCCAAGCGCTTGATGTAGTGCTGTGATTCGATCCCTTCGGGAAGGCCGATCTCAATGCGCCTGATCCCATTGGTCTTGAAGACGAAAACATCGCCGCGGCTCGGGTTCATGAAGTGATAGGACATTTTGTCTACAAACACCTGGTCGCCGGTCTGGACGAAGCCTTGCGCAATTATTTCCCCTTTTTGATACCTCCTGCGCGGTTGAACACCAAAATCGCGATAGAGAGTATCGCGTGGTGCGAACACAGTATAAGAATTCTTTTCTCCAACTATGGTCGTGAAGGTGAAAAAATTTAGGTAGGTGGCTTCTTGAAGCTCGACGATGATGTCAGCCTCCTTGGCGGTTACCTCGATGTAATGCCGACCCAACCAAAACAGCTGAATTGCTCGTGAGATGGGGTTTGGCGGGGAAGAGGACGTTGGCGATCCCACGATTCCGAATAGAGTCGGTTGCATCGAGCCCGTTGGAATTTTAAACGGTTGAAGAAAATACGCGCGCACTCCAGCCGCAATCACAATCGCCACTAAGAAGACTTCTACATTCTCGCGCCAGCCCGCATCCTTCGGAGGCGGCGCGATTCGTCCCACCGCTCGCTCGATCTCGTCCCGGACAGCGTAAATCTCCTCCTGCTGGCGGCTCTTCAATGCCGACTTCAATCTGGCGAGCAATTCTTGGAGAACTCCCAGATCTTTAGCGGTCAAAATATCCTTCTTGTAATGGATCAACCGCTTCAGCGCGTGACGGTAGTGCCGTCCCTCCTTGACGTACTTCGGTGTAAAGAACATCCCAGCTAGTTCGCTATCAATGCCTCAAACAGAATTCTCACAGACGAGCGTTCCAAAACATTGCTCCGTGTGACTGTCCTAGCTGGTCTTTAAAACTTGGATGAATGCTTCCTGAGGTATGTTTACCGAACCGATTGCCTTCATCCGTTTCTTACCTTCCTTCTGTTTTTCTAGTAGCTTTCTTTTTCTAGTAATGTCGCCGCCGTAACATTTCGCCGTTACGTTCTTACGCAACGCAGTGACATTCTCTCGTGCGATGATCTTCCCGCCAATGGCCGCCTGAATGGCGACCTGGTAGAGCTGAGCGGGGATCACTTCCTTGAGTTTCGCAGCCAATGACCGGCCGCGGGCGTCGGCCTTGTCTCGATGGACGATCGAGGAGAATGCGTCAACCGGTTCGCCGTTGACGAGCATTTCAAGTTTCACCAGGTCCGCTTCGCGATAGCCGGTGGGTTCGTAATCCATTGAGCCATATCCACGCGTGAGCGTCTTAATTTTGTCATGAAAGTCGACGAGGATTTCATTGAGTGGCAGAGTGGCAGTGAGCATGACGCGGCGTGAGTCAAGCGACTCTGTGTGCTCGACGGTGCCGCGCTTGTCGAGCACGAGTTGCATCATGTCTCCAATGTTTTCGTTGGGCACCATGACAAAACATTTCACCACGGGCTCGCGGATTTCCTCGACTACGCTCATGTCGGGGAGATTGGCCGGATTATCGACTTCGATATGTTCTCCGTTGGTCTTGACGACTTCATATACGACACTCGGATAGGTGGCGATGATGTCCATGTTATACTCCCGCCTGAGGCGTTCCTGAATAATCTCCATGTGAAGAAGGCCGAGGAAGCCACAACGAAAGCCGAAGCCAAGAGCGACCGAGCTCTCGGGTTGAAAGACGAACGCCGAGTCGTTGAGCTGAAGTTTGGACATTGCCGCTTTGAGGTGCTCGAAATCCGCTGTATTGATTGGATAGATGCCGCTGAAGACCATGGGATGGACTTCTTGAAAACCAGCCAGCGGAGTGGGTGCGGGGCGTCGAGAATCCGTCAAGGTGTCGCCGATCTTGATATCGGCGGAGGTCTTGATATTAGCGATGAAATAGCCGACGTCCCCGGCGTTGAGGCGAGGCTGCGGGACCATCTTCGGCGTGAAAAGGCCCACCTCTTTGATTTCGTAATTTTGATTGGTCGACATCAGCTTCACGCCGAGGCCAGGTGTGACGCTTCCCGTAGCCACCCTGATGTAGGCAACGACGCCGCGGTAGCCATCAAAGACAGAGTCAAAGACGAGACCCCGAAGTGTCTCGTCAGCTGCCCGTGGCGAAGGAATGCGATGGACGATGGCTTCCAGAATCTCCTGAATACCCAGTCCGACCTTCGCGCTGGCTTGAATGGCTTCATCGGCCGGGATCGCCAGAATGTCTTCGAGCTGTTTTTTGACGGTCTCGATGTCCGCATTTGGAAGGTCAATTTTGTTGATGATCGGGATAATGGTGAGGCCTTGTTTGAGAGCCAGGTGAACGTTGGCAACTGTCTGAGCTTCGACGCCTTGAGCCGCGTCCACGACAAGCAACGCGCCCTCACAAGCGGCCAGGCTGCGGGAGACTTCATACGAGAAATCAACGTGCCCGGGGGTGTCGAGCAGGTTGAGCCGGTAATCCTGGCCGTCCTGCGCCCGATATTTCATCGCGACCGGGTGTGCTTTGATAGTGATGCCGCGTTCGCGTTCCAAATCCATCGAATCGAGCAACTGATCCTGTTTGTCGCGGTCGGCGATCGTCCCGGTGCTCTCGAGCAACCGGTCGGACAGGGTTGTCTTGCCGTGATCAATGTGCGCGATGATGCAAAAATTGCGCGTGCGTTCGATGGACATCAGGAAAGGTGGGGGAATATCCTAGACCGCAACACCCCGGTCAACATTGCAAACTGAAGGACAGCAACATTTCCGGTTCACCTGGCGGCTCGCGGTGACTATTGCCGTCTGTCTAATTGCGCTGGCATTGCCGATTGCCAGCGTGCTCTTGGCTGTGCACTCCGTAACCCGGAAAGCGTCGCCGCAGGCAGCAGATTCTCCCGAGGCAACCGGTGCAGAAGCGTTGGAGAACCTTCTCAAGGGAATCGCCGATGAGAAGCTGGCTCCACAAAACCTTGAGACGGAAGTAACCACGCTTGAGCTTGTCGCCTCGGATATGCAGGAGGAGAGGAGGCGTGTCGAAGAGCTGCTCAAGGCCGTCGGTGGGTTTGCTATCCCAAGAGGGGCTAGCGAATCCGAAATCCGGCTGCTCGTGCGGGTCCCGGAGGATCGACTTGCCGAGTTTACGGCAAGGTGCTTTGGGGAAAGAGCGCAACCTCCAGCTGGAGATCTCTTGGAGATTGTGATTAAAAAGAGACAAGAACGATGATCGCCATCGCCTTCGCACTGGAGTTTGAAAGCGCATGCTTTCGGGCGCGGCACGATCCGCGCCTCCGCGTCGGTGTCTGGCTGCTTGGAGAGATGGGCTTAGGAGCGGCGAAGAACTTGGAGAGGAAACTCGGAGAGGCACAGCCGGCCCTGCTCATCTCGGCAGGATTTTCCGGAGGACTGCAGCCGGGTCTGAAAGCGGGAGATCTGATCCTGGGAGAGAATCACTCGGACGCGAATATCGTTGCCAAGCTGAACCTCGATGAGCGTTGGCACGTCGGGTCCGTTATTACAGCCGAAGGAATTCTCGAGAGGGCGGAAGACAAGAAGTTGCTCGGAATGCGCACGGGTTGCCTGGCGGGTGATTTGGAAACTGCCCATCTGGCGCTGGTCTGTGCGGCACGCCAGCTTCCGATGCTGAGTATCCGATGCATCAGCGATGACGTGGAGGACGACCTGCCGGTCCCCGCGAGCGTCCTCCTGAATCCCCGCACGGGTCGTCCTGATCCGCTCGCGTTGTTTCGCTATCTCATTGGGCATCCTTCGAGTGTAGTAGGCTTCAACAAGCTCCTGAAGAACTCGAGGCTGGCACAAGATCAGCTCGCTAAAGGCTTGGAGGAGATTTTGGGTCAGCTCATCAGGAATCTCTAGAGTTCGAACGGAATTCGAAGTGGCGATCCGGCGCGCGCCTGCTCACAAGAGGGGAGGAGGATAAGCGAAGCCAAGCAAGCCCAGTTCTCGCTTGTTGGACAAAGGTGCGAAGCCTCTCTCGAAGGGCAGTGAAAGCTCGAGGTAATGTCGAACGCATGGCTAAGCAATCAAGGCGTTCCCGCGGGTTGTAATCTGCTCAGCGTGCTAAGTTGCTCGCGAATGATAAGTCGCAGAGTATCGCGTTGCTCGGCGGTGGACTTGTTGCGCCGAATCGCGGCGAAAATCTTCTCACACGTTTTGCGCTCCTCAGCGCTCCAATTTGATGAATTTGCGGCGTATCGCTCGAGCACTTCCTTAAGCTCTGAGGCGCCAAGAGTAGCTTCATCGCGGCGCGCGTGGGCCCGACCCAGGAGGTAACAGAAAACACCCAAGGCCCGGTCAAGAAGAATCCAGGGAAAGTTTACTGCTTGGCACGGGCCCACCGAGAGTCTCCGGCCGCCGAGTTGGACCTGCTTGCCCGCAGCGAAAGGAAAGGCACTTGGCAAGGTGGCCTTGAGCTCAGGCCGCCTCTTTCCCATGAGAAAACTTCCCACCGCACCCCCGGCAGCTCCGAGAAAGGTAGGGATGCCAATCGAGTGTCCGGCGGTTGCGAGATCAAAGAGAGCGCCAGCCGCGGCGCCACCGATCGTCCCCGCGACAACAAGTTGCTTTTCGTCAAGTCCAAACAAGCGCCACGTCTCCTCGCTGAACAACCCCGCGTCGATCACAGGGTCGATCGAGTGCGCGGTCTTCACGCGGTGGTGCTCGAAAAGAAGAATTAGCTCGCGATGCGCTCTGGCTTCGCGCTCGCTCAACGACCTCATAAAATGCGCCTTGAGTTTTTCGCCAATAGCCTTCTGGCGCGAGGCCAGTTCTGAACTCGCGGCGGACTCGCTGTGTGTCAGCGCATCGGCAATCAACTCGCAAATGATGTCGGCGCAATCATCGATCCGTTTTTCCCATTCCTCGCGGAAAATTGCGACCGCCTCCATGAGCCGCGGTTTCCATCGCTGTTCGATTCCCGCGAGGGTCTCGAGCAATTCGACGCGATCTGCGAAGGTCGCATGGTGCGCGTTGAATTCGCGCACCGCATTAAAGTGCAGCCCAAGCCGCCGGCGCCATTCCTCGAGGTGATCTTCGGATTTCGTTCGGTTGATAATCGCCAGGCGAGGCTGCCCGGTCAGTCTGAGAATTTCCATCTCCGCGATGTGGATCTCGAGGAGCGGTTCGGACCCGTCAACAACGTAAATGATTCCTGCATCCTCTTTGACAATTGGTTCAAGAAGACGGCATTCGGCTTCAAAGTCCTGCCGACTGACATTGCGAGAGAGAAAAGCGCGAAAGACCGCCAGAGGCTCAGGTGCGCGCGCCGCCGGCTCCAATTCCCGAAGCGCCTCGATAGCGTTTTGAAAACCTGGCGTGTCGTAGAACGCAAACAGATCGCGAAGCCAAAATCGCTGGCAGGTGACCGTTTCCCCAGGCATCGAGCTGATTCGCACCTGATCGTTTTCCGCGAGAGTCGAAACCACAGATGATTTTCCATGATTTACGGCTCCGACGATTGCGAACGTGGGAACCATCTCACTCATCGTGGCCACATTTCCAAACCCACGTGAAGGTCGTGAACGGCCAGGAAATTGCGCCACGTCCGCAATCTCTCGGTCATATCTGGCATGCCGAGGTCTTCAGCGCCATCGTGCGCCAAGAGCACAAGAACCTCAATGTCTGCCCCGGCGGTCCTCGTAATTCTCTGAAGCACCAACGCAATCGCACGAATCGGGATACGCCGTGCACCAATCAACACCGCGATCCCCGCCAGCGAGGGAGCCTCCCGATGAATTCGCTCCAGCGCGGCCGCATTGCCACTCGGGTCATCGATTCGGAGAGGGAGCATCGGTTGAGATAACTGCCAGCCTAACGTTGTGCTCAAAGCTGATTCCACCTCGCTTTCCGCGATCTCAAGTTCACCGGCAACCAATGCGAGACACAAGCCGCTCGTTTTGTGGTCCATCGACGGATAGGACTTCGGCACCTCAAGCCGGGCTGTGTCCAGGTGACCTTGAATAAAGGGCCCCGACAGTCGACGAAAAAGAGCATTGTGCCCGGCATGGCTGAAGGAAAAACCACGCAGCGCCGCTCGCAAGCCAACCACGCACCAAAGCAACAAAACAAGTCTTACGGTAAAACCGTAAAAAAAGGTGGCGTAGAACAGGAATGGCCACCACGAGGTCATTGCGGGCAAGGAAAGTGAATGGATGCCTTCGCTATACGAAAAACGGCTTTGAAGGACATCTTCTCGAGTCGGATGAGGGTTCGGAAGGAAAGACCAAGGGGCCGCGATGGAGGAAACAAGTTGATAAACTGTCTCTGGACTCGTCTTCAGCGTCGACTGCCAGCCAAAGGCGACGTCTCTGCCCAAAGGCAGCAATAAAGCAACCAACACACCGACGTTAAAAAAAACGCCAAAAATCTGAGTAATCATCAGAAGAGGCCAGACAAGCAGCTGAAAGACTTCGCCCTTGCGGCGAATTCCCATCCAGCGCGCACGCATGCGTTCGCGTCGCTCACCAGGAAGCCGCTGCAAAGCAGCACTCAGCGACCAAAGCAACCCCGATACTAGGCTCCGCAGGGGACGAAAGTTTTCGAAGAGGTGTGTCGTGCGTCTCAAGATCCAGATCAGCAAGGCGACCAGCAGGATCAACCACTGAACTCCTACGGTACAGGCGAAAAACCAACCTACATTAATCGGCTCGTCGCCCGTGTAGGCCAAAAGGATGGCCGCGGCGACGCTCATTCCAAGGCAAGCACCGGTCAAAGCAGAAAGAACCACGAGTAGCTGCCAAGCGCTGAGAAAGTATTCGCCTGGCGGGGTCTCGGCAATTTCGCTGCGTCGCGCCTGCAACCATGCCCAGAAAATCTCCTTGCGATCGTTTGCCGTCGGCCTTCGATCAGGCTTGGAGATTCGAGAAGAAAGGGCGCTGTCGCGAGTTCGCAGCGCCGTCTCGTCAAGCTCACCATCTTCGGCGAGAAGCCATTCGAAGTCGATAACGTCAGCAATCTTCCAAGACACGATCGCTCAATCCATACCACACCAGAGGCCACCGGCAGAGCAAAATGGAGCCCCGGGCGTGCATTCATTCCTTCTCAGAGACCTTAACTATATATGACATATATTATATGATGTTATAGATAGTCACTTGGGGCCGAGGCATTTCACTTTGTGTGAATAACTTCCGAATAACTTTCGAGAATGCTCCTCTCCGGCTCACAGGCATGCCTGAGTATTCACAATGAGGTTGGGACGAACCCCAAACTAAAACTCCATCGCCGCGTTTGGTTAGATGATTTTCCAACCCACTTGATCGACCGATTTCCCCTTTTTCTTGGCCGCTAACGCGACGTGATTCTCTTCGAGCTTATGATGGAGACGGGTTGTTTGTCTGAAAGGGTTCACAAGACGCCTGGGAGTCCGCTGTAAGGCAAAGGACGCGGATCTGGCGGAGCACCCTTCCTTGATCTCTCGAGTTTCTTCTGCTAGAGATTGAGGCACACGAGTCAACCCCCACAAACAGCTGAACGATTCGGGAAGGACCAGGAGAATTCACACGTGTCGCTGCGATCAGTGACGCCCTCGTCTGCTTTTCGATACGCCCTGCGTTGGTGGGCGCAGCACTTGGATCCGAATTATGAAAAACAACCTTCTCATTGCCGTATTGGTATTCTTATCCGCTCCTCGGGCATTTCCATGGACCGAGGGCGAACTTGTTATTTGGCTTAGCGACAACAGGGGCTTCCGCTCGTGGGTTGAGCTTGGCAAGAAATTTGAACAAGAGATGGGGATACCTGTTAAGGTCGAGACCCAGGAGCAAATTACCGAAAAATTCCAAGCCGCCGCCCAGGGCGGCAAAGGTCCTGACATCTTCTTGTGGGCACACGATCGAATCGGAGAATGGGCTGATGCAGGATTGCTAAAGCCGCTGGAGATTGACGAGAGCTTCAAGGGAGCGTTCATCCCGATGTCTTGGGATGCGGTGACCCACAACAAACAGATTTGGGGGTATCCCGTCGCTCTTGAGTGTGTTTCGTTGGTCGTAAACAAGAAACTGGTCCCGGGAAAACCACCCGCCCAGCTCTCGGAATTTCCCGCCTTTGCTAAAGAACTGAAGGCAAAGGACCCCAAACTGATGGCGATCATGTGGGACTACAAGACCCCCTACTTTGGCTTTCCGTTCCTTGCCAGTGCCGGAGCTTACACTTTCAAAAGAACGGAGAGCGGCTACGACATTAAGGATATTGGTGTGGATAACGCGGGCGCCATTGAAGGCTTGAAGGCGATCGTGGACCTCATCAACACAGACGTGCTTCCGAAAGGCTCAACGCAAAATGTAGGTGAACAGAAAATGGCGACCGGGGAACTTGCGACGATGATTAACGGTCCGTGGGCTTGGGCGAACCTTCGTAAAAGCGGGGTCGATTTCGATCTCGCGCCGTTACCCGGGCTTAACGGAAATCCAGGCAAGCCGTTCGTTGGCGTTCTCACCGCATTCATAAATCGTGCCAGCCCGAATGCCGACTTCGCAATGCAGTTTCTTGAAAAATTTGTTTGTACTGCTGAGGGTCTGAAGGCGATTGACGCCGACGCCCCTCTTGGCGTTCCTGCGGTCCAAGTTCTTGCCGACGAGATGAGCGCTAAAGATCCGTTGATCAAGGGAACGTATGAGAACATTCAGAACGGGGTTGTGATGCCCAACATTCCCCAGATGGGTAAACTTTGGAGTTCCATGAAAGCGGCATTCGAGACGGCGACGAACGGAGAGGCAACTCCGGAAGCAGCCTTGAGGGACGCCAGAAAAAACATGGAGAAGTAACGGGACATCAGTCGGGTCCCGGTCAAGTCGCTCGCCAGCGTTTGGGCTATCGTCCAAAACCAGTTCTAATTCCTTCATTATGCTTGAAAAGAAAGGTTCGTCCCCTTCGCTAGGTGTCTGCTATTACCCAGAACATTGGGAAGAAACTCGTTGGCCTGAGGACGTGCGGAGAATGCGCGGCTTAGGCATCAAATTCGTCCGCGTAGGGGAATTTGCTTGGAGTCGGTTCGAGCCCGAGCCTGACAGATTCGATTTCGGCTGGCTCGAGCGGTTTCTCGGGATTGTGAAGGATGAGGGACTTGCTGCGGTGGTAGGAACCCCAAGCGCCAGTCCGCCCAAGTGGTTGGTCGATTCGATGCCCGATATGATTTCCCTTGATAAAGACGGACTTCCCCGGGCGTTCGGCTCGCGGCGCCACTACTGTTTTTCGCATCAGGGATATCGGGCAAAATGCCGGCAAATTGTGACGCATCTAGCCAAAGCGGTGGGTAATCACCCGGCAGTTTACGCCTGGCAAGTGGACAATGAATTTGGCTGCCACGACACAGCAGTTTCGTACTCTTCCGCAGCCCGGTCGCGATTTCGACAGTGGCTTCGAGAACACTATGCTGACATCACAGCGTTGAACCGGGCTTGGGCCAATGTGTTCTGGAGCATGGAATATCGAGACTTCGATGAGATCGAGTTGCCACAGCGCACGCCGACGGACCCCAATCCCGCACATGCTTTGGATTTTCGGCGCTTCAGCTCCGACATGGTTCGTGAGTTCCAACGGCTCCAAGTGGACATCCTGCGTGAGCTTTCTCCCGGGCGACCGATCACCCACAACTTCATGGCCGGGTTTACGGATTTCGAACACTTTGAAGTCGCAGGCGACCTGGATTTTGCCAGCTGGGATTCCTACCCGCTGGGCTTCTTGGCGTCTTTTCCTCTTTTTTCTGAAACGCACCGCAAGCATTTCCTGCGGTCGGGCGACCCGGACTATGTCGCCCTCCATCATGACCTTTATCGCGGGTGTGGCCGAGGTCGCTGGTGGGTTATGGAACAGCAGCCGGGTCCGGTCAACTGGGCTCCATACAATCCGGCGCCCCTTCCTGGAATGGTGCGTTTCTGGGCTTTGGAAGCTTTCGCCCACGGTGCCGAAGTCGTCAGTTTTTTCCGCTGGCGGCAAGCTCCGTTCGGACAGGAGCAATACCACTCTGGGTTAAACCTTCCTACCGGCGACGCCGATACCGCTTGTGCCGAGATCACCCAATTGAAAGAGGAGCTTCCTTTCTTTGCAGGCGAGTTGACGCAACGAGCTGACGTTGCGCTGGTCTTCGATTATGAAGCCGCGTGGGCGATCAATATTCAGCCGCAATCCAGTGAGTTCGTCTACCTCAACGAGGTATTCAGATTTTACCGCGCCGTCCGGCGCCTGGGATTAAACGTCGACGTGGTCTCTCAGAGACATGACCTCGCGGGCTATCGGCTCGTCCTCGTCCCTCCGCTTCCCATCGTGCGTGCCGAGTTCTTGGATGCGATACGTCATTCCTCGGGACTGGTTCTTTTTGGTCCGCGCCTGGGTTCGAAGACGGCAAATTTTCAAATTCCCGAAAAGCTGCCGCCAGGTGCTCTTCAAGAATTCCTGCCCTTGAGGATATTGAGAGTCGACAGCCTGCCCCGCTTCGCGCCGAAGCCTTTGCAGTGGAACGGACGGTCGTACGTCGCAGAAACGTGGGCAGAGCAGGTCGCGAGCAGTCTTGAGCCAGTCGCCCGTTTCGAGGATGGGCAGGGCGCGCTGTTTAGTTGTGAACGGTTTCTTTACCTAGCAGGCTCGCCCAGCGACCAGTGGCTTCAAGACTTGGTGAGAATGATGGCCAGCAAGCAGAACCTGCCGATCACCGAGCTTCCCGATGGTGTCCGGACACGGAGACTTGGCCTGCTGCGTTGTTTTTTTAACTACAATCCGTTTGCGGTCCAGGTTCCAGGATTAGAGGGCCTTGAGGTCCTGCTTGGCAGTGCCGATTTGGCGCCAGCGGGGGTCTTGATTGGTCGGGAAAAAAGCTGAATCAACAAGGCTTCATCTGACCATCGCAACCGCTCTGCGGCTGGCCCGAAAGTCGCCCGACGAATTCAAAAATCCAGATGGTCTCCCGTATCATCCAAAAAGGCTTGCAATATCGAGTGAACCGCGGATTGCACTCATCCCGTGGTGAATCCTCAACGAATTTCCCGGCGATTCCAGAACCTCGCTTCCAAACAAGAGAGCGGGTTTATCGCATACATTACCGCAGGTGACCCTTCGCTCGAAGCAACGCTCGATATTGCTCACGCACTCGAGTCCGCGGGCGTAGATCTTCTGGAGTTGGGCATTCCCTTTTCAGATCCCCTCGCCGACGGCCCGACAATTCAAGCAGCCTCTGGCCGGGCGCTCGCCGCGGGAATGACGGTGGCGAGATCCCTTGAGATTGTGCGGCGCTTCCGTGCGAATTCCGAGCTTCCGATTGTTCTTTTCACCTATCTGAATCCCATCTACGCGTATGGTTTTGAAAAATTCCTGACGGATGCAGCTGCGGCCGGAGCAGACGGGCTTTTGATCCTTGATCTTCCGCCTGACGAAGCCGAACAAAATACCGAGCTGATCTTATCAGGGGGTCTGGATCCGATTCGTCTGATCGCGCCCACCACTCCTTCTGAGCGCATGGCGAACATCGTTGCCACTGGTCAAGGGTTCGTCTACTACGTTTCTCGTGAGGGAGTGACTGGCGAACAGAGTTGCCTTTCGGAGACCATCTCGTCGCAAGTTGCCGAGCTTCGCAGGCATACAAGACTGCCGATTGCCGTGGGATTTGGGATCTCCACCGGAGAGCAGGCTGCCATGGTGGCGAGGCAGGCGGACGCGGTCGTTGTTGGCAGCGCAATCGTCAGACACATCGCAGAAAATCGCGATGCTCCTGATCTCGCCGACCGAGTCGCCCATTTCGTTCAGCCGCTTGTGCAAGCCACGAAGTCCGCCTAGTTTGCGCAAGTCATGCAACTTTCCTTCACCAAAATGAACGGCGCCGGCAACGACTTCGTCATGGTCGACAATCGGAATAGAGAGGTCGCTCTGGACGCTTCCCGCGTGACGCTGCTGTGCGACCGACATCGTGGTGTGGGTGCCGATGGCGTTCTGGCTGTCGAGTCCTCGACTCAGGGCGCCGATTTTCGAATGCGTTACTACAATGCTGATGGTGGGGAGGCGGAAATGTGTGGCAACGGGGCGCGCTGTTTTGCCCGTTTCGCGAGGCGTTTGGGGGCAAGCAATGCGGAGATGAGCTTCGAAACCTTGGCGGGAGTCATCCGAGCTTCCTTTCCTGGCGACCTGGTTTGTATTACCATGAGCGAACCCAATTCCCATCGCGCTCCTTTCGATCTACTCATTAACGGGCGAACCCTGAACGTCCACTTCCTGAATACTGGGGTTCCCCATGCTGTCGTTTTCGCCAACGACGTCACTGCCATCGATGTCGACAAAGACGGAGCGGCCCTTCGTCATCACCCTGCCTTCGCGCCGAGGGGGGCCAATGCCAATTTTGTTCAAGTGCTCGGACCGCAATCGATCGCCGTTCGCACCTACGAACGTGGTGTGGAGGCGGAGACTCTCGCCTGCGGAACCGGCGTATGCGCTGCCGCGCTGCTTCACAGCATGCGCTCCGGTTCGGTGTCGCCGGTCAAAGTGAAGGTTCGGGGAGGAGATACTCTCGAGGTTGGATTCGAAGCCTCCAACGGGAATTTTCGCAATGTAACTCTGACCGGTCCGGCAGATTTTGTTTTCGACGGAACGATTTCCCTGTAGTTCTGCACACCCCAATGTCATTCGCCGGCACCTATACCGCCCTGGTCACACCCTTTAAGAACGGTGCGTTCGACCGCGAGGCGTTCGAGCATTTAATTGAATCGCAGATTTCCGGCGGAGTCGAGGGCATTGTTCCTGTAGGAACGACTGGGGAATCTCCGACCCTTTCTCACCAGGAGCATTCCGAGGTAATTGAAACGGCAATCCAGTGCGCCAAGGGGCGCTGCCGGGTGATCGCAGGAACGGGGTCCAATTCCACCAACGAGGCTATTTCCCTAACGCGCGAAGCTGAAAGGCTTGGCGCGGATGCCGCTCTCCTCGTCGCTCCCTACTACAACAAACCGTCGCAGGAGGGGCTGTATCGCCATTATCGAGCGGTGGCTGCCGCTGTTGGAATCCCCATTCTTCTCTACAGCATACCTGGCCGGTGCGGGATCGAAATCGCAGTTGAAACCGTGACGCGTCTGGCGACTGACTGTGCCAACATTGTTTGTATAAAGGAAGCGGGAGGTTCGGTGGAGAGGGTCAGTCAGCTCCAACAAGCCTTGCCTGCGCACTTTGAAATCCTATCTGGCGACGATTCGCTCACCCTGCCGTTTCTTTCCGCTGGAGGCGTCGGCGTTATCAGCGTCGCATCAAATCTACTTCCCCGGCAAATTTCGAGCCTCGTTCGTGCTTGGCGCGAAGGTCGAGTCAACGAAGCCGTCGAAGCACACAGACACTACTATGGTCTCTTTAAGGACCTCTTCATCGAGCCCAACCCGGTTCCCATCAAATATGCACTCTCATTGAAGAATGCGATGAGTGCCGAAGTTCGCCTGCCCCTTTGCGAGATGTCTGCCTCCAACCAAGACAAATTGCGATCAACGCTGACGGCATTGAAAATTCTATGAATCCTCACCTAACCGATGCCGTTGCTTCGACGAAGTTGCTCACTTGATCGCATTTTCGATGACCCCGCTCACGCTGCTGATCAACGGTGCCAGAGGGCGCATGGGCCAAACCGTGGTTGCTTGTGCCTCGGCTGATCCTGAGTTTGAGGTAATGGCTCAGGTTGACATCGGAGACGATTTGCAAGCGGCTCTGCCCGGCTGCCAAGCGGTCATAGACTTTACACAGGCCGAAGTGACCGCCGCAGTGGCACAGATCTGTGAGCAAGCCGGAAAAATCTTGATCATCGGGACCACTGGCCAGGATAGCAACAGCCGACAGAGAGTGGCGAATTCTGCGCGTAAGATCCCGATCGTGTTTGCTCCCAATTTTAGCGTGGGCGTTAACACTCTCTTTTGGCTGACGCGTAAAGCGGCCGAGATTCTTGGATCCGAATTTGATCTCGAGGTGGTCGAGATGCATCACCGGTTGAAGAAGGATGCTCCGAGCGGCACGGCTAAGCGTTTGGCAGAGATCCTCGCTGGGGTCCGTGGCCTTTCCTATGAACGCGATGCCCGTCACGGACGCACAGGTATGGTGGGCGAACGAACCAGGACAGAGATCGGTTTGCATGCGTTGCGCGGCGGCGATGTCGTCGGGGACCACACCGTGGTCTACGCGAACACTGGCGAGCGCCTGGAGTTAACCCACAAAGCCTCCAGCAGGGACACCTTCGCAAAGGGCGCGCTCCGCGCCGCAAAGTGGGCAACATCCCAGCCACCCGGGCTATACGATATGCAAGATGTCCTTGGCTTGAAATAGGCCGTCAGGACTTGTGGGCAGCGGGAGGACTCCCGCTTCGTCGATCACATCTGCTTTTGAGAAATGCGCACCGGGATTGCACTTGGATCCAACATTGAACCGCGTCTCACATATCTCCAATCTGCCCGTAGGCGACTCGATCGCCTCCATTCTGGCATGCAGCCCATGCTCTGCTCTCGGGTCTACCAAACTTCGCCCGTGGATTGTCCGGAAGATTCCCCTCCCTTCCTCAACGCCGTCCTGGAGCTTTCCATTCAGGGAGATCCGGAAGAATTCCTCGGAAAACTTCAGCGCATCGAACAAGCCCTCGGAAGGCCCCCCTCCGCCGCGAGAAACAGCCCTCGCGTGATCGACATCGACCTGCTCTATTGCGACGGTATCGTTATCTCAACCCCTAACCTTACCCTTCCCCACCCTCGTATCGCGCAACGCCTTTTTGTCCTTCGCCCGCTCGCGGACATCCAACCGACCCTTATCCTCCCCAATTTTTCTCGAAACGTTGAAGAACTCCTCCGTGAACTCAACACCGAAGAGCGTGTGACAGTTTATTGCGACTCAATATACTGATGATTATCCTAATGGGAGACGATTTTATCGATAAAAAGTACGAACCTGGTTCTCTCGCCGCATCCTTTATCGATCGCAAGGCGAAATCTTGGAAGTTTGCTGCTCTTACCGCCTATGACTATCCCATGGGTAGACTGCTCGATGGAATGGGGCTTGATTTTCTGCTCGTTGGCGATTCGCTGGGCATGGTGGTCTTGGGTTACCCGGATACGACGGAGGTGACCTTGGAGGACATGGTGCATCACACCCGTGCCGTTTCCCGCGGCGTTAGTAAAACGCCCCTGATTGCTGACTTGCCTGTGCACAGCACCGAAACGGAAGCTCTCGCCATCCGCAGTGCCCGCAGACTAGTTGAAGCTGGGGCGAAAGGAGTAAAGCCGGAAGGCGGTCGGGAACTGCTGCCGGTGATTAAGGGCATTCTTGACGAAGGAATTCCCGTGCTCGGTCATATCGGGATGCTTCCTCAGAAGGTAAAGGAGGAAGGGGGGTATCGGGTAAAGGGGAAAAACCCCGATCAAGCGGAAGAGTTAATTGCGGATGCATTGGCGCTAGATGAAGCGGGAGTATTTGGTCTGGTGCTTGAACTGGTCTCGCCGCCGGTAGCTGCATCCATTTCGCGAAAGACGCGCGTGCCAACGATCGGAATCGGCAGCGGAAGTGGCTGTGACGGTCAGATCCTTGTTACATACGATCTCCTGGGAATGTTCCCCTGGTTCAAGCCTCGCTTCGTGCAACCAAAGGTTGATCTCGCCTCACAGATTCAAGGCGCAGTCGCTGAGTTTGTGAATGAGTGTCGAAGCGCGGGCCAATGAGGTGAGGCATCCATCCATTTACGCGAGGCGGGCGATCTGCTAGGGAAATATCAGCAATGAAATTGCGACTGTTGCTGATCCTCTTCTTCGTGCCAGTCCTGCATGCGGAACTTCCTCCTTCAGCCTACGAATCGATGCAGGCGAAGGCTCCCGAATATTTCAAAGTTGAGATATTGCGAGTGGACGTAGCACCCGGAGAAACTCCCACCCAACAGAACGTGCACCTGGTGGCTCTGATCAGCCAGGTTGTCCGGACAGCTAGTGGCGCCAAGCCCAATGAGATTATCAACATTGTTTACACGGTCACGGAGCATCCAAGGGGCTGGGTTGGGCCTGGTCCCGTGCCGGTTCCACGCGAAAAGGAGCGAATCGTCGCGTATCTGAAAAAGGCGCCGGGTGATGATTTCGAACCCGCCGCAGGAAGAATGAGTTTTACCAACTTTTAGGACTCCGAATCTTGTAACTTTCTCGTGGATTTCGTAGGTCGCCGGGCGAGTGAGAGCCGCAAGTTTCTGCTGGCGGGAATTCTGATCAATCTGGTCCTTGCGCTGGCCAAGATCGCAGCTGGTCTTCTCGGACATTCCAACGCCCTCATAGCAGACGGCATCGAGTCTTCACTGGACGTCTTGAGTTCAACGATGATGTGGGGCGCGATCAAGTATGCGGAACGTCCTCCAGATTCCGAGCACCCTTACGGTCACGGCAAAATGGAATCATTGGCAGCCGTTGCCGGCTCACTGCTGCTCCTGGCTGCGGGGGCGGCGCTTGGCCTTCATAGCATTCGCCAAATTGTCGCTTTGCAGCGGTCGATGGAGCTGGGGAATGGTCCAGCAAGCTTTACGCTAATTGTGCTGGTGGTCACTATTCTTTTGAAGGAAGGCCTTTTCCGGTTGGTTTGGATGCGTGCGCAAGCCATTGAAAGCCGAGCTCTGCAAACTGAAGCGTTGCATCACCGTTCTGACGCGCTCACGTCATTGGCCGCGCTGGTCGGCATTTCGGCGGCATTGATTGGCGGACCCGCCTGGGCGCAAGCTGATGCTTGGGCCGCTCTCTTTTCCTGCGGATTGATCATCTTCAACGGTGTGGGAATGCTTCGTGCTTCAATGGGCGAAGTCCTCGACGCGCAGGCCGCTCCGGAATTGGTCGCCGAAATTCTCGCTGCGGTTCAAGCAGTGCCGGGCGTGACAAGCGTTGAGAAGTGCCGCGTGCGTAAAAGCGGCTTTATGCGTTTCGCGGACATTCATGTGCGCGTTCCCGGCGATCGCACGGTTCGGGAGGGGCACGATATCGCGCATCTAGTAAAGAGTTCGCTCCTCAGGGGAAATTTTCATCTTGCCGACGTTGTGGTTCACATCGAGCCGGAGACGCACGAAGGCTCTATGCCGCCGACTTGACCACTTTGCGTGCTGCAGCGACAAGCAGGTTGCAAGCTTCGGCACAGAGAATGGGGAGCTCGTTTTCCCGCCATGGTATCTCAGAGGGTTGATGGCTGAGAGTACTGGGACGTCCGGCTGAAATGGACCAAAGAATATAACGGACGCAGCCGTGCTCGTGATTGCACGTCTGCAGGATTGTTGCTTCGGCTTGTTCGTCGGTGATCTTTTTCGTGACCGCGTACATTCCTGTTTGCCTGGCAAGGGTCTCGCGGAGCTCGACGTATTTCAGTGTTCTTCGCGTAAATGCGAGGATGGTGCCCAACGCCGCCGGATAAAGAAAATCGAGTGACAGGGTGACCTCCTCGAGGTTTTTCAATTTGAGCAACCATCCGTGCCGGAGATTGGGAGCAGTTTTCAGAGGTCGATAATCACCCTTGTCGTCGTATCTTGCGATTTCGATTGCATCGTGAGGGTCAGTGAAGATTGCAAGATCAGGACGTTCGCCATCGTCGACATGGCACAAGCGAAAGTCGGAGAAGATTCGTACTTGTCCGAGAAGGCAAGACCGTCCGCGGAGACGGTCACCGAGAAACTCGGGGATATCCGTCGGCATACTACGACGATTGTAATTTGGCGACCGCTCTAGGAGCGAAAGATGATGCCCGGAAACTAAATGGCGCGGCGACGTTTAACGCGCAGTTGAGCTGACGATTTTTGCAGGGCTGCTTGAACCGCCGCATAGCCTTCCTCGCTGAGGTGCTTGCTTTTCATTGCGTCCTCGGCGCGCTTGATTGCCGCTTCGGCGGCCGCTTCATCGATTTCATGTTCGAGAACAGCCATATCTGTCAGCACGGAGACCGATTCTTGTGTCACCTCGACGAAGCCAGCACCCACCGCAAGGCGGGTCTCTTCGCCGCCCTTCATGATCCTAAGTTCACCAGGGACGATTTCGGTCATCAAAGCAACGTGTTGGGGAAGGACGCCGAATTCACCTTCGGCGCCAGGAATTACGACTGAATCCACATCGTCAGAAAAAGTCTTCGCCTCAGGAGTAACGATTTCAAGTCGAAGAGTAGACATGGTAGGAGCTTGTGGATTCGCGAAGAGCCTATTCCTTGATCATATCGATGCCGCCCTTCATGTAGAAGTTACCCTCGGGAACTTCATCGTGCTTGCCATCGAGAATTTCTTTAAAGGCGCGGATGGTTTCCGCAATGGAGACATATTGCCCGGGTGTACCCGTGAAAACTTCCGCCACGTGAAATGGTTGGCTCAAGAACCGCTGAATTTTGCGCGCGCGGAAGACGGTCAGCTTGTCGTCGGGAGATAGCTCGTCCATTCCCAAGATGGCGATGATGTCCTGCAAATCTTTGTAGCGTTGCAAGACCTTTTGGACTCCGCGTGCGACGGCGTAGTGCTCGTCACCGACAATTTCCGGGGCCAAGGCCTTGGATGTCGAGGCCAGGGGATCGACCGCCGGATAGATCCCGAGTTCGGCGATGGAACGTTCAAGGACGATGGTGGAGTCAAGATGCGCAAACGTGTTGGCGGGGGCCGGATCGGTCAAGTCATCCGCGGGCACGTAGACTGCCTGAAATGAAGTAATAGATCCTTTCGTTGTGGATGTAATGCGCTCCTGAAGGTCGCCCATCTCGGCGGCCAGTGTGGGTTGATAGCCGACCGCGCTCGGTGTCCGCCCGAGCAATGCGGACACTTCCGAACCGGCTTGCGAAAACCGGAAAATATTATCGATAAAGAGAAGCACGTCCTGGTTTTTCTCGTCGCGGAAATACTCCGCCATCGAAAGGGCAGTAAGGGCCACGCGCAAGCGCGCGCCCGGAGGCTCGTTCATCTGTCCATAAACAAGCGCGACCTTGGAGTTCTGAATATTCTTTAGATCGATGACACCCGCTTCGCTCATTTCCCCGTAGAGATCGTTTCCTTCACGAGTCCGCTCACCAACGCCGGCAAAGACCGAGTAGCCGCCGTGTCCCTTGGCGATATTGTTGATCAGCTCCATGATCACGACCGTTTTACCGACACCGGCTCCCCCAAAAGCGCCGACTTTGCCTCCTTTGGTGAAGGGGCAAATGAGGTCAATCACTTTGATGCCTGTCTCGAGGATATTCGCTGTGGTGTCCTGCTCGACGAGCGGGGGCGCGGGGCGATGGATCGGATACTTCTTGGTAAAGTCGACCGGACCGCGTTGATCGGTGGGTTCTCCGACCACGTTGAAAATTCGACCAAGGACGCCTTCCCCGACAGGAACGGAGATCGGTGCGGCCGTATTGAGGACGTCCATCCCCCGTTGAAGTCCCTCGGTTGAACTCATGGCAATGGCGCGGACCCAATTCTCACCGAGATGCTGCTGCACTTCAAGGGTGAGTTTGACGGGTCCCTTCGCGCCTTTGAAATTGATCTCGAGCGCGTCGAATATCTTTGGAAGGTCCCCCTCTTGCGGATTGAATTCCACGTCCACAACTGGACCGATGACCTGGACAACTTTTCCTGTGTTACTCATGATGTGCGGTGGGGTTAGCCGAGTGCGAGCTGAGCCGTAGAAATTTCCAAAAGCTCATTTGTGATGGCGGCCTGTCTGGCCTTGTTATACTCGAGCGTCAGATCTTTGACGATGTCTTTTGCGTTGTCGGTGGCGCTTTTCATCGCCACCATGCGGGCACTGTGCTCGGATGCCCGGGTGGCTAGAAGCATCTGGTAGAGCTCGAAGTGCACGTAGTAGGGAACGATTTCTGCAAGGATCTTCTCCGGACTCGGCTCAAAAATGATATCCCCTGCCGGTTCGGGGATCGGAGCCTCTGAGACACCGGTCAGACCAGCTTCTTCCAGACCTGTAATCGGAAGCAGGGTCAAGGCGGTCGGCTTTTGGGTGAGTGTGTTGACGAAGCGCGGGTAAAGCACGGTGACTTTGTCGACGTCGCCGCTAAGAAATCTCTCGATGAAAAACTTGGAAATGGCCTTAGTCTCAAGAAACGTTGGCTGATCCTTGAGCGGAAAATCCGCAATCATGTTCCGCTTCGTGCGAGCCAAAAACTGAGTGCCCTTTCGCCCCACGGAAATGAATTTTGTCTTCTGCACGTCGAAGTTGGCTGCTTCGCGAAACAAGTTGGTGTTCAGAGCTCCGCAAAGGCCCTTGTCTGTGCTCAAGACAACTACCAGTTCGTTCTTGACCTCGCGTTTTTCCAGCAAGGGATGGAGAGTTTGGTCGACACGGTTGCGCAGCGATACGAGCACGCGGTTCAGCAGGATAGCGTAGGGCCGACCGTTAAGGGCGGCTTCCTGAGCCTTGCGCATTTTCGACGCCGCGACCATTTGCATGGCTTTGGTGATCTGCGCCGTGTTCTTAATCGACTTGATGCGCCGGCGGATGTCTCGAAGGCTCGCCATAGAGGAGTTATTTAAAGAGCACCTTAAATTCATCCAGGGCAGCCCGGAGGTCCTTTTCGACTTCTTCGTCGAATTGCTTCTTGGCCAGAATTTTGTTGAGGGTCTCCTCCTTGCGCGTGCTGAGAAACTCCTGGAGCTTGAGTTGAAATTCCTTCACACGCTCCACCGGGATGGGATCAAGATAACCATTTTGCATCGCCCAAAGGACGGCCGCTTGCAGCTGCACATACATCGGCTGATACTGAGTCTGTTTGAAGAGTTCGACGATGCGCTGTCCCCGATCGAGGGTCGCCTTGGTCTTGGCGTCTAGGTCAGAGCCAAATTGAGCGAATGCGGCCAGCTCTCGATATTGGGCAAGGTCTCCTTTGATCTTACCCGCGACCTGCTTCATCGCCTTGATTTGAGCCGCGGAGCCAACGCGCGAGACGGAAAGACCCACGGAGATAGCGGGACGGATGCCCTGGTAAAACAGGTCAGTTTCGAGATAGATCTGGCCGTCCGTAATGGAGATGACGTTTGTTGGGATATAGGCCGACACGTCCCCAGCCTGCGTTTCGATGATTGGCAGGGCGGTCAGGGATCCGTTGCCAAAGTTCTCGTTCAAACGGGCGGAACGCTCCAAAAGACGGCTGTGGAGATAGAAGACATCTCCGGGGTATGCCTCCCGCCCTGAGGGACGCTTGAGCAAAAGGGAGACTTGCCGATAAGCCGCAGCGTGTTTGCTTAGGTCATCAAAAACGATCAACGCATCCATGCCATTCGACATGAACCATTCTCCCATGGCGGCTCCGGCGAACGGAGCAAGGTACTGGTCAGCCGCTGCATCGGAAGCCGAAGCGGCGACGACGATCGTGTACTTCAGCGCGTCGTTATTTTCCAAAACTCCCAGGACCCTTGCGATGTTCGCGTTCTTCTGACCCACGCCAACGTAGATGGAGTAGAGGGGTCGGAAATTCGCATCGCCCGACTCTTCGCCCGCCTTATTGATCTTGGCTTGGTTGAGAATCGTATCGATGGCAATGGTCGTCTTGCCGGTGGCGCGATCGCCGATGATGAGCTCGCGCTGGCCTCGACCAATCGGAATCATGGCATCAACGGCCATGATACCTGTCTGGACTGGCTGGCTGACGCTCTTGCGTTCGATGATGCCGAAAGCGATGTTCTCGACTGGATAGAATTCAGTGGCTTCGATCGGTCCTTTGCCATCCAGAGGCTGTCCCAAAGCATTCACAACACGTCCGAGGAGCCCTTTGCCGACCGGGGTCTGCAAAAGTCTGCCCGTAGTCTTGACCTCATCGCCTTCGCTAATCGTCGTATAATCACCAAGGATGATTGTTCCTACCTCAGTTTCTTCCAGGTTCAGAGCTAACCCGTAAATCCCCCCGGGGAATTCGAGCATTTCGTTAAGCATCGCAGCGCTGAGACCTTCAACCTTCGCCACACCATCGCCGATCTCGCGGACAATGCCGACGTTAGCCTTGCTGGTGGATGCACTGTGGATGCTTTCGATCTTGCTTTCGAGTTCTTGCAGAATGTTGCTCATGGATGGATCTGGTTAAAGTTGTTGAGAGAACGCGGCGAGCCGGCTGCTTATGCTGCCGTCCCACACATCGCTGCCGAGCTTGATACGCAGCCCTCCCAAGAGGCCTGCAGAGGTGCGAAACTCGGTGGTGATATCGCTGCCGAACCTTTGCTTCAAAGTGTTGGCGATGTTCCGTGCGCTCGCTTCATCCAGAGGCGCTGCGCTCTCGATGACCGCGTGGCGGCGTTCGAGTTCAAGCCGAACTAGTCGGCTGATTTCCTTAAGAATCTGCAGGTAAGCACGCGGCTTTTCTGCAACCAGGCGTTCTGAGATCGTGGCGACGCGATTCGCGTCAAGGCGGCCGTCGACGAGGCTCAATCGGAATAGCTCACGCGCCAGACGTCGGGCTTCCCTGCTGATCTTCATACTTCAAGCGGCGATTTGTTTGACCGTTTCCTCGGAGAGGCGCTTCTGGTCGTCGGGAGTAATGATTTTGCCGACGACCTTGGCAGTGGTCTTAACGACCAGGTCGACCATCTCCTTCTTCACTTCCGCGACCATCTTGTGCCGTTCCTGCACAATGGTCTCCTGCGCCTTGGCGATGACCCCTTCGGCGTCCTTGATAGCCTGCTGGAGCTGCTTCTGGGTGATCGCCTCGCTGGTCGCCCGCGCCTCCTCAAGTAACTTGGTTGCGTCTTCGTTGGCTTTGCGCAGCATTTCCTGGTAACGCAGCTCGGCCTCGGCGAGCTGTTTCTTGATCCTTTCGGCGTTATGTTGGCCCTCCTCGATTCTCCGTCGGCGCTCGTGGAGCATCCTGATCACGGGCCCGAACGCGTACTTGTTCAAGACCCAGTAGACCACCAGAAACAAGATGACCTGCGCAATGAACTTCGGCCAGGTAACTCCGAAGTTCGTGAAAATTTGTGTAATGACGTCCATTTGCGAAGGAAGGCTGGGCCGTCCGCCCCTTAAGGCGGACGGCCAGATGAGCTTAGCGGCCTTGGAAAGCCAGAATCAGCGCATAAATCGCGATGGATTCCGCAAGAGCCATGCCGAGGATGCTGAGCGTAAGCACGCGCCCAAAAGCGCCCGGGTTACGTCCGACAGCTTCAGCAGCCTTAGCTCCGACCAGGCCGATTCCGATACCGGAACCGAGGCCCGCCATGCCAAGGGTGAAACTTCCGGTTATACCCGCGGCCGTGGCCGCCGCTTCTGCAAGAATAGGAAGGATCATATTTTAGCCTTATTATGTGTTGTGTTTCTCACCGTCCGCAGACTTGCACGGTCCCGGTGGGAAATTTGTTAATGCTCCTCTTCCTCATCGTGAGTCGTGGAGAGCTGGATATAGACGGCGCAGAGCAACGTGAAGACCAGCGCCTGCAATATTCCGACCAGCAGTTCAAGAAAGTAAAAGGGTATCGGCACGATGAGACTCATCAGATAGGTCACCGCAGCCGGAAAGCCAAGTGTCTGCCCCAAGGTGATCATCGAGGACAACAGAGTTTCACCGGCGAAAACGTTGCCGAAGAGTCGCAGCGAGAGGGAGACAGGCCGAACCAGAATCGAAACCACTTCGATGACTCCGACAAACAAGAAGATAATAGCGAAGAGTATCTTCATGACGCCCTTGAGACCGCCTTTGGGACCAAAGGTGTGAACGAGAAAACCCCACACGCCCACTTCGCTGATGGTCCAATATAGCCACAAGCAAAAGGCCACCAGAGCCATGCCGAGCGTCATGTTGAGATCCGCTGTCGTGGGTCGCAACAAGGGGACTGTCACCTCAAAGCCATAGCCGGGAACCTCGTGCCCCCATCCGATCGAGCCCACTCCCGGAAGGAGCCCGAACCAGTTGGCAAAGAGAATGAAAATAAAGAGCGTCGCGAGCAGACTGAAAGCGCGGACAACCATGTGCTTGCCCACGATCCCTTCGAGCATGTCGTAGAGGAACTCTACCACCGCTTCAAAGCTGTTCTGGTTGGCACCGGGAATCAGCTGCATACTCTTGGTCGCGCTGCGCGCCCACCAGAGGACCACCCCAACGACGATGGCTGCCACCAGCATGGAATTCGATAACCACTCGAAGTAGGTAACGCCCAAGGCTTCCTCGCCGAAAGTGGGAGCGTTCAGCGTTAGGCCGGCGGCAATGAGGGATAAGAGTTCCATGGGAGAGCGGCTTCGTCGCGCGCCTAATAGCAGCAATGCCTTCCGATACTGTCAAGCGCAGTGAAGATGATATTTCTGCCGGCAGCGAACCAATCTGATTTTTTACCCTCGCCTTCCCTCGCGCAAGCCTATTCGTGCGACGCTCTACGCACAGAGAGCGGGTTGTTTTGAGGCGGAGAGCTCTGCCAGTTGGCCTAATCCGAGCAGGCCCACGATTTGGCCTGAGGCGTTTAGGACTGGGAGGAGCGGTTCTGAGGATTCTTGCATAATCTCCAGGGCGTCTCCGAAGCCGGTGCTCGGCGTTAGTGTGGGGGCCGTCCGTGCGACCGAACTCGCCGAGGCCTCCGGAGGCAGCTGGGTCGAGGCCTTCTGCAAGTCCTCCCTGCTGGCAATGCCATGGAAATGTAACTGCTCGTCGACGAACGGAAAGACTTCTTGATTGCTTTCAGAAAGGGTCCTGGCGATTTCACCGACTCTCAGGGAGATCGGCAGCGCCTGGAACCGGGTGATCATTGCCTGCCCTACAAGGAGGTTTTGCGCGGTCTCCCGAAATCGTGCGTAGGCGAGTTCCTGTTGAGCCCCAAGAAAAACAAACAAGGCGATGAAACCCAACATGGGACCCCCCCAGGATGTCAGGCTGGCGAGCCCAAACAACACCGCAATTATTTGACCGATCCTCGCAGCCAACCTCGTGGCTGCAGGGTAACGCATTTGTGTCGCCAGCAACGCGCGCAGCACGCGTCCCCCGTCCATTGGAAATGCCGGGATCATGTTGAAGGCCACGAGGAGAACGTTGACGACGAGCAGCTTCGCCAGAAGAGTCCCACCGGCGGTATCCACGAGATCGAACTCGCGCAGGGGAAGAACTCCGCCGATCACAACGAAAATGGCGATCGCTATGAAGACGTTGACGGCGGGTCCGGCGATGGCGATTACAAATTCCTGCCGGGGATTGGCCGGCATTCTCTCCAGGCGAGCTACTCCGCCGATCGGCAGCAGCGTGATATCTGGGGTTCGTATGCCGAAAATCTTGGCCGCAAGGGCGTGACCAAATTCGTGGAGAAGCACGCAGAGAAAGATTAAGAGAGTGAAAATCACTCCGTCCACGGCTGCCTGCGGACCTCCGTCGCTGTAATAGATCCACGCATAGAATCCAAGCAGCAGCAAAAAGGTCAGGTGAATTCGCACCTGAATGCCGGCGATAGTCGCGATGGGGTAGGACCATTTCACGTCGGCACGATGGCCGATGGAGTCCTTCAGGCAAGCGCTTTTAAGGCGTCCGGGCTGCGCCGGAGCATTTTTTGACATCGGCGGGATGTCTGAATATTCTGGCAGGCTCTATGGAAGTCCTCAAGGTGCTTGTCGCGGATCCAGTCTCCCAGCGTGGGTTGGATGAGCTAGCGACGGGAGGAGAGCTCGAAGTCGTTGTGAAGACGGATATGTCCGAGGCGGACATCATCAGAATTATTCCCGAATTTTCAGCGTTGGTCATTCGAAGTCAGACCAAGGTGACGGCGGCAGTTCTCGAAGCAGCCAAGAAGCTCCGAGTGATCGGGCGCGCCGGGGTGGGCGTCGACAACGTGGATATTGACGCGGCGACGAAGCGAGGAGTTATCGTGATGAATACGCCCGGCGGAAATACGATATCCACGGCAGAGCATGCCTTCTCGCTTCTCGTGAGCATCGCCCGCGTCATCCCGCAGGCGGATGCCAGCGTCCGGGCCGGGAAATGGGACCGCAAACGATACGAAGGCGTCGAACTGTATAACAAGACTTTGGGCATCGTCGGGATGGGACGCGTTGGCACGGAGATCGCGCGGCGCGCGATCGCCTTTGGCATGCGGGTCATCGCGTATGATCCTTATCTTTCCGCGAGCAGAGCACGCAGCCTTCAGGTTGAGCTGATCGAGCAGATCGATGAGCTTCTGCCGCGGTGTGATTTCCTCTCATTGCACATGCCCTTGACCGAGGAAACGCATCACATCCTCGATGAGCGGCGGCTTGCGCTCTGCAGAAAGGGAGTGCGCATAGTGAATTGTGCCCGCGGTGGCCTGATCGATGAGGCCGCGCTCGATAGAGCCTTGCGCAGTAGGCACGTCGCCGCTGCCGCGCTCGACGTTTTCGAGACCGAACCCCCGCCCGCTGATTTCCCGCTGCGCGATCTGGAAAACGTCGTCTTCACTCCTCACCTCGGGGCCAGCACGGCCGAAGCGCAGGAAAACGTAGGCATCGAAATTGCGCAGGCGATTCGAGCCGCTCTCCTGGAGGGCGAGATTCGCAATGCAGTCAATATGCCAAGTATGGACGCCAAGACCGCAGCGATCGTGAAGCCCTACTTAACGCTGGGCGATAAACTTGGGCGCTTCGCCGCGCAACTCGCCCCAAATAGAAATGATCGGATAGTTATTACCTACGGGGGCAAAGCTGTGGAGCTTCCTTCCAACGATGCCGTGACGCGCTCCATTCTGACCGGATTTCTGAAGCATACCGGCGGAGAGGAAGTGAATAGTGTCAATGTGCGTGCGGTGGCATCTGCGCGCGGCATCGCTGTCGAAGAGGTCAAGTCCACGGAGCAGACGGATTTTAACGAATGGTTGCACGTGGCGATTTGGAGTGGGGATGCAAGAGTCTCCCTTGGCGGCACATTTTTCGGAGCGAGAAACGAGCCTCGAATCGTGCGGGTGAATAGCAACCCGGTCGAGGCTACGCCCAGTGGCGTGATCCTGTTGCTTGAAAATCACGACGTCCCTGGAATAGTTGGGAGAATCGGGACAATTCTCGGGGCGCATAAAGTAAACATTGCCAGCATGAGTTTGTCTCGCAATGAGGCGGGTGGAAAGGCGCTTACCCTGCTCAATTTGGACAGCGCACCCGGCAGAGAGGTGCTTTCCAAGCTGCTCGAAAGTGGCGACATCTTTTCAGCGCGCGTCATTCAGTTGTAGCCCCGCACCGCCTTAAAAGCAGCGAACCTCGGTCGAAGGTACGGCAGGGAGGCAACTCTTCGGCCTTGCAGCAGCGGACGCCCTCAGGCTTAATGGCCTTGCAATGCCCGAACAACCTTTGACCGGCCACGAACGTCCCGGCGATTCATGCACCATGGTTATTTTTGGTGCGTCCGGCGACTTGACCAAGCGAAAGCTCCTCCCAGCTCTTTACAACTTAAAGGCCCTTAAGCTGCTCCCAGCAAATTTTGCCATTATCGGTGTCGCCTCGACAGAAGGTAATGACGAAATGTATCGAAACACCATCACCGAAAACATTAAGCAGTTCGCCACCCGACCGGTCGACGAGAAGGAGTGGGACGATTTCGCCAAACGGAGCTACTACATTAAGGGCGACTTTAAAGCCATCGACACATTCAAGCATCTCGCTGCCAAGATCGCGGATGCACAAAAAACCTGGAATCTGCCGGGAAATGTTTTGTTCTATCTCGCGGTATCGCCGGCGTTTTTCGCCACAGTCGTCGAACAACTACACGCCGTTGGCCTTACCGTGGAAGCTCCAAATGCGTGGCGGCGGATCATCATCGAAAAGCCCTTCGGCCACGATCTGGCCAGCGCCCGATCTCTGAACTGCGACCTGAGCAAGAACGTCGACGAATCACAGATCTACCGGATTGATCACTATCTCGGCAAAGAGACGGTGCAAAATATCATGGTTTTCCGCTTTGGAAATTCGGTCTTTGAGCCCATCTGGAATCGCCGCTACATCGAATACGTTCAGATCACCGTCGCTGAGGAACTCGGCGTCGAGCTCAGGGGCGGCTACTACGATCACTCGGGCGTCGTCCGAGACATGGTGCAAAATCATATTCTCTCGGTGCTCTCGCTGATCGCCATGGAGCCACCAAGTTCGATCTCGGGCGACAGCGTCCGCAACGAGAAGGTGAAAGTGCTGGAAGCGATCCGTCCAATGGAGCCAGAGGAGGTCATTGCCAACACTGTCCGCGGACAGTACGGCGTTGGCAGCATCGACGGAAAGCAGGTTCCCGCCTACCGCACCGAACCCGATGTCAGCCCCCAATCAAACACAGAAACGTTTGTGGCCATGAAACTGGAGGTGGAGAATTGGCGCTGGGCCGAAGTACCGTTCTATGTTCGAAGTGGAAAACGCCTCGCTACCCGAACAACGCAGATTGTCATCGGATTTCGTCGCGCGCCCCTTTTGCTCTTCGGCGAGGACATGCAGAGCAACATCACTCCCAACCGTCTCGTGATCCATGTTCAACCCGAGGAGGGCATCACGCTTGACATTCATGCCAAGCGCCCTGGTCCTTACATCTACATCGCCAATGTTCCGCTGGATTTCAGCTATGCGGATTTCGGTGAGCACACCGCGGCCACAGGATACGAGACGTTGCTGTACGATTGCGCCATTGGTGATCCGACGTTGTTTCACCGCTACGATAGCGTCGATGCGTCCTGGAGAATCGTGAATCCGATTCTGGACGTGTGGCAGGCTCTTCCGGCGCGCGATTTTCCGAACTATGCCGCTGGAAGTTGGGGACCGGAGGCGGCCGACCATCTCATTGAAAAGACGGGCCATCAATGGCATCATTATCACCTCAACCGCTGAGCTGGGCCGAACGAACTGCAGACCGCAGGGACAAGACTCGGCCCTAACACCCCTCCCCCATGTCCGACCATTCTCAGATTATCCTCGCCGGTGACATCGGTGGCACCAAGAGCAACCTGGCGATCCTTTCCGTCGAAAACGAGACATTAAAAATTCATCGCAATCATCGCTTCCCAAGTGGCGATTACACCAGTCTGAACGCCATTATTCATGAGTTTCTGCAGGCGGAGAAGGGCCATATTCCCGCGGCGTGCTTTGGGGTGCCTGGTCCGGTGAAATACGGTCGCGCGAGACCAACAAATCTCAACTGGGGCGTCGACGCTGCCGAGATCGAAAAGGCGTTTTCCATCCCTCAGGTGAGCCTATTGAACGACCTTGAGGCCAATGCCTATGGGATTGGCGAACTCAATCCCGAGGACGTTACCGTAATTCAGGAGGGTCCTCCGGCGATGGGTGGCAACCGTTGCGTAGTGTCTCCTGGGACGGGGCTCGGTGAAGGCGGACTCTTCTGGGATGGTGTCAAGAAAAAGTATCGCGTATGGGCCTGTGAGGGCGGCCACACGGACTTTGGACCACGCAACGACATTGAAATCGCGCTGCTAAAATATCTTATTAAGCAGTACGGTCACGTCAGCTACGAACGAGTGGTATCAGGTATGGGCCTTGAGAATATCTACAAATTCCTGCGTGATACGGGGCGCGGACAGGAACTTCCACAAGTTGCCGAGGAGATGAAGACCAACCGCCCTGGGCTGGTCATATCGAAATACGCGGACTCCGGCGAGTGTCCAATGTGTGTGCAGACAACGGAAATCTTCGTGTCGGCCTTTGGGGCGGAGGCGGGCAATATGGCGCTGAAGACCATGGCCACCGGAGGAGTCTATTTAGGCGGCGGTATCCCTGCGAAGATGCTCAACGCCGCACGCATCGAAGCCTTCATAAAGGCGTTTAACGATAAAGGCAGGCTTTCCAACCTGATGAAAGCGATGCCGGTGAAGATTGTTCTGAACGATCAAGCTGCGCTCTTCGGCGCGGCGAGGTACGCGGTTGATCGTGCCAACATGACGTAAGGGCGCGGTGGTTACTGGATCAGGCGTTCCAGTGACGCGTCCGGCTCAGCTCCAAGTGCCGTCGCTTTGACGTAGTGCTCTTTGGCACGATCGAGAGAGGGCGGCTGTGTCGTTGCGTAAAGCACCGCCAAATTGAAGTGTGCATCCGGATACTCGGGTCTGAGATCGATAGCCTTCTTAAGGTGGGTCTCCGATCCATTCCACTCTTCTCTCTGGCCGAGACAAACGCCGAGGTAGTTGTGGGCCACGGCGTCCTCTTCGTTGAGAACGACCGCCTTTTGGAGAGCCTCGATTGCTTCGCCGAATTTTCCCATGCGGCTATAAACGATGCCCAAGTTCGTGTAGGCGTAAGCTTCCGTAGCATCGATTTCAATCGCCTTCCTTAGCGCCACCTCTGCAGCGGAGAGCTTGCCTCCCTCGATCTGCACCGCGCCAAGGTTGGACAGGGCGAAGTAGCTGTTCGGCACCTTCTCGACGACAGTCTGATAGAGCTTCTCAGCATCCACATAGTTCTTATTCTCAAACATCGTCTTCGCTCGTTGGATGAGATCTCGGACATCCTGAGGAAGCGTGTCGGCGCCGGCTGGTTCCTGAAGGAACTTGCCAGCCTTTACTTCTTCGGCGCTTGGTTTGCTCACGGCCACAGTCACTTCCAGGCTTTGAGCGTTTGGCTCGGTGAGAAGGACGACTGGTTCCTTGAAAAGCGAGCGCTCTTCGGCGGTCAGCTCGAGCACGGGCGCTCCCAGGACGGCGAGCTGCTGTTTGATTACATCGGAGCCAAGCTTAAGCGTTCCAATTTCCTGCTCGAGAAGCCTCTTGGCATCGTCGCGTTTCGTTTGCTCTCGGATCTGCCGTAAGACGATTCCACGGAGGAGTTCGTTTTCCATCGCCAGCTTCTTCTCATCCACCGTGTTCAGCTCGATTTGGGCAAGTCGGCCCGAAGTTTCATCGAGCTGCTTTCGAAGACCCTCGAGTTGATCGTCGCTGCGAACAATGCGCGCTTGAGCCTCAAGCAACTTGTCATTCGCGGTATTCAGATCGCTCTGTAACGTCTTTATGGTCCCGTCTTTTTCGGCGAGAGCTGCGACCGGCACTTTCTTCGAGAGCTTGGCTGTGAGAACCTTCTTCTCCGCGGCAAGCTTTTCAAACTCGCTCTTGCTCACCATTCTTTCGGAGACTTCCGCAAGCTCGGTCTGCAGCCTTCTGTTTTCAATGCTCACGCGGTCAATTTCGACCGAGTTGTCTTTGATCTTTCTCACCCTGGCGAGGGCCTTATTTCGGTCCTCTGCCAGTTGCTTGCGTTCGGTGAGAAGGCCAGAGCGGACGGTATCGCTTTCTGCAATGTATTTCGCCGCTCTTTCAAGCTTTACAAAAAGGCGCTGGTTTTCTTCTTGAAGCACCTCATTGTCCGCCTGCACGTCAGCAAACTTTTTTAGAGTATCAGCCTGCCCTTTCTCAAACTCGGCGCGAAGACCGGCGACCGAAGCGCCATCCTTCTGGACGTTTTCCAGTGAAGCGGTGGTCTGTGCGAGCTGAGACTTCAACTCGACGACATTCACCTTGGTTTTGTCCACTTCGACGAGCGCACTTTGAAGATCGGCCGACTTCTTCAACAAACGATCAGTGAGATCCTTGGCTTCCGCCCGGGCTTGAGCGAGTTCGCGACGCAGCTCACGCAACTCGCGATCCGCCGCGGAGGCAGAACGACCCGTCGGCAGATCACTGTCGCGAACCGCAGCCCGCGGTGTTTCGCGGACCGTCCGTTTTTGAGCCGCGGGAGGTCTGAAGGCGATGACCGGCACCTGTGTCGAGACTGGTGCTTGCGCAGGAACAACGGGACGTTCCCTCTCTTTGTCTGGCTCGGGCAGGCTCCCTTCGGGCGCTTCCGCTGGAGGTAGTGCGCCCATGCTCTCTTCCAGTCGCTCGATGCTTTCCTGGGTCTTCCTTAGTCGATAGTCGACAACAAGCGGCTGCCAATCCGGAGAAGATTTGCTGATCTGGTGAAGTATCTGCCGTGCAGAACGATACTTTTTAATCGCCTCCTGCGGCTTGGCTTCCCGTTCAAGCTTCTCGGCGGCCTGAAAATCCTTGTAAGCGTTGAGAAAGAGGTCCGAGGAGTCTTCGGAAAATGCCGCACTTAGCATTATCAGTGATGCCCCCATGGCAATAAGAAGAATTCCCGACCGGTGCATTATAACGAGGGACGGTTAATATCTGAACTCCGTGGCCGAATGCAAGGCCTAAAGGAGGCAAAAGGGCTTAACATAAGTACAATGTCATAAGGCCATTGCATGTCGACCGGAAATGGTCACCGGTCTTGACAACTGAAAGAACGGGGTGCTAGCTTGCGCGCACAATTTCGACTTCGCGCGAGTCGAAGCCGAATTAACGCGAAATGGAAGGCATCCTTGACCAGCCCGTTCTTGTTCTCAACCGCCTCTGGCAGGCGGTCAATACGTGTTCGGTCCGCCGCGCTTTCACGCTCCTCTATCAAGGGCATGCTCAAGTGGTGTCCGCCGACGGTTCCAGCAACTATTTGACGCACGATTTCACGAGCTGGAGCGACTTTTCCCGGGCCAATCCGGAAACGGAAATGGTGCATACTATTTCGGTGAGTATTCGGATCCCGAGGATCATCGTGTTGGTGTTATTCGAGCGACTGCCTAAGAAAGAAGTGAAGTTCACCCGACACAATGTCTTCGAGCGCGACAGGAATACATGCCAATACTGCGGCGAGGTCTTTGAGCGGCACGAGTTGAATCTTGATCATGTTCTCCCGCGGGACCGTGGTGGCCAGACCACTTGGGAGAACATTGTCTGCTCGTGCATTCCGTGCAACACGAGGAAGGGCAACCGGCTTCCGCACGAAGCGGGAATCCAGTTGATTCGAAAGCCAAGGCGACCGAAGTGGCGACCGTTCGTCAACATCAGCTTCTCACGCAGCCACCATGATAGCTGGAAGCATTTCCTTGATCTTGCCTACTGGAACGTGGAACTCGGCGAATAGCGCGTGATTTTCCGCGCGAAACGCCGACTACATTGTAAGAACGAAGGACACCGCTGCTCCAAAGGACGCGATGGCAACTGCAGCGACCCCGTAGAGGGCTTTGGCCAGCGGATCTCTCGATTCGATATTCTTCGGCGAAGGAGATAAGCTGGTAAAATTCGCGGGGCGGGCGCTTGAGGTGGCGGCGTCGAGCGCGGTCGGCGAAAAATCCGGGGGTGGCTGAGAAAGAGCGGCGGCTTCCGCTTCGCTGAGGAACACGCCCTCGACGCTTCCGAAGCGAAGCTCGTCACTATGTCGAAGAATCGCCTCAGTGATTTGTGTGCCGTTCACGTAGGTGCCGTTTGTCGAGCCCGCATCGTGCAGACGATATCTACCCGCTTCTAGAAAGAGATCTGCATGGTGACTCGAAACAGACGGCTCGTCGATCTGCAGAACGTTGTGCGCAAGCCTTCCGATCGTTAGCTTGTCGTCGCCAAGCTCAAAGCTGATGGGGTTGTCTTTCGAGAGGAAAATTTGAATCTGGGGCATGGCGGAAGGGGTTATGACTTTTCCTTTGCTCTTTTCACCTCGTCGGCAAACTCTGCAAAGAAATAGGAGGCATCGTGAGGTCCTGGCGACGCCTCAGGATGGTACTGCACGCTGAAAGCTGGAAATTCCTTGTGGCGCAGTCCCGCAACCGTCCCATCATTTAAGTTAATGTGGGTTACCTCGATGTCATCGGGCAGCGATTCAGGGTCGACGGCGTAGCCGTGGTTCTGAGATGTGATGGCTATTTTTCCGGTGCGAAGGTCTTTTACCGGCTGATTGGCCCCGCGATGTCCGAACTTTAGCTTGAACGTCTTACCGCCCAGGGCAAGCGCGAGAACTTGGTGACCAAGACAGATTCCGAACATCGGCTGCTTTCCGAGAAGGCCCTGCACCGCCCGATGAGCATACCCCAATTCAGCAGGATCTCCCGGGCCGTTGGAAAGGAACACGCCTTCCGGCTTCATGGCGAGAACTTCATCGGCGGGGGTGGCTGCGGGGACCACCCGGACAGCGAATCCGTTTCGTCGGAGGGACCGGAGGATGTTACGCTTCAATCCAAAATCATAGGCAACGATCCGATGGGAGATCGGAGGAAGCTCTTCAAAGAGGTTGCCTGTCGCATCAGCAGAGGCATCGCCGGAAAGCTCACTGCGCGCGAGAATCCATTTTCTGCTCTTTTGATTCTCGATATCCCAATCGTAGGGCGAGGCGGTGGTCACCTCCTTCACAAAATCCACTCCTTCATAAAAAACGGACCGCGCAAGTTTGACTGCTTCGTCATCGCTCACTCCCTCGACTGCGATGCATGCGCGCATAACACCTGAGTTGCGCAGTCGACGTGTTAGCGCGCGTGTGTCGATACCTTGAATTCCTGGTATCCCGTGCTGAAAGAGAAAATCGTGAAGGGTACCCTGCGATCGCCAGTTGCTCGCAACGGGGCTGAGCTCTTCAATTACGAAGCCGCGCACTTGTGGCGATTCGCTTTCGAGGTCAAGGAAATTGATGCCGTAATTTCCTACGAGGGGATAAGTCATCGCGACAATCTGGCCTCGATAGGAAGGATCGGTAAGCACCTCCTGATAGCCGGTCATCGCCGTGTTGAAGCAGATTTCGCCTGCCTGCGTGCGCGGAGAACCAAATGATTCGCCGCGAAACAGCGTTCCATCTTCCAGAGCCAAGACCGCATCCACAGGCGCATAATAAACGCTCGCGCCCAGTGCTCAAATGGAAATGGGTGCGAGGTTCCGATGAGGAGGAGTTCAAAGCATTCGAAGTCGCTCGCGGGCGCAAATAAAATGGCCTGCTTCTTGTCGAAGCAGGCCATTGGAGGCTATTGCCCCGCATGTGCCGTTTCGACGCATATCCCGTTCCCTGTTCAAGGGTGGATGACCGCCGCAAGGCGCGCTGACTTCCAGTGAAGGCCTGCCATTGCGCCTTTCGGCCCAGCCTCCGGGATGATGTGACTTATCGGTTCGGGAGCTTGCGCCGTTCAATCGCGAACACCGCAGGGCAAATCGTTTTCTTCGCCTTTCGGCGACGGCAATCTGTCGAGAGAGCTATTCTCGGAAATCTACCGCCAGTTTTGCCTTCAACTGCTGCTTCAAGCGATCACAGGCAGCATTGACTTCCTCATTACTGAGCGTCCTCTCCGGCGCGCGGAATGTCAAGGAGATCGCAACAGATTTGCGGTCGGGCGGCAGCTTTTTTCCCGAAGGATCCACGAACACACTGAGCGGCTCCACCTTTCCAAGGAATGCCAGATCCGCCTCCCAGACCGCCTTCTCGATGTCGCCATAGGCTATCGCAATCGGACACACGACGGCGATGTCACGGACGATGGGCGGGAACTTTGGAACTTCCTCGAAGGACGGCCGACGCCATAATGTTTGCAGCGCTTCGAGCGCCATCTCGCAGGCGAGCACTGGTCTGGTGGCATCGATCTGGCGGGCAAGTGCCGGCGCCAGTTGGCCGAGGAAGCCGACGTGTTTTCCTTCTGCGGTGAGCTCGCACTGCAGGGCCATGGGAGATCTTGCCACGCTGCGCGTGCATACCAATGGATTTCGAATCAGTGCCTCGATAACTCCTTTGGCATCGTGCCAGTCGGAATCCCTCGCCTGGCTCTCTCGCCATGACGTTGAGGCCGACTCCCCATAGATGAGAAAAGCAAGCTTGCCAACCTCCTCCTCGTCCGCGGCGTGGAATGTCCTTCCGAGCTCGTAGAGACGCACGGATCTTGCGCCGTGGCGGATGTTCCGTCTCAGAGCCGCCAGCAATCCGGGAAGAAGACTTGTGCGCAGGAACGCTTGGTCTTCTCCCAGGGGATTGCGCAATCGGAGCGATTCCGCATCGCTCCAAAGCATAGCTTCGGCGACGAGCGTGCTGGTGCGAGCCTCGCTGAAGCCTAGCGCGCAGAGCAATCGACGGACCTCCATCTGAAAGTCGTAGAACCTATCCGCCCTGCTGGAGGGAGCAGGGGTCGCGACGACTCGGCCACCTATTCTTTCGATGCCGACGATACGGCCGACTTCCTCTATTAGATCGACCTCACGAACGAGATCAAGCCGATAGCTTGGGACCTTCCATGTCGTGCTCCTGTCGTCCTCCGCTGCTCGCGCCAGTCCCAGACGTGTCAGCGCATCGTCCATATCGCCCTTGGGGATATCGACACCGAGGAGAGCACGGCAGTGCGCTTGACGCAGGATGATGGGCTCTGCGGCGGGCGGCAGCGCTCCGGCAGTCATGACGACTTCTTCACTGCGGCCCCCCGCTAGTTCCTCGATAAGCTGCGTGGCACGTAGCGAGGCGAAGAGGACACCCGACGGGTCGGTGCCGCGCTCAAATCGATGACTTGATTCGCTCTGGAGGCCGTGAAGGCGAGCGGAGCGGCGTATTGATGAAGCCTGGAAAAGGGCGCTTTCCAGCAAAATATCGGTCGTTTCATCGACAACGGCGGACTCCTCGCCGCCCATCACTCCGGCCAGTGCAATGGGCCCCTTTTCGTCCGCGATGACGAGGTCGGTGGTGGACAGGCGAAGCTCACTGCCATCCAGTGCCCGAAACGTTTCTCCTTCCTGGGATTGACGAACAATGATCCCTCCCGACACCTTTCCCGCGTCAAACGCATGAAGTGGCTGCCCAAGTTCGAGCATCACATAGTTTGTGATATCCACAATATTGTTAATTGAACGAAGTCCCGTGGCCTCCAGACGCTGGCGAAGCCACTGGGGACTAGGTCCCACTTTTACATTCCGAATCCGTCGCGCCGAATAGAACGGACAGCGTGACGGAGCTTGAATGGAAACATTTTCTTCCACCCGGTTGACGACCTTCGAGGACTCCGTGACTGGCGAACGAAGCGTTTGCTTTGCGAAGGCGGCAATCTCGCGAGCGATCCCCACATGACTAAGCCAATCGGGACGGTTCGGAGTGATCTCGAGTTCGAAGACCGTATCCGATGGATACAAGTCGGAAAGAGGCTTCCCGATCGGCGCCTCCTTGGGCAGGATCAAAAGACCCTCCGCGTCGTCTGCGAGGCCAAGTTCCTTGGGGCTGCAGAGCATGCCTTCGCTCTCAACCCCTCGCAGTTTGCCTATCTTGATCTTCAAGCCACCCGGCAGCACGGCCCCTGGAAGTGCAAGCGGCACTTTGTCGCCGGTCACGTAATTTTTCGCGCCGCAAACAATTCGGCGGGTCTGCGCCGACCCTTCATCCACCTCGCAAATACTTAACCGATCCGCATTCGGATGACGGGTTGTTTCGATGATCTGGGCAACAATCACGTCTGGGAAATCGGCTCCAGTCGTTGTCATGCTTTCGACTTTGATCCCTGCACGAGTAAGGAGCTCTTCGAGTTCCGCAGCGGAACCCTTCCAAGCGATGTAGTCGCGAAGCCAGTTGAGCGAAATCTTCATCGCCTCGCAGCCGGGGGCTGGTGACACTCCGTTTTCATGACGCCTAGAATTGCTTCAGAAATCTTAGGTCGTTCTCGACAAGCAGCCGGATGTCCGGGATCTGCGCGAGGTTCATCGCCAATCGATCAAGGCCAAATCCAAACGCAAACCCAGTGACCCTCTCCGGATCGTATGCACGATCTCCTCGCTTGCCGCAAATTTGCTCGAAGACGGCGGGGTCAACCATGCCACAACCTGCCAGCTCCATCCATTGGCCACCGAGAACCTCCGTCCGGATGTCAATCTCGTAACTTGGCTCGGTGAAGGGGAAAAAGTGAGGACGAAAACGGACTTTGGTTTCCGCACCGAGGAGCTCTCGAAAAAAATATTCGAGCGTCCCTTTCAAGTCAGCGACCGAGATATCCCGGTCGACGACGAGTCCCTCCATTTGTGTAAACTGCGCGAGGTGGGTGGCATCCACCTCATCGCGGCGGTATGCCGCGCCGGGAGCGATCACGCGCACCGGGGGAGACTGCGATTCCATCACGCGAATCTGAACCGTGGAGGTATGCGTTCGGAGGAGACGGCCATCGGGAAGGTAAAACGTATCTAGCTCGTTGCGCGCCGGGTGATCTGGCGGAGTATTGAGCGCGTCGAAACAATACCATTCCGTCTCGACGTCAGGTCCGTCGGCCAGCGCAAACCCGAGTCGGCGAAAAATCTGCACCGCTCGGTCAAGCAAGCGCGTGAGCGGGTGGATTGAGCCGAGCCACATGCGGGTTCCCGGCAGGGTGACGTCGATGGCCAAGAGCTCGCGAGTATCAGTGTCCTCTGCCAAGAGCCGCTCGCGTTTCTCGAGCGAGGCTTGGACTTCCTGGCGCAACTCGTTCAAGAACTTTCCGAGCCGGGGGCGATCTTCCTTTGACACCTCGCGCATGCCTTCGCTCAGGCGAGAAATCTCGCCGTTCTTGCCTAGGTAGCGGACGCGAACTGCTTCGAGTGACCGCGAATCGTTCGCCGCTTCGATGGCAGCGATCGCCTCAACCCGCAAGGAGTCAATTCGAGATTGCATTGGAAAGGCCGGGTGGACAGCCCGTCTTAAAGAGGGACATCCAAGCGGTTAACCCCTACGCAGCCCTTGTTTCGAAAGCTGCCTTGGCCTTTTCTACGATCTGCTTGAAAGCGGCAGCATCCTGGACGGCGAGATCTGCGAGAACCTTGCGGTCGAGGGCGATTCCTGCTGCTTTCAGGCCTTCGACGAATCGGCTGTAAGTGATGCCCTCCGCGCGCACCGCCGCGTTGAGTCTTGTAATCCAAAGCGAGCGGAAGTTGCGCTTGCGCGTCTTGCGATCTCGATACGCCCAATATTTCGCCTTCATTTGAGCATCCTTCGCGTAGCGAAAAAGCTTGGACCGACGACCGCGATAACCTTTTGAAGCCTTGATAACCCGCTTGCGGCGTGCCCGGCTGGCGGGCGAATTCGTAGCACGTGGCATGTAGTTTCCCCCGCCCTATGAAAGGCGAGGCTCCCTGGAACCGGCTGTTGTTTGCTTGATCCGCGGACTCACCAGTTCCGTAAGCCTCGAAAAGCTCGAGGCAGTCCGGCGGATCTACCGTCTAAGAAAACGGCAGATTTGATCTAATGTGGGCGGCGTCTGAATCGTGAACGAGCGCCGGTTTGGCCAGCTTTCGCTTCCGTTTCGCGGACTTGCATTGAAGCAAATGCCGTCTGCCGCCGCGCGTCCGCATCACCTTGCCGGTGGATGTCACCTTGAAACGCTTGGCAACCGATTTGCGCGTCTTGCTGCGTGCGATGGGCTTTGGCATGAGAAAAGGGCCAAAAGCTAGCGAATCCCCATGGTCTGGCAATGAAAAGTTTATTCAAAGAAGTCAGATTCCTCAGGTAAGTGAGCGGATCTTTACCTTGCTCCGGAATCATAAGAGCGGTTTGATGGAGACTGCCCGATGAGAAAAGCCATTGTAATTCCTTCGTATCGTGCTGAAAGGACGCTAGAGTCTGTGCTCTCGCGCATTCCGAAGGAGTTTTGGGAAAATGGGCTCGCGATCATCGTCAATGACAAGAGCCCGGACAATACGGGGCAGGTCGCCGAGTCGCTCAAAGGACAGTGGCCAGCCCTTCACGTCATCCATCACGAGTTTAACCAGGGCTATGGCGGAGCACAGAAAACGGGCCTCAAACGAGGACTCGAATTGGGTGCCGACGCCTTCGCCATCGTGCATTCTGACGGACAATATGCACCCGAAGTCGTTCTCGACCTGATGAAACCGATCCTGGAGGGAAAAGCGCATATTGTTCAAGGTTCGAGAATGTCCGAGGGCGGAGCGCTACGGGGCGGAATGCCCTACACCCGCTACGTTCCCAATCGGGTGCTGACGTTCATGGAGAATATTGTCTTCGGAACCCACATGGCCGAGTTTCACAGTGGCTACATGCTTTATTCGCGCACCTTGCTCGAGCGAGCACCTTTCGAGGAGTTGCAGAATAATTACAACTTCGACGCCGAAATGATCGTGCTCGCGCATCTCCTTGGCATGGAATGCGCGCAGATCGCCATCCCCACGCGGTATGATGACGAGGTGTCAAGTCTGGATCCTATCCCCTACGGCATCAACGTCCTCAAAATGATGGCTCGACATCTCGGCGGACACTACAAGAAGCTCTTGTTCAAGAAGGCGCAATCTCCCGTGCTTCCACTGGAGATTGCTTCGAAGAAAAACGGTTGACGCCGGGGTCAAGACAATCGTAGATGGAAGGTTTTTCATGAAGATCCTTCTCCTAGGCGCAGGTGGATTCATCGGCGCAAATCTCGCCGAGCGTCTCGTCAGCGATGCACAATACCAGATCACCGCTCTTGATATCGAGCGCGAGAAGCTCGATGAGACGGTGAAGGGCGGCAAAATCAATTACATCCACTTCGACATCCGCCGCAATGAAAAGGAACTCGAAAGACTCACCACGGAGCACGATTTGGTTGTGGATCTCGTGGCGATGGCGAATCCCAGCCTCTATGTCAGCAACCCGGTCGATGTATTCAAATTGAATTTTAGCGAAAATCTGAAGATCGCGGAATTTTGTGTGAAGCACAAAAGACGCCTCGTCCAGTTTTCGACATGCGAGGTCTATGGGATTACGTCCGCGCGCGCGTTTGGGAAAGATTCTGCCAAGCATCCTACTCCGTTTGTCGAGGATGAAACCCCGCTGATTATGGGGCCGGTGAAGAACCACCGGTGGATTTACGCTTGTGCCAAGCAATTGTTGGAGCGGGTCCTGCACGCCTACGGCCTTGAGGAAGGCCTCAACTATTCGATCATTAGACCGTTTAACTTCATCGGCCCACGTATTGACTATCTTCCCAGCGAGCAGACGGGCAATCCGCGCGTCTTCAGCCATTTCATGAATGCGTTGCTCTATGGGACGCCGATGAAGCTCGTGGATGGTGGGATGAACTATCGTGCCTACACCTATATCGACGACGCAGTTGATTGCATTGCGCGTATCATTGAAAATCGAGGTGGAGTTTGCGACCGCGAGATCTTCAATATTGGCACGCCCGAGAACGAGGTGACGATCAAGGATCTCGCCAACAAGATGTACGCCACTTTCGACAAACATTTCCGCCAGCCTGGTGATCCCCACCCTGAGATAGTTTCGGTCTCGAGCGATGAATTTTACGGGAAAGGTTATGAAGACTGCGATCGCCGGATCCCTGACGTCTCGAAAGCTCGAAAGCTCGTCGGCTGGAAGTCAAGACATGATCTCGATTCGGTGCTTTATCACACGATGAAATATTTCGTGGACAAGCACCGCGCGAAACAGCCGATTGCCGCGTAAGACGTCCCGCGAGGGACTCTCAGGAGCTGCTTAGCTCCAAAAGAAAACCGCGCATAAGATCAATGCGCTGGAATAGATCACGCCTGCCCAGGCGGCCGCGCGATAGCGGCGCATCTTGGCAGTGAGCCAGGCAATCTGCTCTCGCATAATCCATGGCATCCCGACCCAGAAGAGTCCGTTGATGATCCAAACGTATGCCAAGACGACTAGCAGGAGCCGGCTGGTTTCGTGGCGCATGAAGGCCGCTTCGAGAAGAGGTTCGGCGGCAAGCAGCGAAAGCATTCCGATCGCCCGAACGGCAAGAAATTCTTCCACGTATTTCCAAGAGAGAAAGGCCCCGACAACGATCGCCACAAGCATCGGAGTGCGCAGTCGCGCAAATTCGCCCAAATCCATGCCTTGGATAAGCACGAAGCTCCAGATTGCTGCGATGGCCACGAGCAAGGTTCCCATGGTGCGCGACCGTGGGAATTGTCTCAGAAAGCGCAGGCTATCATTTGCGCGAAGCAATGCGAGGCCATGAAGCGCTAGGAGGATGATGCCTGTCACCAATCCCACCGGTTGAAGGGTGACAGAATAGATCATTTTAGTGCTATTGCTGCCGGTCTGCGCTTTGCCGCCTCCCAGTTTTTTCGCGTGAGCGCATCACTAGCTGCCGCAACCTGTGCCTGTTTCTTGCTCAGTCCTTCGCCACGTCCGAGTTCGGCATCGTTCCAGATCACGCGCGCGACAAAGCGTTTCGAATGATCCGGGCCGCTTTGCTCGAGAACTTCATAGATCGGCGCGCATGGTTCGATTGCTTGAAGGATCTCTTGGAGTGCACCCTTCGGATTAACTTCCTCCGGGTCGCGCGCAATCCGCTCGAAATCGTCTTCCGTCGCGCGCAGGACGAAATTTCTGGCGGCGTCGAAGCCACCGTCAAGATAAACGGCGCCAACCACGCTTTCGAATGCGTCCGCCAAGGTGGAGGCTCGTTCGCGGCCGCCGCTGGACTCTTCGCCGCGCCCCATCATCAGGTAGCGGCCGAGGTCGAGTTCCTGGGCACGCATCCTCAGTGCGGCGCGGGAAACAATTCGGGTGCGCAGTTTGGTCATCATGCCCTCGGAAAAATTTGGATAGAGTCGGTAGAGGTGTTCCGTGACGACAAGCTGAATGACGGCGTCGCCCAAAAATTCAAGGCGCTGGTTGTCGAAGGGATAATTTTTTCGCTCGAGCGAGATACTAGGATGCGTCATGGCTTCCGCGAGGAGCAAACCATTGCGAAACTTGTAACCCAGACGACCCTCGATCGGATTCATGATCGAAGCAGCATGGCGACTAGGCTCGCTGAGACTCATGGGATAAGAGACGCGTCTATCATCAATTTAGAACCGTTCCAAGGCGACGCTTCGAAAAACAGCTGCAATCGAGTATAATAAAGAAGGTCGGGAGCTTGACGCAACACGCAATCATACTTCCAGGGTATCATCCAATGCCTCCAGCAAGGTTTGGATCGAGGCGTCGGTCTCATCCCCCATGTTGGAAATCCGAAATGTCTCGCCCTTGATTTTGCCGTACCCTCCGTCGATGACCATTGCATGCCGCTCGCGCAAGCGTGCGATCCAGGCGCCGACATCGACCTTCCGACTGTTCTTGGCGCACGTCAGAGTCAGCGAACGATAGCCATCCGCCGCAAAAAAGCCAAAGCCGCGTTCTTGGATCCACCTGTGAACCATCGCGTTTAGCCTCTGATGTCTATTATAGCGAGCCTCAAGTCCTTCTTGGGCGATGTCGTCAAGTTTCGACCGAAGTGCGTAGAACAGTGGAATTACCGGAGTGCTCGGCGTCATATCTTGCTCCGCGTTCCTGGCAAACTCGAGAAAATCGAAATAGTATCCGCGCTCCGTGACTGTATTGGCACGCTTCAGCGCGCGCTCCGATACCGCGAACAATGCCAACCCCGGGGGTAAAGCCAGTGCCTTTTGGCTTCCCGTCAGCAAAACGTCTATGCCCAGATCATCCATGGGGATCGCCTCCGCCGAGAAAGAGGAAACCGTATCGACAATGAACATAACCTCTGGAAATCGACGCATCACCTCGGCGATGGGCGCAAGGGGGTTACGGACACCGCATGAAGTTTCGTTGTGAACGAGCGTGAGCGCGTCAAAGCCTCCATCCGAGAGCTTCTCCTCGATCATCTCAGGCAGGATCGGCTCGCCCCAGTCGACCTGGAGAGCTGCAGCCTCTTTTCCACAACGCTTGCTGACCTCGAACCATTTGTCCGAAAAGGCACCGCCCATGCAGTTTACCACTTTGTGACGAACGAGATTGCGGATAGCCCCTTCCATGACGCCCCAGGCCGACGATGTGGATAGGAACACAGGTCTTTTGGTTCCAAAGAGGGCCTTGAGACCAGGCTGGAGCTCGCGATAGAGCTCTTTGAAATCGCTCCCACGGTGCCCGATCATTGGCTGACACATCGCCTTAATCGTCTTTTCGGAAACTTCGACTGGTCCTGGGATGAACAGCCTGACTTGTTTTCTCCGCGGCATGATCGAGAACTAGCTGTCCCAAATAAAATTCTCCAAGCGCAATCGATTGACTCGCTCCCGAGCTTCTTCTGCACGCGGACCATCCACGCTGCCAATCTTCTCGTAGACAGCAATGGCCTCCTTCCAGAGTCGTTGTGATTCGAGAAGCCGTCCGGCGTCAAATCCAGCTCGGTAGAACCAAAAGAACTCCGGACCCCCTTTTTGACCCTCCGAAAACACGCCGTAGTAGCAATCGAGCGCGGCATCTGTATTGCCGAGTTTCTCGTAGGCGGCGCCCATTTTTGCCAGCGCCTGATGACTCCAGACCTTTGGCGCCTTCGCGTCACTGGAGATTTGTCGCCACGCCGCAATGGCTGCCTTGTAATTATCAGGATCTTCAGCCCCCTGGGCGAAAAACGTATCGCCCTTCTCCACGATCACTGCATAACGGAGATTCGGATCCGGGTTGGAGTCCAGAATCTTGTCAAGGACGCCAAGAGCCTCTTTTGGTCGCTTCAGGGCATTCAGAAGGCTTGCTTGTGCCAGGCGTGCTTTGAGAGACAACGGACCGCCTGACTTGACCACCTGTTCAAATACTTCGATTGCCTCCTCCATTTCGGAAGGATTGAGCGAACGGGCCATCGCCTGCGCCGAAAGGAAGATCGCCTTTTCCGCCAGTGGGGAATCCGGGAACCTTTCAGCTAGCGCACTGAACTGTCCGCGCGCGTTAAGATAGTCGCCTCGTCGGTAGAGTATTTCGCCCCATTTCATCCGGACCTGGGGTTCGAACCGGGAGCTTGGGTACGTGTTCATGAAATTTTCTGCCAACTTGATGATCTCTGCCTCGCTTTCACGATTTCCGTCATCCGCGACAAAGATTGCGAGGTACTCGGTTCTCTCCTTGGTGGCGGAGTCGTCGCTCGAGATGCGACGCAAGCTGGCGCGGGCCTCCTCTACCTCAGACTGGATATCGGCCAATTCCGCGAGCGCGAGTCTCGCGCGCTGCGCGTATGACGAATCGCTGTCGGCGATCTTATGAAGAAGATCTGCTGAGGTCGGAGAACGATCGGAGGCCTCCCGCATGGCCTCAAGAAAACGAATTCTCTCAACTACGGAGTGAAAATCGGGGCGCGTGAGCAATCGCCGCATAGCTGGATTTGCGCTCTCCGACGTGCCGGACAGCAGGGCGCAAACCGCCGCATTTTCAAGCGCCGCCATTTCCAGTTCAGGCGCACCGGCGGCTTGCAGAAAAGAATTCGCCGCCTGTTTAAACTGACCAAGGGCGGCCTCCGCCTGGCCGCGGACAAAGCTGTTGCGGAAGCCTGTTCCTTCTTTTGCGGTTCGGAGTGCTTCCTGGGGTTGACTCACGGCGATTTGAGAAGCGGAAAGCTCCGCGCGCGCCTCGTTCGCAAGAAAGTGGCTCGGATACTGCGCCAGGAAGTCGGTAAAGAATTGTCGGCTTTTCTCCGCCTTGCTGGCGCGCGCTTCATTGCGGGCGAGGTAGAACAAGGCAAGGGCAGCGCGCTGTCCATTTCGCGAGTCTGCCGTCCATCTCCGAAGCTCAGCGCTGGAAGCAGCGCCACCATGCGCATAAATGCGATCGAGAGCCTCGAAGGCGTCGGGAAGTCCTGGCAGGCGGGAATTCTCCTCGATAAAACCCTCCATGATTCTCTCGGCATCTCCGGCATCCTGCTGCTGCAAGCGGCATTCCGCCAAGGTGACGGCCACGCTAGCGGCAAGGCGGGCCGGCGGGTCCTTGATCTCCTTAAGTTTCCTCTCGGCCTCGGCGGCTTGACCCGAGGCGAGCAAGGCGCGTGCGGTGAGATAGATGGCTTGCTGCTGCTGCTCCGGAGATAGTCCTTCTGCCGAAGAGAGCGAGCTCATCGCTCCCGCATGGTCCTTTGCATCGAGGCGTATTTGCGCGAGCTCCAGTGCCGCGTCTCCTGAAGTCGCGGGACTCTTCTTCAAAAGGCCCGAGAGAACCTCGGCGGCCTCGGAAGCTCGGCCGAGAGCGCACAACATTCTTGCCGCGCCTACGGCAGCTTGAGAAGAATAACGTTCGTCTTGGCTGAGGCTCTCATAGAGTGGCAACGCCTCCGCCGGCTTGTTGAGGGCTGCGTTGGCCTCGGCCAGCCAAAACCGCGCGTCTGAACCCGCCGCTCCGGACTTCTTAAGCAGGGTGGCGCTCTCTCCGAATCGACCAGCCGCAAAGAGAGCTCGCGCTAATAGCAGATCCGCAGTGGCCTGTTCCCCGCGGGCGAACTCTCTTCCTGAAGTTTGGCTAAGGTTGTAGATAGCCACTTGGGGCAGACCGTCTTCAAGTGCCCGTCTCGCCTCGACGATGCGCGCATCGACTCCGAAAGCCGAAGCGGTGGCAAACAAGAGGAAAAATATCGCCGCCTTCATGTTCGGAGAGCCCGTGAAAGGTAACGGCCAGTATAGCTCGAGGGCTCCCGGGCGATGCGCTCCGGCGGCCCATCGCAGACCACCTCGCCGCCTCCTTCTCCTCCTTCAGGACCAAGATCGATTATCCAATCCGCGCATTTGATGACTTCGAGATTGTGCTCGATAACGACAAGGGTGTTGTGCGCGTCGCGCAACTTGATGAGCACTTCGAGCAATTTGTGGATGTCTGCAAAATGCAAACCGGTAGTCGGTTCGTCCAAGAGATAGACTGTGCGACCGGTGGCACGTCGCGCGAGCTCCGAGGCAAGTTTTAGCCTCTGGGCTTCCCCACCCGATAGAGTGGTGGCCGACTGACCAAGACGCAGATAACCAAGTCCCACATCCTGCAACGTCTCGAGTTTGGCCGCGAGCGCGGGAATGCTCCGAAAAAATCGCGCCGATTCGTCGACAGTCATCTCCAGGATATCCGCGATATTCTTTCCCTTATAGGTAATCTCAAGCGTCTCACGATTGTAGCGACGACCTCGGCAAACCTCACACTCGACGTAAACGTCGGCGAGGAAGTGCATCTCGATCTTTATAAATCCATCGCCCTGACAATGCTCGCAGCGGCCGCCCTTCGCGTTGAAAGAAAAGCGGCTGGCGTCGTAACCGCGCACGCGCGCTGCTGGCAGCTCGCTAAAAAGATCTCGGATTGGACCGAGCGCTCCGGAGTAGGTCGCGGGATTTGACCGGGGGGTGCGACCCACCGGCGTCTGGTCGATGACGACGACCTTGTCGAACTGCTCGATTCCGACGATCTGGTCAAAGGTGCCCGGCCGGTCCTTGGCACCGTTGAGACTTTGAGCGAGCGCGGCCCGGAGGATGTCGTTTACCAAAGTGGACTTTCCACTTCCGGAGACGCCCGTGACACAGGTCAAGCAGCCGGCGGGGATGGCCGCGGTGATATTTTTCAGGTTGTTTTCTCGGGCTCCGAAGACAGTCAGCCAGCCATCTCCTATTTCTCCGGCAAGGCCGCGCTCCTTGCGCGGCGGAACGCGATGGCGCGGAACGGAAATCTTCAGCGTCTTTTTCAAATACTGGGCGGTAAGGGAATCCTCGCTCTGCAAGATCTCGTCGAGCGTCCCCTGGGCGACGATTCGGCCGCCGCGCGGACCGGCGCCGGGACCAAGATCCAGGATGTGATCGGCGGCCCGGATCGTATCTTCGTCGTGCTCGACCACGATGACGGAGTTTCCCAGATCGCGCAAGGCGCGGAGCGTTTGAATGAGACGATCGTTGTCACGCTGATGAAGACCGATGCTGGGCTCGTCCAGGACGTAGAGGACACCAGCAAGACCCGAGCCGATCTGAGTGGCGAGCCGGATCCGCTGCGCTTCGCCACCGCTTAAAGTGCCGCTCTCACGGTTTAGTTGCAGATATCCAAGACCAACTTCGTTTAAAAATTTCAACCTTTTCCGGATCTCTCGCAAAACATCTCTCACGATTTCCTCGTCCGCTCCGCGGAGCGCAATGCGTGCGAGAAGGTGGCCGGCTTCAGAAATGGGAAAGGTGCAGAACTGATTAATGTTATACCGCCGTCCGTCCACATCGGAGATGGTCACCGCGAGGATCTCGGGTCGCAATCTAGCACCTTGGCACACGCCGCATACTCGGCGTGCTTGAAACGCGCGGAGACGCTTCTTGGTGAATTCGCTTTCGCTGGTCTCAAAAAGTCTCTGCATTTGGGCCACGAGGCCTTCGTACGGCTTGGAAATTTTCCGTTCAGGCGTCACTTGGATATTGATTGCGCGATCGTTACTTCCAAAAAACAGCAGGGATTTAAAATGCGAAGGCAGATCCTTAAACGGAACATCCGTAGGCGCGGGAGAGTCGGCGATGAGACCGTTGAGGATGGCCCCGTAGTACTGCTTCATTCGCTTATGCCCCACGCGCCACGGCTTGATTGCGCCTTGTTCGAGGGTTTTCGATTTGTCCACCATGAGCTCGGAGTCAAAGAACAGCTCGGTTCCGATTCCATGGCATGCGGGGCAGGCACCGAGATGGCTGTTGAAAGAGAAATGCTTCGGCGTCAGCTTCGGCATCGTAAAGCCCGTGGAAGGATTGCAATAGTCCGTGGAGAACTTCTGCTCGCTCCATTCTTCAACCCCCGGTTCCATGCGAATCACCGTGAGCGTGCCCCCTCCCCACCGAAGTGAAGTTTCGATGGAATCCGCTAGCCTTTGGCGAATTTCATCACGAATTGACAGGCGATCGACAACCGCCTCAATGGTATGCGACTCCGTTTTGGATAGCTTGGGAGGACTCGCGGTCCCCAGTTCGGTAATTTCACCGTCGATTCGCAAGCGCACAAACCCCTCGCGCCGCGCCTTTTCGATGACGTCGCGAAATTCTCCGGCCTGCTTGGTCACAAGCGGGGCCAAGAGCATTATCTTCGTGCCTTCTGGCGAAGACAATATGGCGTCGGCAATCTGTTGAGGCGTCTGGCGCACAACCGGTTCGCCCGTGACCGGATCATGCGGTTGCCCGACCGCCGCAAAGAGAAGGCGCAGGTAGTCGTAGATTTCCGTGGTCGTCGCGATGGTCGAGCGGGGGTTCGCGGCGGAAGTGCGCTGTTCGATGGCAATGGCCGGCGAAAGACCTTCGATGTAATCGACTTCAGGTTTCTGCATCTGATCGAGGAATTGGCGCGCATACGCCGAAAGGCTCTCGACATACTTTCGCTGCCCTTCCGCGTAAAGCGTGTCAAAGGCCAGCGACGACTTACCAGATCCGCTTAATCCAGTTATCACCACCAGCCGATTGCGCGGGATCTCCACGTCCAAATTATTCAAATTATGCTGTCGCGCGCCCTTGATGCGTATGACGGAATGATTGTCGGAGTTCATGACCGGAGCGCAAACGTGAATCCTCAAATTTAAGCCACGGGCCAGCTTCCGCGCAAGAACTGGCGGTTATGAGGCCGAGTCCGATCGAGGCGTACGTCTGCTCGATGCGATTCCGAGTCTCGCCTTTCGCGTTATGCTCGGCGTTCTACGACTCTCATTTTCGAGCCAGCAAATTCAGCCGAGTCCACCACCAGACGATCTTGCCATCCTCCTCACCAATGCGGAACACCCTCCGCGCGGAATCCGGTGCCGTGCGAACCAGCGCGAGGACTCTTTTCCTGTTTTCCGCGGACGTGCCCGCCGTATCAAAATACCAGTTGAGGTCGGGTTGCTTAAAGGGCGTCGTTTCGCAACGAACGACCTGCAATTGATGACGACTGCAAAGTTCTTCCCAGCGGCCCGGAGATAAGAAACGACCGTGACTTGGATCACGCAATCTTTCCACTTCATGAATCCATTCTTCCGCGATCGGCTCACCGTCCGGGATAGTGCCATCGATCAGAAGGAAATGGCCACCAGGCTTGAGGACCCGCGCGACTTCGGTCAGGAAAGATTCGCAGTCACTAAAATGATGGGCGGCGACCCGGCAGCTCACGAGATCGTATGAAGAGTCACCATAAGGAAACTTCTCAGCTTCGTGCAGACGTGTTTCAATCGAGAGACCGCGTTCCGCTGCGAGACTTTGAGCGCCATTGAGCATAGCTTGCGAGATGTCCGAAGCGGTCACTGAAAACCCTCGACTGGCCAGGTACAAGGCGGTGTGGCCCCCGCCCGTGGCAACATCGAGCGCACGAGAACCTGGCAAGACCGTGACACCTGCGAGCGCGCGGGCGACGTCCTCGGTGTTGGCGAGGATATGCGATTTGCCGTAGTTTGCGCTATGGCGTTCGAACTGATCACGGGACGCTTTCTGAACCGAATCGAGAGCCATGAGTGCTCTTCGCATGGTTTGGTTGAAAGGCAAGCTACTTGCGTAACCCTAACAGATCCGGTCAGGAGTTCGTCGATATTCAGACCTGCTAACGATCGTCTTGTGACTGCGAAGGCTTTTGCGGATAAGCCGTTGGCGGCTGCAGAGGATTAGGGACCGCTTCCTTGCCACGGAAGAATTCCTCGAAGTGAAACTCTGCGATCGCGCCCGGCTGATAGCGTGCGACAATTCGATCCTCAAGGTTCTCCATCCCGTGATAAACAACGAAGTCCGCGAAGAGTCCGGACTCGTAGAATAACCTCCAGAGGTCTGGATTTCCAAATACGAGGCCCCAGGGATGGTAGGCTGTGACATACAGGGTCTTGTGTTCAGTGTCCGCGCTTTGCATGACCTTCTCAAGGTCGGCTGCCGTCTTGAGACGCCGAGCGTGGGGGTCGTAGTATGACAAGTGATTTGGAAAGCTCGCGGTGAGGCACTCGCCTCCGGATTTGGCCGAAGGGTTCAGAGTGCCTCTCATTGACATCACGGCTTCCTTGATCGGATCTAAGGGCTTCTGGCAAATGGGTCCGCGAATCGATTCGGAGAAGCCCGCGTAAACGAGGAGGACTCCCGTCGCGGCGATGATCCGCCAGGGAAGCTTGAGCGCTCCGTTTCCATCTCCACAAACGCCGATCGCAACGAGTGCGACCAGCCCGGGCAGAAGATAGATTAAGTACCATTCGAAGAGCCACTGATTCGAAACCTTCGCCACTACGGCCGCCATTGTTGCTGGGATGAGTGACGTTAACAGAACGATCGCCCCCTGCGGATACTGCCAGCGCATCAGACGCAATACGCCCACAACCCCGGCCCCTGCGAGCAACGCCACAAGGGAGACGAATACTACAGGGTGTTCATAGGCATGCGGCGCAAGCTCGACGTAGGGCGAATGCAGCGAAGCGCTCTTGTTCCAACCTGCGCCCACGAGGAGATTTGAACACAGTTCAACGAGCCAGCTTAGCTTCAGCGGTTGTCGAGCTTCCGGAGCAGATTGCAGGTAGTTGAGCAACTGCGGAACCAACGGCAGCAGGGCCTGAGTGGTCAATATGGCAGCCATCAAGTTCGCCGCAAACCAACGGCGAAATCTGGTGTCGCCTGGTTGTCGCCTCCATTCGCTGGCGAGCCACCAAGCCGTTAGGCCGTTAAGCACAAGGAGAATGTAGATTGCGGTCGGATAGACCCACAAAACGAGAAACTCGCATGCTCCAAACCCTAGCCACCATCGCCAGAGATTCTCGCGAGTCGCTCTTAGCCAAAAGAGGAGTATCCCGGGCACCAAGAGCAACAGAAGCGAATAGCCGCGGGCTTCAGAAGAGTAACGCAGAAACCAGGGATGAAGAGCGAGCAGCCAGGCGGACATCACTCCCGCCAACTCGCCGCCAATCCTCGCGACGAGAACTCCGAGGGCTAGCACGGCGAAAATTCCCGCCAGCCAAGCCGGAAGACGGACTACCCACTCACGGATCTGCCGGTCTTCAGGGTCCGAGAATATGCTCCAAGTTGTCCAAGCGCCTCTTGCCAAGACGCTGTAAAGCACGTGGTTTGTCGGCTTGCGATAATCGAAGAAGGTGTTCTGCCATTTCAGTTTTGGGGGAAGAACGCTGCCGTTCTCTGCAACTGTGTATTCGCCGACAATTGCGCGCCTGGCACTTAAATCTTCATCGTGTGCCAGACCAAAATTCAGGCGCTTTGAGGCCAGTAATCCCACGAAGATCATCGCACCGATCACTCCAATCCAGAAACCCGCGGATAAAGAACGTCCCGGCAGAGATTCCGAGCTCCGGCGATGGTCACGAGCAGCCCACCAAGGAGCTGTCCAGATCAAGATACCCAAGAGGGCAAGATTGATCGCGCCCGCCCAGAACGAATATAAGCCGACGATCTCGCTGAGGTTCCACTTTGCAGTCCGCGTGGAGTCAAATTTCCACGGCTTGTCTGCCGAGAAGGTCAGCCAAGAGGCCAGCATTAAAGCAACGCCGCTCAGCGCGACGCGACACCGGAGCACATCGTCTCCGGCCCTGAGACGCTTCAACCCGCTCTGCCACAACTGGCAAATCGGTCGCACTTGAATCGATTTCAATCGGCTTGGACCTTCTGGCTTGTGCCCGAACGCTTCATCTTACCTCAAGCACAAAGATCAAGAGTCCCCTCCCCCATTCAGGGCCGCGGATATAAAGAGGCGCGCCTTTGGCGAGCTTTGCCTCAGCGGTTACCAGACGATTCTTGTCGTGATACAATTCAATGCGCAAGGTGTAGGATGTCGGCCCCCGTGAAAGGCACTGGACCTTAAAGAAAAACTCCTTGGTCGGTATCAGCCATTCCTCGCTGCCAGAAAACAGATCGCGCTTTTTCTCACCAAGCAAATACAGGCTATTGTAGCCAAATATCTTTCTGATCGAGGGAGCGAGTGCCTTGAGAGGTTCGGGAACAGGAGCGGGCGGGTCTTCGGTTGTGGCGAGAGCAAGCGCACTCCAAATGCGATCGCCTGCCGCGTCGGCGCCCGGCGCTGCCAGGATCAGGAGCAGAACAGCTGCCGCAACGCGACGCCTCATCTCACAGAGGCTTCGGCCGGAATGTAGTCAGTCCCTTGAATCCAAATTACCATCCCCCGCTGGTCGGGCGCTCGAAACTCGGAGATGGACAATTGCGGCACTTCGGCACGGGCGGAAATGACCTGGGAGATGAACTCAGCGTCGCTTCGTCTCCCCGCCTGTTCCGGCAGCACGACCGCTGTCAATATGGCGGCGAGGAAGAGCGCAAAGACCCCGGACCATGCAAGCCATCGAAGGGGCAACCTCTCTGGGGTGGCGCGTTTCCCCTGTCGCTCGATCTCTTCAAGCACGCGGCTGTTGACGAAATCGGGATGCTTTAGGCCGGGCGCAGTCAAGTGCGCCCGAAGCAAAGGCCTCGTCTTACCCCATTCAGCCTCGTCAAAGTTCTTCATGGAGATCGCGAAGGAGTCTTTGCAGTTTCTTACGTGCATGGAAGAGCCGGGACATCACCGTGCCGGGGGAGCAATTGAGATGGCGTGCGATCTCTTCGTAGGAAAGATCTTCAATTTCCTTGAGCACGATGACGGCTCGATGCTCCGGGCTTAGCGCCTCAAAGGCTTTCTCGACACGCCGCTTGATCTCAGCCCGATCGAGACGCGCTCCAGGCGCTTCCGGCGTGGAGGGAGTTGTTCGTGAGGCCGGATCTATCTTCATGGCCCCGGACTCAATCTCCGTTTGGGGGCGGACTTGGCGCCGGCGGCAAAGGTCGATGGCCGCATTGGTGGCAATCTTATGAAGCCAGCTGGCAAACGGTATCGCTACATCAAAACGCGGCAGGGACTTCCAAGCTCGGATGAAAGTCTCCTGGGTGAGGTCGAGCGCGTCTTCTTCGTTCCGAACAATCTGGAAAACATGCATGTAAACTCTTTCCCGATGACGCGTGATTAAGTTATCGAAGGCCGCGGTGTCGCCGCTCTGGGCGCGAGCGAGCAATCTGGCCTCCTCGGGATCGTCACCCATTCGTCTAGACGCTCGGAACGGGGAGACGCTCGATTATCAGGAGTTACCGTATCGTTTGCGCCATTCGGCGCGATATTCACTCATCAAATCAACAATGCGGTCGCGCACCCGAAACAGAAGCTTGTTTAAGGTCACCCGCTGCCGCACCGCCATTTTCTTTTCTTCAGCGAGCCGAGCCGCAGCATCCAGGGCGTCATTTGCAGCTTTTAAGCCTCGCTTCAGATAGGCGATGGTCATGCCAAGTTCAGTACAATCGTCGCCGCACAGTGCCGCTGCTAACTTAGCGCCGCAAACCGCGGACCGCGTGGCCAGCCGTATCGCTTCAGGGTGGTCCTTCAGTGACTGCTCCCGGTCCAACCAAGAGTTGATCCACGTGTGTAACTTGAGGGTGTCCTGATAGATCGGGGATCTGGCAAACTCCTCGAAATCGCCTTCCTGGCATTCTGCTTCCTGTTGGGAGAGACTCATTTCCTCTTCGCAAAGGCTCTCGGCGACCTCGTCCCATTCTGCGTCTCGTTCCTCGTCGAAGGACTCCCAACCCATTTCTTTCGCGATGATGTTATCGCGATCGGGGTGATCCAGATATTTCTCGAGAAGACCGAAATACTTTTCAGTATTGCGGTCCTGTTGCTGGAGGAATCGCTCCCACTGATACTCATCCCAGATCTCCGGCGTCTCGAAATCGTCATCAGCCATCGCAAAAACCCTTACTGCACCGTAGTTTCGGACGCAACGTGATTTTCAGCGATTGTTTAGGCCGCAAAATCGGCGTGCGGCGTTGTGGATGCGAGGTGTTTCAAATTCTGGAGCCGGAGTTGACCGCAGGCTGCGGCAATATCGTGGCCCTTCTCGCGTCGAAGTGTGGCTGAGACACCCTGCCTCTTCAAAACACTCAAGAAACGCTCTTGCACCGCCACAATGGGGCGTTCCCAATCGAGACCTTTGACTTGATTATAAGGTATGAGGTTCACTTTGGCCCGGAGACGGCGCGCGTGGGCCGCGAGCGCTCGCGCTTGGTCTTCCGTGTCATTGAGGCCGCGAATGAGAATATACTCAAAGGTGAGATGCTGACTCTTACGGGCGCAATAGTGTTCGCAAGCATCCATCAGCTCGCCAAGGGGATACTTCCGATTGACGGGCATGATTTTACTGCGGACTGCATCGGTGGCACCATGGAGCGAAATGGCCAGTCGGATCTGCAGCGGCTGATCCGCGAATTCTATAATTCGTGGAACCAGCCCGCTCGTTGAAACGGTCATGTTCCTGGCTCCCACCGCCACTCCCCAAGGAGCGTTGAGAATCTCAATGGCTTGCATGAGGTTCTGGTAGTTGGCGAAGGGCTCGCCCATTCCCATGAAGACAATGTTATTAATCTTCTCTTCTGAGAGTTCTTCAACGGCGAGGAACTGCGCGACAATCTCGCCGGCCGTCAGGTTACGCTTTAAACCGTCAAGCCCGCTGGCGCAGAATTGGCAGCCGTAAGCACATCCGACCTGACTTGAGACACACACCGTCCTGCGGTCTGACGGCTCTCCATAAAGGGCAGGCGATGCCGGGATGAGCACGGTTTCGATCAGCTGTCCGTCGTGCAGCTGAAAAAGAAACTTTCGCGTTGTATCTTGCGAGCCGGTCTCGCTGATTTTCGTCAACGGTCGAAGCGTATAACATGTCCCGAGCTGCGCGCGTAATGGTGCCGGCAGGTTCGTCATTTCGTCGAAAGCTTTGGCACGACGCTGATAAATCCACTTGCAGACCTGGGTAGCGCGATAGCGCGGCTGGCCGCGTCGCTCAAGCTCGGCAGCAAGCTGTTCCCTGGTCAGCGAAAGCAAATCCATGTTCCGAATTTGCCAGAAATCGGCAAAAATTCACTGGTTTCCTGCGGAAGAGGATCTTGGCGGAAAGCGACCTCTAATCAATATCCACATCCGCCTCATGCACGAGCACGCGCGGCTACTGACCGGATTTAACTGAAGGCATTGTGCCAAGGGCAACAATCGGGTATGAAGGTGACATGTCTGATGGCCATCTTGCCGAGCGCGCCGCGAGAGCACGGAAAATAGTGGCGGCGCCCGGAGATTTTAAGGTCTGCGAGGGCTGCGATTCGATCGTCGCGCGTCGCGTTGCCACCTGTCCGAATTGCCACGGCTATCGATTCAATTGCAGCGAAGACGAAATTGTCGCTCACGCCAAGCTTCTGGCTTCACGTCCGCAGACGAGCGTCACCGAATCGGACATGCAGTAAGCGCACCTCGCCGGCGACTATGGCTTTTCCAAAAGAGCGGCGACTTCGATTTCACTGGTTTGCGGAAACATGTCCAGCGGGCAGACGCGCCGGAGCATGTAGCGCGCGCCCAAATACTTGATGTCACGAGCGAGGGTCGCGGGGTTGCAAGACACGTAGATGAGACGTTTCGGGTACCTTGACGCGATCGTCTCGATAACTTCCTCGTCAAGGCCAGCTTCCGGCGGGTCAAGGAGTAGCGTGGTATCCTCGGGAGGGGCTGCTGCAAGCGCGGGAACAAGATGGCGCTTAACGTCTCCCAATAGGTAAATCTCGCATGATCCGGCCTTGGCACGCGCCGCCCGGATGGCATCAGAACTCCATTCTATGCCAATAGTGAGCTCGAAAAGCTGAGCAAGCCGTCTCGCGAAAAATCCCGCCCCACAATAGGCATCGACCAGCAGCCGACCGCCAGGTTGCGCCATTTCCGCGACAATTTCCAGTAGTCGGCCGGCGACGGCGTCATTGACCTGCCGAAAGCCGTGGTAGTCGGAGGATTCGCGCAGCGGATGGGCGCCGTCCTTCGGCTGGGTGCTTCTCAGCTTGGCGAGCAGCGCATTGATGTATTCGGTCGCTAGGGGGCATTCCTTCACTTCGACGATTCTGCGACTCCGGGAGCCGAAGAAGCCGACCCGCCCTGACTTCGAGTGGACAGTGATGCGGTTGCGATAATGGAATTCCAAGGGAGATGGAATGATCGGCTCGACTGGAGCGCCTGGAAGTCCTGCGAGGCGCTGCAAGACTTCGGCAACTTGCGACGATTTTATCGCCAGCTGTCGTTCGTAAGACATGTGCTGATAGTGGCATCCGCCGCAGCGGCCAAAAACCGGACACTTCGGGCGCGCTCGATCTGGCGATGCTTCGATGACTTCTTTCAAGTCTGCCTGATCGTAACTTGAATGTGCCGTGCGGATGCGGACCTTGACCCTCTCGCCAGGGATAACGCGAGGAACAAAGCATATTTTTCCATTGGCAAGCCGGCCAATCCCCTCCCCACCGAAAGCAATCCGCTCAATGCTTATCGCCATTTCGTGACGGTGATCGGCGTTTCGCATTTCTTGACCTTTGCCTGAATTCCTTCTCATTTTCCTTCTTCAACTGGCCTGAAGCCGGCTTCCCAGGCACGCCGCCAAAAAAAAGTGGCCGGGCCTGTGGCGCTTCCAAGATCGACGTCATGCCAGCCGGGTTGCTCAACGTGTGTTTCACTGAGAACTCGGTCTCCGCCAAGGATAACGTAATCGCCTGGGATGTAGATTGGAGCCCGGGCGGCGAGCCGGCCGTTTTCTTCGTAGAAAAGAACGCTTCTTCCGGCTACCCGAAGTTTGCCACTGCCCGTAGGCAGATAGTTTTTCCCCAAAAACTTTCGCATCGGTTCTGTGAGACCCATCGATTCTGCGATAGCGACGGCTGTTCCGGTTCTGGTAAGTTCCGCGGGATCGGAATCCGCTATTCGCCCCTCCTCGATTGCTCGCACGGTCGCATGTTGATAGACAAGATATACAGGACGTTTGCGAAAAATCGTCTCACCTTTGCGGTCCATGAGGAAGTCCCCCGGGCGAGTCAGCTCCAAAGTATCCCTGAGCAGTTCCCTTTGATCGCGAAGCCCATCTTCCCACAGTCTGCCTTCAACCACGAGGTGAATGGTCGCGAGACCGCAAACAGTCAACCCGGCCTTCTGAATGGCTCGCGGTCCTCGCCGTCGCAGAGCATCCGCGGCAAGCTTCCACCCAAAAAGGATGAACAGCGGATAGACTGGCAAAAGAGTCTGCTTTCGAAGTTCGGGACTGAATCCAATCAACGCTACTGCGAAAACGGAAACACTCACGAACGTAGCTACTGCCACCCCCTCGAAGCCCTTGCGAACCATCCTCCAGGCGAGCCAAAAGGTGATCGCCACCAGCGGCGGAGTCATTAAAACCTTATTGAGCTCGAAACCGGCACGATTCGCATCGAAGAGGCAATATTTGAGCGTGTCGACGCTGGTGCCCTGCGCGAGAAACCAAGCAAAAAGCGCAGACGGTGCGAGGAGAAACCCCGCTCCGCCGGCGAGCGCGCAATATGCCGCGCGCGGGATGGAAACCGCCTTTCGCAAGTCCGGGCAAAGCAGCCAGGCCCCCACCCAGCCAACGATCAATGCTGGCACCAAGAATGTTGTTTTAATCGAAGCACAAAGCGCGAGGCCAAGCACAAATCCAGCAAAGAAGAACTTCTTGCTGTCGGCTGGTTTGGCCGTTGCCAGGATGAAAACAGCGAGGAACCACAAGCAAGCCCACAACACATCCGGGCGAAACTCGATCGACTTCAGCGACCAGTCGCAAAAAGCAAGCGTCGTTGCCACTGTCCAAAGCGCGACCTCCTCGTCCGCGAATCGACGCGCGATCAGATAGATCAATCCCAAGATGGCCAGACCGATGGGAAACTCAGCTAGTCGTGCAAGCAGGACGATCTGTGGGGTCTCGCCAGCGAGTATCGCCAGGGGTCGGAAGAGAATGTAGAGAAGTGGCGTGTGATTATCGAATCGATCACGATAAGGCAATTCCCCACCGACCCAGCCGTAGATCATGTGCAGGTGCTGCGGCTCGTCAGAATCGACTTCTACTCTAAAAATCGCCAGACATCGCAACGCGAATAGCAGTCCGATGATGATCGTGGGGATCAGCAGCGAAGGTCGTCTAGTCAGCTCTCGTGGGGGATGCTGCGTTGCCGGCATGTTACGGTCTGTCGGGGACTTTGCCTGGAATCGATCGAACGGCGACATACAAATCGCCACGGCAGTTTGTCTTCAAGCCCAATACTCTTGTGGGCAATCGCTCAGGGTGCAAGGGCGCCGGATGCAGTCCCAAAAAAAATCCCGCCCTCTTCGTGAGGGCGGGATTGCTGCGAGAAACGCTTAATCGCAGGTGCTTGGACTCAACCAACAGCGATCTTTCGAGGTTTGACAGCCTCTGTCTTCGGAAGTTGGACGGTCAGCAGACCCTGCTCTATGCGAGCACTGATTCGCGTCGCGTCGATGCTCGGGTCCAGATCGAAAACGCGCCGGTACTCGCCCATTTTGCGCTCGCGATGGACAGCTCGTCCAAAGTCGCTTGCCGCGGTGCGATGGCCGCCAAGGATAAGTTTCCCGTCTTCAACGGTTATCTCAACCCCCTGCTTGCCGACTCCGGGCATTTCGACCTCCAGAGTAAATCCGTCCGCATCTTGATGAAGATTCACATCGGGCGTGAAATACTCAATGCGCTGCCCCGCTTCAGCTTTGATTGGTGCTAACGTTGTCATATTTTTCGGTAAAGTTTCTTCCACGGGTTGTGCGCCCATGGAAAGTGTTCAGCTCAACTCAACTTGGATCTTCTTTGGTTTGGCCTCTTCGGCCTTTGGCAACGTGATGGTCAAGACTCCCTCCTCGTAGGTTGCCTTGACTCCTTCGGGGTTGACCGCCGAAGGCAAGGTAATGCTGCGGCCAAAAGCGCCGAATGAGCGCTCACTCCTCAGGCTCTCGCCTTCATGTCCTTCGCTCTCGAACTTGCGTTCGCCAGAAACGGTCAGCACGCCATCCTGCAACGAAATATCGAAGTCTTCCTTCTTCATACCGGCGGCTTCGAGTTGAACGGTGATCTTGCTGTCGTCCTCGAACAGGTCCAACGCCGGAGCCCACCCCGATCCAAACTCGGAAGAGGAGCTTGCCAGCTGAAACGCCGAATCCAACAGGTCCCGCAACGAAGATAGACGGTCGAATGGCGACCACGCTGTCAATTCAGGGCTTCTGTATCTTATAATGCTCATAGATGTCTCCTTTTCACATCTATGCAGCGAAAATCATGCCGGAATGATCGGAGACGGAATATTCACGCCTAACATACTACTATAAAGGTATTTATTGTGATAACATCCTCCGGATACCTTGTATCATATGCGACGTATTGTCTCATAATTCAGAGCAGACGCCCCGATACAGATGCGACATAATGTCGCTACATTTCTAGTGTGGATTCGACGTGCTGCACGAGATTTGTGACCATTGTAATGATGCGCCATCCGGTGAACACCAGGATGCAAACGTAGAGGACGCGTGGCGACCATTCCGCAAGTGTGTCGAGGGTCTGCAAAGTTTTGTTTTTGTAGAGTTCGGCCACGCGCCGTGATTCTTCAGCAAGGCGACCAGCGTGCTCTCCCACCTCAATGGAACGGAGCAGAAGCTCAGGAATCGCGGGCTCGCTTCGAAACGCTGCCGACAAGCTCTCCCCAAGTTGGATGCGAGAGAGCGCGCTGGTAGCAGCTGATTTGAGGGCGGCATTCTCACAAGCTGCGCCAGCCATTTCGAAGGCGCGCAAAAGACTACCTCCGGCGGCGATATACAGCGAAAGGACGGATGCAAACTTCCAGACGGTCCAATGAAGAAGAAAATGCCCGAGAAGCGGAAGGCGCACGATCTTGTTAGCGAGCGTAGGGCTATGCAAAAGAAGACTTCGAATGATGCGCCAAAGAATCGCTCCCAGCGCGAGAAAAGCGTAAAAGCCACCAAGAATTGGGAGCGATTGAGCCAGGAACACGGACCAGCCGCCTCCTAGGAGAGCCGGAGGAATCGCAAGGAGGATCGCTGCAAGGTGAAGGACAACTAGGGGGTAGATCGACTTGGCGATTATAGTTCGACGTGCCTGGGCAAGCTGACCGTAGAATTCGCCCAATTCCAAGAAGACGGCATCGAGACGGCCACTCGCCTCCCCTGCCTGGACAACGGCAGCATCGCTCTCTGAAAAGCCTGCCTCCCGAAGTGCCCGACCAAGGTTGCCCGAGGCTGCGAGAGATGCCTTCAAGTTTTTCAGGCAGCTTCCGATTTGACTATCGGATCTGCGCGAGAGGAGCTCAAATGCCTGCCCGAGGGCGATCCCGCTTCTCGAAAACTGAGCCAGCTCGTGAAAGAGCTGCTCCCGCTGTCGAAAGCTGAGCGCGTCCATTGAGGCAAGTGTGAGCTTGAGACGTTTGCAGCTCAAGTTTTCCATTGATTCAACGGAGCGCCGTGTCAACGCTGCCACTTAATGTCGGCCGATGAAAAATTCATGTGCGAGGCACTTCGCGAAGCGGTCAAGGGTGTTGGCGCCACGCATCCGAACCCGGCAGCCGGCGCCGTGATAGTGTCCGGGGGCAGAATTGTTGCGCGGGGCTGGCATCGAGCGGCGGGATGCCCTCACGCGGAAATCGAGGCTTTACGGCGGGCGGGCGACAGAGCTCGGGGCGCCACCCTCTACGTGACGCTCGAACCGTGTTCGAGCCAGGGCCGCACACCTCCGTGTACTCAATCCATCATTCGAGCCCGCTTTGCTCGTGTCGTATATGGGGCGACCGATCCAAATCCCAAGAATTCCGGACGAGCTGCCGCGATTCTTTCGCGCGCCGGCGTTCAAGTTTACGCCGGCCTGCTCGCCGGGCCCTGCGCAGCCTTGAACACCGAATGGAACAAATGGATTGCCACCGGAATGCCGTATGTGATTGCAAAAGCCGCGATGACCCTGGACGGACGGATCAATTCGCCGCCCGAAAGCCGTTGGATCACGAGTGCGGCTTCTCGTCGGGACGCGATGAAACTTCGCAGTCGCGTCCAGGCTATTCTTGTGGGAGGCGGAACAATCCGGACGGATGATCCGCAACTGACGGTCCGTGGAATTTCACGCTGCGCTCAACCATTGCGCGCCATCTGGACCAGATCTGGACAACTTCCTCCAACGGCCAAAATCTTCACCGACGAGTATCGGGATCGAACGGTCGTCTTCAAGGGCATCAGCTTGCGTTCCACTTTGCGCGAATTGGGACGGCAGGGGACAGCCAGTGTTCTTATTGAAGGGGGAGCGCGCGTGTTGGGCGAGGCATTTGATGCCTCACTCGTGGACGAAGTTTGCTTCTACTTGGCGCCAATTCTAGTCGGTGGTGGCATTCCCGTAACTGGCGGCCGGGGTGCTCGAGATAACGAGCACGCACTTCGACTAGGCACCCCTTTATTCAAGCGCATCGGTCCAGAGGTGAGGCTGACGGCAGCCGTCGTCAAAAGGTGATAGGCTCTGGCGTCGGCGCCTGGATGCTCGGCGCATCCAGCGGCGAGTCCAGCGGGCGCACGGCTTCCGCCTTCCGCACTTCAGGTTCGGCAGACGGTCGATCGCCCGTCGGATGTCCTGCGTCTGTGGCTTGCGCAACAGCCTGGCCCACCTCCTGCAGGTCGGCGGGATTGACGGGGATGGCACGGGCGATGGGAATGGCGTCGTCAAAGCTTTGTCCCGCAGGCCGGACAGATCCGTAGACATCGTTAAGGCCTAGAATCGTGGGCGTCATCACGGCGATGGGCCGGACGGTCGACAAATCGATCGCCGCCGCTGCTCTCGGCCATTCGTCCTGATCGTACTCACGTGCATAGCTGCGAACGCCACCACCATGAATGTCGCAGCGTACTTTCGGGATCTGCGCGGCCGTGCCGTATTCGTTGAAAGTTCCGGAGCCCGGGCCGTCGGAGTTCGCGTCCCGCGTGCATCTTGGCGTTGCCAATAACCCGGAGCGACGGCAGATTTCGACAGCTTTCAAGGTATTGGGTCTAGGGAATGTCAGTGGGGTGAACTCCTCAGAAGCGATGTTCATGACCTTTGTCCATATGGGCAGGGCCAGATCCTTTCCAAACGCGCCGCGGTAGATTCGCGTAGGACGATCAAATCCGACCCATGCGCCACAAGTCACCGAGCTGCTGTAGCCAAAGAAATAGGTATCCGTGAAGTTGTAGGCGGTACCCGTTTTTCCCGCGAGCGGCATGTCTTTCAAGCCGAATTCGGTGAAGGCTATCGAGGCGGCGCTCGTGCGCAAGGCGTCCTCGAGTCCTTCGGTTACCTGCCAGGCCGTCTCCGGGCTGACCGCCTTTACAGTCTGCGGCTCTGCCTTGAAGATCTGCTTGCCCTCCGCATTGGCGATTCTTTCGATGATGTGAGGTTGTTTGGCCCTCGAGCCTCCGTTCGGGAAGACGGTATAGGCAAGGGTAAGTTCCTCGAGGGTTGCCTCGCTGCTTCCAAGAAAGGCATTGGTATAGTTTCGCAACGGTGAGGCAATTCCGGCACTCGCGGCGGTCGACTTGACCTGGTCCAAGCCGACTCGCAAACCCAGGCGGACGGTGGCAGCATTTTTGCCTTTCGCCAGCGCCTCGCGGGCAGGAATTAGGCCTTCGTATTCGTTCTGCTCACGTTCGACGCCCCATTCCCCGAGAATTCCGGAATCGCCGCCTACCATCACATACCGATTGTCCAAGCATGAATCGTCGACCGTGGTCCCGGGAAAAATCCCTCCTTCGTAAGCGGCGGCGTAGACGAACGGCGTGAAGGCCGTTCCGATCGGCCGGCGGGCCATGGTCGCGCGGTTATACTCGCTATGCTTAAAATCTCTGCCGCCGACCATGGCAAGAATACCCCCGGTCGAGTTTTCGAGCGCCATGACCGCTCCTTGCAAATACTTCGGCTCCGGCAACTTCAAGAGCAGATTGCCGCGATTCAGTTCCTCCTCAATAGGTTTGGCGAGCTTTCGGTAGTCCTCAAAGGTGACGTGATCATAGCCGGGCTGCGTTTCGACCCTGGCGAGCAATTCACGCACGGCGAGTTCAGATGCCCTTTGAAGTTTCAAATCAAGCGTCGTGTAAATGTGGAACCCTCCATTCATCGCGCGGCGGTATCCCAGAGCCGCGATCGCTTGTTGCCGGATATAGTCGATGGCATAGGAGACTTTGAAAGGATTTGTCCTCTTCATCACGTAGAGCGGCAGTCCAACTTGCTCCTTGTAGTCGGCCTTCGATATCAAGCCTTGCTCTCTCATCCGTTTGAGGACGAAGTCACGCGCCATCTTCGCGCCTTCCTTGTTGTTCCACGGAGACAGCACCTGCGGACTCTTGAGCAAGCCGGCAAGCATTGCACATTGGCCAATATCGAGATCCTTCGCGCTCCGCCCAAAATACCCATGGGCAGCGGCTTCTACTCCATAGAAGCCGCTTCCGAAGTAAACGCGATTGAGATATAGCTCCATAATCTTGCCCTTGGAAAACTTCTCCTCGATTCGCCGAGCAAGAAACATCTCGACAAGTTTGCGCTGGTAGGTTCGCTCGCGCAGTTCGAAGGAGTTACGCGCCAGTTGCTGCGTCACGGTGCTCGCACCCTGTGAGATCTTCCCACGTCGGTAGTTCGCGAGGGCCGCCCGCAACACTCCAATATAGTCCACTCCGTGGTGTTGGAAAAACTTATTGTCCTCCGCCGCGATGACCGCCTTCACCATCGTCGGAGAAATCTTGTCCAGAGAAATCGGATTGCGATTTTGAATGAAGATCTTTCCGAGTTCCCTGCCCTGGCGATCGTAAATGATTGAGGCAGCCTCCATTCGCTCCAACTGCGTGAGATCGAACTCTGCCGCCCGACGCTCGAAGCGCACATTGAGAAAAATCCAGAACAACCACGCCGTAATGCCCGTAACAACGAGAAGCGCTATCGGGCCATAGAACCACCATCGCAAGAAAAATGGCTTCTTGCGCCAATGCCTGCGAACGGACTCCAGAATCAATTTTGCGCGTCTAATGGCGCTTATCTCCCATGTTTGGCCGAAAGGCGCAAACGAGAAAACCGAAAAGCCAGGAAAAGACGCGCCTTATTGAGATTGCAAGTTATTTGCGCTTGACTTCCGGAAGCTGAAAGAGACTCTCGCCGCCAACTGCCACATGAAAACCATCTTTTTTTTGCTCGTCGTTGTGTGTCTTTCCGGGTCCTTTGCTGCGGACGAGCCCTTCTCGGAAGCGAAAGGCGAAGATCTTGCGTCGTGGTTGGAGGGGGACTACGCGACCGGCACATGGTTGGGTGCTCGAACGGCGCTAGAGGACAAGGGTCTGACAATATCCGGCGGCTATACGGCAGAGGTTTGGGGCAATACGACGGGAGGACTCAAGCAGGGTGCGGTCTACACCGGGCTGTTGGATTTCGGCGCCACTCTTGAGCTTGAAAAACTGATTGGTTGGAAGGGTGCGAGCATAAGCACGACGTGGCTTTGGCTCAGCGGGCGGGATGCTTCGGAGGACCTGGTGGGAAACTTTTTAACCATCTCAAACATCGCTGGCTTCAACACATTGCGGATGTTGGAATTGTGGTTCCAGCAAGATTTCTTCCTGCGAGGTGATGAGGGGTTGCCGGGTCTTTCGATTCGCGTTGGGCAACTCACCGCGGACAGCGAGTTTGTCATTTCCGACTACGGTGGCCTTTTCACGAATGGCACGTTTGGCTGGCCAGCGTTTCTCTACACGAACATCCCCGAGGGTGGTCCCGGGTATCCCATGGGGACGCTGGGCGTTCGAGTTGCGGCAAATCCTTGGGAATGGCTAACGGTGCAGAGCGCTGTCTTTCAAGGGAACGTTTTCGCTCAAGACGTCAATCGTCATGGTTTTCGATGGGATCTCCACTCCGATGAAGGTTACTTCTGGATCAACGAGCTCCAGGTCCGTTGGAACCAGAGCGGCGACACGCGGGCACTGCCAGGGCAAGGCAAGTTTGGCGCGTGGTTTCACACCGCCGATTTTGCGGATCCGTTTTTTGATCAGGACGGCGTCCCGCTCGCCGATGAGAATTCCAGCGGGGATCCACTAACGCATCAATGGAATTATGGATTCTACTGGATCGTCGATCAGATGCTTTACAGGGAGCCGGCCAAAGCGGTGGCGACTTCGGTTGGGTCCACCCTGACGGGGAAATCTGTGGTGCCTTCGAAGGGAGGCAAAGAGGTGGTGGAAACAGCAGAAGAGCCTTCCAACCAAGGCTTGGGCTGGTTCGGCCGGATTGCCTTTGAGCCACAAGATCGCAATTTTGTCGGCTTTTATTTCGATACTGGTCTGGTGTATACGGGACTGATTCCGACACGCGATGAAGACCAAATAGGCATCGGCTTTGTTTACGCGCAACTAACCAACGGGGCGCGGAAGGCACTTGAATTTGAAGGCTCAAGGGGCGTTGGCGCCGAGATGGCGCTGGAGTTCACTTACAAGGCAATCCTCACACCGTGGCTGTACATCCAACCGGATGCCCAATTCATCATCAACCCGGGAGGCACTCAGGATTTGCGGAACGCTTTTGTTATTGGTGCCCGAGTGTCGCTAAACTTCTAGCGGCGCGCGGAGATCGGACGCAAGGGCGACGACTCGGCCTTTCGCTTGGGTCATCTCGACTCGACTACGGGAGCCTTCCCTCGTCGGCGTCGATGTAATCGAACATTGTCTGAATCTCCCCCCGACTTGCGAGTCCGCTTTCTCCCTTCCGCCGCTCGAGCATTTCGCTGCCTTCGTCGTTCCAACCGCGTTTTCGCATGAATTCGTTCCAGACGTAGATTTCCTCCTCGTTTGGGCGTCGACCATGGGAAAAGCACCATTCGAGAGCCGCCCAATCTCCCAGACCTTCGAGAACCCTCTTGGCGAGATCCTCATAGGACACGCGAAGAAAGTCTACGCACCGCTTGTCGAATCCAGTGCCCAGATTCTGATGCAGGTCTGGATGGAGTTGTTCGGTGTGTTTGAGTCGAATCTTGTCGAGCATGCGTCCGAAATAAACGATGCCTCCGACTTTCTCATGGGGGCTGCGTGGATAGGCCATCAAGGTAACGAGGGTTGAGCTTTTCTCCGCTTGGTATCTCGGAACGACCCAAGAATGAATAGTCCTGCGGCGATACAGATGCAGGAGTCCGCCACGTTAAACGCAGGCCACCTTCCATACACGGGCAGAATAAAATCCAGAAAGTCCACGACATAACCGCGCAGAATCCGATCGGTCAGGTTGCCGGAAATTCCTGCCACCAGCAGCGCCGCCGCCCAACGAGAAGGACCGTCGACGAACACCTTCTTCCACTCGAGACCTGCAAGGATAATCAACGCGCCGCACGATAGGACAATAAAGAAGAGATTATTATCTCTCAGCATGCCAAAGGCGGCCCCCGTGTTATGGACTTGGACCAGGTTAAAAAATCCCGGAATAATGGGAATCATCTCGTCGGTCGAAATATTCGCGAGGACAAGCGCCTTCGTGAGTTGGTCGAGAATGTAGAGAGGCAGCGCAACGGAAAGCCAGAGCTTCATTGTCGGATGGCGAAGAGTACTTTGGATCCGGAGGGTTTTTTGTCAGCCAGCCTGGATGGCCGCTTCAGTGACCGCATCAGCGCAGCGCAAGCAAAGTGCGGGGTGCACCGGGTTGCCACCGACATCCTCCCGGTATCTCCAGCACCTTTCGCAGCGAGAATTGGACGTCCTCGAAACCTCGATCGAGAAGGTTTCCGACTCCTTAAGATCCAGATCGCTGATGACAAAGATCTCTTCCAACTCGTTCCGATACTCACGGATGACTTGGATTTCATCCTTGGCGGCGACACGCAGAATCACCCTCGCCTCGAGGGTCCCTCCAATGGTCTTGGCTTTTTGGGACGCCTCGACGGCCTGCATGATTTTCGCCCGAAGCCCCAGAAGCACATCAAACTTGCGAATGGTGTCTGGCTCCAGCCATTCCGCATCAACCTCCGGGAAAAGCTGCATGTGGACAGACTCATCACGACGGAAGTATCCCCATGCTTCCTCACTGGTGAAGGCCAGAACAGGCGCCAGCAGCCGACAGAGGGCGTCGAAAACCGTCGACATGCCAAATTGGGTCCCGCGCCGTCGCAGTGAATCCGGAGCGTCGCAGTAGAGCCGGTCCTTGGTAATGTCCACGTACAGGCTGCTCAAATCCACGGCACAAAATTGATTTATCGAGTGATACACGCGGTGAAATTCAAGCCGGTCATAGGCATCACGACAGGTGCCGATCAGCACTTGCAGCTTGGCAAGAATCCACCTGTCGACCAGCGTCAGGTGATCGCGCTGGGCTTCATTAGGGCCGTCAAAATCGTGCAGGTTCGCAAGCAGAATGCGCAAGGTGTTTCGAATACGCCGATAAGCGTCCGAGAGACGCGTAAAGATTTCCTCCGAGAAGGGAACATCGTCAGTGAAGTTCACGCTGCTGACCCACAACCGCAGCAGGTCTGCGCCGTATTTGTTCACGTAGTGATCGGCTTCGGACGGTTTTTGATAGGCGCCTTGAGCGGACTTGGAGATTTTTTTCTTCGTGTCGACGTCCACGACAAACCCGTGCGTGAGAACGGAACGGTAGGGCGCGACTCCGTTCAAGGCGATGGAAGTCATGAGCGAGCTTTGAAACCAGCCCCGGTGCTGGTCGGTCGCCTCGAGGTACAAATCCGCCGGAAACGCGAGTTCCCGGCGCTTCCGCAGAACCGCCTCGTGGCTTACTCCTGAGTCGATCCAGACGTCGAGCGTATCATTTCGACGCGTCCACGAAAACTGTCCATAGCCGATCTCGTTCAGGATCTCCGAGTCGGTCAGATCAAACCAAGCATTTGTTCCCCTCACCTCGACGAGGTTCGCGACTCGGCGGGCAAGCTCCGGGGCGAGCGGATCTTGGAGGATCGGTTGGTTGTTCTCGTCGTAAAAGACAGGCAGCGGCACACCCCAGGACCGCTGGCGCGAAATGCACCAATCAGGGCGCGATTCGACAGTACCATAAATCCGATTTCGCCCCCAATGAGGCAGCCATGTCACTTTGTCGATGGCCTGCAGAGCTCCCTGGCGCAGTGCGTCGATGCGGATGAAAAACTGCTCGACAGCGCGAAAAACGACAGGCGTCTTCGAGCGCCAGCAGTGCGGATACGAGTGCTTATAAACTTGCGCGCCTAGCAGCGCGTTTTTGGACCGCAAGTGTTCAACGACTTCCCTATTGGCGTCGAAGACGTACTTACCAGCCCAGACAGGCACGCCCACTTCCTCGGTGAAGCGCCCATGATCATCGACGGGCGAGAGAATCGGCAAACCGTTTTCAACGCCCGCAACATAGTCATCCGCACCATGCCCCGGCGCGATGTGCACCTGACCGGTCCCGGTGTCAAGGGTGACAAAATCGGCCAGGATCACACGAGACCTTCGATCAAGGAACGGATGCTGTGTTTCCACGTCCTTCAGCTCGGTCCCAAGAAAAGATTGGGAGATCTGCTCGTCTGCGAGCTTCCATTTGGTGGCTTGCTCGAAAGCGGGCACGAGCTCTCTGGCCAGCACGAAGAGCTCCTCCTCGCCAGTTTCCTCGTTCCGAAAGCGCCGGAGCCAGTAGGTATAATCGTGTTTAACGGCTATGGCGACGTTTGCGGGAAGAGTCCACGGGGTGGTCGTCCAGATCACCATGCTCGCCTTTCCGGCGAGTGCGCCGCTCACGATCGGGAACTTGACAAGAATCGCGGGATCTTCACGCTCGGCATATTCTACTTCAGCTTCGGCCAGGGCCGTCTGGGCGCCCGTACTCCAATACACCGGCTTCTTCGATTGATAGACGAGCCCTTTTTCCAGGAACTTAGCAAAGCAGCGGATGATATCTGCTTCGTATTGCGGCACCAGGGTTAGATAAGGATTTTCCCAATCTCCCAGGACGCCTAAGCGTCGGAATTGCCGCTTTTGAATTTCAATAAACTTCCGTGCATACGCATCTGAACGCCTGCGGACTTCCGCGGGAGCGAGCCCCTTGGATTCCTTCACCACCTTGAACTCGATGGGCAGACCGTGACAATCCCAGCCCGGAACATACGGAGCGCGATAACCTGCCATCGTGCGCGATTTCACAACCAAGTCCTTGAGGATCTTATTAAGAGCAGTCCCCATGTGCACATCCCCGTTGGCGAAAGGTGGACCATCGTGAAGGACATAGGTTTTCGTGGCGTCCTTGCGCGCTTCCTGAATGCGCTCGTAGAGCTTCTGACTTTCCCATCGGGCAAGAATTTCCGGCTCCCGCGTCGTCAAGCCCGCTTTCATCGGAAAATCTGTCTTGGGAAGGTTTAATGTGTCCTTGTAACTGCTCATCGCGAACAAGAATCCTTAGCAGCGCCTCTCCCCACGGTCAAACCTGCCGCTCCAGTGCATTTAATCCCCAAGGTTTTTTGTCCGCGTAAATGAGATTTCGTTTTCCGCAGCAAGCGCGATGATCGGTCCAACTTTCATGAGATGCTTTGGCGGTCTGTGGACAACGGCTATCGGGTTTTTGCTGGTCAAGCCCTTTCTTTGTGCTGACGGCGCATCGGATGGCGAATCCCCGGGCGAATCCACAAGGGCACACCAGGAATTGACCGGCGAGGGTTTTAACTACGCCGAAGTGCTTGAGAAAGCTCTCTTCTTTTTTGACGCACAACGCTCAGGAGATCTTCCCAACGGTTACCGGGTTTCGTGGCGCGGGGACTCGGCCCTCGATGACGGTAAGGATGTCGGTATCGATCTTACAGGCGGATATTATGATGCGGGTGATCACATGAAGTTCGCCCTTCCACTGGCCAGCGCGCTCACTTTGCTGGCATGGGGCGGCATCGAATACGGTGCGGGCTATGAGCGTGCGGCTCAATGGCCGCATTTGCTCGATGCAATTCGCTGGGGCACGGATTGGATCATCAAGGCTCACGTGTCTGACGGTGTGTTCTACGGCCAAGTGGGCGATCCCCGTTCCGACCATTCGTTCTGGGGACCCCCGGAAGCCATGACCATGGCGCGTCCTGCGTTCAAGATTGATACGAAGAATCCCGGCTCCGAAATCGCTGGAGAAGCCGCTGCGGCACTGGCCGCCGCCAGCATCCTCTTCCAGGTAGAGGACCGCCCCTACGCGCAGAATCTTCTCACCCACGCGAAAGCCCTTTTTGACTTCGCCAACCTCTACCGCGGCACCTACACCGAGGCCATTCCGAGCGCGCGAGACTACTATGACTCATCCGGTTACCACGACGAACTGGTCTGGAGTGCCCTCTGGCTGCACAAAGCGACGGGCGAAATTGGTTATCTCCGGAAGGCGGAATCGATTTACTCCGAATATTTCGCGAATGCTTCAGTGCGCTGGACTCACTCATGGGACGACAAGCGCTACGGAGCTGCTATAATTCTCGCCCAACTGACAAAGTCTAATACCTACAGGGATGCGGTGCGACGCTGGTTGAATTATTGGACGACCGGAGATCAGGGCGAGCGAATCGGATACACGGGCGGTGGATTGGCGTGGTTGGACTCCTGGGGTTCGCTTCGATACGCAGCCACCACCGCCTTTCTTGCGTTTGTCTACGCCGATACGGTGGAGGATGTGGGGACTCGCTATCGGGATTTTGCGAGTCGGCAGATCGACTATATCTTGGGAGCAAACCCGGAACGGCGCAGCTATGTGGTTGGATTTGGCGACAAATCCCCGCGAAACCCGCACCACCGGGCTTCCCACGGGTCTCTCAAGCACACGATCAAAGATCCGCTCACCAATCGACACGTTCTCTACGGAGCTCTTGTGGGAGGCCCTACCTCCCGGGATGATTTTTCATATGTCGATGACCGCGAGAACTTCAAAGCCAACGAGGTGGCCTTGGATTATAATGCGGGCTTCACGGGCGCGGTCGCGAGGATGACCCTAACCTTTGGGCACCTGCGCTGATCAATTGCCTGCGACGGATCCCTAAGCTCAAACTCTCTCGCCTGAGCCAAAGGTCCACTGTGGCGCGATTAGCCGCCGAAGAATCACCATGAGTGGGTCGCGTTCTGCGACAAAGTGCTTGGCGTTTCGATACATCGCACCGATCAAGCGCTTGCGACTAGAACTCTCCAAAAATCGCAACTTTGCCCGGAGCAAACCGGACGATACCTCGCGCGAAAAATGCGCAGCAATTCGGCCGACATCGGCGACCTCGATGAGTCCATTTCGACCTTCCAAATCGTCAATCTCGCCGTCGCTAATCGTCAGGGAAATTTGCGAAAGGCTCACCAGGTTGGCAGTTCCTCGCCAGGTTTTGTCGCTTAAATAGACCACGGCCGGCCAATCAACTGAGATCGTCTCCTCTTCCGAAGGGCGTGGCCGCTCGATGCTCGCTAGCGCGACCAAGGCGAGCATCATCAACTGCCAAGCCGTCCAAAATAAGAGAGCCAATGCAAAGAACGGGGTCCGATCCGGACTGGAACCACTCGTCATAGTGACCAAGAAGCCAGCAAAGATCAATGCGATGAGAATTGAGGCCGGCGCGAAGATTCGCCAGCAAACATGCCGCCCCGGGCTGGTGACGCTGGAGGTTATGCTCCAGCCGACGTTCCGCGCAGGCGACGCTAAAGTTACCAGCGCGGTGGGGAGGACAATTAACGCGTTGAAAAGGTTGTAAGCCTGCTTGAGCACGGGCAGAACCACCCCGCGTTGAAACCACCAGTCCGCCGTGCAGATCGTCACAAAGAAAACAATTGGGAGAATGAGAGCGTCCAGCGGCTGTGCGGGTGGGAAAAGGCTGACGGAAAACCAGGCGAGAGCCGTCGCGCTCGCGTAGAGGACCTGGGCCAAGTTCCCTGTGACCCAATGCGGTGAGAAGAATGCCCATCTCTGAAAAAGCGATAATCCAGGGGAGCGAAGCGGTCCACGCTTCAGGAAAAGCATGTGAAGATTTCCTCGGCACCAGCGCGTCCGCTGCTTGATGAGAGCGGCCAGATTAGTGGGCGCGACACCGATGGATAGCGGCTCGGGCAGGCAGATCGTGCGCCAGCCATGCGCAAGAAGGATGACGGAAGTGAAGATGTCCTCGGTGTCGCATTCCTCAGGGAAGCCGCTGATTGCTTCGATGGCAGTCCGACGAATTACCGCGCTCGTCCCGCAGAAGAAGCTTACCCCCCAGGCGTCTCGGCTTGCCTGGTCATCGTAGTAAAAGGCTTGGGCATCGTCGGACATCGCATTCTCCAGACCGAGATTCCAGCGGAAGGGCTCGCAATTGAGGAACGACTGCGGAGTCTGGACGATCGCGATCTTTGGGTCGGCAAAAAATCCGATCGTCCGGATGAGAATCCCGGGCATCGGAACGAAGTCGGCGTCCAATTGAAGGATGAAGGGGGCGTTCGTCTGACGCAATCCGTTATTTTGATTGCCTGCCTTCTTGCCGCGATTGTCCGGGCGTGTGATGTAACCGACTTTTTCCTCGAGGCAGCGCTCCTGTAGCCATGATCGGCGCGTGTCATCGAGAATCCAAATGTTCTTGTTGGGATAGTCGATGTTTTTCGCTCCCTCCATCGTCTTCTCCAATACCTCCCACTCCTCGCTGTGGGTGGTGATCATGATGTCGACCCAGGGGAGACTGGCCGGGTCACGCTCTCGGAGGTTCGCCTCCAGGCGATTGGCTTCCGAGGAACGATCTGCCTTGCGGCTCTTGATCAGCAGATAGACGCAATAATCGACGCCATTGATCGTCTCCAAAATGAGCAGAAGGACAGAAAAGGCGAAGGCTGGCAGGGCCAACTCTCCATCGGAAGCAATTAGAGAATCAAAGCGCCAGAGAAGGTAGGTAAGGAAAGCGCCTGTGCACCCACAGCTCACGAGGACGCGACAATTTCCACGCCGCTCTCTGTTGCCGAAGCACATGCCAGTGAGAGCCACGCTAGAGACAATCAGCATCACCGGCAGCCAGATTGTCATGCCATTTGGGAGCTAATCGAAGAAGATCTGCGCCCTCCTGCCGATCTGCGGCGTGTGACCAAACACGCGTTGCAAATCGTCCGCGGCGAGGGCCACTTTTAGGACAAGCTCATCCTTTGAAACCGACCATAATCTGGCGGCATCGGCTTCAGATTGGTCAATCGCCCCCGGTCCTTGCACGGAAACGATCGTTCCTCTGAGCTGTGCGGCGCTCCCCGCAAATTTCACGCGCACCTCCCCACCCCGACGCAGTTGCTCGTATTTGCTCTCCGGGAAGGTGGCTTCGACATATGTTTGCGAAACGTCCAGAATCTCGATTAGCGCATCTCCCTTGATCACCTCAAAGCCATTCCCCGCGAAAAGTGCGCTGACGACAGCGATAGATTGGGCATAAACAGTCGCCTGCCGCAGTCGCGTGGTCCGAGCTTTCTCCCGCGCGAGGCGCTCGCTGGCTTCGGCGAGTTCGGCTTTGAGTATTTGCGAGCGCAACCGCAGATGCCGTGACAGAATATCAATTTCGTCCAGCCTCTGCTGTGTGTAGGGGACGTCCCAGACCGCTTCACCCATAAAGTAGCCCTTTTCGGCAGCTTCTCTGTCTATCAGGCTGCGTGATGCGATGCGTGCTGCGGTTTCGGATTCGCTTTCGTTTTGAATATACGCGCGCCGATACTCCTCAATGCGAACGGGCGCCTCGACTCCCGCCTTGGCAAGCATTGAGAAGCGCTGGAGATCTTGATGGCTCGACTGGGCGATGACCTGTAGCCTTGTCGCTCGATTCATCGTTTCCCGGGCCACCTGCTCGTATTTCCGGATGTTCGTATCACGAAGTTCCTCCAGGCGGATGGCAAGGCGATCGCGAATAGCGGCGATTTCGCGCTGAATTACCTCCTGCGCGGCAATTTCACGAGTCAGCCGTGACGCCCTTGTCGAGAGCTCTGCTTCCAGCTGATCGTCGATTCGATCGTTAGTGATCCTGGCAATCGCTTCACCCGCGCTGACCGGACTGCCAATGCTGAGTTCGCCGACCTGAAAAACGCCTTCGATGGGCGCTCGAACAACATACTTTGGGGCATTCACGACGCCATCAAGGCTGGCGTTGCGAAAGGCCTTGAGATATAAGAAGAGCAACCCCGTCACAAGGAAAACCAGGAGAATTCCGATGCGAACGGACCGTACCGCGAAACTCCGCGCGGGTGCGGAATCGAGGGTTGCACGCCACGGGTCGCGAAACTCCGAGGTATGAGACGTGCTGAGTAACGCCATAACTTTCGGTCGGTTAGCTTGGGCGCTATAACTCCGTCACCGGAGACTCGGAGTTTTCCCGACATCGAAACAGGTCCCGTGCGGCGTCTGTCATAAGCGGATCAACGCGAGCGCGCCGTATGGATTGTCCATGCCCCCACTTTTCCTCCTCCCGCCTGGTTGGGCTGCCTTCTGGAGCCGGACGGACGCCTGTCCGCCAAGACCGGTCCATGGCAGCCTTTCAAGGGCGCGAGAATGCCATGGTTCCTCCCAGGGTCAAGAATTAACGGATAATATCGCCTTCTAACGGTAGTTGCTAGTGGTAGGCGGTCGGAGCTTACAGCGTTGCCATTAACCGCGGCTCTCGCGATCCTCCAGTAAAGGCTTCCCAGGCATTTTTCCTGGCGACGGGCTGGGCTGTGGCCGTGACAACGCCCCGCTGATGCCGCTACCTTGCAATTGCATGGTAAACGCGGTTAGTTTCGTGCCGTTTGGCCGGAAAACTTCCGCGACCTGCCGGACAATGGCAAAGGGAACGGAATCGCTGAGCCAGAGTGTTCCCTTTTCAATGGTGGGCACCGTTCCGAGCGTCCGGATGGAATATGCATAGCGGTCGCATGTGCGACCAGCGATCTTCTCGGTCGTCTCGAAGGTTACCGCTCCTCGAAAGTCTTTTTCAGCCTGCCGAATTTGACTGAGGGTGGCGTTATCCACTGTCATATCCATTCCGCCCGAAGCCATCGTCATTTTCTCGATATACTTTCCGAAACTCAGTCCGTCGCGACGAAGATTGAAGTTTCGCGACAGGACATAGGTATTTTTCGATCTGGAATTCTTACCCGGTGCGACGGGTGTCGTAACGGTGAGTTCGATGACGATTTTGCCATCGGCGTCCTGCTGCCGCCGATAGTTGAAGGTGGACTTTGAGTTTGTGCCAGAGGTGAGCACGTACTCGGACCACGTTCCCGGCTCCGTGGCTTTGAAATAGGCTTTTCGCAAGTCGCCGTCCGCCGCCAAGGCCAGCGGGCCACACAACGCCGCTGCGCTGAAATGCACGAGGGCTCTCACGTTCATTCCTTGTGCTAGGAAAATTCAATCATTCGCGACGCCTGGTTCGAGGCAGATTGCCTCGAGGGCCAGATCGCTCGCGGCGAGATCTTCGAGTTCGGCGAGACTTTCCACCCGAGCGAGTCGAAAGCGTAGGCTTGGCGCACCAGGCATACCGCGAGTATAGGCCATCAGCCTGGAGCGCATAGCTTTCATGGCGAGGCGTTCATCGCGTCTCCAGCTAATTTCCTGCGAACAATGGTCATGCATCAACTGCCACTTTTGCTCTCGGGAAGGTGCCGGAGGGGGAGTGTCCGCGACCAGCGCGGCTCGAATTTCAGAGAAGATCCAGGGCGAGGCCATGGCGGCACGCCCGATCATCAGGCCCGCGATATTCGTTTCGTTCTTCCGTTTTAAGGCGTCCTGGGCGCTGGCAATGTCCCCATTGCCGATGACTGGCACTCCTACCGTTGCGGCAACTTCTGCGATCACCGACCAGTCCGCTCGTCCAGAATATCCTTGCTCCTTGGTCCGTCCGTGCACCGCGATGCGGCGGACGCCGGATTGCTCGAGGATGCTCGCCGCTTCGACTGCATTGATCGAACGATGATCCCACCCGATGCGGATTTTTGCGGTCACTGGGATCGGATGGGCGGCACGCACGACGGTCCTTGCCACGCGTTCCAGAAGCGGACAATTGCGCAGCAACGCCGATCCTCCATTCTTGCAGACAACCTTGTTCACCGGGCATCCGAAATTGAGGTCCAGGAAATCCGGATCTACCCAATCGATCACCGCACGGGCGGCTGCAGCCAGACGCTCCGGATCCGCGCCAAACAGCTGGACGCCCAGCGGACGCTCCTCCTCGAGAAACTCGAGATAGTGCCTGGTTCGAGCGTTTCGATGCAGGATGCCGTCAGCGGAGACAAATTCTGTGGTGAGAATATCCGCGCCCTTCGCCTTGCAGATGCGGCGGAAGACCGTATTGGTCACACCGGCCATCGGTGCAAGAAACAATGGAAACTCCGCTAACATCAGCCAAAGCATGTTTCGATCGAGCTTCGAAGAGCGCAAGGGATTTTTCCTGCCACTGAATCAAGGCTGGACGCCTGAACGGACCGGCTGCTAGGGCAATTCGATGGCATCCACGGGGACGATTTCCTCGGCAGCGCGGTTAGTGGGAAAGCTTCTGCTTCGCGTCCCATTTCGGGAAGTGTGGCTCTCGGTGGCCCTGCTGTTGATTGTTGGCGAGAACTACCCCTTTTCGAATTTCCCAATGTATTCCAGCCTGGATGAGGAAGCCGTCTACTTTGTTGTGGTCAATGGCCGCGGGGAAATGCTCCCGTATGTCACGAGCTTTCGCTCACGCTCAACCTACGTCCCCAAAGCTCTCAAAGCCGAACGGCGGAAGCTAGAAAATGAGGGCCTAAGCTCTGAGATCGCTTTGGCGCAAGCGGGACAAAACGTGCTCTGGTACCTGCTCGAAAGGGCGGAACCGCAGAAACGAGGCGATCTCTTGCGAGATGGCTTGAGATTGATCGAAGTGCGAATCTCTGTGGAGAATTCGAGTCTTAGGGAAGACGCGACTCTTGTAGCCGAGATTCTTCCCACGGGTCATGAAGTTCGATAGCCAGATTGTTCCCCATTCGAGCTGGGAGATGGCTTTCATGCGGATTGCCTTCGCCGCGATGGTCTGGCAAAGCGTTCCACCCTTTTACTATCCAGCGACGCTGTCACATCCGAATGGCCTCGCACGTATCCTGGACCTCACCTTTCTCATGAATCCCGAGATACTTGGAATGTTTCGTGGGTTGTTGGCTGTAGCCGTCGTGTTCTACGCGGCCGGATTTTTGATGTTCGGTTCGCTCGGTGTGATGACCTTCCTGTTGGCAGCCTGCGGATCGTTCGAAAACTCTCAGGGCGCCATCAACCACACGCTTCAGCCGCTGGCTTTGGTGGCTTTGGCGCAGTGGTGCGTCGCCGGATATTTCCTGATCCGCAATCGGAGAGTACTTAAACGGGCATTGTTTCCTGTCGCCAGCGCGGAAACGCATCGCCGCCTGATTCATGCCGCGAAGGTTGCTCTGGTTTCGTGTTACGTCACCTCAGCTTTTACCAAGCTCGAGCGGAGCGAAGGCCAATGGCTCCAAAGAACGCCAAACTTGGCCGTGGCCATCGCCAAGACGAACACAAAGTCTTATCTCAACGTCCAGGAGCCCGCGGATCACCTTGCCAAGGCAGTCCCGCAGTTCATCATTGATCACCCAAACCTAACCCGGGTGTTTTTCGGGTTTGGTTTCGCGTTGGAATTGTTCTCGTTCCTTGCCCTTTTGGGGCGGTGGCCGGCGGTGTTGGTGGGCATAAGTGTGATTCTCATGCACGACATGATTGCTCGTGTGATGGATCTGCACTTTGCCATTTTTGAGCGATTGGCGTTCATCTTCCTCGTCAACGCTCCGTGGCTGGTGGCGCTGGCCCTCGGAACAATCTGGAGTCTCAGCGCTCGCTGGTTGCGAGGAAGTTCCGATCACCGGAGCGAGCCGGCAAGCATCTCATAGACTTCGTTCTGGACAGCGGAAAGCTTGTCCAGCGAAAGGCTCGGGTTCGGGACGACGATCGACTCGCCCGTGGCCACATGTTCGTAGACGAGCAAGCTCGCCTCGCTCGACTCGATCGGACGCAGAATCCGCTTTCTTTCCAGGATTAATGCAAGGATATAACGGGCGTTTACCGACGCCGGGTTCGCCTCGGAGACGAGGCGTCGGAGGAGACTCTCTGCATCCTCTTTGGGAAGCGGTTCGGCGGGGGGCGCCTTCGGGACTTCATACCTTGCGCGCCAAAATGAAAATGGCTCAATGTTTTCATTACGCTCGTTCCAGGCCTTCTCGCTGAGGTCTTCACGCCGGAAGCCATCGCCATCTCGGAAGAGCAGGGTGTAGAAGCATTCTCCGTCTTCGAACGGTTTGCCCGTTCGCGCACAGAGCCGTGCTCGGGATTTGATTTCCCACTCACCGTCCATTTTAGCTCGTCCAGGGAAGTCTAATTTTGGGAAAATCGCGGTTGGTCGATCTATACCACAGCAGGCCGAGACCGATGAGGAAATAGGCCGCCATCGGTCCCCAGGTCGCCAGCCAGGGAGAGATCCGGTTCCCCTTCCCGAGGGCAACGAAGAGGCTGCTAAAGAAGACTAGCGAAAAGAACAGCCCGATGGCCAGAGCCACACCTCCCAAAATGCCTCGCCGCGAATAAACAATTCCAAGCGGAGCGGCGATGAACACGACCAGCAAGCATACCCACGGCAATGCCCATCGATAGTGGAGCTGCGTGCGATACGGCGCCAAGCGGACTTCGGGGAAATCTCGGTTGTAGACGAGGTAATCTTGAAGTTCCGGAACCGAGAGGTAGTCCGGGTTCATGACTGAGCTGGCGATTCTCCAGGGAGTCTCACGCCAGCCTTGAATTTCGATTTCGTCCTGCAGTTCCGATTTCGAGATTCGCCCATCAACACCAATTTCGACATGGCGTGCCCTGTCCAAGGTCCAGCTCTGGGTTATCTCATTATAATGGGCTTCCCGAGCATACCACTGTCGGATGATATTTCCCTCCGCATCTTGCTGGACAATCTGCACATCAATAAGCCGTTGGCTGTCGGCAAAGATCTTTCGCATAAACCAGGTGCGCAGATCTTCGCGATTTCGATATAGATGGCCAGTTAGCCCGACTTCGGTCGTTTTTCCGCGCTTGATGTCCCTGAGCATTCGCTTCTTAATCATCGCGGCGTGGGGAGCGCTTTCGTAGTTGAAGTACCCCGTGATGGCTACGAGCACCAAGCCGACCAGCATGAGCGGCACCAGGACGCGCGTGACGCTGAGTCCGGCTCCGAGCATGGAGATGATCTCGTTTGAGCGCGACATCGCAGTCAGCGAATAGAGCAAGGCGAGCAGCGCGCCGATCGGAAGCGAGACGACGATGATTTCAGGAATTTGGGATTTGTAGTATTCAGTCAGAACGTCGAAAGCCACCTTGCCTTGAAGAAAATCCGGAAGATTGTCGCTAAGATCAAAGATGAACCAAATGGCGATGAAGCCGAGCACGCAGTATACGAACGGCAGTAAGAACTTTTGCAGCACGTAGCGATCCAGTATTTTCATCAAATCAAGCCCCCAATCAGTAATGGTCGCCTTTGATTCCGTCAACAAGCCACCATCTTTCTCATGATCTCTCTGAGGGAAGATGCCGGGGGGCGGTGGCGCAGTCCTTTCGAGGCCGAGATTGAGGAGATTTTTTCGCCTACCGGTCGGCTTTCAAGCGCGGCCAATTACGAATATCGAGTCGAGCAGCAACAGATGGCTGGCAACGTGGCACGAGCGCTCGAGTCTGCCGAGCACCTCGTGGTCGAAGCTGGCACCGGAGTGGGAAAGTCCCTCGCATACCTGATCCCGGCCGCTTTGTATGCCGTGCGAACCAAGAGCAAGGCTGTCATATCGACCCACACGATCGCATTGCAAGAGCAACTCATCTATAAGGATATTCCGCTTGTTCAGAAGTTGCTCCCCATCGAGTTCGAGGCCGCTCTGCTCAAAGGGCGCCATAATTTCCTCTGCGGGACGCGTCTGGAGCGCGCTTTGGCGCAGGCAACCGATCTCTTTTCGTCCGGGCAGCGCGGCGAGCTTGAGCGCATTCGAGAATGGAGCCTGACCACAAAAAATGGTTCACTGAGTGACTTCGAGATCCAGCCCGATCCTGAAGTCTGGGAGGAGGTGAGAAGCGAACAACATGTCTGCACGCAGAAGACGTGCGCAAAGAACCCACGATGCTTCTATCAGGCGATGCGTCGAAGGGTGCTTGCGGCCGACATGGTCGTCCTCAATCACGCGCTTTTCTTTACGCTTTTGGGGGGCGCAGTCGATCTCGAGGAGCGTGGACAAGGAGTCCTTTTTGCCAAGGATTTTGTTATTCTCGATGAAGCGCACACGATTGAAGACGTCGCTTCCCGTCACATTGGTCTGGAGGTATCCCAACTTGGCCTGCGCCGGTCGTTACAGCGACTCTACAACCCCCGCTCGAAAAAAGGCCTTTTCCAGGCGATGAAGAATGGACCCGCTTGCCATGTGGTCGCCGAACTAATCCCGAAGAGCGACGCATTCTTCTCTGATGTCGCGGCAGCTTGCGTTTTCAGGCGCGGACGCGCCTATCGCGTTCGCGAGCCAGGCCTCGCAGATGCCTCCGTGCTGAGCGGTGGCCTTGTCCGCCTTAGCGAGTTGCTCAAGATTGAAGGGGCGAAGGAAAGTAATGAGGCTCGGGCGAGCGAACTTGCGGAGGCGGCGAGCCGTCTGCAGGAGACCAGACGTGCCCTCGAGGACTTTCTTGGGATTGAGCATTCCGATCACGCCTATTGGGTCGAGCAGTATGGTCGTAACGATGCATTCTGTGCGTTGCACGCTGCTCCTATTCAACCCGCCAACATTCTTCGCCATCTAATCTTCCGCGAGCACACCTCGACGATTCTTACCAGCGCCACACTCTCGGTCGAAGGGAAGGATCTTGCGTACTTTAGAAATCGGGTCGGAGCAAACGACTGCCGCGCTGTACAGATAGGTAGTCCATTCGACTATCACAGGCAGATGACGTTGCACATAGTCAAGAAGATGCCTGAACCGAAGGATATCGGGTATGGAGCGGCCCTGGAGAAATGGATCGCGCATTTTGTGGACGAAAGTCGCGCCCGCGCGTTCGTGCTTTTTACCAGTTACCAAACCATGCGGGTCACGGCTCAGGCGCTTGAGCCCCGCTTCATCGCCAAAGGCTGGAATCTGCTCGTGCAAGGCAACGGAATGCCGGCCTTGCGAATGATCCGAGAATTCCGCAACGATCCGCGAGCGATCCTATTTGGAGTGGACAGCTTCTGGAGCGGCGTTGACGTCCCAGGGGAAGCGCTTTCCAGCGTGATCATTACGCGGCTCCCGTTTGTCACGCCTGATCATCCTCTTACCGAAGCGCGGCTCGAAAGCATCGAGATGGACGGTGGTCGGCCTTTCGAACAGTATTCACTTCCTGAGGCGATTTTGAAGCTTCGTCAAGGAGTTGGTCGTCTTATCCGGACGAAGTCCGATACGGGCACGATCGTCATTCTCGACAGTCGTATTCTGAGCAAGCCCTACGGGCGCGCCTTTCTCCGCAGTCTGCCTGAATGTCCAATCCAGATCCACTGAGCCCAGAGAAAGGCAACAAGTTTGGCTGTCTGAAGATTCTCGGCTGGGTAATTTTGGCGGCGGTATTGAGCATTGCTCTTACCCTCTTGCTGTTTTGGAGAATGGGTGCGGAAGTCACGCAAGAAGCGCGCCGCATTGCCGAATCGTTGGCCGCCGATTTCGATCGGGCCTTTCAGTTTACACCGCAGATCAGCGTGGATTCCGTCGTCGTGGTGGCCGCAAATACGCCGGTGCTGGAGTTGGTGACCACCCAAAGGCAGGTCCTGGTGCGGCACCGATGGACCCATACGTGGCTTCACAGCACCAAGAATCTCGAAGTGGAAGCGACTTTTACAGCCAAGGCCGGCTTCGACCTGAAGGAGCCCTTTCGAATCAACATTGACCCGCGAACCGGTTACATCAGCGCCGAGATGCCTCCTCCGAAGCTGCTCTCCATCGGTATGAGCGACGTTCGTATCCGCCAAGATGAAGACGGATTTTGGAACAAACTGACACCGGAAGATCGGCAAATAGCGTTTCGCGCACTGGAGGATAAAGCGCGGAAGAAAATCGCCGATTCCAAACTCGTCCCTGAAGCCAGGCTCCAGGCGGAGAAGCAAGTTCGCGAGCTCATTGAAAAGGCGAGAAATGCCACCAACTTACCGAAACTTCCCTCAGAACCGCTCCCTTAAGTTTGACGACCTCAAGGGAGTTCCGGCCGCAGGATCCCAGCGATCCGTTCCATCTCTTCTCGCGTGTTGTAGAAGTGCATGCTGAAGCGAAGCCACTGGCCGCCGTCGCGCGCCATACGGAGCGAAGCGGTGACCTTGGCCTTCTCGAGGGCCGCGAAGAGCGCACTGGACTCTCGTTTGGGGTGACGGGCTGTCACTATTCCTGAGCGCAAAGGTTCTTCACACGACGGGGAAAGAAACTCAAAACCCATTGCTTGCAGCAGTTCATGAAGGTAGTCGCGCACATTCAGGATTGCGGCGGCGACATTGTTAGACCCGATCTGTTGGAGCATCTCTAAACTAGCTCGCATCCCATACACGCCTGTGACGTTGAGGACCCCAGGCTCATAGCGCTGCGCAGTCTCGTGGTACGTCAGCGCCTCCTGTGCCAGAAACTGCGGTGCGCTCACATTCCAGGCTCCCAGCAAAGTCGGACGGCAAATCTCGAAATTTCTCTTGGCGACAAAAACGATTCCGATCGCCATAGGACCCAGCATCCACTTGTGAGCGTCGGCGCTCAGGAAATCCACAAATTTAACGTTTAAGGGAAATGCGCCAAGGGTCTGAATGGCATCCACTGAATACAGCACACTACGCTCGTGAAGGAGGGCACCTATGGCGTCCACGTCGATACGCCAACCGGAGAGATAATGGCAGGACGCCAGAGCGACAAGGCGCGTTCGCGCCGACAGTTCTCGCTCGATCAATTCAGGCGTGATGAGACCAGGCTTTTCCGGAAGAATGCGGCGGATGGTCACGCCCTGGGACGCGAGAGCCATCCAGGGATAGACATTGGAGGGATAGTCATCCTGGTAGATGACGACTTCATCGCCTGCGCTCCATGAGAGACCATTCGCGAATAGGCTCAAGCCGAGCGACGTCGGCCCAAGGAGAGCAATTTCGGACTTATCGGCGCCAATTAAGTCTGCACTGACTCTGCGAGTGTGATCGATGTCGCGCAAGACCTCGCCAAATTCCTGATGGTTTTCGCAGCTCGCCTGGACTTGGGCGATCATCGCGTCGGCGGCGCATTTCGGCAGCGGGGTAACTCCTGCATGCGCGACAAAGATCTGCTTCTTGGCGACAGGAAAGCGTTCGATGCGCTCGGCTTCGGTCGCAAACAGGGTCATGATTTCTTTTCCGCCTCTTCAATAAGCTTCCAAAACTCCTTGGCACTACCGAGCTGCTCGTCTTCCTCATCCATCGGCAGGTTGGAACGATAGAGGAAGTCCCGAATTGTGTTCTTGTGGAGCACCCGATGAATCAGAACCCCCTCTGGATGCCTCTCGAAGTAGATACGGTAGTCTTTTGCTCGGCAGCGATGCAACAGGCGGCCTCCTCGCTGAACTCTGCCAAAACGGCTCGAATCAAGATTCTCCAAATCTTCCGGAAGCAGGTGAAACTCCGATAGCAAATCGAGCTGTAGCTCCTTCGACAGGGCAGCCATTTCTGCTGCGCTGATTGCATTGAAAATCATCTGAAACACGGCCCACCATCTCGAATGGTCAGGCGACGAGAATCAAGACTCTATTGCATCTGGTTTCGAGAAACTCGCGCCTGCCGTTGTTGAGGCGATTCTGAACTCGTCGTTCCCGCAAGATCAGGCGCGGCGAGTTCGCAGGCGAGCCGAATCGCTGCAATCATACTCGTCGGACGGGCAATCCGCTTTCCGGCGATATCAAAAGCTGTTCCGTGATCTGGACTTGTCCTGGGAAATGGCAGTCCCAACGTCACGTTGACGCCCTCATCGAAGGCGTGGAGTTTCAGAGGAATCAATCCCTGATCGTGATACATGCAGAGAACAGCGTCAAACTCGCCCTGGAGGACACGATGGAAAAGCGTGTCAGGGGGGTGTGGCCCTGAAATCTCCGCCGCACTCTCTAACGAGTGATGAAGAGACTGAACCGCAGGAGCGATGACCTCCATTTCCTCCGATCCTAAATCGCCATCCTCGCCAGCGTGAGGATTGAAGCCTGCGACTGCAATGCGGGGATGCCGGACACCCCGACGGGCAAGAAACATGGCGAGAAGGCGTCCAACCCGAACGATTTCCGATTTGCTCAGGAGGCCTGAAACTTCGGACATTGGAACGTGCGCCGTGACAAGCGCGACTGTGATCCTGCCGCCTGTCAGGCACATGGCAAAGTCATTCACACCACATCGGTTCGCGAAGAACTCCGTTTGGCCTGGGAAGCTAAAGCCCGCGCCGTGCAGCCATTTCTTGGCGACTGGGCCGGTGACGACCGCTGCGATTTCTCCCGACTTGGCCAGCGCGACCGCTTCCTCGAGCGCCCGGATGGCGTGTTGCGCAGAAGCGAGCTCGGGTTTGCCGGGTGCGAATGCGCTGGTCGCACCGATGACCAGATATTCGACACTCCGTGGAAGGAGTGAGCTTTCCATTGCGGCTTTGACGACCTCCGGCCCGATTCCGGTAGGGTCGCCACAGGTGATCCCGACCTTCACCCGCTAAGAAAGTATTTTGATATAGGCCTTTTGCCGCAGAGTATCCAGCCAGCGCTGCTGGGCTTTGGTGCGTTCCTGCTGAATCAGATTCTTTTCGATTTCGTCGCGAACGTCGCCTATCGGCTTGATCGTCGCGTTGCGCTTCGCCTCGACCATGATGATGTAGTAAGTGTTGTCGATCGCCACTACCGGGCTCACCTCACCAGGACGCAAAGAAAATGCCACATTGGTGAGCTTTTCGTTCAGGGTATTGCGCTCGATCCAGCCCCAATCTCCCCCGACCTGCTGGGTCGTCTCATCTTCCGAGTACATTTCGGCCATCCGATCAAATTCGGCGCCCTTGGCGACTTTGTCCCGAATCTCCTCGGCGAGGTCCTTCTTGCTCCCCACGTCCGGAATATCGCCAGATGATCCCTCTCGAACGACGATCATCCGCAATTTCACTTGCTCGGGGGTGGCATACGCTTGCTTGTTCTTTTCGTAGTAGGCCTGGATCTGCGTGGGCGAGATGACAAAATTGTTATCCACCTTCTGCTGCCGCATCGCCTGGATCACGATCTTTTCTTTCTCGATCTCCTTGAACTTAGTCAAGGTATAGCCTTGAGCCTGCAAGGTTCGGACAAACGCCGCCCGGTCGCCTCCAAATTCCTGGCGAATGATCGCCTGAACGCGATCGTCGACAATGTACTCGGGAATGCTCGCCCCCTTATCCTGAAGCTTTTTAAACTCCTGCAATATCAACTGGCGATCGATGAGATCCTTAATTGCCGAAAGCCGCATTTCCTTAAGCTTATTCTCCAGTTCAGCTCCGCTATAGATCTCCCGCATGGAACGCTCGCGTGCACCGATGAGCTCGCGCACCTGGGAAATGGTAACGACATCGTGGTTTACGATGGCCGCGATCCCATCAATCACCTCAGCCCTCTGCGCAAAAGCCTGCCCGGCAATTGAAAGCATCAGTGTGAGGAAAACTGCGGCACGTCTCATGGACAGGGAATCATTTCGATACTGGATAAGATCTGGCGCAAAGTAGAATCGGGGCTGGACCCCGTCAAGCGGGGAAACCTTCCATCCTTCTGCAATAGCTCACGGCGCTGTGTGAGCATCAGGCGTCGGTCGCGAACCTCAACCATCGTAATCCTGCGCCGCGCTGCTTCGATGCGCATCGTCGCGGTCAAGAGCGCGTTTTCGGCTTGGCTGGGGAGAGGTCCAAACCGATCACGCCATTCCGCTCTGAGTTCGTCGATGGCCGCGCGATCTTCCGCTTCCGCCAGCCGGCGATAGCAGGCGATGCGCGTGCGCGCATCCGGGATGTACGAAGCAGGAAGGAAGGCTCCAGCGAGCTCGTGTGGCGAGCCATTCCACCTCGACTCCTCGGTCGAGAGGAAATCAATGCGCAGTCCGGCTGGAGGTCGCAGTCGTCGCGATCTTCCGGAGAGAGTTTCCACAGCCTGTCTGAGCACCTTGCAATACAAATCGAATCCCACGGCGATGATGTGTCCACTTTGTGCCGTTCCCAGCAAGTTTCCCGCGCCGCGAATTTCGAGATCGCGCATAGCGACTTTGAAACCGGACCCGAGTTCGGAGTATTGGCGGATGGCCGACACGCGTTTTCGAGCTGCTCCCATAAGATCGCGAGGAAGCATCAGGAAGGCGTACGCCTTTGTTTGTGATCGGCCGACACGTCCGCGAAGCTGATAAAGATCCGCGAGGCCAAAGAGATCCGCGCGATCAATAACGATCGTATTGGCGTTGGGAATATCCAATCCGCTTTCAATGATCGTTGTCGAAACAAGGACATCCGCATCCCCTGCCACGAATGTGCGCATGACGGATTCAAGCTCGTGCTCGCTCATCTGACCGTGCCCGACCACGACGCGCGCGTCTGGGCAAAGTTCCCGGATGCGTTTGGCGACGCGCTCGATTGTCTGAATGCGATTGTGAAGGAAATACACCTGCCCGCCGCGCGTGAGCTCGCGTTCGATGGCATCGCGAAAAATCCTTTCGTCGTAAGCGCTGACGATGGTCTCGACGGACTGGCGGTTGAGCGGTGGGGTTTCGATGAGTGACATGTCCCGTGCGCCCATGAGCGAGAGGTACAAGGTCCGAGGAATAGGGGTTGCGGACAGAGTGAGCACGTCAACCTGGCGGAATCGCTCCTTGAGGATGTCTTTGTGTTTAACTCCAAACCGTTGCTCCTCATCCACCACGAGCAGACCGACATCCTTGAATTTGACGTCCGGTGACACCAGACGGTGCGTCCCAACGACAACGTCAACACTGCCGTCAGCTAATCCAACAAGCACTCGCTTTTGCTCAGCAAGCGTCCGGAAACGGCTGAGAAGCTCGATACTCACCGGGTAGTCGCTCATGCGTTCCCGCAGTGTCTGATAGTGCTGCTGCGCGAGCACGGTTGTAGGAGCCAACATGGCCGCCTGCTTGCCGCCCATGACTGCCTTGAAGATCCCGCGAATGGCTACTTCTGTCTTGCCGAACCCGACATCCCCGCAAATGAGTCGATCCATCGGCCGCTCCGACTCCATGTCCTCTTTTGTCTCTGCGATCGCTTTGATCTGGTCCAGGGTTTCCTCGAAAGCAAAGGAATCCTCGAATTCCTTTTGCCAGTGTGTGTCCGCACCGAAAGAGAATCCCGGCTTCAGGTCGCGCTCAGCCTGCACCTGCAGCATCCGTGAGGCATAGTCCAGAATCGATTGTCGCGCCCTCTCGCGTGTGCGCGCCCAGCGTCCGTCGCCGAGTTCGGAAAGCTCGGGATGCGTCTTGCCAACGCCGACGTAGCGTGCCACTTGCCAGGCCTGATCGAGAGGGACATAGAGTCGGGCGCCTTTCGCGTATTCGAGGACCAGACCTTCGCCCCCGCTGTCTCCGGGCATCGCTTGCAGGCCTTCAAATCGCCCGATACCATGGTCTAGGTGAACCACGTAATCGCCTGGCTCAAATTCCGTGAAGTCGATGGCTGCGCGACTCGCCATCAGCCTCTCGCGTCTCTGAGAGCGGCGACGTTGCCGCAGCGATGACGAGCGGCCAAACAACTCTGCGTCAGAGAGCACCGCCAGCCGGGCCGACGGCAAGACAAATCCTCGAGTGATTGGAAGATGAAGGAAAGTGACCTCCGAAACGTCGAACTCATGCTCGTGTGCGAGTTCTTGAAATCGCTCAATTTCTCCCTGGCTTCCCGCGGCAAGCGCCACGAGCCAGCCGGCGGTTTTCCACTCTCCGATCTGCCGGAACAGCCTATCGCGTCTGACCGCATCGAGAACAAGATCGCCGGCGTCGAATTCTCCAAAAGGCTGGGGAAAAAACGAAGTGCCCTCATCTCCACCCTCAGTCGAAATCCGAAAATCCGGCCGTTCCTCACTGCCCGCCAGATCGATGATGATGTCTTCGCTCCTGACGTAGCTGCGAAGGGGAGCGTGCTGCGCCTCTAAATTCCCTGCGAAGATCTCGCAAGAATCCGCCTCTTTAATCGACACCTGACTATCGGGATCAAAATTGCGGATCGAATCTACGGTTATATCGTCGAGCTCGATTCGCACCGGGAGGGACGCCTGCCAGGAAAACACGTCGATGATGCCGCCGCGCACTGCAAATTGTCCGCGAGTGGCGACCTGGGGAACGCGCTCATATCCTGAACTGGCAAGGGTTTCGGCGGCTTTCTTCAAGACCAGCGTATCCCCTTTGGCCACGCTCAGGAGCGATCCGCGCAGAGCGGAGGCCGAAGGCACTTCTTGATTCCACTGCGACGAGTGGATAGCAAGGGGACCCGTCGGCCGGCCGCGAGCCAAAAGCCCCAAGATCTCTAGTCGCTCCGCAACGGTTTCGGGATCACGCAACACTTCGCCCGCGAAAGCTTCCCATTCCGGCAACAAACGCGCTGTGGGTAGCCACGCCGCCAGTTCTGAGGCAAAGTCCTCTTGTTTTCGGACATCAGCACAAACAATCCAAACACGGCGGTCCTTCGCCGCACGAGCAAGACACGCAGCCAAGAAGGGTTGTCCGGCTTCCGCTACGTCGCTGAAAACCGCCTTCTTCCCTTCTCCAAGCGCAGCACAGGCGCGCGCGAAAATCGCATCACTGTCGGAGGATTCTTTCACCATACAACGCGGCATGCGCCTCACCAGTTTTGCGGGAAGGCAGGCGGCGCCCGTTGATATGGGAAACCGGCATCACACCCAGCCTGCTGTTCGTGAGGAAGCATTCTTCGGCTGCGCTGACATCCTGCAGCGAGAGGCGCCCCTCCCCGACCGGCGTCATTTTCCTAATCCATTCTCGCACGACTCCTCTGCGCACTCCGAAGTCCGCAGCGGGTGTCCACAAAGTTCCGCCAATAAGAAAGAAAGCGTTGGCCATCGCCGCAGAAATCACAACTCCTTCGATGTTCACAATCAGCGTTTCGTCAAATCCATTTTGGCGCGCCAGGGTGAGTGCCCTCACGTTTGGCCAGTAGTTCCCGGTTTTCCACCCGCCGAGCACAGGCACAACCGGCGTCGGAGTGATCCCCACTCGGACGCCGCGCGTTAATTCTTCCGCGGCAGGAAACTCCACTGGCTCGAAATAGGCGAAAGTGCGGCTGTGGGAGCCGGAGGCGGCAAAAGAGCCGTCTCCAGCCGTAACGTAAATCCGAACCAGACCGTCGGAAAGATCCACGAGTTCCTCAAGTGCGTAGACGCATTCCGTTTGAAAGCCTGCCGCTAGGCAGGCTGCTTCCAATGCCGCCAGGTGCTCGTTCAGAAAAAGCATCCTGCCGCCGCGCACAGCCACTGTCTCAAAAACGCTCATCCCATAACGAAAGCCGCGGTCCGATACCGGAACGTCCGCTCCTTCGCGGAACGACCCATCAACGAGCGTCCAGGCGCGAGCGCCCTTCACTCGTCGTCGAGATTTCCCAAGGCGCCATTGCGTTCGAGGCGCTTGCGAAGCGTCGCACGGGTGATGCCAAGAAGTTTGGCGGCCCGCACTTGGTTGCTGTTCGTCTTCCGCATCGCTCGAAGGGTAAACTCCCGCTCGAGCCACGGCAGCAGCTCAATTGAAGCATCAGAGGAGGCCGCATCGAAGAGTGCCTCGATGGCATTCTCGACGGAGTCGCCGCTTCCATTGACGTGCTGGTCGGACGAAGTCGCGGAGATTTGCCCGAGCGGAATATCCTTCGGCAAAAGCACGTCCGCGGTGGCCAGGACGGAAACTCTCTGGATAGTGTTTTCCAGTTCGCGCACATTTCCGGGCCAGGGATACGCTTCCAACACGCGCGCGGCCTCCTCGGATAGCTTGAGCGGCGGCTTGTGCTTATGGTGGGCGATCTTCTGGAGGAAATACTCCGCAAGCTGACGAATGTCTTCCTGTCTGGAACGCAGGGGGGGAAGGTGGATTCGAACGACGTTGAGTCGATAAAACAAATCTTCCCTAAAATTCTTTCGGGCAACTTCTTCCTCTAGGTTCTTGTTCGTTGCGCAAACGATGCGAACGTTCGCGCGAATCGTCTGATTGCCGCCGACCCGAGAAAACTCGCCCTCTTGCAACACTCGCAGGATCTTGCTTTGGACTTGGACGGGCATTTCGCCGATCTCGTCCAAAAAAAGCGTGCCATTGTCGCTCTGCTCGAAGCGCCCTATCCGCTGGCTATGCGCGCCTGTGAATGAGCCCTTTTCGTGGCCAAATAACTCGCTCTCCAGCAGATTTTCCGGGATTGCCGCACAGTTGATCGCCAGGAAGCTTTTCCCGCTGCGACTGCTGTAGTTATGAATCGCGCGGGCGACCAACTCTTTACCGGATCCGCTTTCTCCCGTGATCATTACCGGAGCATCGCTGGCGGCGACGCGCCCAATCATCTTGAAAACCTGTTGCATGGCATCCGAACGGCCCACAATTTCGTCCTGATGCTGCTCAATCGTTAGCACCGGCTTAAAGGTGTTCGCGGCCTTCAGTTCTGCAGCGGCCTTCAAAGCTGAATCGACGACGATCTTCAGATTGAATGGCAATTGCTCTTTCCGAACAAAATCGAAAGCTCCCATCTTCATCGCCTCGATGACGTTCTGGTTCGTGCCAAAAGCGCTGACGATGATCACCATCGAATTCTGGGAGTGTTTACGAATTTGTGCCAGAAGCTCGATTCCCGAGAATGGACTCAGATTAAGTTCAGCCATCACCAACTCAGGAGTTTCCATGCAAAAACTCTTGTAGGCAGCATCGGCCGAGGTTTCCGTAATAACGCGCGTTCCTGCCGTCTCTAACTGATGTTTGGCCCACTCCAGAAAATCAGTTTCCTGGTCGACAAGGAGAATTGTTTGTTTTGCCATGGGTACAAATGTTCAAAAATCAACAGCACAACACGCCACGGGATGTGCGGCGGCGAGTCAAGGTCAATTCCCTAAAGAAGGTCAAAAACGAGCAAGAATCAACAGAGGCTGTTTAAACACCGCCGTATCGACGACTTCTCTGGCTAAAATCGTGCAGCGCATTAAGAAAATCTTCTTTTCGGAAGTCCGGCCACAGCTTGGAAGTAACGTGAATTTCTGTATAGCTAAGCTGCCAAAGTAAAAAATTCGACAGTCGAACTTCTCCCGATGTGCGGATAAGTAAGTCGGGATCGGGAAAGTTAGCCGTGTATAGCCTCTTACTGAAGAGTGTTTCGGTGATCTCGTCCTCATCCAATTTACCCGCAACCGCATCGCGCGCGATGCTCCTGACCGCGTCCACCATCTCGGTCCTACCGCTATAGCTGAGCGCCAAAATCAAGGTCAGACGCGAGTTGGCGGAGGTCGAGGCAATCGCTTCGGCCAGCTTTCGCTGGCAAATTTCGGGGAGTTCACCCAAACGGCCGATGGCTTGCAGGCGCACCTTGGCATCGTTCAGTTCCTGCAATTTCTCCTGCAAAAACCGCTCGAGCAGTCGCATCAGACCCTGAACCTCGACCGCCGGGCGCTTCCAATTTTCGGACGAAAAGGCATACAGAGTTAAGTATTCGACTCCGCTTTCGATAGCCGCATCGATGCATTCTCGAATAGACTTCGCTCCCTGTTCGTGGCCTGCGAGGCGAGGAAGCCCGCGCCGCTGTGCCCAGCGCCCGTTGCCATCCATGATGATTGCGACGTGACGGGGGACAGCTTTCACGGCCACGGGAAATGCTAAAGACGGATCGTCTGCTCGCGATCGGCGCCAACGCTCACGATGGAGAGCTTTGGACCGGTTAATGATGCTATTTTCTTGAGGTAGTTTCTGGCTTTCGGCGGAAGCTCGCCAAACTTTCGGGCGTGTCCGGTTGGCGCCCTCCAGCCCGGGAGCTCAATCACGACGGGAACACATCGCTTGAGCTCGCGCATGTCGGAAGGGGGAACGGTCAGTGTCTTCGAGCCAAGCTTGTAGGCGACGCAAACTTTGATGCTCTGAACGTGATCGAGCCCATCCAGATTGGTAACGGCGAGCTCGTCGATACCGTTGATCATTGAGGAATAGCGCGTCGCTACCGAATCAAACCATCCGCACCGCCGGGGACGACCGGTCGTCGAACCAAACTCTCTCCCCATCGCATGCAGCATATCCGAGATCTCCTGGTTCTCGGTTGGGAAAGGTCCTTCTCCTACCCGCGTGGTATAGGCCTTCATCACTCCGATCACGCGATCAATTCGATGCGGCGGCACTCCAGTTCCCGTACATGCTCCTCCAGCAGTCGTGTTCGATGAAGTCACATACGGATAGGTGCCATGATCAAGGTCGAGGAAAGTACCCTGCGCGCCTTCGAAGAGAATACTTCTGCCTGCCTTGATAGCGTCGTGCAGATAGACAACTGTGTTCGTGATGTAGGGAGCGAGCTTTCTGGCCGCTGAAAGGTACGCCTTTTTTACTTCCAAGAAATCGATTGGTTTCTCGCCAAAGGCTTCGAGGACTTTGTTGTTTTCTTCGACCTTGACCTGGAACTTCTCCGAGAAAGTCTTCGGGTGAACGAGATCTCCCATCCGCAGACCCGTCCGCTCCACCTTATCGCCGTAACATGGACCAATCCCGCGCTTGGTAGTTCCAATCCTTTTGTCGCCCTTGGCGCGCTCCCGACATTCGTCGAGCATCCGATGGTATGGAAACACGACGTGCGCGCAATCGCTGATAAACAAATTGTCCGAGATAGTAATGCCCTGCTTCCGCAAGACCACTAATTCGTGGATAAGATCGAGGGGATCGACGACCACGCCGTTGCCGATGACGCAGGCCTTTCCACGGCGAAGAATTCCCGACGGAATAAGATGCAAGGTGAACTTCTTGCCGCCGATAATTACCGTGTGGCCGGCATTATTTCCGCCTTGACTGCGAACTACGATATCCGCCTTTTCGGTGAGAAAATCGATGATTTTTCCCTTGCCCTCATCTCCCCATTGAGCCCCGACCAAGATCGTATTTGGCATGACGCGAAAACTCATCAGTATTGGCCCCCGCGCCAACCTCGCTCAAGATAAATAATCCTCCCTCTTTCCGGGCCGGACCTGTCGTCGTATTCTGAGTCTGTGAAAGCGCCGCGCCCAAGGGCCTCCGCCTGGAGTTACTTTTGCCGTGCTCTGCGGCTGCGATGCCCCGCATGCGGCATTAGTCCAATATTCATTAGCTGGAAAAAAATGCGTTCGCTGCGGGACTGGTTTGCTCCGCTGGATGGATGCCCGCGGTGCGGATATCCGTATGAGCGCGAGCCCGGCTACTATTTGATCTCGATCTGGGCAATCAACTACGGAGTCGGCAGCGTAGTGGGACTTGCGATTTATGGGTTTCTGGAATGGAAATTCAATCTGTCGGTATGGCAGTTGCTTACCGCTGTGCTTGTGCCGGTGTTCCTTTTCAGTCTGCTCTTTGCGCGACATTCCAAAGCCTTGTTCCTCGCGCTTGATCTCTTTCTCGATCCTCATGAGAAAGAGGGTGGCAACGATGGCGGAAACGTTCCTGCCAGGCCTACAGCTCCTAAGGGCGATGGGCCCTCACAAAAGCCGGGAGGGCCTTGCGATCGAGCGAAGGTGGTGCGATAAGGCTCGCCCGATCATGCGAAATCTCTGCTTGCCCGCCTTTTTCGTTCTCTGTTGCGCAGCCCTTCACGCCGAGCCGCTCGACCAGATCGGAAAGGCGGTCGACCAATCAGTCGTTCCTGGTTCCGAGGTCAGGTTCAAGGTTTCCCTGCCTGGGGCGAAGGACAACGCTAAGGTGGCGAAATTGCAGGACGGCTCGCTGGTCTACATCGTCAAGCGACTCGGTTCAGGAACCGACCGGATGTTGACGCCCGAAGAATTCTCTCGCTTTTACTACGGTCAGGAGGCGAACCGGGGCTGGCTCTTCGCGATTTTCAACGTGACGGGCGCAGTCGGCCTGGCCTGGGTTGCGCTGGGCCTCTTAGGCCAGCTGCTTTTCACCGGCCGCATGCTCGTTCAATGGCTGACGAGCGAGAAAAGCAAGCGATCGGTCGTGCCGGTTTCGTTTTGGTGGATGAGCCTGGCCGGTGCCACCATGCTGCTCGTTTATTTTATCTGGCGACGCGATATCGTTGGCATCCTCGGCCAGGCGACCGGCTGGATCATCTACATTCGCAATCTGATCCTCATCAGACGATCACGGAGCTGATGCAAAAGGACGAGAAGAAGTCCTCGATGCAAACTTTTCTCTCCGAGTTACCCTGATCCCGTTGTTAGTTCTTTCTTCTCTTTTTGCCGTTCCTATAATCTGAACATGGATGTCGGCTGGCGACCCCTCCCCCGCAACGACGTAAAGATCCAAGATGGGTTTTGGAAGCGATGGCGCGATCTCATCGGAGAAACCACCTTGGCTCATCAGTTTGAGGAAATGTGCGCTGAAGGGCAAATGGATGCGATGCTTTTGGATCCAAGGATGCATCGAGGGCGCGAGCTTGCCGATACATGGGCCGATGCGGGATGGTGGGGAGGTAGTGTCTTTTGGGATTCCGATCTGGCCAAATGGCTGGAGGCCGCCTCCGCGCGTCTAGAGCAAGTGCGCGACCCCGCATTAGAGGCTCGTGTGAACGAGATCATCGGCTTGTTCGAGCGGGCGCAAAGGCCCGATGGCTACGTCAACAGCCACATTCTGACCTGGCGTCCAGAGCATCGGTTTAAGAATCTCAGAGATCTGCACGAGCTCTACTGCGCCGGGCACTTGATTGAGGCTGCAGTAGTTCATTTCGAGGCGACCGGAAACGACCGCTTGCTGCGGGTCGCTCGGCGCTTCGCAGATCATATCGACTCCCGTTTCGGTCGGGAGCCGGGCAAGATTCGCGGCTATTGCGGGCATCCGGAGATTGAGTTGGCGCTTCTGCGCCTCTATCACCTCACCAAGGAAAGGCGCTACCTTGACCTGTGCAGGTATTTCATCGACGAACGCGGACGCTCTCCGCACTACTTCGATCAAGAAGCTGTTGCACGTTTGGATTTGCGTCCTTTCCGCGCGAACCATCCCGGTTCGCCCTACGCGTATATGCAGGCTCACGAACCGATTCGCCAGCAAACGAAGGTGGTGGGTCATGCGGTTCGTGCCATGTATCTGTTCGCCGCCGTCGCGGGCTTGGCCTTGGAAGATGGCGATGACGATCTCCTCGCAACTTGCGAGCGCCTCTGGCAGGACGTCATTACTTCGAAGCTCTATATTACTGGCGGGATCGGTTCCGCTTCAGAAAATGAAGGGTTCACGCGGGATTTCGACCTTCCCAATGAGAATTCTTACGCCGAGACCTGTGCTTCCATCGGTCTTTTTCTTTTCGGGCATCGCCTCCTTCAAACTCGGCTGGACGGTCAGTACGGCGATGTGATGGAACAGGCGTTATACAACAATATCCTTTCAGGTATTGGCGTCGACGGGCGTTGCTTTTTTTATGACAATCCGATGGCTAGCTCGGGCTCAAAAGAGCGGGTGGATTGGCCGTGGTGGACTCCTTGCTGTCCTCCAAATCTTGCCAGACTCGTTGGCTCGCTTTCCGGCTATCTCTATTCGCAGAGAGCAGATGAGATTGCCATTCACCATTACGTCACGAGCGAGGCAGTCGCAGACGGTTTTACTCTCAGGGTCGAGAGCGAACTTCCCTTCGAAGGAAGCGCTTCCTTTGAGGTGAAAGTCGAGGCTCCGCTGGAGAGAACATTGTCTTTCCGAATTCCGGCCTGGTCTGGACAATCCCGCATCTCTGTCAACGGAGAGACAATTACCCCAGGGATCAACCAAGGATATGCAGAGATTCGCCGAATGTGGAATTCCGGGGACTCCGTAAAGCTGGAGTTTCCCATGGAGGTCAAAAAGAAATTCTCCCGTTATGAGGTCGACGTGAACCGTGGGCGCGTCGCCTTGACCAGGGGACCTTTGGTGTATTGCCTCGAGCAAGCCGACAATGGTTCCGACCTCGATGCAGTTACTATTTCCTCTCACGCGGACTTTTCCGCCGAGAAACGCTCTGACCTGCTCGGCGGAATTGTGGCACTTACCGGCCCCGCGATTCGCGAGCGATCGGGTTCTGGCGAACTCTACGCAGACCGCGCTCCCGAGAAACAGGAAATCAACGCGACAGCTGTGCCATATTACGCCTGGAATAACCGCGGACCGGGCGAGATGCTGGTGTGGGTCCGGCGCGCTGTCGACTAGAAGGAGAAGTGCTCCTGGCTTTAACCTAATAGGCAAACTTTGTTCTTCCCATGATCTCGATACCTGGACGCTGGTGGCTCACCACCGTTGTTGTCATCATCACAGCCATTCTGCTTTCGCCGTTTTATTGGGTGCTCGTAGGAAGTTTCATGACGCCCGCAGAGCTTTTCGGGGTCAATCAGAGCTTCTGGCCACGAGAGTTCGTTGTGGAGAATTGGTCCAAGGCGTTGGAGCGACTCTGGCCGCATGTTCGAAACAGTCTTGTGGTCAGTGCCGCGACCTCCATCGGGACGATTCTAATCACAGCCCCTGCGGCCTACGGACTGGTGTGGAAAAAACCTATCGGGCGTACCTTCCTCTCCTCGTTCATGCTCGTCACCCAAATGCTCCCGGGAATCGTCTTTGTGATTCCGCTCTTCATTGTCTTCTCCAAGATCAATCTGGTGAACACGTTGTTCGGATTGATTTTGGCCGATATGACGTTCACGGTGCCCTTTGCGCTGATCATGCTGTCGGCCTACATGAAAGAACTGCCCTACGAGCTGGTCGAGGCGGCGCTGGTTGACGGGGCCGGTCCGTTCCGTGCGTTCGTTTCGGTCGTCCTCCCCATCACCCTGCCCGGCCTAGTCACCGTCGGGATTTTCAGTTTCCTGATGCCGTGGGGCGATCTTCTTTTTGCCTTGAGCCTAGTCACCGAGAGTAGCTTGCAGCCGCTCACGCTCGAGCTTTACAAAGCCTTTGGCCAATATGGAATCGATTGGGGTTTTCTGCTGCCCGGTAGTGTCCTCACAGCGATTCCGGCTCTCATTTTCGTAATTTTGGCCAGCCGTTTCATTGTGGCCGGCGTCACCCGCGGTGCCGTCAAATGACATGCCAGGTGCGATGAAGATCAACACCAGGAAAGTTCTTCTCGAGGCGTCACCCTATCTGTTCATTCTCCCGTTCGTTATTTTCTGCCTTGTCCTGTTGCTTTACCCCGTTGTCTACAGCTTGGCGCTAAGCTTCCGCGAAGCCACCGTTGAAACCTTTGTCAGTGGAGAGATGCCGTTCAACGGCCTCACGCAGTACCAGACGGCGCTCGCGGACCCAATTTTCTGGAGGGCGCTGACCAACACACTCCTGTTCGCATTTTTCAGCATCCTCTTCCAGTTCACCATCGGCTTTCTTCTCGCCTTGCTTTTTCAAGCAGATTTTCCGTGGAAGAACTTTTGTCTGGCGGCCCTGCTCGTTCCTTGGGTTTCGCCAATCTTAACAGCCGCCAACATCTTCAAAGGGCTTTTCAACGAAGTCGGCCCGATTAACCGGCTCTTCCAGCTTGTTGGGCTGGGTCCGTTTCCGTGGCTGGCTGACCCGAGTTTTGCCCTTCCGGCGACGATCGTCGCAAACATCTGGATCGGCTTTCCGTTCAATTTTATCTTGCTGTATGCGGGCATGCGCAGCATTCCGGAGGATGTCTACGAAGCTGCGAAGATTGATGGAGCGAGCTTTTGGAAGCGGGTCGGTTACATTACCTTGCCACTGCTAAAACCGGTCACGGTGGCGGTGCTCATGCTCGGCACCATCTATACGGTAAAGGTGTTTGATATCGTGTGGATCATGACTGGCGGCGGCCCGGCCAACGGAACGCACCTCATGTCCACCTACGCGTATCAGGTAGGGTTTTCGCTGCTAAACTTTGGCGAAGCCGCGGCCATCGCTACCCTACTGGTGGTGCTCGTGCTCTTGCTCAACCTCGTTCAATTTCTCCTCCAGCGAGGAAGGTGACTCTCTTTCGCAAAACATGTATCCTCAGTCAGCAAAATGAAAACCAACACTACCCTCAGAAAACCCCAGTTCCGCCGTTTCGTGATGCTCGTCTCAGCTCTTGCCGGGTTCGCACTTGCCAGTGCCAACGCTCAAGTAACGGTCGAGATCATCCATTACTTCAACGTGGAGGGCCAGCTCGCCTCCCTCAATGAAATGCAGAAAGAGTTTGAGACGGCAAACCCGGATATCAAACTGCGCTTCACTTTTGTGCCCTTTGGCGAACTGGTCAGTCGAACCCTGCAAATGGCTGCCGTGCGCAAGCCACCGGCCATTTCCGCGATTGACAATCCCGACGTGCTTAGGGTTGCGAAGGCGGGTATTCTCAAAGATATCTCCGCGGACGTAGCCAAAATCAAAGTCTGGGAGGATATGTACCCAGGCCCGAAGGCTGCTGTCAGTGAGGGAAGCAAGGTTTTCGGCGTGCCGATCGGCAGTAATAGTCTCGCCCTTTACTATAACAAAAAGATGCTGACGGACGCGGGCGTGACGGCGCCGCCCAAGACCTGGGCCGAGCTTAACGAAACGGCAAAGAAGGCCACCAAAAGCCCGGTTTATGGCATTGCCTTCTCCGCTGTGAATGACGAGCAGGCCACATGGCAATGGGAGCCATTCCTTTGGAGCAATGGCGGGAGTTTGACCGATCTTGGTTCGGACAAGGCTACCGAGGCTCTCCAGCTTTGGGTGGATTGGGTGAAAAACGGCTTCGCTTCCAAGGATGTGGTCAATTGGAGCCAAGGCGACGTTCCGAACCAATTTCTGGGTGGTCGCGCGGCAACGATGGTCATGGGACCGTGGCAGCTCGGCAATGTTGAGAAGAGCGGTGTCGATTTTGGCATCGTCACCATTCCAGTGCCCAAAGAGGGCGAAAAGCCGGTTGTCCCGCTCGGTGGAGAGGTCTGGTGTGTCCTCAAAGGAGACTCTAAAGTCGAAGAGGCTGCGATGAAATTCGTCGCATTCACCCAGGAGCCTGAACGTCTCCGCAAGATTTGCGATACCTTCAACTACATCTCTTCGATCAAGAGCGTCGCAAAACAGCAAGGTGAAGCTAAACCCGCAATTCAGCCTTTTGTTGACCAAATGGAGACGGCTCGCGCCAGGTCTCAGGATGGCGGAGCGAAATATCCCGACATCTCATTGGCGACTCGGACCGCGATTCAGAAAGCGCTCACCGGGCAAGCCAGCGCCGCAGACGCGTTGAAGGAAGCGGCCGCGAAAATCAAGGAGATCCTCGCCAAGAAGTAAAGTCTCTCAGGGTCTAAGTGAGGGCGACACGAGCGTCCGCCTCTCTTGGAAGACAACGCCAGACAGAGCGCGACTGCTTGGTCGCGCAGGAGGTAGACATATGTTGCGTCGCGAGAACAACGCGTTGGTTCGCGAATACGCCAGCGAAACGCTGGTGATTGAACCCTGGGGCAAGGATAGTCTCCGCGTCCGCAGCACGATGCGCCCATCCCTCGACGAGCAGGACTGGGCACTGTTGCCTGCCGAAAGCTCCGAGGAGCCGAAGATCTCCCTCGGAGCGGACGGCGGCGGATCGATAACCCACGGTCGAATCACTGCCCGCATAGACCCGCGAGGACAGATCGGCTTCTTCAACCAGCAGGGGGAGCTCTTGCTGGAGGAGTTCATGCGCGTGAGGCTCGGTGACATGACCAGCGGTAGCGGTCAGATCGACCAAGCGGCCGTGAGCTATTTCAATAGCGCACTCACTATCTACCCACGCGAGTTCAAGCCGATTATTGGCGGAGACTACACGTTGATAGCCCGGTTTGAATCACGACCAGAGGAAAAGATCTTTGGAATGGGCCAGTATCAGCATGGCTTCCTCAACCAGAAAAATTGTGTGCTTGAGCTCGCCCAGCGCAATTCGCAAGCCTCGGTGCCGTTTGCGTTATCCAGTCTCGGATATGGATTCCTCTGGAACAATCCGGCAATTGGAAAGGTCGCTTTTGGCAAGAACTGCACGGAATGGACGGCGCTGTCCACTAAACAACTCGACTATTGGGTCACCGCCGGAGACGAGCCGGCGGAGATCCTCGCCAACTATGCGGCAGTGACGGGCACGGTTCCGATAATGCCCGAGTACGGGTTAGGTCTTTGGCAATGCAAGCTGCGCTACCAAACGCAAGAGGAACTGCTCACGGTGGCTCGTGAGTATAAACGTCGTGGGTTGCCAATCGATATCATCGTCGCCGATTTCTTCCACTGGCCGCTGCAGGGCGAATACAAATTCGATCCTGACTATTGGCCAGACCCGGCGGCAATGGTTGCGGAACTCGAAAGCATGGGAATCAAGCTGATGGTCTCCGTTTGGCCCACCATCGACCGAAATTCTTCCCACTTTGCGGAGATGCGCGAAAAGGGCCTGCTCGTCAGGACCGAGCGCGGTGTGATCACCACAATGGAATTTCTGGGCGACACCGTCTTCTATGATCCCACCAATCCAAAAGCACGCGAGTACGTCTGGCAGCTCATCAAGCGGAATTACTATGACGCTGGGGTCAGGATCTTTTGGCTTGATGAAGCGGAGCCAGAGTACGCTGTCTATGACTTTGACCACTATCGTTATCACCTTGGCCCTAATCTTCAGGTGGGGAACATCTATCCGCTGAAATATGCGCAAGGGTTCTACGAGGGTATGGCGGGCGAAGGGCAACAGAATATCGTCAATCTTCTTCGCTGCGCTTGGGCAGGCAGTCAACGCTATGGTGCGCTCGTCTGGTCGGGTGATATCGATTCGAGCTTTGAGTCGTTGCGAATCCAACTCGCCGCTGGCCTGAACATGGGCCTCGCAGGCATTCCGTGGTGGACGACTGATATCGGAGGCTTTCATGGCGGAGTGAATAGCGACCCCTCCTTCCGCGAATGTCTGGTCCGATGGTTTCAATTCGCAACCTTTTCGCCGGTTCTCCGGATGCATGGTGATCGGGAACCGCATGGCAAGCCACTCTCAGACCGGGGCGGGGGCAAATGCGTCAGCGGCGCACCAAACGAGCTCTGGAGCTTCGGCGACGAAGTCTATGGCATTTTGGAGAAATACCTCCGGCTCCGAGAACGAATGCGCCCCTACGTCCGGGAGTTGATGATTGCCGCGCATCAGCGCGGCTCTCCGATCATTCGGCCACTGTTCTATGATTTCCCTGGGGATCGGCCAGGCAAGGGATGTCGAAAATGCCTACATGTTTGGTCCGGATATGCTCGTAGCTCCGATCTTGTTTGAGGGGCAGCGTGCCCGCGATGTTTATCTCCCCGCGGGAACGCGTTGGGTCAGCCATGGGAGTGGAGAGGCCTTTGAAGGTGGCCAGGTCGTCAACGAAGCTGCCCCGCTCGAGCACTTGCCGGTCTTTTTTCGCGAGAAAGGATCTGTGCGCCTTTAAAGGCGGACTTTCAACTCTCAACGCTTAACGAGGGACGCGCTCGTGGTTTAGAGCTATTCTCATTGGAAATGTTGGAAAGCGCTGAAGCGTCCGGGGAGCATACGCGTCCTCGCGTGTGGTGTTCGGCGTCCGCGTGAGCGGCACGTTGCCGCAACGCGGCTCACTGTGCTCGCCGAACAAAGTTTTCCGGCGGGACGCCGGAAATTGCACGCGGGGACGCGTGCGCTCCCCGGACCCACCCCGAAGCCCCTCGCCTCGCAGTGCGCTTTTCGGAAATGATTTGTGAGAGATGCTCTCCCAAGACTGTTAACAACGAGTTCTAATTCCTAACTCGTAATTCCATCCTTTGTAATTCATACTTCTGCTCAGGAGGCTACTATCCATGATTCCAAAGTTAGCATTCGGGCGAAGTGGGCACCAAAGCACCAGAGTGATTTTTGGCGGGGCGGCATTGTCGGAGGTTACTCAGAAGGAAGCGGATGAAGTGCTCGAGGTGCTTTTGCGCTACGGCGTCAACCACATCGATGTTGCAGCCAGCTACGGCGACGCGGAATTGCGTGTAGCTCCCTGGCTGCGAAAGCATCCAAAGCAGTTCTTTGTCGCGACCAAGACTGATGGCCGCACGTATGACGATGCCAAGCGAGATATCCACCGTTCTTTGAAGCGTCTCGGCCGAGAACATGTCGATCTTATCCAACTCCACAATCTTGTGGACCCGATCGATTGGGATACCGCCTTAAGTGCGAAGGGCGCGCTGGAGGCTTGTATCGAGGCGCGTGAGCAAGGTCTGGTCCGCTTTATCGGTGTCACCGGGCACGGGAGCCAAGTCGCCGCGACGCATCTTCGAAGTCTCGAACGATTCGACTTCGACACCGTCATGCTACCCTACAATTACCTCATGATGCAGGATGGCCACTACGCGGCCATGTTCAATCGCCTCGCTGCCGTGTGTGAAGAGCGAAACGTCGTGGTGCAGACGATCAAGGCAATCGCACGCCGGCCGTGGTGGGGCCGCGAGCACACTTGCGCTACCTGGTACGAGCCATTCAAAGAGCAGAGCGACATCGACGCCGCGGTGCATTGGGTCATGGCACGAGCTGGAGTCTTCTTGATGACTGCAGGGGACATTCACCTTGCGGCCAAGGTTCTCGATGCCGCTGATCGCTTCACGACGGCGCCGTGCGATGAAGCGCTCCGGGAGCTCACTTCCCGTTTGGACGCGATTCCGCTCTTCGCTTAGTAATTCGCTTTGCTTCCCTCAGCAGGTCACGGTGTCTTGATTCTTCCGCATGAAATTCACGGATGGCCAATGGCTGCTTCGACCAGGCGTGACGGCACATTACGCCGCCGAAGCACGCTCGCTTACTTCTGAGGATGGCCGATTAATTATCGAAGCTCCGGTTCGCGCGATCAGAGACCGCGGCGACACCCTTCAGGGACCGCTTCTGACGGTCACGCTCAGTTCGCCCATGCGCGATGTCATCCGAGTGCGGATTGAACACTTTGCCGGCGGCCTGGCGCGCGGTCCCCACATCCCGATTCTTCCGGGCGGAAATGTAGATCCCGAAATCAGGGAAAGCGCAGATTTCGCCATTTTCAAGAGCGGGGAATTGGCGGCTCGGATCAAAAGGAAGAATTGGGCGCTAACTTTCGAGGCAGGTGGCCGCATCCTGACGACCAGCGGGTGGCGGGCAATCGCCTACATGCAAACGGCTGACTGGGGCAATCATGTGGTCGAGCAGCTCTCCTTGGGCGTTGGCGAGTACGTTTACGGTCTGGGCGAACGTTTCACCGCTTTCGTGAAAAATGGTCAGGTCGTCGAGATTGTGAATAAGGACGGCGGCACCGCCAGCGAACAGGCCTACAAGAACGTCCCGTTTTATTTCACCAATCGTGGGTATGGCGTGCTCGTCAACGAAACCGGCCCGGTGTCGTTTGAGGTTGCCTCCGAAAAGGTCGCTCGGATCCAGTTTTCTCTCGAAAGCGAAAGCCTCGAATATTTTTTCATTTATGGACCGACACCAAAGGACGTCCTCCGGAAGCTTACCGCCCTGACCGGACGGCCCGCCTTGCCGCCGCCATGGTCGTTTGGTCTGTGGCTCTCGACGTCGTTTACGACGAACTATGACGAGGCAACCGTCAGCAGCTTTATCGATGAAATGAAGCGACGCGACCTGCCGCTGCACGTTTTTCACTTCGACTGCTTTTGGATGCGCGAATTTCAGTGGGTAAACTTCGAGTGGGATCCGCTCGTATTTCCCGATCCGCCCGGAATGCTGCGGCGCCTCCACGACCGCGGACTGAAGGTCTCCGTGTGGATCAACCCCTACATTGCGCAGCGCTCAAGACTCTTTGCAGAGGCTGCGGACCATGGCTATTTGATCAAACGCACCGACGGTTCCGTCTGGCAGACGGACCTTTGGCAGCCCGGCATGGGGATTGTGGATTTCAGCAACCCGGCGGCACGCGACTGGTTCGGCGCACACATTGTCCGCCTCCTCGATATGGGGGTGGATGCTATCAAAACGGATTTTGGCGAGCGAATTCCAGTCGATGGCGTCGTATTTCACGACGGTTCGGACCCCGTGAAGATGCACAACTTTTACCCGATCGTTTATAACGAGACCGTTTTCCGGGCGATCGAAGCAAGACGTGGTCGGGGGGAAGCTGTTCTCTTTGCGCGATCTTCCTACGCGTCAGGCCAGCGGTTTCCTGTTCATTGGGGAGGCGACTGCTGGTCCACCTTCGAATCGATGGCTGAGTCGCTGCGTGGGGGTTTGTCACTTTCCCTTTGCGGTTTTGGGTTTTGGAGTCACGACATCGGAGGGTTTGAGGGCACCTCTCCCGCCTTCATTTACAAGCGCTGGAGCGCCTTCGGCCTACTCTCATCGCACAGCCGCCTGCATGGCAGCGGGAGCTATCGAATTCCGTGGGGGTACGATGAGGAAGCTTGCGACGTTCTGCGGCTGTTCACAAAATTGAAATGCCGTCTTATGCCGTATCTCTGGGAGGCGGCGCTGGAGGCGCACCGCGAAGGAGTGCCCATGATGCGCGCCATGCTCCTGGAATTTCCCGAAGACCCTGCGTGCGAGACACTCGATCGCCAGTACTTGCTGGGCAATTCACTCCTGGTTGCTCCAATATTTACCGAGAATGGCATCGTCGACTATTACTTGCCCGCGGGACGCTGGACGAACTTTTTGACAGGCAAAGTCCAGGAAGGTCCTGGCTGGCGGCGCGAACAGCATGGCTTCCTCAGCCTGCCGCTCATGGTCCGTCCCAAAACCATAATCCCCTTGGGTGCCATCGATCACCGGCCCGACTACGATTATGCGGAGAATATCACGTTTCGCGTCTATGAACTCTCGGATGGTAGCGAACTGACATGCAATGTATCCAGTCCGAGTCGCGCTCATCCCGTCCGATTGGTCGTCCGCCGTGCAGGCAAACGCGTGACGGCCAGCTTTTCCGGTGATAGTTCAAGCCGCTGGCGGGTTCAGCTCGGCGGCATCGCGAAGGTCGAAACAAAGGAAGACCTGCAAACGACTGCGGACCCCTTCGGAATTATCATCCAGCGTGCGAGCGGAGGGAAACAGCTTGAGTTCGAACTTTAGCCACTCCTAACGCTTAGTCGCGGCTCAACTCGCACGAGTGCGCGGCAAAACCTGCGCCGAACGACGTGAGCCAAAGTAGCTTGTCGCCGTTGCCCTTCGCCAGCCGTTCTTGCAATGCACACAGCACCGAAGGACTGCTTAGATTGCCATACTTGCGGAACGCTTCGCGAGTTTCCGCAAGCGCATAGTCCGGCAAACGCTCCTCGATCGCCTCAATGACATCACGGCCGCCGGCATGGGCAATTATTTGATCCGGCTTTCGGTCGCATAAAGTAAAGAGGTCCTCCACCGCATCCGCGGCCACTTCAGGGACAGCGCGATGAAGTTGGTTCTTGAGTCGTCCCCCGGCATTAACAAAGCGAATTTTTTCACGCTCTTCCGGGCGATGGAGCGAGCGAAAGTTCGAAGCCCTCCATTGACCAGGTGACGAGGAGCCCTGCCAGAGCGCCGCGGATGCTCCGTCTCCGAACAAACATGCACTCACGATCACCCCGGTATCGTTATCCAAGTAAAATGCTGCCGAGCATATTTCGACGGCGACCGTGGCGACGGTGGCAGTCGGGTGCGCTGCAAGAAAGCACGAAGCTGCATGCATGGTCGGGATAGCCGCGCCACAACCAAGGCCCGTCAGGTCGTTGAGAAATGCGTCTGCGCGAAGGCCAATCTGCTCCGCCAGATGACTGGAAACACCTGGGCACAAATACCCCGTGCACGTACATATGAAGACAGCATCGATCATTCGAACGTCGAAGTTCGCCAAGTCGCAGGCGTCCCGCAGGGCTTTTGCCGCGAGCGGAGGCGCCAGCTCCTCAAACGCCTTGTTGAGTTCCTCGGCGTCCGCGGAAAACAACTTCTCCGTGGGAACGGCAAAATGTCGGGTCTCAATTCCGGATGAACCGGAAAGCACCGTCTCGAGAATCTTCGCTGAGCGACGGCTCAGCTGGGCCAGGAAGGGGCTCGCCTTGGCAATCTGCCAGCATTCGCGCTGCGTGTAGCGCGCTGTCGGGAATGCGCTGGCAAGAGACTGCAGGTACATTGGTCAACGCAATGCGTGAAAGCAGGCTTTGAAAGGCAGAAGGCCGGATCGCGACACGACGGTGAAGAACGCCTGTCCCGCCGTCGTCGTCAAGAAAGGATGCATGACGCGCGCCCAAAACATCCGCCTGGCGAAACGTCGGGCAAGCCCGCGCCGAATCCGACCTAGCGCCCCTTCCCAAGTCTCTCGCCCGCGTTGCCAATCTCGAAGGGGCTCCAGCGCGATCCCGGCGGACTCGAACGCCATCGACATGCCGTTGCCCGTAAACGGCGGAATCATTCCCCACGCATCTCCCAAGGTGGGAATCGCATCGTGAATCGGCTGTCTGCCCAAAGAAAAGCCTGCCACGCCAAGAAAAGAATTTTCATCGATCCGTGCCGAAAAAATGCGTCGGGCGATGCCTTCGAGACCACCCGCCCGCAGATAACGCTCGAGCGTCTGTATTCCCCTGCCGGAGAGTTTTGGCTCCTGCCGAAAAAGACCGCAAACGTTGACCTTCCCCTCTTCCACCTTTGCCAATCCTACGTAGCCGTTGGCGGCAAGATGCATTTCAAGATCCGCATCGAGATCCAGTCCGGACACATGACACTTGAGTCCAATCCAGCGACCCCTCGCAGGCGTGCGACCTCCGCACCAAACTACTCCGGCATCCGATTTTGCCTTGACGCGGGAATGCTCGTTCAGAATTCCGCCGAGATCACGAAATCTGACCGACAGTCTGTGATCCAGAGCAAAGCGAGAGATCCCTAGTGCGGTCGGCAGCGGAGCGCGGAGGACCTTGCGTTCACGAAAATACCAGGCAGTCGAAAAGTGCGTTGTTGCGTCCTGAAGGAGGTCCGCAATCCCGAGGCTTTCGAAAACGGCAGGAGATACCCCGCTGATGAACTCTCCGCACACACGATGTCTTGGGTAGGCGCCGGCCTCATGCAAAACGACCGGGGTGTGGGTCCGGCAAAGCGCAATGCCGAGCGAGAGTCCCGCCAATCCCCCACCGCCGATGGTAACTACCCTTTCCATGCTATTAGACGCAACGACCCTCGCCAATCAATGGATTCGCTGATCTTCCAATTTTTCAATCCGAGGGCTTGCGGGAGCTCGCCACGGACAAATCCCGCATCAATGCTGGCAGGTAGATCGTGATGCGTCACGGAACCGCAAAGAGGGCGCATTAGTGCGCCCAGCAAGTGCGGGAGTCGAGCACGCCACGGTTCGCAGAAACAGAGCGCTCGATAACCCGATGCGGCTCGACCAATCGTGGCAAGCTGTTCGTCACGAAAATGATGCAAGATCATGACTCCGTAGAGGCAATTTCCTTCGCAATCCGGAAACTTTTCCAACAGATCTCCGTGTCGCCAGGAAATACCTTCTGGCAAATGTGGTGGTCGCGCCGCAAGGTCCAATGCCGTTACCGTGGCGGTGGGAAACCAACTCAAGACTTTGCGGGACAGCCGTCCGTCGCCCGCGCCAAGTTCAACCAAACGCAGCGTCTGCGGCACCACGAGCTTTTTCGTTACGCGACGCAACGCCTGGTGCATCCAGCGAACGTTGCCCATGAGAGCATTGATCATCCGAAGATCGCGTCGAGCACGCAGGGCGGAGGCATCACTTGAATCGAGGTGGTCGAGGATTTCCCTGCTAATGAGTCTGTCTGTTGCCATATCTCAGCGCTGCACATAAGATGAGGGACTGCCTGCATGAGCGTCAATCACCAGCGAACCATTTATCTCGACAACAACGCCACCACACGGGTCGACCCGGTGGTTTTCGAGGCCATGCTTCCATGGTTGCGCGACGAATATGGAAATCCCTCGAGCGTTTACTCGTTGGGTAAGCGCGCGGCCGCGGCTCTTGACATCGCTAGAGAGCAGGTGGCTGCCCTTATCCGTTGCGCGCCCGAGGAGCTGATTTTTACAAGCTGCGGTTCCGAATCGATAAACGCCGCAATTCTTTCCGCAGCGTCGATCGATCCTGACAAGACGCATATCATCACGAGCGCCGTTGAGCACAGCGCAACCATCAAACTCTGCGAGCATCTCGCAAGACGAGGTTATGAAATTACGTGGCTGCCGGTAGACGAGCTGGGACGGCTGGATATTGAGAGGCTCCAGGGCGCCATCCGTCCCGACACCGCGCTCGTCACGTTGCTCTGGGCCAATAATGAGACTGGCGTCCTCTTTCCGATCAAGGAAATTGCCCAGCTGACGAACGCCAGGAAGGTTGCCTTGCATGTGGATGCGGTTCAAGGGATCGGCAAACTCTCGCTCAACGTTGGAGAACTCGGCGTGCAATTCCTTTCCCTCTCTGGACACAAGATTCCATTGTCCCAAAGGCGTAGCTGCCCTCTACATCAACAAGCGGACGCGCTTTACGCCATGGCTTCGCGGCAGCCAGGAGAGCTGGACGTCGGGGAGGAACGCAAAATGTCTCATCTATCGTGGCATTGGGGAAGGCGGCAGAAGTTGCCGCTGCTCATCTCACTGACGACCCGATCAAGATCACCGCACTGCGGGATCGCTTTGAAGACTCTGTCCTTAAATCTGTAGCGGGCGCCAAGGTGAATGGCGAACGTGAGAATCGACTGCCGAATACGACGAACATCGCGTTTGAAGGTATCGAAAGCGAAGGCGCACTCATGCTCCTCGACGAGCGGGGCATCTACTGCTCCGCCGGTTCCGCCTGCACCAGCGGATCCGTGCACCCTTCGCACGTTTTGAAAGCGATGGGATTTTCGAACCATCGCGCCCGTAGCAGTCTTCGCTTCTCTTTCGGGCGATTTAACACGGAGGAAGAGGTGGACATTGCCAGCGCTGGTGTGCCGGAGGTTATTGAAAAGTTGCGCGGGCTGGCTTCCGCTCAAGGACCGGTCATCATGGCCGCTTGAGCTGCGGGAGAAAATCCGGCGATCACTTGCGCTCGGGAGTCGGCACCACAACGTAGTGCATGCCCGCTGCTTTGGCTGCCTGAATTCCGGTGGGGCTGTCTTCAAAGACCAGGCAATCCGCCGCGGGGACTCCCATCCGCCGCGCTGCTTCCAGGAACGGGTCAGGGAACGGCTTTCCTCGCTCGTAGTCTTCGGCACAAACCACCGCATCGAAGATTTCGAGGATACCAATCGCCTTGAGTGTCGCCTCGACGGGTTCGTGATGCCCGCCGGAGGCGATGGCCAACGGCTTCACTCCTCGCATACCCATGGCGATTTCGAGGACTGGGATTATTGGCTGCGCGTCTCGAACGCCCTCGAGATAGTATGATTCCTTGCGGCGAACCGTCTCTTCGACATGTAACGTGAGTCCAAAGGTCTCATTGAGGTGTTCGACAATCACCGCCGTGGGTTTTCCTCCCCATTGGTAAAAGAGCTCTTCGGGAAACTGACCTCCGAAGTCCTTCATCGCTTGCGTCCACGCCCGGAAGTGAATCGGCATGGTGTCCGCGATGGTCCCGTCGCAGTCGAAAATGTATCCGCCAAATTGGCGGACAGGTATGTCGAGTTTCATTGCACTCCGATAGTCTTGGAGGCTGTATCCGTCACGGAGAATCGCAGCGATGCGCTCCCCGCGACCTACGCGATGACGACTGGCGTGCCCGGGCTGAGGCTAAAAGTTTTTGCCGCATCACCTCCATTGATGGCCACCTCGACGAAGCCTGCCGAACCCAGAACCGCGAGGGGGCTGCCCTTGGGCACAGCGGAATAAAAAGGCTGGAACGGGATCCTTCGCTCTTCAGGCAGGATGACAAAGTGCATGCCTGTGGCTTGCTCGGCCGGCAGCGCAGTGATGGCGTTGCCGTAAACATCCACATGGATGATCTCAGTCTTCCAACCTCCGGCGTCCGGAGTCGCCTTCGGCCAATCAAGCCGCTCGAAATCGGTGAGTTCAGGTCCCATCTCCGTAAACGGCAGTCCTCGTGCCAGCCATGCAGCTGCCGGAGCGAATAGATCGCGGCCATGAAATGTTGCACTCAAGCGAGGTAGACGGACGGTGGGATTTTCGAGGCTGCGAACCTCCGGCGATCTCTCTTCCTTTACGGTCCAGCTTAGCACCCCGTTGTCCGGCGCCAGGAATATCGCTTTAGGCGACCGAATACCGATCGCTTTTCGAGCACCGCCGACGCCTGGGTCGACAACGACAACATGGATGGTATTTGCGGGAAAATAGGGGGCGGCGGTCATCAGTGCGAAAGCGCCCGCCCGCACATCGCCCGGGCGGATTTCGTGGGCAATGTCAACGATCTGAACTTGTGGAGCTAGCCCAAGGATCACGCCCTTCATCGCCCCGACGAACGAATCTCGTTGTCCGAAATCCGTCGTAAGGGCGATGATCATTAGAGATTCAGGAAGTTTCTCAGAAGATTCTTCCCTTCCGAGGTCAGGATAGATTCCGGATGGAATTGCACACCGAAGACCGGATACTCGACGTGCGCCAGACCCATGATCTCTTCTTCCTCGGTCCACGCCGTGATCTTCAAGCAATCGGGAAGCTTCTGCCGACGCACCAAAAGGGAGTGGTAGCGGGTCGCTTCAAACGGGCTTGGCAATCCTCCGAAGACATTCTCACCGTGATGCAGGATGGGTGAAGTCTTCCCATGCATAAGGCGATCAGCTCGGACAATCTCCCCACCGTAGACCTGCCCGATGCTTTGATGCCCGAGACAGACGCCCAATGTGGGTTTGCTTGGTCCGAATCGCGCGATGACATCACAACTGATACCGGCTTCATTCGGGGTGCAGGGGCCCGGCGAAACTACGATCCTCTCCGGGTTCATCTCCTCGATTTGATCGAGCGTCACTTGATCATTTCTATAGACGAGAACCTCTGTCCCAAGTTCGCCAAAGTATTGAACCAGGTTGTAGGTGAAGGAATCGTAATTATCGATGACAAGAAGCATCTTTATGACTTTCGCGCGCGATCAATGGCTCGCATGGCAGCCATCGCCTTGCTCAAGCTTTCCTGATATTCGCCCTCAGGAGTTGAGTCTGCAACTACTCCCCCGCCCGCCTGAACATACGCCTTTCCGTCCTTCAGCAACACGGTGCGCAGGGCGATACAGGAATCGAGGTTTCCATCGAAGCCGAAATAGCCGACCGCACCTGCATACGTGCAACGTTTGCTCTTCTCGAGTTCGTTGATGATTTGCATCGCCCGGACCTTCGGTGACCCCGAAACCGTTCCGGCAGGAAAAGTCGCTCGCATGACATCGTAAGCAGTGCGGCTGCCCGAGAGCCTTCCGGAAACATGAGAGACGATGTGCATCACATGACTGTAGCGCTCGACGGTCATGAAATCTGTCACTTTCACGCTGCCGTACTCGGCGATCCGACCGACGTCGTTCCGTGCGAGATCGACCAGCATCAGGTGCTCGGCGCGTTCCTTCGGGTCGGAGAGCAAGTCGGCCGCGTTGGCTTCATCCTCTTGCGTCGTGGCTCCGCGCTTGCGTGTGCCGGCGATCGGACGAATCTCCACCAGCTCGTCCGTCAGGCGAACGTGCACTTCGGGCGAGCTCCCGACGAGCGAATATCCTTCCGGAAAACGCAAACAGAACATGTATGGCGACGGGTTGATAAATCTTAAGGTTCGGTAAAGGTCGAGCGCGTCACCGGTGAACTCGGTTTCGAATCGCTGTGCCGGGACCATTTGAAAGATGTCCCCGGCGCGAATATACTCCCGAGCGCGGCTTACCATTTTGTGGTATTCCTCACGCGTGGTGTTGCTCGTTGCCTCCCCACGTGGCGGCTCCCTTTGTGTGAAAATCGGTGCGAAGGCAATCGGACGCTCGAGCTTCTGAAGGATCGCCTCGATTTCACGACTTGCCTCCTCGTAGGCTGCCTCCCATCCGTCGGCATCAATGAACGCGTTGGCAACGACTTTCAATCTCCGGCGCCGGTGATCGAAAACGATAACGGTCCCCGTTACGAGAAAGAACATGTCCGGGATGCCAAGGTCATCGCTCCGCGGCGGCGCAACCGTCGGCTCGAACCACCGAACGCAATCGTACCCCAGATAACCGACCGCACCTCCATAAAAACCGGGAAGATTTTCCGTAGGCGCAATGCGATAAGCTGCCATGATCTTTTCGAGTTCGTCGAGAGGATCGCGAGCGGCTTCAAAGCTGCGGACCTCACCGTTCTGGGTCACGGTCACCTTCTTGTTCCGTGCCGAAATCATAATTCTCGCGCCGGCGCCGAGAAAGGAATGCCGGCCGACCTGATCAGTCTGCTCGGCCGATTCAAGCAGAAAGGAAGGCGCATCTTCTCCGATCTTCGCGAAGGCAGAGATGGGCGTATCTCCATCAGCGACAATCTCAGTCCAAACTGGAACGACGTTTGCGGTGGCCGCCTGCTCTGCAAAGAGAGAGCGCGACGGACTCAGAGGAATCATGTGAAGGAGACCTTCAGAGCAGACTTTTCTGCGGCGTCCTCGATCTGGAAGAGCTTCGCAGCAGCGAAATCAAACAAGCGCGCAACAACATTGGCGGGAAATTCCTCGCGCCTAGTGTTGTAGGTCATGACGGCACCGTTATAGGCCTGACACGCCAAGGAGATTTTGTTCTCTATCAGACTTAGTTCTTCGGAAATCTGAAACAGGTTCCGATCTGCGTTGAGGCGTGGATACGCTTCCGCCATGGCAAAGAATCGCCCAAGTGCCCCGCTCAAGCTCGCCTCTGCGGCGATGAGTTCTCTTATCGCCTGGGGATGGCCTGGGTTTGCAGCCGCCTTGGCTCCCGCGCAATAGGCCGAGTTTCTGGCCGTGATGACAGCGTCGAGTGTTTCGAGCTCGTCTTCAGCGTAACCCCTCGCCGTCTGCACCAAATTAGCGATCAAGTCGCAGCGGCGTTTGAGTTGCGACATCGATTTGCGAAAAGCTGTTCTTGTAGCGGTTTCGGAGCATCACCAGGCTGTTGTATTGGCCGATGGCAAACAGCGCCAGCAAGCCCAGCCCGCACACGATTGCGACAAGGATTACCAATGCCATTCCCATGATAAGAGAGTGCCCAGCTTCTCTCTCCCGCGCAACAGAGAAATCCTCTTGCGAAGTGCGAGCGCGTTGCACGATTCCTTTTACCTCGCTTGTCTAGAGATGACCTAAAGAGTGGCGGACCAATCCGCCAAGTCTGGCTGGTAGCAACCTTCTACGGATGGAATTCAATAGTGGATTAGTGTGATCCCGAGCGGCTGTATGAAGTGATAAACGGAAAAGACGGCCGCTACTAAGCCAAGCGAAATCCAGGCGTGGACGACAGTTTTATTCCAGATTGCATACAACGAGAGCGCGAAGGAGAGTGTTAACATCGCCAGCGGCGCCAGGTGCAGTGCCGAAGCTAATAGAGGAACATGGCGCAATCCTGTGAGAAGCCAGTCGTTTAGCGGAAAAGGAAGAAGTCTTACATAGATCCCAGGCGAGACGATCCATGTGCCAAAGGACTCATAATAGAAGCGTTCGGGACCTTTCCAGAGCACATAGGTAAGAATCGCCGTCGCCGTGAACGCGACCACTCCTCGAGGTGTAATCACCGTCTTCCATAGATGCATCGCTGCATACCGATACGCTGGGTGACCTGACACCGCAACCGGTTTTGCGCTCGTGGGACACGCCCGCCGGTGAACGCGAGCGCTAGCGTTGGAGAGCCTTGCAGATTTCCTCAATATGACGATGGTCGGTCCCGCAACAGCCGCCCAGGACATTGAGAGTCGGGATCATGTCGACCAACGCGCGATACTGGGTAGCCAGTTCGTGGGGATCTCCTGCATCCAGATCTTGCGCCTGATCGAGTTCGGCGTGGCTCTTTCTTGACGCATTGGCCCTGACGCCCCTGATTCGTGTGACCCAGGGCTTGCCGGCTTTCAGCGCATCCTGAAAATGCGTCGGATGCGCGCAGTTTATCATGTAGTAGGCAGGAGCCGCCTCGGTTGCCGCGTCGACGATCTCAATGGCGCTTTCCATGGTCTCACCGGATGGCAATCTTCCGTCAGTTTCGACGGTGAAGGAAATTGCAGAGGGCATTTTAGCCGAGCGCGCCGCCTGGGCGATCCCGATCGCCTCTTCCACGTAGTTCATTGTGATCGCGGTGATCATGTCAGCCTCGGAATCGCGGAAAACTTCAATTTGCCTGCGGTGGTATTGCCGGGCTTCATCCACGGACATCTTTGCGGAGGCCTTATAGCCGTCGCCGCGAGGTCCAACGCAACCGCTGATCACGACTTTTGTTTTTTCCGTTTCATAGTCGTTGCGAAGATCCACGAGCAACTTAATTGCCCGGCGGTTGATATCTGCCAGTGCTTCTTCGGTATAACCGAGCTTCGTCGCCCAATCGGAGCTCGCCCGCCACGTGGGACTTTCCAAGATAAATCCGGTTGCGTATTTCTTGGCAAGATCTGCGTACCGGCGGAAATAGTTTTCGAGAGCCTTCGTTCCCGATTCACTGTCCAGGAGCACAAAGGCCGCAAAGCTAGGCAGGTCGAAGCCGTCCAGGAAAATGAGCGTGGTCTCAATCCCCCCATCGGTGATGAACGGATCCCCCGAAAGCTGCGGAAGCTGGCCTCGGTATTTGCTCATGTCGTTTCGAAAGCCGGACACTATTTAGGAGCCTCTTCGCGTCAAGATCAAAGCCGAACGTCGCGCCGATCTTCGCATGACAGCGCCTCGCTGCCAAATTTGCGGACGTTACTCTCTCAGGCGAAGTTCATGATCGACCTTGATAGGCAGGGGTGTCCGAAGGGTCTGAAGAACGACGCAATAGCGTTCCGTCAGCTCGATGAGCTTTGACACTGTCGGCGGATCGGCCTCCGTATCGACGAGAATGTGCAGGCGGATGGCCTGGAATCCGACCGGAGCATCTTTGGCAACGGCCAGAGTGCCGCGAAAATCGATGTCGCCCTCGGCGGAAATCCTTGCCTCTCTCAGATGAATCCCCAGCGAGGTCGCGACCGCCCGAAGCGTGACCCCCGCGCAAGCAACCAGAGCCTGGAGAAGCATATCGCCCGAGCAAGCCTGGGAACCATCTCCGCCTGCCGCTTGATGCAGCCCTGCGTCGATCAGGGCTCGGCCCACATCCAATCTGCAGGAAACTCCCTCCGACGCCAGACCTTCCGCGTGAAGGGTGACAATAGCACTATTGGGGTCGTCCCGGTACTTCGCCTTAAGCGGTGCTTGGATAGCCTTCAGTCGTTCCTGGTCCATATACTTGGAAAATTTCCCCTAGTGTTCGCGCGCATAGAGAAAACAGCTTTTCTCGTGATCATTGACCAGACCGGTAGCTTGCATGAAGGCGTAACAAATGGTTGTTCCCACAAACTTGAACCCCCGGCGTGCCAGATCCTTGCTCATCGCATCGGATTGTGATGTGCGTGTCGGCAATTCGCGCGACGAGCCAATGTTCCTGATAGGCCGTCCGTTCACGAATTTCCAAATGTAGGCATCAAAACTGCCGAATTCTTCCTGAATCAGAAGGAACGCCCGGGCATTAGTAATCGCCGCTTTTATCTTGAGACGATTACGGACAATGCCGGCGTTCGCCAGCAAGCGCTGCTCATTCGCACTATCGTAACGTGCGACAACCTGTGGATCGAAATCGTCAAATGCCTCGCGATAGTTTTGTCTCTTCCTTAGTATCGTCTCCCAGCTAAGCCCGGCCTGCGCTCCCTCGAGAATCAAGAACTCGAACAAAATGCGGTCATCGTGCTGAGGCCGGCCCCATTCCTCATCATGGTAGGCGATCATTAGCTGGGACTCCGCCCAACGACACCTTTTCATGCGCGGTGGCACTAGTTGGGTCAGACGAAGCGCATGGCCGGCGATGTGATCGCCTCCTCTTCACTAAGCGAGAGCGATCGAATAAGGTCCTTGGTCGCCGGAATGAGCGGAGGGGCGATGCTAAGGCCGCGAAAACCTAGGTGGAGGAGAGAAGGAATTGCCTCTTCTTTGCCCCCCAGTTCACCGCAGATGGTCACCGATTTATCACCAGCCTCGCGAATGACAATGCCGAGCAATCGCAACAATGCTGGATGATCATCAATGTAATATTCGCTGACGGTGGCGTCATCGCGCCCGACCGCAAGTGTGTACTGGGTCAGATCGTTTGTCCCGATGCAAAGAAAATCCGAGTGGCGGGCGATGTCGGCTACGGTTAAGGCAGCGGACGGTGTTTCGATCATTGCGCCAAGAGGCGGTAGATTCTCCTGCCCCATCTGCCGGGCAATGCTTTCCAAAAGTTCTCGAATTTTGCGCATGTCGCGCTCGAGCGCGATCATCGGGACGAGGATGCGTATCGCCTGCTGCTGGGAAAGCTTTAGCAGAGCCCTGAGCTGCGTCTCGAGCAAGTGTGGGAACGCCAGGAGAAGACGCACTCCCCGTTTTCCCAACAATGGATTCGGCTCAGGGCGCATCCGCAAGGCAGGGAGTGGCTTGTCGCCGCCCATATCCAAAAGGCGAATCGTCACCGGCCTGTCGGAGAGGGGCCCGAGCAGAGTTTGAAGGTCATCGAACAGCTCTTCCTCCGTGGGGAGAAGCTCTCGCGCGAGGTACAGCTGTTCGATTCTAAACAAACCGATCCCATCAGCGCCGTTCTCGAGAACCATCTCGATGTCGTCGTGAGCCCCGATGTTTGCTTCGACCGAGACCGGCTGTCCGTCGCGAGTGACGGCCGGTGCGCGGCAATCCCCCTTGGAACGTGAAGAACTTGCCCGATGGCTCTCAAGGCGCTGCTCAAACGTTCGCCGCGTTTCCTCACTGGGCGAAATCACTACGACGGCGCCAAACGCGTCCACGAGCAGCATTTCCCCGCTCTCAATTTGGCTCAGTAAATTGGGCAGCTCCGCAACGACCGGAATGCCTTTCTCGCGCGCCAGCAGGGCGGCATGCGATCCCTGACCGAGCGAATCTACCAAGATGGCGGCCACATCCCGACGGGAGAGCGAGACGACGTCGGAGGGCAACAGGCGTTCCGTGACCAGCACGCTGCCCGCTGGCATGGACGAAAGGCCGTAAGCATCGACTCCCTCGAGCCTGCGGAGCACGCGACGAGCCAAATCCAGGATGTCATCCGCACGAACGCGAAAGGCCTCGTTTTCAAGTGCAGTGAACTTCGCTTCCCACCTGCGAAAGACGCTCCGCACAACCTGCGCCGCAGTAAATAGCGAGTCGCGCAGCTCGGTTTCGAATTCTTTGGAGGAAAGAAAGCTGTCCAGCATCATCTGATGAGCGTGGAAGATTTCCGCCAATTTCGGATCCAGTTGTTCGCTGATGCGCCGCTCGGATTCCTCGAGTTCCGTCCTCACTTCCAGGAACGCTCCGCGAATTCGACCCATTTCTGCCTCGATTTCCTCCGAACTGATCTTCAAGGCTTGCGCGCTGCATTCCAGAATATCTCCCGCGACCCAGGCAGGACCGATGGCAAGCCCGGGAGAAATGCGCCTTCCGAGTAGACTTTTCTCCTCACGAGGTCGTTCTTGCGGTTCTGTCGCGCTGATCGCTGATTGGGAGTCCACCTAATGGGATAATCGCTCATTGCGGCAGCACAGGCAACTCCGCTGGAGCCGATTACCGGTCGGCAAAGATGTCAAAAGCTACGCGTTCTCGCGCAGCTAGTAGTTTGGCCAAACGCCTGGCGTGAGCAGCTCCAGAAGATGGCCGTCTGGATCGCGAAAATAGATGCTTGTGCCTCCATCGGGCCACGTGAGACTGCTCTCAACGGGAATGCCCTTTTCCGCGAGGCGCTCCTTCCAGGCAGACAGACTCTCGGTAGGAACCCCGAAACCCAGATGCGCTTGGCCGCTCGTGCCATGTGCTGGAATTGTCCCAAAAGGCAGGACCGTGCCTTGTGGATCGCTGCCGCGAACAAAGAGCAGCAGGACTTGGCAATTGCCAACATCGAAAGCACAGAAGCGCTCGTCGGATTTCATTACGGGATATCCAAACAAGTCCGCGTAGAAGGCACGCGAGCGGTTCAGGTCTTCCACATGAAGACAACTTTCCACTATCGCGCTCGGCAGGACGGATGCTTGATCGCCCGTTAAATTGGAGGCTGCGGCCATGCTCATCACCTATTCTTCTTTCATCTTGCTTAAGATTCAACCGGGCTCTCGGGAAAGAGGAGCACGTCGTGCTTCTCGTGGATCGCCGTTTTATTCATTTGGATCCACCCCTTCCTACAGATCTGGTAACCACCGATCATCGTTTGTACGCCAGGAGGAAGACGCCTACTGCGACCAACAAAATGCCGATCCACTCTCGAATGGCGGGGCGTTCTCCGAGGAAGGCAAAGGCGAAAACCGCGACAAGAACTACGCTAAGCTTATCAACTGCCGCGACCTTGGCCGCCTCACCAATCTGCAGTGCACGGAAGTAGCATACCCAGGAAGCTCCGGTCGCCACCGAGGACAGAACGAGGAAAATCCAGGTGGTCGTGGACAGCGCGAACGGATTGCTCCACTTGCCAGTAAGTGGAACGAATGCGGTGAGAAGAACGAGAACAATGGCAGTGCGTATCAGAGTGGCAAGGTCCGAATCCACCGCTCGAATGCCAATCTTAGCGAAAACCGCCGTGAGGGCGGCAAACACGGCCGAGAGAAGAGCCCAGAAAAACCAGTTGGGCAAATTAGCCATGCGTTCCACTTTGACCCGAGACGCATTTCTGCGTCAAACAACATTGGAATCAGAAAACGTCGCTTCAACGGGGCACGCTCCCATGAACGTAAAGAGCGATGTAGCGGGGATGTCCCCATCCCCGAGAGCCGGCCTGCAGGGCCGCGTTCTTAAGTGCGCCGAAAACGTAACTGCAAAAGTCTTTGATAGCCAGCAGCTGGTCAACCCGCGTCCTGAGACCACCCAGGGGGGCGCAATCACTCGGTCACTCCTTCCCACGGAAGGCGCGAGCGACACGAAAAAAAGGCTTGGTCCCCCTCCATCTTCATCAAGTTACCATGCTTCCTCGTTCCGAGATTCAGATACCTAAAGTCGCAGCTGTTTGTGTAGTAGGTGGCCGGGCACTATTCTTGGACAGCTGTGCGTACTGCTCGATCATAGTGGAGCAGCGTAGCGGCGCCGGCGAGCGGTTCCCTCCAGCGCTTGGTTGGGCGTCGTTGATCGCGAGGGGCGACAAGATGTGCGTCATTCTCGCTATGAAGGAGCAACAGGCAACGCTCAGATGCTGCCTCATTCGCTTAGCGAATTCTTGTAGATCCTGCCGTCCTTCATGATGACGAGCAGGTTCTTATCGGGGTCCTCGATCAGCTTGATGTTGGCGATCGGGTCGCCATCTACGAGCAGAAGGTCGGCGAGTGCGCCTTCCTCGACCACGCCCAGCTTGCCGGGGTACGGATTGCGCTTCCCGGACAGTGCAAGTAGTTGGGCGTTGGTCCCGGTCGCCATGACGAGCGTTTCGGCTGGGGTAAACCACTCGACCAGCTTAGCCAGCAGCTCCCCTTGGCGTTGCGCCAGTCGCTGGGAGAACAGAATATCGGTGCCGAAGGCTGTCTTGAGATTGTACTTCTTCGCCAGCGAGAAGGTTCTGTCTGTGCCAGCGAACACCTCCACCGCCTTGGCCCGCTCGGTCGAGCCGGGCGGAAACGCGTCGGCCATTTCGTCGGGAAACGCCTGAGTGCACAGCCAGACTCCCTTCTCGGCAATCAGCTTGGCCGTGGATTCGTCCATTAGGTGGCCGTGTTCGATGCACTTCACACCAGCGTCGATTGCCCGCCGGATCGAAGCGGACGTGTAGGCATGCACGGTCACGTACGTGCCCCAGTTCTCGGCAGCCTCAACGGCAGCGCGCAACTCGGCTTCGGTGAAGGTGGATGCATCGAGCGGGCTGTGCGGCGACGCGACGCCTCCGCCCGCCGTCAGCTTGATCTGCGAGGCGCCCAGCATGAGTTGCTCGCGGACGCGGACGCGCACCTCGTCCGGACTGTCCGCGATCATGGCGGCTCCGATCTGCTCTCCGCGAGACTGCGCGGTGCCGAGGATACGGGGCACCTCGAACGGTTGCCGGAAGTCGCCGTGACCGCTGGTGATGGTGATCATGGCTCCGGACGGATAGATGCGTGGACCGGCGACGGTGCCTTCGTCGATGGCGCGCTTGAGCCCGAACGCCGGCCCGCCCAGGTCGCGAACGGTTGTGAATCCGCGCATTAGCGTGGCCGTCGCCTCGGCGCCGGCCACGATGTTGAGGTGGCCGATGTCCCCAGCGAGCAGCGCTGCAGGCGTCGGCCGCACTAGCATCGTGTGCCAGTGCATGTCGATCAGCCCGGGCATCAGCGTGCGTCCGGCGCCGTCAATGAGCACGGTGCTGGCACTTCCATCGGTCGGGATCGGATCCGTGGAGATGCGCTCGATCTTATTGCCACGCACCAGGACGTTTTGTGGCACCGAAAGAGAGCCGCTCTTGCCGTCGAAAACTCGAACGTTCTGAAACAGCGTTGCGGCAGGCGGTGGCGTTTGCGCCTGGAGCGAGGCGGTGAGCCCCCAAACCACGGCAAGGAGGATCGACCTGATGATCACGATTGATGTTCCTTCACTTCGGCACCGAGAAGCGGTCTTCTTGCTGTGCGCCCGCCACCGGAGCACGTCCGCGATCTCCAGGTTCGTATGGTGCGAGATCGTAACGCCCAACAAGTAATTTGCGATTGAACCAGGCTGTTTATCTCCGAGATTTGCACGGCGAACGTTTTCATGGTGGCATCCCAAAGTCGAGATTAGACGCAGTTTGGGGTATCCAGGAACACTTTGTCTCTCCCTCCCCTTGCACCTACCGATTTCCCGAATGCGTGAGAGGTTCAAGTTGTTTCCACGGCGTGTTTCCAAAGTGCAACGTGAACGAGATTCACCGTCATCATCTCGAAGACTGGCTCAATGCTTAGTCCTACAGGCCGAAACCCCGGCTTAATTTATGTCCAGGATTGAGCGAAGTTTCCGAAAACCAAATCATCGTCAAAGGGCGAAGGTGAAAATCCGCCAGCGCCGCGTCGTCATATCTCGGATAACGGCACTCAGAAAGAATTTCACGGCGCGGCGTTGAACGAAACGCGTGGACCTGAAGAAATTAACTAAGTAGCTAGTCGGAATCCACGTCCTCCCGCCACCTTCACCTTTTCCTTGCAGTATTCTGCATAAGTTGCTTCCGCGCGTTTCGCCAGCGAAGTCGACTTCTGCTCGGTGGCGATTTTGACGGCTGCACAGAAGGAAGCTTCAATTTGAGCCTTGTCAGCACCAATGGCAGCAAGAAAGACGCCGCGGAGCCGATGCAGTTCGGCAAAACACTCCCGCTCTTCAGTTCTTTGGGCCAGTGCTTCTGCCTCCTCTAATGCGGCAAGGGCTTCGGAGGTCCGATTCGCAAGATGCAAAACCTCAGCCTTTAGCACGAGCGAATCTGACAACATCAAAACCGAGCCGGTTGCCCGATATTCTCGTATTCCGTGGTCTATCGAAGCAATACCTTCGTCTGTGTCACCCGAGGCACTGCGCGCCCAACCTCGGGAAATGGCTCCGCAAGCTAGCCAAAACGGAAAATTCTGACGGGTTGACAGCTCAATCAAATTCGATGAGAAGCGTTCCACTTCAGCAGGATTACGCTCATAACGGGCGAGAAAGGCAGCAAAATGAAGTGCCACGGCTAATGAGTTCGTCTCATTCAACTCCTTCGCTAGTGAGATCGCTTCTGCCATGGTCGCGTGGGAGGCCGCGGTCTCTCCGAAATGCCACTGGCACAGCGCCTCATAGCACAAACAGACGACGGCGGGAGCGTCGAGATCTTCTGTATTATACTGTACGCCCCCCGACTGCCATATCTGAACACCGCGCTTAGCATATTGCCGCGCGGTCTCGAACTCGCCCAGATAGTAAAGCGTCGATACCAAAGCCTGACAGGCTCCTATCATTACCGCGGAGTTGTTTTGTTCCATTGCCAACGAGTGGACTCGCTGTGCGACCGCCAGCCCTGCACTCAGCTTGTCGGCCATGTAGGAATAGCGCCATTGTCCCATCAGCGCGGAATACAAGAGCACTGGGCGATCGAGCGAATGGCACAAAGGCTCCGCGCGCTCGTAACAATTTCGCGACTCCGGCGTGGAGAACCCGCGCGTTGACGATAGGTAGAGCCCTGCCTGCATAAGGATGAAAAGCTGATCTTCCGCCGTGAGGCGCTGAGCCCCGACACCCACTTTCACGGGTGAGCTCCAGCGTCCATCTTCAAAGAAATGAACGAGAGCCGTCAGCAAAGCTCCTCTCGCTCCAAGAACGTTGGCGGCAAAGTAGGCATTGCTTCGCTGAATCCGGGGAATGTAAACTTCATGCAACGCTTCGCGAAACAAACCGGCATTACACCCACAAATGACAGCTAAGAAAAGTGGCTCCATCTCCCTGAGGCTATTTGGCATCTGCGGAGCAAGCGTTCGGTAATAGTGATGCAGTCGCCGGTTGCATTCCTTCCAAGCATCAGCTTGCAGCTCCCGGAGCTGTTCTCCGAAGTATTCACGGACAAGAGGATGGGCATCGAGATTTCCCGGATTGTGCGGATCTTCTCCCATGAGGAGTCTTGCTCTTCTCAATTTGGAAAGAATCATTTGCCACCCGCTTGGGCTCAAATTCGTCAACGACCCTGTAAGGCCCGGGATAGCGGGCGGTTTCAATAGAACTTCACGCGCCTTTTCGTCAGCCGGTCGATCAAACAAACCTAACATGCGAAGAACGGACAACTCGGGGCCTTCACCAAACCAGCTCTCGTAAAACTCCATCACTTTTCGAACATGAGCCCCCTGTCGTACGTCGTGAGAAAGATGTTCTGACACTTCCTTGCGATGACGGATGGATCCACTGTAAGCATCCGCCAGATAACTGCCCAATAGCGTCAGCGCGAGACAATGGCCACTGAACTCATCGCTGGCACTTCGCAGCTCCGCTTCATCCCCTTTGACGCCTAGCGCTCGGAGCAGCTTTGCGCCGGCATCGCTGGAGAGTTGTTCCAAGTCACGGCGCGGGGCTGAGGTGTGCTCGTGATTTGCAAGGTCTGCAATGGGCAGCCGCGTGGCAATTACACAAAGCCCCGAGTTGAAGGCAGCAAGCTCGCGCAAAAACGCCTGGAGGGAAGGATCACGGAGACGTCCTTCTTGTGGACCAGGCGGATTTTGAAGCGGTTCCAGGCCATCCAGAACCAACAAGGTTCGACGATGCGAGATCAATTTCGCCAGCCTTTCGCCCTTCTCCCACGCCGTTCCTACCCGTGGATCCGAGTCACCAAACCACCCGAGAGCGGCATCAAGAAATTCATCTGCGGAAGAAGCTTCCCCCTTGCTTCCCTGTCTATAGAAGGACCAGCCAAAAACGAGTTGCGCAGAGCGATAATGATCAGCCGCCATCCGTCCAAGCCAATGGTTAACGAGCGTAGACTTCCCAACGCCGGCCCAGGCGACGATCGTAACGACATTTATTTTTTGGTTTGTCCATGCAGCATCGAGGAAAGCGATATCCTCCTCTCGACCAAAAGCATCGCTCCCTGTTATCGGCAATCTTGCCACGGAGACTTTCTTTGGTCCCCGTCTGACTCGTGGTATGGGAGTTTCAACGCGGAAACTGGCAATGGCGGCCGCCTTCTGCAAGCTCTGGCGAGAGACCCTGCGTCGTGAGTCGACCGCGCCCATTATCGTCGGTAGCACCTTCAGAAGTTCAGCTGGATTCTGAAAGCGCTCGGCGGGATCCTTCTGAAGGAGCACCTCGAGGAGAACAACGACCGGCCGCGGAACATCTTCGAGCTGTTTGAGTGGCGGCGGTGCGTGCTGGTGAAGATACATCAGCTCAGCAGGTGAACCCCTAAACGGCGCATGCCCAGTCACCATCTCCCAGAGCGCCACGCCTAGCGAGTAGAGATCCGAACGAATGTCTACGCCGACTCCTGCAAACTGCTCGGGGCTGGCGAACTTGGGTGTCCCGGCAAAGGCGCCGAGTATTGAAATCGCGGTCTCAGAACCTGGTTCATTGACCAGCTTTGCCAGGCCCAGGTCGATGATTTTTGCGGTCACAGCGCCTTCATCCTCGAAGTTCACCATGATATTGCTCGTTTTGATGTCTCGGTGAACGAGGCCCTTCCTGTGCACGGCAGCCAAACCAGCCGTAACCTGCGCCGCAATTTCCAAGGCCAGCTTTACCTCAAGCCGCCCCTTGCGTCTGACGAGGTTTTCGAGCGTTTCCCCTTCTACAAACTCCATCGCGTAGAAATAGTTCGCGCCCCTCTTGCCCAAGTGGAAGACCGAGGCAACATTCGGGTGACGCACATTGGCCGCCGCCCGTGCCTCGCGAAAGAAACGAAGGCGGATTGACTTGTCCCCGAGATACTTCTCGCTGACGACTTTCAATGTCACCGGACATCGTAGATCGACATCGAGCGCTTTGTAAGTGATCCCCATTGCACCGCGACCCAACTCGACCGGTTTACCGTCTTTGTCGCACATCAGCTCATAGTGCTCAAAGCGTCGCATCATGCCTTTCAATGCGGGAACGGTTGTGTCTTCAGCAAAAGACTCGCCAGATTCGACCCCGCTGGCGAGCGCCCCGTTTAGCACGCACACCGGGCAAACCTCTAGGGCTCCTGAAAATTCATTTCCGCAGCTCGGGCAGACGCGTCTCGCCTCTGTTTTCATGGGCTTAACCGCCTTTCGGATGCAGCAGAGCGTCGCAAGGAACTCCGGAACTCCTCGTCGATCCTAGCCGGATCTGAGACCGCGCGGCTGACCTCCTCTCCCAACAGTCCGGTGTACCGATTCCGCAACCTTTCTGCGCTCAAGAAGTCGACCGGCTCGCGTCGATAGTGTTCTTCGGCATCTTCCGCACCCAGCGGAATGGGTGCTTTGCCTCGTGCTCTTTTAAGGCGGCGAGCATGGTCAACCAGGTCCGAAAGGTGGTTCTGAAAAGAGGCGAGCACCAAAGATCGGAATTTACCTTTGAGCCTGCCGACGCTGCTAAGCGCCGGGTGTTCCAGAAGGTGCAGAAAAAACCCTTGGGTCACGTCATGAGCGTCTTCCGGCAAATGCCCACGGCGCCGAGCGAAAATGTAAAGCGGGTACCAACAGATCGGGTACAATTCGGCCAAGGCCATCTGCCCCATTTGCGCCTCACTTTGCGTCACCCTCATGATGATCGTCCAGCGCGCGGTGTGAAAAGCTCGCCGCGCCTCCGCCAGCGGACCATGGTCGCGTTGTCACGTAAAATAGCCTTTAGCCAACCATAGCAGGTGAAAGCACCTTCAGGAACCAAATTCCTGAAACCGTGGACTGCCGACGGCTGTATCGATTTGCTCCAGGGTCGACGCGTGATGCAGAGCCCATCCGCAAATGGAATCGAAGCTGTGTTCAAAAGGCATAGGTGAGTAATCCTTAGTTGTTATTTTGTGGAGGAGCACCACGCAGCCGCGCGTCACCGGTTACTGCGGGCACTCGGCGATCAGAATGCGCACGCCGCAGAACGAGGCTCGCCCCTACGAAGCCTGATACGGCGATTCAGGCCGGATTGATGAAGTAGCCCAGCAGCGCGCGTCGATTTCGAGATAACGTCGCGCAGAGAATCACCGCCGCGGGCTGCGTCACCGTGCGGCGGACAACGGCTGATCGGCGCTCGGCTTTGCGTCGGAGGAGCAGAACTTGACTTGGACTGGTCTCTCAACGGTCCGCCAAAGCTTGGGGACAAGAATATGGACAGTTCCGAAGCTCAGCCCTATCCTCTATAAACCGCGCTCCCTATGAATCCAATCGCTGTAATTCCCAAGGGCACGACGCACTGGTTTTGGAAAGCGGTTGAAGCCGGAGCTCGTGAAGGCGCAAAAGCAGCTGGCGTGGAGATTTTGTGGCAGGGCTCTCTCAAGGAAGACGATCCCGCACAGCAGATCCAAATCGTTGAGCAATTCGTCTCCGCGGGAGTGGGCGGCATCGTTCTGGCGCCGATTGATGACACAGCGCTCATGCGTCCAGTCGCCGCTGCCATGCAAAAGGGAATCCCTGTGGTGATTATGGATTCGGCGCTCAAGGGTGAGCCCCCTAAAGACTTTGTCTGCACGGTATCGACGAACAACCACCGCGCTGGAGGAATGGCTGGTGAGCAGTTGGGAAAGCTTTTAGACGGCAAAGGCAAGGTAGTCCTCTTTCGCCATAAAGAAGGTTCGGCTAGCACGGATCAGCGGGAGGCGGGCTTCCTCGAAGCAATCAAGAAATTTCCCGAGATTCAGGTTATTCTCGACAATCGCTACTCCGGCACGACCATCAGCGAAGCACAATCGACCGCGTTGAACGTGCTGGACAAGCTCAAAGAGGCGGACGGAATTTTCTGTTCAAATGAACCGAGCACTCTGGGCATGTTGCGTGCGCTCAAGCAGAATAACCTGGCGGGCAGCAAGAAGCTCGTCGGCTTCGACACGTCGCCCGGACTCGTCGAAGCCTTGAAAAGTGGTGAGATTCAAGCGCTCGTCGCCCAAAATCCCAAGAAGATGGGCCGTGAGGCTGTGCAGGCGCTGGTTGCCAAAATGAAGGGAGAAACGGTGCCTGCGGTTATCGATAGCGGCGCCGCCGTTGTCACTAAGGAAAATCTGGGAACTTCGGAAATCCAAGCGCTCTTGGTCCAATCAAAGGACATACAATGGTCCTGGGTTAGCACCACGGTTGCATTGAAGGAACTAGACTCCTATTCGAATCTGTAAAGTGTGTCACACGCGAGAGCTCGTTTAAACTAGCCAAGATTGCTAAAGCGATCTTGGCGGAGCCTTTTCCGAGCTACCTGAGCCGTCAATCAGGGTTTGGAGCACGAACGCTCAAGAGACCGACTCCGAACGATCGGATATCATGAATAAGGCATTACGCAGTGTGCGGCTTGCGTTTGTTATCGCGGCGCTTTTCACAACCCCACTCATAGCTCAGTCAGGCGGCGGTGGAGGCTCGGGATCTGGCGGCGGTGGAGGCCTCGGGATCTGGCGGCGGTGGAGGCTCGGGATCTGGTGGCGGCGGAGGCTCGGGATCTGGTGGCGGCGGAAGCTCGGGATCTGGTGGCAGCGGGAGCTCGGGATCTAGTAGCAGCGGAAGCTCCGCAAGCGGAAGCAGCAATAGCGGAGAGGGAACGAGCAATAGCGGAGAAGGAACGAGCAGCGGAGGAGACGGCACGAGCGCCAGCGGAGAGGGATCAGACGGCGGAGAGGGATCAGACGGCGGAGAGGGATCAGACGGCGGAGAGGGATCAGATGGTGGAAAGGGATCAGACGGTGGAAAGGGATCAGATGGTGGAAAGGGATCAGACGGGACCGCCAGCGACTCGCGTAGCAGAGGCACTGGTACGCATACCACTAACCCGGGCAGCAGCACTAGTAGCGGCAGCACTGGAAGGAGTCGTGATTCGGTTACTGGCACGATCCTTGGAGAGCCCGACGATGAGAAACGTCGTCGCGTTGACAAGGAGAAAGAAAATGAATAGCGAGGAAGCTTTTCGGCGCAAGGGCGGCCAACGAAAATTCGTCTGAGCAACGGAACTTACCTTTGAAGCAGGCGCGATGATATCCAACTCAGCACCCGCACGGATTCGCAAGGATGTCTGCGTCTGGCGTTCTTGCAGGGCAAGCTTGAAGCGCTAAGTGGCGATTGAATTCCTTATTGCTTCGGGAGATCGAATATACGCCTGACGGCGGCCTAGCGGCCGGGAAGTTGGGTAGATTTCCGTCCCGAGCTTAGCCTTTCGGATCCAATGTCATTTACGAAAATCCAATTGCTTACCTGTTTTGGCGCTCTCGTAAATTCCATCCAATAACCTACTTAAAAGATATCCGTCGTCTGCCGTAACGGGAGGTTTGGTCCCATTGAGAATCGCATCAACAAAAAGACGGTCTTCTTCAACATATCCCCATTTCTCCTCAAAGGGAACCTGCTTATAATCGCTTTCCTCCGTAGCCCGCTTCAGGCCTGGGGCATAGATAACTTTCTCCATATCCTCCACGGCGATGGTGGAGTATTTGCCATACATCTCCAACCGCTGAAAGGGATAACTCCATCCTGCATGAGCAGAGGTTACAAAGGTCCCAATAGTCCCAGATTCAAACGTCAGCAGGACGGCGAAATCATCGAATTCCGATTGTGAAATGCTCTGTCTCGCTTCGCATTTCACGGTCGTTACTTCCCCGAACAGGTATCGACATATATCGAACAAATGAATCGGAGTTTCATAAAGAAAACCCCCTGTCACTTTAGGGTCCGCCGTCCACGGCGGGTTCAGTAGCTCTCCACGATTGAGCTTTACGTTGACCATGTAAGGCGTCACCTCTCCCGAGTCTATGATCTGCTTTACTCTCTTAAAGACGTAACCATACCTCATATTCATCCCGAGATTATAAATCCCTTTGGACTTTGCGCTGGCTTCCTTGATTTGTTCTGCCTCCCGCAACGAAGTCGCCATTGGTTTTTCGCAGAATACGTTGACATTATTTTCCAGACATTTCAGGACCGGTTCAACGTGTAACGTATTGGGCGTGGTGACGTAGACCGCGTCTACCTCACTTGCGAACAATTCGTCCAAAGAACTGAAAGCCTTCGATTGAGGTCCCGCATCCTGGGCGAGCGTCTTAGCCTTATCCAGATGCAAGTCGACCACACCAGCGATCTCGACCCTTTCATCATTCTTCAAATTCCCGACGTGCACCTTTGCAATAAAGCCTGCACCTAGGATCCCAATCTTCGCTCTAGACATTTCCGTGGTTCTTCTAATTAAAAATTGTCGCCGTGCCTTTCACACGCGATGGCCCGCGAAAAAAACGAGTGACGCATTTTTTAAGTAAACCACTCTTTTAGCTTAGCGAGCGATTCGCTTGCATACGTTGCCATAGTTTGCGCGGTCGTGTCACCCTTGTCCGCTCTGAACGGATCGGGCCCGGGCGCGGTACATTCGAGCACAATCGTCCTGTCAAAGCCGATCGCCTTCATGCCGGCTACGGCGGGCCGGAAATCGATATGCCCTCGACCTAAAGCACGCCGATTGCTATCTGCAAAATGGACAACTTCCAGGCAGTCGCGCACAGTGAGAAAGGCCTTCTCGATGTCGGATTCTTCAATATTCATATGATATGTGTCCAACAAGGCTCTCACGTTTGGATGATCCACTTCCTTAACAAATCGTGACACATCTTCGGCGGTATTGACAATGCAGCTTTCATAGCGATTGAGCGGCTCGATCACCAGCGTGACGTGATTGTTCGCTGCTGTTTCAGTGAGATTGCAGACGGATTCAACGGCCCATTTCCAGTCCTCAGCGGTATCGACTCCCATGGAGCGGAACTTCCCTACCGCAGAAGGAACAACAATCAAGTAGTCGCCTCCAACAACTTTCACGCATTCAATCTGGCGTTTAAAATAGTCAACAGCCTGCTGTCTGTTAAGCGCGTTTTTGTTTGCCAGATCATGATCTTCTGCCGGCCAGCCGCTGTCACAGGTGAGGCCGCTGATTTCAAGGGAGAACCGCTCGGCCAGGCGAGCTGCTTCAGTCCAATCACAAGAGTCGACGACAGCTGTTAAATCAACGGACGTATATCCGGCTGCCGAAACGAGCTCGAATTTAGACGGCGAGCCTTCGTCCCATTCGCATTGAGAAAACGTGCCGACGAAGGCGCAGAGTTTTATCTCGAGCGCGGGGATGTCCGCGAGCATTGGCAAGCGAAGCCATTTCAGCCTGCTATCTCGCGCGCGGGCTGACGACTACGGAAGGCCGAGGCCAACGGGGAGCTCTTCACGGCATCCCGCCGGATGGCAGAGATCCAACATCAGGACCCGCGTCCCCCCTTTACGGCCAGCGGTTCACTCCGTCGGGTGTCACCTGGACTCTGGTGGATAGTTTATAGCTGTGGCCGGTGGGTGCTGTCAGTTCTACCTCGGCCAAGAATGCGGTGAAGCCAGCGGCGGGCTTGGGGACATCCACGCTGGCTTGGTTGCAGCCCGGCTGAATCTCCAACTCGCGGCTGGTCCATTTCTCGTTCCGGAAATCGCGATCCGGTGAATGCGCAGTCCAGAGGCGAATTTTACTGACCGGTTGATCGACTCCGACCATAAGGCCCGCGGCGCCGTTCGTGCCATCGCGCAGTTGCCATTCGACCTTCGGCAGCGGCTGACGATCGGCGATCATTTGAAACCATGCGGCTAACGTTTGCCACTCGTCATGACCGCCCCCGAGATCGTGCCCGGCGTTCGGCATTTGGAAGACCAGTTTCGGCTCCGGCAGATCGCTCCAGTAGTGACGCAGCGAGTCCACGACCCAATAAGGATCGTTGGTGCCGAGCAACAGGAGCTTCGGCATCGTATAGCTCCGCCGGTAGCTGTAGGGATCGACCCAAGCCCGGAGCGTTTGCATGGGCGGATCGTCCAACTTCTCGTGCAGGTGGAGATCGGTATAGGCGCTGATTTCATCGCTCTGCCGCCCGTACATCTTCTCGGTCCAGTCGAGCTGTGCCTTCATGTTCAACATGTCGATGACCATCGGCGCAATGCCGACAACGCGAGTGTCCACCGCAGCCGTCAACCAGCTGGTCCAACCTCGTTTGGACGCGCCCGACACGACGAAGCGGTCGATCCTCTGGTCCGATTCCTGCCGTGCGAAGGTTTGGAGCGTATCCATGGCGCGCACGGCGCTCTTCACCATTGGGAAGAGCAATGGCCAGGTCGGATCGCCGGTTTTCAAGTACTGGTCGAAAGTAAATGCGATCAAGGCGTCTTCTTTGAGACCATCGTAGAGCGGTTGGTTCGGCACCTTGTTTAGAATGGCGACGACTGCGCCGGCCCGTTGCGCCACTTCAAGGAACGGGTGCACCTCTTTTTCATCCCGCGCATTGTAGCTGTCGTCCGCGATGAAGAGCATGGCAATGTCAGCCTGGCGCAAAGTGGTTGGCCGAACGACGAGCAAATGATGGCTCCAGATATGTCCGCGCCACGTTTGGGAAATGAGTTCCAGGTGCGTGAGGGTGGCATCCTTGATTTTCTTCTGCTCAGTCCGCTTCCAGGCAAACGATGCGTCCGGCTCGTGAACGTAGGTTTGCAGCGCGTTCGCCAAGCAATCGGACATAGAGAGCATCCCCATTAGCAAAAGGCCCACCGCAAGAAACCGTCCGCCGTTGCCGGACGAAACCCGACTGAACGAGAGGTCGAACATGCGCCAATACAGCGATGTCCGATTGCCTCGTCAAGTTGAAGTGGCCGGTCAGGCTTGCGCTCGGAACACCTTTGCTACGATGTTAGTCATTCTGTCCCTTTCCCCAGGTTATGCGGAAGTTATCCCAGGATGTTTGGGACAGAGGAGGTGCGTCGCGCAGGTAAGGGTCAGCGGATCGCATCGTTCAGCGTCCGTACCCCTGTGCCTAACAGCGGCACATTCGACTATCTTCAAGCCTTCTCGGAGGGCGACTGCAAGCGATTAAGAACTTCCAACATCGCTGGGGCCAGATCCGTGTGGTGATGCGTAATCTTCCACGCTCCAGCTTCTCGCTGATAAATGTTCGTCACCCGAATCTGGCCGGCGACCTTCTCTCCGCCTAGCTTGAACTCTGGACACTCAACGCCGACTTCGTAGGCGACATCGCCGAGGACGCGGATTAGTTGGTCCTTCAGTTCAACCTTCCCGTCGGAGGCCCCTTGGGCCACTTGTTCCCACGATTCCCGAACTTCGTTCCATCCCACCTGCCGACCACCGATCGGATGCATCGTCGTGACGGCCGGGCCGTGCGACCAGATATCGAAAAGGGGCTGAGCGTCACCATTGAGCATACGGTTCAGTGCAGCGTAGAATTGCGTTGATGCGTTTCGGATTTCGTCTTCTGTGGACATAAGATGACTTTCTTTTGTGAAATATTTTTACGGCGCCGCCACGCGCCCGCCGAACGTCGTGTAGACGACTAAAGTTGCTCCCCTCCCAGATCGTCAAGACATAATACTGCGCCTTGCCGGTATGCCGGATGCCGTTCCTTCACACTTCCGGGCGGCTGATTCTGACGCACGCCATCGCGGCATCATCCGCGGCAGCGCCCCAAGGTCCCGTGCGCTGAAGACGACATTCCTTGTTGTAGCGGCACCGTTCTGCGGTCGCAGGCCGCCCTCCTCGATTCAGCATGCGTCCTCTTGAGAGGCGCACCGAAGAAATCCGGTTTAAGTGCCCGGCTTGCCTAGTCTTGCACTCAAGCTGCGCCCTTGGCGCGGTGACTGGAAAAGCTCTCGTGGGCGAGCTATTGGATCGCCAATCATCCTGTGCGTTGACGCTTTCTAAAGGCCGATACTTTCGCCCGATTGCCACAGACCGACGTGCTGCAGAACAGTCGCCGGTGCGCCTTGGTCCGGTCCAGAAACCATAGGGTGCACCCCGACCCGGTGCAGTGCTTAAGGAGCGACGGCTGCTCTTCCGTGACCAAGGCGGCGATCTGCATCGCCACTAGGCCAAGGAGTGCGTTGGCAGCCTCGATACAAGGCCGCTCGACCACTTTCAGATCCGCGCCAGCGGTGACTACCTCCCGTCGAACCGGTTCCCGCTCGAGCAACTTATTCAACGCAGCGACCTCGGCCCGATAGTCACCCTGAGGAGCGGTTCGCCAGCGTGACAGCCAGTCCCGTGTCCACTCGCGGACCCGGCGGGCTTCCGCTGCGCTGGCGTCCAAGGCTTTCATGCCGAAGCGGCGCTCGACCTTCGAGGCCGTTGCGCGGTCCAATAGCCTCGCAGCCACGAGCCAGTCGACGAATGCCCTCCCGTTGCCGATCGTTTCGATAGGCGTGCCCTGTGGCGCCAAGGCGGTGTTGAGAAAGTCGACAGCCGGGTGGCTGCCGAGGAAGAGCGAACGCATGGCCAATGTGGGAGTAGATAAAATTTACGGCAGGAGTGTAACCTACGAAAATTTGTTTGACAAGTTACAAGCGCCCTGTAACCTGTGTTAATCAGTATAACAAGTTACAAAACAATCGGTCGAATCACCACAGGATAAATCGCTATGAACTCTCCTCACTTTGCCCCTCTGTCCCTCATCAGTGCCTGTTTGGCGGCGTCGGCGGCGACCCACGCGGTGCCGGTAGAAGCGGTCGGCAGCGCCGCTACGTCGACGCACGTCTCCACTGCTCCTCTCGGCGACAGCTCCCGAACCCATTACCGGACGGTGCAGATCGACGGACTCGATCTTTTCTATCGGGAGGCAGGCCGGCCCAATGCTCCGGTTGTTGTGCTGCTGCACGGCTTTCCGGCATCGTCATTCATGTTTCGCGACTTGATTACGCAGCTCGCTGATCGTTTTCGCGTTCTCGCACCCGATTATCCCGGCTTCGGCTACAGCGCCGCGCCATCCACCGAGGACTATGCCTACACCTTCGATCGTCTCGCCGAGGTGATCGCGAAGTTCACCGATCGACTCGGCCTGGACAAATACGCCATCTACATGCAGGACTTCGGCGGCCCAGTGGGCTTTCGCCTGGCGAGCAGCCGTCCCGAAAAAGTGTCCGCCCTGATTGTCCAGAACGCCAATGCTTACGAACAAGGCCTGCCTGACAGCTTTTGGACACCCGCCCGGACGTTGTGGAAGGATCCCTCTCCAGCGAACTTCGCAAAGATGCGCGAGGCTGCGATCTCGGACTCCGCGCTCGAATGGAACTACACCCACGGGGTGAAGGACCGGACGCAAGTCAGCCCGGACAGTTGGTTGCTGCAACGCGCTTTGGTCAACCGCCCCGGCAACAAAGAGATCATGCTCGCTTTGCTCTACGACTACCGGACGAATCTGGGTCATTACGCAAAGTGGCAAGAGTACTTCCGTAAGCGCCAACCGCCGATGCTGATCGTTTGGGGCAAGAACGATGTTATCTTCCCCGCCGCCGGCGCACACGGCTACCTGCACGATCTGCCGGAGGCAGAACTCCACTTACTCGATACCGGACACTTCGCACTCGAAGACAAAGCCGAAGAGATCGCGGGGTACGTGCGCGACTTTCTGGACCGAAAGCTGTCGAGCCAGTGATCGGATCCCCGACAGCTTCCGGGGAGTCATCATTTGGAGCCGCACCGTCGAACGAAGCGCCTTCAGCGCTTTTTCATCAATCTTGTCCCCCCGTGGAGATCGATGGCACGCCTGGTGTTGCATTCCAGGCTGGAGTTGAAGAGGCCGACGCGGTTCTGCAACGGCGCTCCGCAGCGCGTTGAGGGCAGGCAAAATATCCTTTCCGAAATCGGCACAATGGCGATCTGAGCCTTTCCAAGGAATGTCTGAGCCGCAGCGGATTCGCAGCCTTCGGCAATCCACGAGCTATCCAAGTGTCCAGCCCGCTATGGCCGATGAAGACAAACGTGCTCCGAAAGATGCGCAGAGCGCCTAACGACAAAAGCTCCGCATCCGACGGCGCTGGAAAACTGTTGAACCCCAGTTGAGTTGGGAAGGCGAATTCGAAACGTCAATTGCTAAGAAAAATCAACAAGGCTCTGGACCTAAGACCAGCTTGGGGTGGCCCTGACGGAGAGGGAGCGCGAAGAGTGAGCCTGGCCGGGGGTGGAGAGAGTGACGCTATGGCGCCCGGGATGCTCGGGCTCATGGAGCCACACCCTCGAAGCAGGGCCCTCCGTGAGGCAGGTCATCTAGCGGGCTTGCACGACGCTCCTCAAGCGCTCTTCGATCCCTTCTGAGACGGCCGGGGAGAGCAGTAGCTCTCGCCGACGTGTTCAGTGCCACCGCGGCGCGAATGAGCGCCTGGAACGCCTTTTCATCAATCTTGTCGCCCTCATGGAAATCGATGGCACGCCTGGTGTTGCCTTCGAGGCTGGAGTTGAAGAGGCCTGAAGGGTCCTTCAACGAGGCGCCCTTGGCGAAGGTCATCTTCACGACATTCTTGTACGTCTCGCCGGTGCAGATCATTCCGGCGTGCGACCACACCGGAACCCCTCTCCACTTCCACTCCTCGACCACTTCGGGGTCGGTCTGCATAATGAGAATTCGGACCCGAGCGAGCGTCTCGCCCCGCCAATCACTCAGCTCCTTGATTCTCGCATCTATCAGCTGCGAGGGAGAGTCTCCTCCTTTTCCGTCCTTCGAGCCGCTCTTCGTCTTCTTCTGGTTGTTGTCGCTTTCTTCATGATTGTTGTCGCTCGCCCGTCACTTGAGTATCGCTAGTCAGCACTTGGTGCCATCGCACCCCGTTTCCCTCAGGGTCTTCGGGCCAGCTTATCACGTTGGGTCTCGTCTCGATTTCTTCGGGGACATCGACCCCAGTTCCTCGGCCGCGATTCCGAACAATTCGTCCGCTGAACCGACAGCCACAAAATGACCGGCTCCCTCAACTGGATGCCATACCGCTCCAGGCATTCGGTCAGCCACCCGTTTGTTGATGGCCGCCGGCACAAGTCGATCATCCATTCCTTGCCACATGTGGACTCGCCGTTCGATTGTTCTCACGTCGAACGCCCAACTCCGATAGAGGAGTTCACTGTCGCGAACTAGCCCGTCGCTCCCTTGAGCGAAGCATTCGGCGCTTGCTTCGCACAAGGTGGTTTCGAAATCCGGTTGAAGCAAAATCTGTCGATCGTAGTCGTTGACGGCTTTCCGCAATTGTTTGATGTAGGTCCCGCGGAAGTGTTCGACGGTCATGCCAACGGTCGCGTACATGAGGCGGAAGCCAGGTTCAAAATGCATGGCGAGCAATCCTCCCAGCGCGTCGACTTTAGAAAGGTAATCCGCGGCCCAGTTGTCACCAAATGTTCCGTAGCTTCCACCCGCGATGCTGCTGACGTGGCGCAGTCGAAGGGGATCAATGTAAGCAGCTGCCGCAAGTGCCCATGGCCCACCCTCCGACCAGCCTGTCACTCCGAATTCGTGGTATCCCAACGCGTCGGCGATCGTTGTCAAGTCGTCAGCCCAGCCGCAGTAGCTGCGTGTTTTCTGGGGACTGGACTGTCCTATACCGGGTCGGTCTACGCATATGAGTCGTAACCGATTTTTCGATGCTGAATTTGCGAAGAGGCGTGCCTCCAACCGGCTACTGGGTCCACCATGATTATGAATAACGAGCGGCCCGTGCGGATCTCCAACTTCGAGATATGTGAGATTACGGCCGTCTTGGGTTGCGACCGTCTTTGTTACTCCGATGGGGGGTTTTGCGGATCGCGAGGCGGGAGCTGGGTCGTCAGTTCGCGATTCACTTTCGATTTCATCCATTGTTTCGCTCCGATGATGCTTAGTGCGCAAGCCTCATAGTTTGATCGTAGATAGACCTGATCATGGCGAGGATCGAATAACCAATCTCCACCAGGATCGGCATTCAACTGCTCAAGCCACCGGCCAAGTTTGCGCTAATCCTGAACGTCTGCGGTGATTTCCTGACACTGCTTGGCGACGTCTGTAAACTTCGGAGCTCGTCCCCAGAGGCTCTCTTTCCATACACGCTAAGGTCCCTCCGGCGGAGGGGATCGAACCCGC
>CAWGQS010000020.1:0-187958 GCA_963824895.1 uncultured Verrucomicrobiae bacterium | reverse complement strand
ACAATTTTGATGACATCCTACCTATTTTTGTATGAAATAAACGATTCTGCTTCCGCATCCATGATTTCACTTTCCGTACCGATCTACAACGAGGAGGGGTCTATTGAGGAGCTCTTCGAGAAAGTCCGCAAGGTGATGAATGGGCACGGAACTCCTTGGGAGATCATTTTTGTCAACGACGGGAGCCTGGACAGGAGCGAGGAAATTCTGGATCGCCTGGCGACGCTGCATCCTGAAGTGAAGGTGGTGCACTTCCGCCGCAACTTCGGTCAGACGGCTGCGATGATGGCCGGTTTTGATTTTGCGTCGGGCGAGGTGATCATTCCGTTGGATGGGGACGGGCAGAACGATCCCGAGGACATTCCTCGCATGCTCGCCAAGATTGAAGAGGGCTACGATGTCTGTTCAGGCTGGCGGCGAGATCGGCAGGACAATGCGATCCAGCGAAATATCCCCAGCATCCTTGCCAATAAGTTGATCTCGGTGGTCTCCGGCGTGCGTCTCCATGATTTTGGCTGTTCGTTGAAAGCGTATCGGGCGGAAGTGCTCGAAGGCATCCGGCTTTACGGTGAAATGCACCGCTTCCTCCCAATTTACGCGAAGTGGCACGGCGCGCGGATCGCGGAGATCCCGGTCAATCATCACGCGCGCTGCTCGGGTTCATCCAAATACGGTCTCGAGCGGGTGCTGAAGGTGTTGATGGATCTGGTCACCGTCAAGTTCATGGACAAGTTCATGCTCAAGCCGATGTACCTTTTTGGACTCTGGGGAGTTTTATTTTTTGCGGCGGCATTTGGCTTCAGCGTCTGGACTCTCTACATGCGCACGAAGGGGTATTTCTTCACGGCAACGCCGCTGCCGATGATGGCAGTTTTTTCCTTCATGACCGGCGTGATCTGCATTCTGATGGGATTGCTCGCGGAAATGATCACGCGCACGTTCTACGAGTCCCAGCACAAGTCGATCTATCTGGTTCGGAAGACCCGCAACATAACATCGTTTCCAAAGGCGGCTTGAATGTGCGGCATCGCCGGATTTATCGGCGAAGGGAACCAGGGCGATCTCGAACGGATGACCCGATGTCTGGCCCACCGAGGCCCGGACGCTGAGGGCTTTTATATCGAGCAGGCGGAGGGAGTCTATCTCGGTCACCGCCGGCTTTCGATCATTGACCTTTCTGGTGGCGTGCAGCCGATGTCCCTGGCGGATGGACGTTGCGTCGTCGTCTTCAATGGCGAGATCTACAATCACCTGGAGCTGCGAGCCCAGCTCGAGTCGCTAGGCTGCGTCTTTCAAAGCGACCATTCTGACACTGAGGTTTTGCTGCATGGCTATCGCCTGTGGGGAGAGAAGATCGTGCCGATGCTCAATGGAATGTGGGCCTTTGCGCTCTGGGACACTGAGAAGAAACGATTGTTCCTAAGCCGCGATCGATTCGGCAAGAAGCCGCTCTTTTGGTTCAACTCTCGGGGGACGTTTGCTTTTGCATCTGAGTTGACAGCATTGCTCGAGCATCAGAATTGCCCCCGCAGCGTATCGCAGAAAGCCCTGCGGAAGTTCTTTGCCTATGCACTCGTGCCGGCTCCCTGCTCCCTTGTCGAAGGCGTTTGGAAGTTGCCTGCCGGCCATAACTTGACTGTCGATGTGGGAAAGGCGCCGGTGGCGAAGCGTTATTGGCGCTTCGAGATCGAGCCTGATGACAAGATGATGCGGCGTTCACGAACCGAACTTGCCGAAGAACTCGTCGAGACACTCGATCGTGCCGTGAAGCGTCGCTTGATGGCAGATGTTCCTCTTGGCGTTTTCCTCAGCGGAGGAATCGACTCGACGGCGGTGGCGGCTCTGGCGGCAAGGAATGTCGGCGCTGAGCGGCTGCGCACCTTCAGCATTGGATTTAACGAGCCGAGCTTCGATGAGTCCGCCTATGCGACCCGGGCGGCGAAGTTTCTCGGGACAGATCATCGCTCTGAGATCCTGGACCTTGACAAGGCATGCGATGTCCTGCCGGGAATACTTCGTCAATTGGACGAGCCACAGGGTGACAATTCATTGCTTCCGACCTGGCTCCTGAGCCAGTTTACGAGACGGCATGTGACGGTGGCGTTGGGAGGAGACGGCGGGGATGAATTGTTTGCGGGATACGACACGTTTCGTGGCTTGGGAATGGCTGCGTGGTACGTGCGCGTAGTCCCGCAGCGGCTGCACGGCGCCTTACGCGCCTTAGCCGGCCGCCTTCCCGTTTCGCATGCGAATCTTAGTCTCGATTTCAAAATTAAGCGCGGAATGCGTGGCGCGAGTCATCAAACACGTTACTGGAATGCTGTTTGGCTTGGCGCGTTGGAACCCGACGAGATTGGACGGCTTTTTGGCGAACCGGTCGATGTCGAGGAGCTCTACTCCGAGGCGGTGGAGGCGTGGGATTCCTGTCAGCAAAAGAACCTCGTGGATCGCACCCTCCAGTTCTACACAGAGCTCTATCTGCAAGATGGAATCTTGGCCAAAGTTGATCGCGCGAGCATGCTCCACGGCCTCGAAGTGCGAAGCCCTTTTCTCGATTTGGAGGTGGCAAACTTTGCGCGTCGATTACCGCATGAACTGAAAGTCCGGGGAGGTATCACGAAATATCTGCTCAAGAAAGCGCTCGAGCCTCTTCTTCCGCTCGACATCATCTATCGCAAGAAGAAGGGATTTGGCACTCCGGTGGGGGCATGGTTCCGTTCGGAGCGGTTACGGCCGCGGGGAGGCAAGTTTCTTGAGGAGAAGCTCGCTGCGCACCGGTCGGGGCTTGCCGACGAGCGGCTCTATCTCTGGTGCCAACTCTGCTACGGCGAATGGCTGGCACGATTGGGTCTTCCGGACGTGACTAGGTGAAGATTCTGCTCCTCTGCTATGAGTACCCGCCCGTGGGCGGTGGAGGAGGAAGAGTGGCGGCAGAGGTCGCGGCGAGGTTGGCTTCGCGCGGTCATCAGGTCCGTGTGGTCACTGCAGGCATGCGCCACCTGCCAAAGCGCGAGGTGCGGGACAACGTTGAAATCTTGCGCCCGGCGTCGTTTCGTCGGCGGGAAGACACCTGCACGGTGCCCGAGATGGCCCTCTATGTTTTGACCAATGTTTGGACGGCCGTTCGAGAGGCGCGTCGTTGGCGTCCGGATATCCTCCATGCCCATTTTGCTGTTCCCACCGGTCCGGTGGCGTTAGTGGCGAGCATATTCGCAGGCGTTCCCTACGTCTTGACGGCGCATTTGGGTGATGTGCCCGGGGGTGTGCCGCAACAAACGGATCATCTCTTTCGCCTTCTCGGGCCGTTTGTTTCACCGATCTGGCGTCGTGCGCGGGCGGTCACTGCCGTCAGTGGCTTTGTCGCCGGATTGGCAGCGAAAGCGTATGGCGTCCAACCGCTCGTAATTCCAAATGGTGTCCTTCTCGTGACCGCTCCCACCTTTTCGGTGCATTCACGCGCGCGCATTCTGATGGTCGGTCGATTGAGCATTCAAAAGAATCCGCTGCTCGCGATCGGGGCTTTGGCACTGATCCGGGAGATGGACTGGTCGATGGGTGTGATCGGTGATGGGCCGCTTCGGCTCGAGATGGAAGCCCTGGCAAGACACGCAGGCATCGCGGATCGCCTGACGTTCCACGGCTGGCTTTCGGGGCCCGTGGTGGCGGAAAGAATGGCGGCGAGTGACATTCTGTTGATGACGTCATTGCATGAGGGATTGCCGATGGTGGCGATCGAGGCGCTCCAGTGGGGCTTGGCAATCGTCAGCAGTCAGATCGGAGCCATGCATGAGATCGTCGAAGAGGGCAAAAACGGGTTTCTTTGCGAACTGACCGCACCTTCCTTTGCGGAGAAGCTTCGGCGCTTGCTGGCCGCGCCTGAGTTGCTCCACGCAATGCGCCGTGCGTCCCGCGAAAAGGCGACCCAATTCGATCTTGAGAAGACGGTGTCGGCTTACGAACGCGTTCTTGAAGAGAACACGCTCACGACGCGTGGAAGAAGCGATCCTTGAAGCGGGGCATTGAGGGAGGCAAGGATTCGAGGTAGGCGCGATAGCTGTTCTTGCCGGGAAGCTTCGCAGCCAGTGCCCGGAGTTCTGCAAAGCTGATGAAATCCATGTAGTAGGCAATTTCCTCCAGGCAGGCGATCTTTACTCCCTGGCGGTGCTGGAGGGTAGCAATGTAGGTGCTCGCTTCCATCAAGCTCTCGGGCGTTCCGGTGTCCAGCCAGGCGACGCCGCGCCCGAGGGGCTCGACAAAGAGGCTGCCGCGTCGCAGATATTCGCGATTGACGTCGGTGATTTCGAGCTCACCGCGTGGTGAGGGCTTGAGAGAGCGCACTATTTCGCGGATCTGCCCGTCATAGATGTAGAGCCCAGGAACCGCGTGATTGCTCTTGGGTTCAGTTGGTTTTTCCTCGATGGAAATCGCACGACCGGATTCGTCGAATTCCACAATGCCATAGCGGCTTGGGTCAATGACCGGGCACGCGAAGATGGTCGCGCCGTTTTCCCTCGCCAGGGCCGTGCGCACCAAGTCAAGTTTGCCGTGAAAAATATTGTCTCCCAAGATCAGGACGACGCCGTTTTCATCCATGAAGGAATCGCCGATCACGAAAGCCTGGGCTATCCCTTCGGGCCTGGCCTGCTCGGCATACTCAATTCTGAGGCCGAGCGCTGAGCCGTCTCCAAACAACGAGCGGAACACCGGCAGATCCTTCGGAGTCGAAATGATCAGGATCTCACGGACTCCTCCGAGCATCAGAACCGACAACGGATAATAGATCATCGGCTTGTCGTAGATCGGGAGAAGTTGCTTGCAAACAATGCGCGTAAGCGGATCGAGACGACTGCCTGACGCCGCCCGCGAGAATGATTCCCTTGCGCGTCTTCAGCGCTGAGCCGCCGGAGGTGGCGGGTCTATCGGACTTGTTCATGATAAAGGTCGGGGCGCAAGTAGATCTCCTGGCGGCGGAATGTGCCAGCGTAAGCATAGTTGCTCCGGATCCACTCGTAGGTATCGGGTGCCCAGTTTCGAAACCGCGACTCCTCAGTCTGATTGAGGGCACGATTGTCGATCAGGATCGCCGCAGGCCGATATTTTTTTACCTCTGCGAGCGTTTCCTGGAAGAAACCAGAAACGTTGTGCGCGTTGTCGACGTAAAGGTTGTATTCGTACGACGGCCGATTGGTCATAAAATTTATCGTCGGCGCGTACGGATAGCAGACGATGTAGTCGGAGGGTTTGGTGTGCGTCTGTAGGACCTCGAACATCTTGGCGATGTCCTCACGCTCCTTTTGTTTCAACCACACGCTGACGCCATTCTCGGCGACGAACTTGTATTTGCGCATCTTGCGCGCGGCGATTGACCCCGACGACTCCTTGGGAAAGGCGTGGAAGAAAAAAACCGCGACGTTGAAAACGCCGAATATGATCACCAAACCGCAGTAGATCGCTGCGAGAGGGCCCTGCTTCCGCCATTGAAAGGCGAACCATGTGGCGCAGGCGATCGCAACCACAAAGGGCGCCATAAATTCCGATAGGTGTGGTGTATCCGGTCGGAAAAAGAAATACTGCGGGAACAGTGTCAGGGCTGAACCTGTTGTGACCAGCAAGGCCAAGGAGGCTGTTTTGAGCGCGAAATCTCCACGCACCAGCGCCACGACCAGCAGCGCAAGAGCGGGAAGGATGATGAGAAGAGCGACCAGAATCGGCAGATAAGTCGCGAGGGCAAAGGCACGATCATAGAAGGTTCGCGCTTCGATGACGTCACTCAAGGCTCGTTTTTGCAGGTAGCCTTCGCTGTCTACATCGCCCTTTTTTTGGCTTGGCGGAGGCACTGGCGGGGGTTCTGCCGTTGTCGTTTGTATGTCGGCCGTCTTCGGAGTTGGGGCCGGCGGCGCCCGCCTGGCTAGTTCTTGCGTGGCAAGGAAGCGCACCATCGCGAACCAGTTCGTATACTGTGCTGTAAACGCTTCCACGTAGCCCCGCTTCATCGCATCGAGGTAGAATGGTGCGTGGGTAGCACAGAACATGATCAGAGCGAGCAATGCTCCTCCGGCCGCAAGAGCCAGATTTCGTCCGAGTCCTTCGCGCCGTCCAAAAGGAAACAGCACGATTAATCCTGCGTTCATCACCGTAAAGAAGGCGCCCAGATCGATGCGCATGAGATAAGTTAGTCCCAGGGAAATCCCCGCCGCGGCCATCCAAAAGATTTGCCGAAGTTTGCTGGGTTGTTCAAAGACGTACGCTTGCACCAGCACCAGCATGTTGAGCATCGCCAGAAACGCCATGTAGTTCCGAAAGATCATTCCCGGAATCAGCACCGGTCCTAACGCCGCCAGAATCGAGAACCAACCGGAGCCCGTGACGCGGCGCACAATAAAAAATGCCAGCACGCCGGTGATCGTGCAGAGACCGAAAAAGTATAAGCGCAGAGCAGTGTAATCGGGTCCCACCAGCTGAAACAACCAGGCAATGGGATAAAACCACATCACGTTATAACCGAGGAAAGTGTCTACGATCGGTCTCTGCCCCTCCACCAACCTGAGAGCAACAAGCGCCACCGTCCCTCCCTCGCCACTGAAATTGAGTCCGCTTCGGAAATAAAGAGAGTAGTAGATGGCAGCGAAAACGGCGACGACGAGGGCGCCCCAGCTTTTCAGTCTGAATTCAAGCCGAACCCAGAAATCGGTGTTTCGAGGCGACCATCTACCAAGGAACTGCATCGACGTTGCCCCGAGTGACGTATCAGTTTAGATTTTATTTGCTATGACTATATCCGAGCAAGTCTCCGCCCGTATATTTCCGCCGTTTAGCCTTACGCGGCTCCTCAAGACCACTTTCGAACCCAAAGCAGGCCAGAGAATCTGCATCCTCATTGATCTTGAGAATCCCAACGACATCGTCAACTTCAAGTTTTTGGAAAATCCCGATCTTTCAATCCAGCGCAATGCGATCACGTATTTCTATCACGGACTGAAGAATGAAGCGATGCGGGAACTCAACCTCGTCGGCGGAGAGATTTTCGCCTACGAGGTCACTGGCGGCAGCAATCTCGACCTGCCGGATCGGGCCGTCACTCTCGAGGGTAAGGAGGTCAGTCTGGAACGCGATGTCTATCCCGCCTACGACATCATTTTGTGCATTTCCACTTACTCTGGAACAGCTCCGCTCACCGCCAACGCGAAGAAGTTTGGCTTTCGTGGAGCGACCCTCCATGGATTGAACCAGACGATCCTTAGCACTGGGCTCGCGGTTGACTACCGCGAGGTGAGTGCGGAGGCCGAAAAATTGCGGCTGGGGATGACTCGCGCGGACTGGGTGGAGATCGATTTCGATTATGCGGGCCGCGTCCTGACGCTTCATCTCGATCTCGGCAGACAAGAGGCCCAAAAAAGCCACGGACTTTGCCTTGGGGACCAGCCGGATGTGGCCAATCTTCCTGCCGGTGAGATTTACTTCGTTCCCACGGGCGCGAGCGGAGAATTCCCGCTGAAGTATGAGGACGGGACGATCGGCCTCATGCATGTTTCCGACGGGCGAATTCAGAAAGCGGAGTTGCTCAAGGGCAATAAGGAAACGATTGACGAGCACAACAACAAGCTGGCGACCGATCCTGTCACGGGCGAGCTTGGCGAGCTGGGCTTCGGAACCCAGCTTTTGCCTTTTTCCGGTCGCGATATTCAGGATGAAAAGATTCGCGGCACCATCCATGTGGCCACTGGGCGGAGCGATCATTTGGGCGGCTCCTTGACTCCCGACAAGTTTGCCAATCGCGAGAACGCAACGCACGATGACATTCTCTTTGCGCCGCACAAGACGCCCGAGATCGGCCTGAAGCAGGCGCGCATGCTGCGCGACGGCAAGCTCACGGTGTTGATCGAGAACTACGAGCCTTCCGCCTATCTCAACTCGCTCCTTCGCTAGGGGAGAGAACGGGGCGTCTGGAATTTATTCGACGGCGACAACTTTCCGCCCGGAAACGTGTCAAATCCTTATGAATCGTCCAGGCTGCTCGCCGAATATCTCCTCTTTCACTACGGGACGGAAAACGAGATCTTGGGAAAACGTCCGGGACCACGCGAGGCTTTGGACTTTCCAGTTCGATGCGTCAAGGAGCTCATCGATCGCCAGGGGGTGCCTGCTGACGCCCGAGCGCTTGATGTCGGATGCGCGGTGGGACGCTCATGTTTTGAATTGTGCGAGTTTTGCACAAGCGTAGTTGGAATCGATTTTTCTGGTTCGTTTATCCAGGCCGCGCGCGAGCTGAAAGCACGCGGGGAACTCTCTTTTGAAGTTCTTGTCGAGGGCGAGATGTGCGAGCTTGCCCGGGCGCGGGTGCCTGCCAGGCTTGATCGGCGGCGTGTGCATTTCCAAGTCGGTGATGCCACGAACCTGCCTGAAGACCTGGGGAGTTTCGATGTCGTTCTCGCGGCCAATCTCATCTGCCGGTTAGCGGAGCCTGCCCTGTTTCTTCAGCGCCTGCCGGGGCTGCTCAATCCGGGCGGCCAGCTATTGCTGACCACTCCTTTCACGTGGCTGGGGGAATTTACTTCGCCTTCAAGATGGCTGGGCGGTCGAAAAAAAGAGGGCGTCCGATCATTCGACGCGCTGAGAGAAATTCTTGCGCGTGATTTCGAGCTGCAACTTGCCAAAGATCTGCCCTTTCTGATTCGTGAACATGAGCGAAAATTTCAATATGGAATCGCGCTCGGTTGCCGCTGGATCCGACGTTGATTGGGAGGAACTGTACCGCAGCGGCGAAACTCCTTGGGAAAAGGGAGCGGCTCATCCGGCGCTAATCGAATGGCTGCGCGCAAATTCTCTGGCGGGGCGCGTGCTGGTTCCGGGCTGCGGCTTTGGCCACGACGTGCGGGCGCTGGCCGGCGCAGGCGCCGAGGTGATTGGACTTGATACCGCACCCTTTGCCATCGCGGCCGCGCGGGCCTTTCCCCGATCTGGCAACGAATCCTACGTTCTCGGAGACCTCTTCGACCCGAGCGCCGTGCAAGGGCAATTCGATTGGGTTTTCGAGCACACCTGTTTTTGCGCGATAAACCCCCAGCGCCGGGGAGAATATGGGCGGCGAGTCACGGCACTAATCAAGCCAGGCGGCCGCCTGCTGGCGATTTTCTTTCCGAATCCAGATCACGACGAGGAAGGTCCTCCCTTTGGTTGCCGTGTGGAAGAGCTGGATGCATTGTTTTCGCCAAGCTTTAAGCTCGTCAATGAACAAGACGAATTGCCAACCTATCCCGGCCGCGAAGGAAGAGAGCTGCTGCGCTTGCTGGTGAGGACGTGAGCCGCTGCTGTTTTTCCGCCTGCTGCGGGCAGGAGCGAGAGTTGCCATTTTCTCGACGGTCACTTAGATGAGGCGGGACATGGCGGAGATGGTTCGGTTCGAGCATTTTGAGCTTTCGCGACGCGCGGACGGCTCCTTGCATGAACTGGGGCGGGGCGCCATGGGGATCACCTATAAGGCGTTCGATACAAACCTGCGTTGCCACGTGGCGCTCAAGGTTATCAACTCGGCGTATCTAAACAGCGAAACTGCCCAGCAGCGGTTTCTCCGCGAGGCCCGCGCCGCGGCGGCGCTTCGGCATCCGAACGTTGCGACCGTTTTCCATCTCGGAAGGGAGGGCGACGACTATTTCTACGCGATGGAATTCGTCGATGGAGAGACAATCGAGGCCTTCATAAAACGCGAAGGGGCAGTCCCCGTCGTGATGGCGCTAAAGATTACTGCGCAAGTCGCTCGTGCCCTCGGTGCAGCACAGAAGCAGGGGCTGGTCCATCGCGACATCAAGCCCTCCAACATCATGTTCATTCGCGAGGATGGCAGTGATTTTACGGTGAAGGTTATTGATTTTGGCCTGGCAAAGAACTCGCGCGCCGAAAGCGAGGACTCAGCCACCCTCACGGCCGGCGGTTTTCTTGGCACGCCGCATTTTGCCAGCCCCGAACAACTCGAGGAGCGGGAGACTGATGTGCGGTCGGACATTTATTCATTGGGAGTAACCCTCTGGTACATGCTCCAAGGCGAGACGCCCTTCAGCGGATCAACTGCCCAGGTGATGAGTCAGCATCTTCATCGCGACCCTCCTTTCGAAGATCTCCACGGTCAATCAGCGCAGGTCATCGGTCTTCTTCGGCGGATGATGGCAAAGAATCCTAATGAACGTCCCCAGGCGCCGAGTGAGCTGCGACAGGAAATCGAGAAAGCGATCGAGGAAATCGAGGATCGAGAGCCGCCGACACTCTGGCAGGCGCTTGAACCTTCCCCTCTTCCGACGGAGTCTCCAGAAGAAAGAACTGCGCCGGGGACGGTCCTTGCCGGTAGGTATCGCCTTCTAAACGAGATCACCGCGTCAGATCACGGACGGATGTTTCGAGCTGAGCGCGTTGAGGACCAAACGACCCTTGCGGTTCTCGTCATTGATTCCAGCCTCGTAGGAAAGTCGGAAACTTTTACGCGCCTCGAACAGGAGGTGCAAAGTTTGCAGCGGTTGGAGAGCCCGGTTTTCCAGCGAATACTTTCCCTGGAAACGACCAACAAATCTACCTTTCTGGTCCTTGAATGGGTTGAGGGGCCGGTGCTCCTCGACTTGCTCCGAAGTCGACGCGCTCTTCCTGGAAGTGAGGCGAGACTGTTGCTCTTGCCCTTGGCCGATGCGTTCGATCAATTGAGAACGGCTGGTCTGATGTGTCCCGACATCGCCGCGCATGAAGTTTTCCTTCCGGGAGCCGACATCGCCCGATCGATTTCACAATGGCGTTCATGTCAGCCAAAATTTCTGCCACTAGCGACGGCGGGCGGGGGTTCGGCCTCACCGGATGCGACCATGGTCGCTTCATCATTCGCCCTGATGAAAGCGAAGGGAGCATTCGCTGGTGATCCCTCGAGGGCATATATTTATGCTGTCGCTGCCCTGGCCTATGAAATGCTTGGGGGTGTCAAAGCGGGCGGTTCTTCTGCGACGTATGTGCCCATACCTGGTTTATCTGAACAGGGCAATGCGGTTCTAAGGCTCGCACTCACACCGGGACATCACTACGACAGCGCCAGAGCCTTTGTGGAGAGTATGCCGGAGGAAGTCTCCGCCGTGGCCCAGCCTGCCCTTCGCGCGCCAGCACCTCAGCCTTCTCCGTTGCCTCTGGAGAAGCCACGGCCCATGTCATGGCGGTGGCTGTGGGCGACCGTAGCCATTCTTTTGGTCATCTCTGGCATCGTCCTTTGGCAGGGAGTCCGTTTGGCGCAGCGATTACGCATCGCCCAGGCCCCTCGCATTGAGGCGGTCAGTCCAACGCCGGAGCCAATCGCCATCCCAAGTCCGCTGCCAGTGAGCACATCGACGCCAACCCCTGCTGCGACGCCTGTTCCGACTCCTTCCCTCACACCCACGCCCTCTCCCTACGAGCAGGCGGTGGCTGCTGCGGAAGACTTGCGGTTGAAAGATGACCTTGCCGGCGCGATCGAAGCCTACGCGCAGATTGCCGGCCAGTTTTCCAACGAGGAAGAGCCTCGGAACGTCTTAGAAATGATGGCGGCAAGTCTGCGTGCACGTGCTTCGAAGATATCGCCGTCGGAGTTTGCCGGTTTGCGTGAGCCGTTGGAGAAAGCTGCCGCCTTGGACATCGTCTCGGCGCAGATGCTGCTTGGAGAAATGCTCCGGCAAAGCAACTCAGCCGATTCGCTAAAGTGGCTTATTGCGGCGGGAAATCGCGGCCAGACTGAAGCGATGGTTAACGCCGGACAAATGCTGGCAAGCGGCCGCGGCGTTCAAGCGCCAGACCTGACCGAGGCGGCGGTTTGGTTCTCCAAAGCTGCCGAGAAGGGTGATCCCGCCGGGATGTATGCGCTTGCCGAATGCCATCTATTTGGGAAAGGGGTCCCGAAAGATCCGCGGCGCGCGGTTGAACTTTTAACTGCAGCCTCCGCTTTGAACAATCCTCGAGCGATGAATCTGTTGGGCGATGTTTACCGAAAAGGCGTGCCCGGGTCGATTGAGCCCAACTTGAGCGAGTCTGTGAAACTGTTCTCTCGATCTCAGGAACTCGGGTTTCTCGATGCGCAGGGCAATCTCGGTGTGCTCTACATTTATGGACAGGGTGTCTCCAAAGACGAGAGCAAGGCGTTCGCGCTTTTTCAGGATGGGGCCGAGAAAGGGAACGCCTTGTGTATGTTTTTCTACGCGATGTGTTTCGAAGGTGGCGTCGGCGTAGAAAAGGATAGGAAAGCGGCTCGCATCTGGTATGTACGCGCCGCGCAAGCCGGCAATCGCACCGCCATTGAATGGTGCAAAAAAAACAATATTCCGTTGGCAAGTCCTCCCTAAATCGCTAATAACCATCCACCTCTCTTTTGTCCCGATGAACATTCACGAATACCAAGCCAGGGAGCTTTTCGCCAAGTTTGCGGTCGCCACTCAACCTGGAGGGGTCGCCTCCACCCCCGAGGAGGCCGAACGAGTTGGTTCAAGGATGGGAGGATCCAAGCTGGTGGTTAAAGCGCAGATTCACGCCGGAGGACGTGGCAAGGGAACTTTTACGACGGGGTTCAAAGGTGGCGTCCATCTGTGTGATACTCCGTTGCAAGCTCACGATCTCGCCGCAAAAATGCTTGGCAAAGTCTTGGTGACCCACCAGACAGGGCCGGAGGGCAAGGAAGTTGGGAAGGTGTTTGTTGGCGAAGCGGTGGACATCGCCAGGGAGCTATATTTTGCCATTCTCCTTGATCGCGCTACGTCGGCGCCCATCGTCATCGCGAGCACCGAAGGTGGAGTGGACATCGAGTCGGTCGCGGAAAAGACGCCAGAAAAAATTCTTCGGTTAAGCGTGAATCCTGCCCTGGGCTTGATGCCTTATCAAACCCGCAAGATTGCCGCTTCACTGGGCTTAACGGGACCGTTGATGAACCAGGCCTCCAAGCTCTTCAACAACCTCTACAAGCTTTTCGTCCAACGCGATTGTTCGATGGTGGAGATTAATCCGCTTGTGGTGACCGCGAAGGGCGAGTTGCTGGCCCTCGACGCGAAGTTCAATTTCGATGACAATGCGCTCTTCCGTCAGTCGGAGATTGTCGCCATGAGAGACGTCTCAGAGGAAGATCCGCGCGAAGTGGCGGCCTCCGAGCACGGTCTGAACTACATTGGACTCGATGGCAATATCGCCTGCCTGGTGAATGGTGCCGGCCTCGCCATGGCCACCATGGACATTATCCAGTATGCGGGTGGCAAGCCGGCCAACTTCCTCGATGTCGGGGGCGGGGCGAGCAAAGAGCAGGTCGCCGCGGCGTTTCGAATTATCCTGTCGGATAAGAACGTTGAAGGAATTCTGGTGAATATTTTCGGCGGTATCATGGATTGTAATGTCATCGCGCATGGCATTGTCGACGCTGCGCGCGAGACCCACCTCGGTATTCCTCTGGTCGTGCGCCTGGAAGGCAATAACGTGGAGGCAGGGAAGAAGACGCTTGCCGACAGCGGCCTTACCCTCATCACCGCCGAAAATATCCTTGATGCCGCGCAGAAAGTTGTCGCCGCAGTCAAGAAGAACGCCTGACATGATTAAGGTAGACGCGTTCGTGGGCAATTTCGTCACGGATATTCTCCCGGCGCGCAGCTGCGACGAACACCTCCTCCGCCTTATCCCCAGCGAAGAACCTGTTATGGACCGGGCGACGGCGTGCTGGTACGCTGTTGAAATTCCTGACGCCAAGGTCTTCCCTATTGAACAACCCAAATCGTTTTCCTGACTATGGCTATTCTTGTCACTCCGCAAACCAACATTGTCGTGCAGGGTATTACTGGGAGTTTTGGGGCGCGGCATGCGCAGCTGAGCCTTGATTATGGAACCAATATTGTGGCCGGAGTGACGCCCGGCAAGGGCGGCCAGCTGTTTGCGGACTACGTTCCGATCTTCGACACCATCGACCAAGCCGTGAGAGAGACTGGCGCAGCGGTCTCGGTCATTTTTGTTCCTCCCCCTTTCGCCGCAGACGCGATTCTCGAGGGCGTCGACGCAGGCTTGGATTTGGTTGTCTGCATCACCGAAGGCATTCCCGTCAACGACATGGTGAAAGTGAAACAGGCAATGCGCGGTTCAAAGACGCGCCTGATCGGGCCGAATTGTCCGGGAATTGTCACGCCAGGCGAGGGGCCGAACTCTCATGGTGGCTGTCGCATTGGGATTGCCCCCGGCTACATTCACAAGAAAGGCAACGTAGGCGTCGTGTCGCGCTCGGGCACGTTGACTTACGAGGCCGTCTGGCAATTGACAACGCGCGGCTATGGGCAAAGCACCTGCGTCGGCATTGGCGGCGATCCCGTCAACGGCACTTCGCATCTGGATGTGTTGAGCATGTTCAACGAGGATCCGGATACCGAAGCCATAATCATGATCGGGGAAATTGGCGGCACCGCCGAAGAGGAAGCGGCTGCCTGGGCAAAAGACAATTGCAAAAAACCCATTGCTGCTTTCATCGCCGGTGCAACCGCCCCCCCGGGGCGCCGCATGGGACACGCCGGCGCCATCGTAAGTGGCGGCAAAGGCACGGCGGCTGCGAAAATAGCCGCCTTGAAAGATGCCGGTATTGCGGTTGCTGCCACACCAGCCGATATGGCCGATACGCTCATTTCGCGATTAGGATAGAGTCCGAGTTTCCCTCCCCGCAAGGATCGCCCGCCAGGTTCACTCTTGGCGGGCGTTCGTATTTCTGTCTCCCAAGGCGTCACCCTTGGCCCGCGCGCGTCGCTCCTGGATCATGAATAGCTTCGCGCTCCCGCATCATTTTTGCGGATGCGACGACAGGTTTTGATTGGCGAAGGCAATTGGAGCGTCATAGTCTGAGGAAACCCGTTTTTCAGCTTATGCCCGTAATTGCCAAAGGACTTGAAGGAATCATCGCCAATTCAACCAGTTTGAGCGATGTGCTCGGGAAAGAGGGAGTTCTCATCTATGCCGGCTATGATATCAACGAACTCGCCGGCAAAGCCTCCTACGAGGAGGTTGTTTACCTGCTTTGGCATGGCGCATTGCCGAATCGCGCACAACTGGACGAGCTGAAAGCGAAGTTAAGGAGCGAGCGTGAGCTTCCCCGCGGGGTCATCGATTTTATCAAGTCGGCACCTGGCAAGGCCAATCCCATGGACGTCATGCGGACGGCCGTTTCCATGCTTGGCCTTTATGATAGTGGGCTTAGCGACGAGAATTCCCGCCAGGACGCGGATCATCGCCGTGCCATCAGCATTACTGCCAAGATTGGGGTCATCGCGGCGTACTTTCACCGTGCGAGACAGGGATTGAAACTTCCTGACGTGCGAACTGACCTCGGCGAGGCAGCGCATTTTCTTTACCTGCTCAATGGCACTGAGCCCTCGCCGGAAGCGGAAAAGACGCTTGATGTGGCCTACGTGTTACACGCCGATCATGGCATGAACGCGTCGACGTTCAGTGCCCGCGTCACCATCGCGACTCTTAGCGATATCTATTCTGCGATCACGTCAGCGATCGGAACCCTCAAGGGCCCTCTTCACGGTGGGGCAAATGAGGGGGTGATCCATATGCTGCTCGAAATTGGCAGCGAAGACAAGGTGGATGACTGGGTCGAAGAACAACTCGCGCAGAAGAAGAAGATCATGGGCATCGGCCACCGCGTTTACAAAGTCTTGGATCCTCGCGCTCCGCACCTGCGCGCTATGGCCGTCAAACTGTGTGAAGAGCTCGGCGAACCTAAATGGATCCGGATGAGTGAGCGAATCGCCGAGATCATGAAGAAGAAAAAGGGTCTCAATGCCAACGTCGATTTCTACTCGGCGACGGTATACTATTCCCTGGGAATTCCCACCGACATGTTTACCCCGATTTTTGCGATCGCGCGGACGAGCGGATGGACTGCCCACGTGCTCGAACAGCTCGCCGATAACCGGCTCTACCGCCCCCTGAGCGCGTATGTCGGCCCGCCGGTAGGAAAGAAGTTCGTCCCCATCGACGAACGCTAGTGGATGCATCCCGCCTCCTGGCCAGAAATTTAGTTTTGGTCTTGGCCTTTAGTCCCAGGGCGCTAGACTGGATCCGTGAATCCCTCCACGCTCTCCGACGATGACTTTTATCCTCTGATCGAAGCTCGGCATTTCGATCCGTTCAAACTTCTAGGAGTCCGGGATTTTCAGGGTAGCCAATTCGGCCGGGTATTACGTCCGGATGCGGCCGAGGTTGTGATCGTTGATGCTGCAGATGACGGCCGCCGTTTTCCCCTGACCAAGGTGCATCCTGAGGGCTTATTTGAGGGTGTCCTGCGTGGCGCCGATCAGCCGTTCGACTACGTGCTCGAGATGAAAAGCCATCTTGGCGAGACCTGGGTGGAGAAGGACGCTTATTCGTTCGGACCAGTTCTGGGCGAGATGGATATCTATCTCTTCAACGAGGGAACGCACTACCAGATCTACAAGAAGCTGGGCGCTCATATGATGGAGATCGGCGGGGTTTCGGGGACCCATTTTTCCGTTTGGGCGCCGAATGCCCAACGGGTGTCGGTGGTAGGAGACTTCAACCATTGGGACGGACGTGTTCATGCGATGCGCAAGATGATTCCCTCAGGCATCTGGGAAATCTTCATTCCACACGTCAAGGAGGGCGCCCACTATAAGATTGAGGTTCGTGGTCCGCATGGGGATCTGATGCTGAAGACCGATCCGTTCGCATTTTTTGCGCAGCATGGCACGCAAACCGGCTGCATGGTCTTTGACATCGATCGCTATCATTGGGACGACTCAGTCTGGATGGAGCAGCGGAGGCATCGCGACCAATACAACTCGCCGATGAGCATTTATGAGGCGCACCTCGGCTCATGGCAGCGAAATCCGGAGGAGGAAAATCGCTTTCTAAGCTATCACGAGCTGGGGGATCGTCTCATTCCTTATGTAAAGGAATTGGGCTTCACGCACATCGAGCTGCTGCCGGTCATGGAGCATCCGTTTGACGGCTCCTGGGGTTATCAAGTTGTCAACTTCTATGCGCCGACCAGCCGTCACGGAAATCCGGATGAATTCCGAAACTTCGTGGATCGTTGCCACCGCGAGGGCATCGGGGTAATCCTGGATTGGGTGCCGGGGCATTTTCCCAAGGACGCTCACGGTCTGGCTCGCTATGACGGAACGTGCCTCTACGAGCATGAGGACCCTCGCCTGGGCGAACATATGGATTGGGGAACCCTCATCTTCAACTACGGCCGCAACGAGGTGAAAAATTTCCTCATCGGCAACGCGCTCTTCTGGTTCGACGAATACCATATCGACGGGCTTCGCGTGGATGCAGTCGCCTCGATGCTCTACCTCGATTACTCACGCCAGCCGGGAGAATGGGTGCCAAATATGTTCGGCGGTCGTGAGAATCTTGATGCGATCGCTTTCATGAAGCGCTGCAATGAGGTCTGCTATGAGCGCTTCCCCGGGATCGCCACCATCGCCGAGGAATCGACATCCTGGCCGGGAGTTTCGCGGCCGACCTATACGGGGGGGCTCGGCTTTGGCTTCAAGTGGAACATGGGGTGGATGAATGACAGCCTGCGCTACATTAGCAAAGAGCCGATCTATCGGCGCTATCACCAAGGCATGATCACCTTCTCAATGATCTATGCTTTTCAGGAACACTTCGTCCTGGTGCTGAGCCATGACGAGGTCGTCCATGGGAAGGGCTCGCTGCTTGAGAAGATGCCTGGGGATGCCTGGCAGAAGTTTGCTAACGTCCGCATGTTCCTTGCCTGGATGTGGGCGCACCCCGGCAAGAAGCTAATCTTCCAAGGCATAGAGTTCGGTCAATGGAAAGAGTGGAACCACAACCAAAGCCTCGATTGGCATTTGACCCTGAGCCCGATGCACGATGGCCTGCGCCGGCTAGTTCAGCATCTCAACTGGCTTTATTCCAACGAACCAGCTTATTACGAACTCGATGATAGTTACGAAGGCTTTGAATGGATTGATTGTAACGACAGCGATAACAGCGTCTGGTCATTCATGCGCAAGGGACGGGAGCAGACCATCGTTTTTGTCGTCAATGCGACGCCGGTCGTTCGTGGTGGCTATAGGGTCGGGGTGAATGCGCCAGGTTTCTACGAGGAGATTCTCAACACCGACGCCGATACCTACGGCGGCAGCAATGTCGGAAATTGGGGCGGACGGCCCGCGGAACACTGGGGATGGCAAGAGAGGCCCTATTCAATTGTGGTCGATCTCCCGCCGCTCTCCGTCTCCGGATTTAAGCTGGTGCCGCCAGCTCCGCAGAGTCCGAGCGAGCTTTAGATTAAGCGCCGATCAAGTCCTGGATCGCTGAAGCGATGCGGTCAGCGTGGCCGTTGATAACCGCTTCGTCGCGTCCTTCCACCAAGAGACGGATCTTTGGTTCCGTCCCAGAATAACGCAAGAGAACGCGTCCCTTGCCGTCGAGAGTCTGCTCAGTTTGTCGAAGCAGTTTCTGCACTTGCCCGAGCGTCTCGAGAGCCGGCTTTTCGCGCACCTTGAGGTTCCGTTGCGCTTGGGGATACTTTTTCAGGACTTTCTTGAGTTCGCTTAAGGGGCGCCCGGTCTCGATCATGATTCGCACGATTTGCAAGGCACTTACGATTCCGTCGCCGGTCGTGGCGTAGTCGCGAAAGATCATGTGTCCGCTTTGCTCGCCGCCAATATTCAACCCGTCGCGCATCATTGTCTCGATAACGTAGCGATCGCCGACCTTGGTGCGAAGGACCTTGCCGGAGGCCGCGGAGAGGGTTTCATCAAGGCCGAAATTGCTCATGACGGTGGCGACAAGGGTATTTGCGGCGAGCCGACCCTTCTTGAGAAAATCCAGAGCAGCTATCGCCATGATTTCGTCCCCATCGACCAGCTCCCCGTGCTCGTCGCAAAGCAGCACGCGGTCGGCGTCTCCATCGTGTGTGATGCCGATGTGGGCCTGGGTTGCCTTGACCGCTCTTTGAATTTCCGAGGGATAGGTGCTCCCGCAGTTTGCGTTGATGTTAGTTCCGTTCGGAACGTTGTTGACGACCTGAACGTCGGCACCTAGCTCGCGCAAAATGCATGGCGTGGACTTGTAGGCGGCGCCATTCGCGCAGTCGACGGCGATGCGCAAGGCATCCAAGGTGCGGCCCCTTGGGAAGCTTTGTTTCGCAAACTCGACGTATCGGCCCAGGGCATCGTCGATCCGAAAGGCCTTTCCGATCCTCGTGGCGGTTGGACGGATATTCTCGATCTCCCCGCTAAAGACGATGTCTTCGATGCGCTTCTCAACGTCGTCGTCCAGCTTATAACCATCGTGGCGAAAGAACTTGATGCCATTGTCCTCATAGGGATTGTGTGACGCCGAAAGGACGATTCCCGCATCGGCGCGAAGCGAGCGGGTAATGTAGGCAACTCCCGGAGTGGGTAGTGGTCCAATGATGAGGACGTCCACGCCGAGCGAAGTGATACCGGCGACCATGGCATTCTCGAGCATATAGCCAGAGAGCCGGGTATCTTTTCCGATGACGATCCTACGTCGGTCGCCGGAGTGATGGGAGTTGCCTCCGGCGGTTCCAAAGACATGTGCGGCGGCGCGCCCCAATTTCAGCGCGGTTTCGGAGGTGACCGGTTCGATATTGGCAATACCCCGAACCCCATCTGTGCCAAAGAGCCTTCGCTCGGCGCTCATGCTTTTGGTTTTGAGAGCTTCGAAGGGGGAGCTCCTTGTTCAAACCGCAGCGGATTTTTGTCCACGTTCTTGCTGATGAGATACCACAGGGCGCAAGCGAGAATCAGGCAGGTGACCTTCGGTCTCCAGTCGTTCGTCAGTATCTCTTTGATGATGCTCATGATGAAGCAGAAGCTGGCTTAGGCGTCGCTGGAATTTGTCGACGCTCAGATTGCGTTCAAGAATGCCGTTGTGGCAAATCGAAACTTGGCCTGTCTCCTCAGAAACGACGATGGCGATGGCGTCTGATTCCTCGGATAATCCAAGGGCCGCCCGGTGACGTAGGCCGAGATTGCGATCAAGATCCTCGCGCTGCGTGAGTGGGAAAATACAGGCAGCCGCGACCATGCGATCATTGTGAACGATCAGTCCTCCGTCGTGCAGGACGGTTTTGGGATGGAAGATGGTGAGCGCGAGTTCCTTTGAGTAGACGGCATCGAGCATGACTCCGGTCTCGATAAAGGGTTTCAATGCGATTTCACGCTCGATGGCGATCAACGCGCCGAAGCCTTTGCTTGAGACTTCAAAGGCCGTATCCGTGAGTTCTTCAATCGTCTCTCGCTTTTCGAAGGCGGAAGTGAAGAACGGATGACTGCCCAGATCAGTCAAAGCCCTGCGAAGCTCCGGCTGAAAGATCACCACCAACGCGATCGCCAGGAAAACGGAGAGGCTTCGCAGGATCCAGCCAATCACCGCCAGATTGAAGAGCTGAGAAAGAAACGTCAGAGTCAGAAAGATCAAGGCGAGTCCGATGAGGATGCGTGCGCCATGGGTGCCGCGCAGATAGATGTAAATGTAGTAGAGGACGGCTGCGAGAATGCCGATCTCGACAGGGATGCGCCAATATTGCGCGACAAATTGTCCAATATTCTCAAGCATTCACAGTTCGTCCGACGTTGATAATAAAAGCTCTCAGAGAGGCAACGAAGCGGTCACCCTCTTCGGTGCGGGCCCCGCCGCGAGCTGGAAGCCACAATGTGGAGATTTGAGGCATCCTCTTTGTTTCGAATCTAGCGCAAAATACAGCCGATTGCATCTTAGCCCTGGCAAATTGCTTCGGTCATTCGCAAGGCCTCCCAGTGAGGCTTCGGATCATGAACCCGGAATATCCGTGCGCCTTTCTCCCGGCAAAAGCTCGTCAGCGCGATTCCAGGCCAGAACCTCTCCGCGGTGGAGGGCGCATCAGCGAGCCAGCGGAGGAACGACTTCCGTGAGACGCCTACCAGGACCGGCGGACCAATTTGAACGATTGTGCCCAGCGACCGAAGCAAGGCGGCATTGTGTTCTGCCGTCTTCCCAAAGCCAATCCCTGGATCAATCGCAATTCGCTCCCCGGCCATGCCGTAGCCTATCGCGACCGAAACGCGCTGTCTAAGGAATTCAGCCACTTCGGCGACGACATCATCGTATCGGGGCTTTTCCTGCATCGTTCGCGGTTGTCCTTGCATGTGCATCAGAACGACACCGGCTCCGGATTTCATGGCCACCTCCAGCATGCGAGGATCGCCGCGCAGCGCAGTCACATCGTTGATGATCTCCGCTCCCAAAGCGGTGGCTGCTTCCGCGACGACCGCTTTCGAAGTGTCGATGGAAATGACCACCTGGCTGCGCCCCCGGAGTCCGTGAATCACCGGTATGATTCGCCGCAGTTCCTCTTCGGGCTCGACCGCCTCGGCTCCCGGACGCGTGGATTCCCCGCCGATGTCGATAATCTCAGCACCTTCAGACTCCATGCGTAGCGCATGGGCGACGGCAGTGTCTGGTTGGAGAAAGTTTCCGGCATCCGAAAACGAATCCGGCGTCACATTGAGCACGCCCATGATGATCCCTCGCTGGGTCAGGTCGAACGAGCGGCCCCTGAGTTTCCAAATCACGGTTTAGCGGTCTTCCGCGCGCACCTTGCGCAGCCGAATCGAGGCCGAGCGCGCGTGGGCATCGAGGCCCTCGATTTTGCTGAAGGTCTCAATAATCGGCAAAGACGCGCGCAGGGAGTGTTCGTCGAACATGACTACGCTGGTGCGGTGCTGGAATTGATCGGCGGTCAGTCCGGCGAAGCCTTTCCCTGCGCCGCCCGTGGGAAGCTCATGACTCGGCCCGGCGAGAAAATCGCCCGCCACCACGGGCGACATTCCCCCCATGAAAATCGCTCCTGAAGTCTTGAGCTCAAGGGCAATTTCGCCCGGCCGCTCGGTAGCGATCGCCACATGCTCCGCGGCAAATGCATTCGCGAGAGCGACAGCCTCTTTTAAGTCGCGCACCAGAATAAGCTTGGCATTCCTTAAGGCGAGATTGAGTTCCCTCCTGCGTCCGGAGAGGTTCGCTTGTTTCGGGAGGCAAGCAGCCACGCCATCGAGCACGCGCTGCGAGTCGGTCAAAAGGATTCCGACGCTCCCTTTCCCATGCTCAGACTGGGCCAGCAAGTCCGCCGCGATCCAGTCCGGCTCGGCAAAGTCGTCGGCGATGACCAGGATTTCACTTGGTCCTGGCAGGAGGTCGACACCAACAATCCCAAAGACCTGACGTTTCGCTTCCATGACATAGGCATTTCCCGGTCCAAAAATTTTCTCCACCCGCTGGATGGTGGCAGTCCCAAGAGCCAGGGCCGCGATCGCCTGCGCGCCTCCCACGCGATAGACTTCTGTGGCGCCGCATTCGGCGAGGGCGCCCAGCAAGGCATCTTGCACGGACCCGTCTCGTGCCGGTGGAGTGACCGCAGCGATTTCTGGCACGCCGGCCGCCTGAGCTAGTGTGCAGGTCATCACCGCGGTCGAAACTAGAGGCGCAGTGCCGCCGGGCACATAGATTCCGACCCGCTGGAATGGATCGAATCTCTCGCCCACGATCGCGCCTTCCCTGTTCTTCATAAACCAACTCTTGCGAAGGCTTCGTCGCGCGAACGCTCGGACGTTCGCCTTGGCGGAACGAATCGCTTTCCTAACGTCTTTGGGCAGACCGGCGCGCGCTGCGGCCAGTTCTTCGGAGGTAACGCGAAGTTGAGACGGTTTCAAACGTGGCCCGCCAAATTGTTCGATGAAGCGCGTGAGGGCGGCGTCGCCTTCTGTACCCGTAGTCTCAAGGATTTCGGATACAACTTTGCGCACCGTCGCGTTGGGGGTGGAACGTCGGTTCAGTCGCTTGAGGATCCTGGCGTAACCTGGATCGTCGTGGCGAATGACTTTCATCGCGCAGTAGCAGTGCGCTTTTGTAGCGGCCGTGTCCTCACGGCCGAAACGCTTTCTTTTGGAGCGGCTGTGTCCCCACGGCCGAACCTTTTTCTTCAGACGGCGATGAGGACATCGCCGCGACAAGAAGGCGGACATGACGACTGCTCTCGACTAATGGCTGGCGCGCTTGTTCAGAATTTTGGGATTGCTCGCACGATCGCGCTGCCATTCTTGCGTTCGGTGGGGGCAAGATAGCCCGCCCCCTTATCATGAAAAGATTCTGCGCGGAGGATGGGCCTTCAATCGAAAGTGGTGTCGTCTCGATTTTGCTCCCGTTCAGGTGCCCAGCAGGAGCCGCGCCGGGTTCTCGATGCAGTCTTTGACCCGGATAAGGAAGGTGACGGCTTCCTTGCCGTCTACGACGCGGTGGTCGTAGCTGAGAGCCAGAAACATCATCGGACGAACGACGACCTGCCCTTTCTCGGCGACGGGACGCTCCTGGATCTTGTGCATCCCTAGAATTCCGCTTTGCGGAGGGTTTAGAATTGGAGTGCTCAAAAGCGAGCCGTAGACGCCTCCGTTTGAGATTGTAAAGATCCCACCTTGAAGATCGTCGATCCCAATTTTGCCCTCGCGTGCTTTGACCGCGTATCCGACAAGAGCGCTCTCGATCTCGGCAAAAGATTTTTCATCGCAGTTGCGCAGAACGGGAACGATGAGGCCTCGCTCGGTGCCGACGGCCACACCAATGTCGTAGTAGCGGTTCTGAACCAGATCGTCTCCGTCGATCCGCGAGTTGATGGCGGGCACGGCTTTGAGGGCGTCGACCACGGACTTGATGAAGAAAGACATGAAGCCAAGCTTGACTCCATGTCGCTTCGTAAATTCTTCCTGCATCTCCTTGCGGAGAGCCATCACTCCGCTCATATCGCACTCGTTGAAGGTTGTTAGGATGGCCGCCGTATGTTGGGCCATCACCAACTGAGCGGCGATTTTGCGTCGCAAGGGCGTGAGCTTCTTGCGCGACGTCCGAGGATCATCAGGCGCAGCGATCTTCGGCTTGGCGGCCGGCGCTTCTTCCTTCTTGGGTGGAGCGGCCGGCGCCGCGGGCGCGGGAGGTGGAGTCGGAGGCGCTTCAACTGGCGCAGCTTTGGGAGCTTCCGGTGGCGGGGCCGCCGCAGCAGGCTCCTGTTTGGCCGGCTCCGGAGGCTTTTCCGCTGGGGCGCCGCCGGGTTCGATCACGGCGACAACCTGGTCGATTTTGACTTCGTCTCCTTCGGCGACTTGAGTTCTCAAGATGCCCGCCTCGGGCGCATTTACTTCGGTAGAGACTTTGTCGGTCTCGAGCGTAAAGAGGACGTCCCCTGCATTCACGGCTTCGCCGTCCTTCTTATGCCAGGTCGACAGGATACCAGAGGTAATGGATTCGCCAACAGTGGGAACTTTGACTTCGACGTTCATAAAAGTGAAAACGACTGCTAGACTTCGAAGGCTTGCTTGACGAGGGCAGCTTGCTGCGCCTGGTGCGCTTGCATGGTTCCGGCTGCCGGACTGGCGCTCGCGGGGCGACCAGCGTAGTAAATGTAGCCCGGGAATAGATTCAGCAGTTGAGGGAGAATAAACGTCCAAGCGCCCATGTTCTCCGGCTCCTCCTGGCACCAGACGAATTTCTTCGCGTTGATGAAGGGCTTCGCCAGGCGGGCGATCTTGTCCTTGTACAACGGATAGAGCTGCTCGACGCGAATGATCGCCGCGGCGTCGGTGAGATTGTTTTCCTTGCGGTACTTCACAAGGTCGTAAAAGACCTTGCCCGAACAGAAGATGATGCGTTCGGCCTTCTTGGATGAGGCCTCTGTATCAGCGAGGATTTCAAAAAAGCGCGACTCTGTGAAGTCCGACTCGGTTGAGACGGCTTGCTCATGAGTAAGCAGGCTCTTGGGAGTCATTACAATGACGGGCTTTCGGTACTTGCGATGCATCTGGCGGCGCAAAACGTGAAAGTATTGGGCCGGCGTCGTGGGGTAGCAGACCAGCATGTTCTCTTCCGCGCAAAGCTGCAGGAAGCGCTCGAGGCGGGCACTCGAATGCTCCGGACCCTGCCCCTCGTAGCCATGAGGAAGGAGCAGGACGATCCCACTCGGGCGGCGCCACTTGGATTCTGATGATGCAATAAATTGGTCGATAATAATCTGGGCGCCGTTGGCAAAGTCGCCAAATTGAGCTTCCCAAAGATAGAGCTGCGATGGGAAATCCATCGAATAGCCGTAATCGAAGCCGAGGACGGCATACTCGGAAAGCGGGCTGTTATAGACGCAGAACCGAGCCTGATTAGGGCGGAGATGGTTCAGGGGAATGTAGCGTTGCCGATTTTCCTCATCATACAGGACGCTGTGGCGTTGGGAAAATGTGCCGCGGCGGCTATCCTGACCTGACAGCCGCACGGGAGTGCCTTCGAGGAGCAGGGAGCCGAAGGCAAGCGCCTCGGCGAATGACCAGTTGTATGGCCCACCCGCCTTCCAGACTTGCAGACGTCGTTCGAGCAGGATTCGCTTGATCTTCGGCTGCACGCGGAAGTCCTCCGGCACAGTGGTCAATACCTTTGCGATCGTGTCGAGAGTTTCCTTGGTGATCGCGGTGGTGATGGGCGCATGCGAATACGGCGGCTGAAAAATGGCGGTGGAACCGGCAAATTCATGCGCCTTGGCCTTTTCGGCGGCGGCAAGCTTGACCTGCGAGAGCGCATCGTTCAGCTCCTTGAGAGATTCCGCTTTCAGCCCTGCGGCTTCCTCCGCTGAAACCGTCCCGAGGGAAGCAATCTGCGAAAGAAAAACTTCACTGGGCAGCGGATGATTTTTGATGCGACCGTATAAGTCAGGCTGGGTAAAGGCGGGTTCGTCGCCCTCGTTGTGGCCGTGGCGGCGATAGCAATAAATGTCGACCACCACGTCGCGACCGAACTCGTGGCGGAACTCCAAGGCGATCTTCGCCATTTCCATTACCGCGATCGGGTCTTCGCCATTCACATGGAAGATCGGCGCGTCGACCATCTTGGCGATCTCGGTGCAATATTCGCTCGAGCGCGAGTCCGCTGGGAGCGTCGTGAACCCTATTTGGTTGTTCACGACAAAATGGAGGGTGCCGCCAGTGGAATAACCCGGGAGCTGCGACATGTTGAAAACTTCCGCAACCACGCCTTGCCCGATGAACGCGGCGTCGCCGTGAATGAGAATCGGGATGACCTTCTTGCGATACGCGGTATCCTCGAGCACACGCTGGCGCGCGCGAGCCTTCCCCTCAACGACCGGATCCACTGCCTCAAGATGGCTTGGATTGGCTGCGAGGTTGATTTCTACCTCATAGCCTGTGGCGGTCTTGCGAACATTGCGGTAACCGAGGTGATATTTCACGTCGCCATTCCCACCCACGGAGTCGGGTGCGAAGGTTCCCTGGAATTCATTGAAGATGACGTCCAGGGGCTTGTTGAGGACATTGGCAAGAACGTTCAGACGCCCCCGATGGGACATACCCATCACGATTTCTTTAATCCCTCGTCTTTCGCAGTTCTGGACTAAAGTGTCGAGGGCGAGGATCAGGGCTTCACCGCCCTCCAGGGAAAAGCGCTTCCCCCCGTATTTTGTATGCAGAAAATTCTCAAACGTCTCAGCTTCGTAAAGCTTGCGGAGGATATCTCGGTGAACAGCGGGATTGGTCCGCAACGAAGCATCGCGATTTTCCAACTTGTAAAGGACCCACGTGCGCATGCGTGGGTTCTGGATGTGCATGAACTCCGCGCCGACCGTGCCACAGTAATTTGCTTCCAGCTCACGAATCATGTCGCGCAGCTTCATCTTCTTACCTTCCTTGAAGAAGCGTGAGGAGACGACAGCGTCGAGTTCCCTTTCTTCGAAACCGAGTTCCTTCAGGGTCAGGAGTGGATTGGATCGTTTGAGCAGGTCGAGAGGATCAAGGTCCGCGATGGTATGACCGAGAGTGCGATAGCCATAAACAAGCGCCTCGACCCGCGTTTGCAAGCTGCTGTCGGCCGACGTTCCGGGTGCAGGCTCTGCGGTGGCCGTTTCGCCGTTTTCTTCGCTTTTGGCAAAACCCAACTCAAACCCCTCGAAAAAGGCCGCCCAATCGGGATCGACGGATTGGGGATTGGAGCGCCAGCGTTCGTAATTGTCGTCAATCAGTCCCTCGCTCCACCGGGCGGTAAAAGTACTCATATGCAATGGCTAGGTTGATGCCGCGGGCGCGGCGATCGGCCGCGTTGCACGGAAGTTTCAGTGTGAGGGAAGAATTCTATTTTCGCAAGCAGGCAGTGTTGTCAGATGGGGCAACGGTTGTCCGAGCTCTGGATTTGTGAAACGGTGCCGCTTGAAAGCGAAGAGATCTCACGTTAAACGGAACAACTCCCGAAATGATCAAAGTTGAAAGGCTCACCAAGCGGTATGGCAGTGTCACAGCGGTCGACGCGATCAATTTTGAGGTCGAGAAGGGGGAGATTGTTGGAATCCTTGGCCCCAACGGGGCGGGCAAGAGCACCACAGTGCGCATGTTGGCGTGCTACCTTCCGCCCACCTCTGGACGCGCGGAAGTGGCTGGGTGCGACGTCTTTAAAGACTCGTTGCGAGCGCGGGAGCATATCGGCTATATGCCGGAGCACGTCCCTCTTCCACACGATATGCGTGTCAACGAGTATTTGGCATTTCGCGCGGCTCTCAAAGGCGTGCCCGGCCGGCGAATCAAAGAACGCCTGGCGGATGTTTCCGATCTTTGCGGCTTGGCCGAAGTGGAACGCAAGATGATCTCCGTGTTGTCGAAAGGCTTCCGCCAGCGGGTCGGTCTGGCGGATGCGATGATCCATGAACCGGACCTGCTGATTCTTGATGAGCCCACGATCGGCTTGGATCCAAATCAAATCCGGCAAGTGCGAGAGCTAATCAAGAACCTGCGCCGACATCACACAATTCTCCTTTCCACGCACATCCTTTCGGAAGTGGAGATGACATGTTCACGCGTCATCATCATCAACCGGGGCCGCATTGAGGTTCTTGACACCCCCGAGAATTTGCGTTCTCGCCTTGGATCGCAGGGAGAAGTCATCATGGAAGCTCGGACGGAGGATCCGCACGCCATCGCCAAGCTGCGTGCTTTGCATGGTGTGAAGGATGTGGTCCAGAAAAAGTTGGGAGACTGGACATGCTTCACCCTGCACGTGGAGAGCGATCCGCGCGAGAGCCTGCACGCCTTTGCCGTGAAGGAAGGGTGGCCGGTGCGTGAGTTGACCCGGCGCAGTGCCACCTTGGAACAGGTCTTTGCCGAGGTAACCCACGCCGAGGAACAGGAATGAGCAAGATTCGAACGCTAATGCTTCGTTCCGAACTACGGATAGCGCTCCTCCAAGTGACGCGCGAGGCGGTGGACGCGGATTATGTTGCCCTTGCGGGAGAGGACGCCGTCAAAAAAAAGCCGGCAACCAGATGAGACGCTTCTTCACTTTGCTGGGACGCGAGATCCGGCACTATTTCCATCAGCCATTGGCCTATGTCGTCCTGTTCTTTTTTTTGGTCCTTATTGCTGCGAATTTCCACGCCGGTCTCATCGCGTTGAATCGAGAACCGAGTCAGACTTCAGTCATTGAAGCCTTTTTCAACACCGTCCTCTTCTGGTTCCCCTTTATCGTAATTTTCCCGCTGCTGACGATGCGGCTGTTCAGCGAGGAGTATAAGCTTGGCACGATCGAGACACTGATGACGGCGCCGGTGCGCGACGGACAGGTGGTTTTGGCAAAGTTCCTTGGCAGTCTGTTTTTCTACATCGTCCTGTGGGCTCCGAGTCTGCTCTACTTTGCGATTTTTCGCTGGATCTCGGGCCAAAGCGCGGCGGAGTCCCTCGGGGCGTACATCGGCGCGTATTCGATGTTACTTCTGGTGGGAATGTTCTACCTTTCGATCGGATGCCTGGCATCGGCCATGACGAAAAATCAAATCGTCGCCGCCACGGTCACGTTCGCCGTGATATCTCTGTTGTTTTTTCTGGGTCTTCTCTCGTTCGTGTTCTTGAAGGCCAGCTCTGCGTTACGCGAGTTTATCTATTATTTTTCAACGATTGAGCACATGGGCGAGTTTTCGCGCGGTCTCTTTGATACGCGACCAATCATCTTCTACCTGAGCATGACGCTCTTTACGCTTTTCCTCACGTTTCATGTCTTCCAGTACCGTCGATGGAAAAGCTAGGCATTCCGCGCAGAAGGATTCGGTTGACGGTCGGTTTGCAAGTCATGGCCATGCTGGTGCTCTTGCTGGCGGTCAATTATTCTAGTTTCAATCATTATGCGCGTGCGGACTTTTCGCGTTCGCAGAAGTTCGTTCTCTCCGACCAGACAAAGCGTGTTTTGCGGGAGTTGAAAAAGCCTGTTCGAGTGACCGTCTTTTTCTCTCCGACGGTGCTCTCGGCGGAAACTGCCTTGTTTTCGGACGTCCAGAATCTTCTCAAGGAGTTGATCTTTTCGGGACGAAACAAGATTGAGGTCGAATATGTCGACCCGACGCGTGATCTTTCGAGAGCGCGCGAGCTTCAGGAGCAATACAAATTTAGCGCTTCGGAGAATGTCCTGATCCTGGACTACGATGGCCGTTCCAAATTTGTCCCTGTGGCGGAGATGGGCGACTTCGACATGGGTCCAATCGAGGCTGGTGAACCGCCCCGCTTGCTTGCCTTCAAAGGGGAGCAGGCCCTGACCAATGGGATGATTGCACTCATCAATCCGGAACGATTGAAGGTCTATTTTCTGGAAGGTCACGGTGAGCCGACCATCGGCCAGGGAACGCCTCTTGGGGTGTTTAAGGACTACACGGAGAGGCAGAACGTCAGCGCGGCCCCGCTTTCTTTTGGCTCCTTGGATACGGTGCCGTCTGATTGTGCTGCTGTGATCATTGTAGCTCCCCAGGTCGACATTGAAGAGCGTGAGGCGGTGATCCTGACAAATTATTGGAAAGCCAATGCCCGCCTGCTGGTTTTACTTGACCCGCGGGCAAAAACGCCACGGCTGAATTCGATTCTCAAGCAGGCCGGAGTGATCCCGGTGGACAATCGCGTCCTCCGCACCGTCCGCCTGCCCTTCGCCACGGGAATACTGCGCGAAGTAACCGCCGAGTTTCTGCCACGAAATGCCATCACCAAGCGCATGGTGGGCATTAACATCCTTTTGCCGGGAGCCACGCAGTCACTCACCTTTGACGCGGCGCAATCACAGGTTGCCGGGGTCCAGATCTGGCCGCTAATTCAAGCGGGAGAGGAATTTTGGGGTGAAACGGAATACGTGACCGACGAGAAAAAGGGTGTCCGCTACGAGGAAGGCAAAGACGCCGGTCAGCCGATCTACGTGGCGATCGCCGCGGCTCGCGGCGGTGTCAAAGACGAGCGGGTGGAAGTCGAATCGGCAAAACTCATTGCCGTCGGCAACAGCGAGTTTGCGCTTGATGCCGCTCTCAACCAACAGGGGTTGGACTTTCTTCTCAGTGCAATGAACTGGCTGCTCGACCGCGGTCAGTTGACCGGTGTTGTGCCGAAGACGGTGCAGCATTTTTCCTTGCACTTGAGCGATGCCCAGATGAGCTCGATGGCTTTCTATACAATGGTGGTCATCCCGGCGATCGCGGTCCTGGCCGGTTTGATCGTCTGGTCGCGGAGACGGGCATGAGTCTTGTCAAGACAATCTTGCTCTGCACTCTGGCGCTGGCCGCCATCATTTTCTTGTCCATCTATGAGCCTTTGACGAGGAGCACGCGCGAGAGGGAGGAGGCCGCCCGCAAAGGACTCGTCCTGAACCTCGATCCTTCGAAGGTGCGCGAAATACGCATCTCAACGGGGGTCAACCAATTCGATATCAAGCGCACCGGCAACGGCTGGCAGCTCGGCACCAAGCCGAAGGATCGCGCGGATTCAGCGATGGTGGAGGAATTGCTCAGGTCAGCAGCCGAGATGAAATATTTTGACCGCATCGCCGCTGGCGAGTTCAAGGCGAGCAGTGATCTCAGCGCCTTCGGGTTGCGTAATCCCAAGCGGACAATTCAATTCGACGGCGAAGAAAAGCTGACCGTTTTTCTCGGGAAAGATGCCGCCAGTGAAGAGCGTTTCTATGTGCGGACCAACCTCTCGCGCGATGTCTTCCTGGTGAGTGACGAACTGCTGAAGCTGGCCTTCCGCGACCCAGGCGATTTTCGCGATCGCCGGCTGACAGACCTTTCACCGGACCAAGTCGATCGTGTCATCGTTCGGCGGAATGACGGTGAGATCGAGTTCTTCCGTGCTAATTCTGGCTGGCAGATTACGAGGCCGCTGCATGCACTTGCCGATGAGCGAAAGGTGGAAGATTTTCTCAAGAAGGTTTTGGGCCAGCGGATCCTCGAGTTTGTCGCGGATGACTCCGGAGATTTGGGGGCATATGGGATCGTGGAAGGCCGGGACGAGATTACCATCTATGCCGAAGGCAGCGAGCGTCACCAGACGCTTCGACTTGGAACCGACAAGTCCGGAACTCTTTTTGGACAATTTACGGCTCGGGATTCGGTCTACCGGTTGCCACCAGAAACCACAGAGCTTCTCCAAATCAGTCCGCAGACGCTTCGCGATCGGCGTTTGCTGCCGCTAAATCTGGATATTGTCGATGCCATTCGCATTCGCACGCCCGCCAAGGAATTTACTCTTCGCCGCGAGGGGGACGGGTGGGTGGTCAACGACGGAGAGAGCAAACGGCCGGCCAGCGGTGCCGCTGTCCAGGCGCTCGCGGACGCTGTGTCCACTGCGCAGGTCGCCGATTATGAAGGCGTTTCTGAGGACAAGGTGACCGCCCTGGGCCTCGCGCAGCCTCAATGCCAGATTGCCTTTTTGTCAGTTCTCTCGGAGAACACGCCCGAAGCCCGCGCGGGTGAACAGGTCATAGGAAGCTTGACGATCGGCAAACAACAGAAGGGTCGCGTGTTTGTTCAGAGGGGGGAAACTCCCGAAGTGATGAGCGTTCCTGAAACAATCCTGAACGCGGTGCCTCTGGATCCGAAAGCATGGATTTCACCAGGATAGATTCTAAGCGGCTTTAGTTATCAACCGGCAAATCCGCTGCGAGCCGATCGGTTTTGGCGGCCATGATGAAGTCGTTACGGTGCAAGCCGCGAATTTTATGCGTCCACCAGGTTACCGTGACGCTGCCCCACTGCGTGAGAATTGCAGGATGATGGCCTTCGGACTCTGCAAGCGCACCGATCTTGTTTGTCAAATCGAGGGCTTGGACAAAGTTCTTGAGGCGAAAAGCACGCTCCAGTCGGGGAATTCCATCGCGCTCAACGATCTGCCAGTCGGGGACCTGTAGTTTGAGTTCGGCGATCTCCTCGTCGGTTGCTCGCGGTGCATCGGCGCGACAGGCGATACATCTGGATTCTTGTAGCGTACTCATGCGGAGAGTATCGGCCGATAACCTCGACAAAGCTACTCTGGGTCAGCTGGGGTATCACAGCCTCTACGAGAAATTTCAGCCACCGCGTTCACAGGACCACCAGTCCGTTTCAGATCTCTGCAAATTCCTGTCCTTTTTAGAATCTATGGGATGACCAACTCACGGCCGAAAGCTCCTGCTCTGCCGCTCTGCTTGACTCCGCCGTCGGGCTGGGCAGTCTGGAAGCTCTTCATGACCAGCGCTGAAATTCGTAACTCCTTTCTCGAATTCTTTCGCGAAAAGCAGCACACGATCGTGCCTTCATCGAGTTTGATGCCCGCTTCGCCGAACCTGCTCTTTACCAACGCAGGCATGAACCAGTTCGTCCCGATTTTCCTTGGCGAGATGAAATGCCCTTATGTGCCCCCGCGTGTCGCAGACACTCAGAAGTGCATTCGCGCTGGCGGCAAACATAACGATCTCGAAGACGTTGGCTTCGATACCTATCATCACACGTTCTTCGAGATGCTCGGGAACTGGTCCTTTGGCGACTACTTCAAAAAGGAAGCGATCGCCTGGGCCTGGGAGCTGGTTGTTGAACGCTGGAAATTTCCTCCAAGCCGCCTCTACGCCACCGTCTATCGGCCCGGCCGTGGCGATCCGAGCACTTTTGACCAGGAAGCCCACGATTGCTGGAGCGAGCATTTCGTTAAGGCGGGACTCGATCCGAAAATCCATATCGTCGACGGCAGTAAGAACGATAACTTTTGGATGATGGGAGACACGGGACCCTGTGGTCCTTGCTCGGAATTGCATGTGGATCTTACGGCAGACGGTGACACGCGCGGTACCCTGGTCAATCAGGGAGCTGCCGAGTGCATCGAGATCTGGAATCTCGTTTTCATCCAATTCAATGCGAATCCCGATGGGACGTTCTCACCGCTTCCGGCCAAGCATGTGGACACGGGCATGGGTTTCGAGCGGGTCACGAGCATCATCCAGGGCACGACAAATTTCACCAACTTTGCCGGGACGACGATCTCCAATTATGAGACCGATATCTTCCGGCCGATTTTTGACGAAATCGAAACTCTCAGTGGCAGGAAATACGGCAGCACGCTGCCGGGTCCCTCGATTCTCCACTCTCAGCAGGTTTCTCTGAGTTCTCAACAAGCCACCGACGTGGCCTTCCGGGTCATCGCCGATCATATTCGAACCCTCAGCTTCGCGATCGCGGATGGGATCGAGCCGGGCAACACCGATCGTCACTATGTCTTGCGGCGCATTCTGCGGCGCGCGGTTCGTTACGGTCGAACACTCGGTTTTCGGGCGCCATTCTTTTATAAGCTTGTCGCGGTCCTCGCCCGAGCGATGGGCAATGTTTTTCCTGAGATCGTCGAAAATCAACAATACGTCGCGGACGTTCTCAGGCGAGAGGAGGAGGCCTTCAATAAGACGCTCGACCGAGGGATCGAAGAGTTCAATCTTGCGCTTGAAAATGCCACTTCAAGAAGAGGTTCCTCCCGCGGAATGCAAGTCTTCGAAAACGAGATTCCGGGCCGTGTGGCCTTCGAGCTGTACGATACCTATGGCTTTCCGCTTGATCTCACTGAGTTGATGGCCCGCGAGCGCGGCATGACGGTCGATGTCGCGGGCTTTGAAAAGCTCATGGAGGAACAACGCGCCCGAGCACGCAGGGCTCAGAAAAAACAGATTATCTCGATTTCGGACGAGAATCTTCAAGTCGAAGCGACCAAATTCCTTGGCTACGATTTCCTCGAAACCGAAGCCGTGGTTGAAGTGGTGGCACCCACGGCCAGGGCCGGTGAATTTGACCTCATCGTTGACCGGACCGCCTGTTACGCGGAGATGGGCGGTCAGGTGGGCGATACCGGTCTCGTCCATGTGCCGGGGCCGGACTGGTCCGAAGTCGGCCGCCTGCAAATAACGAATACGCAGAAGAAGGGGGACGTGTTCGTTCATCGGAGCGGCCTGTCTGATGGGCGTGCTCCCGAAGTGGGGGAAGCCGTTCGTGTGGCGGTTGACTCGGCACGGCGGGCGGCAATTCAGCGCCATCACACCGTTACGCATCTGCTTCATTGGGCATTGCACGAGGTGGTCAGCCAGCATGCATCGCAGAAAGGATCTTATGTCGGACCAGACAAGCTGACCTTCGACTTTAATCATCAGCCGCTGACGTCAGCGCAGGTCGCCGATGTCGAAAAGCTCGTCAACGAGAAGATAGTTGAAAACGCCCGAGTGTCCTGGACCGAGGTGCGGTATGCCGAGGTGAGGGAACGCCGCGACATCATGCAATTCTTTGGTGACAAGTACGGAGAAATCGTCCGTGTCGTCCAAATTGGCGGACAGCTCGAAGCACTCAACGGCTACTCGATGGAGCTTTGTGCGGGCACTCACACCCGTGCTACCGGCGAGATCGGGCTGTTTAGAATAATCTCCGAAGCGGCGATTGCCGCTGGGGTTCGCCGCATCGAGGCTGTGGCGGGCCTAAAATCTTACGACGTGGCGTCGCGGGAGAGCGAACGTTTGCGAGCCCTGGCATCTAAGCTCAACAGCCCGGTCGCCGAAGTCGAAAAGAAGCTCGACGCTTTGCTCGGGCGCTATAAAGAGCTCGAGAAGGCGCTCAAGGCTGCCTCGCAGCGGGAGTCGGCTGAACGCGCGCAGGAGCTCGCTGCGACCGCAGAGGTCATTAATGGAATGCCAACGATCATCGCTAATTTGGGTCAGGCGAACGGCGACGCCTTGCAAGCCATCGTCGATGTGCTGAAGGGCCAATTTCATGGGGTTGTCGTTTTGGCCGGCAGTGATGGAGATCCGTCTCCCTGTCTGCACGCCGTTTCTCCCGACTTCACATCGAGAATTCACGCGGGAAAACTCATTCAAAAAATCGCTCCGATTGTCGAAGGAAAGGGTGGAGGTCGTCCGGACAACGCCCGCGGCGGGGGCAAAGCACCCGAGCACATCGAGGAGGCTCTGCGAGAAGCAAAAAGGCTCATTTCTTCCGGCGGAAGCAACGCACGCTAAGTCTTCGGCTGCCAGAAGAACCGGAGCGGGAAGCCGGCTGGAAGCAATGCGGCGAGGTTGCGCAGGCTGCGCGAAGGGTGTTTTACGCCGATTCGTCGCAGAGCGAACGGATCACGCCCGTCGTTGTTGACGCCGAAGTCCAGCGTGACAGCCGTTTCGTATCCTGCCGATTCAACGAAATCGCGCAGGCGTCGGGACCATTTGCCGTAAGGATAACAAAAATGGCGGATCGGAATGCCGAAAAGGTCTTCGAGCTTTTTCTTCGAAGCCGTAATCTCTTCCTTGGCCTGAGCCACATCGATTCCGGTGAGGTTGGGATGGGTAAGGCTATGAGAGCCGATTTGCTGGTGCGCCGAAAGCCAGTCCCGCACCTCGTCGACATTCATAAGGGCGTCAGATACTTCGTCGCGGTCGCGTCCGTCCCAGTGATTGGTTCCTCCGATCGCGTCCACAACGAGAAATTGGATGGCTGAGATTTTGAAATGTGCAAGCACCGGCAGACCATAGCGAAAAACGGTGCGGCTTCCGTCATCGAATGTGAGGACGGCGCGCTTGCGGTTGGGGCGTATGTTCCTCCGCCAGAAATCGAGTGATCGTATCGAAAACCCTCCGCGGCGTAGATCGCGTATTTGCCAGGCGAAGAGTTGCTCGCCCACGTACAGATTCTTCATTCTAGTGCCCGCCGGAGCAGCGCCCAGTTTGTGGTAGGCTAAAATTGGCATTCCTTCGAGGAAAGACTGCCGGAACGGCTGAAGTGCAGAGTACGAGAAGCGGCGTTGGAGATCCTTTTTCACAAACCCAATTTTTGACGGCTGCGCAAAGTCTCGCTTACACCCGATGAACTCTGCTCGCACCACTCTTGCTCGCTTTCCTCACCTTCATTCTATTCAGTGCAGCATTGCCAGAGTGACTTCGTTGACCAAGGGATCTCCGCTTTCAAACGCCGTGAGATTGGCGATCGTTGTTTTGGCGATATTCTCGAGAGCTCGATCCGTGAAATAGGCCTGATGAGAGGTCACGATCACGTTGGGGAATGTGACCAGGCGCTGAAGCACGTCGTCCTGGATGATCCGCTCGGAAAGATTTTCATAAAACAGGTCGGCTTCTTGCTCGTAGACATCGAGGCCGAGATAGCCGATCTGCTCGGACTTTAAGCCTTCGATGACAGCACTTGCATCCACGAGCGCACCTCGGCTGGTATTGATGATCATGACTCCTTTCTTCATCTTGGCTACGCTCTCCGCGAGGCGTCGTGCGAAGTGCGGTCTATTTCTGAGGTAATCGATTTTCACCCGCACCACTTCTCCTCCGAAACTCCGCCGAGCAGATTCTCGTATCGGGCAAACATAAAGAGTCAGTCCGACAAGCGGCCGATTTTCACCTTCCATCCCGGGCGCTGCATCTCGACTGATAGGCTCGTCGATCCTGTCGTCTCCGGTCGGCGGATAAATTTTCATGCTTTCGTCTGGAATTTCGAGCGGCCGGCATTTGCTGGTGATCGGGTGACCAGGCTTATTCGAAGCAATTCATCTAACCTTTCCGAAAAGAGCTCGCTGGATCACCAGAGGCTCTTCGGAGTCGCCCGGATCGCCAACTGCAAGCGATGCAAGTATTCCCTTCTTGAAATCGACACCGCTCCGAATTGCACCAGGTGCGGCGTGGTCCATTGAGTATCGAGAAGCTGAAAGCCGGCCTTGGTCAGACGCTTCACCAGAACGACAAGTGCCACTTTTGAAGCCCCGGCAACATGGTGAAACATCGACTCACCGAAAAAAGCGCCGCCGATGATGACTCCGTAAAGACCACCGACGAGCATTCCGTTGCGCCAAACCTCCAGCGAGTGGGCATGACCTGCTTCATGGAGTCCGATATAACTTTGCACAATGGTTTCGTCGATCCAGGTTTCCCGGCGATTCGAACAGGCGCGAACTACCTGCGCAAAACTCGTATTCGGGCGCACCTCCCATTCCGGATCGCGGAGGGCCTTTTTTGCACCATGGGGAATGTGAAAGTTTTCGAGGGGCAAAATGCCGCGGGGGTCCGGAGAAAAGCACCGAATTGAACCGTCCGCCATCGCCATCGGAAACCATCCGGTGGAGTAAAGGCTTAGTAATTCCTCGGGCGGAATGAGAGTTGCCATTAAGGGTCGGTCTTTTTATTATGACTGCTGTGAGATGTGTGACTCTTTTTTTCTGCGTTTTGGCAGTCGTCCTGGCAGGATGTACGGTCGCCGAGCAGGACGCCTCCGAGGTTGGCGAAACGTTCGAACGCGGAATAAAGGGAAAGGGTCGCATCGTCCCGAATGATCCCACCTCCGATTCCTTTGGGCCTGAATTCCAATGAGCTCCTGAATGCGCCGAAAATGAGAAGAAACGCGGCGCTCCCCATGGCCTGGGATGAGTGGACGAGAAGGGCCTTGCCGGCCCTGGTTCCACTTGAATGTCAGCCAGGATTTCTAAGGATCATTACCTAATTTTCGATAGACTGCCTCCATGTCCGAGCATGCGTTCTCACCAGAGGACAAGATCACCATTTTAGATTTCGGTTCGCAGTATACTCAGGTGATCGCCCGGCGAGTGCGCGAATGTCGCGTGTATTCCGAAATTCTCCCATATTGGACGGCATCCTCACGAATTCGAGAGGCTGCGCCCAAGGGAATTATTCTGTCCGGTGGTCCGGCGAGCGTTTACGCATCAAATGCGCCTAGGCTCGACAAGGATATCTACCAACTCGGTGTGCCCATCCTCGGAATTTGCTATGGGCTGCAGCTCCTCGCCTTTGATCTCGGAGGAAGGGTCGAGCGGTCGGCACACCGTGAGTATGGCCCGGGAAAACTGCAGGTGGACAGGCAATCCGATCTCTTCCGGGGCCTCCCCGCCGAACTCGGCGTTTGGAACAGCCACGGAGACAAGATTGCCAAGCTTCCGAAGGGATTTCGCGCCTTGGGCAGGACGGAGAATTCTCCCAACGCGGCCATCGGAGATGTCAAGCGGCACATTTACGGCCTCCAATTTCATCCCGAAGTGGCGCACACACCGCGTGGCAAGGTGATTCTCGAGAATTTCGTTCATCGCATTTGCGGCTGCAAATCGCAATGGACCATGGGTTCTTTCATCGAGCGTTCTTGCCGGCAGATTCGTGAGGAGGTCGGTGAAAGTCGCGTCATTTTGGGGCTCAGCGGCGGCGTTGATTCTTCGGTGGTCGCGGCGCTGGTGCATGAGGCCATCGGCGACCAGTTGACCTGCATTTTCGTCGACAACGGTCTGTTGCGGGCGCGCGAGGCTGAGGCCGTCGAGCGGCTCTTTAGCGGCCATTTCCACATTCGCCTGAGAACTGTGGACGCATCCCGGCGATTTCTTGCCCGTCTGAAGGGGGTTGTTGATCCCGAGCGAAAGCGCAAGATCATCGGCAACGAATTCATCAAGGTGTTCGAAGCTGAGGCCCGCAGATTAAAGGAGACTTCTCCGGGACGTTACCGATTCCTCGCTCAAGGGACCCTCTATCCCGACGTGATTGAGAGTGTCTCAATTTCCGGCAATCCGGCCGCGCTCATCAAGAGTCATCACAATGTTGGCGGTCTTCCTGACCGAATGAAGTTTAGGCTGGTCGAGCCGCTGCGACAACTTTTCAAGGATGAAGTGCGCGAAGTTGGACTCGAGCTCGGTCTGCCAAAGGAAATCGTCCATCGTCAACCTTTCCCCGGACCCGGCCTTGCGGTCAGGATTCTTGGTGAGATAACCTCCGAAAAACTTCGCGTCGTGAGAGACGCTGACGCCATTGTTCTCAAAGAGATGAAGGCCAGCGGTTGGTATTACAAGGTTTGGCAGTCGTTTGCCGTGCTGCTCCCGGTTCAATCCGTGGGCGTAATGGGCGACGAACGCACTTACGAAAACACAGTTGTTCTGCGCATCGTTGAGAGCCTTGACGGGATGACGGCGGATTGGGTGCGAATTCCATACGATCTCCTCGCCCGCATCTCCACCCGCATTATCAACGAAGTGCGCGGCGTAAACCGCGTTTGCTTCGACGTCTCCAGTAAGCCCCCCGCTACCATCGAATGGGAGTGACTCGAGCCATCTATCCGGGAAGCTTCGACCCCCTTACCCTGGGACATGTCGACATCATTCATCGTGCTTGCCAGCTCTTTGACTCTCTCATCGTCGCTGTCGCCCAAAACGAGGCAAAGCGCTCCCTGTTCACCGCGGACGAGCGTATTTCCATGATCGAAGAATCCCTCCAAGATACGCCGAACATCCTCGTCAAGAAACTGGACGGTCTGCTGGTGGACTTTGCCGCGGCGGAAGATGCTTTTGTCGTTATTCGCGGACTTCGTGCCGTTTCTGACTTTGAATTTGAATTTCAGATGGCCCTGATGAACAGAAGCTTGCAGCCTCGACTCGAAACCATCTTTCTGACCCCCAAAGAAGAATACACGTTCCTCAGCTCGCGGATCGTTAAGGAAGTGGGTCGTCTCGGCGGAGACGTCACCTCATTTGTTCCTGCCCTGGTCGCCCTGAGACTTGCAGAGAAGTTTTCAAAAGGAGAGACTGCGCCTCCCATCGAGTGAAGAGGACGCGCAGCTCGATTTGGAGCGTAGAGACCTGGCAGAGGCTTTCTCCATTGGTGGCGTCTTTCCTCGTGATGCTTGCCTGGTTCTCGCTCGTCGCCCTTTGGTTTCCGTTACGGCCAGGCCGGGACATGATGACGTACTTCCTCTGGTTTCGAGACTTCTTCCAAGTCGAGCCGGAGTTTCCATTGCTGATGCTCTTTCGCACACCGTTGACCCCGTTGTTTTACGGAACCTGCTTCCAGATCTTCGGCGAGACGGGCATTGAGTTGGTTCTATCGTTTGCCTATGCGGCAAGCATCACCGCTGTCTTCGCCGTCTTGCGCGAATTCAGCCTCATCGCGGCGTGGGCGCTCAATGTCCTCGTGGGCCTGAACCTATGGCTGTTCTGGTCGTTCAATGCCGTTGGTTCTGAAACGCTCCAGACCGTTCTGCTTTGCTTCTGGTTTTGCTGCACGTTCTTTGCCATGCGTTCCAGCGGAGTGGGGGCGTGGGTGGGCAGTGCTGTGCTCGCTTCGCTGCTGGTTCTCAATCGCCCTGGCAACCAAACTTTCCTTCTCTGCTTCCTTCTTCCCTTCCTCGCTACCGATGTCGCCACTGTTCGTCGCTTTGTAAATGCCGGCGCCTTCTTGATTGTCTATTCGGCGTCTTATCTCGCACTTTCCTCGTTCAATTACTTGAGATACGGTGAATTTTGCTTCGCTAAGCTCGGCGATGCCCACCTTCCTTTTTATCGGTTGTTCGTCCAGGAGCATGTGATCTCGCCGGAAGACGGGCCAGCGTCCCGACAACTGGCGCAGTTTGTCGAGGCAAAGATTCTGACCAACCCGGTTTACGTGCAGTACGAAATCACCAGGGATATCTTCTTTCGCTGTTCGACGCAGCGGATGTTCAATTCCCTGATCTATGCGGCGCAAAAGGAGGCCGGTGGATACAACTTCGGCCTGCTTCGAAAAGTCGGTGTGGAATCGATCTGGCGAGATCCGGGAGGATCGCTCTTGCGCTACCTGGAGCATCTTGAAACTGTATTCGACTATCGTGACAAGAAGACGTTCAAGATAAGCAACTTGAGAGATCTAAGCCGCTCGTTCGTCCGAGAGAGAGAAGAGATCTACGCGCGCTACGCCGCGAAAGGATTGGCTGTGCCAAACGAGGGGGACCTCCTCCCGCCAACGCCTCTTTTTGTTGCCAATGAGACAAGAAGGCAGGGGTCGTGGCTTCCTTGGCAACCTACCGTGGAGGCGTGGAAGGTATCCTCCATACCCCCCTTCAACGCGCCCGGAGACGTGTTGTTTAACATCAGCCGAAAACTCATCCCAAACTTCTGGTGGTTTCTGTTTGGCGCGCTCAGCTTACTGCTAACGCGCTTGACGGGACCCGTGGACATGCGAATTCCTCTGTTGACAGGAATCGCCCTGCTCGGCCTGCTGGCAACGCTTTTTGCTTCCGTCCAGTGGGAATTTCGTTATCCGTTCGACCCACTATTTACCGCTTTTAGCTTGCACGCGGCTCACGGCCCGCTTGCGTGGCTTCGCAAATTTCTGCTGGCACGAGTCTCGCGTCGGTGACGATGCTTGGAGGGCCGCTGATACGGTATTCAGAGGCCCCAACTTGCGCGTTGAAACTTCACCTTTCCGCATGGAGCGTTCAGCCATGAAGATTCATCTGCGCCAAATTCCACACGGCGGCACTCTTCATGTTGAGGGCGTCGAGGATACCGACTTCTTGGACCTTGAAGAAGTGGGCGCCCACGCGTGCTCGCCCCTCAACTATGAATTGGACGTGGGTCTCTCCGGCGGTGGTCTCTTTGCGACCGGCCGTCTCAGTCTATGTGTGCGCTTGAGGTGCGTCGCTTGTCTGGATGAATTTGAAACCAAATTGTCTGTCGACCCATTCGCTCTTCAGAAGGAACTGGACGGGCGCGAGTCGGTTGACTTGACCGAGGAGGTTCGAGAGGATATACATCTTGCTCTTCCAGCTCATCCTCGCTGTGATGCGGAGGGAAAGAAAATCTGTCCAGCCCGTTTTTCACAGGCGCCTGCCGATGCCTCCCAGCCTCCCGGCAACGCGCCATGGGGCGTTCTGGATGGCTTAAAGACTGAAAAACGAGAAAACCAATAGACGGATTTTATGGGAGTTCCAAAACGCAAAACCTCCAAAATGCGGTTGCGCACCCGCAAGGCGGCCAACCGCTGGCATGCTCCAAAGCTTTCGCAGTGTCCTCAGTGCGGCGCCAGTGTGCGCGGGCACACCGCCTGTCCGGCGTGCGGCTACTATAAGGGACGCCAGGTCCTTACGGTAGACGCAGGTTAATTCTCCCATGAGAATCGCCCTCGATGCAATGGGTGGCGATTATGCCCCGCGAAACACCGTGGCCGGGGCAGTGCTGGCGTTACGAGAGTATCCGAAGATCAAGAAGCTTTTTCTGACCGGCGATCAAGCCGCGGTGAAGAGGGAGCTCCAGGAGCTCAGCTACGAAGACCCTCGGATCTCGTTAATCCACACCACTCAGGTCGTCGGGATGAATGAACATCCGGTGGATGCGATTCGCCGGAAAAAGGACTCGTCAGTAAGTCGTGCCATCGATCTGGTAAAACGCGGCGAGGCGGATGCAATTGTCAGCGCGGGGCACACAGGCGCGGTCGTGGCCGGCACCACGATCAAGCTTCGCACCTTGGAAGGCGTCGAGCGTCCGGGGATAGCTTCCTACCTTCCGACCGAGCACAACGTCTGCGTGCTGATCGACGCAGGGGCGAATGTGGACGCCCGTCCGGAGCATATGTTGCAGTACGCGATCATGGGCACCGTCATCTCAAAGTACGTGCTCGGCTTTCCCAACCCCGCCGTCGGACTTATGTCCATCGGGGGCGAAGACGTCAAAGGAAGCGAATTTACCAAGGACATTTTTAAATTGCTCAAGCGAAGCAAGCTGAACTTCCGCGGTAATGTCGAGGGGCATGATCTCTTTGAGAATCCGGTCGAGGTCGTCCTCTGCGACGGCTTCGTGGGCAATGTAACTCTGAAAGTATGCGAGGCGACGGCCTCCGCGGTCTTTCACTGGCTCAAGCACGAGCTGCTGGCCAGCCCGATTCGAAAGCTCGGCGCCCTGCTGGCCAAGGATGCCTTTCTCACGATCCGCAATCGAACAAATTATGAAACGTATGGTGGGAGTCCGCTGGTTGGTGTGAACGGAGTAGCCATTATCGCTCATGGCGCCAGCAGCGCTCTGGCCATCAAAAATGCCTTGCGTGTGGCCTGCGAATTCGTCGAACTGGGCATCAATCCCCGCATCGTTGAGGCCATCAAGCGCTACAATGAAGAAAATCCCGCGGACGCGGTCCCGCCAGCCTAGCCGCGCCGTTTCCATCATCGGAACCGGTAGCTATGTCCCGGAGCGGATCCTCACCAACGCTGATCTGGAAAAAATCGTTGAGACGACCGATGAATGGATCACCACCCGCACGGGAATTAAGGAACGGCGTGTTGCCGCGGATGGGGAACATACGAGCCACATGGCAGCCTCTGCTGCTCGCAACGCCATGGAGCAGGCGGGGGTGAAAGCCACCGAAATCGACCTGATCATTGTGGCGACTGTCACCCCGGACACGTTCTTTCCTTCCACGGCATGCCATGTTCAGCGGCTGCTTGGAGCGGACAAGGCCGCTTGCTTCGATGTTTCGGCAGCATGCTCGGGATTTCTCTACGGAATCGAAGTGGCTCAGCAATTCATCAGCAATCACACCTACAACACAGTTTTGGTGATCGGCGCGGACAAGCTGAGCTCGATCGTGAATTGGAGTGATCGCAACACGTGCGTGCTTTTTGGGGACGGTGCGGGTGCGGCCGTGCTCCGCTGGCGCGCTGGCTCGCACGGCGTGATCACCACATTCATGGGTAGCGACGGAAACTTCGCCGAGATCCTGCACATGCCTGGCGGAGGATGCGCCCTTCCCGTCACAAAGGAAAACATCGACCAGCGCCTTAACACGTTGCATATGAACGGCCGCGAAACCTTTAAGCAAGCCGTGACTTCCATGCTCGCCGCGGCGAACCGGGCGTTAAAGCAGAGCGGCCTTGCAGTCGATGATCTCACATGCATCATTCCTCACCAAGCGAACCTGAGGATCATTGAGGCGCTCGCCGACCGTCTAGATGTTCCTCTTTCGAAATTTCAGGTGAATCTCGATCGTTACGGCAATACTTCCGCGGCCGCAGTAGCCATCGCGCTGGACGAGGGCAACCGGACGGGTCGGTTCAAGGTCGGAGATTACATTCTGATGGTTGTATTTGGCGGGGGCCTAACCTACGCCAGTTCGGTGGTGCAGTGGTAAGAGCTGCGTCTTAGCTATCGCACCTTGAGTTTTTCTGGCGTGAAGATTGGGGCGGAACAACTCTTTTCTGTGCAGAGAAACGCCGCGGCTTTTCCAATCTGCGGGTATTCCACATCGGCGTGCGGCAGGGGCCCCTCGGCCTCATCAAACCATTCGACCCGCTTGTAGGTGGTCGGCTGTTTCAAAGCGGCCAGAAACAAACCGCGTGCCGCCGGATCGCTCTTGCCTCCCACCACGGTGATGTGCAGGGGAGCCACAGACAATTCATGATCTGCAAGCAGTACGCCTCCCACCTGATAACCGCGCCGTTTGGCGTCTCCTTGGGAGGCGAGATACCGCATTGCGTGGTCGGCCATTTCGCGAAAGTTGGCGTCGCCCGAGTACTGATTCAGCAGATTTGCAAACCTGGCGAGAGCAACGTTCTCATCAAGTTGTCTTGTCGGACGAAGGGAACCCGACGAAACGGACGTGGAGAAACCCGCATCGGTCTTGAAATGCGCATCGATATAGTTTGCAGCCGATTTGGCACGATCTAGCCACGCTCGGTCGCCTGAGGCCGCGTAGAGCGCTAAGAACGCGTTGCCCATGAACAGAGTATCACCAAGGTAGGGCCCCGAGACATCCTGCTCGTCGTGGGAAAATCCCCCGCCCGGCAAGGCGCGTTTTTCGATAATCCAATTTGCCGCCACAATCGCATCCTTGAGCGATTCGATTTCACCTGTGACCGCGTAGAGAGTGGCAAGTGCTTGGATGGCCCACCCGTTTTCGCGTGAATAAACATGGGTATCAACGCGAGGAATTCCTTTCTTGCGACGTTCCTGGTCGTCCAACGCGAAGTATCCTTCTGAGTGCTCTCCGGGGACAAGGTCAGCATCCTGGCTGGTGTAGAAAGCCCCTTCCGGACTTGTCAAAAAGTCCTTCATGTAGCGGCGGATCTGCCGCGCATCCTGCAAATACTCAGGGTCGCCCCAGCGCGCATAGGCGAGGGAATAGATACGGAGGTTCTCGGCCTGAAATTGAAGGAGTTTCTCGTAGTGGGGATGCTTCCAATCCCCGTCGGTCGAATATTGATAAACTCCTCCCCATACCGGATCGAAAAGGTTGCGCTGCGCCGCCAAGGTCTCCCGCGCCATTCGCTCCCACACTGCGCCATCACCGCCTCGAGCTGCCACCGACATGCAATATTCGATGACGTTCCAATCAAGAAACTTATGAACCGTTCCCCAGCCCAAGTTTTCCGGATCGTAGGAATCAAGCAGGCGTGTTCGCAGTGCTTCGGTAATCGCAGGCGGCAACGATGCGGTGCTGACAGCGACGATTTTCTCCTCCGGAAGAACAGACGGTCCAGGAGTGGGATCGTCGATGATCGCCTGCAGCATGGAGGCCATCGGCCGCGGCGGAATGTAGCCTTGCCGTTTGACAATCTCATTTCCGTTGGCGTCAAAGACGATTGTCGCGGGCCAACCATAATCCTCATAGCGATTCGACAGATCGGGACGAGAATCTTGATCCACGCGGACTGCGATGTAGCGCGAGCGAAGGAGTTTTATGACCTCCGGGTCACGGTAGGTAATGTCCTCCATCACGTGACACCAGTGGCACCACACTGCTCCGAGATCGAGAAGAACAAATCGGTTGTCCTTCTGGGCGCGCGCAAAGACCTCCTCCGACCACGGTTGCCAATCGATGCTCTCTTCTGCTCGCGCTGGCCAGGAAAGCAGGATGCCGGCCGAAAGGATGGAAAAAACGCGGGTCACCGGGATCAGAATCGCAATTTTTCCGGCCGTCTGCCGCCCCAGAAACGCTTGATCAGTGCATCAACCGAGATCGCACCCGGACCAAAAGCAAGCACCAGGAGGGACGCAAGCAGAAACGGAAACGGAGCCGCGGCGACGAACTTGTCAGGATCGCTGAAAATGCTGGTCACGGCCTCGTAATCGGCGGTGACATACGCGACGATCATCGTGAACGCGACCGGGATCGCGACTAAGCGCGAAGCAAGTCCGATAACCAACAGCAGGCCTCCAAAGCATTCCGTGGCACCGGCAAGATAGGCGCTCAAGACAGGCATCGGAATATTCAGGCTGCCGAAAAACTCCGCTGTTTTATCGATGTTAAGCAGTTTGCCTTTGCCCCCTAGGAATAGCTGCCAGAAAAAGAACACTCGCACGGCCAACAACAAGGGCGCTTGAAGATAGTCCGCCACCACCGCGAACTGTTCATAGGCCCGGCGAATCAACGCGACAAAGTGATTCATTTTGCCCGGCAGAGCCAACCCAAGGCGGCCCAGTTTTGAAACCATGCCTGGATTCTGGAAGGCCAATTGACGTCCTTGTCGTGGTGGGAGGAGATCGCTTCGATGCAGGCATCGGCCACAGTTGCGCCCTGGCGCAATGAAGTGAGGATGGCGAACGCCTCGGCTTCAAGACGCTTGAAGTAGAGTCGATTTTCGTGGCGATGCACCGCGAGATAGATCTGGGCGCGCGCCGGCAGGTGAACGCGCTTCTTGCGCGGCGCAGCCTTCGGCGCAGAATCGAATGCGTTGCTGGCTTCACCGCGTAGGCCGTCCGTCGACCGCTGCTTCAGCGCAATCACGAAATCATCCACGGCGTAGCCAAGCTTGAGCAGACTGAGATAAGGCTGAAGGCCCAGGCGCAACTTGTCGGGTGGGATGTCGAGGATTTGATCTGTTGTAATTGGGGGCCGCGACGGTCCGTCAAAAGCGACGACCTGCGCCCATTCAAAACGAACCATATCCAGTGCGAGCGCTTGCCGTCGCCCGCTCCACTCCGGTTCGTCGCACAGGAATTGCTCCAGGCGCGACCCGAGGTCGCGCAGCGCAAAAGAATCCGACGGATGACGGACAAGGTACGCCCGGACGCATTTTAGAAACCGCTTCTCCCCCAGCACCGCCAGCAGCCCGGGATAGTCTTCATAGAGACAATCAAGCAGCCGGAACCAATATTGACGGTTATAGATTTCGAGCCGCTCGAACGAACTCAGCCGATCATTTGGTTTGATGAACTCGGACGCCTCCGCACCCATGTTGGTCTCGTCCGGGGGGCGGGTTTGCATCCGCCAGGCCGGCGTGAGAGGGCGAAAGATGGCGCTGGCCATCGATCGTTGCAAGTCGAGCAGATCGGCTCTGGATCGAACTTCACGCAACTTTGCTTTCGAGCTGTTGCTGCTGAAACTTGAGGGCTTTGCGCGCTTCATTGTGAACTTCGTCGAACGAGGGGATACGATCGTCCCATTCGAGCAAGGTGGCAGTGTGACCGATCTGCTTTATGGCGTGCCCATACATCTTCCAAACCGGATCCAGGACCGGGTGATCGTGGGTATCGAGAATGTATTTTTCGAATTTGGAATGCCCCGCGATGTGGACTTGTCCGACACGATGGTGCGGAATGTTATTCAGATAATCGTAAGGGTCGAAGTTGTGGTTCTGCGACGAGACGTAGATGTTATTGACGTCGAGGAGAATTCCACAGTCGGCCAGCTCGACGACTTCGCTTAAGAACTCCCATTCCGTCATCTCCGAGGCGTGAAACTCCGCATAGCTGCTCACATTCTCGACGCAGATGGGCACCTCGAGAAAATCGCGCGCCTCGCGAATCTTTTGCGCGGTCACCTTGGCGGCTGCGAACGTATAGGGCATGGGGAGTAGATCGTGCGTATAACGGCCGTCCACGCTGCCCCAACATAAATGATCCGAGAGCCACGGTGTATTCGTGCGCTGGACGAGGCGCTTGAGCTTCTTAAGATGGTCCCGGTTCAGTTTGTCCGCCGAGCCGAAATAGATCGCCACTCCATGCTGGACGACGCGGTATTGCTCTAAGATCGAATCGAGCACCTCCAGGGGACGTCCGCCGTCGACCATGAAGTTCTCGGAAATGATTTCGAACCAATCGACAACTGGTTTCTTCTCAAGAATATGCCGGTAGTGGGGGACGCGGAGACCTATTCCGATCCCGTAGTCAGTGTAAGCGTTGAAGGGATTCGCGGGCATCTTTTGTCATGAGTTTCGAAGGGCCGCCGCCTTCCCTACCGAAAGCGGCGGCGTTTTCGATTGTTGGCTAAGTCGCCAGATGCTTCTTAGCCTTAGGAGCCATCTAGCTGCTCTTGGTGGCGCAGCCGCCCTTGCCCTTGCAGGTGTTCTTGCCCTTACATCCCTGGTCACCGGTCTTGCAGCCGCCCTGGCCTTTACAGGCGTTTTGTCCCTTGCAGGCGTGCGCGCCCTTGTCCCCCATGGTCTGGAGCGAAACTCCGGCTGGAGTTGGTTCGCCGGCTGCGAAGGCGCGGACGGCCATTGAGCCAGTCATGAGACCAGCCACAGCTGCGCCCGCGAGGAGTGTTTTCGTTGTATTCATTTGGTATTGTTGGTTTTTGCTTTTGAGATCCTCAACTTGTGGCGATCGCCACCTTGAGGCGCTCAAAATTCGGTTAAATGTGCGATAAGCGATCGTTTCAACGGAGATTACGCTCCGCTCGTTCGTCTGGAGCTTGGAAATTTTTCTCTCGGATGTCCCGCCACTGAGAATCGATAGCTTGAGCATCCGGTCCAACCGAGCAACTATGTCGTCGTTCACTTGCCGATTGCGAGCTTACCACACCGCACGATGATGAGAAAAGACAATCTATGTTGATCGATACTCACGCTCACTTGGACTATCCGGAATTCGCTGATGATCTTGATAAGGTGATTCAAGATGCCGTGTCGGCTGGCGTGACAAGGATCATCACGATCGGCACGGGCCTCGAGAGCAGTGAGCGAGCGGTCGCGCTGGCGGAAAAGTATTCCAACGTTTTCGCGGTTGTCGGGGTGCATCCAACGAATGTTCAGAACGAAGTGGAGGACTTCCTTCCGGGATTGCGCGTTCTTGCTGAGCATCCAAAAGTTGCCGCGATCGGGGAGACCGGGCTGGACTATCATCATTTGCCCAGCAGCGAGCTGGAAAGCTCTCCGGCGATTGCCGCTTTGCAGGCCGGGGTGGCTCAGGATGCCGAGGCGGCTGTCCTGGATGGCGCTTACAAGTCCGCGCAAACCGAAGCATTTCGCGTTCAACTCGACCTGGCAGTTGCTCTTGGGCTCAACGTTGTCATCCATCAACGCGACGCGTGGGACGACACCTTGGAAATCTTGGAACCGTACACCGGTAGAGTGCGGGGTGTGTTTCACTGCTTTGGAAACCGTCCCGATCAGGCGATGGATGTCGTCGCACTCGGGCACCTGGTGTCATTTACCGGAATTGTTACCTTCAAGAACGCCAAGCTTGTCCGGGAGGCTGCTGTGACCGTCCCAGAGGATGGCTATATGGTGGAAACCGATTGCCCGTATCTGGCCCCCGTTCCCCATCGGGGCGAGCGTTGTGAACCGGCATTCACGAGGCTGGTGGCTGAGCAAATTGCGCGCGATCGTGGCACATCTCTCGAGGAAGTGGCCCGCCAGACCAGCTCGACCGCAGAGCAGTTCTTCCGACTCTCCCAAATCTAGGCCCTTGGCTGCGTTGGCCCTCATCGTGGCTCGATCTCCTTGATTAAGGGACGTTGCGTCTATTGTTTTTATTGGCGAGACTCACGCTGTGCCATCCTTTGATGTCGTTTCCGAGGTCGACCGCATGGAGGTCAAGAACGCTGTCGATCAGGCTCAGCGCGAATTGAGTTCGCGCTTCGATTTCAAGGGAGTCACCGCGACGATTGAACTTGATGCGAAAACCGGCTCCGTTCTTCTTACGGTCAATGATGGCGCGCTTCTCAAGGGCTTGCGTGAAATCATCATCGGCAAGCTCGCCAAGCGGGGAGTTGACCTGCGGAATGTCGAGCAGAAGGATCCCGAGATATCTCCTCTTGGCCATTCACGACAGGAACTCGCGATTAAGCAAGGTTTGGACGGTGACAAGGCAAAGGAAATCACCAAGGCGATCAAAGCAATGAGTCTGAAGGTCCAGGCGACGCTCCAGGATCGTCAGATCCGTGTCACGGGAGGCAAGCGGGATGAGCTTCAGAAAGTGATTGGTTCCTTGCGCGCAGGCAATTTCGGAGTCGGCTTGGCCTTCAAAAATTTCCGCGATTAGTTTCAGGCAGAACTCCCGAAAAGGAGAAACGGGCTTTTACCGGAGGAGCACGAGGCGGCCTCAGGTCACTGGGTTTGTCGGCGACAGGCTATTCCCAATTTCTTCCGCGATGCGAATGGCGGCTTCTCGCGGTGAAGGGGCAGCGGTGATCGGACGCCCGATAACCAGGTAGTCCGCGCCGGCGCGAACAGCATCCGCGGGAGTCATCACGCGTCGTTGGTCATCGATGCTGGAATCCGATGGCCGCACCCCGGGCGTGACGATTGTCAGAGAATCCCCAAACTTGCTGCGCAATGCAGCGATCTCCAACGGACTGCAAACGAGTCCCCGCAGACCACACTTTTGGCCGAGCGCGACAAGTTCCATCACTTGCTGTTGCGCGGTTCTTTGGACACCGATTTCCTTCAGTTGATCATCATCGAGGCTGGTGAGCACAGTAACACCCAGGACGAGCAGCGGCGAGCCCTTGGCCGCCTCGACCGCGCTTCGCACCATGTGGCTTCCGCCGGCAAGATGAATGGTGGTCATGTCGGCGCCAAGTGCGACGGCAGAACGCACCGCTTCGAGAGCGGTGTGGGGAATGTCGTGAAACTTTAGATCGAGGAAAACTTTCAGACCTCGAATTTTCATGGCGCTGACGATCGGCGGACCTTGTGCGGTAAAGAGCTGCAGACCGACCTTCACCCAAGAGATCGTGTCTCCCAGCGCGTCCACCAGAGTGAGCGCGGAGGCCGCATTTGGCACGTCCAGCGCGACAATGATTTTTTCTTTAGCGGTGCCAGCCATTTGCAGAGGATGCGGGGGCCATGAAGGTGCGCGCTCCCGCCAAAGTCAACTTGCAACTGCGGATTCTTGGCCGTCGTGCCGATGGTTTTCACGACATCGAGACAATCATGGTGCCGGTTTCACTTGCCGACGAAATTAGCGTCGAAATCTTGCCGGGGGACACGATCACCCTGTCGTCCGATGATCCCGCGCTGCCAAGAGATCGGAGCAACCTGGCGGCGGCGGCAGCCTATGAATTTCAACACGAAACAGGTCTGCGATTTGCCGCGACCATTCATCTCCAGAAACGGATCCCAATTGCAGCCGGTTTAGGTGGAGGAAGCAGCAATGCTGCAACCATTCTTCTGGCGCTGAACCAACTGCTTGACACGAAACTTGGTCTGGAAGGCTTGGAGAAGATCGCCGCAAGACTCGGCTCCGATGTCCCATTCTTCGTGCGCCGCCGACCAGCAATCTGTCGCGGTCGCGGGGAGATCATTGAGTCATTCGAGCTCTCCGAAAATCTCAACCTTCTCCTGATCAAGCCGCCGTTTGGCGTGGAAACCGCGTGGGCATACAAGACTTGGGCCGCTTCGCATCCTTTGCCGGATGGACTTGAGTCTGAGCAAGACCTTGGCTCCGTCAAAATTTTCAATGTGCTCGAGCGTCCCGTCTTCCGAAAATTCATTGTCTTACCTGTTATGAAGAATTGGTTGTTGAGGCAGCCCGAAGTCCGTGCAGCGGGAATGTCTGGCTCGGGTTCGACTTTCTTCGCCGTGCTGCGGGATGGCACATCGGGGAGTAGTCTGGAGCGGCGCGCCAAAGGAATGTTTGGCGACACGCTTTGGACAGCCTTGTGCGAGGCTTCCGCCTAAGCCTGACCGCTTCTTGCTATTCGAACCGGACTGCAATGGCCGGTGCGATTCGCGTTGCGCGCCAGGCAGGAAAAAGGGCGGCCAGAAACGCCACCGCGACGATCCAGAGGGGTGTGGTGAGGAGTTGGACGGCTGGGTAGTGCAATTCGATAGTCCAGCCAAAGAAGGCTTTGTTTACGATCCAGGTAAGAACCATCGCCAACGCTCCGCCCGACGCCAGTCCGCTTAGCGCGGAGGTGAAACCGATCAAGGCCGCCTCAGTGAGGAAAATTCCCAACACTTGCGCCCGGGAAGCACCCATCGCGCGCAAGACGCCGATATCGCGCTCACGTTCGATGACCAGGGCGCTGAGGGAAAAGAGCACGCCGGCGACAGCGACGATGATCGCGATCGCCCGGAGCATGGAAGTGACGGCGAAAGTCTCGTCGAAGATGTCGAACACGCGCTGACGGAGCGCGGCATTGTCGTAGACAGCGAATTGACCCTGTCGGCCAAATTGTTGCCGAAATGCCTCGACGACGGCACTTGATAGATGTGGGTCGCGCAGCTTAAGCGCGAGGGAATGCGCCTGCTTTTCCTGCCAATAGCGATCGAAGAGAGCTCTTGGCATCAGGATTGTCCCGCGATCTCGCGCGAAATCCCTGTAGATTCCACAGACAGCAAACTCCTTGACCCCTGCGGGAGTTGGTAACGAAATCTTCTCCTTCGGTTTGACCGCAAATCGATTCGAGAAACTTTCCGACACGGCTACCCATTCGCCGGATTGGAAGCCCTCCTCGGCCGCCTCGCCGGCGAGGAATTCAATTTTTCCGCGCGCCTTGCCGTTGATGACCGCGAGGGAGGTGAGCTCGTCACGAAAGCGAATGGGAAGTTCGCGAAATGTGCCAACTTCGAGCACGTCGGCATGGCCCGTGGCCCATGCTTCCGCGTCAGAAGGCATGAGGGCCTGCAAGCCGGCAGTTTCATTGACGGCCGGGGCAATGTAGAGATCTGCAGTCAGGGTATTGTCGATCCATCGTTGCACGCTTCCACGAAATGAATCGATCATCACGGTCACGCTGATGGTCAGCGCGATAGCGGCTGCCAGAGCGGCGATGGTCAGCGCATTTCGGTGCAGGGAGCGAGCAAAATGGTCGGTGGCCAGCCGGAAGATCGCGCCGAAATTCCGAAAGAAGAGCGCCACCGCGAGAGCAAGCCAAGGCACCAGGAGCGAAAAGCCTGCGATGATCGCTCCCGCCGCGGCGAACCCCAAATACTTCGAGCCGCCTTTTAAGGAATACACGCATAATCCGAAGGCGGTGCCAACCAGCAGAATGGCGAGAACCAGCCCCCGCTTGCGCAAAGGGGAAAAGACTTCGATTCCGGCACCGGGATGAAGAATGCGTGCCGGATCACAATGCGCCGCTTCTGAAGCAGGAAGCCATGCCGCTACGAGGGCCGCTGACATTCCAATTGCGAGCGCCTCCAACATTTGGCGGTGAGTGAGTGCAGGATTCTCGACACGCACCAGTTCATAAAGGGCGGAGATGCTGTGTGACACCGGCTGGGCGATCCAGCCGGCAAGCAGAGGAGCCAGCCATATGCCCAAGGCTACTCCAATAGCCGCCTCGAAGGCCGCTTCAGAGAGAAACAGCCGGCGAACTTCCCCGCGCGTTGCGCCGTTTGCCCTCAAGATGGCGATGTCCACTCGTCGACGGATCACCGACACGCCGACGCTGTTGCATATCAAAAACATGCCGACGACTAGAGAAACCAGGCTCATGGCGGTGATATTCAGCTGGAAGGCACCCAGCATCGACTTCATCTCCTGACTGCGAGTTGCGGGAACGGTAACTCGGCTTTCGGCAGGAACGATCTTGCGTAACGCGTCCGCGACAAGTTCCACTTGCGCGGGATCATGAAGGAGGATCAAGATTGAAGAAATACGATCGGCCGACCCGAAAAGTTCCTGTGCCCAGCCGATATCCATGACCGCCAGACGTGGATCGGTTTGTGCGAAAGCATCGGGTTTGATGACGAATGCCGGATGGAGCGTCCGAAGCATAGTTCCCGCGAGCACCTCAAAGCGGCCGGTTTTCGGAAATCCGGTTTGAACCGCGATCGCCTCCGGATCGCCGAGCCACTTTTCAAAGTCGAGTGTTGGGCTCCCTGCAGTATCCAACTGAAACGGAAAGATCTCGCGGCCGGTAAACGGATCCACCCCCAGGATGCGCAGGTATTCGCCTGGAGTGTCCGGGAACGTTACAATCCCCTCAAGAATTGGGGTGGCGGATTTGATCCCCGCAACTGAGGCGACTGTGGGCAACAAGCTGTCATCGAGATGCCCCCGAATCTCAAGGTGGGCGCGCCCGGTAGTAAGCTCCGCGGCAGCCTCAAAACTCGCGATCGCTCCTCGATTTGCAATCTGAACAGCGAGGAAGACGGTAATACCCAAAGCGATGCCGAGAACGTTCAGACCCGTAAGGAACGGGTGCCGCCAGGCCTGTCGCACGACCTGGCGCCAAAACAGGCGTGCGAAGCGTAGAGTCATGACATCCTACCCAAGGGCGCGCACGGAGGCGCGCTGCAAATGGCGCTGGATGCGCTTAATGGCGGATTCGTCGTTAATCTTGCCGCTGCCATCGGTGACATAAAAAGTGTCCATGGCAACGTCCATTTCAGTGGTGATGCGCGACAACTCGATATTCACTTCCGTCTCGCCGAGAGCCCGCAACAGATCGTAGAGAAGCCCGAGCCGATCTGGGGTCTGAACGTCGACCAGGGTGAAGCTCGGGTGAGAGGTATTATCGACCACGATCTTGGTAGGAATTTCTGCCTCCTGCGAAATTCGGTAAGTGCGCAGGAGTGCGTTCTTGCTTAAAAGCGGAGTAAAGTCGTAGTCCTCGAACGCCAGTGAGTCGCAAAGCCGCGTTTCGACGCGCGTGATATCTCGAGAGCTTGTGACCGGGGCGAGCTGGGTGCTGCACACGCGGAATATATCGAGAGCGAGATTGTCCCCACGGGTGAACACGTCTGCGCTCAGGATATTGATTTGGGCCGAGAGGAAAGCCCCGGCAATGCGCTCCAGCAGCCGCGGGCGGTTCCATCCGCAAACCCACACTTCGCTGTGCCCTTGCTCAGGCCTGGCTATCCATTTGAAGACAGGTGCATAGGGAGGAGGATCTTCGCGCGTGAGATGAGTTTCCAAGAATGTTCGGAACAGGCGCACATGGCCGGCGATCTGCTCTGAGTCGAACATTTGAAAGTATCGTTCAGGCATGTGTTCGAAGTGGGCTTCGATCTCATCGGCGAAATCTTTGGACAGTCGCCGACCGACAGCCTCCCTAAGGTCTTCCAGATTTTGGCGGAGCTGTGCCATGCTGATCCTAACGCCTTCGAAATATTCTGTCATCCGTCGGTAGAGGATCCAGACAAGCCCCTCCTTCCAGTCGGACCAGTTTTGGTCGCTAGTGCCTTGGCCGTCGGCTAAAGTCAGAAGCATCAGCGCATCGAGGTTGGCGCGGTTACCGACAATTCCACCGAATTCGCTGATCGTTGCGGCGTCATCCAGGTTTCGCTTCTGAGCCGTGAAGGAAAGCTCGTAATGCGAGTTGACCAGCGTGATGAGCATGCGACGCCGCTCCGGAGAGAGCTGCAGACGCCGGGCGACTTTTTGTGCGAGGACCGCGCTGGCGTCCTCATGGTTCCGCTTGTTGGCGGCCTTGCCCGTGTCATGAAGGAGAAGGGCCAGATAGAGGATCGCGGGATCTTCCAGCTTTTGAAACAGGGCTCGGTAGCCCCGAAATTTCTCCGCTTCGGCAAAAAGAACGCCGTCCAGTTTTTCGATGCACACCAGAGTGTGCTCGTCAGCCGTGTAGCGGTGATAAAATTCGTGTTGCACGAGGCAAGTGAGCGCGCCGAACTCCGGGATGTAGCGCCCAAGAAAGCCGAGATCGTGCATCTCTCGAAGGATGCGGCCGACCTCGCCCTTGCGTGAAAGGATCGCGAGGAAGGTCTCTCTGGCGACGCGAGCATATTGAAAGGTGCGGTTCACGAGGCGGAGACGCCTGCGAATGCTGTCGCGCAACTCGGGGCTGAAACTGAGCTGCCGGACTTGAGCGTGATGAAAAGCTCGAATAAGCCGATAAGGATCTTCGGCGAAGGTTTCCCTCGATTCCTCGTAGAGCTTCCCGTTGCGGGCTGCGAAGCCGTCAAATTTTTCTACTTTCTGGCGAAGAATTCCAAAAAGCGGCGACCGTTCGGGGACCGCAGTTATGCGCTCGATGGCTGATTGTGTGACAAGATGAATGTTGCGTGCGTGGCTGAAGTATTCGCGCATGAAAGCTTCCACCCGAAGCAGGATGTGCTTTTGAGGAAAGTTGAAGCCGGCAGCGACGCGTCCCTGAAGTTGCAGGGTAAGTGTGTCGACAGGACGACCGGTGAGATAGTGCATTTCTGTGCGCACTCTCAAGAGAAAGTCGTAGCTCTTATCGAGTGCACGGCGTTCCGAATCGCGCAGGAAACGACGCTCGAGCAATTTGGCCGTGGTGTTGATCCCCTCTTTGAAATAGCTGATCCACAAGAGATTGTGAAAATCTCGCAAGCCGCCGACGCCGTTCTTGACGTTTGGCTCCTGCATGAAAACGCTGCGCCCGTACTTTTCGCGTGTCTCCGCCCGGTTGGACAGGCGCCAGGAGATATATTCTCCCTCTCGTCCCCGGACGCATTCCTTTTCAAACTTTTCTTTGAACTCGTTGAAGAGTTCGCGATCGCCGCTCAGGTACCGAGATTCCAGGAGGGAAGTCTTGGTGACCATGTCCGCATTGGCGAGCTTGATGGTTTCGGCGATCGAGCGGGTGGAGTGGCCTACCTTGTATCCGATATCCCAAAGGGTCGTCAGCGTTTTCCGGATAACTTCCTCCGATGCCTTTGACGGCTGCGGCTTCGCCGTCGTGAACATGATGTCGATATCGCTGAAGGGCGCAAGCTCCCTGCGTCCGTAGCCGCCAAGTGCCGTTACGACGAGAAGTTCGGGGAGACCTTTGGGAACGACAGAGCGGACCACGCCTTCGAACAGCTCCTTAAAGAGGATGTCGACCAAGTCAGAGCGTTGGCGAGCAACTTCGCGTCCCCCGGCAACGGCGTGGTGCCACATTCGCAGCCGATGTTCCTCGACCTTGCGAAAGCCGCGGAAAATTTCGATGCTTTCGCCGACGCGTTTAAGCGACTTTTCGCGAAGGGCGCGTGCCGCCTGCTCGAGGGCGTGTTCGTTGGGGGTAATCATCGGCTGCGGCACCCCGGCCTCTCGAGGGGGAATTCATTCCTGCCCTGTGACGCCGCCGCGCTTGCTTCGCCGTCAATTGCCTGAATCGTTATCTCCACTGGACGATCCGCATGTTAATGGAGCATCCAAGTTTACTTGGTCCGAATGACAATTTCGACGCGGCGATTGATCTGCTGCTCCTCTATGGTTCCAGATGCTGGTGCGATGAGTCGGGATGTGCCGAACCCCCGGGCGGCGATTCGGTCGGGGGGGATCTTCATGATCGTAATAAGCCAAGCTTTGACCGTGTCCGCACGGCGACGGCTGAGGTCCTGATTGTAATCCTCGGAGCCAAAGGAATCGCTATGCCCCTCGATGATGAAGGAGGCTTGTGGGTTCCGACGAATGAGAGTACCAAGCTTTTCGAGGCTCGCCAGCGCCTCGACACGGAGACTGTCCTTATCGTAATCGAAGAGCAGGTCGGTCGGCATCAGGATTGGCGCGGTTTCCGAACTGAGAGGTCCGGTGCGGGCCAGAAGCTCGTCGAGGTTGCTAAAGCCCGGAGTGTCCCCGCCGCGCAATGCACCGGTTTTGGCAAGCGCACGGCCAGTGAGCGCCTGCGGATCGAGCACCTTGCCGGTCGGGCGGCCTGCCGCGCTCGGCTTCTCGGCCAGCAGCGCCTTTTGCAGAGCTCTGGTATCCTCGAGAATGCTTTCCGCGCCGCTGCGCTTGGCCATCTGCGTGGTCTCCTCAAGCGTGGTTGAAGAGGCGGTTGGCTTTTCAGAGAGGACGGATTGGTCGATCTTCGGTGCCGCAGGCTCTCCCTTGTTGTCGGCCATCAGCTTCTCAAACGATGCCTTCTCGTCCGGAAGATTGACGCTTTCGGGCGCCAAAGAGACTTGTTTCTCGGAAGCGTCATCCGGAGCCAGCAACTTCGAATCAACCTCGACACGTTCGAGGTTGAACGTCCGCGGAACGATCCGTTCGTAGACCTCTCGGCCGGCTGAGGGCAGCGATAAATTCCGCGCCCAGAACCACAACGACAGATGGAGGAGGATCGAGAGCAATAGAGCAGGAATGAGCCAGCGCGAAAAGCTCGACGACGAATCCCGTTGAACATCCTCAAACCGCGCGGCCATCATAGAAGTCTAAAATTATGGCGGGCCTCTCAGAATTTCAATCTGGAAGCAAAGGAACCAGCCATTTATCGGTTATCCCGTGAGCAGTTTGATAGACCATTTCAAGCGTCTTGGATCAAAGCTGGTCACTTTGCGGGACACGCCTCATGCGATCGCTGGCGGCGTCGCAATCGGAGTGTTCGTCGGTTTCACGCCGCTCTTTGGGATTAAGACGCTGCTTTCGCTCGGCGGCGCGTATCTTCTTCGCTGTAATCCGATCGCCGCGGTGATTGCCGTGTCGTTGCACGACGTTGTCACCCCGCTTTGGCCAGTCCTGCTCCGCATCGAATATGACATCGGTTTCTGGCTGCTTAATCATCCCCACCATCTCCCCCCCAAGATGGACATGCACCACATCCATGTCAGCGAAATGTTGAAATGGACTACTTTTCTCGACGTTGGGTTTCCTCTGCTGCTCGGCTCGCTCTTTCTGGCGGCTCCGGCGGCGGCGTTCTTCTACTTCCTCCTGCTGACTTTTTTGAAGGCACGGCAAGCGCGACGCGAAGGGAACTCCGGTCGAATGCAAGGCTAGAGGCAGCTTTTCCCCTTGCGAGATAACGGGAACTGAACGTTAATCCGCGTTCCGCATGTCTTCCCACCTTCTGACTCTCGGCCTCCCTTCAGGAAGCCTGATGGAGGCTACCATAAACCTCTTTGGAAAGGCCGGTTTTTCAGTCTCGGGATCTACGCGTTCGTATCGGCCGACGATTGACGATCCGGAGCTGGCAATCCGCTTGCTGCGTGCGCAAGAGATTAGTCGCTATGTCGAACACGGATATTTGGATGCCGGAATCACGGGCCGCGATTGGGTAGCCGAAAATGAGTCGGATGTGCGGGAGATGACGGAGCTATCCTTCAGCAAGGCCAGTGCCCGGCCGACGCGCTGGGTGCTCGTTGTTCCCGAGGAATCGCCCATCCGCAGCGTGCGGGACCTCGAGGGCAAGCGGGTGGCGACCGAGGCCGTCGGGCTGACTCGGCGGTTCTTCGAACGTGCCGGAGTAAATGTTGAAGTAGAATTTTCTTGGGGGGCAACCGAAGTCAAAGTCCCCGATCTAGTGGACGCCATTATCGATATAACTGAGACGGGTTCATCGCTGCGGGACAACAAGTTACGCATCGTCGACACACTCTTGGAGTCCTATCCGGTTTTGATCGTCAACCACGCGGCTTTCGAGGACAAATGGAAGCGCGCGAAGCTCGAAACACTGACCCTCCTCCTCAAGGGCGCGATTAATGCCAGAGACTTGGTCGGCCTTAAAATGAATCTTCAAGAATCAAACTTGAAGAATTTGCTTGAGGCATTGCCCTCCCTCCGAAATCCTACGATTTCGCCCCTGGCCCAGTCTGGGTGGGTTGCTGTCGAGACGGTGATCGAGGAGAAGATCGTCCGGGAGATCATCCCAAAACTTAAGGCATTGGGCGCGGAGGGGATAATCGAGTATCCGCTCAACAAGGTCGTCTACTAGTTTGGAGTTTACACACCGCTCATGGGTTCACTGAAAAAGAAGAGAAAGGCGAAAATCGCGAAGCACAAGCGCCGCAAGCGTATGCGCGAAAATCGTCACAAGAAGCGTTTGCGCTACAAGTCGTAAGAGATACACTTTCGAGCATGAGCGGGCAGGGACCAATCGAGGCTGCCGGTCGCAGAACTCGGCAGATCTTCCTTCTTTTGGCGGGTGCCGCCTTGGCACTGGCCGACTTTGCCGCGCTTGGAGCCGTTGCGGATGTGCTTCCGATGGATGTTGCGCAAACGAGCCGGGCTCTCGATACCAAAGGTCAGCGGAGAGCCGACGCCTTGGCGTGGTTTGTAAACGGCCTTTTCGAAGAGGAGAGCGACGGGCCCGAAAAGGCACTCGAAAGCTATCGCAAAGCACTCGCTCTGGATCCGGCCAATGCCGATCTGGCCATCAAGGTGGCCTACGACTACTTGCGCCGGGGAGAGACAGCGGAGGCAATTTCCGTGTTGAAGGATGCCGTCAAGGCAGCGCCGAAGGAGACGGCTCCTTATCTGGCATTGAGCGCAACTTACCTGCGACACCTGCACAAGCCGGAATTGGCCACCAAATACGCGCAGGCCGCCATAGAAATGGCTCCGAAATCATTCGCTCCGTATGAAGCGCTTTGGGAAGTCTATCTCTCGGGGGGCCAAACCGCCAAAGCAGAGCAGGTCCTCGAGAAAGCTGCACGTTCCAAGAGCGAGGATGCCAGCTTCTGGCTTTCTCTGGCCGAGCTCTGCAGCCGAAACGTGCTGCGCGACTCTGGAGCTTCTTTGACCGAGGCCGAACTTCAGCGCGTCGGACGCCTTCTGGAAAAGGCGGCCACGTTTGGCGAAAAGGACCCGGCGGTGCTGAGCAAGGTGGGCGACCTGTATGTTCTGACCCGCCAAACGAGCAAGGCGCTGCCCTTTTACAGAAAGGTTGTTGAATTAAGGCCGTCTTACCCGCAGATCCGTGAGAAGCTCGCGGGTTGCCTTATTGAAGCGGGCCAGATCCATGCCGCCATCGAAGTGATCGAGGATCTTGTCGAGCTCAATCCCCTGAGCATCGCCGCTTACGACCAGCTCACGCAGCTTTACCTGAAGGTCGGCAATCAGCAGAAGGCGTTAACCAGCGCCAAACAAGCTCTCCTCATCGAACCGCAGTTGCTCCCGCGCCACTTGCAGGTGATCGATTTACTTTTCAAGCAGAAGGAATATGTGGGCGCATCCTCGGCCCTGGAGGATGCTCGGAGGCGGTTCCCTAAGGCTGGGTTGCTCACCTACTATCATGCCGTGGCCCTGAGTCAGATCAAGCATCACGAGGAAGCCATGCGAGCCTTCGAAAAAGCCCTTGTTGAAGCCGGCAATAGCCAGCCGGACATGCTCAATGCCGATTTCTACTTCGATTACGGCGCTGCCGCGGAACAGGCGGGCCAGTATGTGAAGGCCAACGAGCTATTCCGAAAATCGATCGAACTCGATCCTGACAATGCCGCCCGCTCCTACAACTACCTCGGCTATATGTGGGTTGAGCGAAGTGAAAATCTCGAGGAGGCAGGTCAACTCATCCGGCGGGCTCTCGATATGGATCCTGCCAATGGCGCGTACGTGGACAGTTTGGGCTGGCTCTACTTCAGGCAAGGCAAATTCCAGGAAGCCTTGACGGAGTTGTTGCGGGCCGCCGAGTTGCTTCCGGAGCCGGACGCGGTGGTGTTCGAGCATATCGGAGACGCCTTCGACAAGCTTGGCAAGAATGCCGAGGCAGTCTTGTACTGGCAAAAGGCACTTCAGCTCAGTCCCGAGAATAAGGCGATCGCGACGAAGCTCGACAGGAGCGCGGAGAACGTCGCTAAACAGCCCGGGCCAAATCCAGCTAGCTCACAAATTCCAGGGCATTGATCTGGGGAATGAGTCTTTGCTCAGCCGCTTCGCCCAAGAAGCGGTCAATCGCACTCCGGCCTTCTTCGCCGTAATCGATGGTGAACTCGTTCACATACATGCCGATAAATCGGTCGGCCAATGGAATATCCAACCCCCGCGCGTGAGCCATGCTGTGAGTGACGGCCGATGCGCGATGTTCGAGTCCGTACTGAATGCTCGCGCGCAGGATGTCACTAATTTCACTTCGGACCGCGGGAGGAATGTCCTTTCGGATCACGTTCCCGCCGAGAGGAAGCGGCAGGTTGCGCGTGCGCTTCCACCATTCTCCTAGATCGAGAACGCCGGTGAAGCCGTCCTGCTCGTAAGTGAGCTGTCCCTCGTGGATGATCAGCCCCGCCTCTGCGTCTCCCGAATGCACCGTCTCGAAGATCTGGTCAAAGGGGACGGTGAGGTAATGGAAATCCTGCCCGAGAAAAAGTTGGGCGGCGAGGAAAGCGCTCGTCATTCGGCCCGGCACCGCGATTCTCTTGCCCAGAAGCCAGTTCTTCTTGGTTAGATCGTCCGCACCCTCAGAAAGACCCTGGGAATCCTTCGTGACGAAAACGGGACCGTACCCGTTGCCCATACTTGCCCCGCTTGAAAGGAGCGCATACCGATCCAAAACATAAGCGAGAGCGTGGATGGAGACTGCCGTGATATGAAAGTCACCATGCGTAGCTCGTTCATTGAGCGTCTGAATGTCTTCGAGGATGTGAGTAAAATGGTAGCCCTTCAGGTCGATCTTATTTTCCGCCATTGCATAGAACATGAAGGCGTCGTCGGGATCCGGCGAATGGCCGAGGGTGAGCGTAGTTGATTTCCAGTCAGTCATTAAGAGGGTTTGGAAGGTGAGAGTTCGGCATCGAGGGAGCTGATCTCGCGGATCAGTTGCGGTCCGCGATATATTAGGCCCGTATAGATCTGGACGAGGCGCGCTCCGGCGTCAAACTTCTCCTTGGCGGAGATGGCGTCCATCACGCCGCCCGAAGCGATTAGAGGGAGCGAAGTTTGCCGGTTCAGGATTTTGAGCAGGCGAGTTGCCTGCTGTCTGAGCGGGGTGCCACTGAGACCACCCTCTTGATCACTATCGGACGGGAGCCCCGAGTGGTCGAGGGTTGTGTTGGTAGCGACGAGACCCGCCAGCCCCTCGTCCTCGGCCAGCGCTGCTATCTCCTGCGCCTGCTGATCAGACAGGTCTGGGGCAATTTTGACAAACAAGCGCGCGTTCTGATCCTCGCTGCGGAGGGTATGGATTATAGCACGCAGGCGATGCGTCTCCTGCAGTTCTCGCAATCCCGGCGTGTTAGGTGAGCTCACATTGATCACGAAATACTCTCCAAATGACCGGAGCGCGCGAAAGCTATGCAAATAGTCTGCGGATGCTTCGTCAAGCGGCGTAATCTTGGACTTCCCTAAATTGATTCCCACCGGGATCGCCGGCCACTTGCCCCTCTTGCGGAGCAGGTGCAAACGGGTCGCGATCGCGTCGGCCCCATCATTGTTGAACCCCATGCGGTTGACGAGCGCGCCTTGTTCTGGATAGCGGAAAACTCTCGGGCGCGGATTACCCTGCTGTGGCCGCGCCGTAATGGTTCCAACTTCAACGAAGCCGAAGCCAAGCGCTTCCCAGCCTCGCAGCGCAATGGCATTCTTGTCCATGCCGGCGGCCAATCCCACACGTGTCGGAAATTCAACGTCGAAGAGTCGGTGCGGTGAACGGCGCGGTATCCTTCCAAAGATCAGGCGCAGGAGGGCTGGCGGTAAGAGCGAGAGCTGCCGTAGCACAAAGTGGTGAGCCCGTTCGGCATCGAGCCGGAAGAGAAGCGGTCGGAGGATCGCGCAATAGATGTTCACTTACCAATGCAGAAAGTGCCGAAAATCGCTCCGAGAATCTCTTCGGCATCCGCCGCGCCGATGACTTCGCCCACCGCGTCGAGAGCCTCCCGCAACGGCACAGCAATAAGTTCAGGGTCAAGGCCGTCTCGAAGTTTTTCTCCAGCTTCGCGCAAGCGGGATTGGGCACGTTGAAGGCATGCCTGATGCCGAGCATTGATTGCCGCAAGTATGGGGACATCCGTCGGGTGATCGCCGCGGGCCTTGGCGACGATCAAATCCACGAGATGGTCAATCCCCTCGCCGGTAAGACAGGAAATCGCCACGACTCCCGTGGCCGGAAGCGGTTTCATAGCTATGCCTGGATCGACAAGATCGACTTTGTTCAATGCCAGAATTTCACGATCTCTCGGTTCGAGATTCGGATTCTGCGTGATATCCGCTATCCGCACGATCACGTCTGCAGTCTCGATCGCTCGTCTGGCGCGTTCGACGCCCTCGCGCTCGACGACGTCCGCACTTTCCCTTAGGCCGGCGGTATCAGTTATTCGAAACGGAATGCCTCTGAGGCTGGCGAGTTCCTCGATCGTATCGCGCGTGGTTCCCGGACTGGAACTCACAATGGCGCGATCGAAGCCAAGCAATCGGTTGAGAAGGCTCGACTTTCCAGCATTTGGCTCGCCACAAAGGACAAGGCGGACGCCTTCGCGCAAGATGCGACCTTCATTCGCCGTTGCGAGCAGGCGTTCTATGCGACTGTGGATCGTGTCAATCTCGGCAAGGAGCCTGTCGCCGGTGTGTGGCTCGATTCCCTCGTCGGGAAAATCTATGTAAGCCTCCACATGAGCGACCGTCCTGAGGAGATGGCTGCGAATCTCTTCGACCTCCCGACCAAGACGCCCGGAGAGTTGCTCTTGGGCGGCCCGCAAGGCCAAAGAGGTGCTGGCCCGTATTACGTCCATAACTGCCTCTGCTTGCGTGAGGTCCATCTTGCCGTTAAGAAAGGCTCTTCGGGTGAATTCGCCTGGCTCAGCCGCCCGGGCTTCGGCACCCAACACCGCCTCTAGCAGACGGGAGGCGACGAGCACACCTCCGTGACAGTGGAATTCCGCCATGTGTTCCCCCGTATAGCTGCGGGGTGCTCGGAAAACGACCGCCATTCCTTCGTCTAGCTTGTCTTCTGGACTCCGAAAGCAGCCGAAATGCAGCACTCTCTCAACAAGCGGGCTGCCGGGATTTGCTCGCGCGAAAAGCCGCTCGGCAATTGCGATCGCGCGTGGCCCGGAGATGCGGATTACAGCGATGGCTCCTTGGCCGGGGGGCGTCGATATCCCAGCAATGGTATCGTCGGCAAGCACGTCAGGCGCCTGCCGTCTGATGCGTCCGGGTCTCCAACAATCCTTCGGACTTCAAGCGCTCCAGTTCCGCGACAAAACGCTGATTTTGATCCATTGTTCCCACAGAAACGCGAATCCATTCCGGCAGTTTGTAACTTCGCATCGCGCGGACGATCAACCCTCGGCGAAGCAGCGCCTGAAAGACTTTGTCGCCGTCGCCCACTCGCACCAGCACGAAATTTGCCGCACTCGGAACAAACTCCAGGCCGATCGACGAAAACGCGGATTGCAAAAATTCCCTGCCCTCGTGCGTGAGTTCGCGGGTCTTTCGCATGTATTCATCGTCAGAGATTCCGGCAAGAGCGCCGGCCTGCGCGATGCTGTTGGCGTTGAAGGGTTGACGCGTCTTTTGCAAGACATCAGCAATCTCTTTGGAAGCCACACCATAGCCGATGCGAAGTCCGGCGAGTCCTTGAATTTTTGAGAACGTCCGCATGACAACAACGTTGCGGCCTTCCCGGACGAACTTTAAAACGTCGGGCGGGTTGTCTAAAAATTCGTAATAGGCCTCGTCGAAGATCACCAACACGTCCTCCGGAACGCGCTCCATAAAGTCGTCAATCTCCTGCTGACCAACCATAGTTCCCGTCGGATTGTTCGGATTCGCGATGAAAATCTGGCGAGTTCGCCAATTTACAGCGGCGAGCATCGCGTTCAGATCGTGGGTGAAACCCGGGTCGGGCACTTCGATGGTCTTCGCGCCAAAAAGTTGCGCCATCAATGTGTAGACGGCAAAAGCGTGGCGGGCGGTGATGACCTCATCCCCAGGCCGAAGAAATGCATGGCCGATAAACTCGATAATTTCATTCGAACCGTTGCCCAGGACAACGTTTTCTCGGGCGACACCTAGCTTTTCTGCAATCGCACCCCGCAGTGCCCAGCCGCCACCGTCCGGATAAAAGTGGGCGCGATCGAGCGCATCTCGCATCGCCGCCACGGCTTTTGGCGAAGGCCCCAACGGATTCTCATTGGAAGCCAGCTTGACGATCTCCTCCGGTTGCAAACCCATTTCGCGCGCCAACTCTTCGACGGGCTTGCCCGGCTCGTAGGAGACGAGCTTTAGAATGTGCTGGTGTGCGGTCTTCCACATACAGTTTTATGTCTTAAGTTTGTAAGTTTTAAGGGGACGCGTCAAATGCGGACGCGGCGAGGCTGCGATTTCGCTTAAAACTTGGACTTACAAACTTAAAACTCCGCAATGCTCATCGCGGTAATTGCCGACACGCACGGAAGGTTTCCCGCCTCCGCCGCCGGGGAATTGAGAAAGGCCGATGAAATTTGGCACCTCGGAGACTACTGCGATCAACAGACCCTCGATGCCGTCAAGGCGGTGGGCAGGCCATTTTACGGCATACTTGGCAACAATGACTGGGGCCTCAACTTGCCGCCACAATTGGTCTTGGAACGTGCCGGCAAGACTTTTCTCCTGATACACATTCCACCGTCACGCCTTGGTGGAGCAGATTTCCTCCTCCACGGCCATACTCATATCCCGCGCGATGAAAGCGTCGGCCTGACCCGTATCTTGAATCCTGGCACCCTCGGCGGCCCGAGCCGCGGAGCTCCGCCCAGTTGGGCATGGATGAAAGTCGACGACAAAACATCAGCGGTTTCCTGGACCGTGGTCCGCGTTTGAGTTCTCTTAACTTTCAACCATTTCACAAACGTGCTCGGGGGGGGACTTGAACCCCCATGCCTTTCGGCATACGCCCCTCAAACGTACGTGTCTGCCATTTCACCACCCGAGCAGATCGGAAAGCCGAAGTTTGCCGCTCGCAAACCTCCGCGCAAGGGAAAAATTTCGCTTGCTGGAGAAGGGGAGGTGTGGGATTCTCGCAGGTTTTTACGGAGGAGACGAATCCCATGGCATACGCAGTGATACAAACCGGCGGCAAGCAATATCGCGTCGCGGAAGGTGACGTCATCGAGGTTGAGAAGCTGGACCTCGAGGCGGGCGCAGACGCCAAATTCGAAGAGGTTCTTTTGGTATCGAATGGTGATAGCGTCTCGATTGGAGCGCCGCTGGTGTCGGGCGCTGCGGTCACCGCCGAGATCCTCGAGCAGACGAAGGCGCCCAAGGTTATCGCCTTCAAGTACAAGCGCCGCAAAGGCTATCATCGCACGGTGGGTCACCGTCGTCAGCTGACGCGGCTGAAGATCAAAAGCATCAGCGTATAGTTCAGGTTTATGGCTCATAAAAAGGGACAAGGAAGCGTCAAAAATGGACGCGACAGCGCGAGCAAGCGTCTCGGTGTAAAAAAGTTTGGAGGAGAATCCGTCATCGCCGGCAATATCATCCTGCGTCAGCGCGGCACGAAATTTCTTCCGGGACAAAACGTTGGTCTTGGACGGGATTACACGATTTTTGCGCTCGTCGATGGTCGCGTGAAGTTCGATCGCAATGGTCGGCGCGTGAACGTCGAAGCCCTCTAGCGTCGTAGGTTTGTGGCGGCGGTGTCCTCACCGTCGCCTAGGCAGTTTGGCTTCGTGATTGGTTCGGCGATGGGGACATCGCCGCTACAGGAAGCGAGATCCGCTCTCTATTCAGATCCTAAAGTGGAACTGCCGATGCCGGCGCCTCGCGGCGGCGCAGGCCCAGCCCAGAAAGGCACCGAATTGTGCTCCGGCGACGGTGCGCGTAGTCCGGAGACGCCGCGAGCACCTGCGGCGCGTCAGAGCGTCTTGCAGAACTCTTCGAGGCGATCGAGACCTTTTTTAATAACGTCGAGGCTCGTCGCGTAGCTAAGGCGAATCGTCCGATCGTCGCCAAAGGCGATCCCCGGCACGACGGCAACATTGGCCTTGCTCAAGAGCCGATCGGCAAAGTTCTGCGACTTGAGACCATAGGTGCTCACGTTAACGAGGACATAGAATGCCCCTGTCGGACGGACGGCACTCAGCCCAGAAATATTGCTGAGCCGATCAAACATGTACTCCCGGCGAATGTCGAATTCGTCGCGCATGTCTGTGACGCACTGTTGATCGCCTTTGAGAGCAGCCAGTCCCCCCTTTTGCGCGAATGAACACGGGTTCGACGTGCTATGGCTTTGCATCGAGTCGATCGCCTTGGCGATTGCTTCCGGGGCGCCAAGATAGCCGAGTCGCCATCCGGTCATCGCATACGCCTTGCTGAAGCCGTTCACGGTGATCGTCAAATCGTGAGCCTCGGGGGTGAGTGAGGCGATGCTGACATGCTCTGCGCCATCGTAGGTGAGTCTTTCGTAGATCTCGTCCGAAAGGATGTAGATTTCCTCCTCTGCGGCCACCTCCGAGATCGCCCGCAGTTCCTCCCTGGTATAGACCGACCCTGTCGGGTTGCCTGGCGAATTGATGATGATCATCTTCGTCTTTGGCGTCATGGCATTTTCGAACTGCTCCGCGGTGATCTTCCAAGCGCTCTGCTCGTTAGTCTGAACGTAGACTGGCTCGGCTCCCGCGAGGCGAACCATCTCCGGATAGCTCAACCAGTAGGGTGCTGGAATAATAACTTCGTCGCCCGGATCGCAAACCGCGGTCACCGCGTTGTAGCACGATTGCTTGGCACCATTACTGACAATGATCTGGCTCGGCTTGTATTCGAGGTTGTTGTCTCTCTTGAATTTTTCCGAGATCGCCTGGCGCAGCTCTGGCAGACCGGAGCTTGGAGTGTATTTGGTAAAACCGGCCTGAAGCGCCTCGATGCAGGCAGCCTTGATATGCTCGGGAGTATCCATGTCCGGCTCGCCAGCTCCAAAACCGCAGACGTCGATGCCTTCGGCCTTGAGCGCCTTGGCCTTGCTGTCAATGGCGAGGGTGAGCGAGGGAGTGAGTTCTTGAACGCGGGTAGCAAGTTGCATGGTTTATTTAGGAGAGGTGGGCGTGGATCATTGACTGGAGATTGTTTTCTGCGACACGGATAATGTCCATCTCGCGCTTGGCATTTTCCGCGGAGTCCGAGGCGTGGGCGGCATTGATCATGATCGTTTGGCCAAACTCGCGCCGGATGGTTCCGAACGGCGCTTGCGCAGGATCGGTGGGTCCGAGGACTTCGCGTATCTTGAGCACCGCATCAATCCCTTGATAGACGAGGGCGACGCATTTTTCATTTCCCGGGAATGTGTGCCGTTCTGGCGAGCATTCACTGGGGCGGGTGCCCGCCATAAACTGGATGATGCCCTCCCAATAGGTGCGGCCAGCCAGCGGGCCGATCAATTCGCCAAGTTGACGCTCCAGGGTTTCGTTCAGGGCAACGCCGAATTCCTCTTCGAGGACAAGACGTGCACGTCTTCCGCTGGTTTCCTTTAGTTTCACAATCATGGTGTCGAGCACGGGCCGGTAGAATTCCTCGGCCTCCGCCACGCTCATATTGTGAACCTTGAATCCGATAATCGAGAGTCCAGCGCGCGAAAACAAATCGACGACACCCCCCAATCGCCCGTTCGGGAAGCGAAAATTGTCGGGTTTAATCAAGACCAACGTCTGTTCAACATTTTCGCCCGCAGGGTATGGAATGCAGTCGTCCAAAATCCCGCCATCGGAGTCCGAATATTTCGCCCAGATTGCCAGGTGCTTGCGCGCGGAATCAGAATCCTGCGCGGCGAGCACGGCGGGTTCAAAATAGACAAGCCGGCCGTCCTCTACAATGTAGTCACCGTAGGTGTCTCGAATCGTCTCTCCGCGAGGGCGTTCTTGGACGATGTGGCCGGTCACGGCGCGGGTTTGCAGGACAGCGTTTTCGCCCCTAAGAACCAAGAGGAGCACTCGCTGGCGCACGCGCTCCGTGTCAGGCGCGAAGTTCCTCAAAATATACTCCCGGAGGAGTTCCTGAGCTTGGTGGCGTTTTGTTCCCTCCGGAATCAAAGCCGCGGCAAACTCCGCGACCAATTCGTGGCTTGGCGCAAACATCCGCGCCGCGGCCAGCTCCAGACCCGACCGAGACAGGATACGCGACAAGATTCCGCCCGTTCGCGACTTGCGGATCGAATACGGTGTGATGATTACGTAAGAGAGCTCCATGGCGGCTTTCACGCCCAGACAGGGCGGGAACCGGTCATGAGCGGACCGGGAAAGCTACTGGCGAGACGAAGAAGCCGTCAACCTAGAAAAAGGCCCGAGTTGCGATGGAAGCGCACGCGTCGGCGCGTGAGCTTCGAGGTGGGCAGGCCGAGCGGCAAGCGGGGCGGGCGGTTGAATGCTGAGAGAGATGGTTGAGAGGGCGAGGCGAAAAGGCGCTCAGGACGTTTGTTCAAGCGCGGTTCCTTTGGCAGGTGCCCGCGCACCACTTTCCGTGCGCGAGGATGCGGGAGTTTGCGAAGCCTGCCGCTTGGAAAGCGTCGACGACTTCCGGCACTTGCTCGCGGAGAACACCGGAGAAAACCAGCCACCCGCCAGGTCGCGTCGCGCGGGCAATTCGCCGGGCAGCTTTGACGAGCACGTCGCTGAACAGGTTGGCGAGAACAACATCGAAAGACTCCTGGGCAGCGAGCCTGAGCACGTCTCCGCAGGAAATCCTTATCGTCGAGAATCCGTTAATCGCGGCGTTGCGCCTGGCAATACGGACCGCGATAGGATCAGAGTCCTTGGCCACGACCCTGCCAGCTCCAAAAGCCTTGGCGGCAATGGCGAGGATCCCCGCGCCGGTCCCGAGATCGAGAGCAGCGAAGTTGATGGGAAGGGTGGCTGCAAGGTCCGCGAGAAACCGCAGGCACGTCGCAGTCGTAGTATGCTCGCCGGAGCCGAATGCCATGCCCGCCGGAATGAAGATCGCAGGAACTTTCGCGCGACTCTGTTGCCACCGTCGCCAGGAATTCTGGTCGGAAAAAACTTTGAGTTTTCCTCGGATGGACAACGCACCGCGCGGTCGCGCAGGGTTGCCTGTCCAGATATGGTCCGGAATCTTGGTTGTGCGTCCGCCGAAGCGCCTGACAAGTTCTCTGGCCCGGCGTTGATGACAATAGGCCTCGATTTTGAGAGCTTTGGAGTTCGGCCAAGTGACGAAGACCACGTTGGAGGATCCTAGAAAGCGGAGGCGCTCGGCCCAGGCATCTTCCCATTTGATTGAACTGAGGCGGGTCCAGCGATGCAGGCGAGCACTCGCCTCCATCATCTTCGGCACAGGAAGAGCCGAGGGGGAAGAATGGGATCTAGTTGGACGCGCCATTACCTGCGCTACTCGCTCACTCTTTTACGTGATGCCGAAGAAAATCTCACCCGCAATCGGAGAAAATGTGAGACACCAATGCCCGGCTTGCGCAAGACTGGCAATCCGTGAAACAAGCACGACTTATAATCGCGGCCAGCGAGACCTCAGCGGACATGTTGTACGCGACACGGTTCCGGGCTCCGGACGCCTTCGTTTTTCTCGAGTCGCGGGGACGAACCTCATTGTTGCTGAGCGACCTTGAGCTCGATCGTGGACGCCGGGAAGCCAACGTCGACGAAGTCGTCAGCTATTCGGAGCTGGAAAGAGAACTGCAGCGCGTAAAGAAGCACAAACCCACTTTCGTAAAGGTAATCGGCGAGTTCCTGAAACAACGTGGCGCTAGGCACGTCCTGACGCCGAGGGATTTCCCGCTCGGGCATGCGCAAGGCTTGAAGGAAGAGAGGATTCGCGTCGAGGCTGTGGAAGGTCCCTTCTGGCCGCAGCGCCAAATCAAGACCGCGCAGGAAGTGCAAGCTCTCAAAGGGGCTTTGCGCATTACTGAGGCGGGCATGGCGCGGGGTCACGAAGTTCTGAGGGCGTCCAAAGCGCGCAGAGACGGCAAACTTTGGTGGAGAGGTCGGATCTTGTCTGCGGAGGTGCTGCGGATCGAAATCGAGCTCGCCGTCCTGCGAGGGGGAGGAGAAGCGCGCGGCGACACGATCGTGGCCTGTGGTGAGATGGCCTGCGACCCGCATGAGCGCGGAAAGGGGCCTCTTTTCGCCAATCAATTAATCATCCTGGACGTCTTTCCTCGCGATTCGAACAGTGGGTATTTTGGGGATCTCACGCGAACGGTAGTCCGCGGAAGGGCCAGTGAGTCGCAGAAACGCATGTGGGAAACCTGCCTGAGCGGACAACAACGCGCATTCCAGGCGCTCCAGCCCGGAGTCAAAGGCAAGAAGATTCACGAACAAGTAAAAGCTTTCTTTGCAGAGCAGGGCTATCCCACGGCAATCAGGGAGGGGCGCTGGAGCGGATTCTTTCACGGAACCGGTCACGGGCTGGGACTTGATATTCATGAGGAACCTCGATTTGCGGCCGCGACTTTTCAGCCCGGGCAGGTCTTTACGGTAGAACCGGGAATCTATTGGCCCGGCGTGGGTGGCGTTCGGCACGAGGATGTCGTCGTAATTACCGAGAGCGGCCATCAGCTGCTTAGCAATTTTCCCAAGCAACTGGAACTGTAGCCGGGATGTGGGATCCCGCCGTTCCAAAGAATCTTCTTAAATCCCCTCCAAGTCAGGGCGATCTTCATAACTATCCAATGCACCAAATCGGGAATGATCGATCGATTTCCTTGAACGCCGGATCGGGTTGATTGTCGGAAGGATCATAATTACATTGGCAGGGATATGATGACTTTTCTTTTCTTGATAGGTATTCCGATGCTCGTGGGGCTTTGGGCTCAGATGCGAGTGTCCAGTGCGTTCGGGCGCTGGAAGCAAATTGCGGCCACCTCCGGTGTTACCGGCGCGCGAGCGGCACGGGAGATTCTTTCTGCGGCAAATATCCACGATGTGGACGTCGTGGAGATTAACGACATGCTGGGGGATCACTATGATCCGACGAACAAGCGGCTGTGTCTTTCAACAGATGTTTACAACACCCCTTCGGTTGCCGCTCTGGGAATCGCCGCCCACGAATGTGGGCACGCCATACAGGATCAGAAGGGTTATGCGCCGTTGAAGCTGCGCATGGCGATTGTTCCCGTCACTCAGTTTGCCTCAAACATGCTACCCTTTATTTTTCTTGGTGGCCTCTTCTTTGGCATCATGAAACTGGCTTTGCTGGCCGTGGGCGTCTACCTCGTCCTGACATTGTTCCAGTTGATTACCTTGCCGGTGGAGTTTGACGCCTCGCGTCGCGCGAAGATCATCTTGCAGCAGATGGGTATCATCCGTGCGGGCGAAGAGACGCAAGGGGTGAATCAAGTGCTCGACGCAGCCGCGCTCACCTATGTTGCGGCGTTCGTCGCCTCCCTCGGCACTCTCGTCTACTACTTGCTTATCGTTCTCGGCAACCGCGAACGCTGAACAACAGCATGATGCTCGATCGGGAAGAATGCCTCGCGGCAATTCTCCTCGTTCGAGCACCGGCCAACGTATGAGCCGACTGTCGTGACCGCTCGAAGCAGGCCGGTGGTTCTCACGATCGCCGGTTCGGATAACAGTGCGGGTGCAGGCGCGCAAGCGGACCTCAAGACGCTTTCGTATCTCGGCTGCTACGGTTTGACCGCGATCACGTGTGTGGTGGCCGAAGTTCCAGGAAAAGTATCGGCGATCCAGGCGGTTCGGCCCGAGATCGTGGCCCAACAACTTTCGCTGAGCTTTTCCGCGTTTCCGATTGCCTCGGCGAAGACCGGGATGCTCTATTCCTCCGCAATCATCAGAACCGTAGCTCGTGCGCTCTCCGGAAGAGGGACAAAGCTGGTCGTGGATCCTGTCATGGTCGCCAGCAGCGGTGACACGCTGCTAAAGAAGTCGGCGATTGCAGCCTACCGAAGAGAGTTGTTCCCATTCGCCACGGTGGTGACGCCCAACCTCGACGAACTGCGCATTCTAGCTAAACGGGATATCCGCGGCCTCGACGATGTAAAGGAGGCTGGAAAATACCTCACAGGAAAGTACGGATGCGCATTCTTGCTCAAGGGGGGGCATATGCGCGGCAAGCTTGCCATTGACGTTCTTGTCACCCCCACCAGTCTTGACGAATTCGCGGCGGCCTTCGTCCCTGGGGTTACGACGCATGGAACGGGTTGCACGTATTCGGCTGCGATTGCCGCAGGGCTCGCCGGAGGCCGATCCCTTTACGACGCCGTCTCTGCCGCCAAAGATTACGTCACCGAGTCAATCCGAAAATCGCTTCGATGGGGCAATACGCAGGCTCTGAACCATTTCCCGGTCCAGTGAAATTCCCGGCCTTTTTCAAGGGGGACCAGTAACCCGTCTAGAGAAGGGCTTCGATGATGGCCAGGCTCTTTCTGTAGAGCGGGTGGTTGCCGCCGCGGCTGAGCTCAGTAACAAGGATGTCGGCCGGGTCACTTTTGCCCGCTGGAACTAGCATCAGCGAATCTGAGACACCTTCGCAGCCGATGCGCGCCTGAAAGTATTCCGAGTTTGGTTCCCGCCTGATCTCGAGCATCGCATCCTCGCAGTCGATGGCGCATCTGCTCAGGACGGGACCTTGGGTTGTCCCGATCTCGAAATCGATCCGTTTGCCGGCAGAGGAAAGGAAAAATTCCTTTGACGGTTGCAGTTTCCAGCCGAGCTGACCGGCGAGCCACCCGAGTAAGAGAAGACCTGCCGTATGATTGTCGCAGGAAATCGACACTTTTTGGATCTTTCCGACGCGTGCCAACGCACACGAATGGTCAAATAGCTGAGCCAGGGCGAAGCGAGACCCGATAAGACGCGTCCAATTCAAATCGCACAGAATGGTGCGCACTTCTGTTAGCGTTCGGATTTTTTTGACGAGACCAAACTGCTCGGCGGGAGTTTGCCATCGTGCGCTATCGTATATCAATCGATCTACCCAGCCCCAAAGTTTCTTGTCCAACGGTTCGCGGAAGTCTTCTTGCCACCAAAAGTAGAGCGGCAGGTCGGAATCAAGATGGGAGAACACAATGTTGGGAAGGGCGCTAACCATCTCGCCGTCGAGTTGAAACGTGATTTGCTCGGAGCAAATCTGGCGCTCACCCTGGCCGGCCAGATGGCAGTGGGCGTTGATCCATGCCTTGGCTGCTGGCTGGCTAGCTGCAGGATTGCCGAATATCAGAAGGGCGCGACAGGCATACTGGCTGGCGATCTCGGAAATCAAGGTGGTGTTGTCAGCGACGGCCGCGGCGTCCTCCGTATAGATGGCCAAATTGATGAGAGAAGCGCGGGTCTTGGTATCACCGACCTCTTCCCACAGTTTGCCCAACTCCCTGTCGATCTTTCCGATCTCGACTGGGAAACCAGGTTCGACCGGAGCTTGTTCCGTGGCATTCACAGGCGTCTCCAGGTTGCGCCGAAGCGCTTGATCAATTCGTCGGCCTCAGTGGGACCCCAGGTGCCGGCTGCATAAAGGGCAAGATCGTTCGCGCTCGTCTGCCATTCGGCCCGGATGGCGTCGACGAATTTCCAAGCCTCCTCGACCTCATCACGGCGCGCAAAAAGGGTGGCGTCACCGCTCATCGCATCAAGCAAAAGGCGCTCGTAGGCTTCCGGAGTTGCCTTGCCGAAGCTCGTTCCATAGTGGAAGTCCATCTTGACCGGTTCAATACGGAGGCTTGAGCCGGGCATTTTGGAACTCATGCGAAGCGCGACGCCTTCGTCGGGCTGAATGCGGATGACGAGGGCATTCGCGTCGATGCTTTGGCCATCAACATTGAAGAGGACGGGAGGCGCAGCCTTGAACTGGATCGCTATCTCTGTGCTGGCTTTCGGCAGGCGTTTTCCCACGCGCACGAAGAACGGTACCCCCGCCCATCGCCAGTTGTCCACATTGATATGAAGAGCCACGTATGTCTCCGTCGTAGAGTCCATACTGATGTTTTGTTCGTCGCGGTAAGCGGGCACCCGTTTTCCATTTACCGTGCCAGCGCCATACTGAGCCCGCACGACATGCCTCCGCACATCCTCGCCGCGAATGGGCCGGAGAGACTTGATTACCTTGACCTTTTCGTCGCGCACGGCATTGGCATCGAGACCCGCCGGCGGCTCCATGGCGGTAAGACAGAGGAGTTGCAGCAAATGATTTTGCACCATATCGCGCATCGCTCCTGCCTTGTCGTAGTAGCCGGCACGACCCTCCACCCCGAGTGCTTCACTTGCCGTGATCTGCACGTGGTCGATATAGCGCGCGTTCCAAAGCTGCTCGAAAATGGCATTCGCGAAGCGCATCACCATAATGTTCTGCGCTGTTTCTTTGCCCAGATAGTGATCGATTCGAAAGGTGTCCTTCTCTGAAAAGGCCTCTTTGACCAACTCGTTGAGTCGTTGAGCGCTGGGGAGATCGGTTCCGAAGGGTTTCTCGACGATGATGCGCGCCCAACTTCCCTGCCTCGTCTTATTCATCCCGCTCTTTCGCAAGTTTTCCAGGATGATCGGGAATTGGTCCGGACCCGCGGAGAGATAATAGAGGCGGTTCCCACGGGTGCCGCGTTGGGCATCCAATTCGTCCAGACGTTTGGCGAGGGTTTGATAGCCCTCCAAGGTGTCGAACTCGCTCCGGTGATAAAAGATCGAAGAAGCGAAAGCGGCCCACAAATCATCGCTAATCTTCTGGCGCGAGAACTTTCTGGCGGCCTCCTCAAGCTCATTACGAAACACTTCATCCGTCTTGTCCCGGCGAGCGAAGCCGACCACACTGACGGCGGGCGGAAGCGCCCCATCCGCTGCGAGATTGTAGAGGGCCGGCACCAGCTTGCGATGGGTCAAGTCGCCAGTCGCCCCGAAGATAACCACGGCGCAGGGGTCAGGCATGATGCGGCTCGTTAAACCCTCACGCAGAGGATTGACTTCACTTGTCTCAGGCATTGGTTATCAATAGTCGAAGGCACGACTTATGCCAACGCCGAAGGGAATGAATTACGCGTCGCTCTTGAAAATGGCGCGAGTGGAGGTTGATGCCGCCATTTGGGAACTTCCCACGGACATTCGCGCCATCGTTGAGAGAGTTCCCGTCTTCTTAGAACGGCGACCTGACCCCGAGGACATTGCTGGCGGCGTCGAGAGAGACGCTTTGGGCATCTTCGACGAGGGCGCCGCCGCGGTTCCAACTCCTCGCATCCGGATCTGGCTCGAAAACCTTTCTGAAGCCGCAGAGGGCGACGTCGCGGCCTTTCGCGCGGAAGTTCGAACCACTCTGCTGCACGAAATCGGCCACGTCCTTGGCTGGGATGAGCAAGACCTCGAAGAGCGAGGTCTGGACTGATTGGCAGGTCGCCGATTCGGAAGCGATGCGGGTCCGCATTAACGCGAGTATTGCCCGGCTTGATAGAGTCGCGCGTACGGACCTGCCCTCTTGAGGAGTTCGGAACCGGTTCCCTGCTCAGCGATGGTCCCATGCTCTAGAACGACGATTCGCCCGAGCGAATGGATGGTAGCAAGCCGGTGGGTGATGATGAGCGTCGTGCGTCCGCGCATGAGCTCGCCAATCGTCTCCATAATGGCATGCTCTGTTCCGGGATCGAGGGCGCTGGTCGGTTCATCGAGGAGGAGAATCGGAGCGTTCTTCAGGAAAGCGCGGGCGATGCCGATGCGTTGGCGTTGCCCCACGCTCAGGTGACCTCCTCTCTCTCCGACGGGGCTGCTGAAACCGTGCGGCATTTTCATAATGAAGTCGTAGGCTTGAGCTCGTCTCGCAGCCTCGATGATCTGGTCATCGGTCGCGCCAGGCCGGCCGTAGGCAATGTTCTCCTTGATTGTCGTGGAGAAAAGGATCGTATCCTGCAAGACCATCCCAATCTGCAAACGGACCGATTTCTTGGTCAGGTCGCGCAAACTTCGGCCATCAATGAAGACAGCGCCGGACGTGGGGTCGTAGAAGCGCGGGACCAAGCTTAGCAAGGTGCTCTTCCCGGCACCGGTCCCACCGACGAAGGCGACGCTTTCGCCTACGCCGATCGATAAGTTGATGTCTTTCAGGATAGGGCGATCGGTCGAATAACCGAAGCTGACATCGCGGAAGGCAATCTCTCCACGCGCTTTTTCGATCGGCTTGGCATTTGGCGCGTCGGGAACATCGTCCTCCCGGTCGAGCACCTCAAAGCAACGGGTTGCCGCAGCCGCGGCCCCTTCCATTGCCCACGCGGTATAGCTGAGTTGCTCCAAGGGCTGGTAGAGCATGAGAAGGTAAGTGGCAAAGACCGTCAGATCGCCAAGCGTGAGCGCGCCCGCCAGGACTTGGCGTGCCCCCACGTAGTACATCAAAGCGGTGCCGGTGGCCATGAGCGATCCGACAACCAGCGAACTCAAAATCGAAGTGATATTAAGGCGCAGACCGGCTTCGAGGCTCTGTGCGGCTCGCTTACGGAATTGCCGGATTTCAAAAGATTCGCGACCGAAAGCATGAACCATCCGAATCTGGCTAATGCCCTCCTGCGTAAGCGCAAGGAGATCGCTTTCGCGCTCTTGGATGGTGGTGGACTGGCGACGGACCCGGTCCGCAAAATAGCCGATTGCCCACGTGACGAACGGGAGCACGGCAAGCGAAGTCAAGGCCAGGGGCCAATTCATCCAAAGCATGATGCCAAACGTCCAAATCAACATGACGATTGAGCTCAAGATGGTGGCAAAACCTTTGTTGTAGAGCGTTTGGATGCTCTGCGAATCATAGGCCACACGAAAACTGGAGTCCGAGCTGCGGCGGGCATCGTGATATTTCAACGGTAGCGATTGCAGACAGGCATAGAGATCGGTTCTCAGGCGCAACAACGCCTTGAGCCCGACCCTGATGAAAAGATAGTTGGCGACGAGGTTAATGAGCGCACCGACCACAGTCACGGCCACGAGGATGACACAAAGCCAGAAGGCCACATGCTCCGGCGGAGCGGCGCCGAACCAATGTGCGATGGAGGCGCGCGCCTCCTCAGTGCCGTGCGCCGAATCCGACGGCAGCACGCCGTCGACAATATATTTGAAAGGCCAAGGCTTGAGCGAATTTACGATAATGGCGACGAACGTGAGAAGCACGCCGGCAAGCGTCGGCCAGAAATAAAGACGGAAATAACGGAGTGCTCGGACGTAGATGAACACGAGCTTCCGTTGCTACTCCAAGCCTGTATGATTTTCAACGGGATTGCGCGAGCCTGGGGGAGGGCGTAACAACATATTCTCCAATGTCAGCAGTTCAGAGCGCTCCAACGCGCACGATGATCGCACGAGTTTCCCTCGAGGACATCATCATCTACGCGAACGACGCTCTTGCCGGGTACTTAAAGACGCCGAAGCGCAACCTGGTCGGATCATCCCTCCTGGAGGTGTCGCGGCTGTGTCAGGGCGAAATTTCCGGGTGCTTCGCACGTCCGCAATCCGGTCGTACTAGTAACCGTCTCGTCACCGACGGAGATGGGAGGATTTTCGAAGCCCAGGTATATTCCAGCGGCGGGGCCCTCGACATCATTCTGGATGAGATTGGAGGCTCTAGCCAAGCCACGAGGGAATTGCGCGAATCCAGCGGAACACCATTGGAATTGCTCAGCGAGGATGAACTTCGGACGGTCCGCCATCCGGAGCGAAGGTATCTTAGCGTTACCTACACGCGACTTCACGGATTGCCGCAGCTCGCGCTCCGCCTCGATCCGATGGAGATGAAGCTGATCGTTGATGCGTTCGTGGAAGAGGCATCTGAATCCGTGCGCAACGTTGGCTGCACGGTGGGTGAGACCGCGCGTGACACGGTTCTTGGGATCTGCGGAGCGCCGCGCTATTACTCCGATCATCCCTTGCGGGCAGTTCTGGCTGCTTGCGAACAGATACAAAGAGCTTCTCAGCTGCACGCGGGACTCTATCGCGAGGGCAAGGAATTGCCGCCGTGTTCCTGCGGACTCTGGACCGGCGACGCGCTCGTGGGAGTGTTTGGCAGCTCGATCTGGCAGCGCTACACGGCAATCGGGGCGCCGCTGAATCTCGCCGCTCGGCTGTGTGATTTGGCGCGTCCAGGAGAAGCAGTCCTTCCCGAGCACACGCTGACGCACATGCTCCGAACTCTTCCGGACGGCTGGGAGCACATTCGCGCAGAGAGTGAGCACGAGCCCGACTCCAGCGATATCGACTGGTCTGAGACGGACATAAGTCCCGTTCCTGAACACCTCCGGAAGGTGGTCTATCTGGTTGGGCGGGGTGTCCAGGAGGATCCTGATCGGACGGAATTGTATTTTGACTATCTATGGTCGTTCCGTGTCCCCGGGAGGGATCAGCCCACGCCTGTTCTGCGGGTGGTCCGGCCCGCTCTTGTGAGCGATTCCTTTGAACTAAGTGAAGACAATGTCGTCAGCACTCAAGCGACTCAGGCACTTGGCAAATACAAGCTTATTGAGGTGATCGGCACCGGAGGGATGGGGACGGTCTGGCGCGGAATCGATCGCTTTGGGAACACGCTGGCGATCAAGATCCTCCATTCCAGTCAGACAGTCACCGAAGCGCAGCTCAAGCGCTTCCGACGTGAGGCGGAGATCATGGCGCGACTTCCGCATCGTAATATCTGCCGCGTCTACGAATTGAATGAATTCGATGGCATTCAGTATATCGCCATGGAGTTCGTCGATGGCCTCCCCCTTTCCGACTTGTTGTATGAAAACACTTCGGACGAGCCTTCAACTGGGACGCATGGAGAGAGCGATCTGCGAGAGCTCATCCGCTCCGTGCGCTCCGCGCGATCTGCGTCGAACCAGAATTCTGAAGGAGCGGATCCCCCTCCGCGGCCCAAAGACACACGAATCCTCCCTATCGAGCAAACGCTGAGTCTGATTTTAAAAGTCTGCGACGCAGTCCAGTTCGCTCATGAGCACGGAGTTCTCCACAGGGATCTCAAGCCCGGAAACATCCTGCTTCGCGAAGATGGCGAACCGCTCGTGGCCGATTTTGGCCTCGCCAAACTAAAAAGCAGCGAGGGTTCCCGCTCGCTCTCACTGACCGGCCATGTCGTGGGCACCCTCGAGAACATGGCGCCGGAGCAAGCCGAATCCAGCAAGGACGTAGATGAGCGCGCTGACGTCTATAGCATCGGAACGATACTTTATCAGATGCTCTCGGGGCGCAGACACTTCGAAGCCACTGGAAATATCGTAAATGATGGACAGGCTTTGAAGACGCACGAGCCGGCGCGGCCGCGCACTTTCAACACGCAGATTCACCCCGATCTCGAGATCATCACCTTGAAGGCTCTGCGGAACGCTCCTCCGGAGCGTTACCGCAACGTGGCCGCTTTGCGCGCCGACATCGATCATTATCGGAGAGGCGAGGTTATCAGTGCCAAGCCCGTTTCTCCCGTTGATCTGCTGAAAAAGGTGGTCGTGCGGAACAAAGTCGTTTCCGGAGTGATCGGCGCGTCCGTTTTCGTCATTGTCTCTGGCGCGTTGATCTCCATCTATTTCCTCAACGCACGGCTCAAGGCTGCTCACGACCAATTCCTTTTGGCCGAGCAACGGCTGGAACTGGCCAATCGGAAAGAGCAGGAGGCGAAGATCGCCGCCAATGAGGCAAGATCTCAGCAGGCGCGTGCCGAGGATGCTCTGGGGGAAATGCAGCGGGCGCAAAGCGCGGCAAGGGATGCGCAGGAGCAAAGCGAGAAGGCGCTGGTTAAAACGCAGGCCGAGCGTGAGCGTCGAGAACAAGTCGAGCGCGCCGCCGCGCAGCGCGAGGAAGAGCTCGAACAGCGCCTTGCCGACATGCAGACGGCGCAGAGCACGCCACCTCTCGAAGTGGCGTCAGTTTCGATCCCCTCAGCACCCCAGCTCGCGCCCGAGGCCGAGCAAGCCATGAGCGAGGCGCTGAGGATTTACGATTCCGAACTCTCCCCCGAGGAATTTCAACATTTCGAGAGGGCGCCGGATAAAGTCGTCGACCGCTTGAACGACGCCCTGAATAGTGTTTCTCGCGCACTGACCGTTCAGCCAAACATGGTCGCTGCCTGGATGCTTAAGGGAAGGCTGCATTGGGCACTCATGGAGTTTGACCGGGCAGTCGATTGCTTTCGCCAGGCTGTCAATGTCGAGCAGCCACCCACCGAGATAGAGGGTGCCGCTGAAACGCTCGAGTTGGCGACTACCATGGCAAATGCGGGACCGGAAAAATACCTGAAGGGCGCAGAATCTTTGCTCGCGTCTTCGGTTCGCCAGAATGTCGCGGCCGGAACTATTCTCGAATTTCTCAACCGGAAGCCCAGCCTGCGCCATGCTTCCAACAAGGCTCCGGGTCCAATTCGCCAGAAATTCACGGCTAACGAAGTCGCTCTGGAATTGATTCGGCAAAATGGGATCGCCTCCCGGGCGTTCGTCGAGAGCGATCGTCTCGGTCGCATCAATGTGCTGATTTGGGGCGCAGAAGATGTGAACGATTTGAGCCCACTGCGCAATCTTGATGTCTCGGGACTAGCCGTCATCGGAGCAAAGAGCATTGACTGGCAGACGATATTCTCGCTGCCGCTGGATTCTCTCGATTTCTCAAAATGTCCGATCGACAGGCTTCCTCAAAACCCGCGAGGCTTCCTTCGTGTTCGATCGCTGACGCTAGCATTTTCCGACGTGGCCAATCTGGATTTTGCCTGGGGAATGCCGCTGATGGAGAGACTCGATCTCTCGTTCACTCATGTTACCGACCTTGCGCCTCTGGGAGCATGTCGTCGGCTCCAACATCTCGATCTTGCCGGGCTCAATCCCGTCAACCTCCGAACCTTGCTCAAACTACCCCTCGAGTCGTTGACGGTCAGTCCGATGCTTGTCACCGACAAAAATTCTCTCAACGCGTTGCGCTTTCATCGAACTCTGAAAGTTTTGCGATCACCCCAAGATCCTCCCGACCAGCCGGCAAGTGAGTTCTGGCGCAAGGTTGAAAGCGGACAATACACTCGCGCCCGGTAATTCGAGAGCGGCGGGGCGCACCGCAATATGTTTGCTGAGAATTGAACAAAACCACGGCTCTTTGCGTCTAATTGTCAAAATCCTTATTCGCGGATAGCCATGAAAGATCCATATCGTAAAATCAACGGGAAGCAGTATTCATTGGGTGATTTGATCAGCATTGTGTCTTCTTGCGCCCGCGACAGTCGTGAAACTCTTGCCGCTCTGATTGACCTCTTTGAGAGTGGACGCGTTTTGCTCGAGAATCACGGACGCTTAAAGCGCGTGCGCGTGGCCGCCTAAGCGACATCGATTCCACTTTGCAAGAGGGCCCGTCGTAATAGGCTCGGGCATGGTCGAGATCTCCGTCAAATACGAGGGTGATCTTCACTGTTTTGCGATTCACCAGCCCTCCCGCGCGGAGCTTTTGACGGATGCCCCAAAGGACAATTTGGGAAAAGGGGAGGCCTTCAGCCCGACCGATCTCGCCGCCACCTCGCTGGGGGTGTGCATGCTCACGACGATGGCAATTGTGGCCGCGAAACAGTCCCTTGATCTTGATCTCTCCGGAACGCGCGCCGTTGTGCGAAAGCACATGACCGCGAAGCCCCCGCGGCGGATTCAAAAAATTGAAGTAAACGTGGAAATCCCTTTACCGGACACACTCCCCTGCCGCGCCACGCTTGAGGAGGCAGCCCTTTATTGTCCAGTGGCGCTGAGCCTGCATCCTGATTTGGAGAAGGTGGTGACGTTTTCCTGGGGGACCTAGGCGCGCAGAATTTCATTGGCCTTTGCGGCGTTCCGAGGTCTACGCTTGTGCGGTGATCGAACGCTATTCGTTGCCTCAAATGCGCTCGCTTTGGAGCGAGCAGCGCAAGTTAGAAATTTGGCTCGAGATCGAAGTCCTGGCCTGCGAGGCGATGGCTGACTCCGGAGCCATCCCAAAGAAGGACGCAATTGTCATTCGAAGGAAGGCGGCTTTCGATATCGACAGCGTGCGCGAGATCGAAAAGCGCACGAACCACGACGTCATCGCCTTTCTCGAAGACGTGGCGCGGCACGTAGGTCCGGAAGCACGCTGGATTCACCAGGGACTAACCTCATCCGATCTGCTGGATACGACCCTGGCGGTGCAAATGAACGCTTCATGTGCAATCCTGCTAGATGATTTGAATCACTTGCGGGACGCGATCGCGCGACGTGCCATCGAGCATAAGTTCACGCCGATGATCGGCCGCAGCCACGGAATTCACGCGGAGCCGATCACCTTTGGTTTGAAATTGGCGCTGATGTTTGATGAGTTTTCTCGCGCTACACAGCGTCTCATGCAAATGCGCGAACGCGTGCGCGTCGGAAAGATCAGCGGAGCGGTTGGCACGCATGCACATTTGGATCCGCGTGCCGAGAAAGTCGTCTGTGAGAAACTCGGTCTGAGGCCTGCGGCACTATCCACCCAGATCATCCAGCGCGACCGCCACGCAGAATTCATGACGGTCCTGGGGCTGATCGGGTGCTCAGTTGATCGTTGGGCGACAGAGTTTCGCCATCTTCAACGAACCGAGGTGCTGGAAGTGGAGGAGTATTTTGCCGCGGGCCAGAAGGGCAGCTCCGCGATGCCGCACAAACGCAATCCGATTACCGGTGAACGCTTGTGCGGCCTTGCGCGAGTGATCCGAGGGAACGTGGCCGCAGCGCTCGAGAATGTCGCGCTCTGGCACGAGCGCGACATCAGCCATAGTTCAGTCGAACGCATTATTCTACCGGATTCATGCACTCTGGTGGACTACATGCTCGTTACCCTGCGCAAGCTCGTCGAGGGGTTGCAAGTCTATCCCGAGAAGATGAGGAAAAACATGGAGATCACCCGCGGGCTCTACGCAAGCCAAACAGTTCTTCTCATGCTCACCGAGAAAGGGCTCGACCGCAAGGAGGCCTACGAAGCCGTTCAGCGCGCAGCCATGAAGACTTGGAAAGAAGGTGGCAACTTCGCTGAAAACCTTGCTGCCGAACCCACGGTGGCCAGCTACCTGACTCAAGAGGATATTACGCAGGCTTGCTCCCTCGAGCGTCACTTTCGACACGTCGCGGACAAATTTGAGGCAGTAGGCATCGTAACTTGATGCGCTCTTACCCCCACGGACCGCCTTTCAGGAAGTCAATTGTTTGATGACCGTGGTCAGGTAGACCGGCTCAGGATGCTTGTCGCGCCATTTGGTTATTTCCCGCTTTTCGACGACGCGAAACCCGTAACGTTCGAGCACTTTTGCTCCCCGGCGAGATTCGAAGGTAACCATTTGCCCGAAGACCGCTTTCTCACCTTTTGCGCGCAGATAGTCAAAGTAGGCGTTCATCATGGCGCCTGTCCCGGCGACGCTTTGTGCTTCGGGAAGCACGTTGAAATGGAAATGGGCAATCCGTCGCGGGGCGGCGGGCACTTCGCGCCATGAGTTACGAAGGATCCATCCAATAAAATCTCGAGTTTCCTTGTTGTAGCTTCGGTACCTGCTGATGCCTCGGATGAACAAACGGATATTCTGAAAGAAACTGTGAATTTGTTGCCGGTATGGTCTCCGCGAACCCAAAAGGTAGCCGACCACGCGGCCGTTCTGCTCGAGCACAAAACACGACTCTGGTTCGGTATCCGTATAGTAGCTCGTCAGGTAATCGGCGAAGAGCTCGCGATCTTGAAACACTGGGTCGATGGGTTTGCCCAGAAATCCTGTCTGACAACAAAGGAAGCGGACGTCGTTGCGGTCGCGTGGCTCAAACTTGCGAACAAGAACTGCAGGGGGCCAAGGCATGATGCGAAAAATTATGCGGCCAACGCCTAGCGGTAAATGGAAAAGAAAGCTTCGGTTTGCCTGAGAGGCATCCCCTTTCTACTTCGAAAAGGCGGCGATGACTTCCTCGTAGACGGAAAAGATATGCTCGAAGACGATCTTCCACGAATAATGCTCCCGCGCGGCCATGCTTGCGAGCAGACCTGCTTGGTGCAGGTCTTCACTGAACTTGGCCTCGATCGCATCCGCCAGCGAGCCCGGCGAGTTTTCGGCTGCCCAATGGCGTTGATTGGAAAAAATGATGCGGTCCATGTAGCTGCCGCGGATGCCCACGACAGGCGTTCCGCACGCCTGACTCTCAAGGGTGACGAGCCCAAAGGTTTCCTGAATGCCAGGATGCACAAAGAGGTCTGATGTGCGATAGACGGAAGCCAATTCGGCCGGTTCCTTGCAATATTGGAGCCAGGTTACGCATTGAGTTTCCTGGCGCAGCCGCACGAGTGCTCGTCTGAGCGCACCATCGCCTACGGTGAGGAGATGATATTTGTACGGCGTTTTCCGGTGGAGAATTTCAAAAGCTCCAAAGAGAGTGCGGACATTTTTCTCCGATGCCAAACGGCCGACGTAGAGCAGCAGTCGACGATCATCGGGGATTCTCAGTTCGCGTCGCAAAGCCTTGGAAGGGGCTCCGTTTGGGCAAAAGATTTCAGCATCCACCCCCAGATCGATACTTTCGACACGCTCGACGCCCCAATTCCGCAAGAGTGCGGCAAGAATCGGGCTCGGGACAAACGTCCGCTCCAGGCTGTTATAGAGACTTCTTACATAGCGACGACTTACGTCCTCGGCGATGGCGATCGCCATCGATCCAAAGTACTTGGCGACCGACCGGATATAAGCCTCCGGGAAGTGAGAATGATAGAAACCGACGACCGGGATATCGAGTCCCCGGCCGGAAGCGATAGCCTTCCACGCGAGTTGATAGGGGTCGCCAGATTCGATGATGTCTGGTTTTTCCCTTTCCAAAACTTCCTCAACGAGATGGAGCTTCAAGAGAGCACGATATCGTGAGGTCCGGGAAACCAGCGGCGAAGCGATCGTGTAGATGCGGCAGACTTCGTCACCGATGCATGTCGTGACTTCACCCGGCACGACCAGAATGTGCTGGCAGTCGCGGCGTGTCTTGCGCACGAAAGCAATCTTCTGCTCGACGTAGCGCCGCACGCCTCCACTGACCGGCGAGTAGAACTGCGTGAGATCGCAAATTTTCACAGCAACGGCTTGTCGGATCGCCTCTTTGCAGGATCTATATCATTCGACACCAGGACTTCTTTCACCATGTCGGAACTCACGCAGGGGGCAGAAAGACGATCAGGCCGTTACTCTTGTTCTGAAAGCCAGCGTTCAGCATCCATGGCGGCCGCGCACCCTTCTCCCGCCGCGGTGACAGCTTGCCGATAGACATGATCCGCCACATCGCCGGCAGCAAAAACACCTGCGAGATTGGTATGTGTGCCGTTTCGCTGTATCAGGTAGCCATTTTCATCCATTTCGAGTTTGTCTCGAAATGGGGCAGTGTTTGGGACGTGGCCGATAGCGACGAAAACGCATTTAACGTCGAGTTCGCTAGACGCATTTGTCTTGACGTTCTTAAGCCTCACCGCACGCATCTCCCCAGCCTCGTCCGTGAGATACCCGGTGACCACACTCTCCCAGATCGGCTCGATTTTTGGATTTGCTAACATGCGATCAGCCATGATCCTCGAGGCGCGCAATTCTTTGCGCCGATGGATCAGATAGACCTTCGAGGCGAAGCGAGTCAGGAAAATTGCCTCCTCGCAAGCGGAATCTCCGCCACCGATAACGCATACGGGCACATTGCGGTAAAAAGCGCCATCGCACGTCGCACAGGAAGTAAGGCCGTGCCCGACCAACTCCCTTTCGCGATCCAGGCCGAGATAGCGCGGAGAGGCGCCGCTCGCCACGATCAAGGCCTTGGTATCGCGCCAGTTGCCGTCCACCTTGATCCTACTGTGAGTGTCCACGTGGTCGAAATCTTCTACGGTCCCGTACTCGAAGCGAGCTCCAAACTTCTCAGCCTGTTGATGCATACGCATGATGAGATCCGGCCCGTCGACTCCTTCTGGAAATCCAGGATAATTTTCCACGGCCGTTGTCGTCGTCAGCTGGCCGCCAGGTTGCCGACCTTCGAGGACCAGGGGCGAAAGGTTGGCCCGGGCGGCGTATATCGCTCCGGTTAGCCCGGCGCATCCCGTTCCAACGATGATCACATTTTCCATATGGCGAGGGAATAAACATCATCCCGCGGGTCTGCAAAACAAAGATTCTTACGGGACTTTCTTGACGAGGATCTGCGTTCCGCTCTGCGCCGCGGGATCCAACGCAACCCCGAGGACCTCTCGCCAACTCGCCAGCTTGCTCTCTTCGGTGATGAAAACGGTTCGATGGGGGGACTTCCAAAACGCCACGAATTCTGAGCTTGTCAGGTAACGGTCGCGGCCGATCCCAAATTTTCGCACGACGAAATCGTCGTTGGGGTCCTGATCGAGGAGGATCACGGGTGAGTCGCTGTAAAACAATAAGCTGCTGGCGGTATCGATTCCCCCATCGTAGACGATTGGAGTGTGCTCCGAAATGTCCGCGGCGACTTTCGCCAACGAGAAGTAAGGCGAAACCAGCGATGTGCCACTGACCGCGCCCAGATCCAGGCAGATCGCTGACGCTGCCATCGCTCCCATCTTGATCATCGGCCTCCAGGGGAAAAGTCCGAAAAGCACGCAAAGCAAGGCTCCGCCGAGGGAGACGGAGGCTGTTGTTTGCAGCGCAGCCCAAATCGTGCGGTCGAAACTGGCAAGGGTTGTCCAGGCCGTAGCTCGCTCGGCCAGGGCGGCGGCATCAGCATCCGGGGCGACGCTCGGCATGAGATGCGACCAGGCCAAACTTACAGCAAAGAGGACGGCGAAAGCTGCAATCAAGGGCTGAATGCGTAAGCGTTCCAGCAGCCACGCCACCGTCAGCGCAACCGCCGGCCACATGGCCATGGCATAGTAGTCTTGTCTTTGTCCGGTTACTAGAACCGAACCGAGGACGACGGCCAGCCAAGCTGTCACGACCAGACCAGGAAAGCTCATCCTAAGGGGCCTGCGCTGCCGTAGGAGGCCAGTGGCAGCCGGCACGGCGGCGACCATCGCCAGGGACCAGGGAAACAGCCATGCCAGCTGCAGGAGCAGAAATTGCAAGCGTGGAACATTTGTATACTGGGTGGCCGGCGTGCTCGCCCCGATCACATGACCAAATTGCTCCGCGATGAGAAGGTTATGGAGGTAGCCGGGGAAGCGGAATTCCACGTAAATGTACCAGGGAAGATTCATGAGCAAAAACAGGAGGGCGCCCTTCCATGAGATGAGCCCGCGAAGGTGATCTCGGTATTCCCGGCTGAATAGTGCGACGACTCCTAGGATTGCCAGAGGATAGAACAGACCGTGCCACCCTTTCGTGAAGCTTGCTAGTGACGCAAAGAGCCAGAAGGCGAGGAACCATCGATCGCGGCGGGCCGCATTACCGACTCCACGCAAGGCGCAATAGAGCGCCGCAGCGATCAAGGCTGAAAACATCGGTTCCGGCATCACAATACGTCCGAGGGTGAATGTTCCCAGCGACGTGAGCAGAACAATACCCGCGAGCAAGCCACGGGAATTGCCCGCCATTTCCCTTCCAATCAAAAAGGTCACCACTACCCAGGCAATCACTGCGAGAGCGTTGGGCAAGCGAGCCGCAAATTCGTTAACGCCAAAAAGCTGTATCGAAGCGGCGAGCGCCCAGTAAAGGAGAGGCGGCTTTACCAGGCGAGGGATGCCATCGTTTTCCGGAATCAGCCACGATCCGTTTCGGACCATCACTTTAGCGGCCCCTCCGTATTGCCCATCGGTCTCGTTATAGAGACTCCCCCAGCCGGCGGTCCCTACGGTGAGCGCGACCGAAAGCGCCACTAACAGTCCCAGCAGCCAGTCCCCTCGACGGTTCACGACGCGAGCGTGAAGGCGTTTGGAAAACCAGCCGGGAGGCGGACCGGTCGGCCCTGTGGCATCTGAATAAGAGCCAGAGATTGACGGCACGTGACCAGAAGCCGGTCGTCTTCAGGACGAGTGATCTCAAAATTGATCCAAAAGCGAACACCGGAGGTTTCTGCGATGCTGCCGTTGATGGCGAGCACATCTCCGAGGAGAGCCGCCTTCCGGTAATCTATCTCGGTGCGCACCACCACGGGGTGAATCCTGGTGCGCGCGATTTCCTTGAAACTCATCCCCATTTTTAACGCCAGCAATGTCCGAGCCGTCTCGATGAATCGGAGGTAGGCAATATTATTTACGACACCGGCAGCATCGGTGTCGAAATACATGACCTGGACTTCAGTGGAAATCGTGAGGCAATCAGAGCTCTCCATTCACCGTATGATGGGCTCCAGCGTCACCGCCTCAAGCCGAATCATTGCCCTTTGGAAGGGACGGCCAAGACCTCCTGCTTGAGTTGAGAAATTTGCTGACCGACCTCGGCGTCCGGCACGACGGCGAAGGCCGCATCAAATTTTTCGAGCGCTTCGAGCTTCTTCCCGGACTCCGCGAGCAGTTTTCCTTCGGCTCGCAGGCGCGTGAATTCTTCGATTTTCTCGACGGTCGATCGTTGCAAGATGGTCACCACGCGCACCGTTTGAGGCCCAATGAGGACTGCTCGCCGAGCCAGATCATCCAAGATATCCTTGGCGTCCAGGTATTGCTTTCCGACGAGAATTGCCTTCAATTTTGTAAAGTCGGCCTCGGTGTCACAGATGGCTGCGGCTCTTTGGATGGTTCCGACGAGCTGGCTGGGCGGCTTGGTAGCCATAAACCGCGTGATCCTTCCATTGAGTGCAAAGATCTGCTTGTCGAGCTCGGCCGAAATATTCGGAAGACCTTCCGCTGCCTTAAAGTCTGCAAGCTCACGCTCCAGTGTGGCTGAAATTTTCTCGGCTTCGACGCGCGCAGCTTCTGCGGTAGCCAGGCCGGAATCCCATGTCTTTACGACGGAAGCGGCTTTGGGGTCCTCACTTGGGCGCAACGCTTTGAGTTGCTCCACGGCCGCTTTCGCTTCGGACAATGTGGTCGCTGGTCTGCCAAGTTTGACCAGAAGATCATTGCGCTGCTCGTCGCGGACAAGTCCTTCGAAATGCGCTGAAACCTCGGTGACAAGGCGCTGCGCATCCGAATTGGTCTCCGCCAAATCCATTAGACCGGTGAATCTTGGATCGTTCTCCAGGTTCATGCTGCTTGGTGGTCTGGCGCGGTCGATCTCGGCTTTCAATTGACTGGCGAGTTTAGTTGCCAGGCGTTTGACGTAGGTTTGCCTGGAGATCCAGACGCCATGGCTTTTGACATTTCCTGAGTCGTACTGTGCGATCTCGTCATTCAACTGGCCAACCGACGGCTCAAGGTAAGAGCGTGATGACGGATATTTCGCGGCGACTCTTTCCAATTCGTCAATTGCGGAAACCAAGACGCGTCGGTCCTCTGGCCCGACAATGTCTCCGAAATCCTGGACGTCGGGATAGATCACCAGCTTAACGATGCGTGCAGTTGGAATTTGGCGACGATCAGCGTTTTTCGTTTGAAATTCATAATAACCCGCGCCGGAGCCGCCATCCGCCGTCCGGTTGATGAAAGCCTGAAACTCGAATACGGTCGCCTCGCTTTCCCTCGACCATGGCTGCGGTTTCACGAAAACCACGCCGGCTCGTTGCTGGACGACAAAGCCGTTCCCTGGTTGGGAACCGAGCGACTCAGCCGCGACGCACAAGAGCAGTGCGGAACAGAATCTGGCTATGCGGGGAACAAGCATCGAGCCTCCGGGACAGTATTGGCATTTGTAATTCTCTCGCAACGGGATTTCTCCGGCTGCTCAGAGAGAGTCTGGGAATCGAACACCGGACGGCACGTCTTACGACATGCTCACGCGCTCCCACCCCCTGACAGTCGTCCTTCCGCGACGCTGAGATAGTAGTCGTCGATCTCGAATCCGATAAAGGTGCGAATCCCACAGTTTCGAGCGGCCATTGCCGAGCTGCCGAGTCCCAGGAACGGGTCCAGCGCGACCATGGTCTCCGTAATCCCGTGAAGCCGGAAACAATTTTCCGCTAGTTGAACCGGGAATGTGGCGGGGTGCGGCCGCTGCTTATCCCGACTATGAATTGTCTTGTAGGGGATAAACCATGTATTGCCGCGACACCGCTTGTCACGTCCCTGCGTGTGATTCCATCGTTTGACATTCGACTTGTGCTGGTACGGCACACCGATGCTCAATCGATCAATCGTGACCCCACCAGTCTTCGTAAAATGAAAGACGAACTCCTGGCAGGCATTGAGAAATTTGGGCGACCTGATCGGCTTGAAATGACCCCGCGAAAGATGGCTTCCGTGTTCCAAGGGAATCGAGATGGACTTGATCCAGTGAATGGTATTCTGCAGGACCAAAAAATCGCTGAATCTCAGCACCAGTTGATGAGGCAATAGGGGATTTGAGGGGCTGGCCCCAACGTTGAGGAAGAGAGAGCCCTGTGGACGCAGAACGCGGCTGAGCTCGGTTCCCCACGAACAACACCAATCCAAGTAGGCACTCCTGGCGCCGCTGTCGGTATAGCTCCGGTATTTTGTGTCAATGTTGTAGGGAGGAGAAGTGACGACTACATCGATGGATTCACTTTCCAACGATTTGAGACCATCGACGCAGTCCTGATGACGCAAATCCAATTTCGTGACGCCGTCTTCAGCGAGGAGGCCAAGAGCAATGGGCGTCTCTCTTGTCACCTCGGCGACTGCTGGGCTGCGGCGCGTGTCATCGGATGCGGAATATCAGCTATCACCGTATCGAAGGCGACCTCCACCTCGCGTTCCATGCCAAGAACCTCGAGGAGAACGGCGACCCGTTCGCGCGCAGGCATCACGCGACTGACGATCGCGCGCAATCCCCGAAATGGTCCTGAGATCACGTTGACCTCTTCGCCGACTTCGATGTCTGGCTGGATAACGATCGTCTCCTGATCCTGCACCGCGTTGCGGAGCTCGTTGATAATTTCGGGGGCCACTCGCGCAGGAATGTCTCCAAAGGTGACGATCTTCACCACACCACGCGCCGCACGAATTTGGCGGTTTTGCGTTACATACCGAAAGCGGGCGAAAACATAGCCGGGAAACATAGCTTCCGTGACCCAAAGCTTGCCTGAGCGGCGGGCGCGCTCGAAACGCACAAAGGGACAAAACACTTCAATCCCGGTCTCCACCCTCAGCATGTTGCTCGTGAGTCTCTCGTTCCGGGGTTTCGTCCGCAGGCAATACCATTCGAAATCGTCTGTCATGTCATCCTACTACTCTATGTGTTTTCTCCGTCCGGTTCGAGTGGAATTAGCCAGCTGGTCTTCGCGTATGGCGGAATTGTTACAAAAACCGGTTTGAATGCCAACCGCACTGTGAACAATTTGTGAATAATTTCGATAGCCCGATGACCTATTATCGAACCGGTTGGATCTCCGATGTGCATTTGGGGACGCGAGGGAGCAAGGCGGCAGAGCTCTTGAATTTCCTGCGCGACGCCGAATTCGAGACTCTTTATCTGGTCGGCGATTTGATCGACATCTGGGCGTTGCGCCGCGCAATTTACTGGCCGCAGGAGCACAACGACGTCGTTCAAAAGCTATTGCGGAAAGGACGAAAGGGGACCGAGATCATCTACATCGTTGGGAATCACGACGAATTCCTTCAGCGCTTTCAGGGGAACTATGGGAGCATCACGCTGCAAAGGAATGCGGTTCACCTGACGGCGAACGGACGCCGATTGCTGGTCATGCATGGTGACGAGCTCGACACGGTGGTCCAGAATCTTGGCTGGCTCGCACACGTCGGCGACCTTGGCTATCGACTGCTTCTGCGGGGCAACGGCGCGATCAATTTTTTCCGGCGGCGTTTCGGACTTGGCTCCTGGTCACTCAGCGCTTACGTCAAGGCTGAGGTCAAGAACGTTGTCGGCTTTATCAGCCAATTTGAGGAGGCCATTGTTCGCTACGCCCGCGATTTCGAGGTTGACGGAGTACTTTGCGGGCACATTCACACGGCGGCAATTCGCGAGATCCAAGGCGTCACCTACTACAATGCGGGGGATTGGGTCGAGAGCTGCACGGCGATCGTTGAGCGTTACGACGGTAGCCTGGAGCTGCTTCGCCTCGGAGAATCGACCGGCACGGAAGAAGCGTCCAGCAGGGAGGCTCAAGGAGCGGCTGTTGTGCTCAACGTTCGAGAGCGTCAACTTAGTCGCCAGCGGGGAAATTTCGGCATCCAATTAGACGAAGCCCCTCGAGAGTGAGGGCCGGCGCAACGACAGAGAAAAGACCTGTCCTTCCGGCGATGAGCTTCGCATCGCCACCTGTGGCGATCAGTTTGGTCGGATGCTTCGATGATATTTCTTTGAGAAGTTGACGCAATATTTCGGAGACAAGTCCTCGATAACCATAGATTGCCCCCGCACGCATGGCCTCGGTGGTGCTGCGTCCAATGGCTCGACGTGGTTCGCGGAGCTTTATGCGCGGCAGGAGAGCCGTCCGATTGTGCAGGTAGTCCGTCATCGCGTTAAGCCCAGGAGCGATGACTCCGCCAACGTAGGTGTCGTCCGGCGAGACCACATCGAAAGTTACCGCGGTGCCAAAATCCACGACAATTGCGGGCGAGCCGTAGAGTGCGACCGCGGCCGCTGCATTCGCGAGCCGGTCGGCACCAATCGTCTCGGGCCTGGGATAGTCGACGCCCACTCCTAGGGTGATTTTGTGACTCACCCAGCAAATCGGTGGTGAGAGAGCCTCTGCCAGCATTTTGTTGCGGGCAGGAACCACCGATGCCACGACCGCGTACCTCGCCTGGCGGTCTCCGACGATCTTGCGCAGCGAAGTGACGCTCAGTTCGGTAGTGGGCAACCGAAACGAACGGCCAAGACGTTCGCGGCTGGAAAAGGCAACCTTTGTGAAGGAGTTGCTGACGTCCACGAGGACAAATTCCGTAGTCGGCATGACGTCAGAATTCCTTTTGGCGATCGCTCGGTCAAGCGACAGCGAAGCCGGCCTAGGCACGTTTTTTGAAGCAAGCGGATCCGATTCTGTCGAGCACGACCTCGGGCGGTGCTGCCGGAGTTAGGCTTCGGCGTTTCGTAGTAGGGGCGAAGAGTTGATCGGGTAATGCGGGAAGCGCCGGAATCAACTTAATCAGGAACCCGCTTAGGGGCTATCGTCGGGCGAGCAGGGGGCGCCTGCCCTTGTCGTTTTTTCCTGATTGTTCGTCGTAGGCGCCAGCGGCGAGCGCCAGGTCGGCTTCTTCGGCAGGCAGGAAGGGTTTAAATCGATGCTTGTCGATGGCCTTCATGTAGGCTTCGTGGGGCGAGGTATTGCCAGAGACGAGCTGGGCCCAGACCGCGTCGTCCATGAATTGCATTCCCTCGCCCTTTCCCGCGACGATGACATCTTGGAGCTTTTGAGTCGCGCCTTCGCGAATGATCGCAGAGACAGCGCTATTCGCGACGAGAATCTCGTTTACCGCGATTCGCCCGGCGCCGTCGACCCTCTTGAGCAGCAATTGGGCGACGACCCCGCGGAGCGAAGCGGCCAGCATCGTGCGCACCTGAGCTTGTTGGTCCGCCGGGAAGACGTCGATGATTCGATCCACCGTCTTGCGCGAGTTATTGGTATGGAGCGTGCCAAAAACGAGCAGCCCCGTTTCCGCCGCTGTCAGTGCGAGTGCAATGGTTTCCAAGTCACGCATCTCACCGACGAGCACGATGTCGGCATCTTCGCGAAGGGCGGCCTTGAGGCCGGCTGGAAAACTAACGGAATGCTCCGGGACCTCACGTTGCGTGATGATACTGCGTTTGTTGCGATGAACGAACTCGATCGGTTCTTCGATGGTAATAATGTGTCGGGAAAAATTGATATTGATGTAGTCCATCAAAGCCGCGAGCGTCGTACTCTTTCCGGAACCAGTGGGTCCCGTAACGAGCACGATGCCCCCGCGCATCTCACCGAAGGTCTTGACGACTGATGGAACTCCCAACTCGTCCAGTGTCCTGATCCTCGTAGGTATGATCCGGAAGACGGCACCGTACCCATGAACCTGCTTCAGATAGTTTACACGGAAGCGGTTGTCTTCATCCATTTCGTAGGCGAAATCGAGATCCCCGAATTCTTCGAACCGCTGCCAGCGCGGCGCTGAGCAAATCTCGCTGAGCATGAAAGATATCTCCTCTGGGGTAAGCGGTTCCTCTCGGATCGGCAGGATCTCACCGTGGCGGCGGATCTTGGGAGGTTGGCCCTGCGCCAAGTGAAGGTCCGATCCTCCGGATTCGATCAACACCTGAAAGAAATGGTCGATGTAGGGCATCTACTTAAATCCCAATGTTTTCCTCATCGTCGACTTGTCTTCGGCGCGATACATGGCTTCCTCGGGAGAGATAAAGCCCGCTTCGCAGAGCTGGAGGAGGGAATCATCCATCAGGATCATGCCCTGCTTCTTGCCGGTTTGGATGACGCCGGGAAGCATGAAGGTCTTTCCTTCTCGAATGAGGTTTCCGACCGCTGGGTTGTTCATCAGAATTTCCATGGCGAGGCATCGGCCAGTATGGTCCGCCCGCGGGACAAGTTGCTGACTGATGATACCGCGGAGGGACTCGCTCACCATGATGCGGATCTGCTCGCGCTGGTCGTTGGGGAAGACGTCCAGGACCCGATCGAGAGTCCGCGCAGCGTTGCTCGTGTGAAGCGTGCCCAGGACGAGGTGGCCAGTCTCGGAAGCCGTGATAGCGAGGGAGATCGTCTCAAGGTCGCGCATTTCTCCGACCATGATCACGTCCGGGTCCTCGCGGAGCGCTCCGCGCAGTGCCGCACTGAACGAGGTCGTGTGCGTGTGGACCTCCCGCTGCGTTACCTGGCAGTTCTTTGATGGAATGAGATATTCGATCGGATCTTCGAGGGTGATGATATGATCACGCCGGGTAAGGTTGACCTCTTCAACGAGCGCTGCCAGCGTCGTGCTTTTTCCGCTGCCAACACAGCCGGTCACCAACACCAAACCATTATGATACTGAGTCAGCAGCTTGAGCTGAGGAGGCAATCCCAGCTCGCTCATTGTCCTCACCTGGCTGTTGATGATGCGGAACGTGAGGTCGTAACCGAGCCGCTGCTTGACGATGCTGGCGCGGAACCGCCCTAGAGAGTTCGAATACGCGAAATCCACATCGCCGCGCTCAGCAAGAATTCGCCACTGCCCATCTGTCAAGAAGCTCGTGGCAAGTCTCTCGGTGTCCGCAGCGGTCAAGACAGCCGCCTTCAGCCAAATGGGCTCGAGCACGCCAAACCTTCGCCAGGATGGCGCCGAATTAACAGCGAGATGGATATCCGAAGCGCCGGACTCCTTTCCTACCATTAGGTAGTGGTCCACATGGTCAAGCGTCGGCGCTTGATCTTCTCCGACCGCTTCGATTCTCGAGTCGTCAATAATGTTAGAGTTCACAATGGCGCGTGAATGGCAAAGTTTCCATAGCTCCTGGGCGAGGCGAAAGCTGAGTTGTGCAAAGCATCCCGCTTCCCTTGGCTCGCAGGTAACTCGCGGCGAACTTACCTTGGCAATTTCGTTGCCATGTCGGCGAAGAATTTTCCGGCATAGGCCGTCAACGCCGGCTTGACCAACGGAAACGCGAATCGCACCAGACCGAGAAGAAGCGCGATCAAGCCGGCGCGCCGCTTCCCTTTTTCTTTGACCACAATTGGCTTGCCATCCGGCTGGATCACTTTGGTCACCACGCGCGTTTTGCTTTTGGGACCTGCGAGAATCCAACCGAGAGCCGCGGCGCCGCTTAGCCAAACGTATGGTTTTCGGCGGACGATGTTCTTGAGCTTGGTCTTGAAGTCGAACTCGGTCCGCAGTGCCGCCCATTCCCGGGCAAGTCCGGCGCGGCTCCTTGAGAGTTCGGCCAGGATTTCGTCCTTTGTCATGACCCGAAACTCTTCAGTGCGTCGAAATCACGCCTCAACTCCGCAGCCGTGGCCTTAAAGACTGGAGAACGCAGAGACTTCATCACCAGAAAAGCGCAAATTCCTAAACCGACGAAATGCAGCACGGCAAGGCCAAGGGAAATCCAGAGCCAGGACACGCCAAAAACGATTGCCAAAAGAAAGGCGATAAAGAGCAAGCTAAGCACATAACCGAAGACAGCCAAAACAATGCTGGCGATGAGGAGAGCGAGCAGCCGCACGCCCACCATGGCAGCCTCTTTGGTTTCGAGGCTGGCAAGCTGAAGAAGTCCCTGAACATGTCGCCCGAAAGTCCCTGCAAATCGCAGGAGTTCAGGCAAAGCGCCTGGTGGCGTCTCCCGCTCGTCGGCGGAAGGCGGTAATAACGTTTCCGCCATCCTGTGAAGAGGTTACCGCCGGAGGATCACTCCGAGAACGAAGCCAATTCCAACGGCAAGGCCCATCGATTTGAGAGGGTAGCTCCTGATGTAACTCTCCGCATCGCTCTGGAAATTTTGGGCTTTCACCGTGGCATCACTCCACGCGGTTTGCGCGCGGCCCTTGTATTCATCGGCGGCTGTCTTCGCCTGTCCTCGGAGCTCTGCGTATTTCGCCGTGGCGGCCTCGCTGACATCTTTAGCCGCAGCCGTAAGGTGCTCGCGACTAACTTCGTAGGCGGATTGCGCCTCTTTCTTGACAGTTTCCCTGACCGCCTTGGTCGCTTCGGTGGCCGCGTTAATTGCCTGCTTGGCGTGCTCGGCGCTGCTGCCCAACTTTTCCTGCGCAACGTCGTTTGTTTGTTCGCTATTTGTCTCGGACATATCCCTGATAGGTTTCTGAACCGAATTTGCCAGAAGGTTGCGTATTGGCAAGCTTGATCCCGCTATTGTCGTCGTGGGACGAATCATGTAGCGAAAGATGATGCCGTCTGCCTCTTCCTTTGCGCCTGGTCGTGTCGAGCTTCTTGGCAACCACACGGACTACAACGGCGGAGTGGTCCTTTCCGCGGCCATCAACCTGGGAATCTCCGCGCAGGGGCGAGCTCGAAACGACGAGAAGATCCGGCTGGCCAGCGAAGGCATTTCCGGAGTGGTCAACGGTGATCTGAGCAAGCTAGCTCCCCATGACAGTTGGGCGGATTACCCCTTAGGCGTCGCCAAAGTTCTTCATGACGGCGGTTTTCCCGTGGCCGGATTTGAGGCGAATTTTTCCAGCAATCTTCCCTTAGGCGCAGGTCTTTCCAGCTCGGCCGCTATCGAAGTGAGCATGGCTGTCCTTTTGACGCGTCTATTCGAATTCGAGGTGCCGGCCATGGAGCTCGCCAGGTTGTGCCGCAAGGCGGAAAACGAATACGTCGGTGTCAGCTGCGGTTTGTTGGACCAGGTGTCTTCCATTTTTGGGAAGAAGGATCACGCCATTTTCTTGGATTGCCGCGCCGAGACGGTCGAGACCTTCCCGTTTCCGCCGGGGGTTGGGCTGCTCATTGTGCACTCTGGTGTCAAACACGCCCTCTCGGGAGGGGAGTATAACGAACGTCGAGACCAGTGTTTTGAGGCTGCCGAAATTCTGGGAGTTCAGGCGCTTCGCGATGCCACGAGCGAGCAGCTCGCCGCTGCGATCATGCCCGCACTGGTTAAACGCCGCGCCGAGCATATTATTGGCGAAAATGAACGCGTTTTTCAGGCGGTTGAACATCTCAAACGCCACGACGCTGTCGCACTAGGCAAACTCATGCGAGAATCACACCGCAGCTCGATGGAGAATTTTGAGAACAGCACGCCCGAGCTTGACGCCCTCGTGGAAATTGCCTGTGCCCAAGACGGCGTTTACGGCGCACGACTTACTGGCGGAGGCTTCGGCGGCGCTATCGTTGCCTTGGTCTCCCTAAGCGCCATCGATGACATCGCCAAGACGGTCGAAGCCGAATACTTCGAAAGAACGGGCCATAACGGAAAGGCTTACAAATGCCTTATTGGAGACGGTGCTTTGACGCATGAGTAATAGGATATTCCAAAGGCGCGCCAGGTTTCTTAGGTGATCTTGGCTTAGTCATTCGTATGCCACTTCACCCAGCCGCGTTAGCGGAGCAGGAGTTGCGGCTGCGCCTGGATGCGTGCCCGAAAGCGGAGGTTGGTCGCAATCGAATACCCAATCTCGATCAGACAGGCGCAGGTGGTAACAGCCTTCTGAGAAATGCGCGAGGGAGTGATCGCTCATGGGTAGTGCTGGTCGAGTGCTTCCTCGAGGTCACAGAGGCGGGCCGTCGGCGAGCGTGCGATCGCATGGAGAAGCTTTACATACCGTGAAATCATTCTGCGAACGCGGCGAGGATCGTGCAGACGCGCGTCGAATTTTGCGCGCACGCTGAACGCTTTTTTTTCATCACGAACGCGCATTTGAAATCCCCATGGCATGGTGTTTCTCGCCGCCACGGGAAGCTGTCGGACTTGGAGCTCGCCGAAATAACGCTCGGCGAGTGTATCGACCATGAAAATCGCACGGAGATCAGGCGACACCTGGCCGCACTTCTTAAGCTCTCCTCCGAGCATATCAAAAGGCATTTCTTCGTGAGCTTGAGCGTCGAGGACCGTTTCACGAACCCGATTCAACAACTCGCAGAAGCTAAGATGGCAGGAAACACTCGTGCGCAAGGGAACAAGATCGCTAAAGAACCCCATCATACGATCGGTCTCAGGAACGCTCCGTTTCGCCATGTAGGCTCCGACCATAATGTCGTTTTGGCCAGTCGAAAGGTTGATCAAGGCCTTCAGCGCTGCCAGGAAAGTCATGAACGACGTGGTGCCCTCACGGCGAGTCAGCGCCCTCAGACTCGTGGAAAGCTCGTGAGGGATTTCAAGATCGCACAACACTTCCTGAAGCGACGCGGCTTTCAACTCGCTGGGGCGCTCGCATGGAAGCCTCAAGACCGGCGAGTGGGAGGAAAGTTTTTTTCTCCAGTAACCAAGCTGTGCTTGAAAGCTGTTTGAGCTCGGATCGAGATACCGGCGTTGCCAGACCGCAAAATCTGCAATCTGAACCGTCAGGTCGGGCAGTGGGGATTCCTTACCGGAGCAAAACGCCCGATAGAGAATGTCAAACTCTCTAAGAAACATAGAGAGGGACCAGGTGTCGTAGAGCATGTGGTGAAGTTTGAGCAAAAGTCGGTGCCGGTTGGGCGCGATACGAAGCACCGACAAGCGCAGCAATGGTCCACAGCTGAGGCTAATAGGATCCGTCTTTTCCTTAACCACCAGTTGCGCAACCTCCGATTCCGGGTCGCCCGATGGCGTTAGATCGACGACGTTCACCTTTAGGAGTTGATCTGCAGAGATGCGCTGAACCGGGGAATCGCCCGCGAGATGAAACGTCGTCCGAAATATCTCATGGCGACGCCCCAATTCCTCGAAGCTCCGCTCAAGGCAGGAAATATTCAGTCTCCCCTCGAGGTCTAGAAGTAAGACATAGATATTGTCGGAATTGGGGGTCTTTCGTTCCTCCCTCCACAGACGTTCCTGAGCCAGCGACAGAGGCAAGGGCTGAGTGCGCGGCACTGTCTCGATTGTCGGTCGAGCGATTTGATGATCCGCCGCGACGAGCTCATCAATGTGGCGGCTTAGACTGGACACCGTCGGATTGGCGAAGAGGGCCGCGACGGCAACGTCAACGTGGAGGATGCGGCGCAGGGCAAAGATAATTTTAATCGCCAGGAGCGAATGGCCACCGAGATCAAAAAAGCTCTCGTGCATGCCAAGGTTCTCCGTGTTCAAACCCTCGGACCAGACACCACTAACGATTTGCTCTGTTTGGGTCAGCTCAGCGCGGTCAGAAGCTTGGTCGATGCGCTGGGGTGGTGGTAAAGCTCTGCGGTCAACCTTTCCGCTAGGAGTCAAAGGCAGCTTATCAAGAACCACGAAGGCGGAGGGCACCATGTAGTCCGGCAGGGCTTGCTTAAGGCGACCCCTGAGTGCTTCCAAGGAGGGCGCGGCTTGGATATCCTGGGGAACAAGATAAGCAATGAGCCGCTTAGTTTCGGGGCCGTCCTCGCTGACCGCCACGATAGTCTGGCGGATACCCTCGATTTTCCCCAGGATGGCTTCGATCTCTCCAAGTTCAATGCGAAAGCCCCGGATCTTGACTTGACTATCTTTGCGACCCAGGAACTCGATGGTCCCGTCAAGTCGATAACGGGCGAGATCGCCAGTGCGATAGAGACGAACTTCCTTAGGCAAAGAAAATGGGTTGACGATAAACTTTTCGGCCGTGAGTTCGGGACGCTTGAAATACCCCCGTGCCACCCCGTCGCCTCCTATGTAAAGCTCACCGGGGACGCCAATCGGCACTGGCTGACGATTTTCGTCAAGGATGTAGAAACTAGTATTCGCGATGGGTGGTCCAACCACCACGGGTTGGCCGTCTTTCACCTTCGCCACAGCCGACCAGATTGTCGTCTCGGTCGGTCCGTACATATTCCAGAGCGACCCGCAGCGCTTGAGGAGGTCCTCAGCAAGTTCACGAGGCCAAGCCTCTCCACCACAAAGGATTTTCAGGCGGGCGTGGCCTTGCCAACCTGCAGCCAACAGCATCCTCCAAGTGGCGGGCGTAGCTTGCATGACGGTAGCCCCACAGCTCTCAATCAGTGCCAGAAGTTTGGTGCCATCACGCACCTCCTCGCTGTCGGCGATCACTACTCGCGCCCCGACCATCAATGGCAGAAAGAGTTCTAAACCGGCGATGTCAAAAGCCAGCGTGGTGACCGCAAGCAAAGTGTCGTGCCCATTCATGCCCGGAACGTGTGCCATCGAGGTCAGAAAGTTGACGAGCGAACGATGGGTGACCTCTACCCCCTTAGGCTGTCCCGTCGAACCCGACGTATAAAGAACATAAGCCAAATTGCTGGAACTTCTCGCATGCGAAGCGGGCTGGGCTTCAGCCCTAGCTAATTCATCGCCTATCTTCTCAATGCAAAGCACATTCGGTTGCTCGCGGAACAACTTTCCCGCGAGAGCCGACTCCGTTAAGACAAGCCGTGGCTTAGCATCGTCGAGAATGTGATCGAGCCGCTCCTTGGGATACGTCGGATCAAGTGGCACATAGGCCCCACCAGCTTTGAGTATGCCTAAGAGCCCGACGATCATGTCGATTGATCGTTCCATGCAGATCCCGACGAGCACCTCTTGATGTACTCCCCACTCCTGCAGGCGACGAGCAACCTTGTTTGATCTCTCGCTGAGTTCGTAATAAGTCAACTGTTGCCCGCCGGAGACCGCGGCCACGGCGTCAGGGGTCCGGCGGGTTTGCGCTTCAAACAACTCATCAAAGCACTTCTCCCGTGGATATTCCGCCGCGGAGTCGTTCCACTCCGACAGCAACTGTTCGCGCTCGGCTTTTGCAAGCAGCGCAACATCTGCAACCGGCCGATCTGGTTCGGTGAGGAGCGCTTCGAGCAGCACTTGGTAATGGGATGCCAGTCGCTCAATCGTGCCGGCGTCAAACAGGGCCGTGCTATACGAGAAGAAACCGCGCCAGAGATCCTCGTCTGGCCAGAGATTTAGCTCCAAATCGAAGCGTGTCGAGGTAAAGCGAACTGGTTGTTCGGAGACTTCCAGTCCGGAAAGTTCAAACCGATGGAAAGGGAAGTTTTGCAAGGCGAAGCTGACTTGGAAGATGGGGTGCCGGCTGGTGTCGCGAGGCGGGTTGAGCTCTTGCACCAATCTTTCAAACGGCAGGTCCTGGTATTGGTAGGCATCGAACACGGTCTGGCGGTTGCGAGCCACGAGTTCCCGGAAGCTGGGTCTCGCCGAGAGGTCGGCGCGCAAAACCAGGGTATTGACGAAGAAGCCGACCATGTTCTCCAACTCGGCGAATTGCCGGTTGGCAATTGGGGATCCAACGAGAATATCCAACTGACCGCTATAGCGGGATAGCAGCACCTGGTAAGCTGTTAGCAAGGTCATGAACGCGGTCGCACTCGCGCCGCGGTTGAATGACCTAAGCTTAGCACTAAGATCCGAGCTCAACGAGAACGGTAGCCGGTCGCCCGAATAACTTTGCAAGGCGGGCCGTGGATGGTCTGTCGGCAATTCCAGGAGCGGCGCATTCGCGAGTCGCTGCCGCCAGTAGCTAAGATGCGCTTCAATCCGATCATCCGCGAGCTGCTTTCGTTGCCAAACAGCATAGTCGGAATACTGGACCGGCAAGTCGGGCAAAACAAGCGAACGTCGACGCCCTCCACAAAAGGCTTCATAAAGCAACGACAGCTCGCGATTGAAGACGGCACCGGACCACCCGTCGAAGGCGATATGATGAAAAGTCAAGGTCAGCACGTGGTCGTCCGCCGCCAAACGAAAAAGGGCGACACGCATTGAGGGGCCATTGCCCAGGTCGAACGGATGGCAAATTTCTTCGCCCGCCATTCGGCTTGCTTTCTCCAGGGGTAGTTCGACAGCGGCCAGGTTGAACCTGCGTTCCGGAACGACTACTTGAACCACTTCATTGCCTTGATAGGCAATGATGGTGCGCAAAACTTCGTGTCGACGTTGAATCTCTCCAAGCGCCTGCTCCAAGGAGGGGACATTCAGAATCCCTTTGAGCCGATAAGCCCGGCCCATGTTATAGGCGATGCTTTCCGGCTCGAGCAAAGCAAGAAACCACAGTCGTTCTTGCGAGAAAGAGAGTGGCGCAGGACCATTGCCTGATCTTCTTGTGAGATTGCCGGCTAGCCGCGGTTCTCTTTTTGCGACCAGCCGTTGTTCCAAGAGGGCTCGCTTGGCAGGGGCGAGCGCGGCGATTCGTTTTCCTAGTTCCTGCATGCCTTTCGGATCGGCGCGTGCCACACTATCAGGGAAGGGACTCTAGCTCAAGGAGCAGCTTGTCAATGTCGCTGGAATCCGCCGCACTCGCTTGCAGTTCGGCAATGTATAAGGCGAGATTCTCTATTGTTCGCTCTTCGAAGACCGCTCGTACCGGAATCTCCAGCTCGAGCGTTTGGCGGATCTGGGAAACGAGTCGCGTTGCCAGAAGAGAGTGTCCGCCCCGTTCGAAGAAGTCGTCTCGAACACTGATCGCATCGAGTCGAAGTAATTCCCTCCAAATATCGGCCAGAGCTGTCTCGAAGGGGGTTCGTGGAAGGATCTCCTGGAGGACGGAATGCTCCCGCTCGGGAGCAGGGAGCGCCGTGCGGTTAATCTTTCCATTGGGTGTCAATGGCATTTTATCCAGCATCACAAAGAACGACGGGACCATGTAATCCGGCAGGCTCTTCGCCAGGAAATCTCGCAACTGATCTCCGAATGCAGAGCCGCCATTTTTGAGGACGACATAGGCAATGAGTTCTTCTTCGCTTCCAGGGGAACGCCTTGGAACGACGACGACGCTGTCGATCTGAGAGTGTCCCTGCAGCACGGTCTCGATCTCGCCCATCTCGACGCGATGGCCGCGGATCTTGACTTGAAAATCCTTGCGCCCGGCGAATTCAATAGTCCCGTCCACCCGCAATCGGCCCAGATCTCCGGTGCGAAACGCTTTGATATTTCCGCCCGAGCCTTCTTCGAAGGCGGCTGCGTTAAGTTGCGGACGTCCCCAGTATCCTTGAGCCAGATAGGGGCTGCGGATCGCGATTTCTCCGAAGATCTGACCCGCGTGACCGTCTTCGTCGAGCAACGAAACCGCGGTCCCATCAACCGGATAGCCAATCGGAATTGAATTGCCGACGATTTCGGTCTCGGAATCAGCAAAATATTGCAGCGAGAACGAGTACTCGGACTGACCAAATCCGTTGACCATGATGCATCGTGAAGAAAAGCGCTCCTTGAACAGCTCGAAGTCCTGTAAAAGGACCGGCTCTCCTCCCAGGAGGACCAGTCGAACTCCGGCCAGGGTTGCGCTCTCTGGAATGGCTCGTAGGAAATGCCGAAAGACAGTGGGCGTGGAGTGGTAAATTGTAACGTGCTCTGTAGCGACCCAACTGCTCAATGAAATAAAGTCATGCTTTCGGATATCGAAAGGAAGAAGTGTGGCACCATTAAGCAACGCTCCGAAGGTGTCCATGACCGCCGCATCGAAACCGTACGAGGCCAATAGCAGCACTCGATCGCGCTGAGAGATTTGAAGACCGTTGGTGTAGTTGCGGATGTGGTGGAGGACGTTTCGGTGGGTCTGGGCGATTCCCTTCGGCTCACCGGTCGATCCGGATGTGTAGAGAACATATGCGAGGGCGTCCGGAGAAACGTCTACCTGGTGCAGCGCAGGTTTCGGATCATCATTCAAAGCTTCGCTATCGATCAGCTTGATCTCGCCGCCGGCAAGTTCTCTTGCCAGCTCTCGGTTTGCGGCGTCGGTCACAAGCAAGCGGGCCTGCGAGTCTGCGATGATGCTGGCGATGCGCCGTCGCGGGTGGGACTGGCTAAGGGGAACGTAGGTCATGCCTGCCTTCAGGGAACCAAGGATGGCGGCGGCCATGGGCGCATCATGCTCAAACAATAGCGCGGCTCGTTGGTCACCTTCTGGGAACAGGCGCAACATCTCCCGCGCAACCGCGTTCGCCCTGCGGTCGAGCTCCCCGTAGGTCCACTCGTGGGTGTGAGTTTTGACAGCCGTGTGCGTCGGATGCTTCCTCGCCTGTTCTTCAAATCGGCTCCCGATTGATTGCTCGATTTCGCTTGGCGGAAAGTGGACATAGGGATTCGCAAGGGGGATGCGATTGTCGCTGACGGTGAGGGTTTTCCGTTCGTCCGGGGTGAGCAGCGCGAGAGACACCGATTTTTTGATCGGGATCCGCCACAATCGCCTCGAGCAGGATCTTGAACCGCTCGAGCATCCTTTGGATGGTGGAGGCTTCGAACAAGTCGCTGTTGTAGACAACGTTGAGGCGCAGACCCTCTTTAAGATCAGTGACGTAAAAATTCAGGTCGAATCTTGCCTCAATTTCCGTCAATCCGAGCTTTTCCACGCTCAATCCAGAGAGGCCGAGGGCATCATCTTCGAAGGTCGTGAAGTTTAGTGAGACTTGAAAGAGAGGGGTGCGGTTCAGGCTGCGTTCGGGGTGGAGCTCTTCAAGGAGTTTTTCAAAGGGAAGGTCCTGGCGAGCATAGGCCTCGAGCGTCACCTCGCGGACACGTCGAAGGAGGTCGCGAAACGGCATTCTTCCGGAAAGTTGGGTCCGCAAGACGAGGATGTTGAGGAGGTTTCCGATCAGGTTCTCCACTTCGGCGCTGCCGCGGTTTGCGATCGGTACGCCTACCGAGATGTCTTCCTGTCCACTATAGCGAAAGAGCATTAGTTTCAGTGCGGCCAGCAAACACATGAAAAGCGTCGAATTCTCCCGACGGCTCAGTTCGCGAAGTTGGTTACTCAGTTTGTCTGTGAAAACAAACGATGAGCTCGCTCCGGCGTGGCTTTGCACGGAGGGGCGAGGCCGATCAAGGGGCAATTCCAGGGGCTGGCTTCCCTCGAGCTGATTTCTCCAGTAGCTGATAAGCTCTTGAAGATTTTGGCTGCGGAGGCATTCCCGCTGCCAGAGAGCATAGTCCGCGTATTGAATGGGAAGTGGGGGCAGATTTGCTAACCGTCCTTCCTTGGAGGCCGCGTAAAGTTCCGACAATTCCCGCTTGAACACTCCAAGCGACCACCCATCGATCACTATGTGGTGGCAGATTAAATGCAAAATATGCTCGTCTGGTCCAAGCTTGAGCAACCTGATCCGCACGAGCGGGCCATGCGCAAGGCTGAAAGGCTCCTGGGTCTGTAGGCTAAAAGCCGCGTCCTTGACGGTGGTCTGTCCAGCCGCTTGCTCATGAGCACTCAATTCTTCCAAAGAAAAATCAATCCGCCCTACCGGTTCGACAAACTGGAAAGGCTCGCCGTCTGCCTCCTCGAAACGCGTGCGAAGGTTCTCGTGCCGAGCTACGAGGGACTTTATTGCCGATTCGAGTGCCTGGACATCGAGTTCCCCCTTGAGGCGAAATGCTTCGCTTACCCTATACTCACCGGCCGCACCTTCGAGCCGGTTGAGGAACCAGAACCGTTCCTGGGTGTAGGAGAGCGGGATGAGCGCGGGGCGTTCCCGCGGGACGAGGGGGGCGAGAGCCTTTTCGGCTCCCGCCAGCCGCGCGGCAAAGTCGGCCACTGTCGGCGCTTCGAACACCGTGCGCACCGAAATTTCAACTCCCAGGGTGTGGCGCACTCGGCTCACCAACTGCATGGCAAGCAAAGAGTGCCCTCCGAGGGCAAAGAAGTTGTCGTCCGTCCCCACTCTGGGCACCTCGAGAACCTCGCTATAGAGTTCGCACAAGATCTCCTCCTGTGGGGTGCGCGGGGAGCGGGAGCCTTCAGACACAAACTCTGGGGCAGGCAGCGCTCGCCGGTCGAGCTTACCGTTGTATGCCAGGGGAAGTTTCGCAAGCATCACAAAGGCCGACGGCACCATGTACTCCGGCAGCAGGAGCTGCAAAGCGGCGCGCAGTTCGGCTGCGGAAAGCGCGCGCTGCTGTTTTATAACCGGGCCATCCTCAGCAAACAACTCGGCGTAAAAACGCGAACCGCGGTACTGATTTGGTTGGAGCGGCGACTGAAAGGAAAAGGGGGTGCGCTTGCCGCCCGCGGTGATGACGCTGCCGCCTACCGAATAGTCCGGATTCACCCCATTGGTGCTCAGTCGCATACTGCTGCAAACAGCGCTCACAAAGTCACCCTCATGGACTTCTATTCCCTGCTCGAAAACAGGAAAATACACTGGCAGCCAACTCGTTGACTGCACGAGATTATCGAGCACCTCGGCGCCATCGAATGTGTAGAGGCCAAGCCAAAGAAGAAAGCCGTCGAGCCGACCGGACCTCGAAATATGTAGCGTGATTTCGCGTTTACTTTCGCAGAAAGTCTCCCGTCTAAAGTCCAACTCCTCGAAGATTTGAGGCTCCGACATGAGCCATGAGAGTGGAACGCCTTTCAGGCATATGCGGATATCGCCGGGAGTGCCCAATTTGGCGAAAATGGACTCCACATAGCCCGCTGAAATTTCCGTGAAAGCAGGCCTTGATCCTTCGGGCAAGGAGATGGCTGCGATGCGCGTGAGACAGCGGGAGGGGATCATCGCGCCGCCGGGTTTTAATAAGTGGCGCACAGCATTCAGAATCAGTGGAGCGCCCTCGGAACTTCCAATTGTCCCGATAAGTTCCGAGACGCAAAGGTCAACTGCCTCGGGCAATTCCACGCTATTTGCATCGCCGTGAATCACGGTGATCGTGTCCGCGAGGCCCAAGCGTTCGACAAGCGCCGACGCGTGACGATAGGCATCTTCGAGGACTTCGACGGCATAGACCTTTCGAGCGCCAGCTTCCGCACAGTAACGTCCCCAGATGACATCCTTGCCCGTGCCGAGATCCAGCACGGCTTTGCCTTTGGCCAGCCGGTCAATGGCTTGGCGATAGCGATTGTTCCGATGCTCGTCGTGTGTCATCGCATGATACCTGACGGCGTCGTAAATCAGATAGTCGCCGGGGCAAGGCCATACCTCGATGATCTCAAGATTCGACTTGGGGACGACATAAGCCACGAGGCGCTTCTCGCCAGGCCTATCCTCGCACGCAAGCACCGCGCATTGACTCACTTCGGGGTGCTGTGCGAGCGCCGCCTCGATTTCACCCAATTCAATGCGGAATCCGCGGAGCTTCACCTGCTGGTCGGCCCGCCCACGGAACTCGAGTGTCCCATCATTGCGCCAGCGCACGATATCCCCGGTTCGGAACATCCGGTCTCCGGCGCCACTTCCATACGGATCGGTGAGGAACCGCTCCTCGGTGAGCACGGGACGATTCAGATAGCCCCGCGCCAAGCCGTCGCCAGCCAGAAACAATTCTCCGGGAACGCCCACGGGCACAGGCTGCAATGCCGCATCGAGCACATAGGCTCGGCGGCCTGGAAGTGGTTTGCCGATCGGCAGGCCGCCAGCGAAGTCTCTCCTCGTCGACGGAACCTCGAAGATCGTAGCCGTAACAGTCGCTTCCGTGGGGCCGTACGCGTTGAGCAGACGTGCTCGGTGAAGAGGAGTCTGCTGCCACACTGCCACGCTTTCAGGCGGAAGAGCCTCGCCACCCACGACAACGACGCGCACTGTGCTGGCCTCCCGATCGTTTCGCTGGCTCGCCCAGTCCTCGCATAGCTGCTTCCAGTAGGCTGGCGGCAAATCCATAACGGTTATTTTCTGAGCGCGGATCACTGCTTGAAATTCGCGGCTCGACCAGATCTCTTTCCCTCGGATGACAAGGGTCGCTCCGACGATCAGACTGGGAAAAATCTGTTCGACCGCCGCATCGAAACTGAGGGCAGCAAACTGCAAGACGCGATCCGCGTCGCTTAACTCGTACTGCCTGACGATGGTGCGGGAATGGGCGGCGAGCGCCGCGTGTTCGACCACGACGCCCTTCGGCGTTCCTGTCGAGCCGGAGGTATAGATGACATAAGCTGAGTGGCTTAGAAGGAGCGGTTCGAGCCGTTCGACGTCGGTTGGGTTGCAAGACGAGGCCTCGCCAAGTGCTTCTCGTGCCTCAATTCCGCCCATCTTCACCAGCCTCACGTTTCCCGGAAGGCGCCAGGACAATGATTCGTGGCCAATCACCACTGCTGGATTTGACTCGGTCAAGATATGCCCACGACGCACCTCGGGCTCGTCCACGTCCACAGGAAGATAGGTTCCCCCCGCTTTCAGCGTTGCAAGCACCGCCACCACCATGTCAATCGAGCGCTCAAGTGCGATGCCAACCTGGCTTTCGGGCCGCACCCCCAGTTTGATTAGGTAATGGGCCAACCGGTTGGCTCGGGTATTGAGTTCTCGATAGGTGATTTTACTATCACCCAGGGCAAGCGCCACCGCGTCCGGACGGCGTTCAACTTGTTCTTCAACCAACTCATGGACAAACGAGGCGACCTCTGGCTCAGCCGAAGGATAGTTCCGGTCCCGAAAGAGCTGATTCAGCTCGTCTTCGGCGTGCATCGGCAGGTCCAAAACGGGTTGCTCAGGATCTGCGATGATTCCCGCGAGCAGGTTTTCGAAATGGCCCGCCATACGGCGAATCGTCTCTTCGTCGAACAGATCGGTGCTGTACTCCAAAAACCCGGACAAACGTTTGCGCGTATCCTGTAAATCCAAGAGAAGATCGAAGTTCGACATGCCCAACTCAACTGGGAGTGAGCGCGTGGTCACCCCATCAAAGCCCAGGATTTGATCATCTTCGTGCTGGTGGAAAACGAACCAGGCTTGGAGAAGCGGGTCACGCACGTCGGGCCGTTGGGGACGAAGATGCTTGACGAGCATTTCGTAAGGCAAGTCCTGATGGTCGAACGCCCCAACTGACGAGTCACGAACGCGGCGAAGGAGCTGGAGGAACGGGGGGTTTCCCTCGAATCTCGTGCGAAGAACCAAAGTGTTTGCAAAGCAACCCACTAAGGCTTGCGTTTCAACCATGCAGCGGTCCGAGACTGCCGTGCCGACGACGATGTCATCCTGCTGGGAATACCGGTGTAGGAGCGTCTTGAACGCCGCGAGCAGGGTCATGTAGAGCGTCACGCCTGCGCGCCGGCTCAGCACCCTCAAGGCGTCGGAAAGGTCAGGCGAGAGCTCAAAGCGCAGCATCGCGCCGCCACAGGAACGCACCGCAGGTGCCGGCCGATCCGAGGGAAGATTCAACTCGGCGACGCCATCGAGCTGCTTCTTCCAGTAAGCCAGAAGCTCATTCAGGACCGATCCCTTGAGACGTTCCCGTTGCCAGCGCGCATAGTCGCAGTAGCGGATTGCGAATTTCCCGAGTTCCGGAAGGCTTCCTGCTACGTGCGCGTTGTAGAGAGCCGAGAGATCCCGAAAAAGGATCCCGATCGACCAACCGTCAACCACGAAATGATGTGTAGACAGAACTAGTGCCCAGCGATCTTCGGCCAATCGGAAAACGGTGGATCGCAAAAGGGGCAGGTTTTCCAGGTCAAACGGCCGTCGGGCGTCGAATTCGGCCAGCCTTTTCAGTTCCGTCAACTGCGCCGACTCCTGAATCTTACGAAGGTCGATGACCGCGACGGCTGAATCCCGTTTCTCGTCCGGCGTTGCAATCACCTGAACGGGGACGCCATCCTTTATCGCGCATGTCGTCCGGAACGCCTCGTGACGCGCGATGAGGTCATTCAGGCTTCTTTGCAGCGCCGTTACATCAAGGCGCCCCGCTAGTGAGAAGCCCATTGTCACGTTGAGGGCGCAACTTTTCGGCTCGAGTTGCCGAAAGAACCACATTCGTTGTTGCGCGTACGAAAGCGGGTATTCTTGCGTCGTCGACGCCGGCGGGCTCCACGCTTGAAAACACGGTCCCACCACCGTAGGTCCGCGCAGGAGCTCCAGGATTTCGGCTTTGCACAACGCCATGGCTTCGATTATTCCCGGCGCAAGCCGCCCTTTCAGTGTTCGGTAGCACAGTTTGTCACCCTCGCACCAAAGGTGAACGCCCTCATCGCGGAGAGAGCGGAGGAGCTCGACCGCGTTCAAATTTCTCCCTCCATCCACTCGCCAGTTGAATTTTCCGTTGTCGCGTGTTGCCCCTCCGTATGTGGATCTGCGATCAGCCCTCCCACGAGCGAGTGAAGCAGGACGTGCCCTGGTTCGAGAACTAGCGGCTTGCTCAGCGCCGCCGCGTCCATGGCGCCCATCTGACATAAGCCGATTCCGTGCAACGGCGCGGCCATTTCTAGAAGCTGTGTCATCAAACCGGCCTCAATCGTCGCAAACCTAAGCCCAACCTCGCCGTAAAGAGGCTGAATCGCACGAAGCTGAGCCAGAAAGAAAATGGCGAACGCGGCAGCCTCAAAGACTGGTCGATTAATGAGAATGTCGTAGCATTCCGGGCTGATGCACGCTCCCCCTGAGATCAAGAAGAGGCGCCGTTCGAAGGGATGATAGTAATACATCCCAGCCGGAAGAGAGGCGACACGAACGGGTTTCACATAGAGATAGGTCTGCACCGCGTAGGAGCTTCCCGCTGAGCCAAACAGGTATTTGGCCTCGCCGGCAAGGATCATCGGGCTAAGCTTTCCGAGAAGCCCGCTGAGGTTGGCGAAGGATATAGGAGTCTGCAGGAATTTTCGGTGGCTGCGACGTTCGGAATACTCCCTGGTAGTCCGCTCATCGGCGAGCCCGCCTTCGAGTTCAACGGACGGAACATTTCCGTCAAATTGACGCAATCCATTTAGCGCCTTTTTGAAGACCTCACGCTCTGTTGGATCTGTAATGATGAAATCGCCGCTTGCTGGCCCCGGCGCAGGACCTTGCAGAAATACGCTAGGGCTCTCATTCGTTTTCTGCTCATAGCCTCTCGTTAGGGCCTTGACCGTTGGATCCCGGTAAAGGTCACCGATTCGAGGACGATAGCCGAGGGTTTCGTCAATGAGGTTGACGATTCGGATCATGTCAATCGAGGTGGCCCCATATTCGAGGAGGCTGACTTCGGGATCGAGATCTCGGAGGCCGAGAACGCCAGCCACCAGGTCGCGCATCTGTTCGAGGCCGGCCTGATTCAAGGATGGCGATCGCTCGGGGGGCACAGCCGCCTCAGGCGGCTCGGGCAGGGCCTGCCGATTGATTTTTCCGTTGGCCGTCAACGGAAGTTCCTCAACAAAGACATACGCGGTCGGCACCATGTAGTCAGGCAGTTTCCGCGCGAGGAATGCTTGCAAATCAGCGGATGAGGGGCGCGCTTTTGGAGCCGCGACTACGTAGCCCACCAGCCGCTTGGGACCATCGCGGTCACCCTTGACGGCTACCGCGACCGCCGAAACTCCCGGATGGCGGGACAATGTCGCTTCGATTTCCCCAAGCTCCGCGCGGAAGCCCTGCAGCTTGACCTGAGTATCCTTGCGCCCAAGAAACTCAATATTGCCGTCAGGAAGGTAGCGACCCAGATCACCGGTGCGATAGAGCCGCTCGCCCGTCAAGGGATGAAAGAAAAAGCTCGCCTCGCTTAGCTCGGCCTCGCGCCAATATCCTCTGGCCAAACCAATGCCCCCGATAAAAAGCTCGCCGGCAACCCACACCGGACAGGGAAGCAAATCGCTGTCGAGAACGTGGAAGCTTTGGTTGGCCATCGGGCGCCCATAGGGGATGCTCGACCAGGCAGGGTCCACACTCTCGATGCGGTAAAGGATCGACCAGATCGAGGCTTCCGTCGCACCCCCGAGACTAACCACCTCAGTGACGCCGGCAAGCCTGGCCATCGCCTCGGGAAGGCGCACCGGTATCCAGTCGCCGCTCAAAAGAGCCAGCCTTAAATAGCGCGGCCGCGCCTGGGCATGACCGCGCAGGTAATCCACAAACAAATCCATAAGCGCAGGCACCGAATTCCACACCGTCACCCCATGGCGAAGGATCAGATCGGCCCAATGCGAGGGATCACGAATGCCTTCCGGCTCCGGAACCACCAGAGCGGCCCCGGCCGCCAGCGCGCCAAAGATATCGTAGACAGAGAGATCAAAACTGAGCGAGGAAAGCGCCAACACCCGGTCTTCCCCTCCGATCCCAAAGCGCGCATTGATATCCAGAATCGTGTTGAGCGCACCGCGGTGATCGATCATCACCCCCTTGGGCTCGCCGGTGGAACCCGAGGTATAGATGACATAAGCAAGATCCTCAGGGCCAATATCCACCGAAGGCCTCCCGGAGGAGGGCAAAGTCCGCAGCTCCTTTTCACTTAACGCATAGACCTTCATCCCCTCAGGCCAGAGGAGAGCGCCCCTGTTCCGTTCCTGAGTCAGAGCGATCGTGACCTCACTGTGAGTGAGCAACTTTTGCAATCTTTCAGCGGGAACGCCCGCATCGATGGGTAGATAGGCGGCCCCGGCCTTCAAAACGCCCAAGACCGCCACCACTTGTTCCCAACCCTTTTCCATCACCACCGCCACCAACATGTTCGGCCGCGCACCCTGACTCGTTAGCCAGCAGGCTAACCGGTCAGAAAGGTCATCCAATTCGGAATAGGTGAACGAGCGCGTTCCGGTGACCATGGCGATTTGATCGGGCAACTTGCCAGCCTGCTCCGAGAACAAGTCGTGGAGGAGTCGGTGCGAAGGAGTGGTGCCGGTGGCGTTGACAGAGGCAAACTTTTCCGCTTGATCGCGAGGAAGTAGCCGGCGCGCTGTCTCGCTCCAAGTTTCCTTCCAGGCCGCACTGCCGGCCGCCAGACGGCTCACATGCTCGGAGAGCGCCTGGAACATCGCGTCGAGCATGCCCTCTGGAAAGAGCAACTCTGCGGTGTCCCACGACAAACTCAAGTCCCCGTCAACCTCGGTAACGATACAGTCCAACCAAACCTGCGGAGTCTGAGAGAGTCCAAAAACAGGTTTGCCCAACCACATTAAGGCATTGCCGGGATTCGATTCCGCACCGTCCATAACTCGGCTGGTAAAGACGACAGGTGAGGCCGTCCAGTTCATCTGACCGGTCTGACGGGCGAGCTCACGCTGCACCTCAATCCCGCCAAACTGACGGTGATCGAGATCCGTCCACAGCTGGCTTTGCAACGAGAGGGCTCGTTCGGCGAAGCTCTCCCCCGTCGCGGGTTGTTTCACCTCCAAAAGCGTGATCGAGGTGAAGTCGCCGACAATGCTTTCTATCTGGGAGTGCAGCGGCTCGCGATTGAACGAGGGAAGGTTGAGGGTAAAAGGTGCCTCCTCACTCCAGCGCCGCAACACGTCTGAAAAGGAGGTGAGAAGCGCCGCCAACGGCGTGATATTTTCCTTGGTTGCCAGCCGGCGCAGAACAGACCATTCCTTTGGCCCGAGATGCACCAGGCGCCTTTTGTACTGGGGCCGCTTCAAGTTTGCGGGATCCACCCTCATGGGAAGCCGTGGCCCAGAAGGCAGACTGTTCAGCCGTTTCGACCAATACTCGCGCGCACGCTGAACCGGAGCAGCGTCCCGCTGCCTTTCCAAGGCCAACCACGTAGTCGCGAAAAGTCACCTCTAGCGCAGGCAGGGTCCATTTCAGGGCGCTCGTAGAGCTTTCCCCACTCGGAAAAAATGAGGGCGCTGCTCCAAGCGTCGACAAAAATCATGTCGAGACTCAGGAAGAGCCGGGCGCCACCGTCGTCCAACCGCGCAACGCGAATCTCAAAAGGCGGCCACTGACCGGCGCTCTGCAGCCGGTGCGACATGCTGCTGCGCAGAGCTGCCAATTCCTTCTCTACTTCATCTTGCGCTCGCCCACGGAGATCGCTGACTTCTATTCGATAGACCGGCGTCTGCTCCAGCACCTGGATCAGGCCATCCTTTGTGACGATGGCATGGAGCATGTCGTGTCGCTCGATGAGCTTCTGCCAGGCCACCTCAAGCCTTTCAACGTCCAGTTCCAGGCAATCTAGTTCACGATAAACGTTGGGAATACTGCCAGCTTGAAGAGAACTATCCTGCCCGACCCAATAGGCGGCCTGAATCTGGCTCATCGGAAACGGCACGTTTCGTTGCTCGAGGTCCGGAACGATCGGTGCAAAGCCCGGCACTATTGACCCCACATCCTCGGCCGAGTCGTCCAGCGCAGGTTGCAGCGAAGTCAACGCCGCCTGGTCCGACGGGATATTACGAGATGCGGTGCCCGGAGGTCGTTGCAGAAGCTCAACGATCTCTGCCTTGTGAGACGCAAGGGCGTCGATAAGCCCCGGAGCAAGGCGCCTTTTTGGAGCGCGATATCGCACCTCTTCTCCCTCGCGCCAGATTCGAACTCCTTCTTCTTCGAGAGAGCGAAGAAGCTCCAATGCGGTCATATTTTTCCCTCCAGCCACTCGCCGGTTGAGTCTTCATCCTGCGCGGATTCCTTCGGCTCCGTGATGAGCCCTCCAATGAGCGAGGGAAGAATTATGCGTCCCGGCTCGAGGGCGAGCGGACGATGCAAAGCCGCCGGATCAATTCCTGCGATTCGACGGAGGCCGACCCCGAATGACGCTGCGGCTGTTTCGAGCACTTGCGAAGCCTCTATGGGCGCCTTGGCGTTCGGATCCATTACTTGGGCGATCGAATGTGTCGTCAGAGAACCAGCTCTTCGCGATCGACGACACCGGGGCCGACAGACGTTTTTGGCGCGGTGCAGTGCGCGCCTTCGATGTATTCAGCGAGGGCAGCTACGGTGGGATTCTCGAAGAAGACCCGGAGTGGAATATCCAGGTTAGAAGCGCTTCGCAGCCGGGCCACAACGCGCATGGCCAACAATGAATGCCCGCCAAGCTGAAAAAAATCCTCATAGACTCCGATGTTTTCTCCATCGATGACCGCGGACCATGCTTCGGCTACCATCTTCTCCGTTTCGCTGCGCGGGTGTATTGAGCCAACCCTCGCCTTGTCGAGGGCCGGCGCCGGCAGAGCGAGGCGGTCGATTTTGCCCGTGGAGGTCAAGGGCAGCTTCTCCAGGAGCACAAAAGCCGTTGGCACCATGTAGTCGGGCAACTTGCTTTTGAGAAAAGCGCGCAGCTCTGGCTCGCTCTGGGAGGAGGCGCTGCTCCCCTGCTCCATGACCACATAGCCCACCAGCTGCTTGTCCTTGGCCGCCGCACTCCTCTCCCGAGCACACACCGCCGCCTGCCGAACCCCAGGATGGCTCATTAAAACGGACTCCACCTCGCCGGGCTCGATCCGAAAACCCCGGATCTTCACCTGCTGGTCGATCCGGCCCAGAAACTCAATGTTGCCATCGGTCAGAAAACGACCCCGATCTCCCGTACGATACAGCCTGCGGCCCGGCATAAAGGGCGAGGCAACAAAACGCTCCTCGTTCAACTCCGGGCTCTGAAGGTATCCGTGGGCCACTCCCTCTCCGCCAATCCAAATCTCGCCCGGCACCCCAATGGGAACCGCTTCCAGATGCGCATCCAAGATGTAAACCTGCGTGTTGGTAATGGGCCGCCCAATCGGAACTCTCCAGGGGCAACTCTTCGCAGCGCCCTTGACCTCATACCACGTGGCAAAGGTGGTCGTCTCCGTGGGCCCATACATATGCAAGAGCCGCTCCGGAGGGCTCCCACTCTCGAGAACTCTCCTCACCGCCCCGGCATCGCACTCCTCGCCGCCAAAGAGCACATTGCGCACCGATCCGAAAATCTCTGCCCGCTCATGGACCAGCTCGTTAAAGAGCGCCGTCGTAACAAAGAGTGTCGTCACCCCATGCCTCTCAAGCTGCGCAGAAAATCTCTCCGCCGATAAAACATCCTCGCGCCCAATTCCCACCAGCCGGCTCCCGTTGAGCAATGCTCCCCAAATCTCAAAAACGGCCGCATCAAAACAGCAGTTGGAGATCTGCGCCACCACGTCCTCAGCTCCCAGCTCCACATAGTCGCAGTTTACTACCAGATTAATCACCGCCCGGTGGGGCACACACACTCCCTTGGGCTTGCCCGTCGAGCCCGAGGTAAAGATCACATAGGCCGCATCTTCACTCCTGAGCGCTGGTGCCTGCCGGTCTCCATCACTCCCCGGCGGCGGGCTCTGCCATGCCTCCTCTACCTTCACCGTCCTGACTCCGGGGCTCCCAAACCGCGATCCCTCTCCCTCACTGCTTAGCAGCAGGACCGCTATCTCGGCCTCCTCCAGCATGAGATTTACCCTCTCCTCAGGATAGTCAGGGTCGATCGGCACATAGGCCGCCCCAGCCTTCAAGATCCCCAAAAGCCCGATCACCATCTCGACCGAGGGCTCCAGGCAAAGGCCCACTCTGGCTCCTCGCCTTATCCCCATCTCACCCAAATATCCCGCCAACCGGTCAGAGCGTACGTCCAGCTCCTCATAGGTGAGCTCCCGTTCCCCAAAAACTACTGCCACCGCTGACCCCCGACGTCGTGCCTGCTCGGCAAATACCTCGTGAATCGTTTTCGAGCTTGAGCAGATGCAGAGACCATTCCAATCCACTAGGATTTGATTCAGCTCTGCCCCTGCGAGGATCGGCACGTCCGAAACGGTTTGCTGAGGATCAGCGACAATTCCCACGAGGAGATTCTGAAAATGACCTGCCATCCGTCGGATAGTCACTTCGTCGAAGAGATCGGTGTCGTACTCGATATTAGCTGACAACCGTTCCCGCTCATCGTGGAGCTCTAAGAGAATATCGAATCTCGACATGCCCAAGACGATCTGAAAGGGACGGGTGGTAAGCCCCTCTAAATTCAGAGCTTGATCACTTGCGTGCTGATGCAAAACGAACGAGGCCCGGACCAGCGGGTTGCGAACGTTTAGCCGTTCTGCACGCAGCTGCTCGACCAGCACTTGAAAGGGCAAATCCTGGTGGTCGAACGCCTCTACTGATGTGTCATGAACGCGACGAAGAAGCTGCCGAAAGGTGGGATTCCCTTCGAATCGTGTGCGAAGGACCAGAGTATTCGCAAAGCAGCCCACCAAGGTCTGCGTTTCAGCCATGCCGCGGTCGGAGATTGCCGTGCCTACGACAATGTCGTCTTGCTGGGAATATCGGTAGAGGAGCGTCTTAAACGCCGCGAGCAGCGTCATAAAAAGTGTGACTTCTTCCCGCCGGCTGAGCGACTTGAGGGCGTCGCGCAAGTCGGTCGGCAATTCAAAATAGAACGTGGCGCCGGCACCGGAGCGCGCCACAGGGACCGGCCGATCAGTGGGAATATTCAACTCGGCTACTCCTTCGAGCTGCTTCTTCCAGTAGCCAAGAAGGTCGTCCAGCACCGAACCCTGGAGACGTTCTCGCTGCCAGCGAGCGTAGTCGCGATAGCGGATCGCAAGTTTTCGGAGTTGCGGGGGTTTCCCGCCAGCACGCCCGTTGTAAAAAGCCGACAAATTCCGAAAGAGGACCTCCACCGACCAGCCATCAATGACAAAGTGATGCGTAGTCAGAACAAAGGTCCAGCGATTCTCGGCCAATTGAAAAACCGCGCATCGCAGGAGGGGAAGGGTCTCCAAATCGAAAGTGCGGCGGGCGCCGACTTTGGCCAGCCTCTGTACTTCCCTCTGCTGGCTGGATTCCGGCAAGGCACGAAGGTCGATGACCTCAAGAGCTGAGTCCCTCCCCTGGTCTGGTGGTGCGATCACCTGAACGGGAACACCATCCTCTATTGCGCAAGTCGTCCGGAACGTCTCGTGACGTGCGACAAGGTCCTGTAGGCCTTTTTGCAATGCCGCTACATCAAGGCGTCCAGAAAGCGAGAAGCCGATAGCCACATTAAGTGCGCAGCTCTTCGGCTCGAGCTGCCGCAAGAACCACATTCGCTGCTGCGCAAAAGAAAGCGGATGCTCCGGTGTCCTTGATGGCGGGCTCCAAGCTTGTAAGGCCGATCCGGCCCTCCAGCGTCGCTGAAGGAGTTGAACGATTTCTGCCTTGCGCGAGACGAGGGCGTCGATAAGCCCCGGGGCAAGTCGCCCTCGTGGCGCGCGATACCGCAAATCTTCTCCCTCGCGCCAAACCTGCACGCCCTCTTCTTCGAGGCAGCGAAGAAGTTCCGATGCGTTCATATTTTTCCCTCCAGCCACTCGCCGGTTGAGTCTTCATCCGGCGCGACTTCTTTTGGCTCCGCGATGAGACCTCCAACCAGAGAGTGGACAAGGACGTGTCCGGACTCAAAGGCGAGCGACCGATGCACAGCCGCCGAATCGAGTCCTCCCATCTGGCAGAGGCCCATCCCGTAGGATGGCGCGGCTATCTCGAGCGTTTGGGTCATCAGACCGGCCTCTATCGTCGCGAAGGAGAGAGAACGATCACCGTAGAGCGGCTCGATGGCATCAAGCTGGGCGACAAGAAAAATCGAGAATGCGGCGGAGTCGAAAACGGGTCGATTGATCAAGAAATCGTAGATTTCCGGGTCGATGCAGGCTCCTCCGGAAATCAGAATAAGCCGACCATTGGCCGGATCGAAGTAGTATGCTCCCGCGGCGAGCAATTCGATCCGTCGGCGCTTTGCGTAGAGATAGGTTTGGACAGGATATGAGCTACCGGCTGAGCCGAAGAGGTATTTCGGCCCACTGGGAAGTGCCAACGGGCTAAGCTTGCCGAGAAGTCCACTCAGTTTGCGGAAGGGAACGGGAGTCTGCAGGAATTCCCGGTAGGTGCGACGTTCGGAATACTGCCGGATTGCTTGCTCGTCAGGGAGCGCGCCGTCGAGTTCCACAGAAGGAACATTTTCGGCAAAGCGGCGGATGCCGGTCTGCCGGCCTTTAAAAGCCTCGCGCTCGACAGGGTCGGTCAGAACTACAAATTGGCGTCGTGACTCACGCTCAGGGGTAGGCCGCTGTTGGGCAGCACTGCGTCTCTCGTTCATCGTCCGCTCGTAGCCTGCGGCCAGGGCCCTGATCGTGAGATCGCGATAAAGGTCACCAATCCTCGGCCGGTAGCCGAGGGTTTCGTCAAGCCGGTTGACGATTCGGATCACGTCAATCGAGGTAGCCCCATATTCGAGAAGACTGACCCCGGGATCCGGATCTTTGAGGCCGAGAACGCCTGCCACCAGCTCGCGCATCTGCTCGATTCCGGCCTTATTCGAGGATGACGATCGCTCGGGGGACACAGCCGCTTCAGGCGGCTCGGGCAGGGCTTGGCGATTGATTTTTCCGTTGGCCGTCAACGGAAGTGCCTCAACAAAGACATAGGCGGTCGGCACCATGTAGTCGGGCAGTTTCTGCACAAGGAATGCCTGCAAATCGGCGGATGTGGGGCGCGTCGCCTGACCGGCGACGACGTAACCGACAAGCCGCTTGGGACCCTCCCGATGACCCTTGGCCACCACGACGGCGGCCGAAACTGCCGGGTGCCCTGCCAACGCCGCTTCGATCTCCCCTAACTCGACGCGGTAGCCCTGTATCTTGACCTGAAAGTCCTCCCTGCCTAGGAACTCGATGTTGCCGTCAGGAAGATAGCGGCCGAGATCCCCCGTCTTGTATAACCGTTCTCCGGTTCGAGGATGACGGATAAAGTTGGCCTGGCTCTTGTCCTCGTCCCGCCAGTAGCCTTTGGCCAATCCGATCCCCCCGATGTAAAGCTGCCCTGGGACCCAGAGTGGACGAGGCTCCAGAGCCTCGTCGAGCACGTAGAAGCTCTGGTTCATCATGGGTCTACCGTAAGAGATGCTCTTCCAGGTAGGATCCACCGTCTCAATAGGATAGAGAATCGACCAAATAGACGCCTCGGTGGCACCCCCGAGACTGATCACTTGGACATCCTTGGCTAGAGCCTTAATCCGATCCGGCAAGCTCACTGGAACCCAGTCTCCGCTCAGAAGCACCAGACGAAGAGAACGGAGCGAGAGTCCGGGTCGTCCGGATAGATACTCGACCAGCAGCTCCATCAGGGCCGGCACCGAGTTCCATACGGTAACCTTTTCCTGAGCGACGATCTCTGCCCAGTGAGCCGGGTCCCGCACCCTGGAGACATCGGGAATAATGATCGTTCCCCCGGCCGCCAGGGTGCCAAAGATGTCATAGACCGACAGATCGAAACTCAAGGAAGAGAGAGCCAGCACCCGGTCCGCGGCGGCCACGCTGAAACGCCGATTGATGTCGAGGATCGTGTTTACCGCGCCGCGATGATTGATCATCACCCCTTTGGCCAGGCCGGTGGAGCCCGACGTGTAGATCACATAAGCCAGATCTTCGGCTCCCTGCACCGGATCCAAAGGCGTTTCTTCCAGACTTTCCAAGGGCACATCGCTGACACTCAACCGCTGAATATCCTCTGGCCATCCAACGATCTTGTCGATCCAAGGCTGGGTTAAGGCCAACTGAACTTGGCCGTGGTCCAAAAGATGCCAGAGCCGCTCCTTAGGAAGATTCGGGTCGGCGGGAAGATAGGCAGCCCCGGAGCGGAGAATCCCCAGAACCGCCACCACCTGCTCCCAGCCCTTTTCCATAACCACCGCCACCAGGCGGTTGGGGGCGGCGCCATGGCGGCGCAGCCAGTGAGCCACCTGCAGTGACCGGCGGGACAGTTCGCTGTAGGTGAGACGACAGGATGGCGAGACGACGGCCGGATGGTCGGCCCTGCGGGATACCTGCTCTGAAAACAACGTATGCAACAAGCCGGTCGGGGGCTGCGCCTGCGTAGCGTTGGCAGAGCCTTGCAGCTTCAGGTGAGCTGGGGGTATTAGTTTTAGAACCGTATCAGACCGGCTCTCTTGCCAACTCCTGGCGTCCTCCTCCAAGCGACACAGGAAGTCTATGTAAGATTGAAACATCTCTTCAACCATGCCGCTTGGAAACAGTTCCTCCACGACGTCCCAATCGAGCACGAGCGAGCCCCTCTGTTCGTTGATCTGGTGGTCAATCGACACTTGCGGGGTTTGGGTAATCGTGTAAACGACCTCTCCGAGCCAATCCATCGGGCTAGAATCCCGGAATCGGACATCGGCCGAGAGAAGGCTCGTGAAGACGACAGGCATGATCGCCCTGAACCCGCTGTCTTGACGCTTGGCAAGCTGCCGAATGACTTGAACCCCGCTCATGGAGCTATGTTTTAGATCCTCGTCGAGTTGCTGCTGAATCTGTAGGGCCCGAGCCTCAAACGTCGGCTGGCGCTCATTATCGATCCCAATTAGAGAAGAGGAAGTAAAGTCGCCCACCACGCCCTTCAAGCGGGGGTCACGGGCCATTCGGTTAAACAATGTCAGGTTGATTGTCATCCGGGGAGACTTACTCCACACCTTGAGGACTTCGGCGAAAGCAGCCAACAACAGCACTGTAGGCCTGAGTCTTCTCCTGGAAGCCTCGTCCTTCAGCCGCGTCCATATTTCCGCATCAAGCTGGGCATGGAAGCGCTTGAACCAGGAGCGAGGAAGGTCGTTGGGACTTTTCGCAAGAGGCAGCTCCGGCGCCGGCGGCAACGAGGCCAGTCGGTTCTGCCAGTAGTCATCGGCGCGTCGGTATACATCACTATTCCTCAGGGAGACCTCTGCCATGACATAGTCGCGGAACGAAAGCTCTAACGGAGGTAGACGAATGGCCGGGTTCTGGTAGAATTGAGACCACTCGGCAAAGAGCAGGTTCCTGCTCCTTGCATCCACCACGAGCGCATCGAAGCTCAAATGCAGTCGGAATCGCCGGTCATCCAGAAGGCAAGCGCGAATCTCAAACAACGGCCACTGGTCGCTGGGCAGCACCTGGTGCGACATGCTCTCGCGGACGGCATTCAGACCGGATCGGACCGTGTCGGCGTCTTCCCTCCTCAGGTCCAAGGTCTTGATTCGATAAGGAGGAACAGTCTTTAGAATGCGCTGCCGACCATCGGACGACACGATCGCCCGCAGCATATCGTGGCGACCAACCACTCGCTGCCAGGCAAGGCTGAGGCGCTCCTGGTCCAGGCCGTCACAGTCAATTTCGAAGTAGCGGTGAGTCGTCACACCCCCCAACTCAACGCCTGCCCGCCGGCCGGCCCAATACGCCTGCTGGATATCGGTGAGAGGGAAGGGTAGATACCGCTCCTCTGGGGTGGCAACAATCGTAGGCAACTGGTGCACAGAACCCTGACTCTGCAGATTATTGTTCTCGTACTTGGGCAGGGCCGGGATCATCTTCTTTCAGCTAGACGGGAAAAGGAATATCCGTCTTGAGTCCTAAGACAGATCAACGCTGCTCCCGAGGCCAACGTCGTGAACGACTTGGTTGCGGAAGCTGTGCGCACGAAGCAGCGACAGCGGCCGTCCCTCTCAGACGCTTTATAGAGAGCAAAGACTTCATCCAAGGCGAGGAAAAGGCTGCGTCCATCGAGCAACAGGTGACGAACTTTTCACCGTGGCAACGGTGTCTTTTCTCCCCCTATTTGGCGGTGTCGACTTTGCGTGGTGAGCGTGCGGATATAGGCGTTCGTCGGAGGGTTTGAAAAGCACGAATTCGCTTCCGCCGTCTACGGTCTTACCAATGCGGTAGGGCATCTTTTTTTACGATATGGGCCCTCCGCTGCCGTGAATCAAGGGCATTCTTGACTGCAAATCGCTGGCGCACTTGTCGGGTGCATCCCGTCCTCACGAGCGTGACGTCGGCATCCTAAAACGAAAGCTGGAAACCGGCCATCGACCATCGGAGACGGCGCACTTTCCTGTTGCGGGAATCCCGCACCGCAATAGACTGCGCAGCGTAGATCCGGCCGTTCTCTTTCTTTTCTCTAACGGACTCCAATTATCGGAACGGAATTTAAGTAGAACGAACCGTAGAACATGAGCATAGGGAAGGGGAACATTCGCTCTATATACGTCCGATTACCAAACCTGCCAGAGTAGCTCAGAGGTAGAGCAGGGGACTCATAAGCCCTTGGTCGGGGGTTCAAATCCCTCCTCTGGCACCCTGCCGCAACATTTAATCTTCCTCGACTTTCAGATCTCCAAACTCGAATTTACTTTATGGCAAATATCAAATCTGCAGCCAAACGCGCTCGCCAAGGCACAGCACGCCGCGCGCGCAACACCAGCGTTGTCACCGCCCTCAAATCGGGACAAAAGAGGGTTCGCTCTGCGGTCGCCGCAGGAAAGCTTGATGAGGCGAAATCCGAGTTTGTCAAAGTTTCGGCGGCGCTCGACAAGGCCGCGAAACGGGGAATTATTCATAAGAACAGCGCTGACCGACGCAAGAGTGCGCTCAACCGTGCTCTCAGACCGTCCTAAGCTAATCGATCACGGGTAGCACGATCGGCTGCCGGCAATCGACAAAGTTCGTGGACGTCGAAGAGTCTACTGCGTTACGAGCGGCAATCGAGCATCATCTCCCTGAGGGTCTGAAGTTCCTTCAGAGGTTGGTGACAATCAACAGCTTCACGGGTAATCGGGCAGGCGTGCTTCGCAATGCGGAGCTTGTCGCCGCACAGTTTCGAGAGCTCGGTTTTGCGGAGGAGCGCGTCCCGGCGGGAAATCCTCTGTTTGGGGATCACCAGTTTTTTACCCGTTCTGGAAAGGGCGCGAACGGACTGATGCTGGTGACTCACCTCGACACGGTTTATCCTGAAGAGGAGGAGAAACGGCACCGCTTTGGTTGGCTGGCTGAGAGCGGGCGCATCTACGGACCGGGAGTCAACGATAACAAAGGTGGGACGGTCATGATCTGGCTCGTGCTTTGCGCATTGCGCGATTTCGCGCCGGATATCTTCGAGAGCGTCTCCTGGCACATCGCGGCCAACGCCGCGGAAGAAGAACTGGTGGCCGATTTCCCCGAGTTGTGCCGCGCGCGAATGCCGCGGGAGTGCCGCGCGGCACTCGTCTTTGAAGCGTGCGGTGGTTCGGGACGAGGGATGAGTCTCGCGCGCTGCCGCAAGGGATCCGCCAACATGCGTGTCTCTGTCGAAGGCCGCGGTGCGCATGCAGGAAGCCGCCATCGTGACGGCGCCAACGCGATCGTCGAGATGGCCGGACTGATCGACCGGATAGCGCGATTAACAGACTATTCGCAAGAGTTGACGGTGAATGTCGGCTCGATCAAGGGAGGCGGGCCCGCCAATCGCGTGCCGCACTTCGCGGAGTGCCAAGTCAATATTCGGGCGTTTGACGAAGCTATTCTGCAGGCCGCGGTCGACGCGATGTTTGCTTTGGAAGATGAGCCCGCTGCTGTCCGCGCCGTCAGCGACGGTTTCGCTTGCCGCGTGAAGGTCGAATTGGTGAACCGAAATCCGACCTGGCCGCAAAGCGCCCAAACCGACGGGTTGATACAGATGTGGATGGATGCGGCGCAGAGGCTTCGTTTGCCCCTGCGGGCTGAACCTCGCGGTGGCCTGAGTGATGGCAACTATCTTTCGCGCTTTGTGCCTACGTTGGATGGGCTCGGCCCATTTGGCTTGAACGGGCATTCTTCGGAGCGCAATCCGGATGGCTCGAAAATTCCCGAGTTTGTGGTCGTGTCTTCCTTTGTCGAGATGGGCGCCATCAATGTCGCAGCGATTCGCGAGCTGGCGCATCGATGAAGCTCGCGGCCGAACGATTCACCATCAAGCTGCCACGTCCCTTTCGTATTGCGCACGGTTCAAGCCAGACACGCGAAACGATCATCGTCCACATTGCGAGTGAAGGCATCGATGCATATGGCGAGGGGGCGTTGCCGCCCTACTATCCTTCGACGGCCGAAGCTTCACTGAACTGGTTGAAGGCGATCGCGCGAAAAGAAGATCTCAGCGCGTGGGAGAGCGAGTGCACAGGCGGAGGATCACCTGAAGTCGCCGCAGGGCGCGTTGCCCTCGAGATCGCTCTGCAAGATCTGAAAGCTCAGAAAGCAGGAAAGCCATTATGGCAGGTTTTTGAGTTGAGTCCGGCGCCTATCCCTCCGTGCTGGAGGACGATTTCCATTCCTGGCAGCGAGGGTGAACTTCGCGACATGCTCGACGAGGCGAGCTCACACGGTTCCAGCTGTCTCAAGCTCAAGACCGGTAGCGGAGACTTTGTTTGGGACGAGCGGTGCATTCACCTTGCCCTGGAGCGGAATGTTCGCCTTGGTCTCGATGTCAACGAAGGATGGACGCCCGATCAGGCTGCCCAGATCCTTCCGCGACTCGTGGAGCTTGACGTTGCGTTCGTCGAACAGCCGGTCAGTCGAGAGATTTGGCGATGGAAGGAACTTCGGGATCGTGTGGCTGCGGCGAAGATTCCTCCGCTGGTTGCTGACGAATCTCTGCAATCCCAGGAAGATTTTGCCAATCTACGGGGACTCGCGGATGGCGTGAATGTCAAGCTTCTCAAAGCTGGCGGTCTGGACTCGGCGCGGCGCTGGATTTGGTTGGCACGCGAGGTGGGGATGCTTGTGATGGTGGGCGTGATGGTCGAGACTGGAATCGGGCGCACGGCGGCCGCGCAATTGGCGCCCCTGGCTGACTGGCTCGACATCGATCCTCCAGATTCAATTCCCGCTGCTCCGATGGTCGGATTTCGAGTTAGCGGAGACCGCTTGATGCTTTCGGATCGCCCGGGCCTTGGTCTCGTCCATGTTGCGTGAGGAAGTAAGAGGGGTCGACCTTGCCTTCGCGTGTTTTGCTGGTTGAAAGATATCTAAGCCTGAGCCAAGGCCCTGCTTAGGGCTGCGATGTGGGCGGGCGTCGTGCCGCAGCATCCACCGATAATGCGCGCGCCGCGTTGCGCGAGCGCAACTCCGATCTGGGCGAAAGCTTCGGGAGTAAGGTCCCAGACGTTTCGACCGTGCCAGTAGCGGGGAAGGCCTCCGTTTGGGTAGAAGGCCAGCGGGAGTTCGGACGGGGCAAGTCTCTCCGCAAGCCGCAGCGCAACCTCGGAACCATTGATGCAATTGACGCCCAGAACTTCGGCATCATGACGAACCAACTTCTCGAAGGCGATTTCAAGAGGGATGCCGGCAGCGAGGAGCCCATCTTCATTCGCGGCGAACGAGCAGATCGTCGGACAATGATGAAGGGATTGCTTCACATGGAGAGCGAGGAGCAGTTCATCGAGGTCCTGAAATGTTTCCAGGAAGATCAAATCGACTCCACCTTCGAGCAGCGCTCCGATCTGAGCCCGGAAGCACTCCTCGCGATCAACACCTTGGTCTTCGCTTTCGGAGGGAGAGATCCCGAGCGGACCAACGCTGCCCGCCACGAACGCTCCCTTCGCGGCTTGTCTGGCGAGTTGCGCTGCCTGCCAATTAATTTCATTGACGCGATTCGAAAGTCCATGCCGTCCCAAGCGCACGCCATTTGCTCCAAAGGTGTTCGTTTCGATAATGCGCGCGCCGGCCGCCAGGTAGTCGGCGTGAATCTCTCTGACGAGTTCGGGACGAGAGATGCAGAGTGCCTCGAGACATTCGTCTGGCGCGGCGCCGCGCTCCTGGAGCAGCGTCCCCATGGCGCCGTCTCCACAGAGTGGATGAACCTCGATCTCCTCAAGAAAAGTCATTGCCTTTGTTCTCGAATCCCTTCTCTTCGCCTTGAGAACCAATCCCGCACGGAGCAGACGATTCTCATCGTTAGCGAAACCCTAACCTTCGATTTTAAGTGCGGCGATTGCTTCCATCACGCGATCTCCGAGCCGTTGATAGGTTTCGCGCGTGGCAGGTAATATCTCTTCGCGGGTGAAGCGGAGAGGCTCCCCAATGACAACCGTAATCTTCGTTAGGCGCAGGGCGCGCGAGCCCTTGGGAAACGCCTGGTACGCGCCAAAGATGCGCATGGGCATGACCGGAGCGAGGGTCTTCGAGATCACGAGCCCAATCCCGGCGCGGGCGGGCTGGAGATTTCCGTCCCTTGAACGGGTTCCCTCCGGGAAAAGTAATACGCCATTCCCCTCGCGGATCTTTTTGATGACCTCGCGCAACGCTGACATGTCATTCCCTCCCCGCTCGACAGGAATGACATTCATTGCCGGGAAGAGGCGACCGAGCACCGGCCATTCAAGCAGGTTCTTGCGCGCGAGATAATACACCGCGCGACGTGAACAAATTCCAGCTAGCGGCGGATCGAAGTAGCTGGAGTGATTGACCGCGAGGATGAGAGGCCCTTCCTCGATCATGCGTTCAGGATGAATGACTCGCATCGAGAAAAAGCATCGAGCGACGAATTTCGCAAAGTTGTAGAAAATATTGTAGACGATGCTCATCAGCGCGAGACGACCAGGCCCTGGGCATTCAGTTGACGGATCATCTCGTCAACCACGCCTTCCACACTCAGATGGGTGCTGTCGATAACAAGCGCGCCGCTGGCGATCTTCAGTGGTGCGTGGGCCCTTGAGGAATCGATCCGATCGCGCACGGCGATCTCATCCTCCTGTCCCTCGGCGCTTCGCCGTTGCTGGCGGACGTGTTGTGATGCATCGATGTAAAACTTATAAGGTGTGTCAGGAAAGACCACCGAGCCAATATCCCGACCCACGACGACGACGTCTCGCTGCTGGGCAAGTTCACGCAAATGACCGGTCAGGCAGTCACGAACCGCAGGCACAACCGAAACTGGGGAGACCGAGCGATTGACCTTCTCGTCGCGCAGGTGCGGCTTCGCATCGATGCCCTCGATCCGAAGGAACGCTTCGTCGCCTGCAAATCCGGATTCGATCTGGCTCTCTGCCACGAGCGCAGAGACTTCCTCCGCCGACTCCGGATCCGCATGGCGGCGCAGAACCCACCAAGTGATCGCGCGATAGAATGCGCCGGAGTCGATGTAAGAAAATCCCAGGCGTCGGGAGGCCTTTCTGGCAACGCTGCTTTTTCCGGAAGCGGCCGGGCCGTCGATGGCGACGACAATCTTCACTTTCTGAAGGATCGAAACGAGCGCCGCTTTCCAACCAGAGAAGAAATTACGGGCGTAGGATGTCGGAGCGTGCGATCACCTCGCTGGAGATGCGTCAATATTGACTCGAACTGCGGATAGGAAGTCCGGATGCAGGCGGCATCTTCGATGATGGTTGAGCCGGAGGCAAAGAGACCCGCGATGGCAAAGGCCATCGCAATCCGATGGTCACCGAAGCTTGGCAAAGTCGTGCCAGTAAGTCTGCCGCCCCCATATATCGTCAGGCCATCTTCTGCTTCGTGGACTTCGACGCCCATCGCCCGAAGATTGGTGGCGATTGCGGCGATTCGGTCGGTTTCCTTGACCCTGAGCTCCTGGGCGCCTCGAATAATCGTCCTTCCCTGCGCGATTGCTCCGGCAACGGCCAGGACCGGAAGTTCGTCGATGACATTCGGAACTTCGGCGCCTTCGATGACGGTTCCGGTGAGGGAACCTCCCTTGATGTCAATGACACCGGACAGTTCTCCTTCCTCGACACTCTCGACGACTTCTCGAACGCAAGCCCCCATCCGAACCAGCACGTCAAGGATTCCGGTTCGCGTGGGATTGAGACCGACATTCTTGATCAGGAGTCGCGAGCCGGGTTGGCAAGCGGCGGTGACCAACCAGAATGCCGCGCTCGAGAGATCCCCCGGCACAGCAAAATCGCGGGACTCAATTTGTTGCTGACCGAGCATTGACACACGGTATTCGTGTGGCTTTCGGCCGCGATCAGGGCGGGCGTCCTCCCGCCGAAGATTGACCAAGAAAAACTCGAGCATACGCTCAGTATGATCGCGACTCGGGGTCGGCTCGATAACCGTCGTAACGCCATTTGCGTAGAGACCGGCAAAAAGAATCGCGCTCTTGACTTGGGCGCTGGCCACGGGCGAGCTGTAGGTGATGCCATGCAGTGGCCCTCCGTGGATGACGAGCGGGGAGCAATCGTTTGCCCCCAGGGCGGTGATTGCTGCTCCCATTTGGGTAAGCGGTTCGACGATCCTGCGCATCGGCCGCTTTGAGAGCGAATCGTCACCAACAAGCCGCGTGGTGAATGGTTGCGCGGCGAGAATTCCGGAGAGGAGACGCATCGTCGTCCCGGAATTTCCGCAATCGATGTCACCTTCGGGGGCGATCAATTTTCCGTGCGAACCGTAAACGACAACAAGTCCCGGGTCAGGGCGCTCGATGGTCACACCGAGTTGCTGAAACGCTCTTATCGTGGAGAGGCAGTCCTCTCCTTCGAGGAAGTTTGTGATCTTGCATACGCCGTTGGAGAGCGCGGCGAGCATGATGGCACGATGCGATATGCTCTTGTCCCCGGGCACCACGATTTCCGTTTCCAATCGGGGGGCCCGTTTGACGCGCAATACATCCGAGCTCATGGCAGATCCTGGCGAATTGCCCGTGCCCGCTCAAGGAACAACTCCAGCTCGGCTGAATCGGCCAGGTGGATCAACTCCTTCAGCGTGTCGAGCATGGCGGAAAAGTCTTCCAATCCGGCCAGCAATGCCGTGCGATTTTCAAGAAGAATCTCCCGCCACATGGCGGGTGGCCCTGCGGCAATCCGTGTGGTATCGCGATATCCGCCGCCCGCGATATGTTTGATATCCGGAACCCGAAGGCTGATGGCATTTACGAGCGTCGCTGCAATCGCGTGCGGCAGATGACTCACGCAGGCAACGCGTTCATCATGTTCCTGAGGCGACATTTCAAGGATCCGACATCCCACACATTCCCAAAGCTCCCGAAGGGCTTGTAGTTTGTCGGGCGCAGACTTTTCCGTCGGAGTGAGGATGCAAACTGCCCCCTCGAAGAGATTTGCCTTCGCGGCGCTTATCCCACTTTGTTCGGAGCCCGCCATCGGATGGGAGCCGACGAATCGTCTGCCCAAGATTGCTTCGAGTTGGCGGACAACTCCAGCTTTGACGCTTCCCACATCGGTGACTGTCGCCCTGCTGGAAAGTGCCGGCACCAACTGCTCGGCAAGCTGGGGCATCGCGCCGATAGGCGTGCACAACACGCAAATATCGCTCCCGGAAGCCGTCTCGGGCGCGTCACGCGAGACAAAGGGAAAAAATTTGCGAGCGTTTTCTGCCGACTGCTCTGAACGGACCCACACTCGCAGATTCCACTTTGGCCGCAGCGACTGCAACGCTAACGCGAGCGAACCGCCAATCAACCCCGGGCCAAAGATGGCGACCGTGCTCAGGGGACAAGGAAGATTTTATTCGTGTATGGGCACTTGACCTCAGTTCCTGGAGGAAAACCGCGCACGTCAACGTAGCCGGCGTAGGGGGCATGTGGACTGGTCACGAATCCTGCCTTTCCTGGGACAGGCGTTCCGTAGGGAATATCTCGCGCTGGAGCTGTGGCGGTCGTGGTCTCCGGAGTAGGAGTTGGTGCGGTATCCTGCGGGGTCGGTTCGGGAGCGGCGGGAGTGGGTGTCGGAGTGGGCGGTGCGTCGGCAAACTGGGTCTGCGTGGATTGCGTCCCCTGATAACCAAACCGATTCGGCCCGGCCGAGCGAGACGAGCTGCTTTCGCTCCCACTTTGACAGGCTGCAAGCACGATCAAGAGTGCGGTGGCGGACACGATCCAGTGCGAAGAGTTCATGGCGATAGTTTCCTTAAACACGCACGATTGGCTGCCAAGTTGCAATGCAAATCTTGCCTCGCCGCCTGCCCCAAATTGCCCTAAGGCGTGGTGGTGGCAGGCTTGAAGAAGGAAGCGCTCGCGGCCGCAGCGATCAAGAAAGCGTGATTCATGGTAATCGGACCACTCGACTCAACGAGATAGCCCTCGGGGAGGCGAGTTTGTCCGTAGACAATCGGCTGAAGATGCCTGGCGATCGTTTCGGTTTCAGGCAATTTAGAGCCATCGATGATGTCGCTCGCCCCAGGCATGATAGCCGCTCCGAAGACAATGATCTGCCGCAACTTTGGGTAGCTGCGCTCAACGAGTACCTTGCTATCCACGTATCCAAAGACCTCGTTTGCCGTCCGGTAAGCAGTCTCGGCGGCGGCAAAGGCGGGCGTCTTGTCGAGGGTCTGCCCGCTCTTGAATGATTGCATCGCTTGACTCAACTGCTCTGAGTTGACGCCCAGGGTGAGAAATCCATCAATGAGGGCTAGGGTGGGATTGGCAAACGCGCTCTGCAAGAAAGGAAAGCTGATGTAGCGGACCCCCTCGGACTCGGTCACGCTCGCTTGCGGAAACACGGCGAGCACCTCTTGCACTGCCTCCTCCGCTTTGGCCTGGTCTTTTATCTGGATAGCGATGAGCCCGGCCGGCGTCATTTGCTCGGGACCCCACGAAATCGATATCGCGCAGTCTGGTCCAAATGCCTCCGGAAATAACCGCGGAAGCCGGGAATCTCCTACGCCCGGGGCATTCAGCAGCCCGGCAGTGATGGCGTTTGAGGCCGCCGTGGAGATCTGGCGAAAGTCACTCGCGAAATCGAAATAGGCGATTGTTTCCGGTGACGTGAGCTTCATACCGTGATGGTTGAGCGTTCCGATGTCCGGTGGATTTCTGCGCAGCACAAAGATGCGGTCGCGCAAGTTTGCCTCGTCCAACATGGTGGTGGCGCCGACCGCCTCGACTTTTCGGAGCTGTTCGACCTGCTGCGGAATCGGTTGTGCGCCCAAAGAGTAGCCTACTTCCAGCAAGGTCTCCAAGGCGCTTTGAGGCTGACAGAAAAAGAGAAAGTCGGTGTCTTTAAGAAGTTTCTCGAGCACCTCTTTGTAGCGAGGGCTGCTGGCGAGGTTGCCATCCTTCTTTCGACCCGAGGCACGGTCGATCGCATCCTTGATGACGCCTAGATTGTTCGCCAGAAATCCCCACTGGCCCTCGCTGGCGTTGTAAAGCGTGTGAGCTCCGTGCTTGCTCGAGACAATTTCCACCCCATGGTAGGCTTCCCGCGCAAGCTCTGGAGGCGGGCCACCTTTGGAAAGTTCTTCGCGCAAGCGTGCCACGGCGACGTCATGTCCGCTTTTTCCGCCCCAGAACTGGAAACCAACCAGCCCTGCGGCATCGTTCGAGGTGACCGAAACCACGGCACCAAAGATGCGTCCCGGCTTGAGTTTCCAAAGAATCCCAGCCGCCTCATCCCCGCCCCGGTCTCTGGTCAGATACTGGAAAGGTCGCTCGAGAAAAGCTTTCATCTCGGGTTCAGCGCCAATCTTCGCAAGAGTGGTTTTTGGCCATCGCGAGGCGGTGCGCGGCAGATCGGGTAGGCACGCGAAGGCGACCGTCTCCGCGGGAACAAGTTCTGCAGCGTCCGTGGGCCCAGCATCCTTCAGTGACCACACGGCGTAGCCAGCAAAGAGGACAAGAATGGCAAGAAGGAGGATGAAGATTTTTTTCATCGCGGATGTCGTGGTGGCTCAGTAATCAAGGCTTTCGAAACGGGCTGGCAACTTAGGTCAAACGCTTCCCAGGGGCAAGTCTGATGCAGGCGGAGGTAGATGGGGAAGATCCTGGGCCGATCGACAGCCCCGCAGCGTGGAATTCTCGGAACGGCGCTTGGCGGATGGTGCTACTACTCCGGCTTGGGAGTGGGGAAAAACGACGGCGGGTGCGGGTTCGCCAGCTCAGGTTCCAACGCTCTCTGCAACTCTGCCGAAGCCTTCGGATGTTCTTTGGCGCCCGTGTCGCTCTCCTGCGACACAGGATGCATTTCGCATCCAAAACCTAATACGCACAGGGTAAATGCCGATGTCAATGACCGGATTTTCATTCAAGAATTTCGAGACTTGCTTTTTGGCCACGGCGGTGAGCGGAGGCGTTCAGAAGAGTTCGAATCGCCTGGATGGTGTGCCCGCCCTTTCCAATGATCCTTGGCACGTCGCTCTGGCGAGCGGTAAGGTGAAAGACCACCCTCTCAGGCGTTTCGGTCCTCGTAAGGACAATCTCGTCCGGGTATTCGACGAGTTGACCAATGACGAAGAGAAGGAACTCCTCCACGCGTCAACGCCCGCTCAGGCGGTGGCTTTTTTACGGGCTTTGTTAATGATGCTGCCAACCGTGAGCGAGGGCCGTGCGCCGACACTTACCCAGTAGTCGGCTCGATCAAGCTGGAGGGTGAAGTTGTCGCCCTTTTTCTTGGGATCATACGTTCCGATAATCTCGATGAATTTTCCGTCGCGCGGCTTACGTTGGTCTGCGACCACGATCTTGTAGTAAGGACTGTTGCGAGCGCCTTCGCGCCGGAGTCGGATTGCCACTGCCATGTTGCTTCTTATTTGAGATTGGTAATTGTTAGCCTTCGCGCCAACCGCGCGCTCAGCTAAGTCCTGGTATTCCGGCCCGGCGAGCCTGGGCCATTAGTTTCTTCATTTGTCCCGCCTTCTTCATCATCTTGCGCATCTGGTTGAAGCGAAGAAGGAGATTGTTGACCTCGGTTACTGTCGAGCCGCTTCCGCGGGCCACCCGCTGGCGACGGCGCGCGTTCAAAGTATCTGGACGCGCCCGTTCCTTCGGAGTCATGGAGAGAACTATTGCCTCTACCCGCTTGAGCTGCCTCTCGTCAATTGAGGAATCTTTAAGCTTATCCATTCCAGGAATCATGCCAAGCACATTTTCCAAAGGTCCCATGCGCCGCAGGAGCTTGAACTGCTGGAGAAAGTCGTTCAGATCGAAGGATGCGGTGCGCATCTTCTCTTCCATGCGACGGGCGTCCTCTTCGGTGATCGCTTCGGCGGCCTTTTCGACCAGGCCGACGACGTCCCCCATGCCCAGAATCCGGCCGGCGAGCCGCTCGGGATAGAAGGGTTCGAACTGGTCGATTTTTTCGCCCACGCCGGCAAACTTGATCGGTTGCTTGGTGACTTCTCGCAGGGAGAGGGCAGCTCCGCCGCGGGCGTCGCCATCGAGCTTTGTCAGAATAATCCCGGTAAGTCCAAGTGCGCTGTGGAAATGCTCAGCTACGCTGACGGCTTGCTGGCCGGTGGCCGCATCACACACGAGCAGGACTTCTTGGGGGGCGAGGGTGTCCTTTAGTTGCCGCAGTTCTTCCACAAGCGGCCCATCAATTTCCTGGCGTCCGGCGGTATCATAGATTTGAACGTTTCCGCCTTCTTGTTCACACCACGACGCAGCTTGGCGGCTGACTTGCAAGACATCTTTCTCCCCGGGTTTCGGTTGAAAGACGCGAACGTCGATTTGTTCGCCCAGAGTGGCCAACTGCTGGATGGCGGCTGGACGCTGGAGGTCGCAGGCGATGAGCAACGGGGCTTTGCCTTGCGTCTTGAGCCATCGGGCGAGTTTGGCAGACGAGGTCGTCTTGCCGGCGCCGTTTAGTCCGACGATGAGGATGCGCGCGGGGTTGCCGAGGTTCAGCGGCGCGGCATCGCCTCCGAGAAGAGAAGTAAGCTCATCGTGGAAAATCTTCACGATTTGCTGACCGGGAGTGACACTCCGTAGAACGTCCTCCCCCAAGGCTTTGTCTTTGACGCGGGCAATAAACTCCTTGGCGACCCGGAAATGAACGTCGGCCTCCAGCAGGGCCATGCGAACCTCGCGGAGAGCGTCGGTGACATTCTGTTCGCTGATGCGACCGTGTCCGCGCAGATCTTTGAAGACGTCCTGAAGTTTGTCAGAAAGGCGGGAAAACATAGTGAGATATCAAACCAAAGGCTGCAAAATCCCGTTTATAGCAAAGCGGGAACCATCTTTGGGCCGTGCTAGTTATACTCGCGATTTGCGAGGAATCAATGGACGGTCGCCTTTTCTGCGCCGAGACCGGTATTGGCGCGGACCAGGAGTTCGGTGAACTGTGCCTCGGCGCTCGGCTCGCGTGTCAGGAGTGAGCCAAGAATTGCGGCGATGAAGCCAAGTGGTATGCTGATGATACCTGGATTGGTGAGTGGGAAGAGTGGCGCAGCCTGGATCAAATGGCGTTTAGCTGCAGCCACGTCGGGGGCGTCAATTCCCATGATCGACGGGCTTAAAATGATGAGGAGAATACTGGCGGCAAGGCCGACAGCCAGGCCGCAAACCGCGCCAGCTGTGGTGAAGCGGCGCCAGAAGATGCTCAGCACGATCACGGGCAGATTTGCGCTGGCGGCGACGGCAAACGCCAGACCGACGAGAAAGGCGACATTGATGGTCTGCAACTGGATCGCTAGGAAAATGGCCAGCGCGCCCACGACAAACGCGGTGATGCGGGCCACGCGGACTTCCTCACCCGGAGCCCGCTCCTTGCCGTGGTGGATGACATTTGTATAGAAATCGTGCGCGAACGAAGTGCTCGCTGAGATAGTCAGGCCCGAAACCACTGCCAGGATGGTCGCAAACGCGACCGCAGAAATGAAGGCGAAGAAGATTTCTCCGCCTAGCGCCTGAGCGAGGAGCGGAGCAGCCATGTTGTCGTTGGGCTTGCCATCGACGACAATGCGGTCCGGGGTGAGAATCGTGGCGGCACCGAAGCCAAGGAAGGTCGTCATTATATAGAACAGACCGATGATCAGCATCGCCCAAACAACGGAAATACGTGCTGTCTTGGCATCCGGCACGGTGTAAAAGCGGACGAGAATATGCGGAAGGCCGGCGGTGCCAAAAACCAATGCAAGGCCAAGTGAAACAAGGTCGAGGGGACCCCATCCATTGGTCACCGCCGCACCAAACTTCAGGCCCGGTTCAAGAAAGTTTTGCGTCACTTCCTGCCCTTTTACATGGTAGGTGACGTGGGAAATCGCTTCGAAGAAGGCCGCGAAGCTGAATCCGAAGTGTCCCATGACCATAATGCTGAGCAGGATGCTTCCGCCCATGAGCAACACGGCCTTGATGATTTGCACCCAAGTGGTGGCGAGCATCCCACCGAAGACCACGTAAATAATCATGAGAATGCCGACACCGCATACGGCCACATTAAAACTGACGCCCGGAAGCAGCAGCTTAACCAACGCTCCTGCGCCCACCATCTGCGCGATCATATAGAAGGTCGAAACCGTAATTGTGCTTAGCGAAGCCATCGCGCGAACCGGTCGCTGCTTCAGGCGGTAGGCCAACAGATCCGCCATGGTGTATTTTCCGGCGTTGCGAAGCGGTTCGGCAACTATGATCAACACCGTAAGATAGGCGACCAGCCAGCCGACTGAATACATGAAACCGTCATAGCCAAAGAAGGCGATCATGCCCGCAATGCCAAGGAAGCTGGCAGCACTCATGTAGTCGCCGGCTACCGCGAGACCGTTTTGCCATCCCCTGATCCGGCGGCCGGCGGCAAAGTAAGCGCTGGAACCAGACGATTTCCGCGCGCTAACATAGGTAATAACTAGCGTCGCCGCGACGAAAGCCAGAAACATCAAAAGAGCCGCGTGCGTCCGCTCAGCGGGCGCTGCGGCCTGGGCAAGGAACGAGGTCATTCTACGATGATAGGAAGGAATTTCGGATCAACGGAGTGGCAGGTCACGGGCGTGCACGAGGGTTGAGTTCCGCCTGGAGGACTATGATCTTTGCGGATCCACTCCTGGAAAACATGGTCTACACTTCAAATTCGCTGGCGCCTTCGAAATCGCGAGATGAGGTCGGCGGCTTGGCGGTCCCACCCAGCCGCGGCTCCCATGTAGAGAAAGGCCAGAATCCACGCCATAAAGAACTGCGAAAGGGCGAATAGATAAGCCAAATTGACATCGCCGACCACCTTTCGCTCCATCAACTCGGGAAACCAGCCCACCAGCACCGGCAGTGTGAAGTAGTAGATGACAAAAAAGATCGTCGAGATAGTGATGAATCGCGCCTTCGCACTGAGAAGCTGCGTGAATGCCGGGTCGGCGGCAATGGCGTTCCAATTGGCGACGTCATTGTCTTCCTCGGCCGTAAGTTCATGGGAAGGCTTTCGACCAGTGCGCCCCAACGGTGCGATGTCGGTGGGCGCTTCCGAGTCCGGCGTGAAGTCGGAAGCATCTTTGGACGGCATAATGGCGGACAGTAGACAAAACTTTCGTGATGTCTAGTTTTCGTCGTCAAATCTTCGCACGCTCGCTCAAGTCCGCTATGCTCGCCACTTTATGAAGCGTCACCTGGTATCGATTCGGCGCTTTTTGCGGGAGGAGGTTAGTGCGGATTACAGGCGGCCTAGTTCCGGTTTTTTCTCCGTTGACCCTCGGCTAATATCGGCGGGCGGCGATGTCTGGCAGGTCCGAGAACGCGATATTCTCAGCGTGTACTTTTGAAATGACGATCCATGAAGCGGCTGGCGGTTGTGAACGTTCTTGCCCCTATTCCAGCTGTGGTCGGCGGGTCACTGACGCTTTCTCAGGGTGGATGCTTCACGCTGCTGGCAAATACTTCTTGCCTCTACTCTTCTATCATGGGTTGGCTACGCTAAGCGCGCAGAGGACTTGAGGAGGTCAGGAGGATTCGTCGCCAAACTTAGCCTCGGCGTTCGTATGAGGGCGCCCATACCGCCGCCAAAGAAGGCCCTCCAGCACTTGGCCTGCGACCTTTCCGTCGTTGAGAGTCGCTCTAATCTCCACAATAAAATCTGTGCGCGCGGTTGCCGATGCCGGTGAAGATATCCCAAGAAATCGTCCCCGCCTGGTCCGCCAGTTCTCGAGCGAAAATACTCTCACTTCCTTGTTCTCCGATCAGGACAGCTTCGTCGCCGGCGTTGGCTTGAGGCAGAGAGGTCACGTCGGCGAGGATCTGGTCCATCGTCACTCGGCCGAGCATCGGGCAGCGCTGGCCACCGATAAGGACGTGAGCGCCCCGCCCGGATGCTTGTCTGGGAAACCCGTCGGCATAGCCGACCGCCAAGGTCGCAATCCGCATGGCATGCGGGGTGATGAATGTTCTTCCATAGCTCAGGCTTTGGTTCGGGCCGACGTCCCGGACCAGCAAGATCCGCGTTTTCCATGTTAGCGCGGGGCGTAGGAGCGGTTGAAAATGCAGCGGGTAGGCACTGCCATACAACATGAGTCCCGGCCGGACCAAATCGTGCGCATGACTAGGGAAACCGAGAATACCAGCGCTGTTAAGGACGTGAATCCTGGCGCTGGGGGCGAGCGGTCGCAGTGTGCGTGCTAGTTCCGCGAAGCTGTTCAGCTGACGACGGGTGTAGCCTGCATCTTCGTCAGAAACCGGCAGATGGGTGGAAATGCTATGCACCTCGACTGTCTTCAAACGCTGAATGGCGGCCAGTTCTTCCAGGGCCTTTCCTTCCGGGCAGCCAATTCTCCCCATGCCGGTATCAATCTTCAGGTTGACCCTACCGCCGGCGAAGTTCGCCGCTTCTCTCGCGCTGGAGACTGTCGCGATATACCTTTGAGCGACGGCCTCAGCGCGTTCACCGGGCGCCGATGGACTTAGGAGTAAAACGTCGCGTCGCAGCACTGCGAGTTGGTGCGCCTCTTCAACGTTCGCCACCCCAAAGAGTTCAACGAGATCGGCAAGGGCTGCCGCGACCTCTGTCGATCCGTGGCCATAGGCATTGGCTTTCACTACCGCGAGAATTCCCGGTCCCACACCGATCTTGTCTCGCACAACTCCCGCGTTGTGCCGAATGGCAGAGAGATCGATTTCGGCCCAGCAACGGACGTCTGCCGGGACGATCATGGGAGGGCACAAGGCACACGAAAGGCCGCGCCAATGCTCTCAAAAGCAGTCCAGCTCTGAATGATGGTCTCGCAAACCGCCTGCAAACGCTTGCGAAGCGGGGAAGCGATGCGGGCGAAATCCCGCTGCAGATCCTCATATTCGGTGCGTCCCTCGGGTGTTTCAATGCAGACTGGGGAGTATCCAAGTGCCGCTAAATTGTAAGGACTTGCTCGCATATCGAGAGCTCGGATGCGAGAGGCGAGCTCGAAACAATCCGCGACGAGCTCAGAAGGCGTAAAGGGCGCAAGCTTGAACGCCCACTTGTAGAGATCCATGTTTGTGTGCAGACAGCCCGGTTGTTCGAAGGAAGATGTCGTTTCGCGCGTTGGCTGATATTTGTTCAATGGACGCGCTGGTGATGTGAAAAAACGAAAAGCGTCGTAATGCGTACAGCGTATGCGCAGTGCTTGAACAACTCGTGCGATTTCTGCAGTCGTTACACGCAGGGGCCAAGCGGAGTGGCGAATGGACTCTGCCCCATATACCATCGCCCATTCATGAAGTCCGAAGCAACCGAAGGCGGCTGGTCGATCGCCCGTGCGGCGAAGCATATCATGAATCCATCGGATGGATTCGATTCGTGGCGTTGAAAGGTTCCGCACGCCTACTGTGACGCCGTGCGGCGTCTCGTGGTAGTCCTTGCAACATAGATACGCGCGGGCTGTTTGGCCTCGCAGCTCGAGGCCGATTCCGGGATGCCATCGAAGAAGTTTGGCCGGACGATAGGCATAATATTCGAAGAGGAAATCTTCCACCGGATGGCGTTCATTCCTCGCGGCGCGCTCAAGTCGCGGCTCGATCCATCTGCGCACCCTGGCCTCGTGCTTGGCGCGACGCTCGTGCCAGTCGTTTTCCGCCAGGCATGTCATGTCGACAGACTACAGTTTAACCGCATGGCAAGGAAGCGAGGATTGCGACTGGACAGGTCAAACGACGATCGTTGCTGCCTATTTTGCCAGCACGACATTAACCAACTTGTCGCGCACGATGATGACTTTAAGCACCCGCTTGCCGGCGATGGCCTCGCGCACTTTCGGGGTTGCCAGAGCCGCTTTCTCCAATTCGGAGTCCGACGCGTCCTTTCTCGCGAGCACGCGATCACGCACCTTCCCATTAATTTGCACACCGTATTCCACTTCGCTCAGGACGAGGAGGTTTTCGTCGTGAACGGGCCAAGGCTGCAAGGACGCATGGCCGTCAAACCCGGTAAACTTTTCTCCCAGGCGCTCCCAGAGTTCCTCGGTCAAATGCGGAGCGAAGGGCGAGAGCACGGTGAGCAGGCTGCGCAGCCCCGCCACGGGGCGCGGTTGGGAGTTAACCAACTCATTGGTCAAAATCATCATTTGCGAAATTGCTGTATTGAACGCGAAGCCCTCGATGTCCTCAGTGACCTTTTTGATCGTCGCGTGAACCAGACGCAGTTGTTTATCACTAAGTTCGACTTCGGCAACGTCGGGAGAAAGCCTCCAGCCACCCTCCTGGGTCTCTTCCATGACCAGCCGCCAGACGCGTCCGAGAAAACGATACACGCCTTCAACGCCCTTCATGCTCCACGGTTTCATTTGCTCCAGCGGACCCATAAACATTTCATAGAGACGCAGGGAATCCGCTCCGTATTCGGCGATGACGTTTTCCGGGTTCACGACATTGCCCCTGCTCTTGGACATCTTCTGATTGTCAGGACCCAGAATGATTCCTTGATTCACGAGCCTCTGGAATGGTTCGGGAGTGGAGAGGTAGCCTAAATCGAAAAGAACTTTGTGCCAGAATCGCGCGTAGAGGAGGTGAAGGACGGCGTGCTCAGTTCCGCCGACATAAAGGTCTACGCCGCCGCACAAGTTGGGATCCGGAGAAGGGGATTGCTCGTGTCCGGCCATCCAGTAGGCTTCGGCCTGCTTTCCGACGAAGCGCGCTGAGTTCTTCGGGTCGCAAAAGCGGAGATAGTACCAGCACGAGCCGGCCCATTGCGGCATGGTATTCGTTTCGCGCTTGATGGACTCCGAATAGCTGACCCAATCGCGAGCCTTGCTGAGCGGCGGCTCCGGCGTTCCGGTGGGCTTGAAGTCTTCCATTTCCGGTTGAAGGATCGGAAGTTCGCTTTCGCCAAGAGCGCGATGTTGGCCGGCTTCCCAAACGATGGGAAACGGTTCGCCCCAGTAGCGCTGTCGCGAAAAGAGCCAATCGCGAAGCTTATAGTTGACGGTGCCTCGCCCCAATCCCCGCTGCTCGAGCCACGCGACGATCTTAGCCTTCGCCTCCGGTGTAGGGAGTCCATTGAGCAGCGCGGAGTTTACAGCGGTGCCTTCTCCAACAAAAGCAGACTTCACGGAAGGATCAGCCGCAACGTGGGTTTCTCGATTCTTCACGACTTCCTGAACGACGCGTCGGATCTCCAATCCAAACTGCTTCGCGAACTCGAAATCTCTTTCGTCATGAGCGGGAACCGCCATGATCGCGCCTGTCCCATAGCCCATGAGCACGTAGTCCGCGATCCAAATCGGAATTCGTTCGTCGTTGACCGGATTGATTGCATAGCTGCCGGTGAAGACACCGGTTTTTTCTTTGGTCAATTCGGTGCGCTCCAAATCGGACTTCGAGCCGACCTCGCGCTGGTATGCTTCCACTGCGGGCCTTTGCTCGTGCGTTGTGATCTCCCCCACTAACGGATGCTCGGGTGAGAGCACCATGTAGGTGGCGCCAAACAGTGTGTCCGGTCGGGTCGTGAATACCTCGAAGCCGTCGCTGCTGTCTGCCAGTCTGAACTTAACCGAGGCACCTTCGCTTCGGCCGATCCAATTTCGCTGAAGCAGCTTGATACCGTGAGGCCAATCGAGGCCTTCAAGCTCGTTGATAAGTCGCTCTGCATACGAGGTGATGCGAAGCATCCATTGTCTCATTGGACGGCGTTCGACCGGGTAGCCGCCGATTTCGCTCTTGCCATCCACGACTTCCTCGTTAGCCAAGACTGTGCCGAGCGCTGGACACCAGTTTACCGGCATCTCGGCGACATAAGCGAGCCGAACGCTGTCGGGGTCCTCCCCTTTAAAGGTGTCGATCGGCTCCGCTTTCCGAGTTTGTGGATTAAACCACGAACCATAAAGCTTGAGAAAAATCCATTGCGTCCATCGAAGATAGTCCGGGTCGGTGGTGCTGAATTCGCGTGTCCAATCGTAGCTAAAGCCGATCGATTGAAGTTGGGCTCTGAACCGCGTGATATTGCGCTCGGTCGTAGTCCGAGGATGCTGTCCGGTTTTGATGGCAAATTGTTCGGCGGGGAGCCCAAAAGCATCCCATCCCATCGGATGCAGGACGTTGAATCCGCGCATCCTTTTAAAACGTGCGACAATGTCCGTAGCGGTGTATCCCTCCACGTGGCCGACGTGAAGACCCTCGCCGCTCGGATAAGGAAACATGTCGAGCACGTAATATTTCGGCTTAGCGGCATCGAAGTCGGCGTCTTCCGGATTAGGGGCACGAAAGACTCCACCGGCCAGCCATCGTGACTGCCATTTGGCTTCGAAGTCAAAAAAAGGAAATTGCTTGCGTTGGGATGCCATGGCCGAGCGATACAGGACATGACGGCTTAGCCGTGCAGTCAAGATCCTGTCTTGCTGAGAATGCATTTCTCAGGCTGGATGCCGGCGCAGCCCAAACGGGAGGTTCTGAATTCCCTTGACGATCCAGAAGGGAAGATTGACAGCGTAGAGCAGGAAGATCCACTGGTGCTGAGGAAAGGCCAGGTTCATGGTAATATCGACGAGCTCGTGCATAGCGATGACCGCCAGGCCGACCAGGAGTAGCCAGACGCGACCAAAAAGCATGAGAAAGGTGAGCAGTTCGCCGATCAATCCCGGCGCATACACAAGCATGCACAGCCAGGCATGCTGTGTGCAGAGTTCGTTCAGGGTGCCTCCCAAGCCGAGGTCGGGATGCTGTAAGGTCGTATAGTAGTGTTGGGCCTGGATTTTCGCATACTGCACTGGCATGTACTGGCTATTCCAGATCCACGCGCCGTTGCTGTGGATGAGTTTCGTAAGCGCGCAAAGAACGTAATTACCCGCCAGAACCTGCAGGGTCACGCGCGTCGTGAACGAGTGCAAGGCGGCGGGGGAGCGCGTCCAGGACTCGAGGCGGTCTGACGAGGAGGCGGCCCACAGCCAAGAGGCAATCGTCTGTCCGAGCAGCATGAGCGTCATCACTTGATAGTAGTGGCTGATGGAGCCCAGCGAATTCTGCAACGTTCCCGCGGCCAGATAGCAGAGGAATAGCACGGTTGAGGAGAGCGGAAAGGCGAAGCCCGTGATGTAAAGAGCCGCCGCGGCATTCAGAAGGATTGTGAGGACCGAGTATGCCCCAGGATCAAGAACCCAGCTTAGGTCGATCCATTTGGCCAGACCGTTGGGAAAGCGAAGCTCGGCGCCCGGAGCCGGAAGTGAAGCTAGCGATGGAAAGCGAGTCAATAGGAGCATGGCGAACCCAACGCGCATAAGAGCCGTTTCCCACCACGCGAAGTCGATGCGCGGGACGATGTCAGTGAGAGCTCGCTTGTCCATAGCCAGCTTCGCTAAAGGGCTTCCTTCAGCAGTTCATCGCCCGCGGACGCTGGGGTGTAAGGTATTCCTTCAAATCCGATCCTCGCCACCGTCCGTTCGGTCACTGTGATCTTGCGCTTCTCGTCCATTCTCAGGCGGGCGCTGACAAGGCCAAGCCCGTTTACGGATGTTCGCTCCTCGGGCGACAGTCGCTGCGCTAGCCGTTTCAAAAGATGCGTCGCCGCATCCCGCTCAATTTCGGCATTGGTTTTCTCTGCGTTGCCGCTTCTCGCGCGGTTGAGCTCCGTGCGCCGCTCCCGCTCAAATTGGCGCCTGAGTCGTGGTGCCGTCTCGAAGAGTGTCGCAGCGGCAATTGGTTCTCCAGCTGCATTAACGACGTAAACATAACCCGACTCGCGCGAGAAATTTGCATACATCGGCCAATGCGAAAACGGAAAGTTCTCCTCGATCCAAAATCCAAGCACAATGCTCGCCACGAACCAAGGCCACGCCTGGAGCCAGCGGAACGTCCGCTTTGCTAACCGGCGTGCGCGTTCGAGGAGTTGGTCCATGTTCAAGCCTACTTTGGAAGTACTTCGGGCCAAGAAAAATCAATTTCTTGCCGGCTGCTCATTTCCGGCGCAACAGAGTAGAGATGTGCTCGTCGTCCATTCCCTTGCTTGTTTCCACGCGAAATGCGCACAAGGTGCGCGAGATTCGGACGATCCTCGGAGCCTCCTTCGAGGTGTCGGACCTCTCCGCTCTCCCCACGCTGAAGGAAGTGGAGGAGACCGGCACAAGCTTTGAAGAGAACGCCGAGCTCAAAGCCGTCGCCGCGTCGCAACTTTTCGATGGATGGGTCATCGCCGACGATTCCGGCCTGGAAGTCAACGCGCTTGGAGGCGCTCCCGGGCTGTTCTCGGCGCGCTACGCTGGCCAGGCTGCTCGCGATTCGGAGAATAACGCTTTGTTGCTAGAAAATCTCGAAAATGTTCCGGAGCAGGAGCGACTGGCGCGCTTCCGTTGCGTCATTGTTCTTGCCCGCGCTGGCCGCAAACTTGCCGCTTTCAGCGGCGTCGTCGAGGGAGTTATCGCCTTTGCCACGAGAGGAGAAAAGGGGTTTGGTTACGATCCGCTCTTCGTGCCGAACGGTTTTTCCCAGACCTTTGGCGAGCTGCCCGTCGCGACAAAGAATCGCTTGAGCCACCGCGCCCGCGCACTCAATCAGCTACGCGAGTGGGGCGGCTGGTGTTGATCCTGATCGCTGCACCGGCGCCAGTCTCGCGTCTTCAGACCAAGCCATGCGGCTGCAAAATCGCGCGGCAAAGATCCGCGCACGCATGCAGGTGTCCCGCCGTGTGAATTCGGCTTACAAGGCCTTCGTCTTCCGAAAGATGAGGCTTTGCTTCCGCGACATCGGAACTTCCTTGCCGTCCAGCAGAACAAACAAAAAGCGCTTGGCGTCGAGCATGCGCATTTGCTTCACCCGGCTGAGATTGACAACGCAATCGCGCCGGGTGCGGAAGAACGTGGAGGGATCCAACCGGCATTCGCATTCTCGAAGCGGGCGCCGGATCAAGGCTGAGGAGTCGTTAAAGTATACCCGCGTGTAGTTGCCGCATGCTTCGAGCACCGAAATGTCCGCCGCGCGAACCACCCAACAGTTCACGTTGTCGCTCACAAAAACGAAGTCGTTGTCTTGAAATGTTCCCGCGTTGTAATGAGGGATCTCCTCGACCTCCAAACTTTGCAGGTCCTCCTCGCTGTGCAACGCAGCTTGGCGATCCTCCGCGTTGGAAAGTCCTTGAAGCTGAACAACACCTGGTGGCCCGGAAAAGCGCTTCTGGAGATGGTTGAAAATCATGAATCGGTCTTGGAAAGAAATTGGGTTGCGACCACTTTCGGTGGCGTCCGTTTTCCGGTAAGGCGGTGCATTTCACGGGCGGCGTTCCCCCGCACGGAACTTCGCTGCGGGGGAATCCCTTGACTGGAAACTCGCCGCATTTCCCTTCCGTATTCCCCCGCGGATTGCATTGCCTCGATGGCGTTGACTAGCGAGGACAAATCCAGATTCTGCACCGTCCGGCAAAATCGTTCCTTGCTGACGAAGAAAGCCCCAGCCGGCACATCGAACGGCTCGCGTCCGCCCGCGTCCTGAATCTCAGTAACTACGACTTTCCACATAAGCTTTGTCCTTTCTTGTTGGGGACCCAATCCGAAACGCTACCCTCATCGGAGTTTACTCCGCCGGAGACGATTTAAATTCTTCGCCCGCTTTTGCTGGCCTTCCGCGGGCTACGACAGGAAGAATTTCGAGTTCCAGTATGGAGAAGTTTGACTGTTTGGCTATGGTACAAACGAACCAAAAGCTTTCACTTCTTCGTGGGATATGCGGCACGGTTTGTTGAGTTCCTTTGGGCTGACGATAGAACATCCGCGGGCCAACTCACTATAGTGCAATTGAACCAAATCCTGCACACTTCGTTTGGCAGCCGTTTCCGCGGTTAAGCTATGATGCTCGTCCGGCGCCGAGATTTTTCCCCGCCCTCGCCTAGGCAATCACAGCCAGCCATGGGCGGACCTGACTTGGGCCTGCCCTGGTCGATTGAGATGTTAGACTTGTCGCTTCTAACGTTGAATGCTAAAGGAAAGACTGGATAGCGGCTATGGTGCAAACGAACCAAAAGGTATCATTTCTTCCCTTTCACACCAATCGTGATGCGGAGGCGCTTTTAGTTCGACTCCATGAAGTCGATGACGGCGCCAAGCTCGCCAAGGCGACCTTCGAGCTGGTCGAGGTCTGCATTCCTAATCGGTTTTTGATTTTGCTGTTCCGTCCGTTGGAGTTCGAACTCCCGTGCCGTTTTTTTCCTTTAAAGTGGAAGCCGTTGGTGGACGGGTACATGGCGGAAACCCACAAGCATGATATCTGGCTGCGCCGGAGCCCCGTGAATCCCCAAGTCACCGTCGTGCGGCACTCGGATTATACGCCGCAAAGCATGCTCCACCGTTCGATCTTCTACAAGAAACTGCTGCAGCCGAGTGAATGCGAGTTTGGCGCCTCGGTTGTCGCCTGGCGAGATACCACCTGGCTAGCGACACTCACGGTCATGCGCAGCAAGGAGCAGGGAGATTTTACCGACGAGCAAATGCAGGAACTGCAGGCCCTTCAGCCCCACTTTGCCTGCGTAATCCGCAGAATGGCTGGCCATCAAGAGAGCCGCCTCTTTCAGTCTTCGTTGCGCTATTTCGTATCTTCACTGCCAACGGCAACGATTATCCTGGACTGGAATCTAAAGGTCCTGCACCACAACTCGATTGCGAGTCAACTCTGCTTTCAATGGAAGAACGGGGACAGCACTTCCATCTTCAAAGCTCCTCGACGACTTCAGGTTCCGGGGGACATTCTGGCCGAACTCGAGCGGATGCGACCCAGCATCATGCGCCAAAAATGGAGCCATACTCCCGGCGGTCGCAGATCGATACAGTTTCGTTACAAGCATCCCGCGAATGCCTCGCTAAGTGCTTCCATCGAGTTCTTACCCTCGCGCTCGCTCTCCTTATCGAAGGGAACCTTTTTGCTGACCCTGAAGGAAGAGCGTCTCTCCAGAAAAGGGACAGACCTGGCAGACAAGCTCAACCAGTTGACACGACGTGAACGGGATTGCGCACTCCTGGCCGCGCAGGGACTTCACAATCGCGATATTGCCCAAAAACTTGGCAAAAGCGAAATTACGGTGCGAAATCAGTTGAGTTCCATTTACAAGAAGTTGGGATTTACGACGCGCCACAAACTGATCGCGGCCTTTGCCCGGCTTGAGCCCTAGGTGGCCGAGCCGCAGAGCGCTCCTCTACACCGAAAGGGTGCCGTGAATCACACGGCTTAGCAGGTCGACGAGGGCACCGCCGCGTTTCGGCCCGTAGTGGCGGTGACAAATAATATTAATTGCGTCCGTCAAGTCTTCGAGCGCCCCTCCTTCGCCGCCAATCTCGTCCGCTTCGTTGACAATCACCAACTCCGACTCGAGGCTCTGCCAGAGAGCCTCGCAGAGCCGATAGTCAAATCGGCTCAAAACGCTCGGCCGCGCGACCACGAGTCGGGGAATGCGCTGCTGAATGAGACGGGCGAGCTTTATTCGTTGAAGTCCCACTCCCGGCGCAACCTCACGGACAACCTGGGTCACCGTCCACCCGCGCGCCACGCAGAAATCCTGGCACAGGTCAATTTGCTCGAACATCAATGACGGCTCCTGGCGAGCATTGATCCGTGCATAGATGACCGCCTTCTTCGCCTGCTCCATACTTCCAAGAGTCCGCCGGTCTCGGATCAGAATTGTGCCGGTCGGCATGCGCTCAGCAATCACGTCTTCCGGCAGTTTGTCGTCCCGAAACCAGCGCCATGCCGTTCGATATGTTATTCCGCAGCGCCGCGCCCAGCGGCCAAGACTCTCGGTGTGTAAATCAGTGGTCATAAGTGTATTACAGATAATATGTTTGTGATACAAATGTGTTCTATTTGTGCATCAAAGGATCCAAAAGGACAAGCCACGCTACAGAAATTTAGGCATGACGCATCTGCAAACTGAGTCTTAGTAGGTCGAAATCTAAACGGATTGACTCGTATTAACCCCCCGCGGTGAAAGCTCCGTCAGAGTGGATTTCTAATTACCGACAGGTCGATCCGAGGGCGGGAGAGAATGAGTTAAGGCTTGAGATTCTTTGAAGAGATATGCGTTGTTCGAGTGAGATTTTTGAAAGTGAAGTGGGCCGCTGGCTAAGGGCCGGCGGAATGGTGGAGTCGTTGTGTGGTCATCGCCGTCAGCGGGCCGGCGTGTTGCAGCCGACGTGTGTGGCGGACGTGCAGCAAATCGTGCAAGCCGCCGCGAGGGCAAAAGGGGCCGTCAAACTGCAACCACTTTCTTGCGGCAAGAATTGGGGATTCGGTTCCGATCTTCCGGCGAGCGACGGGGTTTACATCTTGAACTTGTCGGCGCTTCGAAAGATCCGGTTCCTCAATTTGAAAGGCCACTGTGCGGAGGTTGAACCTGGGGTCACGCAAGGGCAGTTGGACGATGCGCTTGGGCAGGAGGGGGGCACTCATTATTTTAATGTCACTGGTGCCGGGCTGGGAGCAAGTGTTCTGGGTAATGCGTTGGAGCGAGGCATTGGCTACTCGGGACAGCGTCATCTAGATTTGCTGGATCTCGAGATCGTGTTGCCAAGCGGCGAAGTGGGGCGCACTTCGCGATTTGAGCTCTTATCACAGTCGGGAGCGGGTCTGAATGGCCCGGGTCCGGACCCGACGGCGCTTTTTTGTCAAAGCAACTTCGCGGTCGTGACGGCGGCGACAATTGCTCTCCACCGACGACCGGAGGTGATGGGAGGAGTGATTTGCCGGCTGAGCAGCGGCAATCTCATGCCGGATCTAATCTCGACGGTTTCCGAGCTGATGGCTGAGGGAGCAACTTGTGGAGTGCCTCATATTTTCAATCGAGCGCGGATCTTGACAACCCTGTGCCCGCACCTGACCGAAGCGCAAGCCGACGAGCTTCAGTCTACCGCCGCCGCGTGGACAGCGCTTCTTCCGCTGCGCGGATCGCGCGCCGTCTTTGCCGCGGCAGCAGAATATCTGAAATCTCGCTTGGCGCCGATTGGCAATGTGGAGGTGCTAAGTGATGGGGAAAAAGTTAAGCTAAGTAGTTTGGTGTTGGGTCACCCGTCGGATCTCACGTTGGCCAGCGTATCCTTTAGCGTTTTTGGGCGCGCCGCACCGCCCGATGTGCCCCTGGAGGCGAGTGGCGCCGGACTTATCCACATTACGCCCATGGTCCCGCTTCGTGGGGAGATGATCAGCTACGTGGAAAGGCAAACAACGAAGACACTTCGGCGACATGGATTCAACCAGACTCCGCTGTCGATCAATGCCGTCACGGCACGCCAGGCCGCCCTGATTGTCTCGCTCGGATTTGACAGACGTTGCGCCCACCGAATGAAGGCTGCCCACCGAGCTGCTCAAGACCTCCTGGAGGTTTACTCTCGCAGTGGGTTGATCTCCTATCGCCTTGGCTTGGGACAAGCCGATCAGATGCCGTCAATGGGGCCTCCCTGGCCGCGGATTTTCTCTGAGCTTCAGCGAATCTTTGATCCGGACGAGTGCTTGGCGCCCTCTCGCTATGAACCGCTGTGGAAAAGGGAGGCGGCTATCGCCACGGACCGAGACTTGGAGGCGGAACTATGCATTTGATGAGTCGCCCACGTGTGGCGGTTATTACCGCGATGGGATTGGTGGCCCCGGGGGCTCTGGATCCGGAATCGTTTTGGCAAATCATTAGAACTGGTCGAACGGCAATCGGAAGAATCAAACGCTTAGATACCTCGGAATCGGGATGCTCTTTTGGCGGGGAGGTGCCGCCTTTCGACCTTTCATTGCTGCCGGCAGAGCTCAGGCCGAAACGCGTTGCGCGGCACACGCAGCTCTTACTCTGGGCAGCACGACAGATCAAGGAAGTCGTCGCCCAGCTACGGCAGCGACCCTCGATCAGGCTCGGCTTGGCGACAAGTTGCGTTTCCATGATCAGTGAATCCGGAATCGCCCGAAGCAAAAAGGGTGGTTCGGCGGCTTCTCGCTACGCGGCTTCCCAGAGTCCCCCGCATGCTGCGGCAGGGGCCATCGCAAGATATCTGGAGAGCTCAGGTGATGTCCTCACCGTATCGACAGCTTGCGCCGCGGGATTGGAAGCCATCGGCCTCGCGGCTCGAGATATCGTCACAGGCGCAACCGATCAGGCGATCGCAGGGGGAGCTGACTGTGCAATCGGCCTTACGCCGCTGGCGGAGTTCGTCAAAAGCGGATTTTCGTCCATTCGCAATTCCTGCCCCGAAAAGGCCAGCCGCCCCTTCGATGTCTTTGCGGATAGCGGCGTATGCGCCGAAGGCGCGGGATTGTTCTTGATCGAGGAGAAACAAAGTGCCCTGGCGAGGGGGGCCCGCATTCTCGCGGAGATCACCGGCTATGGTTCCCACCTTGATCCTGACAAGGACGTGCCCGGAAGCGGATGGTCCGGTTCGATCCAGAAGGCTTTAAAGAGTGCCGGGTGGACACCGGCGATGATCGATTCAATTTCGGCATGGGGTCCGGGGCATCCGATCATCGATCGCGTCGAAGCGCAAACGCTCGTTGAAATGCTGGGCCGCCATGCGGCCCACGTTCCGGTCTATTCGATTAAAGGAGCGATCGGCAATCCTCTGGCGGCGGCCGGACCATTACAGGTGGCCGCGGCGATTTTCTCTTTTCGTGATGGCGTGGTGCCACCCACCGCCAATCTAGATGTCCCAATCCCCGAGGCGACGCTCGACTTCGTTCGCGAAACGCCCAGGTATTCCTTCCCGGAAACGGCTTTGCTTAACGCGCACGGAATAGGCGGGGCAAATGTCACGGTGCTCTTGAAAGCTCCCCAGCCCGGCCGGCCTAATCTTCCGAAGCCTAGCCGCCCTTTCAATTTCAGAAACATATCAATCGCAACCTCACCCAATGTCTTAGTATGAATCACGCTCATTCAATAATAGTCGCTTATGGTCACAATGACCTTCGCTCTGCTCTAAACGTGGCGGAAACCTTGGAATCAATTGCAGACGTCCAGCTCCGCTCCTATGATCAAATGCACCAACCGTTCTGCCGCGAACCGGACGTGGCCCTTTGCGTCGTCATCGACGATGAAACCCTTGAGAAGGCGCATCAACTTCAAGTCCGCCTCGAAGACGTTCCCACCTTTGTCATCGATGGCTTGGGCGAGTTGAAGATCGAATTGAACGGATATGCGGGAAGACTTTCCTCCTCGCCGGATCAAGTCCTTAATGCGGTCCGCCAGCACCTCGTCTCCCACCCCCCAAATGGTCTGCGACCCTCGCGCAAAGGCGAGCCGCAACGGCCAGTTCGCAGAATCTCAAGCCCCTTCGACCATACGTTGGCCCGCACCTCAGGAGAGGCACAGACGCCCCAAGCCATTCTCATTGCAGCGGCACGTCAATTGTTTTGGGATCTTCGTGCGGATCGAGTGGAAGTGTTCTTGCGTGTCTGTGAGAAAAATGCCTTCCGCAGAATCTATGCAGAGCCTGAGACTTACACGGAGCGGAAATTCCAGGGGAGAGAATGCGCGCCTTCCCTGGAGGTCATCCGTTTAATTAAGAAGCGGTCTTACCCGCTCACCATCCAGGAACTCGAAAGTCGTTCCGCCCTGCCGCTTTTTCACTATCTGAGCAGCCGCAATTACAATCTTTTGGTCCCCTTGGTGAAGGAGGCGCGTCTCCTTGGATGGCTCGCCTTCGGCGTCGAAGCCTGCCGCTGCACGGATGATATGCTCGATGATCTCCAAGTCGCCGGACATTTGCTGACGACCAGCGTGGCTGCGGGCTTCGAGCGGGAAACTCAGAACCAACAAACCAGAAACGTATTTGAAGCTTTTGCTGCGCTAAAGTTTGGAATTCTCACGATGAGTCAAGAGGGTCGAGTCCTCAGTGTGACCGGAGCCACCGCGCTCTTGGGCAGTGAACCTCGAGAAGGCGATCATTTCAAAGCAATTCATAATAGTCACGCGAGAGAGGTTATCGCCTTCGCGCTGAGAGGAAGCTTTGTCGAAAAGTCATGGATTGATTTCGACTCGCAAACCGCGATTTCCTGTCTGGCGACCAAACTTTCAGATGGAAAGATCGCGGTTTTCTGGGGACCTCGCCGATTCGCGCCGGAGGAGCCGAGGAGTCAATCTTCACGGACTAGCCTGGATCTTAAAGCAGTCCTGGATTCGCTCCCGGTGCCGGTGCTCCTCGATAGCGAAGCTTCACCGGGAACCGGAAGCCTGCCTCGCGTCCAGATCTCTGACGCGGATGGCCAGGCCATTAGAGACTGTGCGCTTCAAGCCCAGGCAAAGAATGTCAAAGCACTAAGGTTACGTTGGGGAAAGACACGCTCATCTGAGAGCGCCGTTCTTTTTTATGAATCCGATAGGCATGAGGGAAGCGTTGAGTTTACAGACGACATCCAGCATGCCGTTCGCTTTTCCTTAGAAGCTGCCTAAACCAACCTTATGCTTATAAAATGTTGCAATTGTTACTTTTTAGCATATCCCGAATAAATGTCTAAGAGCAACCAGCTACGTGTTCGTTTGGAAGATGGGCAGCGCGAGCGATTGCTTGAGATCGCGGGCGCGCGCGGCAAGGGCGAGAGGTTGTCCGACATCGTTCGTCACGCGATCAGCGAGTTTATTATGCCTGAAGAGCCCGATGGCGACGGTTCGTACATTGTCAACGTGACTTCCCAATGCAAGCGCAAAGTGACCGAGCTGGCGGACGAGCTTAACCGCAGCCAGTCTCAAGTGCTCGAGGCGTGCGTGGAGGGCATCCAAGACATTCTCGAACGCAAGCGGACGCCGCTCATCATCTATGAAGTCCACCTGCATCGCAAGTATCACAAGAAGCGTCCGCTGAAACAGTCGGCGGTTTCATAGTTCTGGTTCCGGCTTGGCAGCTTTGGGGCGTATCAGCGCTTGAATTCTCGGCGGATCGTGTATTAGTCAGGCGATATCCATTGCTGCAGCCCGGGTGGCGGAATTGGCAGACGCGCCAGACTTAGGATCTGGTGGAGCAATCCTTGTGGGTTCGAGTCCCTCTCCGGGCATCTGCGCTCTGTTTGCGGCTAAAGCAGGACGCCGCGAATGAGGAGGCTTTTGGAGAAGGAGAGTTTACGCAAAGCAGCGCATCTGCTTAGGTGGAAGCCATGGACCTTGCGCCCCAATCTCGGAGCGACGGTGCCCATGCGATTTTTGTAGAACAGCAGGCAATCTATCGCCGGGTTGTCGAAGCCGACTACATGTCGCATCGAGCGCTCTTTGAGCTTCTGCACGATCTGGTGCAGGCGAGGCGCCAGCCATTTTCGTTTCTGGATCTCGCCAGCGGCGACGCGTCCTGCTCAATTGGTGCGCTTCGCAGGACAAACGTGAGCGACTACACCGCGGTGGACTTAGCCGAACCGGCGCTGACCCTTGCTGCAAACAACGCGCGTTCACTCGCCTGCGGCGTGCAGGTGGTGCAGCAGGACTTTCAGGAGTATCTGAAAGCAGCGTCTCGCATCTGGGATATTATTTTTATTGGCTTCTCGTTTCACCACCTAACCAGCGAAGCTAAAGTTGCGTTCGCATTTGAAGTTCGGCAGGCGCTCGTCGCAAGGGGCGAATGGATTTTCTTCGAACCGATGCTCCATGGCAGGGAAACGCGCGGAGAGTTTCTTAATCGATGGGAGGCGTCGCTTGAGCAGGATTGGAACGACTTCAGTTCTGAGGAAAAGACAACCATTTGGGAGCACGTTTCGCATTACGACTTTCCCGAAAGTCCCAGGACGTTTGAGAGAATCGCCCTGCAAGGTGGCTTCCGAATCTTGGAGCATCTCTACACCAACCCCTTCCGATTCTACGGAGCTTTTCGTGCGGTGGTGTGAGAGTAAAGCGAAGGAACGGCCGAGGGCAGGCTTCATTAGAGGTATTTCTGCTGCGTGGACTCCTGCGTTCCAGATGCGCAGACGTGCCTGCGTGGTTCAGATACTGATCGCTCTTGCCCTTTGGGCGACATTGTCCGACCTGTACGCGGGCTTGCGGCGGTATCGCAGCTTGATTGTTGCGGATCAAAACTTCTCCTTCGAGCCGCCGAAGAAGGGAGTGCGCGTCACCTATCTCGGAACCAACGCTTATTTGCTGCAGTCGCGCGAGGCGACCTTACTGATCGATCCTTACTTTTCACGCGCAGGACTTTTCCGTGCCGCGCTCAATCTTCCAGTTGTGTCGAGCCGGAGCCTTTGCGCACAATACTTACCCGTGCGCAGGATTGACGCCGTCCTAGTCACCCACGGGCATTTCGATCATCTGCTCGATGTTCCGGAGATTGTGCTTCTGACAGGGGCAAGGCTGATAGCTTCTAAAACCAGCGTTCAATTGGCGCGTTCGGCCGGAGTGCCTCCAGAAAAGTGCTTGATTGTCACTAGTGGTGATACGGTCTCTCTTCACGGAGCCAAGGTCACGAGCCTTCCCGCGGAACACGATCGGCTTTTTGGTCGTGTTCCCTTCGACGGACCGCCACGGCGCCTGCCGCCCCGCTCAGCGGGCGACTGGGTCTGTGGAGAGCCCCTTGCGTTCCTGATCGAAATGGGTGGCCGACGCATTTATGTGGAATCGGGAGGCCGGCTCGACGGCGGCTCTTCCACCGCGCTCGGGCGAATCGATCTGGCAATTCTCGGAGTTGCGCTCCCGGACGCGCAGAAGCGTTTCCCCCAAACCTTAGAGCGGCTGCGGCCGCGATATGTCCTTCCCAGCCATCAGGACAATTTTTTCCGTCCTCTCTCGCGAGGGTTTGTTTTTGGGCCGATGACAAATTTTTCTGCGGTCCTTAAGTCGTTTCGACAATCCTCAGGCGGCTCCTCTCTAATCCTTCTCGACTATTTCCGACCGTGGACGCTTCCGTGAAAGCCGATCTTGAGAAAGGCGCCGCCCGACGCGAGTTTGACTCGAATCGTCGGTTAAGTGTTGTTGAGTGCTCATAGGAAATTGCCGAAAAAGCCGTCGTCGGCGTTCAAAGGATTCCGGGTTGTAGAGGCGGTTGTGTCAACCGCCTGCGTGCCATTGGGCGGCAGGCACAGCCGGCGCCTCGGGCCTTTGCTTAGTAGACGGGCTTTGCATCGTGACCATTCGGAAGATTCTTTTGGCTTTGCTCGATCTCTTTCGGATCAAAATCCTATCACTAATCAAGCATTGAAGGACCAGGCTTAGGCCTGGGGGACGCAGCCTAATTACGGCCCCCTTTCCCTAAGCACGGCTCCCTATGTTTCGGTTTGGCCAGCTAGTTGTAAGGATATGGCCGATGTGTATGACCGCGTTCGGCTGGTTCTTTAATTTCTTTTCGTCGACATCAGTCAGCTCGTGAGCAGTTACGCTCCACGAACTTCAAATTCGCGTAACCCAAGGCAAGCGCAGTTACAAAACGCTGCCCTAACCCCGTTAAGACGCGGGGGGATGGGGACGCTCGTCCGAACACTACGAGCAGGAGGAGGTTGTGACAGCCGGAGCTTCGAAGCGAAACCCCCCGGGGTGGCGGCGAGCCAGTGCAATCAGCTCGCGAATCTGCTAAACGGAGAGCGGCTTTCTTGTTGTGTTGGGCACGGGGATTCCGCTTGCCAGCCTAGACAGGGCAATGGCGCCCCTATACGACCGCTCGGTTGGCGACCCCGGCTTTCGCCACGGTTCACTTTGCCCTGCTGCAAAAACGAATTGAAATTAGCGAATTTGTTTGGATATTATAGAAAACGCCCAATCCCCGCCACCGTGAGGTGAATTTTATGGCTACGTTTCATTGTGACCAAGTTGTTGTCGCTCGTGCATTGGCTTTCACTCTTTTCTTTAGCACTTGCGTTTGCAGTTCGAACGCGCAAATCAATCCTGAAGCGTTTCGACGAACTATCGACGGCTCCCAAGTCGAACTTTACACGCTAAAGAACAAAAATGGACTGGAAGCCACAATCACCAACTACGGTGGAATCGTCGTTTCACTGACGGTGCCAGACAAGAATGGAAAACTCAGCGATGTGGTCCTCGGATACGACACGCTAAACGATTATATCGGCAACAACTCTCCGTATTTCGGTGCCTTGATCGGGCGCTATGGCAATCGAATCGCAAAGGGCAGATTCACGATCAGTGGTGTCGACTATCAACTGGCGCAGAACAACGCTGAGAACGCCCTGCATGGCGGTCGCAAAGGATTCGATAAAGTCGTCTGGCAAGCTGAAAAGTTGGACACTCCCGAAGGACCGGCCCTCAAGCTGACGTATACGAGCAAAGATGGGGAGGAAAATTATCCGGGCACTCTTCGCTGCGAGGTCATTTACACTCTTACGAACAACAATGAATTGAAGATCGATTACACTGCCGAAACCGATAAGCCTACTTTCGTCAATCTGACGCACCATTCCTATTTCAACCTAAAAGATGCCGGAGCCAGCGATATCCTGGGGCACGAGCTGATGATCAAATCTGATAAGTTCACGCCCGTGGACAAGGGCCTGATTCCGACCGGCGAGCTAAGGTCTGTTGCAGGCACGCCATTCGATTTCAACAAGCCGACTGCGATCGGAGCTCGGGTCGAGAGCGACGACGAACAGATGAAGTTTGGAAGCGGTTACGATCATAACTGGGTGCTCAACCGGCAAGGAGAAGACCTGGAGTTGGTCGCTTCTCTTTATGAGCCGACCTCAGGAAGATTCATGGAACTCCTAACCACGGAGCCGGGCTTGCAGGTTTATGTCGGCAACTTTCTCGACGGGACAAACAAAGGCAAGGGCGGCACCGCTTACCAACACCGGACTGGCCTCTGCCTAGAGACGCAGCACTTTCCGGATTCACCAAACCAGCCGGATTTTCCCACTACCGAGCTACAGCCGGGTGAGAAGTACACGCAAACGACGGTTTATCGTTTCTCGACCAAGTAGATTTCTACAATTCAACCCATCCCCCAAAGTAAAATCCCATGAAAAAGACGAACCGTTCCGCCCACAGCAGCCAAAAAGATATGGGAGTTTCACGGCGCGAAGCATTGCGACGCGCGGCCGGCTTTGGCGCGCTGGCTTCGCTATCCTCGTTTGGACTCGGAATACCGGAAAGTGCAGAGGCCGCCGAAGAAGGCTTCGGCCTTTTCCCGAAGCATCCACCATGGAAATTCGTTTTCGTAAACCATGTGACAACGAACCCGTTCTTCGTCCCCACCAAGTACGGCGCCGAGGATGCCTGCGCACTTGTGGGCTGTACTTATCAGTGGACCGGTTCGGAGAAGTCGATTGCTACGGATATGGTGAATGCCATGAATACGGCGATCTCGGCGGGTGTCGACGGCATAGCCGTTTGTCTGGTTGATCTGCAAGCTTTTAACGAGCCTACCGAAAAAGCACTCAAGGCAGGCATTCCCGTGGTATCGTACAACGCCGACGCAAAGGGCAACAAGAGGCTATGTTATATCGGCCAGGACCTTTTTGGGTCGGGCAAAGCATTGGGCAGTCGTATCGTTGAGCTGGTGCCGGAAGGTGAAGTGGTGGGCTTTATTGCCACACCTGGGCAACTTAACATCCAGCCCCGCCTGGACGGCGCTGCGGAGACCATCAAAGAGTCTGGCAAGAATATCAAATTGGATCAGATTGCTAGCGGACCGACTCTAAACGAACAGGTTTCGCGGGTGGCGGCGTATTTTGCTGGCCATCCAAACGTCAAAGGGATGTTCGCGGTTGATGCCGGAGGCACAGCGGCGGTCGGCAAGACGATGAGTGAAAACAAGCTCCAGTCCAAGGGGGTGCATGGCGGTGGGTTCGATCTCTTGCCCGCCACGCTTGACTATGTTCAAAAGGGAGATCTCGACTTTACAATCGATCAGCAGCCTTATCTCCAGGGATTTTACACGGTCATGGTGCTTTTCCTCTACAAGATCTCAGGGGGACTCACCGGCCCTTCCGAAATCAATACCGGTCTGAGCTTCTTGACGAAGGCAAATGTTGAGCCTTTCATAAAGACCGAGAGTCGCTATCAGGGCAACTCGAGCGAGCAAAAAGTAGTTACGCGGACGGGCCCCATCGGATAAAGATCGCGCAACGTCATGGCAGCAGACAAAGCGGATCTTCTTCCGCAACGAAAAGATACTGTCCGACGTCCTGCGCCCCAAAGCTGGGTAAGCCGGGCTGGCCTTTTCCTCCTGCGCTCTCGGGAAGCGAGCGTCGCGGTGGCCGGCATCGTGATGATTATCTACTTCCAGAGCACCGCTCCTGCATTTCTTACACCCAGCAACATCGGAAATCTCGCGGAGTATACGGCGATGACCGCGATAATCGCCGCCGGCTTGGTAATGGTATTAATTTCGGGCGAGGTTGATCTGTCAGTCGGACAAGTCTACGCGCTATCGCCGTTTGTCATGTATTTCGCGCAACAAGCGGGTGTTCCCTTTCTCCTGGCGATCCCGATTGGACTTCTGGCTGCAGCAAGCGTGGGCGTGGTTAATGGCATTTTCACCGTCTTGCTCCGGATCCCGTCTTTCATCACAACTCTGGGCACACTCTTTTTGATCAATGGCTTGACACTGACTATTTCTGGCGGGTTTCCAGTGCGGCCCAAGGCCGGGCCCGTCCTCGAGGAGATCTTTGGCGGCAACCCAGTCTCGCAGATTCTCTGGGCGATAGGAGTCATGCTCATCCTTCAGTTTGTTTTGGTCAAGACGCGCTGGGGGCTGCATACAATCGCCACGGGCGGCAACATCATTGGTGCCAGGGAAGTCGGCATCAAGATTGAGCGAATCAAGATTGGGAATTTCATCATCTGTAGTGTTCTGGGAGGCCTCGCCGGTATCTTGGATACTTTTCGCATCGGCTCCATCGATCCGCTGGCAGGTGGAACCGAGATCATGTTTATGGCCATTGCCTCTTCCGTCATTGGCGGAACCTTGCTCACCGGAGGCTCTGGGACCATCGTGGGCGCATTTTTGGGGGCGGCAGTCCTTGGGATTCTGAAGGATGGATTTACCCTCTCAGGCGTGAGCGCGTATACTTTTAGTTTAATTTTGGGAGGGGCAATCCTCGTGACCATGCTTATCAACGTGCACTTGAGCCGCCTGCGCGCGGCAGGAGGCGGGTGATGGGAGAGGAGGTTCTTCGCACCGAACATATCTCGAAGTCTTTCGGCCGAGTCGCGGCTCTCAAGGACGCCTCAATTCATCTTGCCAAAGGCGAGGTTCTTGGACTTCTAGGCGATAATGGTGCGGGAAAGTCCACCTTGTTGAAGATCCTTACTGGGTTTCATCAGCCGAGCGACGGCAAGATCTATTTTCAAGGCAAAGAGATCGAGCTCAAGTCTGTTAGTCACGCCCGATCACTGGGGATTGAACCTGTTTACCAGGATCTTGCGCTGATCAGCGAACTGAACGTTTACCGGAACATGTTTCTTCAGCGTGAAATCATGTCCAACCGCTTTCTTGGAATTCTGGACGATCGAACCATGCGGGCGCGTGCCATCGAGCAGCTCGATGGCATGGGTGTCAACATCCCCAACGTCGACGTTGAAATCTCCAAGCTCTCGGGGGGTCAACGGCAGGCAATCGCCGTCGCGCGATCAGTGTTCACGGATGCAAAAGTTTTGTTGCTGGACGAGCCCACCGCGGCAATGGGAGTCAAAGAAAGCGCGATGATTTTGGACCTCATCCGGCGGCTCAAGGAGAAGGGCGATGTGTCCATCATTCTTGTCGCGCACAACTACGCGCATGTTTTTGACGTCTGCGACCGCGTCAGTCTCCTGCAGAACGGCCAGATTACGTTTGACCGACCGACCCGTGAAACTTCTGTTGAGGAGTTGATGAATCTCGTCTTGCACGAGATTCGCATCGCGCGAGAGACCGTTGGCCCTCCTGCATAGAGTGTTTTGCAGGATACTCCGAAAAGGGCGATCGCGGGAGGTTGGCGGTTGTGGCAACCGCCTGCGTCAGATGGGCACGTCGTTATTCCAGGAGTGTTCGTTGCAACAGCCACCATGCGCCGGCCAGGACCACCAAGGCGGAACATGATGGCACCAGGCGCCCGACTAGAGCCGGCTCTCTCCGCAGCCACCAGATCACCGGTAAGACCAGCGCGGCTACCGCCATTTGGCCAAGCTCCACGCCGAGGTTGAACGATAGCAACGGAACGACGATTTTCTCGCCAACAATGCCGCCGACTTTTTCTTTCAGCTCCGTGGCAAAGCCGAGGCCGTGGACGAGGCCGAAAATAAGGGCCAGTCTCCAACGCCCCGTCGGATTGCCGAGCCCCAGCAGATTTTCGGCGCCGACGTAGATGATGGTCGCGGCAATCAAAGGCTCGACGATCCCATCTGGAATCCGCACCAAATCGAACGCCGCCAATGCCAGCGTCGCCGAGTGTGCCAGAGTGAAACACGTGATTACCCAGAGTGTCGCACGAAACTGTGACATCGCGATGAGCAGCCCGAAGAGAAAGATCAAGTGGTCATAGCCGGTGAGAATGTGTTCCACACCCATGAAGAAGAACCCGCCGAACGTTGAAGTTCTCGCCAGCTGGATTTCCTCCGCAATCCGCACATCGACATCAATCGTGTCATGCTCCGCCGTCAGTAACGCCTCCGCCAGGATTGCTCCTTGATTATCGAGCACATTGACGAATTGCCGGTGCCCACGAGGAAGCTGCTTTATCAGGGGCGACACAACCGCGAGCTTCGGACCCTGCGCGCGAAAGATCCCGGACATGTGAAAATTGTCGTTCTCATCGAGGTGAAAGCGGGGGTCGTCGTTGACGAGCGCATCGATGGTTGGGGTGCTGAAGATGTTACGCGCGAGCGCTTCGAGTTTGGGACGCGCATGGTCCAATTCCCCGGAGCTGACTGTCCCGTCCCGATCCGTATCCAGCGGAACTAGTGCTTCAATGTCGGCGCGCGCGAACGTCGCTTCTGCCTGAAGGGAATTGGGAAGGACCTTCAATGTGGCCGTGCTCAACCCGGGATCGTGGCCTCGCGCGGAGCTGGCGATGCCGATGAGCATTACTGTCATCCAGCCTCGCCAGCCGCGCCGATGATTTTTCCCGCGCATCAACTTGTGTAACCGGTCGTGTTCGTGCAGTGAGTTGGGACTCGGAATCCGGTCTAGGCCGCGGTTATGGATGAGCGTGGTTGCGCCCGTTTTGCGGCGTGCCTTCGTAAGGGAAGGTCTTGTTGTAGCCAACGTCGTTGCTGTCAAGATTGTCGCCCGCCGGGCCGTTAATGACCGGAGGCGACATGCGCAGATCGCTGATGAGTGCGGTCACGGCAATGTCCAACACGTCGTCGCCAAAGCGCCTTCCGTTTGGCCAGCCGCCAGGGACGGATCCACCGATGTTAAACGGATGGCCTTGGATCTGGCTCACGAGCACATCGCCGCCGAAGATGCTCAGGCGCGAGAAGCCCACGTCATCCGGATTTACATCTGTCGTCTCTGGCGGCCCGCTGCCCGCCAGACGGGCCGAATCTGTGGAGAGGTCCACCTTGATCATATCGGGGATATAGATGGCCGCGATATCCGTGCGGTCTTGATCTATGCCGGGGATGTCAGGTTCAAGCACCAGGAGATTCAGCAACGTGGCGAGTTCGGGGAACAGCGCATACTTGCTGAACAATTTCGCATCATCCTTCGGACTGGTGCGACTGTAGAGGTCCTTGTCCACAACGGCGACGAGGGCTTCGTTGAAGAGCGGGTTGCCTTGGCGCCCGACCTGCACCCACGAATTGGAGGAGCTGCCGTTGTTGTTTCCTCCGCGCTCGTCTCTCAACACGGTAACCTTTGGGCGACTGGTCGTGGCATAGACACCGACAATCTGTCGCTCACCTCCGAGTTCCGCGATCGGGATTCTTAACGCGATCATGTGAAGGTTAAAACCGCCTTGCGAATCCTTTCCCGGATCGCGCAATTGCAACAGATCAAACACCGCCTGAACGTCCGCATAGAAGCCATCGTCGCGTTGACCGGCGAAGGCGAGGTAGTCGTTCTGCAATGGGGTAATCGCCTGCTGAGTGTATAAGTCAAGGTCCGCAGAGTTTGAAACACCATCCTTCGCCGGATTCTCGCCGTTATCGCCCTGGTTATAGGAGGGCGTTGCGTTCCCTTGATTATTAGGCGGAACAAATCCGGTCCCCAGAAACTTCTTGGAATGCCAATTGACCTTCGTGACAGAGTATTTTTGCACGAGGTTCTGATTAGGGTCCTTTATGGGTATGTTCGAGCCGGTCACCCCTAAGTAGGAAACCAAAATGGTTTTCTTGTTCTTATAGAAGGTGTCGAACTTGAACTGATAGCTGATAGTAGGTTTGCCCGCTCTGAGGTCACGGCCGGCGGCCACGTGGATCTCATAGAGGACATTGTCGTCGAAGTTATAGGCATTCGGTCCGATACCCGGTTCCTCATGCGGATAGACCCCAAGGGCTACCACGAGGTATTTTTGCCCGTTTTCGATGCTCACGAAGGCATAGACGTCGGTGGTGTTAGCTGCTGGATCACGAGTGATGAGTGGCGCGTCCATATGGCTGGACGCAAACGCTCCACTGGATAACGCCGTCGCCAGCACAACGGCTGTCATTAGCTTGGTTGGATTGGTTTTCATTCGTCTTTCTTATCTTTGTTTTCGTCTGTGTACGAAGCGGTCGCGACTTGCTTTTCGCGTGCTGAAATTATCCCGAGTTCGCGCTGTGTTGTCAGAGCGTTAAGGGTTGTGGCGAGTTGCTGCTGTTCGGATGGGAGCAACATGCGTTGGAAATTGCGGGCCTTGGTTAGCCAGGACTTAGCATTGGTCGTATGACCGCGTTTGGCCTCGATCACCCCAGCATGCGTGAAAAGTCGGGCGTCCATCGTGCTCTCAGCCAAAGCCTTCTCCATATGAGCCCATGCCTCATCGAGCCGGCCGGCGGCGGCGAGCGCCCAGGCGAGCGCATCGTGCGTAAAAATGTCTGCGCGAGATTCAAGTTCGTCTCGCGCAAGTTCGACGGCGAGTTCCGTTTGGTCGCCGCGGGTAGCTAAGAACAACGCCAGCGTCCGCGGATCGCTCTGTGCACCAGTGCTCTTCAGCGCCGCTTCGACTTTGGCGGCTTCCTCAATCCGGCCTGCGGAGCGGAGCGTGTCGGCCAGAGCCCACTGAAACTCCGGCAGCGGGCTGATGGCCGCGGCACGTTGCAAAGTAGTGGTCGCTTCCGCAGCTCGATCCACGGTGAGCAGAAATCGGCTTTGGAGCAAGAGAGCTGCCGGATAGTTAGGCGAATATGTGAGCGCCGCGTCGCAAGCCGCCTTGGCATCTTCCAACAAACCAGCGCTGAAATAATAAAGCCCCAAACGGGTGAGTGCCCACGACGCGGCCTCTGGATCGAGGGGACTCGCAGCGCGGGCCGCCAGCTGGGCCACCTGAACGGCGCCGTCGAGATCACCTTTCAGCCAGCGCGTGTAAGCCACCCGGCTGTAGGATTGCAGGTCGGGCCGGAGGTCAACCATGCACTGGTAGGCATTGACCGCCTCAGCCAGACGACCCTGTTCCATCACCGCATCGCCGAGCAGACCGTAGTCGAAGGGGAGGGTGCGTTGCTTGACAAGTTCTCTCGCGATGGCCTCGGCTTCCGCAAACCGATGAAAGCTGATCAGTATGTGGCCGCGCAAGAGCAACGCCGCTGAACTCTTTGGGTCGACGGTCTCTAACGCCGATGCACACTGCTCAGCGAGCTTGTAAAAGCCCTCATCGTAACTTCTCCGCGCCTTTGCCACATAAAGCCAGCCCAGCTGCTCCAAGTATGGAAGTGGCTCCGGCGCTTCCCTGACGCGTTGCTGAGCGCTTTGGATATCGCGATCGAGCTGTCCTGCGCCGGTATGTGGGCTGGTCGCGATCCGGTAGGAAATGGCCGCACGCAATTCCGGGTAAGTCTTCGTCGAACCTGTTGAGACCGTTGCGGCAGGCTCGAGCGTTCCCGGAGGCATTAGTTTTCGATCTTCGCTAAGTCCAATGGGGAGAGTCGAAAAAGCGACGCCGCCTACCGCGACTGCGGCGACTTTTCTCTGCCATCTGCTGTGCGCGCCGCGGACCAACGAACAAGATGCTAAGATATGGTTGGTCATCGACAGTGCCTTTTGAGGCGGTTGACCTAGACGAAATCTATCTCGCATGTCAGTATTATGGGACGAGTTCTACCGCTATTACGGCGCTCGGCTTATGTCGGATCGTAATAATTTTGCGGGTCGCTCCGGCGATGTTGTCCTAACTTCGAAGCCCGAGGAGTTATCCGCGGAAGGAAGTAGCGGAATTCTAACGAGATCCATATCTCTAGAGCGGATTGTGCTCGACCAGAGCAATCCCGAGATTCCGGTGCCCACGTGGGCTCGCATCGGATGCCGAAGTTCCGCTTCACCGGGCGAATCGCTCGAGCGTATCGGCCTCTTCGCTTGGCCACCGAGCGAGAATAGTTGAGATGCTCCTAAGGGCCGACACATCCATGCTGGCGCAGCTGAGAATAGTGATGAGCGTTCCCTTGACGGAAAAACCGAGTGCCCCCGAGATTCTGTGAAGCAAATCGAGCAGCGGAATCTCGGCTTAGGCTGCCTGATAAGATCACCGCAATGCGGACGCATCTGCGTCCGTGGATATCTAACCGCCACAAATCCTTGCATTGCACCATCGCTATAAGCTTTTGGGCTCTCCATCAAAAATTGGGGACATGGAGTCACTCAAAGACCACCATGCCCCTGGGTGGCTGGGCGAGAAAAAGTCTTCTGCACCCGGCGGGGCTCGAACCCACAACCTACAGCTCCGGAGGCTGTCGCTCTATCCAATTGAGCTACGGGTGCGTAGCGGGCGAGGTTCGCGCATTCCGTGATCTGAATCAAGCGGTCAGAGCTTGATTTTGGGAGATTTCGTGGATGGATTGAGCGCCGTGAGAACCTTCCTCCTGATATTGACTATGGCCGTTGGCGTGGCGCAGGCGCAGAACGAGGTCGCACTTTCCTCCGCCTTCGGCTCTGGCGAAGGAGTGAACGGCGAGGTGCTTGCGGCCGTCGTTCAGTCCGATGGCAAAATCGTGATCGGGGGCCGCTTTAGCGCGGTCAACGGTATTGTGCGCAACAGCATCGCCCGCCTGAATCCAGACGGAACTCTTGATCGTTCCTTCGCTGAGCAGGAAGGAGTGAACGGGCAGGTGAACGCCTTGGCCATCCAGCCAAGCGGAGACATTGTCGTTGGCGGGAACTTCTCTCAGGCGGGCAAAAGAGAGATTCTAAATCTCGTGCGCTATGATGTCGGCGGCAAAGTAGATGAGGCCTTTGGAGGTGGCAGCAGCGCTGGCGTCAACGGCAGCGTTTTTGTTCTGGCCGTGCAACCGGACGGAAAAATCATTGTCGGAGGGAATTTCAACGCGATCTTCGGCGAGACGCGTCATGGCATCGCACGGCTAAATGTCGACGGGACGCTGGATGCGCCGGTTGTCACCCGCGCGGCACTTTCCGGAGCGGTCAGAACAATCGCGATAGCTTCTGAAGGCTCGGTGGTTGCGGGAGGTGAGTTCACCTTGGCTAATCAGAGTGGACGCAACGTGCTGATGCTTCCTCTGCGCTAGTGGATCGCTTTATTGCGCCTCGACCACGAGGGCAGTGGTGTTATCACGTCCGGCCTGTAAGACCGCTTGTCGGACGAGACGCTCGGCCGGGTTGGATGCCGTTCCGTATGGCCTGGAACTCGACAGAATATCGAGGATCTGAGAGTCGAAGAGTCCGTCCACAAGACCATCGGTGCAGATCAGGAAAAGGTCTCCAGGTTCGCAAGCTACGGCTCCAACCTGCGGGTCGACAAATTGGTTTCCCGCGCCGAGCGCTCGCTGCAGTGAGTGGCGACTGGGATGCTGACGCGCTTCGAATTCGCTGATCTTCGCGTTGCGAAAAAGCCAGCCTGCATAGGTATCATCATGGCTGACCTGTTTGATCCCTCCCTCGTGCTTCGGTAGGTAATAGATCCGGCTGTCTCCGATGTGTCCAAAATACATCCAGCCGGGGGTGAACCAACACATGCTCAAGGTGGCTCCCATCCCGGAGCAATCAGGATCGGTCGAACCGAGATACATCAGGGCGCGGTGGATTTCTTCAAAGAGCTCATCGAGAACATCCTCAAAGTCACTTGGCAAACCGGCAGCGGATCGCTTGAAAGCCGCCGGCAAGAGACGCGTAATTTTGTCGACAGCGACTCGACTGGCGAACTCTCCCGCCATCGCGCCGCCCATGCCATCGCTTACGGCAAAGACGAAATCCGCATTCTCAGAAGGCGCCTGGCCAAACTTCCCCAGATACTGCAACTCGAGTGCATCGAATTGAAGGCATAGGAAAGAATCTTCATTGTTGGGGCGAATCTTCCCCTTGTCGGTCAACCCGAACCACTGAAGCTGAGCCGGGACGATGCGTTGTCTCTCCATGATCCGGTTCTTCGAAGCCCGGAAGAATCGTCGAAAACTCAAAGTCGATCAAGCAGAAGCGCCCGTCGGATTGCCGGTAAGTGACGTTCCTCATTTCGGCATCGTCATGCCTGACGCCATAGGGCTCGAGTTCGGCAAAAAGCTCTCTGGCGCGCTCTTCGTCGAGATGCTCAACACGGTTTCCACAGCTTGTGGTGACGATTTTCAGTTCCTCTGGATGAACCTCGAGAAGCCTGGGCACGAAGGGGCATCCGTGGCTTTCGAGATGCCGAAGCACGCGGACTTCGTTGGCAAAGCGCTCTTCGGCCTTTGGGCCGCGAAAAGTCTTATGGACGCGGCCATCGTAGCCGATGCGCACCTTTGCCCTCAAGGTATCCTTCACCTGGTTCATGCTGGAGGAAACATGGCGCACGAAGAGGACCAAGCAAGCTTCGAAGCATGGAGAGCAAACCCGTTTTCCCCCTCGCGAAGGAGTTGCGCGAGGACGTCTGATCGTTACTTTTCCAAGGTGCGTGAACCGGCTAGTTCCTTCAGGATCATTTTGTTGGCAAGTGGCATGGTTCCTGCTTTTGTCTCCGACACGCCTGGAGAGGATACGAGAATAAAAGAAATCAACAGTGTGCGGTGGAAAGCAGGCGAATCCGCTCAAAAATAGACATTCAACCAAAGACAATATGGCGAAGTACAAATTGGAATACATCTGGCTCGATGGCTACGAGCCGATTCCCAATATTCGAGGCAAGACTCTTATCAAGGAATTCGACAGTTTTCCCACCTTGGAGCAGGTGCCGAACTGGGGGTTTGACGGTAGTTCAACGAAGCAGGCGGAGGGACGCACCTCCGATTGCGTTCTCAAGCCGGTTGGAGTTTATCCGGACGCGACGAAGACGAACGCCGCGATCGTCATGGCCGAGGTGCTCTTGCCTGATGGCACGCCGCACCTGACCAACGCCCGCGCGACGATCATAGATGATCCGGACACCTGGTTTGGATTCGAGCAGGAATATTTTCTCTATAAGGATGGTCGGCCGCTAGGATTTCCGAAAGAGGGGTACCCTCCTCCGCAGGGGCAGTATTACACTGGCGTGGGTTTTAGCGCGGTGGGCGATGTCGCCCGGGAGATTGTGGACAAGCATCTCGACTTATGCCTTTATGCCGGTGTCAATCACGAGGGGATTAATGCCGAAGTTGCCAAAGGACAGTGGGAATTTCAGATTTTCGGAAAAGGTTCCAAGAGAGCTGCGGACGACGTCTGGGTGGCTCGCTATCTGATGGCCCGGCTGGGCGAGACCTACGGCATCGATCTTGAGCTGCACTGCAAGCCCATTCTCGGCGATTGGAATGGTTCGGGAATGCACTGTAACTTCTCGACGAAGTTCATGCGTGAAGTCGGCGGCAAGGAATACTTCGAAAAGTTGATGGCCGCGTTCGACAAATACCGCAACGAACATATCGCGGTGTATGGCCCGGACAACCATCTGCGTTTGACCGGTCTTCACGAGACCCAATCAATCGACAAGTTTAACTATGGAGTAGGCAATCGCGGCGCCTCAGTTCGTATTCCGCATAGCTTCGTTAACAATGGCTACCGGGGATATCTTGAAGATCGCCGTCCGAACTCCGCGGGCGATCCGTACAAGATCGCGAGCCGGATCCTTCAGACCATCGCCACTGTGCCGACGACATAACTGTCGGCGCAGGCGCTCTGCTCAAAACGCCGCCCCAATTACGGGGCGGCGTTTTTTTTCCGGAAACCGCGCAGACCGCCGAAAATCGGAGTTAGTGGGCTTCTCGATACCGGCGGAACCTTTTGCCGTTTCTCTCGCGAGAGTTATCTACCTCGGCAAGGCAAGCGCCTCGGCGACAACTCTCTCTGGAGTGACGCCTTCCGCTTCACCTTCAAAGTTAATAATGAGGCGATGCCGCAGGGCGGGCAGCGCCCACATATCGATGTCGTCCTTTGCGACGTGAAATCGCCCATCGAGTAATGCGCTGACCTTTGCGCAAAGGATGAGCGCCTGGGCTCCACGTGGGCTTGCCCCGTAGCGCACGAATTTTCGCGCCAGCGGCACAGATTCGGGGCGTTCCGGATGAGTAGCCAGCACCAATTGAACCGCTCTCGCTTCGATCTCGCGAACCACGGGAACCGCGCGAACCAGTTCGCGCAGGCTATCGAGACTTTCGAGTTGAACGGTCGAGATCGCTGGCGCGTGTTCTCGCGTGGTGCGGTTAAGGATTTCGTGGAGTTCGTCGGCGCCTGGATACTGCACATTGAGCTTCAGCAGAAAGCGATCGAGTTGTGCTTCGGGGAGCGGGTAGGTGCCCTCCATTTCGATGGGGTTTTGCGTTGCGAGCACGAGGAACGGCCTCGGCATGCGGTGCTGCTGTCCCGCAATAGTGACGTGGCGTTCTTGCATTGCTTCGAGCAGGGCGCTCTGAGTTTTCGGGGTGGCTCGATTAATTTCGTCGGCAAGAATGATATTGGCGAAAACTGGCCCTGGTTCGAATTGGAAGCGCTTGGTCCCGTGCTGATCCTCCACAATGAGATTGGTTCCAATGATGTCCGAGGGCATGAGGTCGGGGGTGAACTGAATCCTCGAAAATCTCAGCCCCGCGGCGGCCGCCAAGGTTCGAACAATCGCTGTCTTTCCCAGCCCCGGCGCTCCTTCCAGCAGCGCGTGGCCTTCGGTAAAAAATGCCGTTAGCACGCTGCGAATCACGTCCTCCTGACCAACGAGAATCTTGCCCATCTCACTCCGCAGACGCTCGAAGGCTTCGCGGAAGTCCGTGGCCCGCCTCTCATATTCTTCGCTCGTCGCTTCTGAATTTTGGCTCGTGGGTGGTGCGAGTGGCATGGCTACTCCTTTGGGCGTATGGATTCGAAGTAGCGTCGCACGAGGAGGCGAGATCCGGCTGGGATGTTCTCCTGGTTCACGGCGTCGAGAGCCGCGGGAGCTGCGAGCTGGTAAGCGGACCGGTAGGCACGTCGGGCCTTTGGGTCGTCGCCCCCGGCCGCACGAAAGAGCTGAACGAGCGAAGCGCCCTCGTCGAGCTCGCCTTCAAGGAAATCTTCGCTGCCCTCTTGCGTGATCAGAGGTTCGGCTTCCTGTCCTAAATCGCCGCCACGGCCAAGATCCATTTCGGATCCAGGTGCACCTGCGGGTTCTGATTGCTCGGCGGCAGATGGCGAGGATTCGTCGCCTCGCTGCGGCGGGTTGAAACCCGCGCCTTGCGGCACATCCTGACTTGCGCCGGTCATCCCTGTCTTCATTTCCCGCAAGCCTGCGACGAAGCGGAGGCGCCCTTCCTTGGTGCCGAGTTCATTGGACCCACCGAGCATCACGCCGAGCTGAAGCTGGACGGTCTCCGGTTGTTCGCTGGCAAGTTCGCGAAGACGCCTTGACTCCACATGACGTGCCGCCTGTTCCAGAGCCTTGGCCAGTTCAGCCGGATCCAGTTGGGCGACTGTTTTCGACGCCTCGGCTTTCCTGCCGGCGCGAAGGTCGGAGGCGAGCTCCGCATGGTTTTGGGCGAGTGCGTCTGCAAGGGCGCTTCTCTCTGCGTCGCTTAATTCGGATTGGCGAGAGAGTGTTTCCTCAAGCTCGGCGAGGGTTCGGAGCGCCTCGCGCATCGGTTCGGAGGATCCCGCGAGCTGCTCCTCGGAATCCTTCAGCTTCTCGGCGATTTGATGAAACTCTTTATCGACTTCCGTCTGGCGTTCCGCGGCTTGCCGCGCCTGCTCCAGCAATTGGCGGGCATTCGCCAGCTCCGGAGCAAGCTGGTCGGCGCGCCATTCCCTCAACCCCTCCACAAGGGCCAGTGCCGCCAGTGGAAGCAGGAGCCACAAGGCGTTCCTCCACGGCGGTTTTGGACGCAAGTAATCGCGAACACGCAATGTCGATGCGAATGCGGAAGTCTCTCGGCGGGCCGCTTCGGAGAGCAGGCTCTTTTCGCTTTCAGGCAGGTCAAGCGCTGTGAGGAAGCGATCCTTCGTGCGTGCCCGCGCGTCGAGTTTCCTGGCCACGGCTCGCAGTGATTTCCATCGCCAGAGCGCTCCCAGAAGCGCGATAGCGATCGGAACGGAAATTACCACCATCGTTGGAACCGAAAGTCCGATGCGTAGCGGACCCATTCGGATGATGACGAGAACTCCAAGGGCCGCGAGCAATGTCCATACAACGTATTCCAGGAACTGCTGGAGGGTAAGCCACCTTCGGGCTTCTCTCAACTGTCGGAAAACGATCCCGTCCACTGCGACCAACAAGAGCAGAGTCGAAGAGAAAAGCAATGTGTAGCAAACACGATGTCTAAATTTAAACAATCATGATTGCCGCAGACCGATTTAGCCCCGCGCAGATCGAGCATCGAAACATAGATGTGCTGCGGCTTACGACTTGGCGCTCCCTTTGGCACAGTGAATGCTTATGAAAATTCTCGATGAAAAAGATCGAAGCCGTCATCAAACCTTTCAAACTTGATGCCGTTCAGCGCGCGTTGTCCGAGCTCGGTATCGGAGGCATGGCGGTGACGGAGGTGAAGGGCTTCGGCCGACAGAAAGGTCGCACCGAGCCTCCGAAGGGGGGCTCGTTTAGTGCCACGTTCTTGCCCAAGGTAAAGCTCGAGGTTGTCGTCGGCGATAGCTATGCCACCAGAGTCATGGAGCTCATTGTGTCCTCGGCGAAGACCGGCAAATACGGAGACGGTAAAGTTTTCGTTATTCCCATTGAGTCCGCGCTGCGAATCCGAACCGGAGAACAGGGAGAAGCTGCGATTTAATATATAATCGGGGAGGAGCTGCCGGAAAAGACACCCGGCAGCATCCTCCCCACAGGTTTTTTCAGTGGCCGCTCGTCTGAGTAGCGAAGGGAGCTGGGATCCCGAACAGACAGCAACCACTCGGATTTGTCTTTTCACTTCTGGCCGCTAGACTTTGCTCCGAATGGAGGTTGATTGGGCCAGTTGGAGGCCGAAGGAATTCGCCACATTGCTTTTTGTGGTTCGTAACGGACATATTCTGCTCATTCGCAAAAAGCGTGGGCTTGGCGCAGGAAAAATCAACGGCCCAGGCGGCCGGATTGAAGCTGGAGAGACCTCCCTCGAGGCAGCGATTCGCGAAACGCGCGAGGAGCTCGGTATCGTTCCTATTTCGCCGGAACTGCGCGGAGAGCTTCACTTCCAGTTTGTCGATGGGTACAGCCTTCATTGCAGTGTCTTTGTTGCCTTAGACTGCGTCGGCGAGCCGGTCGAGACGCCAGAGGCAATTCCCATGTGGACGCCCCTCCATTCTATTCCCTATGGGGAGATGTGGGCAGACGATATTCGTTGGCTACCGGATTTATTGGCCGGCTCAAGAATCCGTGGCTTCTTCCACTTCGAGCAAGAGAGACTGCTGGCGCATCAAGTGTTCTTGGAGGTCGTGTAAACCTTTTTGACACGTGTATCGCATTAGATACCAACCTGTTAGTACGAAAAACTTGAAAAACTTCAAAAAGTGCTTGCGGAACCAATAGGGCTCGATATCGTTTGGGGCATTAAAGATTGTTCTGGGGGGAACAACAGCCCGTCGCAACACTCGTTGCGGCGGGCTGTATCTTTTTGGAGTCCGTTCAGATTCAAATCTTCCTGATGGACGGCCTTCTGGTTTCCAGATTTGGACCGGCCAGCTTGCTCGTTCAGTTTGCAGAGAGAGTTGATCTTGAATCTCTGGCCCGCTGCCGTGGACTCATGAGCTCCGTGGACGAGAGCCCTCTCGACGGCCTTGTTGATGTGACTCCAGCGTATTGTTCGCTGCTCTTGGAATTCGACGATCCAAAACATGTTGCCGACCAGGTGGCCAGAGTCGATGAATTGCTAAAATCCGCGCGCGCGAAACCTGTAGAAGAAGCTCCACTTTACGAGATTCCTGTTTGCTATGATGGCCCCGACCTGGAGGAGTTTGCCAGTCGCAACACACTTTCGGTCTCCAACGTCATAGAACTGCACGCCGCTCCGGTATATAACGTGTTTCTGATTGGGTTTTCCCCAGGGTTTCCCTATCTGGGCCCGTTGGATGCCCGCTTGCATGCTCCGCGACTCGATAGCCCTCGCCAAAGGGTGCCGGCCGGTTCAGTAGCAGTTGGGGGCGAGCACACAGGAATTTACAGCATTGTCTCGCCTGGCGGATGGTGGTTGCTCGGGAGAACAAGCACGGAGGTTTTTTCGGCAGCAAAGGCACGGGATAGCGGAAGCGGCGAGGCGTTTCTGCTTCGACAAGGTGATTCGGTGAAGTTTCTGCCGGTTGAAGAGCTGTCCTGCTAAAAACGATCCCATGACACCTATTCTCGAGGTCTTGGGAGCCGGTGCCGGGGTAGCTTTTCAAGATTTTGGAAGAAGCGGCTGGAAGCGCTTCGGAATTCCGCCCGGTGGCGCCATGGACCTTGAGTCCGCGCGAAGGGCAAATTTGTTGGTTGGAAATGCGGCGGGAGCACCGGTTTTGGAGCTGCTTTTCACGGGTGCAAAATTTCGGGTGCTGAATTCTTTCGAGTTGGCCATTGCCGGGGCCGAGGTTGAGTGCGAATGGCCCGCCTGGAAAAATTTTCGCGTCGAGCCGGGCAGTGATATTTCCTTTGGGAGACTCCGCGCTGGCGTCTGGACTTACCTTGCGGCCCGGGGTGGTTTTGTTGCTCCGAGATGGTTTGGCAGCGCAAGCGTTAATCCTCGCGCTGGCTTTGGCGAAACGATCCAGCCGGGTGCTCGATTGTCGTGCGAGGACAGCTCACTGTCGGAAGAGATTTCCTCGCGCTTTGTGCCGGAACTGGTCCGGGAGGAATACGAACAAACTCCCGTCCTTCGGATTTGGCGCGGTCCCGAGTGGGACGGCTTCACCGAAGATGCGCGCCGTCGATTTTTAGATCAAACCTGGCGGGTATCCTCCCAGAGCGATCGGGCGGGATATCGCCTTGAGGGTACCAGCTTGGAGTCGCGGCTCCGGATGCCCAGCGCACCCGTCGCGGTGGGAGCAATCCAGGTTCCCCCCAATGGCCTTCCTATCGTGCTTTTGCGCGATGGACCTACGGTCGGCGGTTATCCCCGCTTGGCCATTCTCGATCCATCCGCCATATCCCGATTCACGCAATGCGCTCCGGGGACATGCGTTCGCTTCGCGCTGGCCGAGTAGTGGACATCAACTGCGACCTTGGGGAGGGCGAGCGTTTGGCCAAGACCCGCCGAATCTTAAGATGGGTTACTTCTGCCAACATTGCTTGCGGCGGACATGCTGGCACTGAGCGAACCATGCAAACCTGCCTCAGGTTGTGCCGTCAATTCCAGGTCAACGCGGGCGCGCATCCAGGATTCGATGATCGCAAGAATTTCGGCCGAAGGGAGGAGGCCATCTCCCTTGCGAAATTACAGTCACTGGTTGAATCTCAAGTCGGGAAGTTGGCCATGCTGGCTAAAGCTGAGGGCATTCCGATTTCACACATCAAGCTCCACGGCGGACTTTATCATGTCGTTGAACGGGAGAAAGGCTTGGCAAGTGGGTATGCCGCCTTCGTTAGAGAGCGATTTCCCGGGATTCGGCTCATCGCTTCTCCTAATGGTGAGCTTATAGCTGCGGCCAAGCGTTGCACGGTCGAGGCTTGGGGGGAGCTCTTCGCCGATCGCGCGTACACAGCGCGTGGGGACCTCGTGCCGCGCAGTCAGCCCGGTGCGGTCCTCACCGATTTGACAGAGATACGGAGGCAAATGGAAACGTTTTGCTCAAGCGGTCGTATCTCCTCCGAAGATGGAACCCTGCTGGCGATCGCCGCGCAGACGGTCTGTGTTCATGCGGATTCTCCAAACGCTTCGCGTCTTGCCCGGCTGCTGGCGTCACTGTTTCGTGCTGATGAGGGATCTTGTGGCGGAGCTGTTACAGGGGCGCGCTTTTTACAAGAACCACTCTAGCGTTGGTCGGTGCTGTAGACGCTGAAATCGAATTCTTGGGCACTGTGCGGCTTGTATTTGGCAACGAGCCGGTCGAGGCTCGGTTCAAAACCGCGGAGGTGAACGGGCTCCTCGAACAGGTCCCGGTTGTTGAAAAGTGCCCACATCTGCGGGCTGTATTCACGTGCCGCCCAAGGCATGCCGATGTTGAGAAATAGAGGGACTTCTTCCTTATCCGCGCGTTGGAGCGCGGCAATGAATGCACCCGCGGAGTCCAGCCGCTCCATGTGAGCATCATAGAGATAGGGCGGAATGCAAAAGCTGGCGGTTCGAATGCTCTCTTGCTCCTCGGCGGTCGGATCGAGCGTGCCGCGCGAATAGATCACTGACTCGCGGATTTGCTGCAGAGGGTTCTCAACCAGCCATTGCCGAAAGGAGTTTGTGTAGAGGAAGAATCCCAAGAGGACGCACGCCGTTACCGCCAACCCAATAGCCCGCTTGCCAGAAAGCTCCGCCAGCCAAGATGCGACGAAGGTCACTCCCGCAGCCGCGCAAACGACCACGCCTGGAAGCGAATAGATGACGTAGTTCTCGTAGAGCAGGAATTTCTTGAAGAACGCGAAGATAAAAGTGATCGGCGGGCAAATCGCCATGACGATCACGAACGTTGCCGAGGCCCAGCTTCGCCAAAGCAGGCGGAAGGCGCCCCAGGTCACGAGGGCGATCGCGAACGATGCCGCCGTGACGAAAATAATTGGATTCTCGGCATAACGCGCAAGCCACTCCGGATAGCCGGCCCACGGTTCACCGCTTTTCGTCCAGGGCGCTCCGCCGATCATGTAGCAAGCAGTATTGCGGACCCATTGCCAACCGGAGACGAATCCCTGCGACGAGACAAACTCGAAATAGAGTTTCCCTTGCGGGTAGAGCGGAAGCATGAGCTGAAGCGTGACGATGGCTGCCAAGGCATTCACGCAAAACCAGCGACCGGCTTGCGCAAAGCGCGGCTCCGCGCACCCGGGAGCGGCCGCGAGAAGCCCCAGCGTAGCGAGATTGAGCACGACCAGGATGAATACGGAGCCGGGATAGCAATAAAGGAGCGAAAACTCCGCAAGAGCGTAGGCGCTCCACCAACGCCAGTACCCTGTCACCATCGCTCTCCGCCAGAAGACAAACAGGACCGGAACAATAAATATGATAAAGCTGTATCCCCGCGCTTCGCTGGCGTAACGAATATTCCATGGGTGAAGGGCAAGCAACCACGCGGCCACAACGCCCGTGCCCGGCATGCGGAGGTCCTTCGGCAGCCACGCGAAAGCTGCGACTGCCAGGACGCCAAAGATGAGCGCCGGAACCCGAAAAGGCCACTCCACGAGCGGAAAACCCTTTGGCTTGGCAACAATGTTCCAGGCGTCCTCGCACGCGCGGGAAAGGATGCTGAACAGCGTATGGCTATTCGGCCCTCGACTGTAACCATAGACAGTCTCGAGCCAATCAAACCGGACAAACTCGACCGCGCCGGTTTTCTTGTTTGGCTTAAACTTTCCCCACAGCGTGGTGCGGATGTTCAGTTCCTCGTCGTCCCAGAATCCATGCGTCATCCGTGGCAGGCTGTAGAAAAATGTCACCGCCATCGCAGCGATCACCAACGGCCAGAACCATCGCGGGGTGGGAGATCCTGATAGCGAAGCGACGGAGCTGTGTGTGAGGTCTCGCAATCTCGCCCACCAGGGACAGAGGATGATCAAGCAGCCCAAGAGGACGAGGTTGATGGCGCCTGCAATCCATCCGTATATGCGAACGTAGTCCAGTGTGTCCGTCTTGCCGCGAATCTCCGCGACGGCCACCCAGGGCTTTGTTGCTACCAACAACGCAATGGCAATCGCGCCGGCCAGAGTCCCCAGAACAATTCTCCAACGGCGGACCCGATCGCTCCGGACCCAGAAGTCAATGCCAGACCCGAGGAAAGAGGGGACGCGATTGCTCATTCGTAAACCCAAATCGACCTAAGACTTGGAAGCTCCGCGCCGATTCGACCAAGTAGCCACTTAGGGGCTGAGAAGCCGTTCGATGTAGTCCTCAGGAGCGAGCTTGAGTGGAACGGGGCCGTCGGCTTCCCCTTTGATGAACTGCTGAACCTCAGGATCAGGATGGTTTGAAACCTCCTCGGGGGTGCCGCTCGCGATGACCGTTCCGATGCGTTTGCCAGCTCCCAGCATGATCATCTTGGTGCCAATCCGGAATGCGCTGGTCATGTCGTGAGTAACGACAACGGCCGTCATGTCGAGTTTACGGGTGAGGTCGAGCGTGAGTTGATCAATAACCGCCGTCATGATCGGATCAAGTCCGGAAGTGGGTTCGTCACTGAAAAGCAGCTCTGGGTCGAGCGCGACCGCACGGGCCAAGCCGACACGCTTGCGCATGCCTCCGCTGAGTTCGGCCGGTTTTAGGTCCTCAAAACCCGTAAGTCCGACCAATTCGAGCTTCATCTTTACAACCAGTTCGACGATCTCGGGATCGACGTGGCTATTTTCAATCAGGGGCAACGACACATTTTCGCCCACGGTGAGCGATTGCAACAACGCGCCAAACTGGAAATTCATCCCGAAGCGCAGACGTAATTCGTCGAGTTCCTGATCGGACATTTTGGTTGTCTCCTTTCCGAAGATCTTGATCGAGCCGCTTGTCGGTTTGAGGGAGCCGATAATATGGCGAAGCACGGTACTCTTGCCGCAACCAGAGCTTCCCATGATGACTAAGGTGTCGCCTTTGTTGACGGTAAAGCTAATGCCGTTGAGAACCGTCCGGTTTCCAAACTTGCGCACCAGATCGCGGACTTCGATGACGGGTTCTTCTCCCATCTCAGTCAAGCACCAATCTTTGACCCGCAATCGCCTGTCTTGTCTTCTTCAAACCATTGAGCGTGTAAGTCACGGTAAGGACGCGATCCGGTTTGTGCACGACGTTTTGCCCCGTCAACGGATCCGCGATGATCTGGGGACTTCGATTGATCTTCCGGACCGCCGCGGGCGTGAGTAATGCATCCGAAACAAAGATTTCGTAGCGCCCGGAGGGATCCGGTGCAATGAGGGACTGAACCATCGCAGTGACGCTGTAAGCTTGTTGGCCGGGAATTCCGTAGCGGGCAACCTCCACCTTGACCACGACGGGGGGGGCTTCATCCGGGGCAAGCTTCCTGAGAACCTTGATATTATCAAGCCAAAGAAGAACTGGCTCGCCGTTCACCAGCGTGATACCGCGCTTTCCGTAGTCCTGGATCGATTCGAGCAGGATTTGTTGATCCTTACGGAAAGAGGCCTGACTCGTGCTGAAGCTGCGTGTCACGAGGGCGAGAAAGCGCGGGCTTCCTGCTGGCCGAGTCTTGGTGGAAACAATTTCTTGCGGAGCGATTCCGAGCGCGGCCGCCTCTGTGGCAGTCACTCTCAGCGGCCAGTTTGGATCCTGAAAGGCGGCGCCATTATGATTTTGCAGCCACTCGATGCGGAATAGAATTGCTTGGCTTAGCGCTGAGCCGGGTTCCGCCGATTCTGGGTAGAGGATCCGAGAGCGATCGAGACTTCGCTTTACGGCTTCGCCGAATTTTTCATCTTGCGCCCCCACGGGCAGCGTTCCGGCGAGCATAAGTAGCCAAATCGTCGCCGTTCTCATGGGAGGAACAGTCTTCCTTTGCGCTAGTCCCTGTCAATGCTGGTCGCGGGGGTCACTCCAATGATATAAGCTAAGCTTCCGGGATTTAGTCGAAGTAACCGCGATTGATTGTTCATCGGATTTCATTATCTTCGGAGCAAGAAACGCGATGAAGCCCTTGTGCATCACCGGGGCTGATCAGTTTTCTGTCACCATCCCGATTCGTGCGGTGTAGCAGCATCTTCGGATTGGTTCTAGCAATGCGAACCAGGTCATGCGACATCGGGCCAATGGATGCTTCGTTTTTCTCCGCCGCAACAATCTGAGCAGCTTATGTTGTCTTCTCGTGGGGCTACAGAGGTTCTTGGCGAACTCCGTATCTGGAGGCAAAGTGGCGGGCTCTGATTCGGAGGTCGACTGCGGCAAAACCGCTTGTTGAAAGAAGCTTCATGACTATTCCCACTCTCCACCCGGAAGGCGGGGTCGAGCCCCAAGAGCAGGCGACCAGTTATCCCGCAAGAGCGACGACTACGAGACCTCGCCACAGAACTGTTGTCGCTCGCAGGAGGCTCCCCATTGTTTGATTCCGAGAGAGGTTCCGGGTGGAGCGCGGGACGCTATTTTCCTGTGAATCGCTCGTCAACCTTCCCGGAAAGTCCGGCCCGACGCACAAAGCCCGCATTTGCTGTCACGCAGATTCCCCGCCGGGCAGCCCGCCACACCGGAATATCTGCGCGCGCGTCGCCAATATAGTCGAAGCCGGCTTCACCGAACGTCTCAATTAGTCGGCGCGCCTTCTTCTTCGCCTTGAGGTTCAGCGCACCGTCACTCGAAAGGGTCCCCGTAAAAAACCCGAGACGCTCGCTCACGGCTTTTGCATACGCGGAATCCGCTGCCGTAACAAGGTAGATCGCACGACCAGCCGCCGCTTCGGTCCGGAGCCACTTAACCAGAGATTCCCGCCAGGGAAGAGAATCAGCACTCACCGTCGATGCGGCCGAAACTGCCTTTTTGAAGGGAGCGCGGCCGCCTCGCAGCAGCGGGAGCATCCCCAGCAGTGCAAGGGGTTTGCGCCTTAGCATGAATTTGATCCCTTCCCAAAGAACATCTGTGTGAATCAATGTGCCATCGAGATCCACGCAAAGCGGAACCGAGCTTTCTGGAAATAACCCTTCCGTCATTAGCTATCGCCTCTGTTCAATAAAGGTCGCCTCGTGAGCTCGTTGAGTAACTTCCTAAATCCTCCGCATCTAGGGATCGCTCCCGCATTTCAACATTAGCAGATTTGCTGAGGCTGTTGTCGCCGCAGCTTTCGTCGCGGACCTGAAGCAGGCACAGAGCGAGCCGATCCCCACGAGCGCCGCTGCAAACGCAGCCCCAGCCAACGGAGTGAAACCCGGATGCTTTCGTGAGTGAATCGCTGCCAATGGCGATCCCCGGACCTGCAAGACTGCCGAACGGTCTGCCTAGTCAAGAACGAGAAGGCCAGAGCATCGAGTCGCGAGGGTTTTGCGGAAGGAGCAGGTCGCTTCAAGTCTCCCCCGAATCAAGTGTCAGTTAAAGACCTTGACCGACCCGACGCATGAACTCAGGACGCCTTGGAGAGCTGCGCGAGCTCGGCTTGTGTCATCTCGGCGATCAGTTCGGGCACGGACGATCGCGGCTCCCAACCAAGAACAGTCTTGGCTTTGCTCGCATCCCCGCAAAGGTGCGTGGGATCAGCCGGGCGCAAGAGGTGCTCTTCGGAGCGGACGTATTGCTTCCAATCGAGACCGAGGCTGGCGAAGGCTGTTTCGGCTATATCTCGCACCGAGTGCGTGGTCCCGCTGGCGAGCACGAAATCCTCGGCCGTCGAGTGTTCGAGAATCATCAAGAAGCCTCTCACCACGTCCCGGGCATCGCTCCAGTCACGGCGCGCCTCCAGATTTCCGAGACTAAGATGGCTTCGCTTGCGCAACTTAATTTCCGCAGCGGCGCGACAGATCTTCCTCGTCACGAAGTTTTCGCCTCTGCGCGGAGATTCGTGGTTATAAGAAATGGCATTGCAAGCAAACAGGGCGTGATGGTCTCGATAAATTCGCACCATCTGCGTGGCGAACGCCTTTGCACAACCATAAGGTGTTATCGGTCGCATCGCGGTGTTCTCCGTTTGCGGGGAGATATCCGGACAGCCGAAAATTTCACTCGAGCTGGCGTGGAGAAATTTCGGCGGAGATGCGGTATCTCGCAGCACCTCGAGTATTCTTAACGTTGCGATTGCGGTGAGTTCGCAGGTCGCCTCTGGAATTTCGAAGCTCAGTCCCACATGGCTTTGACCCGCCAGATGGTAGAACTGCTGCGGCTTCACGCGATCGATAATCCTCCGGAGGGTGGTAATGTCCCCCAGTTCCGCGTAGTGGAGAAACAACTGCTTGTTGTAAATCGCAGGGTTGGCATAGAGATGCGCCAGGCGTGAGCGTTCGAGCGTGCTGGTTCTGCGAACCGTTCCGTGGACGATATCGCCCCTCTCGAGCAATGCCTCCGCCAAGTACGAACCGTCCTGTCCAGTGATGCCGGTGATCAACACAATCATGGAGTTGCAACCATCGTGGAGAGTTTTTCAGGACTTCGAACGTCTCCAGAGCGCATCGGATTGCCCTTGGGAATGGTGGCAAAAGTCGAAGTATCGAGGCGAAGGTGTTTCCTGCGTCGCATCGAGACGCATCATCGAAGGAAATTATATTTTATGATGCACCACATCGCTCTGACTCCATCCCATTTCCGAATCTTCTTCCCTTCTTCATAGGTCCGGCCGTGATACGAAACCGCGACCTCGTAGATGCGCGCGTTCATGCGTGCGACCTTGGCAGTAATCTCTGGCTCGAAGCCGAAACGATCTTCCTCGATGGCGATCGCCTGGATGATCTCGCGCCGAAAGACCTTATAGCACGTCTCCATGTCCGTCAGGTTGAGATTGGTGAACATGTTCGAAGCAAGCGTCAGCAGTTTGTTTCCGATAGAGTGCCAGAAATAGAGCACTCGATGCTCCTCCGAGCCGACGAATCGTGACCCGAAGACCACGTCGGCGAGGCCTTCAATGATCGGCGCGGTAAGTCGCGGATAGTCGACGGGATCGTACTCCAGATCTGCATCCTGCACGATCACGATGGGCGATCGGGCCTCGGCGAAGGCCGTGCGCAAGGCAGCGCCTTTTCCGCGATTGACAGCATGGCGAAAAATGCGAACGCGTGGATCGAGGCTAGCACACCGCTCCAGAACGCGGAGGGCGCCATCAACCGAGCAGTCGTCAACACAAATCAACTCGGCGACAAGCGGCTGTTTCAGCACCGCAGCGATAATTGCGCCGAGCGTCGCCTCCTCATTGTAAACAGGCATGACAACGGACAGGCAAGGTGTGGGGTATTCGGTGGTCAAGGCAGGCGAAGTTTGTGCGAGGAGATTGCCAGAAGTAAAGTCAAGCTGCCGCCGGTGGTTACCGCTTCCGGGAACCAATCGAAATTTCAAGGGTGTTCCAATCCGCACGTCGCGGCGGGGATCAATCGGCTTGCAATAGTTTTTGCGCCAGCGGTAGGAAGGCGCGAGCGCGTTTATTCCACTTGGTCACTCGCTTCAGGCGCAGACGCGCGATGGGACGCAGGCCGGTCGGAAGCTCCGGAAGCAATCTCTCCAAGTCCTTCAAACGGGTCGCGCTGGCGGCGAGCCGGGGCGTCAGGCGCTTGTGCAGGAAACCCGCGATGAGAGGCTTCAAGTCGATTCTTGCGGCATACGTATGGCTGCGTTCGCCGTTCTCACGCGTGCGCAAGATCGCGCCGAGTTCTTCAAGTTGACGCAGACCTTGACTGGCAGATCCTTTGCTGATCTCGAGTCGCGTGATGATCTCTTCCATCGCCAGCGGTCGTTCCGATGAGAAAAGGAGGCCGTAAATTGCGCCGTGGGAGCGAGGATTTCCAAAGAGGTCAGCCAAATCAGAAAATATCGACACGAACTCACGTTCCATGGTCGCCTGTGCAGCCGTTGGCTCGAGAGCGGAACTCCTCCACGCACGCATTTGGCGAGGATGAATTCTTTGACCCGCAAGTTCAATTTAAAGTGAACTCAAATGTTCGCCATTTTCTTCTCCTCGCAGCGAGAGACGCCGTGGCGCCTTGCACGGAACGGGGCATTCCTGCTGGGCTCATGAACCGCCTTCATGCCTGGCGCCGCAGGTCAGATGGCGTTTTACCGGAGCTCCGCCGCCCTCCGAGGCCGACGCGGGTTTGGATCCAAGCGCTTAAGGATTGCGCCCGGGCTATGCGGAAGGTAGCGCTTCAGGTTGGCCTTCGTCGCGCGGAGAGCCCTGATTTCCAGAAGAGAGACGATCCGATTAAAAATGGCACGCGAACTGAGAGGAAGGGTTGATCGACAAGACGGACAGTTGCCTGCGGGCGGAGCAAACGTTAGCGCGAGGTTGATTGTCGTTTGATGGGCCCAAGTCAGAAAACTGGCCTAGTTTTGTCCGATCCGATTACCGATTTTTGCGGCGGACCTCAATAGCCTGCCCATCGTTAAATCCCAGAGGAGAGTGGAGAAGCGGCAGTGCTAGGATGCCTGGTGGTCGGGAGCAAGGAGAACGCGGTTCTTCCAAAGATAGGCCGAACCCGAGAAGACAGTGAGCACGACGGTCACAGTCACCAGCGCGGCTCCGCCGTAACCCCAAAGCCAATCGACTATATCGGTGGCCTCGGGAGCGAAATCGTCCGCAGCGAGCAATGCGAGAAAGAAGACGATCGTGATCATCTGCCAAGCCGTCTTGTGTTTGCCAAGCTTCTCCGCCGGAAGAATGACTCCCTTCGAACTCGCCAGAAGTCGCAGTCCCGTGATCAGAAATTCGCGGCTAATGATAATGATTACGGCCCAAGCGGGAAGCGCCCCAAACGGAATCAGGCAGATGAAAGCGGAGGCCGTCAGGATCTTGTCCGCCAGCGGATCCATCAGTTTGCCAAAATCGGTAATAAGATTCCATTTGCGGGCGAGAACCCCATCCAGATAGTCCGTCAGCGAAGCGAGTAAGAAGACCCCGAGCGCAATCGTGAAATGCGAAGGGTACTCGACGGAAAGGCTCGCAACCAAGAGAACTGTCAAGCCGAGCCGAAGCAAGGTGAGGATATTCGGCAGGTTCATTTGCAAGTTGTCGATTGCGTTGCTTCGGTTTCAACGACTAGTCTTACCGGCACATTCCTGCACAATACATGAATCAAAGCGATATTGGATTAATCGGCCTCGCCGTCATGGGCGAGAACCTCGTTCTGAATATGGAAAGTCGAGGTTTTCGAGTCAGCGTTTTTAATAGGACAACTGCGGTGACCGAGAAATTCGCTTCCGCGCGGGCAAAGGGGAAGAATATCGTCCCTACGAAAACGCTCGACGAATTTGTGCAGTCCCTTGCGCGGCCGCGCAAGGCGCAGATTATGGTCAAGGCCGGTGCGCCTGTCGACGCCGTCATCGAGCAGTTGGTGCCGTTGATGGAATCCGGAGACATCATCATCGACGGTGGAAACTCACTTTGGACAGACACCCAACGTCGGGAGAAAGCGCTTAAAGAGAAAGGAATTCACTTTTTCGGAGTCGGTGTAAGCGGCGGCGAAGAGGGCGCTTTGAAAGGCCCTTCGATTATGCCAGGGGGTGCCAAGGAGGGCTGGCAGGCGATCGCTCCGATATATACAAAGATCGCCGCAGTCGCGGAGGGAGAGCCGTGCTGCCGCTACATGGGCCCAGACGGAGCCGGTCACTATGTGAAAATGGTCCATAACGGCATCGAGTACGGCGATATGCAACTTATCTGCGAGGCCTACGCCATTCTCCAGGCGGCCATCAATCCGAGTTCGGACGAGTTTGCACAGATATTTGGCGACTGGAACAAGGGCCAGCTAAACTCCTTCCTCATCGAAATTACCGAAAAGATCTTCAAGAGGAAGGATCCCGAAACCGGAAAACCTCTCGTGGACGTTATCCTCGACAAGGCTGGGCAAAAGGGCACCGGAAGATGGACGGTCGGCCACGCTGTTGAAATGTCGGTCCCGCTTTCCGTGATCGGTAGCGCCGTCGAAGCAAGAATCTTGAGCTCACTGAAGGACGAACGAGTTCAAGCCAGCAAAGTCCTGCCCGGCCCGTCACCAAAGGCGTTCCCGGGCGACCGCGCCAAATTGATCGATGCGGTTCGTGACGCTCTCTATGCCAGCAAGATCATTAGCTATACTCAGGGATTTGTCCAACTGGGCGCCGCCAGCAAACTCTATGACTGGGGGCTGAATTTTGGTGACATCGCCTCGATCTGGCGCGGAGGCTGCATCATCCGCGCCCATTTCCTCAATCATATTACCTCCGCCTATCGCCGAGATCCGGATCTGAAGAACCTTATCCTCGACCCGTACTTCTGCGAAATCATCGGCAAGTCCCAAGCCAACTGGCGTTACGCTATCCAGACTGCCGTCGAATACGGTGTCGCCGTGCCGGCGTTCAGTGCTGCCCTCAGCTATTACGATAGTTACCGCGCTGAGCGACTGCCGGCCAATCTCCTGCAGGCCCAGCGCGATTACTTCGGAGCTCATACCTATGAACGCGTCGACAAGCCTGCCGGACGGTTCTTCCACACAGAGTGGCTTTCCGAACAGGAGTGAAAATCGTGAGACCTCGCCCCACCAACGGCTTTCGCAGATTTTCGCTCGTGTGGTCCGGTCTTGCTCTCGAAAAAAGGACGAAGTTTCCCTGAAAAAGTTCAAAAACTCCGTTGACGGGGCTTGTTGATGGGGTATGCTGACAATCCCGTGCGATATAAAAGTCGAGCGGGCAAAAGTTCTCGCGGGCGCTGACCTCGCTGGTTTCGCGCTGACGACTTTCCGATCTACCAATCGGCATTGTCGTCGCCGGACCACGGCGAGTAGCCCGCTGAGCGTCGTTTTTTGACAGCCTGACTCTGGTTTTGCCGGCATGGCAAAATTCAGAACGTTTTTAGCACAAACACATTCAGCAAATGCTGGATAGTGCGTTCTTTCGTCGGTTTCGAAATGAAATTTGACGGCTATTGCTGGTCCGCGGTTTTCTCACAATCACGGCGGATCAGTAAGATGAATGCCGGAACTTTCCCGCTTTTAGCAAGCGGGGAGAAACTTTCCACGGAGAGTTTGATTCTGGCTCAGAACGAACGCTGGCGGCGTGGATAAGACATGCAAGTCGAACGGGACCAGGTTTGTAGCAATACAGACTTGGTTCAGTGGCGCACGGGTGCGTAACACGTGAGCAATCTGCCGGGAAGTGGGGGATAGCTCGCCGAAAGGCGAATTAATACCGCATATGGCCATCCTTCGAGTGGAGGAAAAGCCAAAGCAGCAATGCGCTTCCTGATGAGCTCGCGGCCTATCAGCTCGATGGCGGGGTAATGGCCCACCATGGCTTTGACGGGTAGCTGGTCTGAGAGGACGACCAGCCACACTGGAACTGAGATACGGTCCAGACACCTACGGGTGGCAGCAGTCGAGAATTTTTCACAATGGGGGCAACCCTGATGGAGCGACGCCGCGTGGAGGATGAAGGCCTTCGGGTTGTAAACTCCTGTCATGCGGGAACAAGCAAGTGATAGTACCGCAAGAGGAAGAGACGGCTAACTCTGTGCCAGCAGCCGCGGTAATACAGAGGTCTCAAGCGTTGTTCGGATTCATTGGGCGTAAAGGGTGCGTAGGTGGTGACGCAAGTCTGGTGTGAAATCTCGGAGCTCAACTCCGAAATTGCACCGGATACTGCGTGACTCGAGGACTGTAGAGGAGATCGGAATTCACGGTGTAGCAGTGAAATGCGTAGATATCGTGAGGAAGACCAGTTGCGAAGGCGGATCTCTGGGCAGTTCCTGACACTGAGGCACGAAGGCCAGGGGAGCAAACGGGATTAGATACCCCGGTAGTCCTGGCAGTAAACGGTGCACGTTTGGTGTGGGCGGGTTCAGACCCCGTCCGTGCCGGAGCTAACGCGTTAAACGTGCCGCCTGGGAAGTACGGTCGCAAGATTAAAACTCAAAGAAATTGACGGGGGCCCGCACAAGCGGTGGAGTATGTGGCTTAATTCGATGCAACGCGAAGAACCTTACCTGGCCTTGACATGCATTGTGTCCCCGGTGAAAGCCGGGTATCCTGCAGCAATGTAGGAGCCTTGCACAGGTGCTGCATGGCTGTCGTCAGCTCGTGTCGTGAGATGTTGGGTTAAGTCCCGCAACGAGCGCAACCCCTGTGTCCTGTTGCCCGCAAGGGATCTCTGGACAGACTGCCCTGTGAAACGGGGAGGAAGGTGGGGATGACGTCAAGTCAGTATGGCCCTTACGGCCAGGGCTGCACACGTACTACAATGCCCAGTACAGAACGAACCGAATCCGCAAGGTGGAGGAAATCTCTAAAACTGGGCCCAGTTCGGATTGGA
>CAWGQS010000019.1:0-130865 GCA_963824895.1 uncultured Verrucomicrobiae bacterium | reverse complement strand
ATTGTAAATTCCTCTCAGTTCGGCTGGCGTCGTCTGATGTGAGATCGCTATAGTTACGTCCGGAGTTTTGAACTGGACGCGTCTGGCGTTGCCCAGGTTCTCGGGAATGTGCCGCTTCCGCGAGTGGGATCCGCAAATTCAGCGCCGCAGCTACCATTGTGGCGACTTCTCTTGACGTGATTCGGCGGCTGAGTTCTAAGATTGGAGGTGAAACTCGGCGAATCAAATCTCTTTGTACATACGGTGAACGAAACACACCCAGCAGAGAGGTAATTTGATGACAACCCAGACCCGCAAGACGCTAGAAGATATGAACACTTCGCTCCCATTTAAAAAGCGGACCGGCAGGATTCGACAAATTAAGGCGAACCGTTCGCCACGAGTCTAAAGTTCTATCGAGCGGTCCATCACAGATGCAAAGTCGGCTGAGGCTATGCAACTGGAGCGGCAAATGGGAGGCTCCTGTCTGAACATTCGCGCGGAGTCCAGAAAGCACGAAATCTTTTGGCCGGTCTCGACCTCAAGCAAAGCTTGCCCGCGTGAAACTGCTCGGTCGTCTAAATGACTTCACGCCAAGTCCGCGCGTAACTCGCTGAAGCCCTATCGGCTCACCATTCCGGATTCGTGGTTGCGGCGTCGAGTTATCGGGCGCTTTCGCGACGTGGGCGTGTCGAGGGGAATTTCAGATTGACTAACGGGCTAAACGGTGGCATCAAAGGCCGCCTTTTCTAATTGGGATCACGGACATCCGTGGAAGAACCCGGTGGAAAACAACGAGCCAGATGTCGGAAGCTCCAATCAACTCGGGGCGACGATGGGCGTGCGCCAATGGCGCGTGATTCTTTGGGACCAGCAGCCTCATAGGCGCGCAAGGATCCGCCAACTGGTCCACGCTCTCGGCGCGCGAGTGATCGAGATTTTCGACGTGCAACGGGATTTGTCTTCCTACGCACGCTGCGTGGCCGCTTTAGGAATCAGCTGCGAACCTGACGATGCGGGGATGCGCGTCCTTCGCGATTTGAAGCGCCAGGGTATTGAAATTGTCGCCTATGGCGACGGTGCCGAGTCTTGGAGCGTCAAGCGCAAATGTTTGTCCCTGCTCGCCGGCGCAACACAATTGCTCGACAGCGGCGGCGCGAATTTTGATTGTCAATTCAAGGATGCCCTTGCGCATGTTCTGAGCGCAGAAGCGAAGAAGCAAGAGGAAGCGCAACAGATCAGCTCGGCGATGCGTGAGATGGGAATGGTCGGAAGCAGCACGGCGATGATGCAGGTTTTTCGGTGCGTCATTCGCTTTAGCCCCTTGAGTGATCTTCCTGTCCTAATCTCCGGCGAGACCGGGACGGGCAAAGAGGGTCTTGCGCGCGCTCTCCATCGGTTGGATCCAAAGCGTAGTCGAGAGCCATTTATTGCAGTCAATTGTGGGGCAATCGCCACACCGCTGGCGGAAAGCGAATTTTTCGGACACCGGCGGGGGGCGTTCACCGGCGCTGATCGCGATCGCAAAGGTTTAATACGGTCTGCGGACGGTGGTGTCCTCTTCCTCGATGAGATCGGAGAACTCGACACAGCGCTTCAGGCGAAGCTTCTCCGCGTATTGCAAGACGGCCGCGTGCTCGGTGTTGGCGAAGATCACGATGTCAAAGTGGATGTCCGCGTGGTTGCGGCAACGAACCGCGATCTTGAAGAGATGGGCCAGCAGAGCAAATTCCGCGCCGATCTGTTCCATCGGCTCAACGTTTTGTCGATCAAGGTGCCGCCGCTCCGCGAGCGTCTCGATGACCTCGCGCCGCTGACTGAACATTTCCTCGAAAAGTATAGCTCTCTTTCTTGTGGGAGCCGGCCTGATATTGGCAGGGACTTCTTGGATGCACTGCGTCAGGTTTCGCTTCCGGGGAACGTGCGGCAGTTGGAAAACATTATTCGACAAGCACTCGTTGGACGGCAGACGGAAGCACCCCTGGGACTCTACGATCTCCCTGTAGAAGCCTGGCAGCAGCTTTCGCAAGGCCGCGAGGCTGCGCAGGCGCCGCAGCACGAAGGCGGAGGGTCTGGCGATCTGAATGCGCATGTGATCGCGGACTATGTTCGCGTCCTGCTCGATGCAAACGGCTGGAATCTCTCCCGTTCCCTGGCGTGTTGCGAGAGAGAAGCAGTGGAAGCGGCAATGCGGCGCGCGCGTGGCAACCAGAGCGAGTCGGCGCGGCTCCTCGGGATTACGCCGCGCAGCGTTTACAACAAGATGCGGAAGCACCGGGCCGGGAGTGGGAAGTCTCGAGTGACGGGAGAGTCGTGAGAAGGATGACTGAACGGTAGCCGCGCTCGTCGGATCAAGTCTCCCACAAGCTTGCGAGACACAATCCGGCCAGATCTTTACATGGCGAGTGCGAAAGATCTTTCCGGAAAGGATGGGAGATGAGGCGGAACGATCTTTCCGCCGGAGGGGCCCGCAATCCGAAGTTGCAGATGGCTTAGAGTCGACGGGCAGCATTTTTCTCTGTTGAGGGAAGCCAGAGCGTGCCGCGACGTGCCCTGGCACAGGCGATGCTAAAAGCCTCGCAGAAACTTGCAACGCTCCCGCATCGACAGCCTTCCAAATGTGCGAAACCGATGGGTCAACTTTCGAATAAGCGACGTATATGTCCCCGATCCTGCCCAAATTCTTATGGAACTCCACGGGAGAGATCTCTTGCAGGGAAAGGTTATCGATATTTCCGACAGCGGAACGCAGCAGGAAGCTTTCGCTGTCGTCGAAGTCGAGGGGCTCGAGCAGCCAGTCGTCGTCCCTATGAACCGCATCAGAGGCTCAGTCTGTGAATGATCCAATTTCGTTCCCGCTTCGTGATACCGCGCATCCGCATCGTGCGGGTGCCGAAAGGCCGGCGCGGCACAATTGTCAGCGCTGGGCTGATCGCGAATCTGATTCGCGAGGGCTCGCGCGATTTCTATGTTCGGCAGAGGGCGATCCAGATTTTTCGCGAGGCGGGAGCGCGGCCGAAAGATCGCTGGGCCGAGGTATGCGCGCTCTTTCACTGGGTCCGAAACAACATCCGCTATACACGCGACATTTTCCGGGTCGAACTGCTTCACACCGCCCGCCGGATGCTGGAGCTGCGCGCGGGGGACTGCGACGACATGACGATCCTGCTCGGCGCGATGCTGGTGTCGACGGGGCATCCAGTCCGGCTTGTATTGACTGGTTTTCGGAGGAAACGGCCGCACTCATACAGCCACATTTACCCCGAGGTCAACGTGCGGGGAAAATGGATTGCTCTGGACGCCACCATGAACCGGCCGATCGGCTGGGCGCCTCCCGCGCTGTGGAAGCAAATCTGCCCGGTATGAAAGCATGCTTCACACCTGGAAGACGGCGTCGCGAGGCTCTGATCAAATTGGTAGCTGAACATTCGCCGTTCGACGCTTCTCAAAGCGTCCTTACCTCGGCTGCCTCATCACTCGGATTCATGACAAATCCTCAAAACACACAAGGAACAAACCTATGCTCGTTCAAGACACACTAACAGGAGCCGTTCACGAAATTCCGCAGAGTCAGCTCTACGAGGCCGATTACGCGGAAAGCCCGGACCAGATGGCGGAAGGCCAGATCCTTTATGACGGTCTCGGCAATCCCGTCGGCTTTTCATTTCTAAAACGATTGGCGAAAAGGGCGCTTCGCGCGGCTACACAGTTGGCCCCGGTCGCGTCGCTCTTGCCGATACCTGGGGCCGGTCTCCTGACCCAAGCGGCCCAGCGCGTGCTTCCCGGTGTTATAAGCAAGTTGGGCGACGGCTTCTACGGAGAGGCCGTGCCCGTCCAGCCAATGCCCGTGCAGGCCTTGCAACCGCCGCCGCCAGGATGGATTCCTCGCCCCTCTCCTTACCTGGGCACAAAGGGTCGTCGCATGTATTTGCGATGCGTCTCATGGCGAGGTCCAAAGGGTTTGGTGCCCGCGGTTGCCGCACAGGCACAACCGGCGCCCGCAGTCGTTGCCCAACCAGTCCCGCCGGTGCCCGTAGTCATGGGACGGCGATTTGCTCGCCGCCGTCGGCGCTAGTGCAGAGCCCAGTTTCGGAGTCAAGTCTATGCGCAGGAGCCTGACAAGTGAGTTACCTGATCACGCTTTCGGTGACGGACACGAAGGTGCCGCGCGAGCGAGTTCCCGAATCCGTACGACGCGCGCAGGAGCTTTTCCGGCAATTCCACTGCTTCCCGTCCCATCAGACGATTCGCTTGCCGCAAGAGCGAGCGATTCCCGAAGTGCTCGCGCACGTCGGCGAATTGCGCGGGTTGATCTATCGCTCCGATCGGGGGCAGCGCGGCAAGCCGCGCACTTTTGTCCACTTCTTCAAGCTTCGCCCGCAGCTCACCTGCGATGCCCATGGCAAACAACTTTACATCCTGGGCGGGAACTACCGCGTCACACCCCGCGGACTCGAGGGCTGAAAATGCTCGGCCAATCAAAGCGCGCGGTCACCCCGTTTTCCTCTCCCGTCAAACGAGAAGACCACGGCAGGGGCTGCCTATGGCATCTCACTTCTAGCTAAGACAAACCCGAACCGACCATGAATTCCAACCGCGGATACGACGAGGTCATGATCGTCAACCCGTACGACCCGCGATTCGGCAACCAGCAGATAAAACTTATGAGATTCCACCAGTCACCTCAATGGGGCTATTACGCCGAACCACCTGAAATTGGTTACTACGCGCAGCCGCCAGGCTATGCCTACTACGCCGAGCCTCCCGAATACGGTTACAACGCCGCGCCGGCCGGGTATGGATACTACGCAGAACCGGAATACAGCTACTACGGCGAACCGCCCGAAGTGGCCTACTACGGCGAACCGCCGCCGGAAGTGGCCTACTACGGCGAACCGCCGCCGGAAGTTGCTTACTACGGCGAACCGCCGGAAGTGGCTTACTACGGCGAGCCTCAGGAAGTGGCTTACTACGGCGACGGATATGGCTACTCCGCCGCCCCGCCCGCTGGCTACGGCTACTATGCGGAGCCGCCGGACTACGGGTACTACGGCGAACAGCCAGAGGTGGGCGAATACGAGCCGCCCGTCGGTTACTACGCCGAAGAACAGCCCATGGGCGGATACGCCCAGGCACCGGAGATGGTGGGCTACCATGCATACGAGCCGCTCTCCGAATCTCCGGAGACCACCGGCTACTATGCCGAGCCCGACGTGTCGGGTTATGTCCGGGAAACGGCCGAGCAGCCCTTCAATCCTGGCTGTCCGATGCCGACCAACGTCGCCGGGTTTGACGAAGCCGAACCCTATGCCGAAGCCGAGCCGTTCGCGGCCTATCAACGCCCGCGCACGGTAAACGCGTCGTGCGGCCAGTTTACGCCTCAACCTGGGGTGACCGAGTCGTTGCCGGAAACTTTCAAGCCGCTCTGGTGAGCACCCGCAACTTTAAACCTCAATTCAAACAGGAGAACCGTTATGGCAACCGTCCAAGGCATTAGAGAGAGAATAGGACAGCCCGTTATCGACGCCTTTCGCGTCCCGCCGGGAAAGCAGCTTCGCGAAATCGAACCGGGCAGCACGCTGAAGTTTTTCGTCAACGTTCAAGGCAAGACGAAACTCGAAACCAACCTGCAGTCGGCCTCGTTGCTGCCCCACTACAACACCTTCGAGGCCCGCGCGATGCGCGTCGTCATCAGCGATCTGCCGCCTGAGATGCCAGATCCCGAGAACAAGAATGCGCCCCGCACCAAGGGCGAGAAGGCGGAGGGTTTCCAGGTGACGGACAACGGCGACCCCTTGCCGGATCCCATTCCAGGCACCACAAGTGCCGCCTTCCCGAGCGGGGTCAACGGCAGTACGTTAACCGCAGCCCTCGATCTCGCTCTCGAGCGCGTTATGGAACTGCTTCGTCAAGCGCGAGAGAGTGCGAATCAGGAGGCGATAATCGGCGCCGATGATAAGGACGTGACGCTCTTCGACGGCGACACCGCGATCAAAGACGACGACACAATTAAAGCAATTGCGAATGCTGGTGACATCGCTTTGATTATTCCAGACCTGGAGGCGCTGATCGAGAGCATGGAAAAATTAGCGCCGCCGCTGGAGCAGATCCGGCCTAACGACGGCGCGGGCAACATCGTCAGCAAGCTCATTTTCAACACGGTCACGACCCTGTTCGTCGGTGAAAAAATCATGATCGAGATGCCGACCTGGTTTTTCCCGGGGGGCGCAGGGCCTTACTCGTTCACGAACAAGACGATTAGCCATGGCGAGCCGTCGCCGCTCGCGACCTTCCGGTTCGCTGAGCCGGTCTTCATCGACAAGCAGCAGAACTTCCGTGTGGAGATCGATATTCCCGATTCCGACGTCCACAAGACGATCCAGCAGATCTACGGCCCGCTTTTTATCTGGGTCGTGCTGGATGGATACCTGACCCGCGACGTGCAGTAAACCGGGCGAGCGCAACTCAAGATCATCAAATCATGCTCGCTGCAAGACCGCACCGGCAACGAATGATCACCCGGTCCCGCACCGCTCCGGGGCCGGGCCCGCGGCTCGGCGAGGTAATCCCGTACGATTACGGCGCCGTCTTTCCCATCACAGGCCGGCCCGGAAACGTCGTGCAGAGTGTGATCAACACCGCGCCCGACAGCCTTTTTGTCGCGGTCGCCGTCGGTTATGGCTTCGAGGAAGATCGCGGACGAGCGTTAAGCGTTGAGCGCATCCCAACCGTTGGCACCGTGCAGCCTGGGAACATACGGCTCGACGAGTTGCCGGCAAGCGCTTTGATCGAGGGCTTCCGCGTAAACCCGCGCTCGGAAAACTTGATCTTTCGCGAGGACGAGCGGCGCGGGAGAGAATTCACCGATGACGCCCTGCCGACTGCGCTGGTGCGCGACGGCACACTCTTTCAACGGGTCAGAGCGCCGGCCGAAATTTCGTTTCTCTTCAGCATCCTGGACAGCGGCACCGGACGGGAGCTGCAGGATGAGCCGGTCCACAACATCGCCTCGCTGGGCAAGAGCAATGGCGAGCGACCATTCCGGCTCCTGGCCCAGCCAATCACGTTTCTCCCGCGCGCCACGATCCGCCTTCAAATCATCGAGCGCTCCCAGGGGGTGCAGGGCAATTTGTTCGTCGTTTTTTATGGATATCAGGTCATCGGCTCATCGGGCTGCCCCGAACCGGTCGCGCGCAGACTCACCGGTTCGCCACTGTGCCGGACGGAGACCATCGGCAGCCCTTCGGCGCGCGTGATCCCGTTTGATTACGTCGCGACATTCCCGCTCACGGGGCGGCCGCAAAATCAGTTGGAGAAGGAGGTGACCGTGAATGCCGAAGGAGGCTTCGTCGCAACTTCGATCGGATACGGTCTACTGGTCGAGGAGAGTGAGGTGCCTATCGATTTGTCAACGTTTTCCTCGAGCTCCTTCGGGACGTTCCCTTTGTCGGACGTGACATTGCGTTCCTTTCCAACAAGCGCATTAACGGACGGCATTCGCGTCCGCCGGGACCTCTTGCGTGTGGCATTCAAAGACAACGGCGAGCTCGCCGATACCCTCCCCGTTGAGATGGCCAATGAATTCTTCGAGCGGCTGAATCGCCCCGAAGACGTTTCGTTTCGATATACCATCTTCGATAGCGGCCGCGGCCGCGAATTGCAGAACCAGCCGCTGCACAATATCGCCGGGCTCGGCATCGCGGACGGCGATCGGCCTTTTAAGAAATTGTCACGATCGATGATTTTTCAACCGCGCTCAACGATCCGCATTCGGGTCGAAGAACGCTTCGGTCGCGGGACGCTCTTTATCGTGTTGCAGGGATACAAGTTTCTCAGCGCGCCAGCCGCAGCAGGATTACGGCGATGAGCGACGGTGCGCAAGTCAACGGCTTCGGCGAAGGCGTGTCCGCCCCACCTGCAGCAAGGCGCACGATTCCGTTCGACTACGTTTTTCGTTTCGACGGCGAGGCTAACGAGCTCAAAGGCCAGCCGGGCCTGGTGCACAATAGCACCGTCGATATCAGCATCGAAGCGGCGTTTACGGCCGTCTCGATCGGCTACGGCGTCGTGCCGAAAGTGAATCCAATCACCTTTGGCGTGCCGCTTGCGCTTATACTCCCAACCCCACAATCAATTTTCGACAGGCGTCTCGGCGAGTTTGTTTTATCGCTCTCAGAGAAGCTCGGCGAAGCGGTCACGTTCAAATTCGGAACGATTGACGGGAAGATCGGGCCGCGCACCGCCACGGTGTTGAAGGACGGGTTGAGGTTCAACCCGGAATTTGCCGAGCGCATCTTTCTGAGAGGCGGCTTCGAGTCTGATAAAGAGATTCTGGGAGAAGCCCTTCAGGCTGTCGGCGCGCCGCCGGAGCGCGTGGCGTTTAAGTACGCGCTTTTCGATCAGGGCAGCGGGCGCGAATTTCAGAGCGAGCCAATTCTCAACATTGCGGGCCTGGGTTCTTCCGATGGCAAACGGCCATTCCGTTACTTTGCGCGGCCAATCGAATTCGCGCCGCGCTCGACCATTCGGCTCCAGATCACCGAGGTGTCGGCATTCCAGGGCGAGCTGCACGTTGCTCTGCACGGTTACAAGACACTCGGGACACCGGGGACGCCTACCGGACCACGACTTCAGCGCAGAAGGAGGATTCGCTGATGAACGGTGGGATTGTCAGTGCGATGCAGCAACTCGACGTGATGCGGGCGTCGTTCCTCTGCCCGAACTGCGGCCTGCCGCGAGATTACGAGCATTTTGACGAGTCCGGCTTTGCCGATATCGCCGTCAAGCCCCTGCAACCCGGCCGAGAGGTGTTGTTGGCACGCTTCGAATTGCCACCGCAGTACTGCGGGCTGTTCGAAAATTTCTCGCAGTTCACCGACCTGCTCGGGCGCGACTTCTCAGAAGTTGAGACGCCCGGCCTGCAATGGATCATCTTGGTCAACAAACGGCCTCTTTATCCCTACGTCAGGCTCGAGCACATCGTAAATCCGTGGGGATACGGCAGCTTCAGCGTCGCGATCCGGCTCGACGAGAACGCGACGGTCGAGTTCTTTGTGCGCAACACCGGCTATACCCCGGACCCCGCGGAGCCCGAGCGCGAGATCAAGCGCGTCGGCGGCCGGATTGTCGGCCGGTTTTGGTACAACCCCATCTACGGCGATGCCACTCCACGCGCCTGCCATTTTAAGTAATGCCACTGTGCCGGTGCGCTCGGGCTCGGCGTTCCGCGTCGATTCGCCGCCGGCCAACGCGCTAGTCACGCCGGAGCTTGCCGCCGAACTGCATCGCGTGCTCGAGCGATTCGCCGTCGAGGCTGGAGCCGGCGAGCGCCAGCCAGTGCGGATTTTCTTCAAACCCGGGATTTTTGGCCATCACCAGGTCGGGCGCGCCGCCGACATTTATGCTGTCAACGGCCTCGGACTCGACAAGTGGAAGCTTCGCTGGGACGAAGCGATGCAGCGCGCCGCCGGCGCTGCCACGCCGCTCGAGCGCCGGCTGATCGCGGAAAAGGAGGAGAAGGAGAATCTCGGCTGGCGGCTTTACAAAGCGCTCCAGCGATACGGGCAGTGGGCGCAGCCTTATGGCTATCCCGTGCAGCTTTTTGGTCCGTGGACCCGCACCGAAGGGCCATGGAAGCCACATCAGCGATTTCCTGCTGCGCGCGCATCGCGATCACATCCACCTGGCCAAATGACGGAGGAAAACTAATGAGACAACAAGTCACGAATAGGATCTCAATGTTCGAGCCTCGCGGGATCGCGGGCTTTGACGAACCTCGAATGCAGATGCGCGCACCGATGATTTTTGTCGGCATCCAGAGAGAAATCGCGCCGCCGCTCGTGTTCGGTCAGAACCGGTTCCAGCGGATGCGCGTGATTGTGGTGGAGCCCGGCGAAGCCATCGATCTGGCTGATACAGGCGGCGACGATTCGTTGCCGGAAGTGCTGCCGCAATTGCCCGCGCCGCCCCACCACCTGGCGCTTCAACCGCGACTGGTCCAGGGGGAAATCCTGCGCGGCGAGAATGACGAGCTTTACGAAAAGATCGGCGGGCGCATCCGCCGCCTGCGCCGTCTCGTTTCCGGGCCTCGCGGCGAGATTCTGGATGTTGTCCCCGAGCCAGCGCCTTCGATTGGACCGACGCAGGAAGACGTGCCTGCGCAAAAGCAACAACAACAAGCGCCGGCCATTCGCAAGCTTCTGCCCAGCCCGGGCCCACGGCGTGTCGTCTGTTTCGGAGAATACAAACAGATGCTGGCGTCGCAGCTCGCGCACCCGGAACGTTTGCGCGATGCCCACCGGTTGCCCTGTCACGTGCAAGTGTATGAGGTGGCCGCCCCTCAGAAATTTGATGCGCTTGCAGCGGCGATCCTCGGCAACGCCCCGCCATCGGGCCGGCTCCAGCCACTGATTCATGAAGTCGTGATGCATCTGCAGCTGGGGCCCCTTTTGCCAGCGCCACCGCGCATCCCGCATCCGGGACAACGCGAATCGGGCGTAGTCCTGCCAGGCGAACGCCTTTTTTGTCTGCAGGTTACGGGCGATCCCACGGCCGAGGAGAACCCGGATCCGCCTGCCGTCGCAACGCACGAGCCGATCTCACATCCAGCGCTAAAAACGAGCATTCCGGAGCGCTTTCTCAAGCCATGGGAGTTTCAGATCAGCCGGGAAGAGGCGCTCTATGATTTGAGTTGTGCTGCGACCTTCTGGGGGGCGCTCGGCGACAGACTGTGGCGGCTCGTTCATTGTGTCGCCTTCCACCGCGACTTTCGCAAGTGGCAGGTGCTCCTCAACGGTCGAAGCGCCGACGAACAGCTCTGGAGCGTGCGGCCGCCTCGCGGCGGGCTAACGCATCGTTTTCTTTTAGCCTGGGCGCAAAATGCGCTCCAGCTCGCCGGATACGACCCGCGCAACATGCTTACCGAATGGCACATCTTCTGGAGGCGCAAAGGCGTGTAAACCTGGCTACCATTTTATGGCTTACTACTCCACAGATCCGGACGAGCTGAGCGAATTTGGCTGCGGCGCGGACTGCTCGTGCAAAAGCTGCCGGAGCAGTGCAGTTTCGAATCTCGGAGAGGTTTACGAAAAGGAGAACATGCCGCCGCCGGCGCCTGCCCAGCCCCCAATGCCGAAGATCGGAGGCTGGTTTGCTGAGGCACCCCTTCCCAGGCCACCTATTTCCGTAATGCCCCGTAAACTGCGGAGGCCGCCGTTCGAAGTTCTCACCGGATATGCACCGGGACAGTGGCGGCTCAACGACGCCCAACTCGGGCGGATTCAGCGCCTGGCAGAGCACATCGTCCGCACGTGGACGATTACCTCGCCCGTTTCGCGGGTCCGCGTTATCGGATTCGCCGAGCAAGCGGAGGCGCCGGCCGGGTTGCAGCGGGCAGTTGCTGCGCGCGCTGCTCTCACGGATGCAATCGGGCGGCTCAATCCCGGCATCGGACGCGCCATTCAATTCAGCGCGGAGGAAGGACCGCCGGTCCCTGCTTCCGCCGGCGCTTCCAGGCGCGTCGACATTTTCTTGCGGATAGCACGCAGAACGCTCTTTGCTCCGCCTGTTGGAATACTGCGCCCGGCGATCGCGCGCCGCCTTTTCACTTCGCCACGGTTGGGTGAACCGAAGGCAAAGGTGCGTACCATTACCGTCCGTGCCGAGTTTGTGATCCGAACCACCACGGTGGCTTATACAAACGGAGAGCCATTTAAAGATGGCGAAATTAGAATCATAATCTGGGAGGGCGCCGGCAACCGAATATTGTGGCCACCAGAGAAGCAGAGGCACTATATAAGTGCATCCAAGGTCGGCGGGGTAATTTCCAGTCCAACACTGTCAGGTATTGAGTCCGACGAGATTGCGATCATGGCGCTCGTAAGGTTCGGAGGCGCTGATGGCAGGATGCACCAAATTACAGGATTGTTCCCGCTGCCGGCAAGCGACGAGTTCAAGCTTAGGGTTTATGTGGATCTGAAGGCAGCCTCGGTGATGGTCACAGCCGCTAACATTGATGCGATCGCGCGCGACCCTCGCAAGGCCCGCGCAAAACTAGCCAAAGAGGCGAAGATTATTGATGCGATGATACGGAGTGGAACCACCGTACGGCCATTGGATGAGAAAGCCGCGAAGGGCGGCGCGGGAAAGTTCCAAGTCGAACTCGAACACTATACCGGCACGTTAGGATTTGATCCAAGGCCGAAGCAAATATTGGGCCGACAGTGATGCCCATCCCGCTGCTAAGACTAGAACAATTGCAGGCCATGCTCGAAGTGATCTCCAACCTGATACCCGAGCAATGCTCGATCGAGATCATGTCCGTAGCTGCTCAACCGGCAGCGACATTGTCCTATCCGACCGAAGCTTCCCTAACGTGCCCTGCCGCGCCATCTCACTAAAATCAACAAAGATTACCCAACATGCCAAGTCAGCCCGCACCCGTACAACTGAGCGTCGTTCCCACGGCGCAGACGCAGAAAGAAATCGAGAACACCATCGACGCGCCGAGGAGGTTGGCCGAGGCGATCGAAGAATTTAAAAAGAAGCGCGCCAATGGAGAAGCCGAGCTGGCTCAATCGCTGGCCAAAGATTTGGCAGCCGGACCGCTGAATGTCGAGAGCGCGATCGAGAAGCACAAGGCGTTTAGAGCAAGGGACGAGTTGCTCGCGTCTAAGATCAACACCGCTGAAGAGCTGCGGCCGATCATTGAGGAACTGATCGAAGAATTGAAACGCTCGCAGCCGGACGCTTTGAAGGCTGTGCTGCGCCGCAAGCTCGAACAACTGGAGCAGGAAGCTGCTGCGGAGCAAGACAAGGCCGAGCTGCTCAAGGAGCAGATCGACAGCCTGAAAGCATTGCTTGAGGAAATCGACAAACCGGCGGCAGCAGCCAAAAGGAAGAGAGAATAGCCTATCTAATTTCGATACCAGCACTAACAATAAGCGTGAGCAAGCTAGCGGACCGTCGGGGTTTCCGGCTGAACACACAGGCGGTCTATTCATGGGTCAGCCGCGCGTGCGCCGCCCGGCTCTACGATTGGGCGGTTTCGCCTTGCAGCACTGACCAACCCTCAACCAACAAAACGACCATGTCATACCCGCACATTGAGCAAGACCTTGCCTCGCCCAGCCCGGCGTTCCGGCCATTCGCGCGACCGCGCCGGCTTTTCGACGCGCTGGCAGCGAAGATCCAAGCCGCTGAGAAAGTGCAGACGTTCATTGAAGAGCATATCGAGGAATTGAAGACGACGCAGCCAGAAGGCGGTCCTCCAGCACAAAGCCTAAGCAACCGAAAAAGGAGGCCAAGGTCGAGAAAGACAAGGCAGAGCTGATGGAAAATCAGATCGAAAGCTTTAAGAAATTGCCGTGCGAACTGGAAAAGCCCGCGTCCGCAGCAAAGGCGAAAAGCAAGAAGGATTAAAAGAAGAGCACCATGTAATTGCGATTCGGGCTCTTAATTATGCAGAAGGCTAGCTGTCAGACCACAAAGTGAACCTATATCACCATGTACTTCCGAGCGCATGAAGGAGGAGAGCCAGTGTCAACGCTATACGGTTCTTTTGTCGGAACTTTGGGTGACGCACTTACACCCGAGCTTCAGGAATTCTTGAAGCAAGTTCGGGAACGACCTTTGAACTTTAAGAAACTTCTCCTGGTTGTCTCGTTGCACCCTGACCCGGCAGGCAGTCCTATCTGGAACAAGCAGACCTTTACGCTTGGTAGGGCGACCAGGTACCTGGTTGACGAGATCGTGATCTCAGGCGTTCCAGCAGACGATATTCTGTCCGAACTGAAGCGCGTCCGGGATCGCTTCGAAAACGAAAGGCGAGGCGCCAGCTTTAAGCAGCAGATCGACGCCGAATGGCAGCTTGCTAATGAGATGATCAATGCTGCTGAGCGTTTGGGCAACGTGCTCCTTCGGCCGTTCATAATGGACCCACTCTTGTTACCAACACCCGACGCGCAAAAACTCTGCAAGTTAGCTCAAGATTTCGCCCGGAAGATGTTACCCGCGGACCTTGTCCGCCGGATCATGAATAGTGAAACATCCGAGGCGCACCTTACCCGCCTGGGCAGATTTCTTCGCAGCTACGCTGAACGGTTACAACAAAAAGATCCCCATTTCAGGGAGTTAGTAGAAGTCGCGCGAAGGTGGGAACAAGAGAGACAACAACGAAAACAAAAGCGCCCCTAACGGAGTATCTGGTTAAGCCAGGGAGGACTCAATCATGTATATGACGAATCTGGCAGAACCCCAGAACGCGGGCGATTGCTCGGGCTGGGAAAGAGACCCGCAGAGTTTCAGCAAAAGGGTAGCGGATCACTATCTGCGCACGGTGCTAGGACTCTCTCTCACGGCCAGGAGCATACGTCCTCCTCAACGGGGCTCTGTTCGGTGGGAGGTGTTGTATCCAAACGACATCGTGATCGCTGTGATCTTTGCGAAGGGCTTTGTCGCTACCGCCCGGATTCATCCGTGGGGGCCAATCCGGCACTACAACTATACCTGTACGCCAAAGGGCGATTTGGTTCTCAGTGACCGACCGCTGCCCAGTTCGGTCGTCAGTCGTCGGTTCGGCGAACCGCCGCCGGCCACCGCCGCTCCCAGCAGCGCTCCCGCGCCAGCGGCGGCTTGCACAAATGCATTGGATGCCACGGCCAGAGCGATCATCGCGGCAGCCCAGGATACAAAGCTTGGCATTTACGGCCGCGCAGTCCGGGCGGTCTGGAGTATCCTTCGAACTTACTATCCGACAGAAGCCACGAAAGTTGCCGCCGTTGTCTATTCGGAAAGGGTGAGGGGCTTGCAAACAACCCGAGCAGGGACAGGACCGACAGCGACGGGAATCATCACAGTCGGGCGAGATTTCATTGATCATACGACCGACAGGTTCTTCGCGCGCCGCGTCCTTCAAGTCGGGCATGAGCTTCAGCACATCAGCCAGTATCGCGCAGGAATGATCGGTCCTGCCAACAAGGCGAAGCGGGAGTTTCTCGCCCATTGTTGGACGGCACTGGCCGCGGAAAAGCCGGGCACCGGCTGTGTGGCAAGAGCGACCCGGATGGCAATGATCGATTGTGCTCTTGCTTACTGCCATTGCATGAGCGCCGCGGAGCGCAGCCGCTATGCCGCACACGAACGGCGCCTCTTGGATCTTCGCAGCAGCTTCAAACCAGGAACGCCTTGGCCACCAGCCGCGGGAATGCCGCCGTGTCCGCCGCCGGGTTGCTAGTTTCACAACAGCGAAAGGAACTATCATGCCAACTGAATACGCCGCACAGATATTAGAACTCCGTCTACCTGAGCAGAAGGAGCTGGAGGATGAGTCGGAACGCTGCTCGGCGGATCCGGTCACGCTGGAGTCCATAGGTCGCTCTATCGGCCAACAGGTTCGAATCACGCGACGCGACAGTTCTAATTTCGTTGCCCTTTTTACCGTGAAAGAGGCCAATCCGGACGCCGATCTGGGCGATCCGAAGCAAGCCAACGTCGTTCGCACTGGCAAAACGGGACGGGAGCGTCTCGGCACCGGGGCTGAAATGGCAGCAATAGTCCAGGCCAAAGTTGTCGATGCCCCGCCCCAATATGGAGAGCCTGTTGGTGTCAGGTTCTTCGAAGTGGCCGATGATGATGGGAAGCAAGCTTACTTCATTGCCATTGCGCCGCATGGGGGGGAAATCGAACGACACACCGATGGACAGGCGGAACAGGCTGTCAGCGAACTGACCGCTGCCTGTTTTCCGGCATCGTCATGGCTGTGCAAAGGTGACGGCGATAAGGACAAAGGCGCCTTTGACCGCTGGCACATTACCTCGGAAGACATTCAGCCGGCGTGCTTTCCTTTGCTCGAGCAACTCGCTTCGCGGACATTCTGCTACGGGGTTTCCTTTCATGGCTTTCAACGCAAAAAGGACGAAGCCGATGTTTATATCGGTGGAGCAGCCTCGCCGTTGCTGAAGCTAGCCATTGAGAGGGCATTGATTGCCTTAAAGCTGCCCATCAAAGTCAAAATCAGTACTCACTATGACGATCCCAAATTCCAGGGGTTCAGTCCGGAGAACATCATCAATCGGCTTGCCACAAGCGGCATCCAACTCGAACAATCGCTCGAAGCCAGGAAATTTTGCGGAGAAATCGCATGTGCTGTAGCCAAAGTGTTCGCCTCGCTTCTGCGGTTTTTGTTTTGCCTTTTCATCCAAAATCTCAAAAGGAAACGCATCGACGCCGAAGCCGAGTTGGCCCGGTCGCTTAGCAGGGATCTGGCTCGCGGCCCGCTCAACGTCGAGAGCGCAATTGCGAAACACAAAGCGTGGCGCGCAATAGACGACGCACTGGCGGCGAAAATCCAAGCCGCTGAGGAAGTGCAGACGTTCATTGAAGAGCGCATCGAGGAATTGAAGACGACGCAGCCAGAAGGCGGTCCTCCAGCACAAAGCCTGAGCAACCGAAAAAGGAGGCCCAGGTCGAGAAAGACAAGGCAGAGCTGATGGAACATCAGATCCAGAGTTTGACCAGATTTTCTCGCGAGTTGGAAGAGCCCACGTCCGCGGCAGCGGTAAAGACCAGAATCGAAACCGTACTGCAAGCCAGTCCGCCGCCCGCGCCACCCGGACGCCGCGTCATATTCGCCCTGTCCCCTTGGCGAGGCTATCCGCGGAATTTGAGGCCAGTGAAGTCATACCGATGTCGGCAGATTCACAAGCGAAAGGAGGTTCCCTATGTACCTAAGAACAAGCGATGGGTTGGGACAAGCCCCGCCGAAGAAACGACGAACCGAGGGATCGGTTACACCGCCACCGAAAAAGAAGTCCAGAGGGCAACCGGCAGAAGGCGCCCCTAAGCGCCCGTCGGTACGCCCTCCGCCGCGTCCGCAAATGCCGGAAGATCGGCTCATTCGTGTAACTGCGGGCTGGCGTTTGTACGTTCCATTTAGAGAGGACTTCGCGGCGTTTCGTCAGGAAGTCGCGAAGGCGGTCGCGCGGCATAATGCTAAGGCGACGAGCAATATGGACGAGCAGAAGCTCAAAGCTATACATGATGAGCTGAGGCGCAGGTCGCCTAAGTTTGATGAATTCGACATCATTCCTCTCCGCGCCGACATCTGGTTCATTAGAATGGGTGACAAGGAGTCCAATAGTGTGATCTTTAATCCCGGGATGCTTATATATTCTCAAGGATCGAGCCCATGACTCGGCATCTGGCGTGCTGAAGGTGATCGCCACAAACCCGGAGGACAACCAACCCGCATTGCGTATCAAACAAGCAAGCCGGCGCGGAGGCGCGACCTCGATCAGAACCGATGACCCGAATCCCGATATCGAACCGTCGAGGCCCGCGCTATTAGCGCACAATGAGCGTTATGTATATCTATGATCGTAAATTGTCAGGTCCTCAGTCTCGGCCTACGGAACAGCTCATCACCTCGCGGCCTGCTCAGTACAGCTCTTATTACTTTGATCGAGGCATAAGCGGGTTTGGGAAGCGCGGAGAAAGCCGCGGCTCGTACGTGTGGACAGATGACGGCTTGGGTGAAATCTGCGTCTCGCCCAGTGTGAGCGCCAACGATCCGACTGCGCTCAATCTCTCGCCTGTCGGAACCTCTGCTTTCAACGTCAGGATGGACGTTCGAGAAACACGCTATCAGGTGAAGGGCAATATCTTCTACCCAGGAGAGACTAGCGGAGCAAGCGCTCCCTTCAACACCAGCGCGGTGGCTAAAGAAAAGGCGCCTATCGTGTTCATCGCGCACGGCCAGCACGCTACTTTCCGCAATCCCGACCCGCAAAAGCGCGCAGACGAATGCGGTTATAACACGGCAGATTGCAACGGCTATTTGCCTATCGCCAGTTACAAAGGTTATGAGTATTTGCAGGAGCTCCTTGCCCGAATGGGGATTATCTCCGTCTCGGTGGACTGCAATGAATTCAGCGGAAACAGAGGCTTCTTCCGCAACGAATATTCACGACAGGGCAAATCTGGTCCTCGGCGCCATCAAGCATCTCCGGTCCCTGCACTTGAGCCGCGACCCCACCTTTGGCGGGCATATTGATTTTTCGAGCGTCGGACTCATGGGACACTCGCGTGGAGGAGAGGCCATGCTACTGGTCGCCGAGCTCTTGGCACAGTCCGCCACGGACATCACCGGCGTCACGGTGAAAGGCGTCCTGACCATAGCGCCGACGGACACATGCCTGACGTGCGGAGAGCCGACCGATTACGGATGCGCGACGACAGGTAAGCCGACCGGCTTTGCCTTTATGACCATTCTGCCTGCCGCCGACGCAGATACTCCCTGCAGTGAGGGTGCGAGGTTTTATGACCAAGCCTCCGCCAACCCCTTCAAGTGCCAGTTGTACGTTCATGACGCCAACCACAACTTTTTCAACACAGAATGGGCCCTGGATGACCGTGACACATGGAATGTGCGGACCTCGACTGTAACGAGAAATAGGTCTCACATAACACTTATGAGCAAAGACGAACAAAAGGCGATCCTGAAAGCCTACGGCTGCGCCTTTTTCCGCGCCGTGTTGCACGGCCACAGGCGGCTCTTGGCTGGTCACCAGATGCGCAAATTCTTGGAAGGGTTGGAGATTCCTCCCGGCGTGACGCGCTTTAGGGATGTCCACATTTCCTTCGAGTGCTTGGAGTCTTTTGAACGGAAGCGTTCCGTAACCGTGGATGATAACGAAAGCCCTGACATTCGCCGGAACACGCGGGGCCAAACTAATACCTGGGCGGGAGGGCTGACCGCACAACGGTGCGAATTTGCCAAAACGGGTTGCAGGTTGGCCACCGGCCGGGCAGTCACCAGTCAACACGACCTTCTATGGTAACACGCGTGGGATGGTGGCGCGGAGCAGCTTTGAAGTCAGGTCGGTTCAAGTGGGTGTTAGGCGGAACAATGGACCTTAGCGGGCGCGAGATTCGGATCCGCGCAGCGGAGGTCTATGACGGCTCGAGTGTGTCAGCGAGAGCAACCGGCTTCAAGCTTGGCTTAGCAGACGTGCGCGATAAGCGGGGATTCGTGGATTCCGATGACGTCGGCGGGCTGCCGCTCCCATATGATCGCAGGGCCGATGACCTCGCCATGTTCGGAAGCGATTTCACCAAGACGATGCTCAAGACGCTGCGCTTCCCCGTTTCGTGCATCGCCTCCCGTGCCGAGCGTGGCTTTGACGTGACCAAGGTCCGAGCGATTGTGCTGTGGATGGATCGGAATGACGGACGCGAGCTCGCCTTTGACCAGCTTCAAATTGTGTGAGGAGGAGGACCCATGAGTTTTGAGATTGCTCGCCCCAGCTTCCCAACTGGAGACCGCGGAATCCTGCCAATGATCATCGACGTGAAAGCGATGCGCGTGCGCTACGAGCGACCGCGCGTTTATTATCTGCACCGGCAGCGCCGGACGACCCGCGAGGCAGTCGAGATTATAGTTCGCACAGCGGACCGTCTTCCGATCACGAGTATCTCGCCCGCTCTCTTTGTCGGCGAGGTGCCCCTCGTCGAATACGAAGGGGTGGGTCCGAATGTGTATCGCTTTTTCGCGTTTGAATTTGCAAAGCTGCGACCGGGCGACCCAATCTCGCTCGGATGGCCCTACTCCCCAAAGAAAGTAAGAACCAATTTTCGCTATCAGCCGAGAAACGGAATCGTCGTTAAATAAGGAGAATTCAGCTTCCCAGTTTTGAAACTATAGAGCGGAGGATCACACCATGTATCTCGTAACTGGTTTAGGACAGGTTTTCAAACCGCGGCCAAAAGTAACGGCCAAACCGCCGCCGAAAGGACCAACCAAGCCGGCACCGAAAGTGGGATGGGTCGTGAAGGATGGCCATCGACGGTTTTGTGGTGATCACGCTGGCCGCGCCGTGAGCTGCGACCTAAATTTGAGAGTTAGATTTCGACGCTCTTTTCAAGAGTTTCTCCGCGAAGTAGAAGGTGCTTATGGGAGATGGATGGAAAGTTCTACTGCACGGACGTTAGTTAAAAGATTACAGAAGGACCTAAAGCAGTGGCACCAGGAATTGCTTAGCGCCAAGGCCCTGAATAATGACCCCGTAATGCTGGTTGCCGGTCTTCACTATCGAAGGTCGAATGGGACATGGCTCGTTGATACGAGTGATTTGCGTCAGTATTGGAGGTTAATTGACATTTAAAGAACGATCCGCGCATCGAATTCTGATGAGGTCCCCCTATGAGGCAGGTTGAAACTTACTCTGATCCTATTTCGTATTAGGAGACTTCTAAAGTAGAAACAGTGCGTTGAGCAGGAAAGAAGAGCCAGAAAGGAATCAGACCAGGCGTAAAGTAATGTGCCCGCCGCTACTCGGTGGGCACGCGAATGAAGGTGCCTTTATGTATATTTATCACTGCAAAGCTCAGTCTCGATCTAAGGAACCGCTGATGGCTTCCCGGCCTGCTCAAGGCAACTCTTATTATGGCGGTCGAGTTACTAGCGGGTTTTTGGGACGCGTAGGCAACAGGAGCACGTACGTGTGGGAAAACGGAGGCTTGGGTCGATTGTGGACCGCTGTTTCACGAAGAGCCTATTTATCCGAAACCGGGCGACTCGGGGAAAAGATCTCTCCGGCACCAGCTAAATTCACGGTCTTTGACTTACCGACGACCGCGCCAAGGCTAGTGGGCGATCGAGCTCTCCTTGCGGATTTGGGGAGGATGAGGACTGATGAGGCTCGCGCTCTAGGTCGAGCATTTGCGGCGTTCGGAAGACCCGACCAGTTCACAGAAGCACTCCTTGCGGCACTCCGAGCCATACCCTTGCCCGGTGAGGGCCTGAAGAGATACGAGATCTATCTTGCCCGCTTGGGGGCAGAGGCGTTCATTCTGGGTGTCAGTGTCACTGGTGACAAGCGGTTCCATGTCGGTTTTGTTGATCACCCGAGCCGGCTGCATGATTCACCCAGCCTATCGCATCGAGAATATTTCTTGCACTTTGCCATAAGGCGCCTTCTGGTTGCGTCCTCATCAGCGTCCACGGCGGACGCGCATGGCGGGGTGCTAGTTCGCGGCGCCGCGCTGTTTTCGGCGCTTCAAGCAGAGCTTGCCAGGGAGTTTCGGCTGATAGGGATACCTGAGAGTCTCCTGGTCGCTTATCGGCGGCTGCTCGTGGCAATCATTTGGAAGCATTATCAAGTGCAAATGGACGATCTGCTCGAAAGGACCCGAAGCTTGAAACTACGATTCGCCGACGCACTAAAGGAATTAGTGGATCTCTTTAGGAAGGCTTCCATTACGGTAGTCCATGACGCGCATACTGCCCTCCCAATGTTCCGAACAACCTTAAGGGAATATCGGGACTATTTCACTCCCTCCGAGCGGACCGATATCGGCTTCACTCACTTCAGCAGATTCGCTCGGCCGGGAGCGGACAGCGAGCCCAACATTTCCTTTCGCACGGTGGTTCGACGGCGTGGCGAACAAAAGAGTCTTCTCGAGGACTTGCAGAGGAGGTCGCATCCTGCGCTTCCACCCATATTGCACGATAGCGCCTCGTGGCAGGTCTGGATCCGGAGGGTGTGGGACAGCCCGCTCCTGCAGCGCGACAAACTCGGAGAGCTTCTCGGCCTGGTTCACCGGTACTTTGAGGCTTTCACAGTTCATATTCCACATGACTTGAGAGAAGGATGCAGTGCGAAAAACTACCTAACACGCTCATTCCCACGAGCCGTCACGGGTTCATTGATCCATGACTGCGCGGTCTATGTGATTCGCTGGTTACACATGCTGGGTCGTCTCTTTACCCGAGGCTTGACGCCTTATGGTATTACCAATCCTCGAATCTTTCTGATCGAGATGCCTGGTCACGTGGGGGCAATGATTCGCGTGGAGATTACCCCTCCGTTTCTCCGCCGGGATATCTTAGTGAGTATTAACAACAAAGACGCCATCGTGCATAAGGATAACCCGCAAGATAGTGATCAAGTTGCAGCCGAGAGCGTGGTTCTCGGCAGGTATCGGGGAATGATGACACCCTACACGGTAAGGCCGATCAGGTCTGCGCTATCGGATGCAAACTCTCTATGGAAAGAGGTCTGTCGAATATTTGAAAAGAAGCTGAGCCTGCCGTATGCGGACAGGACGGAACCGCATCTGCGATACCTCGCCTACAATGCGGGGATCGCACGTGTTTCCAGGGAGGTCGCGGATGAGGTTGGAGGACTGTGGCTCGAGTTGCAGCGAAGACTGGCTGCGGCGAGGAATCAGAACGTTGCTTCGGCTCGGCTTCAAGAGGAGCTTCAACGGTATGCTCGCTCCGTCGAAACCGCGGTCGACGCTGGGACAAGGAAATACAAGAAGGAAGTAGAGCCGCTAATCGGGGAGATTGATAGGGATCTAGAGGCCAATAAACATCGAATTCCCAAAGGGGCAAGGATTGTCGACTCGGCACCACCACCGCTGCAGCCGTGGGAATCCGCATGGCGGGATTATCGTCCGGAATTAGAAAAGGCTGTGAAGTCTCGTGATCTCTCCCAAATCAACCCTGAGAGATTCTTTCCGGAAGATGATTTCGTCGCAGCGGTTGAATGAATCTGATAAGCACATTGGCCGCGGCGGGGAAAAGCAGTAAGGAGGATTAGCATGTATATATACTCGCGAGCAGGGCTCGGCGAACCCGAACAAAAAACGAGTAGTGGCGACAAAGTGGGGCCATGGGTTCCAGAAAAACTTCCGACCGAACTTGCACGGGTTATAGGCCTAAAGGTCATATTTCGAGACTCCTTTTCAGATTTTCGCAGCGAGGTCGAACGGGCGGTTGAAAGATGGATTGAACCTGCTCGTCATGCGCGTGATTTAGTTGCAGCGAGGGAAGGCCATTTAAAGAGACTCCACAAACAAATGCTCGATGAGAAAATTCCCGACAAAGCCCTTGTGCGGCTCATTGGGAGTTTTTTTTATCAGGTGCCGAGTGGCGCTTGGCGTATTGCTAACCTCAAGTTTCCGCCTGAGCGGGGACGGTGGGAGCGCATATAAAAGTTATGGCCGGTCCGTTCGCTAAGTCCAAAATCTATCGCGCTGCGTTTTCGCACATCTTGATGGAAGGCAAAAGCAATGAATGGAGGCAAGATGCGCGACAAATTGGAGCCGAGCGCAACACATCACCTACAGGAGAAATACGATGGCACAGATCAATGGCCGCAATGCCGACTCTGCCGCAGCCTATCTAGCAGCGTCGCCTCAGCCGTTGCGCGGGTTGCGCCCTCCAGGGCCGTCCCAACAGCGCAGTGGCCGGACTACGTGGTGATCAACCGTCGTCGGAACTTCACATTCGATCGTGCGCGCCGCGAACTGTTGGGAATCCTCGCCGACGTGCTCGGAGACGTCGCTCGCGGGGGTCATACTGTGAAGCCAGGTAGGGTGGGCAAAAGCGAAGCGTTGCAAATGCCCGCTTCGTTTTCGATTTCCATATGCGCAATGCGACGATTGCGGAAACCGTTATTGATAACTGGGAAATGTCTTTTGGGGCGACCCCGCTGCCGTGCAGCGGCAAGTCCTCCAAGCCAGGACGATGAATAGTAAAGGCATTCAAAGTAACGCTCACTTCACCTGGCCTCCCAGCATAGGCCCTATGCCTTCGCCATACAGCCGGATTGCGCCGGTTTACGATTGCACGGTCGGCTTCCAGTTTTTTCTGCGTCTCCGGGATGCCTTCGAAAGACTGGTGCGGAGGTACGGGATTCGCTTTGGCTCCGTGGCCGACATCGGGTGCGGCACGGGATTGTTCGCATGCTACTTGAATCGCTTCTGGGGCGTGCCGGTGTTTGCGGTCGACAGATCGGGCAACATGCTGCGGCAGGCGCGGCGCAATTGCCGCAGCGAGGGTATCTGCTTTCTGCAGCAGGATATTCGCTGTCTACGTCTGCCCTCGCGCGTAGATCTCATCACGGCAAACTTCGACACGCTCAATCATCTGACTGCGCCGGAGGATTTGCGCCTGGCGTTCCAGTGTGTCGCGTCAAACCTGCGACCGGCCGGCCATTTTTACTTCGACATTTTGACGCCGTGCCAGCCGCTCCGGGGCTTGGCTTATCTGCGCAATTACTGCACGACGGGACATTGGCTCCGCCAACAAGTCCGCTGGGAACCACGTCGCCGGCTCATTCATATAAGTGCCGTGCATCACCGGTCGGGCTCGTGCAGGACCCTTGACCGAGAGAATCACGGAGCGTGCTTACGGCGCGGCGGAGCTCTCAAAATCGCTTTCGGAGTCCGGGTTCCTCATTCGTGGGGTCCATGACGAAGCAACGTTGCGCGTGCCTGCGGATTGTCCCTCCCGAATCATCGTTGTCGCTCAAAGACGAAGGGCGGCGTGCCCGATTAGACTAAGCGATCCAGCAACAAGTTGAGACGATCACAATCGGCTATTGTGTTTTCCAGAACAACGGCCGATGGTACTGGGCCACTACCTGCCAAAAACGAACCCACTTAGTCATCAGCGAAGAGATCATCGCGATCTAGACATGATTACTCTAAACTTCGACGGAATTGATGACTACATCGAGATCGCCGACGACGCCCGTTTCAGTGTTGCCACGACCGGTAGATTGACAGTTGCGGCATGGATGCGACCCGATGTGCTTGCATTTCCGAATTTTGAAAGCACGGGATACGTCCATTGGCTCGGCAAAGGTGAGATTGGCCAGCAAGAATGGACGTTCCGAATGTACAACGAAACGACCACTGATATTCCGGCGCGGCCGAATCGGATCAGTTTCTATGTTTTCAACCTGCAAGGCGGGATAGGAATCGGAAGCTATTTCCAAGAACCCCTCAAAGCCGGCGAATGGATCCACGTAACTGGAATCGCGGATGGTCAGAACACTGCAATCTACAAGAATGGAGTCCTAAAGAGGACTAGAGCGTATTCAGGAATTATCACACCCGAGCACGGCGTCGCGCCCCTGCGCATCGGCACTCGGGATTTGAATAGCTTTTTCCTGGGCGCAATTCGTGGAGTGCGAATCTGGTCTCGGGCACTTGAGGCATCGGAAGTGAAGATGGTCGCTGAAGACTCGATTCCGCAGGAAGGATTGGCTGCCGAGTATCGGCTGGATCAACACGTCGCTCTGGATTCAGCAAATTTTCACCATGGACAGGTATACGGCGGATCTTGGGAGTCGTCAGAACCTTAAGGTGAAATTTGGTACACTAGGATTGAATACGAAGTCAAGAAAGGAGCCACGGCCAACGCGCGCTAATGCTATGAACTCTCACTTCATCTGGCCACTCAGCAAGAGTATTACCCCCGATGAGATGAACACCTCGTTCGGACCGCGAATCGATGCGGACAAATGGGATTTTCATGACGGAATCGATCTTCCCGCGCCTATCGGAACTCCGGTCTTTGCGATGCATGGTGGAAAGATACTTCGTGCCGGGCCAGGCGAGCCTGACGAGAACGTCAGAGGCTTCCACTCTCGTCATGTTCTCATCGAGGTTGAAGATTCATCTGGCGATAAGGTCTATCTTGTCTATCTCCACCTTGATAGTATCGCCCCGGGGATTACCCTCGGCGCAAATGTCAGCCAGGGACAACTTATCGGAACGGTTGGCGAAGACGACGCGAGTTACCCGCACTTGCACCTTGAGTTTCGTAAAGGAAGTCCTAGTGAAAGGGCAAGCGTTCACCCGCTAAACTACCTTCCCTACACCGGCACTCTGAGCTTTTCGGGCCCTGTGCTAAATCGGTGCAATCGATCTGCCTCGACGATTGCAGTACAGATCACTTTTGAGGCTGACAGCAAGCTGCAGGCAGACCTTCTCGGAGCAGAGGTCAACCTGCTCGAAGACGGACAATCTCTCGATGCTTCGCCGCGCAAAGTGAACTTCGATGACAAAACTACGATCAACGAAGGCAAGGGCGATCATCTACGATTCAACGATCAGAATATTGCGGTCGAAGGCTATCAGAAGTCCGATATGGTCAAAGATGGTCGGCCTAATCTGCACTACGGCATCCTCGTCCGGAACGTCCCGCTTAACTGTGATAGTCTTGCGACAAGGCTTTTTACCGTTTCGGGCGATTTGGCAGCCGATGTGACTCTACAGATTCCGAGCCAGGATCTCGTGGATGACGCGGTCGATTTTGAAGACGGCGTATTTCCGCCTCAGGGATGGGTGACGGTCAGCAGCACATCCGGTGCAGGAACTTCCGTGAGCGTCGCCTCATCGGCCGCTCATTCCGATTCGGGGCGCGGAATGCGCTGCGTGGACGCTTCTACAACAGAGACGACTGCCCAGCGGGCCGGCATCGAGCGGCCTCTTCCACCGGGCCGCTTTGAATGGCTTGCCCAAGCTTGGTTCAAGCCAGAGGCGCTAGCGCTAAAAAGGTCCGAATCTGTTTTTCTCCTCCGCTTCACCGATGGAGAACGCCTGATCGCTGCTGCGCACCTTAATCGAGCAAGGAAATTCTTGGCAGGAATTACTGTGAGAAAACCCGATGGCACCTTGAAGTCCAGAAACAGCAAGGCTGAAATCGAGATCGGGGATTGGCACAAGTGGGATTTTCACCTGCTTCGGCTCGGCACACGCGAAACAACGGCGGTGCTTTCTCTCGATTCCAACGAAGCACTGCGACTCGATTGGGATACGGCGGGCGTCGAGTTGTTGAGATTTCGTGCGGGAATTGCGAGTATGCCAGCGAAAGCATCCGGCACAATCCTATGCGACGAGTTGCGCCTGACCGAAGACACGCTCTAAGGGCTGTTTAAAAAAGCTCACGCACGTCACGGGTGAAATTTTGTCACCTTATATTTTCGTCGGCGAAGAGCCATACCTGCTTTGCTTATGTTATGTACTTGAACAAAGGGCCGTGTGCAACCCGCTCATTTGAGGGCGAAAGGCGGCCACAAGAAAAAGGGAGAACTGAAGAGAATGGTATGAAGACGTTCAACCTTGAGAATGACATAATCGGCAGGCAAGAGCAGAGCGCAGCGGCGCTCTTGGCTGTCCGAGTTGATGGTCTTGCTAGGCACTACTGGACTCCCTTGGCACGTAGCGCCTTCTTCGCAGAATGGTAGGTCAACGATGCTGCGATGCAGATGGACAATGCATCTTGTGGAATTCTGTCGTTGACGCCAAAGATTAGAGCCCGATTACCTTCGAAGCTGAAGTCTTGCGGAAACATGGTTCGGAACGTTTCCACGAGATTGGTTTGGCAGTGGAAGTACATGGCATACTGCTGTGGGTTCTTTGCCTTCCAGTCCATGCGGACAGTGCTGCCGCCACCGCTCACAGTGACGTAGGCTGGTTCCCCCCACTTGAGCGTCTCCGCAATTTCCCCGACACCGGATGTTGACGACGCAGTACGGAAGACCAACTCCCGAAGTGCAAGCATCCTGCGCCGTACCTTCGGGGGGTACGTGTTGAACTTGGCTTCAACGGTCGGATCGCGGAACGCAGTCATGGTCTGTAGTGCATAACGTCCAAGCTCACCTGTCGGCCCGAGAACGAAAATCCCCAATGAGCTCATCAGAGCGAAAGACCGACGCCCGAAGAGTCGGACGGTTGCCGGTTCCGTGGAGCGCCCTCTTAGACGGCAGGTGTTTCATCTGAAGATTCATCTGCAAGATGAAACTCGAACGCTGTCTGAATATCATCGCGGTGCGCGAAACCTCGCAATCGCTTGGCCTCCGCCACTACGACGCTGCTGCTGTCGCGCCAGCCTCGCTTTATCATGAAATCGTTCCAAATCTCGATCTCCTCCTCACCCGGTCGGCGGCCCTGCGCAAAGCACCAAGCCAAAATCTCCTCGTCTGTGCCGCCAGCAAGCACACGCTCGACAAGTGCCTCGTAATTGACAGCCAGAAAGCGTGTGCATCGGGCGTCGAACCAAGTCCGCACCTTCGTGCCAAGGTTGTAACCCTCCGGCAGTCTGCCGGCAGCGTAGAGGCGAATCTTGTCGAGCATCCGCCCGAAATAGACAATGCCGCCTACTTTCTCGTAAGAACTTCGTAAACCGGGAACTTTCACAACGTGAGGCCTAACGTCGGGGTAGCTCACGCCCACCAACGGCTGGCGCACGCCTGCGCAAGCAGGATGTCTTCATAAACTGAAGCGAGGCATTGCGACGGTCAGCGGTTAGCTGCATCATCGGGTTGAACGAAACTTCAAGGTTAGGCCCGCGATAGCAGTTGACGAACTTGCCTCCTCGTTTTTCTCTGCTCGCTCTCACATTCGCTCCACCGCGTCGTCGACGACGGCGATCGCCTCAATCTCGATCAGCGCCTCGGGGGAGTAAAGGGACGTGACCTCGACAATGGTGTCGGCCGGATACGGAGGCGTGAAGTAGCGACCCCGAAGCTCGACGATCTTCGGAAAGTTCGACATATCCCGGAGGAAGATCGTGACCTTGATGACGTTTGCGAGGCTTGAGCCGCCGGCACGAAGAACCCGATCGAGGTTCGCAAAGACCTGCTCGGCCTGAGCATCGAAGTTGCCGACGCCGACGAGCTGTCCGTTCCCGCCGATCGCCGCCTGGCCCGAGATGAAGAGAAGTTCGCCGACGCGATAGCCCTGCGCGAGGCGGAAGGGCTCGGTACGGATCCGGGTCGATCGTGATTTTCTTTACCTTCATAGGCCCTTCCTCCTAATAGAAGCCTGGTTTGAAGCCAAACAATTGATTCTGTCGTTTTCGGATATCATGCCAAATCGCAGTTATTCGCTAGCGAAAGGCGCTTCTGGGCGTTCATTCGAAGAGCAATCTGTCTGGAGGCGAACCTTAAGGTAAAGCGCGAGGTGACCGAATCCTTCGGTAAGCCCTGCAAACACGTCCCTTCGGCAATAGCCGTGTAGAGATATGCGAAAAATAGAGACCACTGACGCTGCAAGTTCCCCGTGAATACAGGTTGCGTTCGACCGGAGGATTGAGGAGGCGCTGGTGAGACGCGAGGAGCGCCCGACCTACCGGAAATGGCTGAGGTTTTATCTGGATTTTCTGCTCGAAATACCGCCACCTCCCGAATTCGAAGGGAAGTCTCCCCGATTTTTGTCGAAGCTCGCTTCGAAAAACCAATCGGCGGAGCGACAGACGCAAGCGGCCCGGTTCGTGGGGTTCCACTATGATCTGGTTGCAAAACAGGCGCGAGAGCCGGAACTGCGGGGTGGGCAGCCCGCAGCGAGAGGAGGCTGGGCAATACAGCGGGCGAGACCATCGAGTTGTGTGGGTCAAGTTCAGCAAAAGGAGATTAGGGTAAGAGTTGGAAAAGGGATAAGACTTATTCACACACGCTCCGGTAGGGCGAGGTTGCGGCAGCCGGAGCTCCGCAGGGACACAGCTCCGGCGCTGGCGCCCAGCCAGAGTCCGGCACCGGCCGGATGAAGAAGCCGTCGCATTCGCCACTCCTCGCCCAAGCGTCGATAATCTCGATTGAACCTTTCCGGGGCGTTATGCAAAAATCCCCGATATGGCACACCAAGCGACTGTGACCGGCGGGTTCATGCTGTCCCCACCGCTCGACTACCCGCTGCGGCTCCGGGCCCCCGGTGGGCGGTGGGGTATGGTCCGGTTGCAGGGCTCACCCTCCGCGCCCTGCTCGAGCGATCATTTCGCCTCGATACAACCCGATGGCATACCGGGCCTGCACCGCATTCACGAGGCGTTCGATCTGGCATCTGGTGAAGGCAACTGCGTCTTTGCCGCCTACGCGGGCATCATCGTCGACAAGAGCTCAACCCAGCTCACCATCACCCACCACGACGACGGCGCTGCCTTCGCCACCCAGTACATCCACATCGTCCCCGGCGCCAAGAATGTCGGCGACCGGGTGTTGACGGGCGAGCCGATTGCCTCGGTTGATCATCATGACGCCGGGGACCACCTTCATTTCGAGCTCTGGCATTGGGTCACCTCTCCCTCAAGCGGAGAGCTCACCCGGCAAGCAGTCCCCATCGACCCGACCCGTTTGCTCTACCGGTGGGAGGTGGAACTCGAGCTGGACTATGCTGTCCTCGGCGGCATTGATCCCTCCGTCAGCGGTGACCTCGACGCCGCAACTTGGTCCGCCCCACTCCAAACCGCATACGACTCGGTCGGGATTCCCAGCTTTGTAAACCCCACGATCACGGTCCTGGCGACCGGGATGGTGTGGCGCATTGAGGAAGACGAAACCACCCACCTGCTCCGCAAGGAAGGCCCCGCCAAGATCACCGTCATCGACGAGGCATACGGGACCCGGTTGGTCCCCTCGGCTGCCCCCGATCGGATTGGCATCCAACGCCGGCTCGGCTTTCCCATCTTCGTCGTCGAGACCGGTGGCGCTACCTACGCCATCCCCCTGCACCAGGCCCCGGCCGAGGATCTAGCCAAAGTGGCGCTGATCGAGGGAGCATTCGCAGCCAGAACCTCGGTGGAGCTAGATGTCCGCCGGTCGGCCTTTTGGGCGATGGATGGTTCGACCGACTCCGTTGTGGGAGTGATCGAAGGGGTTCGCCTCGGCTGAGGCAAGCGGATCGAGTCCGTCCTGTTCGCCGCACTCATGACGGTTCAACCGGCGCTCCATGTTTTGCCGGCAAATGCCGACGCGCTGGCTGGGGGATGGAATTCGCCGCGAGTCCGGTAGCGGCTACGTAGAGCGAGATTTCCCTCACACCATCGATACCGAGCAACTGCTCGAATCTCGACTCAGGTCAAGGAAGGGAAGCGGTTGGCAGATCAGCTTGTGTTAAGAAATTGTCACAATCAACCTACCGGGTTGAAAGTCGTCATCGTATTTGTCACCCTAATCTCGTATGCAGATTGACGAGCAAGGTTTGTGGCGTGCGAAGAAAAGTGCAAAGGATCGCTCCTTTGACTCGTTGTGCGTCATGGTGAGGCCTGAAAGCCGGTCGGCCGGTTGCACTGACGGACGTAGGAAACCCAGGAAAGTCAATTGCCTCAAATTATGACGTTCAGCAATATTTTTGCCGATACTTCGAAAGCGCGGTCTTTTCCGGCTGGGACAGTTATCTTCGAGAAGGGAAGCAAGGGGGATGAGATGTATGTGGTAAAGGATGGAGAGGTCGACATTGTTATCGACGATTGCAATTTTGAGACGGTCTCCTCCGACGGGATCTTTGGCGAACTCAGCCTGATTGATCAAGAAGTGCGCATCGCCTCCGCGATTGCGCGCACTGATTGCACCGTCCAAGCTATCGACAAAAGGCGCTTCCTCTTTCTTGTTCAGGAAACCCCAATGTTTGCCATCCAGGTAATGAAAGTAATGGCGAATCGCCTGCGTCGCCTTGACCTTATTGTTGCAAAGTCCCATTCCGGTCCGTTGAGTCCTGGCGAGGGCTAAGCGTTGCCGGATCTGTTTCACGGGTAGCCGAGTCATCGAAATTGTAACCAAGGATCCCTAGAGTCACTCTAGGAGGTCGCCGCCCGTTGTTCATCCGTCCTTGGTGCTAACAATCAGCTTGCGATGCTTCAGGCGGTGCGACGAGAAGGGGAATACTACGCAGTCCAAATTACGCGGGCATAAGAGGGACAATGCCATGGGGAAATCTACACATAGCTAATTCCAGCGTGGCCTCTTCACGAGCGAGGGTGTCGCTCTGTTTAGAATAGTATGACTGGGACCCGTTCTGGCGATCCGCCGGTTTTGTGATCATTGCCAGAGGGCTCCCGGTGCAAGGGCTCTATAATGTGTCGTGAGCAGTATGACTTACGTGTCTTGGATCTGGTTGCCCGTGCAGACGCCCAAGGGGCATAGACGATGACCGGCAACCGGCGACATATCGAAAGTGGCGAGGATCTTCCATGCGACCAACGTCCCGGCCAGGAAATCGTCGGCATTGAGAATTCCGATGACAGATCCCCGCGCCAGCGCCAGCCCGTTATTAATGGCATCATAGAATCCCGCATCCTTTTCGCTGCGAATGCTTCTCTGCACGTGCGGGGCGTTGCCTTCTCTTAGGCGCGTCGACTCATAACGCGCGAGGCGATCCAGGGTCGCATCGGTCGAGGCACCGTCCAATATAAGGTGCTCGATGCAAATTCCCTCGGGAAGCCTTTCCCATCTATGGATCTGCTCGCCCGCAGAACCGTCTCCTCTGCGTTGTAGCAGGCGGTAAGGATGGTGAGATCAGGAGTCACGGGGAGCGCCACGCCGATTACGATTTGAAATCCGACGGCATCTGAAAGCCAAGGACGGGAGGACGCAGAGGGGAAGAACCGATAGCTGATTCGCCCATCAACCATCAACCGTCCCAGCGAGCCATTCAGGAATGGGTTTCGCGTCGACTGAAGACGCTTTCTAACTGTCGGTTTCCCTAGGCTTTTCGCCGGTCTTCGAAGGCCGTTCGCGTCGGAGAGCTTCCAACTCTGCTCTTAACGGGAGCCAGTATTCGCGGTCGACGGCTTGTTCCTGCCTCTGTTCGAGGAAAAGAGCCGAGTCAAGGTCTTCTTCAGCTTCTGCGATGGCACACTTGAGCAGTGGGCGTTCTGCTTGCAGCTCCCTGGCGCGGGAGGAGAAAGAGGTTGCCGTCTCGATCAAAAGCTGGGCGGTCCGGAGTTCACGCAGCCAGAAGGTGATTCTCTGAGGAGTGGGTTGTTTCCGGTTCTCGAAATAGTTGGCCTCGAGGAGGCGCCGGATCATCGGCCAGTCCTTATCTCGCTGGGTCTTCTTGGCCTGAACGAGATCAGGCAGTGACATCGCCTCCACCGAAAGGCCATGCGGAAGCTCGAATGTCGTTCTACGCATCCACAGAGTTGCGAAGTCCTCCGTTCCGCGCATGCGCGCCATGATGTCAATCCTCAGGCCCAGCGCGTCCAGGTGTGAACAACGGAAGTGAACGGCATGACCCCTGTCAAGATAGCGTTTCTCGAGCGGTGGGACCGCGATGGTCTCGGCCTGCAGATCGGCAAGGGCGCGACGTAGAAGATCAAGGTTCTCCTGCTCAGCGAGAACCGCAAGGTCCGTATCCCGGCTAAATTCCGCTGCGCCGTAGAGAACGCACGCCTGGCCTCCCATTAGAAGACAGCGCACGCCATGTTGCCGCATCGTTGAAAGGACTTTGTGAATCGGGCTCGGGATCAAGGGAACCTCCTAGGGCGAGGAATGTGCCCCAAAGTCTCTCAGATTCAAGCCACCGATCCTGCGGCATCATCCGATACCACTCCTGCCATTCCTCGTCGCAGATGGATTCCATCGAAAGCATGACACCAACATAACTAAAAATTCGAATGGCGAAAGAATCTTGCGAGCCTTCTGCGCAAGAAATTTTTCGGAACAGTTTCGCGCCAAGGGGGGCCGAGGGAAAATCGATCGCTGATTCGCCCATCAACCATCGACTGTCTCAGCGAGATATTTCGCACCAGGGTTTCGCTTCCCGGACGCCAAGGCCGCAAAAGAGTAGTCGATAACTAGTCGGCCGACTACTCTCAACCAGCTACTTTTCCACCACATCCCGCGGCGTTAATCTTCCGTCGAATGTCCTGAAAGTAGCGAAGCTTCAGGAGTGCGAAGTGCAGACCGGCTTGTCCGTCCAGAAAGCCACGCTTTATGATGAACTGAAGAAAGAAATAGAAATACGGAAGCCACACTCGATTTAGGTAGCGATATTTGAATTGCTGGCGCTTGTTCAGAGCTTGCCACGCGGCGCGATCGGCATCCATTAACCACAAGTATCGCCTAGCTTCCCAGCACGCGTACTGCTTATGGCGTCGGATGTAAGCTTTTAGTCCGCTCTGATCATAATGCTCGAGCCTCGCTCGAATCGTCCCGATTGTTCCTCTAATTATGGGATGCTCGTGGACCTCCATGTCTAAAATCGCTCCAGAATTCCTCTGGAAACGTCTCATACTCACCTGTTCCGATTCGGAAGAGCGCTATTTTGCGAGAGGTATCGCCATGGCGCGGTTGATTTGAAGTGTTGAAGGCTCCCCGGGTCGTTCTTTGGCGGTGCTGAGTTCTTGTATCAACACTCTCCAGGGCCGATGTCGTCAATCAGAAGGGACGTGCGTCTTGGATCGAGGCGACAAGCTGCTGCGTGCACTCGCAACGTCGGGGCCGCCCGCAAACTTTACCATCGCGAGCCTCTGATCAGCTCGCCTGCGGTTCTGATCTCCGACTTCTGAGTTGCCGTTTGGTATGCTCATCCTCGCAAGTAGAGTAATCGCGCGAGAGTGTTGGGACTAAATGCTATCGCCGCCCCGGTTCTGATCCAATTCGCCAGCGAATGGAAAGCTTAAGGAAGTTCCCCTGAAACGTGCCGCGAAGGGCTAGCGAGCATTGTTCATTGCTTAAAGAACTCCACGTCATCAACGGCAATCCAGTTGTCGCCATTCGAATCGACCCAGAAGCCGATGCGGCATGACGAGCTATCACACCTGATATTCGGAATGGTAATCTGCGTCCATGTCTTAGCGGTGGGTATAGCCACAGCCAAATCTGGGCCGCCGTAGTCTTTGGCGATCATCGCTGCCTCATTCAATCCTCCAAAACTCATAACCTGCGCGCGCAGGGTGTAGAGTCCGGGCTCACCGGTGGGGCAGACTTGGCTTTGGAACAGCCGAAATGGGCCGCTGCCTTCGATTACATAATAGCGAGCGCCGCTATGGCTATTGCCCGCTCTCGTGAAGCCATTCGGGTTTGATCCGATGTCGCTCCATTCTTCCCAGCCCTGAGGCGTCTGCGTATCCTCGTTGTCGTCGTCAAAGCCAGGATTTGTGACCAGAGACGTCGGCGCCGGCGGCGGCGGAGGAGGGACAATGTCTGGAAGCGCATAGGCACGAACCCAATCGACTAGCATGTGCGAAGGCTCCTTGCTATCAAACTTGTAGCCGGACACCGGATTGCCCCGCAAAGCATAGTCGATGATGATATATAAAGGCTCTGCCAGATACTCGTTGTTCGTTGGCAACCTTTTGGTCTCGAAGCCATCTATGTAAAACGTAATCCATTGAGGATCGACTTTGCATCCATAGATGTGCCAGCTATTGATCGCATCGCCGCCAGGTATCGCCGCAAAGCCGCCACCATCGCCTTCGCCTTGGCTGCCATCTTCATTCCACGGGTGAACGGAATGGCCGACATGGCGCTGAAAATCACCATACCATTCGAAGATGTCGATTTCGTATCCTTTACTTCCCCCGTCTGGGATGCCGCTGACCGACGCCAGCCAGAAGGCAGACCATGCACTCCAGCCTGCGTCCGGCATCTTGACCCGGGCAGCCCAATAGCCGTATCGCTGAGCAAAGCCAGACCGCGTTTTGTCCATACTAGACAAGCAACCGCTCTCCCAATTCTTATCAAGAGGGTCGTGCCTATTCGAATTCCATGAGGCCGTGTTAATTAGCACGCCATCCTGGCATTGCATCGACTCCGAAGTCCAATGAGAGGTTGAAAACGCTCCGGCCAGACCATATGGCGGGCAAAAATACCAGGTCTTATCGCCCTTTGCGTCAGTGTCGGCGACGCTTAGCACGTCAAAATTTTCCTCAAATACCAAGGTAAACCCAGTCAAGTCGATGTCTCCCGGGTCATCCGGATTAGGGCTCGGCGTTGGAGTGGGAGTAGGCGCGGGCGTTTCGACAGGTGTTGGAGTTGGTGTTGCTTCTCTGGTGACCAGCCTTAGATTTCTGGGCGCGGAGATCTGGGCGAGGAGATTCCCGGACAGCAGCCCGGCGAGTAATAGCAATCGATTCATTGTTTCTTGTAAGTGGCCTCCCGTTGCACGTCAGGTCTCGGTATGATGGCAGATGAGTTGTCCGTCCGGTGTGAACGCATGGAAACCATCTACTGGCCTGCACGGCGTGCGTAAACTTGCTCAACGACTTTAGCTGCTGGTCACGAAATCGACAGCTGATTCCTGAAACCGATCTAAGATTTGCTTCTCCGTCGGTAGGTTCTCCGCGCGGAGGGCGAAACTGCGCTCCCTGTATGGTAAGGTCACGTGGAAAAGCGAAAATGCCTGAACCTAAAGTCAAGAGTTTGCTCGAGGAATGAGGAAGACCGTGACGAAAGGCTAACAAGCGAAGGGAATGCCTCAAACCAGAAGGCCATATCGGGCGCTTTGTGTCCGGATCGTCGAGTTGCAAATGGCAGACAGCTCTCGAAGCTTCGATCTCGGGGGTTTGGTGACGGACGCGGCCTCGGAGAAGTCGGGAAAGGAAATTCGCGAGGAGTGTGTCTGGCTCTTGGATGGCGACACCGAGTGTGGTGCCAAGCTGCGCATCCGAGCGAGCACGAGATACAGCCCGAATGTGAGCGGCGACCCAGGGCCATCCACGCAACAACTGCTTAGCTAAAACTATCAGTTCTCCGTGATTGTTAGGGTCTACGCCGGTTTTGACCGGCTCATGTCGCCGTCGCACAGAGCGTCTTTTATCCTGTCCCATCGCATTCGCGAATCGAATTGTGATGAATATGCGAAATTTGTTGCGGAGTGAGCCGACTCCTTAGCGAGTGGATTCTTCAGCACGAAGATTTTCCCGAGCCTGTCCCAACCGGAAGAGGCAAGTCGAGGCACCGATGGTACAATCGAAAACGTGCGATTAGGAGCCGAAAATGTTCCACCAATCCTCGGCTGAGCAAATTAACAACAGGCCGGTGGCTCTTTCTACAATAAGTAGTCAGCGATACCCGAAAGATAACGGCAGGTGCGATTAGAGACATTGAAATGGCACGTCGTTTAACTGCAGGATGAGATGGCTCGCGTATCGGTGAATTTGTCGGAGAGGCCGGAGCGACGCGAATCCAATTTTCGCTGTCAGCGGCGACGGTGAAAACAACTGCTTGTTCTAGTGTTCGCCACGCCACTTCGTCGAGGAACATACCAGCAGTCCTCGTGCGCCAATCGCGTTGCAGAGAGACAATTGCGCGTCGGTTGATCGGAAGAGCGCGGTGCGGTGGGAGGTGCGATTGGCGTCAGCTGCTAAGTTATGACCTTAGTCAAACGCCATTGGCAACTCACGAAATCGGCTGATGCATAAGGGACAGGTAACCCGATGTTCATGAGGGCGTCCCCACGATAAACAAGATCGTCAATCTTGTATTCGGCACTCGGCTCGAGGCCTCTTAGAGGGAGGAAGCACTGGGCCGCATTTGGCAAGGCGAGTATAGTTACATGTGTAACCAAGGCCTCAGCTTTGTCGGCGGAAAGAACCATCCAAGCTGCTTCATTCGACTCGAAGGGACTGCGCAGTCGATAGAGATCGCCGTTCAGTAACAACTGCCGCACCTGCTTATAGAGGGCTGGTCTGCCGTTTGACCTCTTCACGCTCTTCCTCTGGGAGCAGGGAGACATCGAGTTCGTAACCGAATGCCCCCGTGAACGCGACATCGCCTCTCGTCTTGAGTGGCGTCATTCGGCCAACCTGATGATTCGGGACCACCGAAACGTGAGCCGAGATAGCGCTCCAAGGATAGGGGAGACTGGTTCCATACTGGATCTTTAAACGGCTGATAGCGTCCGTATTATCGCTCGTCCAGATTTGCGGCATGTAGTAAAGGATGCCAGGGTCGAAGCGTCCTCCACCTCCGGCGCAACCTTCAAAGAGGATATGGGGGAATTCGCCGATGAGCCGTTCCATGAATTCGTACAGTCCGAGAACATAGCGGTGGGCTGTTTCGGGCTGACGATCAGCCCGCAGTTCGGCCGAGCCGATCTCAGTCATGTTCCGGTTCATATCCCACTTCACATAAGTGATCGGTGCCGCAGTGAGGATTTTCCTCATCTGTTGATAGACGTTTTCCCGAACTTCCTGGCGCGAGAAATCGAGCACGAGTTGATGGCGGCCTTCGCTGCGCGAACGCCCGGGAACGTGCAAACACCAATCCGGATGTGCGCGATACAGTTCACTATCGACCGAGATCATTTCTGGCTCAAACCAGAGCCCAAAACTAAGCCCCTTCTGCTGAATTTGCGCCGCAACCTCCTCGAGTCCGCCCGGCAGCTTCTTTCGGTGAACGAACCAATCACCAAGCGAAGAGTGCTCGTCGTCCCGATGGCCAAACCAGCCATCGTCGAGGACAAACAGCTCAATACCCAAATCTGCTGCCGCGGCGGCGATCTCATTCAGTTTAGCAGCTTCGAAATTGAAATAGGTAGCCTCCCAATTGTTAACGACAATCGGACGTGGTTTATCTCGCCACTCTCCGCGGCAGAGGTGCCTTCGGTAAAGGCGATGGTAGGCGCGGGACATTCCGCCGAGACCTTCTGCCGAGAAGGCAAGAACCGCCTCAGGAGTTTGGAATTCGTTCCCGGGCTCCAACAGCCACGAAAAATCAAAGGGATTGATGCCCAATTGTGCGCGGCAACCGTAATCCGCATCGCACTCCACTAGGCCCAGGAAATTTCCGCTGTAAACCAGATTAAATCCGTAGACGGATCCGTGATCCTCACTCGTCCCGAACTCCGTGAGCGCGAAGAATGGATTGTGGTGATGGCTGCTTGCGCCGCGGCGGCTTTCCACTGATTGGATGCCTGGGCGCAGGCGCGTGCAGCAAACTTCGCGTTCACGCATATGCGCTCCGAAAAGATGCAAGAAACTCGAGTTGGTCTGCGCCGAAGCAAAGTCAACCGAACAAGACAACGCGCGACGAAGAAAGAGAGGAGCCTTTCCGCGATAGCGGATGAGTGTGGAGCGCGTGATAACTGGGTAATTGGCGAAGGCCGTGTAGAAAAGCTCGACGCGCAAACTCAGCTTCGAATCCTCAAGCGTGATGATCAACGTTTGCGCTTCGCTCTCCTCTTCGACCCAAGTGGAAGGTAGGCCCGAAAGTGCAGGTTTTCCGGGCGTAATTCGATAATCCTTGAACCGTAGGTCGACTATTCGCGATCCTTCCTCAGGTTGATACACCTCCAGCGCCGGGGACCTAAAATCAGTCGTTCCATAGACGGGATATTCCATCGGCAGCGTGTCCAGACTGAATTCTCGGCCCAGGCCATCCGGGTTTGGACTGAAGGGACGCTCACGCAGCGGCAAGACGAAATCGAGCTCCTGTGGAGAAAGCGTTCGCCCCCAATAAAGATGCGCCAGAAACTCGTGCGTCAAGACCTTCATGGCGTAAGTCGCTCCGCCAGCGTGAAGAAAGAAAGTTCTGCCTGCAGGAAAGTAATCAATCGGCATCAACTCTCCCTAGATCAACTCGCAACAGAAGGGCAATGGTAAATCGTGCCTCCGAGGAGTTCATCGGAATGGTTATATTTGCAGGTTTTTCCCGCGGAGACGAGATCTTTCCGCTTCTAAGAAGCCAAGGCGAACGATCGCCAGATGGATATGCAGGAAAAGAGACGGGCTGCCTTGTCCAGATCGGCGAGTTAACTCGGCAGCCCGTCCTGGCCGTAAGCGTTAGGACTGCGCCTACTTTGCGTGAACAAGGAACGCTTAACACCACCGCCTCCCTTATCCAATCGGGACCGCTCCTGATTGTTTCATCGGTGAATCCAAGCCGATTGCTAATATTTGCGTCGAGGGAAGTTGAAGAAAGTCCAATCAAAATTCCTTTGAACTCTTCACCTGATCGAGGAGTAAGTGACAGGCCCGACGCTTGACTTGGCTTGTTGCCACGAAACTAAGCCACACCACATACTATGGACTCAAAAGAACACTTCATAACCTGGCTCCGAGATGCTTATGCGATGGAGCGTGCCCTGGAAGATACGCTCAAGAAACATGCCGAAGACGCCAAAGGGCATCCCGAAGTTCGCAATCCCATCGAAGAGCATCGAAAAGTTACCGCGGAACACGCGGATAAGATTGCCACCTTGCTCGAGCAACTGGGGGAAGACAAGCCCGCTCTCAAAACGGCCATGGCGCGTTTCAGCGGCCTAGTCGCCGCACTTCCCACGTCGATGGTGGACGACACTCTTGTGAAAAACGCTTTGGCGGAGTTTACGTCGGAGAACTTTGAGATTGCCTGCTATACATCCCTGATTACCGCAGCGGAAGATCTTGGGCTCAAGGAAATCGTTCCCGTCCTGGAAAGCATCTTAAGCGACGAGCAGGATATGGCTGATCTCCTGATTGAAGCAATTCCACAGATCACCTCGATGTATCTGGAAACCGCACAGGAGGTTTGATGCGAAAATCACTGCGATAGGATCGCCTATTCCTAATTCGCGGAGAAGATGCAAGTGCCACTTGTTCGGAAGACGGATGACGGACCAAGCAAGTCTTGAGCGATATCTCTTATCGGAGGCCGGCCATGGTGAACGTCGTGTTTCTTGGCAAGGCAGGCTAGAGGTGTTTGACGCTGGAGTAATGGGGTTGGCGAAGTCAATTGAGGCAACCATAGAGAAACGGTTCGAAGGTTCACCCCGTCGGCACTAAGATTTTGAGCATTGATCTTGGCACGGTTGAAATTCCCTGATGCCTGGCAGCGCGTCTATGGATTGACGGATAAATCCGCTGGGAACAAGGGTCTGACAATCCACATCCTGGATCTGGACCAGCAGTTCGGCCTTTCAGCGGTTTCGAGGTACGGAATGGCTTGCGGAGCCTTGCCAAAGCTGTCCGCTGCGGGAAGTTGATCGCGGGGGGTGTCGGTGTCAGGTCGCGCTTTTTGGCGGGAATCTTGATGGTCCGGATCCTGGTTATCCGGTCCCGAGGTGGACCGTGGTATCCGCTGGGCAACGCCGTACTTGTCTCGTGCGCAACCTCACGGATGGACGCGACACGCCTCTCGGCTAATCTGCCAAATACTCTCCGCGGGGTGGCCTTTGCGTTGTGGCCCTGAGAACCGGCATCTTGCTGTGCCTGTATAGCTCGAATCCACAAAGACTTGCGTCATTTTGGCTTGACGTAATACAGGTTAGGAAGGAAACAGATCTTGGGCATTTGCGCGGGGTCGCAAGAAAAAATCAACAACTAGAAAGGTAGCGCATCATGGCTAAATTCATGAGCACTCACACTGTTCCACCAGGCAAGTTCTCTTCCGATCAGCTCCGCCAATTCGCGCAGGCTGCGCAGCAGGATTCCACGGTCAAGGGCTATCGCAGTTTTGCGAATTTGGCTGAAGGAAAAATAGTATGCGTGATGGAGGCTTCCGGCAGTGCCGAGGTGGAAGCTTGGTTCAAAAAGATGGGAATGCCTTTTGACGATGTTACGAAAGTGGAGTTGGAAGGCGATCGAGGAGACCTTCAATCGACCTGAAAGTTGGCTATGGCCGTCGCTATGTAGCGAGCAAATTCGCGGTGATAGCTCGTTTAAAACGCACAGCGTGGGTCTCGCCGTATCGACACGCCTGAAGAGATCGCCCTCGCGGTGTGCTCTGGCTCAATTCACACGGGCGGCGTTTACACCGCAAGGCATCATCATCGACGGTGACTATACCATGCGATAGTTGTTAAATTGGAGGAGGAAAGCACGAGCGATCGGAAATTGCTGTGCAACATGACCATCTGATGGAAAACAACATTCTCGGGACCAAATTCATAACCCAAATCGGCATTCTCGTTCATGATATCGAAAAAACTGCGCAATTTTACGCTGACTTTTTCGGGGTTGAAAACCCTGGCTGGTCCTTCACGGATCCCGTGGAACTGGCCGAAACTCAATTCAGAGGCAGGTCCTCGGAAGCCAGAGCGAAGCTAGCATTCTTCGACATGGGATCGCTCCAACTGGAGTTAATCGAGCCGGACCAGAATCCGAGCACTTGGCGAGAATCTCTCGACAAGAATGGAGAAGGTCCTCATCACATTGCCTTTGTCGTTCAGGGTATGAAGGACAAAGTGGCGGCGCTTGAACGCAATGGCATGCCGCTCCTGCAAAAGGGCGAATACGCGGGAGGGCGGTATGCCTACATCGACGCGTTGCGGGATTTAAAGATGACGGTTGAGTTGCTTGAAGACGACACGCATCAGGCGGACTGACTTCTGCCGGAAGTGCGGAAAGCCCGCAACGGCCAAAATTCGGGCAAAAAGGGGGTAGCTCGCTAACCGCCCATTGGCTGTTTCACTTACAGGTCATTTCCCAGGCCTCGCCTGAAGTTTCCGGCAATTCTCGGAGGGTTTGAATAAGAATCTCCACGCGGCGCTGGTCGCTGAGTTGCCGTTGAAAAACCGCTCGCCAACTCTGAAGCGGATCGGAGGCAACTTGCATATCATCCCGGGGAACAGTCGCGTTCTCGCAAAGTTCGATGAACCCTTCCGGTCCCATGTGTTCACGCAGGCTCGTGATAATTGCATCGTTTACAGGAACCGGTTCTCCTTTCTTGCAGACCACCCGCAATACGCCGCGGCTAAGAACCACTATCCGAAGGGAGTTAGCCGCGCAAAAATTAGCGAAGAGATAGCCCGTAAATAGCGGGCGCACGAGTATGCGCGAGGTGTGCTGTGGATACGCGATCGAATGCTTGGCCAGGGGTAGCAGCGTTTCGATCAACATCGTTCGCAATTTGAAATCCACCGGCGTCTCCATACCGGACCTACAGCGGACGGCAAACCAACGAAAATCGCTCAGGATGCTCATGGAGAGTAGTAGGAGTAAGCGACGCGTTTCCGGCCAGTGATCATGCTCAAGGAGGTACAAAGACATTCCAGGAAGGAAGTTTCTAGATTTGTTCGCGATCGTGGCGAAAGCGCGCAACACTGTTCCTACGCGAGGGAGCGCGATACTTTGCCCGCGCGGGGTTGCATCTTTAGGAGGTGATGCCTTGCTCGAAGTGTGATCGTCAAAAACGGATTTTGGCACCGCGCAGGCGTAGGGAAAAAAATCTCGCGAAGTGTCTCTTTAACGAATCTATTCCCCACTTCAAAGCATCCACATGTCTTCAACCGTTCTTGAAGTTGAGTTCACGGCAGATTCTGTCGAGGAGCGCATCACCAACTTGATGGCGCAAATGACGCTCGCAGAGAAAGTCAGCCTTTGTCATGCAGGTTCGAAGTTTGCGGTGGGAGCAATCCCGAGGCTGGGAATTCCCGAATTCTGGATGTCGGATGGACCGCATGGGGTGCGCCATGAGATCTGTCGCGACAGCTGGGATCCGGTCGATACCGAGGAGGATCGCTCCACATATTTGCCCACGGGGATTGCGTTGGCCGCCACTTGGAATTCCGAGACCGCTTACCGGTTTGGAACGGTTCTTGGCGCGGAGGCACGGCATCGTGGCAAGGACGTCATCTTGGGACCGGGCATCAACATTGCTCGGACGCCACTTTGCGGACGCAATTTCGAGTACTTCGGCGAGGATCCTCATCTGATTGCAGCACTCGTCGCGCCAGAAATTCAAGGAATTCAAAGCCAGCAGGTCGCGGCGTGCGTAAAGCACTTCGCTGCCAACAATCAGGAATTAAATCGGAATGGAGTGGACGCCCAAATGGATGAACGCACCTTGCGCGAAATCTATCTTCCGGGCTTCGAAGCGGCCGTCAAGGAGGGAAGGTGCATCACCGTCATGGGTGCGTATAACAAATTCCGCGGCCAGTATTGCTGTCACAACGAGCATCTCGTCAACCGCATCCTTAAGGGAGAGTGGGAATTTGATGGCAGCTACATCTCGGACTGGGCAGGAGTTAAAGACACCATGGAGGCCGCAAAATTCGGCTGCGATCTCGAAATGGGCACGTCGGATAGGTACGACGAATTTTTCCTCGGACGTGCGTTTCGTGACGCCCTTGATCGGGGCGAGTTATCCGAAGATCTTTTGCATGACAAGGTGCGGCGCAATCTACGGGCCATGTTTCGCGCTGGAGCATTTGATGCGAGTCGTTCTGTCGGAGAACGCAACACCGTTCGTCATCATCAGGCTGCCTTGGAGATCGCCAGGGAAGCCATTGTCCTCCTGAAGAACGATGGCGATGTTCTTCCGCTTGACCGCGACAAATTGAAGCGCCTTGTTGTGATCGGTGACAACGCGGTGACCCGGCACGCGCCGGGTGGCCACAGCTCCGGCGTGAAGGCACTCTATGAGATTACGCCGCTTGAGGGTCTTCGCCGGAGGCTAACCGACTCGGTCGAGATCCAGTTTTTCCAAGGTTACCCCACGTGTCGTGAAGAGTTCGAAGCCATTGATCCGCACTACCTGAGCATCGCCGACGAAGGCTCCGGCACGCGCGGTTGGAAGGCGTCCTATTGGCAGCAACGGAATTTCGTTGGGGAGGTGACCCAGCGCGCCGAAGTCGCCGTCGACTTCGAATGGGATCACGTGGCGCCAGTCTTGGGAGGCGAGGCGGGCCAGTTTTCCGCAAGATGGGAAACCGTGCTCATCGCACCGGAGACCGGTTCCTACGAGTTCATCCTGGTCGGCTCGCATCAGGCCTGTCTGGCTATTGATGGCATCGTCGTGCTTCACCGCTTTGAAGGAGGCGAGGAAACCACGAGTAAATCGTTCGAGCTCCAGGCTGGAACCGCTTACCACCTCCGGGTCGAGCTTTCGCCATCACGGCCGGATCTTCGCATCCAGCTGGGTTGGACTCCGCCATGGGTCCGGAATGCGAACGAGGATGACGAAGCACTTTTCACGGCGGCAAAGACAGCTGACGCCGTGCTCTTTTTCGGTGGCCTGAGTCATCAGTACGATCTCGAGGGAACCGACCGAAGGGACATGGCCCTGCATGAGGGCCAGAATGAATTGATTGCCCGGATCGCCGGACTAAACCCGATGACCGTGGTCGTGCTCGTGAGCGGCTCTCCAGTCGAGATGCCATGGGTGAGCCAAGTTCGCGCCATCGTCCAAATGTGGTACGCTGGAATGGAAGGTGGCCATGCAATCGCGGACATCTTGCTCGGCAATACCAATCCCTCCGGAAAGCTGCCGGTGACATTTCCCCGCGCCCTGGAGGATTCGCCTGCTCATGCGCTCAATGACTACGGTCCTGACGTTTGCCTGTATAAGGAAGGAATTTTTGTTGGTTACCGATGGTTCGATGCCAAGCGTATTAAGCCGCTCTTTGCCTTCGGACACGGAATGAGTTATACCAAGTTTGATTTGGCTAGCCTCGAGGTGGAACCGACGGCCGCGGGCGTTTCCGTTTCGCTGAGAATATCCAACGTGGGCGAGAGGGCGGGAGCCGAGGTGGTTCAAGTATATGTCGGCCAAGTTTCCTGTTCGGTTGAGCGTCCGGTGCGTGAACTGAAGGGTTTTGCCAAGGTCCGTCTCGAACCTACCGAGTCTCGGCGCATTAGCCTCCATCTTCCAGAGCGCGCCTTTGCGTATTGGAGTGTGCAAACTGGGGATTGGAAGGTCGAGCCCGGTGAGTTTGTCATCGAGGTCGGCGTCTCCTCACGCGAAATTATACTTAGAGAGGTCATCGCTCTGTAAGCGATAGCTCTGCGCTCGTCGCCCGGGGGGTTACTTTACGGGGCTGGGCGCAAGCTTGATTTGCCGGCGCGTTCGCGAGCCACGGAGGCCAGAATGGCAACTGGCAAGATGAGGAACGCCACGGCCAGAAGAGCTCGATCGAGAGGCACACTGTGAGCGAGAAACCCGATCAGCGGCGCCCCGAGCAAAAAGCCGCCGTAGCCGATGGTCGAGACGACCGTGATCGCCCGAGAGCCCCGCCCGGGCACTTCTCCCGCCGCCGACATGGCTGACGGGAAAACGACGGAAAGGCCAAGTCCCCATGCGAGAGCACCGAGTAGTGCGGCCACGGTCGAAGGGATCAGGCAGACGGCCACCACCCCTGCGCTGCCCAGCAAGCCAGCAATCCTCAAGACGGGAGCTCTTCCAAAGCGTTCAATCACGATTCCACCGAGAAAGCGACCAATAGCCATGGTTAAGTTAAATCCCGCATAGGTCAGCGCACCGAGGGCAGCCGGCGCGCCCCGGTTGTCAACCAGCACGAGAGCGAGCCAATCGTTCGCCGCTCCCTCGCCAACGGCGGTGCCAAACACAATGATTCCGAGGAGGATTTCCACGCGGGTAATCGACGATTGCGTCTCAGCGGTCCGCGGGCGCTCGCATGCTAGCAGCTGTGGCTCGTCAAAGATCGGCTCTTCCTGTTGCGCCTTGCTTGCTGCCGGATGCAATTTTGCATCCGGCACGTAGAACGCTGTCGCCAGCCACATCGCCACCAGCAAGAGGAGCGATACTGTCGAAAGTTGCCAGTAGAGTGGCAGACCGAGTGAAGCGGCCAGGGCGCCCGCCATCGCGCCGGCCACCCCGCCAACCGAAAAGAGTCCGTGCCAGAACGGCATGAGGACCTTGTTGCGGCGCTGCTCGACGACGTTTCCTTGAATGTTCATGGCAACATCACCAACCCCAGTCCCCAAACCGGCGGCGAGCATGATCACAGCCAGGGTCGGCACCGAAGTCGCTAATGGCACGAGTGCCCAGGCAGCCAGACAGATCACAGTGGCCGCCCGACTGACCACCATCGAGGAGTAGCGGTCCGCGAGCAAACCGGTAAACGGCATGGAAACGATCGATCCGATTCCCACGCAAACGAGCGCAAATGCCAGGGTGGTGGGAGTAGCGCCGACCTGGTCACGGATTTCTGGCATCCTCGAGAGCGAGGAACCCATCACCAGTCCATTTCCAATGAACATCACCGCGACGGCAAGCGGAGACCCCTGCGATGAAGGCCTATCGATCCATTTTGACATGCGAATTAGTGGTTTAAGCCTTCTCAAAAACCATCTCATGGATCAATCGTTAGAAATCGCACTTCTCCGAAATTCATAATAATAATCCGTCTTTGGCATGGTGAGGGTGCGCCGATTTTGGGCGAGCGCGTCGGCAAACGGAGCAGAGAGCCTATCGAGAGGTATCTTGGGTGGGCGGTCTCGCTTCGATTCGGACGCGGACGGTTCCGGAATTGATAATGCGTAGTTTGCGGGCCGCGGCAGGGCTGAGATCAATGATTCGCCCTCTGATGAACGGGCCGCGATTGGTGATTCGAACTGCGACGGTCCGATTGTTTCTAAGGTTGGTAACGTGAACGATGGTTCCGAACGGTAGGCTCCGATGTGCGGCCGTTAACTCCTCCGGATCAAATTTCTCCCCGCTCGCGGTCTTTCGGCCGGCAAATCCGCGGCCATACCAGGAAGCTGTTCCAGTTTGAACGAAGCTTGGTCTTTTTTCTTCTTGGCCCGGTCGCTCATCCCGTTTCTCTGGCACGTTCTTGCGGCAGCCGGTTGCTGCTGCAATCGAGATCGCCAACACCATGATCGAGTATTTCACGCTTCAAGGCCTCTGGTTGCGAAATTTCGCCTCGCGAATGCGCAGTAGCTCTGTCGTCCTGTCACGAGCTGTGTTCATCCTTATGGCAAGCAACCGTTTTCAAGGGCTTGCTCAAGGATTAATTGATGAATTGCGCAGGCATCTCACCGGAAATCTGATGGGTATCGAGCGGGGTGCTGCAATTCGGTATGGCACCGCCTGCAGCGAAATTTGTGGCCGCTCACAACAATTACAATCGCGCCCGCGGCACTGCGGGCATGGTCGCAGCCTGCAATTCCCGCAAGTTTTCATTCTGACGCGGCCTTTTGGTCGAGTTTGCTCTTCAAGAGCCGCCGAGACCATTTTGGAGGGAGGGCGATTTTTTGGTTTCCGCTAGTTCAACGAGGATGCTTGAGTTGAGTGGACCTTTGGGGAACGCGCTGTCATGACCGACTTTTTTGAGAGACTATTCGACTCAGACTTTACTCCGTACGGACAAGCGTATCTTGGGCACCCCGAGGTCTTGTGGGTGCACGTTGCCTCTGACGCACTGATCGCGCTGGCCTTTTTCTTAATCCTGATCGCGTTGGCTTACTTCCTTCGAAATAGGGTTGGCCTGTCCCGGCGTGAGACATTCCTTTTATTCGGGCTGTTCGTCTTTGCATGCGGCGTCATTCATCTGATGGAGATTTGGTCGGTATGGAACGGGACGTTCCGCTTCTTTGGAATCGTCAAGGCCGTCACCGGCGTGGCTGGCATCGCGGCCGCTATCGTGTTGCTGAAGGTGATTCCACAGGCATTGAGGCTGCCATCCCCTGAGGAACTCCAGGAAGCGAGCTTGATGGTGGAGACTGAGAAAGCTGACCGGCAACGCGAGCGCAGTTCGTGGTCCGCGGAACGCGACGAGCTCAAGGGGCAAGTTGATGCACGCGCGCGGGAGTTTCAAACCGCGAGCGCCAGCTTGACGGCCGAACAGACAGCCGCAAATCGCCTGCACGAGCTTCAGCTCCGATTATTCGGGCCCACAGAACTTCGACCTCTCTGCAATGAAGTGGTCACGGGCATGATCGAGCTGCACAAGGCAGACATGGGCAGTCTTCAACTCTACCACGCCGAAAGCGGAGCGTTGGAAGTGGTGGCCCATCACGGTTTCGAGTCAGACGTGTCGGAGAAACTCAAGGATGTATCCACCGGAAGTCCGCTCTGGATTGCGACCCTGCGTCGCGGTGATAGCGTGGTCGTGGAAGATGTCCTCGCCGATGCGGCCTTCGAACCGCACTGGCCGGTCGCGGCTTCCGCTGGCTTTCGCGCGATGCAGTTCACACCGCTCATTAGCCAGGACAAGGAGTTGATCGGTCTGGTTTCCACGCATTTTCGCCAAGCTGGCAAACCCAACGAACGCGACACGAAGTATGCTCGTCTTTATGCGGAGCAGGCGGCGCATATGATCGATCGCCAGCGAGCACTGATCGCCCAGACCGAACGCGATCTGCGTCTTCGACAGCTGATCGGTGGCCTGAATGAAGCTGGCATCTTTATGCTCGATCCGGCAGGAAAAGTGGTTAGCTGGAACCAAGGTGCCGAGCGGATTGCAGGATTGGAGGCGCCGGAAATTCTCGGCAAGCACTTCTCAATCTTATTCGAACCGGAGGAGCTTGAAGCTGAAAAACCGGGTGAAGCGATGAGGCGCGCCGTAGCCGAAGGTCGCTTTGAGGATCAGGTGACCCGCCTGCGGAAGGATGGAGTGCGCTATTGGTCGAACATCGTCCTGACTCCGTTGAAGAACGATGCCGGGGATCTGCAAGGCTTTGCGGGAGTGATGCGAGATGTTACCGAACAAAAGCGAACCGAGGACGAACTTCGACTCAGCGAGGCATACTTGGCCGAGGCTGAAAAGGTCAGCCACACCGGCAGCTGGGGCTGGAATGTATTGAGCGGTGAGGTTTACTGGTCGAAGGAGACGTTCCGGATATTCGGCGTCAATCCTGGGGACATGAAGCCATCCTATCAGCTCTTCCTCCAATTTGTGCATCCTGAAGACAGGGCCGATCTGGAGCAAGCGCTTGAGAAGGCCAAGAGTGAGAAGAGTGATTTCAAGATCGAATTTCGCATTGTCCTTGCGGATGGTTCCACTAGGCATCTCCGAAGCGTCGGCCATCCGGTCTTGGAGGAGTCCCTTCTTGCGGAGTTCGCAGGCGCAATAATCGACATTACCGACCAGAAGGTTTCCGAGAAAGTATTTCGCAATGTCCAGGCGGAGTTCGCGCGCGTGGCGCGCTTGACCATCGAAGAGTACGCGTCCTCCATCGCGAAGGAGATCGATGAGTCCCTCGACGCAATCTCAAAAAACGGCGATTTCTGCTTTCGGCTGGCAGAGGCAACTCGTGCGCTGCCTTTTGAGTCGCGCGAGCCTCTCTTGAACATCGTAAAGGATGCCACGCACGCAAAGGAAGTCCTGGCCCGCGCTCGAGAGGTTCCCTCACAGTCGACTCCGGAGTTGACTCCGTTGGAGGCTGGAGATTTGGTGCTTGATGTTTTAGCGCTTGCGAGCCGCGATCTGAGGCAACACAAGATCACAGTTCAAACCGAGTTCGCGGAGGATTTGCCGAATGTTTTGGGCGATCGGATCGAGTTGCAGCAGGCTTTGTTCAACTTGATCTCTAACGCTATCGAAGCCATGAGCGGAGAGACCGATGATCGGCGTATTCTAACAGTTAGAACAGCCCGGGAGACGCTCGAAAACAAAGAGGCCGTGCGAATCGACGTGCAGGACTGTGGCGTGGGATTTGATCCCGAGCAAAAAGATCGGTTGTTTGATGCGTTCTATTCCACCAAACCGAAAAGCATGGGAATGGGGCTGCGAATCAGCCGCACGGTCGTGGAGGCGCACGGAGGTCGTCTTTGGGCATCGGCGAATGCCTGTCCCGGCGCTACCTTTACTTGCGTTCTTCCCGCGGCGGACGGGCAAAACGCCTAGGCACGTTTTCTCGCCCTGCGTTGCGGAGCTGAATTACGGCGAGACGCAGTGTCACGGCATGTTGCTTGCGTTCTTGCACAGGTTCGTGGGGAGGACCGAAGCGAACGCATGCCGCCAGGGAACGTTTTTCCCAGCGGCGGACCTCCTTCTTCGCAACGAAAGCGGCCGGGCAGGCCTTGAGCAGGACCAGGATGTCAAGATAGCTCAGATGATTGCACACGATGAGTCCACTTTTCGGCACGGTGCCCGTGATGTGAACTTTGCCGTCGATCAACCTGAGAAAGCGGTCGCTGATCCATTGTGCCCACACACCACGCCAAGCGGCGTTGCCGGAAAAACGTAGCCGCAAAAAGAGTGGGAGGCTTTCCAGGAAGATGCCGATACAACGTGATGCTTGCAGCGACCGTTGGCCAAAGCCTGCGGTCCATGGCATGGCCGCTCAACGTTAGCAACGGGTCCAACGCTCACCTTCTGGGCAGAAAACGTGCCGCGGCTCTGAATGGAGAGTGTCTGATGTCCAGCAGCGTTAAGAAGTCGATGATTCCGAACTCACGATCTATGGCCGGCGGCCCGCAAATCTTGGCACCGAGGCTTAGATAAACTCGCAGGAGCTTGGGCGGAGGGCCGCAAGGAACAAAGGTGCAATCACTGGGAATCGCAAGTGCTGCCAGCGGACTTGTCCGGAATGGTCCACTGACAAGGTGGGCCTTGCGCAGTCGGTGAAACATCGCAGCACCGAGAGCCGGATCTTGTGACGGGAGGGAACTGCATCCAATGAGGTAACGGCAGTGCCGTTCAAGAGCATAATCGATGATTCCTTTCCAAAGGAGGCTCACGGCCCGCCAAGGTGCGGTGTGCCTGATGAACACAAGCGCGACCAAGCTCAATCAGGGAACTGGCCATTGCCTCGTAGGGGGCAAACTCAAATTCCCGAGCGCTGTAGAAGCCGCAACCGCTTTCCGCCATCTCGCTCGTCTACATCCGATAAGTTCCCACGGTCTTGCCAGTCAGTTCGTCGACGACAATCAGGTGGTCGCAAAAGCGATCGAATTCATCTTCATCGAGACCGGTAAAAAAGGATTCTGCGAGGCCCTCGTGGAGCTCGAGATTGAAAACTTCGAAGCGCAGACGCAGAGCGGTCTCAAGTTCTTCGCGTGTGCGGGCCAACCGCACACCATATCGGTTGTGAATCAGCCCACGGGGATTCTCGTGCAATGGCTGCAAGCGCATGGAGTTCTCCATCGCGGTCGTCATAGCTGAAGTCCTCCTTGATTCGGCTTGAGGAAATTCGCAATCAGGCCCGTCCACCCAGTCTGATGTGAGGCACCTACTCCGCGACCGGTGTCGCCATGAAAATATTCATGGAACAGGACGTAATCGCGGAAATGGGGATCTGTCTGCATCTTCTCCTGGCCATTGAAGACGGGACGGCGCATCGAATCGTCTTTGAGAAAGATGCGCGTGAGTCGGCGGGCCAGCTCGTTGGCGACTTCGCGTATGGTCAAGTATGTCCCGGAGCCGGTGGGGCACTCGACGGTGAAATCGTCTCCGTAGTACTTGTGGAATTTTTGGAGTGATTCAACCAGCACGTAGTTTACAGGCATCCAAATCGGCCCGCGCCAATTCGAGTTTCCACCGAATAGTCCTGAGTCGGATTCGGCTGGCTGATAACGCACGCGCATTTCACTTTCGCCGCAACCGAAGATGTACGGATGGGCGTCGTGGATCTTCGAAAGGGCCCGCACGCCGTAGTCGGAGAGAAATTCGGTCTGGTCGAGCATGCGCCGAAGCAGGCATTTCATTCGATGACCACGAAGAAGCGAGAGCAGATGGCGCTCCCCCCGACCGCTCTCCTGCCATCTCGAAACGAGCCGGGCAAGGTCCGGTCGATAGTTCAGGAGCCACTTTAGGCGTCGGGCGAATTCCGGTGCCTGTGCGAGGCTCTCCGGTTCAAGAACCTCGACGGCACAAAGCGGGATCAGCCCCACCATCGAGCGCACCTTCAGCGGAATCATCCGCCCGTCCGGGATGTTCAGAACGTCATAGTAGAATTCATCCTGCTCGTCCCAAAGGCCGATCCCTGCCTCGCCAATATTATTCATCGCCTCAGCGATGTGCAGGAAATGCTCGAAGAACTTGGTCGCGATGTCTTCGTAGACCGGGTTATGCCGCGCAAGCTCGAGGGCGATGCGCATGAGGTTCAGGGAGTACATCGCCATCCAGCTGGTGCCGTCGGCTTGATTGATGAACCCGCCGGTCGGCAAGGGAGCGCTGCGATCAAAGACACCAATATTGTCCAGACCCAGAAACCCGCCTTGGAAGATATTGCGCCCCTGCGCGTCCTTACGATTGACCCACCAGGTGAAGTTGAGCATCAGCTTGTGGAAGACGCGCTCCAGGAAATCAAGGTCGCCTGGTTTCTTTTCGCCACCTTGTTGTTGGCGTTCGCGATCCATCTGGAAGATGCGCCATGTCGCCCAGGCATGGACGGGAGGATTTACGTCGCCGAGGGCCCATTCGTAGGCGGGCAATTGTCCATTTGGGTGCATATACCATTCCCGCGTCATGAGCAGGAGTTGAGACTTGGCAAATTCTGGGTCGACCAGTGCAAGGGCGACAGTGTGGAACGCGAGATCCCAGGCGGCGTACCAGGGATATTCCCATTTGTCTGGCATCGAGACGATGTCCGCGTTGTTTAGGTGCTTCCAATCGAAATTCCGCCCGTGCGCGCGTTCGGTTGGTGGCTGTGGCTGCGAAGGATCGCCCTTCAACCATTCGGGGACGTCATAGTAAAAATATTGCTTGCTCCAGATCATGCCGGCGAGAGCCTGGCGTTGCACGAGTCGGGCGTCCTCGTCCGGAATATCGGCTTGGAGGTCTTCATAGTAGGCGTCGGCTTCCGCGCGCCTGGCATTGATTACGTCGTCGAAGGATTCGAACGGGTCCCCTTCCGAAGTTTGCCGCAAGCAGGCCCGCAGTTGCAGGCAGCCGCCGGAAGGAACGATGCGAGTGATATGGGAGGCAGCCTTGGTGCCCGCGCGCGCGGGATTCGTTGCGAAGGCATTTCCAACCACGACATATTCGTGAAATGCGTCTTTGAAATACCCCGAAAGATTGTCCCCGAAAAGTCGCGGTGCATTGGTTTCGTTTTCCGTAAAGAGCCATTCGTCGGCTTTCTCGACGAAGAACTGGAAAGCGCCCAGGTCATGATGGGTCACCTCCACCGATTGCGGATCGCGCGCGGAGATTCGAGGTCTTGCCCCACCGGGTTTCCATGACCATGTGTTGCGAAACCATAGCTGCAGCAAAAGGTGAAGCGCGGCGTCGTCGGGCCCGCGATTCCAGACGCTAACAAGTATGTTGACATCGGTCGGGTTGATCCGCGCGTACTCGACGAAGACATCGAAATAACGGTCCTCATTGAAAATCCCGGTATCCAACAGTTCGTATTCCGGCTCCTGCTTTCCCCTTGCACGGTTGGTTTGAACGAGATCCGCATAAGGAAATTCCTGCTGCGGATACTTATAGAGCATTTTCAGGTAGGCATGGGTGGGCGTGGCGTCCAGGTAGTAATAGAGCTCCTTGCAATCTTCGCCGTGATTTCCCTCAGCGTTGGTGAGGCCGAACAGACGTTCCTTGAGGATCGGATCACGTCCGTTCCAGAGCGCGAGCGAGAGACAGAGCCTCTGATGGTGATCACTAAATCCGGCGATTCCGTCTTCGCCCCAACGGTAGGCGCGGCTGCGGGAATGGTCGTGGGAAAGATATTCCCAAGCATTGCCCTCTGGACTGTAGTCCTCACGCACTGTGCCCCATTGACGTTCGCTAAGGTAGGGGCCCCATTTGCGCCAGAGACCATTTTGCGCTTTGTAGCGCTTTTCCTCCTCGATGCGGAGGAATTCGCCTTGAGTACGCAGATCAGCTCTGTCCATAGCAGAATTCCTTGATTCGTCGTTTAACGGGTGGATTCAAACGTTTGCAAGAGTAAGAAAGTGGTTTCGCAGACTTGCAGGTGAGACGATGTTGCTATCTGCGACAGTTGAGCGTCCTCGACGTCCTGGCAATTCCTGATTTTCAAATATAAACTGGAGACGATATGAGCGAACAAACATCAAACGAAATGGATACGACTCCCGGGATATTCAGCTGGAATGAGCTGATGACCCGTGATGCGGCCGCAAGTGCGAAATTTTACACCGCTCTTTTCGGGTGGTCCCGCGAGGATATGGACATGCAGGGGAACACTTATAGCATGTTCAAATCTGGCGAGCGTCCGGTCGGCGGGATGTTCATGCTTCCACCGGATGCGGAATCGATGCCTGGAATGTGGATGGCCTACGTGACGGTCGAAAATCTCGAGGCGTCTGTCGCCCGCGCCAAGGAGCTGGGTGCCAAGGTGCACAAGGATATCACCACGATTCAGATGGGAAGGTTCGCCATCATTGCTGACCCCGAAGGCGCGGTTGTCGGCCTCTGGCAATTTACGAGGTGAGGGCATCGGCAGGGCGGTAATTCGCCCTCTCCCTGCAAGCGCGCTAGAGCGTTTTGCTTCGATCGAGCCGGCTGGCCGCAAGGCCGGGACGCGGATTGGAAGTGCCTTTACCGTTTTGCAGCGGCCGTGTCCTCACGGCCGAGACGCTTTCTTCAAGACGGCGAAGAGGACGTCGCCACGACAGCAAATACCATAGACGAGGTGGTATACCGCGAGGCGATTAGCCAAACCTCAGTAGATCCCCGCCAAGGGGTGTAATTGCCCCAGGGGACTCATCATGGAAGCGCCAGCTGAGCCAGCCAGATCCAGCTTGTTTTTGAATGTTCTTTTCAGCGGGAGAACGCTTGGCTACTCAGGCGAACGAAAATTAATGGAACCAGCACGCCCACCGTCATCCGCGCAGACCTCCGACGGGAAAGCGGATCCTTCGCGGTGGGTGGACGAGCACGGCGACTGCCTATATCGCTACGCACTCGTCCGCGTCCGGACACCTGAGATCGCCGAGGATCTCGTCCAAGACACGCTTTTGGTGGCTATCAGGTCGCAGAATAGATTCGCCGGCCGATCCTCTGAGCGGAGCTGGTTAGTGGGTATTTTGAAGAACAAGATCGTGGATTACTACCGGCGGCTCGGGCGGGAGACATCCTTCACCGACATGGAGTTTCTTCGAGACGAATGTGCGCACAAGTTTGTCGGGGAAGGTTTTTGGAATCACGACTTGGGGCCGCACGAATGGCGACCTGAGGCGGACGAAGTAATGCACAAGACGGAGTTTTGGCAGACGATGCGCGATTGCCTCTCCAAGCTGCCGCAGCGGGTGGCGGATGTTTTCATGCTTCGCGAGATGGATGACGTTTCCGGCAAGGAAATTTGCGCCATGCTCAGAATCTCGGAGAGCAACCTGTGGGTCATGCTGCATCGCGCGCGGATGGCCTTGCGCGAATGTCTTGAAATGAATTGGTTCGATAAGATGAATCCGCCGAAGAAACACTGATGCCTGAGAACCGCTCAGCTCGACCTGAATGGAACGCGATTTGCCGGTTGCTTTCACCCTGGCGAGAGCTGATTGATCAGTGAGGATCGATGATTGCGTCAATTAGCTGGATCAAGACGCTCTTCGTGAAGGTTGTGGTGAAACTCACGCCGCATTGCCACGATGTCACCCGGTTGCTCTCAGAATCCTTGGAGCGACCGTTACCCCTGCATACCCGCTTGCTCCTCCGCCTCCATTTCAGTATTTGTATTTGGTGTTCGCGCTACAGCAAACATCTCGACTCCCTGCGAACGTTCAGCTCCGAATTTCCGGAAAAGGGATGTGCGCATGGCCCGGCCGCGTTGCCGCCCGAGGCTCGTGAGCGGTTGAAGAAATCACTTCAGAAAAACTGAATCCGGTCTCCAAGTGGGCCTAACCCGGTGTGCCGGGAATGGCTTTGGCAGCAAGAGCTGTTCAAGAATTCTGGCTTGGGCTCAAGGAATATGGAAGAATGGAACAATGAACTATCGAGCGCTCGGCAGGACAGGACTTAAAGTATCCGAAATCGGCTTTGGCGCTTGGGGAATTGGCAAGAGCGGCTGGATTGGCGCTTCTGATGATGAGTCCCTGAGTGCACTCAATCGGTCGATCGATTTGGGAGTGAACTTCATCGACACCGCGTTGGTCTATGGGGACGGTCATAGTGAACAGCTCGTCGGACAATTGATAAGAGAACGATCGGAGACGATCTACGTAGCTACGAAGATACCTCCGAAGAACGAAGTGTGGCCGGCAAGAGCTGGCACGCCCGTCGCCGAGGCCTTTCCGGCCGACCATGTCACGAAATGCACTGAGGAGAGTCTCAGAAATCTCGGGCTTGAAACCGTCGACGTGCAGCAGTTTCACGTCTGGTCCGACGAATGGGTCGACAAAGGAGACTGGCTCGGCGCCATTCAAAAGCTCAAGGAGCAGGGCAAGATCAGGTTTTTCGGTGTCTCGATAAATGACTATCAACCAGAAAACGTCGTCAAGTTGATTGAGACCGGTGTCTTAGACACGGTTCAGGTCATCTATAACATTTTCGAGCAAAACCCGGAAGAAAAGTTGTTTCCTGCCTGCGAGCGGCACAACGTCGGCGTCATCGTCCGGGTGGCACTCGATGAGGGAGGGTTGACCGGTAAGATCACCCCTGACGTGACCTTTGCGGAAGATGACTTCCGGAATAACTTTTTTCGAGGTGATCGAAAGCAGCAGGTCTACGAGCGGGTGACGCGGATTGTTTCCGATCTGGGGATAGCCATGGACGAAATGCCTGAAACGGCGCTCCGCTACGCGCTGAGCCACCCTGCTGTCTCGACGGTCATCCCCGGAATGCGCACGGTGCGAAACGTGGAACGGAATTGCCAGATCGGCGATGGCCGAGGGCTTACGCAGGAGAAGCTCCAAAGACTAAAGGCCCACCGGTGGGACCGCAATTTTTACGCATAGCCGGCGCCTTTCGGGCAAACCCGGCTCGGTCAATGTCTCCTCCGGGCGGGGAACTCCTTCCGGCCAGGTGGAGGGCAATGGCCTCGGCGGGAGCTCCTCGCAGCTTAGCCGGACAGCCTTGTAAGGTTTCGGCGGGGTAGGGCGACTGTACCCTGGATGCATTGTCTCGAAAAATCCCGGGTGATCCTCCGGCTGACGGGTTCGCTGAGAGTTCCCATTCAGGAGCGACTGGCGAGCCGAATTCAAGGAAGGTCGAGATGATGGCAATGTTGCGATGGGTGCAGAAATGGCTCTGGGACGCATATGGTCTAACCTGCCAGGAGGCGACACGCCTTGCGGCCAGGGCGATGGACCAGTCGCTGACCATCGGCGAGCGCGTTAGGCTATTCCTGCACAGCCTGCTTTGCAGCTACTGCAGAAACTATGTGCGCCAGCTCCGCCTGGTGCGCAAGTGGGCGCGACGCGTCAGTGTTCCCAACGCTCCTTCCGTGGGACCCGGGATGCCGGCGGCTGCAACCGCCCGCATTAAAAGGAAACTCGATAGCGAAATCTCCCGAGCCGAATGAGTCTACTTGATGCCCACGACCATCGAATCCGGCCCGACCAGATGCTCGACGCGAGTTTGACCAAAGCCGACTTGCCGCATCCATGCCTGGCAATCGGCGCCTGTATAATCGAATCCGCCAGGCGTTTCGATGAGCATGTTCAAGCTCATGAGCAGTCCAAATGGATTTGCTGAGCGCTCATCATCGATGATCGCATCGTAGATAACCACAGCTCCGCCCTCCGGCAACGCTTCATAGGCCTTTGCCAATAGCATCATTTTCTCCTCGAGATTCCAGTCGTGAAGAATGTGTCCCATCAGAACGACGTCTGCCTTCGGAAGGGGATCGGTGAAAAAGTTGCCACTAATAAACCTGACACGGTCTGCCAGCCGGTTCTGTGTTATATATTCTTCAAAGACCGGCCCGACCTCGGGCAGATCGAATCCGATTCCCGTCAGGTGAGGATGCTGCAGAGCAATCTGCACGGCAAGGTCGCCCTGCGCAGTCCCAACATCCACATAGGTCGCGTGATTGTCCCAGGGGAACTGTCGAGCAATCGCCAGATTTGCGGGCCGGCTGAGCCCCGACATTGCGCGCAGAAACTCCTTGAGCCGCTGAGGTTCGGCGTAGAGGGTCGCGAAGAAGGGCTCGCCGCCCGTCTTCGTTTCATTCTGCGGCATCCCCGTTCGAAGCGCCGGTATCAGATCGTTCCAAAAGCCATAAAGCCTATTGTTCGCCATTTCCAGAATACCTCCGACATAGGTGGGCTTTCCTTTATCGAGGAAAAGATCTGTCTCCGCGGTGTTTGAGTATTGGCCGTCTTCTCGACGCAGAAATCCGAGCGCGACGAGAGCATCAAGAAAGTCGCGTGCCGCCCGCGGATGCAGCCCAAGCCGCTCCCGCACCCTCTCAAAGTTCGCGCTGCCTCCCGCCAGTTGCGTAAAAACCTCCATCTCAACCGCGCTGAGAAGTGCCTTCGTTGCCCAGAATCCCAGGCCAAGCTGCATGATCCTTTCCGGACTCGGTGCTTCCATGGCGATATATTGGGCCGGCCCCCAAGAAGAGCAAGACCCCAGGAAGAGTTCTGGCGGCCAACGCTCGCGCCAGCCAAAAGGCGAATATGACTTGCAATATGCAAGTGAAGTGGCTAGTTGATGGATGATGCAGGCGATCGGCGACCAGGCGCTGACGGTGAATCTCGTGTTTGGCACGCTCGTCTTTGCGGCCGCGGCGAAGATCTATGTCCTGCCGAGACTTGATGAGTGGAGACCTCAGGTCGTGCTGGTGCCGATTTTGCTGCTTCATTCGCAGCGCCATCTCGGCCTGATGTTTCTGGCAGGAGGTGCGGTCTATCCAGGGATGCCTCCGCAATTTGCCTGGCCTGCAGCGATCGGTGATTTCATTGCCGCTCTGCTGGCGTTCTTGGCGATCCCGCTAACGCTTCGTCATTTCCAGTCCGCCAAGGTTGTGCTGTGGGCATTCAATCTTTTTGGCACTTTGGACCTGATCACGGCGATTGTCCTGGCCAACGTCTTCGGGGCGCCCGCTTACATGGGAGCGGCCTATTGGATTCCTTCCTTTTGGGTTCCTGCCTTGCTCGTGACTCATTACCTGGTTTTTCGAATACTCGCCGGAGAGCGCGCTCGCGAAGGTCGAAATGGTTCCCGAACGCGCGAAACAGTCATCGGCTAGATGCGTGATTGGCGCAGCGACGGGAGACAGCGCGTCAATTTTCTGGCAAGGGGTGAATTGCTTGAAGGCGGTGCTTCCTGGTCGGCTGTAAGGAATTCAGGCGGCGAGCGACTTAGAGCAAGAATAGACCTGCATTATGAAGCACCTAGCAATAACAGCAATTCTGAGCCTCGTGCTGATCTCGACAGCATTGGCGAAGACTCTGATAAATGTCGACAAGGCTGGGGTAGCCTTAAAGGGGTATGACCCCGTCGCGTATTTCAAAGATGGCCAAGCGATGAAAGGCGATTCGCAATTTCGAAGTGACCTCGGCGGTGTCGTCTACCATTTCGCTTCGGCCGAGAACAAATCCACCTTCGACGCAGATCCAACCAAATATGAACCGCAATTCGGCGGATTTTGCGCCTGGGCTGTGTCGCGAGGCTACACGGCGCCGATAGATCCGAATGCCTTTCAGATCGTCAACGGACGTCTGCTGCTCCAGTACAGTCTGAAGGTCCGGAAGGATTTCACTGCCGACACCGAGGGAAACTTGAAGAAAGCTGACGTAAATTGGCCGTCCATTGTGGAGAAGAAGGGCAAATAAAACGGCGTTAGGCGTTGCGAGTCGCGCGGCCGGAGGATCTCCCCAGGGTCGCGTTCCGCGACTTGTCAGTCTTTGCAGCGAGGGCAGTTTAGTCCATACTGTCGCCACCATGAAACACCCTGTTGTCGTCGTAGGATCCGTCCTCTTTTGTCTGATCATCATCAGCGCCGCGCTCATTGGACTCATCGCCCTCAATGGGAGCCGGCTGGAAGAGTCCAGTAGGGCTTACGTCGAGTGATCGTCACCGTTGGCGCATCGGCACGTCGTCCATATTTTCCGCCGTGTCCTCTCCGTGTGTCTCTTTCCCTCCTTTTCCTACCAGCAGCTTTTTCTTCCGCGCGATGGGCGCACGTTCATTGGATATACCATCACGGCTTCGACGAACCAAGATGTCTCGAACCGTCGGGAAGGTCTGATTAGGGTTGACGACGCTCCTCCGACCGTTTCGGAAGGTCCTTAGAGAACTGTTCTAAGAGGCGATGGCTTGGATGAAAGCGGCAGAGTCGGCCACGGCACCAAAAACTCCTCCCTGCATCTTGACCATTTTTAGCGCCGCAGCGTGGTTACCGGGGTCGGTCGCGGCCGTGCAATCAGAGAGGATGAGGCATTCGTAGCCACGATCGTTCGCTTCACGCATCGTGGTGTGAACGCAAACGTCGGTTGTGATTCCGGAGAGGACAATGTTGCGGATGCCTTTTCGCCTAAGCAGCATGTCGAGATCGGTGCCGTAGAATGAACCCTTGCCAGGCTTGTCGATGACGCTTTCTCCCGGCAGCGGCGCCAAATCGGGGATGATTTCCCACCCAGCTTCGCCCCGCGTCAAGATTCGCCCGCAGGGCCCTTGATCACCGATGCCTGCTCCGATGCGCCTGCTGCGCCACTGCTTATTGGCCGGCAGATCGGAGAGATCGGCTCGGTGACCTTCGCGCGTGTGAAAAATCTGAAACGATTTCGCGCGAGCCGCCTGAAGGACGCGTTTGATGGGCTCGATCGGAGCCTGGGTCAGGGAAAGATCGTAGCCCATCGCGTCGACGTATCCCCCCTTTCCACAGAAGTCGGTCTGCATGTCGATGACGATCACGGCGGTGATAGCTGGGCGTAAATCGCCGTCGTAAGGCCATGGATAAGGATCGGATTCGACATATCGAGCTGTGCTCGCGTTGTTCGTGGGTATTTCGGTTTGCATCAAGTTACAGGGAAAGGGTGCGGTGTTTTCCCGCAGTTCCCGTGCCACATCTTTGAGGACGGAGAATTAGTTTACACTGAGGCTCTTACGATTCTGATATCAACGAAATGGAGTTCCTATTGCTTCAAATGGAACAGGACGGGTGTGCAGTTTTTGTCGCATGGACCGAGACGTCGCCGGAGGCAGTAAGGAAATCCGATCAAGCCCGACAAATCAGAAACCTATGAAGGAGGTCGCCAAAAACCATTTACGGACCGCTCGAAGCCGGGCTCTTCTACTATCGCTTCCCTTCACACCGCAGGGGAAAAATTTTTGCCATTACGGAGAAGAGTTTTCCGATAGTAGTCGGCGACGGTGAGCGCACCGTGGAGCCGCTTATCCTGGCAGATACGCGTGCTTCACTTCTCGCGGAGACGTAATTGCGAAGGTTCAATCGAATGCGAAGTCGTGTCCTGGAAAGCGGCGAGCCGTTACGCCTGGTGGAGGCGGGGAACCATGCGCAAGGTTGCGTTTTTCGTGATGGAAGCCATCTTTGGAGCCCTCAGCTCGAAGCGCGGATCGACGCGATTTCCCAGAATCTCCCAGGATTCCACATCGGACGATATGACGTTCGCTTCAGTTCGATTGACGAGTTTCGCGCCGGGAGAGGGTTTAAAATTCTCGAGTTGAATGGAGCTGCCTCAGAGGCTACCAGTGCCCATGATTCCAGCAAGTCATTGCGGCGAGCCTAGGGCATCTTGTTCCAGCAATGGGAGCTCGTCTTTGCGATCGGCGCCGAGAACGGGCAAAGCGGACATCGGCCTGATCCATGCTCAACAATTTTCCGCGAGTGGCTGCGTTACCAACGACGGAGCCTTTGTCATCCGCTGGCTGATTAGGTCATGTGCAGCGTGAGTTTTGTTCCTCGCGACGACGGCTTCGTCCTCGCCATGAATCGCGACGAACTTCTCTCGCGTGGACCGGCGCTGCCGCCCGAGGTCCACGCGCGCGGAAGGCTGACAGTGCTCTGTCCGCGCGAGCCCGGCGGAGGAACGTGGATCGGCATCAACAGCGCCGGAATGGCCTTTTCACTGCTCAATTGGCACTTGCAGCCCGATCGCACGGGTGACGGCACGATCAGTCGTGGCGAAGTGGTTCGCGCACTTCTGGCCGCGCGCAGTTCAAAGTCAGCCGCCTTAATTTTGAGGAAGCTTCCCGTGGAACGCATGAATCCGTTCCGGGTCATGACCATAAGTCTCCGGGAAGGCTTGCTTAACGAGTGGCGCTCCGGCAGCGATGCCTTGGAATTGCTATCGCTGCCGTGGGCACGCCACCATTCGTTCTCATCAGGCTTCGATGAAGCGAAGGCGAATCAGGTAAGACGACAAGTATGCGTGCAGATTTCCGACGACTCGCTCGACGTGACGGCGCTAAGGCGGCTGCATCGCAGCCACCTGCCCGAGGCGGGTGCGCTCTCCTGGTGCATGCATCGCGAGGATGCGAGCACGGTAAGCTATACGGAAATATCTGTCCGTCACCAAACGGCCGCGATGTATTATATTGCCGGTTCACCATGCTCTCATGCGCCGCGATTCAACGAGATGCTCGCTCTCGATTCCGCAGCTGCCCAAGCAAGGACGCAGTCCTGCTGCGTTAATTAACGAGGAATCTTCAACTTCTTCACCCGTCGTTCTCCTGCGGAAGCCGGCGGGACGCGGCCGGCGCCTCATCATTGCGTCGAGGCGAGGCCTTTAGTTCGTTCCTCGCAATGTTCTTCATCATTGCGGCGACGACCAGGAATGCCGCGAGCGAGAGACCTAATAGGAATAGGAATGCACAGGAGTAGCCGTGCATAAAGGCGTTCCGAAACAGTGACCAAATGCTCTCGGCCATGGGGCTCGGAAACTCCCCAATAATGCGCAGGGCTTCATTCGGGTCGCTCAACAGGCTCCTGGTGAGGTCTTGTTGCTTCTCGGTCAAATGAACCTCTGCTCTGGCGAGGCCGTTCAGCAAAGATGTTCGTTCCGCGTGTCGAAAGATGGTCCCTGCGATGGCAAGACCGATGGACCCACCGAGGTTTTGAAATGTCCAGAGCGCTCCGGAAGCCGTTCCAGAAAGTGTCTGGGGGAGAGAGGAGATTGCCGAGAAGGCCGCCGAGCTCAAGATGAGCCCCCAACCGAGTCCGACAAAGACAAATCCAGTGAGGATGTGGAAGAAAGAGCTATCGTCTCGTAGCGTCGATTGAACAAGGGCCGACACCGCCAGCGACAAGAGGCCAAGGAGAACAGGAGGCTTGGCGCCCTTGGTATCAACGAGCCTTCCCGCAATCGGTGCGACAATCACAATCAACACCGTGATAGGAAGCATCAGAAACCCGATCGCGTATGGTTCCTGGCCGACAATGCTCCGCAGATAGAGGGGCATGAGAAAGAACGCCGAATATGCGAACCCAATGAGCGTGAAGTTCGCGAAGGCGCCGGAGAGAAAACCCCGGTTGGCAAATAACTCGAGATCCAATATCGGAGACTTAACTTTCGACTCGACAACATAAAGTAAGCCAAGAGAAACCACGGCGGTGAGAGCCAGGGCGACTGTCGGCCACGACGTCCAGCCCCATTCCGGGCCCTGGACTACTGCAGAGACGAGGGAACCAAGCCCGACGATCATCAAGAGAAAACCTGCCCAGTCGACCCGCTGCTCGGAGTCGCGTCTGATGACCTCCTTGACGCCAATGGAGCAGAGCAAAAACGCGATTGTAACGATCGGAATGTTGACAAGGAATATCCATCGCCAGGACAGGACACTCGTCAGAACGCCTCCTGCGACAGGGCCGATGGCTAATCCCACGCCGGTTACACTCGTCCAGATGCCAATGGCGCCTCCCCTCTCACTGGGAGACACAGTCTGAGATACAAGCGCCAGGGACGAGGGGACGATCATCGTGATGGCAAACCCCTGAAAGGCTCGAGCTGCGATCAACGTTTGACCATTCGGCGCCAGGCCCGCGAGGAGCGAGGCGGCCGCGAAGCACGCCAAACCGATGGAGAGCAGCAGGCGCCGGCCGAAGATGTCACCGAAGCGCCCCATGTTTACCATGAAAATGCAGAGGGCCAGCACGAAGATGTTCATGACCCACTGCAGCTGCACGAAGCTTAGAGCAAGGTCTCGCTGAATGGAGGGAAGCGCGGTGTTGACGATCGCAAAGTCCAAGTAGGCGACAAAAGCGCTCAAGCTCAAGCCGGCAAGTGCCAGGCGTTTTCGGGCCGTCTCGGACATGGTCATTAGCCGCCGCGTCGCTTCCACCGGGGAGCTGCACGCTTAGCGGCTTGGCGGGTCGCTGTCAAGCATGAGTGGTAGCCGGGTTACTTAGGGTGACTTCGGAGGATCAGCGCAGGGCGTTACTTGCCAGGTGCCAGGAGCGGACGCGTAAAATTGGCAGGCCGCCCTAGAGCTCAAGGCTCCCACGCACCCGTGGGCGTCGCGTGCCGGAAACGGCAATCGCATATGCCGCCAGTCCCGCGAGGAGCGCGCATCCGATCGCGAGATCATAGAGCCGCTTTTGCCGGTCCAATTAACAGCGCGATCCCGGAGTGCCATCGGCAACTAGAGTGGCTTGAGCGGGAGAGTCGCCAGCACGCGTTGCTCACCCGCCAATGCGACGAACGTGAGGACGCCTGGCGCCCCGCGGATTTCCGGAGGAAGGTCGAAGAGAAGCTTCGCTGGTCCCCATACCGAACCCAAAAAGATCCCGTCGGCCATCGCGCTGCTCGAAGTTGGTTGGTGACTCCAAAAAAGCGCGACGATTGGCTCCTCGAGAGAGCGAGCAACATCAAGCTCGACTTGATCGCGTGTGCCGTCGGTGCGCAAAGCGACGCTGATGCCTAACCCGTCCGGAGCTCGTCCTTCGAGCGGAACGACGGTTGGAAGCGGCGCCGGGTGCAGCCCGCGTGCGAGGGGAAGTTGCTCGCCAGGTCGAGTGAAAAGCGCGACCCCGCAAACCAGGGGAAGGACAACCGATAATGCCACGATGGCCACGCCGTGGATCAAGCGCTGCACGGGCGGAGCGACCGGCCGGGCGGGATCTGGTAGCGCGATGCTCGATTGACCGGCGCGCAACAGCTTAGGAACTAGCACCGGCCAAAAAGCGACCGTGCCGGGTAGGATCACCAAGCGAAACCCGAAACTCCCGTCCCTGGCCTTCGGATCGAGTCGGGCTGCCCAAGACGTCACAAAAGGGATCGCGAAAGCTAAGCCAGCAATGGCGTAGAAAAGCACCGCCCTCCAGACCATCTGTTCATCTGAACGCCGCCTTTGATGAGATCTGCAGTCGATTCACTTTGTTGCCCCACAATTTTCTCTACGTCGTCGATGAGAAAAGGCGGTTCCAGGGTGCCATCGCGCTTCATGACATCAAACGATTTCTCACCAACCCTGATCTGGCCGGAGTGATCATCGCGCGAGACACTTGATAGAGTGATTTTGGCTGCTCTGCGAAAGCCAGAAGCGCGTCCGCCTTGGATACGTCGCCCAGCAGAAGCTTCGAACCGTCGAGGGAGAGGACCGGGAGGCGCTTAGGGCGATCCACTAATTGGCAGGCAGTTCGTTCCGGCGCTCGCCGGTCGAAGGAGTCGTCGGCCAACACAGAGCGGGCGTGGAAAGATTTCATTTTTATGGCGTAAGTCGGGAAATTGAAGTCGAATCTGGGGTCCATGACGAAGAGACCGATTGTTCTGATAATTCGCGATGGATGGGGGATCAATCCGGGTGGGAGAGACAAGGCCACAGAAAACGGCGATGCCACGATGCTGGCGAACACTCCCTTTCACGATCAGCTCTATGCCACGTATCCGCGGGCGACACTCAGCGCCAGTGGAATGGATGTTGGACTTCCGGATGGACAGATGGGCAATTCTGAAGTTGGCCATCTAAACCTTGGGGCCGGTCGCATCGTTTATCAGGATCTCACCCGTATCAACAAGGCCATCGCGGACGGCGAACTCAACGCGAACAAGGTCTTGCAAGAAGCGTTCGCGAAGGCCCGGGGTCACAGGTTGCACCTTCTTGGTCTGGTCTCCGATGGCGGAGTGCATAGCCATCAAAATCATCTCATCGCTCTCACCAAGGCGGCGAAGGAAGCGGGCGTGGACGACATTATGATTCACGCGATCACCGATGGGCGTGACACCTCGCCCACAGGAGCCGCCGATTTCCTGGCGATGGTCGCTGCGCAGACCAGCAGGTTGGGGGCGCATATTGCCACTGTGATTGGTCGCTACTATGCCATGGACCGTGACCAACGTTGGGACCGCAATAAGCTTGCTTGGGATGCTATCGTCCTCGGACGCGGCGCGCCGTCTGCGCTGGCACCTGCCGCCGCGGTGGCGGAGGCATACACTCACGAGCGGCGTGGCGATGAGTTTCTGGAGCCGATCATCTTCTGCAACGCCAATGAGCAGCGCGTGCGTGACGGCGATGTCGTCATCTGGTTCAATTTTCGGGCCGATCGAGCGCGCCAACTATCAACCGCCTTCTTGAGAGAAAACTTCTCCGGCTTCGATCGCGAGGTGACGCCGGCCGTGCACTTCGTGACGCTCACCGAGTATGATAAGACCTATGGATGTCCGGTGGTCTTTTTACCGCAGTCGCTGGAGGACATCCTGGGGCAAGTCGTGAGCAGGGCGAATCTTGCCCAGCTTCGGATTGCGGAGACTGAGAAATACCCGCACGTCACATACTTTTTTAATGGAGGTCTTGAAACGCAGTATCCCGGCGAGGATCGCATCATCATCCCTTCACCGAAAGATGTTCCGACCTATGACTACAAGCCCGAAATGAGCGCCCCCGAAGTGACTGCCAAGGTCGTGGAATCTTTGCCGAAGTACGATCTCGTCATCTTAAACTTCGCCAATCCCGATATGGTGGGTCATACCGGTATAGTCGAGGCGGGAATAAAGGCTGTCGAAACGATTGACGAATCCGTGAAGGCGGTCGTCGAAAAGACCCTCTCTCTCGGTGGCGAGCTTCTCATCACAGCCGATCACGGCAATTGCGAGCAGATGCGCAATCGAGACGGATCTCCTCATACTGCTCACACGACAAATCTGGTCCACTTCGTTTACGTTGCGAACCGAGCTGCGAATTTCAAGGTGGACAGCGGGATTCTCGCCGATGTCGCACCAACGCTACTTTTCCTGCTCGGACTTGAGCAGCCCGCCGAGATGACCGGCCGCAATCTGATTTCCGCCCGAAGCTAATCGAGGTTCGCAAGACGACCGGCCAGATAGGGACACGCAGGTCTGGCGAGAAACTTTGCCGCGAGAAACTGGCTCACAGACGCTGCGAAGCAACAACGTCGAGCCACCGGGTCGCGACGTCCCCTACAGATTTGTCACTCGTCCGTCTCGACCTTTCGCGCAGTGATGCTTCCGTCAGGTCCAAGGAAGCCTTCGACCTCCACCTTGGCGCCAACTCTGATGGGTCCGTCGTCCTCTTCGATTACGGTGTCGGGCGTTACGACAACCGCTTTCTCAGAGACCATCCAAACGCCGAGCAGTTGTCCCGCCGGCAGTTGCTGGATGATTCCATCAAATTCGACTTTCGGGGGCTCATCATCGGCGAAACAGGAGAGGGCCATCCCGATGGCTAGAACGATCACGAAAGAGACCTGCTTCATGCTAAAGAATCGTCGGTCGCCGGCTAGGTGCGCTTCCAAAGCTCGGCGGCGAGAAGACCCCAGTCGAACTCCACCCGACGCACGCGAACGAACCCACCCTGTCTCAGGAACGGCTGAGGCGAAACGAGCGCGGAGGCAGGCAGCTTCGTGAAAAGACGAAAGAAGCTGTACATGAGCCAGTGAACGGCCCTTGCCCGCTGCCGTTTGAGACCGGCTTGGGGGATCTGAAAATCCGAAACGAGCCAGGAAGCGCCCGGCCGCGCGGCAAGCCGCAGAGCGTCGATGACGGCGCCCAACTGATCCCGTGGAAAGCAATCGAGAAAGAAATGCGTGGCGACCAGGTCGAAATGCGCCGCCGGCGGGTTCCATCCGGGAAGTTCGGCATGGACGAACTCCACACGATCGATGGGTAACGCATCGCGAAGGAGGCGCTTTCGCGCGACGTCAAGCATGCTTCTGCTTGCGTCCACGCAGGTCACTTTCGCCTGCGGATTGCGCCGTAGCAGCGAAGCGAGGAATTTCCCATGCCCTTCGCCGACGAGCAAAGCGGTGCTAAAGGGAGGAATGTCATCCCAAAGAGCATTCCGGCATTTTTCAAGTTTGGTCCCTGCCAGGAGTGATTCCATCCAGTCGTAATGGTTTGCGAGATGATCGAAACGCGCGACGCGCGAGGGCTGCATCGCCGCGGTGATCAGCTGACGAATGGCCCTGCGATTCCACCACAAACCGGCTAGGGCGGCGCCCACGGCGTAGGCTAAGACATCGAGCACGTCACCGACAACCCAGGGAAAAAATCGGGGCCCCAGCAGTTCAGCGATCAGCGACCAAACTGACAAATGCCCCAAAATTTCTGCGAATGTCGGCGGGCGATCGTGGCTACGAAGCCGCATCCAGCGTTGCATCCCCAGAATAAGGGGCAGCGCGGCGGGGATAAGAAGAAGGTCATCGAAGTGGTCATGAAAGAACGACCACGAACAGGCCGGGACGATCAGCCAGCGGTTAAGTGCGTAGAGAAGGCAGGCGGAAAGGCATATCGGGTCGAGAACGTAGCGAAATCCCTTCACAGAAGGGCGGTTATCACGAGACCTGCGCCGATTGCCAACAGTCCTTTGAGGCAGAAGAAGATCATGCAAAGAAAATAGGAAGCAGCTCTTCTCAGTCAACCTCGAGGGCGCGTATCATACTTCGCGTCTCCAGCCACGCGTCTAAAAATAGCCGACGAGGAGGCGCTAAAAAGGTCCGCGTTCAAATTAGCCTAAAGCAGGGCATTGGGCATTTGGGCACGAGCGGCTAACCAGCGTTGAAAGGCGATTCATTTCCTTTAGGAAAGCAAGCTCTAGTTGAGTCGCGCTGACAGCGCTGCTGGCAATCCGATTAATATTGCTGGGTCGCTTGCCAGGCTTGAAGTGAAGGTGCGCATTTGGCGCTGATGCCAGGACTCAATTTCTGATATTGATCTTAGAACTAGTCGTACCCCCGTGTGCTTTTTGGGAGAGTCTAAAAGACTTCCGACAAGTCGCAGTCGTCAAAGTGCAAAGAGCGTTGCAGACGCTGTAGTCCGGCGGTGGGACATCGCCGGGACAACAACTACATCAACCAATGGCGAAGCTTCGGCAGTGTTTTCTGGAAACCGCTCAAAAATTGCATCGCCCAAGGCCAAAAAAGTTGCAGGCCAACGCAACGAAAGCTGCGCTGGCCTGCTGTTCCCCCCAGAACAAGGCGTAAGGTGTACGCACTTCGATGGAATCTCAAGTGGAATTTTTTACGATTCTCACTTTCCTCTCAGCGAAGGCCCCGACCTTGGAAGAATCTCGGTTTAGACGGAGCCGACGTTATGGATTTTGAGGAAGTTTGCGCCCAGTGGGGATGGTGCGGGCACTCCGCCGATCACCAAAATCTTGTCGCCTGGTTCGGCCAGGCGGCGGGCCAAGACGGTCGATTCTGCTTGTTTGACCAGCCCCTCGAAGTCGCTGGGTGAATCGTTGACGAGAAGCGGTTTTAGTCCCCAGAAGAGGTTAAGGGCATGATACACTTGCTTGTTCCGCGAAATAGCGATTACCACCGTCTTTGGGCGTTCTGCAGCGATTGAATGCGCGGTATGTCCGGTGGTCGTCAGAACGACGATGCAAGAGGGGTCAATGGTGCTGGCGATGACGCTGGCCGCCTCGCTCAACGCATGAGCATTGCCACGTCCCACCGCGGGGTAACTTTTGAAAGTGATCGCCGCCTCCACTTCACTGGCGATGCGCGCCATCATCTCGACGGCACGCACCGGGTGCGCGCCGACTGCCGACTCACCGGAAAGCATAACGGCGTCCGTTCCATCGATGATGGCGTTGGCAACATCGCTGGCCTCTGCTCGGGTTGGGCGGGGATCGCGAATCATGCTTTCAAGCATTTGCGTAGCGGTGATCACGGGAAGCCCCTTGCGGTTGCAACTCTCAATGATGTGCTTTTGAAGCATCGGCACCTTTTCAGGATTCAGCTCCACACCCAGGTCTCCTCGAGCGACCATAACGCCATTGGTTTCCTGAAGGATTCCGTCCAGGTTTTCGATCGCCTGGGGCTTTTCGATTTTGGCTACGACAGGCTTAAAAACTCCTTCCGCAGCGATCAACTCCTTCAAGCTGTGAACATCTGATCCGCTCCGCACGAAGCTTAATGAGACCCAGTCGACATCTTGTGAAATGCCGAACTTGAGGTCTTCTTTGTCCTTATCGGTAAGCGAAGGAAGCAGCCGCAGGTTCAACTGTGGAAAGTTGACACCCTTACGGCTTTTCAGAACGCCTCCATCCACGACGCGGCAGCGTAATGCTCTTCCGGCGATTTCCAGGACTTCGAGCTGCATCATGCCGTCGTCCAGGAGAATGCGCATTCCTGTCTTGGCCTCTTCGGCGGCATGAGAGTAGTCGAGTGGAATTGTCCCGGGTTGGCCAGTAAAGTCCACCTCCGGAACCATGGCGACGATGACGCCGGGCGAGAGCATTATCTCCCCCCCCGGCAACTTGCCTACGCGGATTTTGGGACCCTGCAAATCCTGCAAGATTGTCACGGGGGTATCCAGTTCCTCCGAAATCGCCCGCAAGTTCTTGATGGTTTGCGCATGTTGCTCGTAACTGCCGTGGGAGAAATTGAGTCGCGCAACATCCATTCCCGCTTGAACGAGTTGGCGAATCACTTCCCGTGAATCGCTCGCGGGCCCGATGGTGGCGACAATTTTCGTTCGACGCATGGGCCCATTAAGCACTTATGCCGCAAGAACTCCAGTCGCAAAGGAGACTCCTTTCCTGCAAAGGCAATTGCGATCCTCCCTGCGGCGATCGACGTTTTTCGGACCTATTGCCGGTTGTGTTTACACGGGTCGTTCTTCAAACAACTGGAACGCGCTTCGAGCGCAGCAGCTCCGCCGGAAACCGTCTTTGGCCCTAGAGCGTATCAGGGCGACGCTTGTCCAGGCCGTCCTTGCTACTTTTCTTGGGTTTCGAGATCTGGCCGTGCTCGCCCCATTTGCTGTATCCTGCCGTGCGAGAGAGGGAATGTATGTAGTATCCGATGGATTCGGGCTCCAACTCGTCGGGCGCAGGTGAGGCTGGCTCGACTTCACCATCGCGTGGAAAATTTATCGAGAAGCGATATCCCAAGCCCAATCCGAGGAGAGCGACAACAGCGGCAAAAGCCAGGGTCCAGCCAAGACCCATATGCAACGCGCCAGTCGCGAGCAGGATTGATCCCAGCGCTATCCCGCCTTGTCCTGCCATAATCAGGAAGGAATTGATTCGTCCTCGAATGCTCCCGGAGACGGCCCGCTGTGCGGCAAGCCAAAGCTCCGACCCCGCCAACGCCCACGCAATACCTGCAATGGCCGAGTAGGCAAGCACGGTGGACGATGTGCGCAGAAAGGCCATCGCCGTGAGCACGACGGGCATTATGGCCATAGCGACCAAGGTGATGCCGTTCGGGGAAATTCGCTCTCGAAGAAAGGGGAGCAAAAATACCGCACCAACCAATGATCCGGCTGCGACGCAGGTGAAGGCCAGGCCCAGCTGAGCAGCGGAACCCTTCAATTCTGTATATATGATCACTGGAAGCAGGGCAGGGATGGCTGAGATCGCGAGCGAGAAGAGAAGGTTTCGAAAGAGGATTGTTTTGATCGGATAGGAGCCTGCGGCGTGCCGCAGCGAACCCGTGAACGCTTTCACGAAGCCTTGCTCGGCCTGTTTGGCCGGCACCCGTTCGGGTCGCCACCGCAGGATGACGAGACATACCAGCAGAAAGATCACTGCGTTGATCGAGAGGAGGAGCGGTGCTCCCAGTGAGGGAAGCACAAATCCACCGAGAGCAGGGCCGATTATGCCGGCGATGTTCACCTGCACGCCTCCCAGCGTAACTGCCGAAGGAAGCTCTTCTTTGCTGACAATGCTCGGAACGATCGCGCTCCAAACTGGAGCGCCGAAGGCAATACTAATTCCCAGCGCAAAAACGCAGAGGAGGACCGAACTAATACTGAGTGTTTTAGTCCATGCTCCGATGGCGAGAAGGGCCGTAAAAGCTGCCTGCCACGCCATGGCCGATAAGACGACATTCCGACGGTTGACCGTGTCCGCAATGATCCCCGCAGGGAGCGCGAAGAGAAGCAGCGGCGTTGAGGTGGCCGTCGCCATCAGTGAGAGTGAGAAGGAGGCGCCCAGATCATGGAGTAACCAGGTGGCAGTCACATCCTGGGCCGAGAGAAAGGTCGCCGATAGGACGGTCGCAAGCCAAATTCGCAGAAACATTGGGTTTCTCAGAGCGAACCATGTCGAAGTTGAGTTCATTGGACTCTCTACGGACGAACCGGGCACAGCTCTCCCTCAGTGACCATAAACTCCAGCGACGCAGGAATCACCGCTGATAGCCTCACCGTGAAAAGCGAGCACCCGATACCACGCCCGTAACGAATGTGCACTCCCTGCGCTTTGCGGGTGAAAAACCTCAGTGTCCGAAAAATTCGAATGGCGTGTTCGTCGCGGACGCGAACTTTCCGAATAAGTCGATCCATGGTCGACGTTCGACAGAAATAAATTCGATTCTTCAGGGCTGCTTAGAGTGACGGTGAGACGGACCTAGGGGGAGAGCACGACCTTAACGCAGTTCTCCTTCTTCTCGTTGAAGATTTCGTAGCCGTGCGGAGCTTCCGCCAAAGCAAGTCGATGAGTAATAATGTCGTTCAGTTTGATGCGGTCGTTCTCCAGCCACGAGATCAATTCATCGATGTAGCGATGGACAAGGGCTTGGCCGGAGTAAATCTTCAAGCCCTTGTCGAAGATCTGGCCGATCGGAAAGTTGTCATAGGGCATGCCATAAACGCCGAGGATCGAAACCGCGCCGCCGCGACGGACGGCACTGAAGCACATCTTGAGGACGTTGATCGTGCCCATTTCCATGTGCAGAATGTTTTTCGCCTTATCCAACAAGGATCGCTCCGCCTCCATGCCCACCGCATCAATACAGACATCGGCTCCGCGACCATCTGTCATCGAGCGGATCGTTTCGATCGCATCCCCCTCCTTGACGTTTATAATCTCTGAGTTCGCGCTGCGAACCGCCATTTCCAGCCTATAGGGTTCAATGTCCAATCCGATGACGCGCTTGGCGCCTCTAACCCAGGCGGACTTCTGTGCCATCAAACCAACGGGGCCGCAACCAAAGACGGCGACCGTCTCGCCTCCTTTAACGCCCGCCCACTCGACGCCTGAGAATCCCGTCGGAAGAATATCAGTGAGAAAAAGCACTTCTTCGTCGCTGAAGCGCTCGGGCACCTTGCGAGGTCCCACGTCGGCGTACGGCACACGGACATACTCGGCCTGGCCACCGCTGTAACCGCCGTATAGATCGGTATACCCAAACAGTCCGCCGCCCTTTTGGTCAAAGAGGCCACCTTCAGGACCATAATGGTTGTGATTGGACTTCTCGCACTGGACCGGAAGTCCTTGCGCACAGAAAAAGCAACCGCCGCATGCGATCGGGAAAGGAACGACTACTCGGTCGCCACGGCGTAAATTTCTTATTTGGGACCCGACCTCTTCGACAATGCCCATGAATTCGTGTCCCATCACCAGCGGCTTGGTCTGAGGAAAAAATCCATTGTAGAGGTGGAGGTCTGAACCGCAAATTGCCGAGGCGGTAACTCGCAAGATGACATCCCGCGCATCTTCGAGCGAAGGGTCATCGACCGTCTCGACGCGCATATCTTTTGGTTTGTGAAAAACAACCGCCTTCATAGGTGAACTCTAACGGCTTTGCCGAGTTTGATGATTTGTGCCGCCTTGCTGCTCTCCAAGTCACTCGGGTTTGGGTAATTCGTTGAAACGAGGACTTGCGCTGTCTGCGAAATACGTCAACGGCGAGGGGGATAGCATCGAGCTGGACCGATAGCCTTTGCGCCGACCCTGTCCGCTATCGCTGGGCATTTCCGGAAGGAGCCAGTTAACCAATTGAAGGGCACGAGCAAAGAGGTTTGGCGCCAGAGTTTGGGCGAGAATAAGCGCTCGGGCCTGGAGTGTGATGGTGAGTTCAGGGCGGCCCTGTCGCGCGGCAGCTACGATCTGACTCGCGGCGCGCGACGCACGTATCGAGAGAAAAGGCATGCCGGCGGCGAGGGAAAACCATGCGAATTCCTTGGTGTGACTGCCCTTGAACTCGGCGTTGATGTGCGAGCCCGTCCGCATCAGTCCTGGAAAAACAGAGGTCACGTGCACGCCGTGGCGCACGAGCTCCGTCCGAATTGCGTCGGAAAAGCCCGCCAGGGCAAACTTGCTTGCGCAGTAGGGCGCCATATGCGGGACCGCCACGCGTCCTCCGATGGATGAAATATTAACTATGCGGCTCTCGCGACTCCGCTTGAGCAGCGGCAGCGCGGCCATCGTGACACGATAGGCAGCCCAGAAATGGACGTCCATGGCCTCCGCAAAATCCTCTTTCGTCATGAGGTCGAGAGGGGCGACCAGCATGATTCCCGCGTTGTTGACGAGGACATCTATGCGACCATATTCACGCTCAATCGCCGAGATAGCCTGCTCCACGTCTTGGTCCTGCTGCACGTCACACGTCCACGTCGTCACTTCGGCACCTGAGCTGCGCAAGTCGGTTGCTGCCCGCTCAAGTTCCTCCCGATCTCTTGCCAGCAAGGCGACCTTCGCATGGTGCATCGTGAATTCGCGTGCCAGCGCCAACCCTAGACCGCGGGAGCCGCCAGTTATGACCACAACCTTATTCTGCAGCGAGTAATTCACCGGGCGTCGCAGCAGCAACAACCCAACTACTCCACAGGCCGTCAAGAGTGTTCCGGGCAAACTCATGCGTTCTGGGGTTCAAGATTCGATTCCGCCGGACCTGCGATCAGTTCTCCGGTGGCGGTGAAACGCGATCCGTGACAAGGGCAGTCCCATGTCTTCTCCGCGCTATTCCAAGAAACGACACAGCCCATGTGCGGACAGATGGGCGAAAGTACAGTTCGCCGACCATTCTGGTCACAATAAACTGCCCGCTTCTTACCCTCGAGCTGGACGATGTTTCCGGAACCGGCTTGCACGTCTTCAAGGGTGGCAGGAGGGCGAATTAATCCTCTTAGAAAGTAGGCAGGATAGTCCTTGTTCTCGCGCACGTATTCCCATGCTCCGACCGTCGCCTTGCGATCGGGCGCGAAAAGTCCAGTCCACGGATTGGACCTGCCGGTGATCAGGTCCCGAATTAGTATGGCGGAGAATGTGCCGAGAGTCATGCCATTGCCGGAAAATCCCGTGGCAACAAACTGACGTGTAGCGACTTCCCCGATATAGGGAAGGCCATCGGGCGTTTCGAGAACCTGCCCCGACCAACGATGCCGAGGCTCGGACCCGGGAAAGTGCTCCTGTAAAACGTTGCTCAATTTATTATAAGCCTTCTCGGTATCTTCTTCCTGGCCTGTTTTGTGATCTGCGCCACCAATGATCGCCGAGGTTTTTCCTTCGCGGTTGTCGAATCGAAAATAGAGATAGGGGTCGTTGGTGTCCCAAAACAAAGATTCCGCTACGGAGGGGACTTCTGCCTCCAGAGCGTAGGTGGAATAAGCCGCGAGCTTGGTTTGAAAGAGAGCGGCGTGAAAGGTATCTCGTTCTCCTTGGATGGGCACGTGCGTGGCCGCAACTACCGCGTCGTAACTTATTGTTCCCTCGTCTGTGCTCAATTCGTGCTTGTCGCTGTTGATGTTGCTACCACTTGTTCGCAAAAACACGTGAGAACCATCCCCGGGCAATGCTCGAGCAATGGCGCTCAGATATTTCAATGGATGGAACTTTAGTTGATTAGGAAATCTCACCGCCGGTCGCCGAAATAACGGGTCGCTGTCGACGAACGATGCGTCAAAGCCGAGGCTGTTGGCGATGGCTGCGTCGTCCTGAAGAGACTTGGCCTCACTCCCCGCGTCTTTTCCAAGTGCAGCGAAGAGGTAACCCGGGATTCGCTTTAATTCGCAGTCGATCTGGAGCTCGTCGGCAATGCCTTCAATCTTTTGCATCGCTAATTGGCCAGCTCCCCAGAACGCCTGAGCCTGCTCTTCTCCCATGCGGGAAGCGAGTTCGTGAAGGCGGGTGTCTGTCACGATGGTAAGATGGGCTGTTGTGTGGGAGGTTTCTCCTGAGCCAACGCCCTGAAGGTCGACGACGGCAACGCGGCTGCCGGCCTGCTTGAGGAGGTAAGCGGTCGTGATGCCGGTTATGCCGGCCCCCACGACGAGAACGTCAACTTCGACTTTGCCCCGAAGCGGTGGGAAGTCTGGGGTGGATGAAGTGTCGCTCCAAAGCGATTGAGTTTTCATGCGGGTCGGATTTGCGCGTGGACCGCTTGGGGAGTTCCTTACTTGGCGACTCGCTCGACACCACGCTTCGCGAGGAGATCGAACGCGAGGCCATTGGCGGATGGAATAAGTTGACGAGCCCGACAGCTCACGCTGCCTTGGTTGGAAATGTCAACGGCCCTTTCGGTGTCGCGCGCACGGAGGACGGTGGGCGCTGCCCGCGTCGAGTTGCACCCATCACGGGGATGTAGTTTAACTCTTCGTTTCGCGCAACGCACCTTAAGAGCAGGGCGCCACGGCTCATGTCGCCGCGTCCAACGAACTCGGACGGAAATAGGAGCCTCTGCGCAAAGATCGGGAGCAAGCAATCGACGTATTTGCCGGTGGCAATGCTCCCGAGCAGAATCACTTCACAAGACGCCCTCGCGAGCGTCTCGGCAGAATGTTGCAAGGGACGGGTGAATCGTGGCTCCTCCGCAGCGACCGCCACATTGACGAATTCGCGAAGGTCATCAATTCCGAGCCGAACCTCCGGCGGAAGCAATCCTCGGCTCGGCGTGATAATCTGCACCCCCGCCATCTCGCCCGGAGGCCGGGCGAAGCGTTGTCCATAGGCGAGCTTTCCCCGAAAGTACAACCCGCTGCAGAAAGCAAAAACATCCCCGAGTTTCGCATCTCCGATTCGGACCTGTCGTGCCAATTCAAAGGAAGCTCCTGGACGGGTGAGAAGCTGTGCCCGACGGCCGCTCGAGCGAGCAGGAGAAAGTACGAATACGCGATGCATAGCTGCAGAACTACCCGTAGGCAGGAAAAGACCTACCTCTACTTATTCAACCCTAGGGTTCAAGAGTTTCTCACCGCGAAGGAGAAACCTCGTCTCCTGAGGTGGAGAGTGGCTCGGTAATCTTGGCGGGCGCCGTTGCCTCCTCAGCCGGTGCAGCTGGAATCTTCTCGGTCACGCCGTCACCATGATGAAGGATCACTGTTTCGATGCCCCGTTGCTGTGCCAGCTTCTTGGCGGTGTCAATCGCGTCGCACTTCTCGTTTTCGTGCGCCAACGGAACACCGCTCTGAGATTCTACCTCCCAATCATCAGCGAGAGAAATCACATGAATTTTATCGGATTCGTCCTCCATAGATGCAAGCCTCGCAAGCGTATCGCGCTAGGCTTGTGAGTTGGTCGTGACGATCAAAAACCATACTCGAGTGCCTTCAGCCGCTTGATCGATTCTTAAGAGGCGGCCGAGCTGCCGTTCGAAGTCTTTAGCCAAACCGACATTTCCTTCGTCTTGACGGGTCCATAATCGCTCAACTGAGCTACGTCGCCTGCGTCGTGCCCATAGCCGATGATGATGCGGTTGCCGCGGGGCCTTTTCTGCGTCGCATCGAAGGTGTCCCACCGGCCACCGACAAAAGCCTCGAACCATGCGTGAAGGTCCATCGATTCCAGCTGATAGAGGTAACCGACCACCATGCGCGCAGGAATTCTCAGCGCCCGGCAGAGCGCGATACCCAGGTGGGCAAAGTCTCGGCAAACTCCGGCACGCCGTTTGGCGGTATCCATGGCAGAGGTCGAGGAGTTGCTAACGCCATATTTGTATCTCACCTTCCGAAAGATCCAGCTTCTGATCGCTTCCACTTGGGGATAGCCGGGAGCACAGCGTTTGGTGACCGCGTTGGCTAATTTCAGCATCTTGTCGGACTCGCAATATCGGCTCGGCAGCAGATAATGAAGCACATCATCTGGAAGGTTCTGTATCAGGGGTGAAATCTGCATCGGGATCCGAAGCGATTTCATCGGGCGTGTCAACGGTGCAGGTACTAGTGATTACAGGGCTACCTTGAACAAGCATTGTCCTCTGCTGAAGGTTTCCAAAAGCGTCGTGAAATTCGGACAGATTCGCATGGGGCTCGATCGTGAGAACGCTTTGCCTCACCTCCTGACCAAGTCCGCTTTGCGGTCGGAGCATGAGGATGACAGCGGATTTGTCCGCCGCTTCAACGTTCATTGTACATCCAGCTTCAAGCATCATAGCCCATCGAGTTTAAATCCACGCCTTTAGCAATTAGGGTGCCTACTTCCACCGATGCATGAAAGTTCAGGCTCCCAATTACATATGGTAAGTGAGTAGTTGGAGTCATTTCATTCCTGCAGGAGGCTGTCTTAACCGTGATGGGTCTGGTGCCCATACAGTTCCGTGACTGCCTCGTCCAGAACGGCGGCTAATTTGTCCAATGATACGGGCTTTATCAAGTGGTGGCGAAAGCCTGCCTCCGTACTTCTCTGTTGATCAGCCGTCGTGCCATACCCGCTCATTGCGATGGCGATTTGCGGGCGTCTTTCTCCAATTTCTCGAATCACATCCCATCCGTTGCCATCCGAGAGACCAATATCGGAGAGGAGGACATTGCAATTTGCCTCTGGAATTTTGCTCAACGCTTCCTGTTTCGTCCGGGCGCTCCGAACCGTATGTCCGGCCTGTTTGAGGTAAAGACAAAGCGCAGTCAGCGTATCGGGGTGGTCTTCGACCACGAATATTCGTAACGGGTGCGAACCCCTTGAGACACTCGCCATATATCTTGAGATCGCGTGCCGAGCCTCAGAAGGTTCGCAAAGAACTCATTTCCCAGCGCAAGTTCGAAGCTTTTCGCTCGAGGATGATCACTTTGTGCGGACAGCATCCCCGCCGCGCACCGTTTTTGGCGCGTGCGCCTACGCAGAAGAATATCCGACGAGCCGCCAGGAGCGGCCTAGTTGCAGATCCTCTGCGCTAAGCAGTCGAATGTCTCGGCCAGCCACTCGGAGGAATTTCAAGGATGCGCGGATGAACTTTTGTCGTTGCGGCCGGAGCGACTTTAGGGCGGGCAGCCCTTAGGGGCGTTCCTGAAGTTGGGCTCATGGAGACAAAAAATCCGACCGCCTTCTCAATTGATCCGTTCCTCTTTCCACAAGATATCCAATTAACGATCGTGAGCTAAGTCACTTGAAGAAATGAACGAATCCAACATCTCATCAAAAGCGCCGCGCGAATTGCCGTCGGCTTCCTCTCCAAGCTCGCCGGAGACATCCGGTGCGATCGATGAAGCGCAGGCTGAATTGCAAAAACTAAAAGACTCTGCCCGGAACGAGGGCTCTGCCGCGGTGGATAAAATCAAGTCCGCGGCTCAGTCTGCCGTGCGCAACGCTCAGGAGACTGGGCAAAGCTTCGTGGAGAACCAGAAAGAGAATCTGGCCAGCCGGTTTTCCGAATACGCAAAGGCGGTCGAATCGATGTCCGAGAAACTTCGTGGGGATGAAGACAACATCCTGGCTGGTCCGGCGGAGAAGGCCGCCGGAAGCCTGAATAGAATTTCCGAGTATTTGCGAGAGAAGGAGCCTGCAGAACTTCTCGACGATCTTGAGTCACTGGCCAGACGTAAGCCCGAGCTGGTCTTCGGTGGATTATTTATCGTCGGCTTCGCGGCGGCGAGATTCTTCAAGGCATCTCGCAGAGCAAGCCCACGCGAAAATTCAATGGCCCTGAGCGCCCCTGTGGAAGCGCCAGATCTCAGCTTGGGCGCCGGAGCTCCAAGCCAGCGACCACCATCACCGTATCCACCAGTGGCTCCCGCGCAGTCTGCCGGGATTCCCTGACGTGAAAGCAAAAGGGAATTTCGCCATGCATGACCAACCAGTTAACATCCTCGATCTTGTCAAAAGCCTCCGGGACGACACCACCGGACTTATTCGCGATGAGGTCGCCCTCGCGAAGACAGAAATTGGGGAAAAGATTGCCACCGCCTCTCGGAACGTCGGCTATTTGGCGGTCGGCGCGCTCGTCGCCTACGCGGGAGTGATTTTCCTGCTCGTCGCGGTGAGTTTCATTTTAAGGGCAATGTTTTTGGCCGCCGACGTTTCCGAGCCGGTCGCCAACCTGCTCAGTTTCTTGATTGTGGGAGTTATCGTCGGCGGGGTGGGTGCAAGCCTCGTGATCAAGGCAATCAACACGCTGAAGAAGGAAACTCCGGTTCCAACCAAAACCATCAAGACCCTCGAAGAAGATAAAAAGTGGGTCCAAAGCAAAGTCTCATGAAAAACGAAGAAGTTCAGAACACGGAAGATCGCTCCTCGAATGAGATCGCATCGGACATTCGGGAGCGCCGCAATCGAATGGATGCAACCTTGGACGAGCTCTCAAACCAGTTTACCGTGCGTTCCATCGTAAACTCGGTCCTCGATTGGTGCGTGAACCGCCAGGTTTCAATGCCGGGCGGCGGAGTGGCAAAGAGCGCTTACCGGAATGTAACCTATCAAGTAAGGAAGCACCCTGTGCCGGCAGTGTTAGTTGCCACGGGCGTCGCTTGGATGATCATTGACGCCGCCTCAGAAGATGAGGGACCCGCATCCCGTGTGCGCGGAGATGATGACGGCCAAGCGCCGGGTGCTTCCAAGGAAGGACCCCATCTGCTCGAGAAGGCCCGAACGAAGCTCGACCAAGCTAAGTATGCGGCCAGCGACGTCGCCGGGACAGCGCAAACCAAGCTCGACCAAGCTAAGCATGCGGCCAGCGACGTTGCAGGGGCAGCCAAGGAGAAGGCGTCGGCCCTCGGCGAAGCGGCCAGCGAAGCAGCCGAGAATCTCACGCGACGCGCTCAGGACGTCTACAGCCAAGGCCGTTCTACTGCGGTTAGGGTCGGCGAGGGGATGCAGCAGGGATACCGCTCCGGCGCGGACCAGTTGGAGATGGCCATGAGAGAGTATCCTCTGGCCGTTGCGATCGGTTTCGCTGCCGCCGGCGCGCTCTTTGGGGTGCTGATACCTCGCACGCGTCCTGAAGACAAGTTGATGGGAGAAAAATCCGATCAGCTCCTCGAGGCGACCAAAGAGAAAGGTGAGGAACTCCTCGAGCGCGGCAAGGCGGTGGCAGAACGTGTGGCCGAAACCGCGATGGGTGAGGCGCGGCAGCAGGGTCTGACGCCTGAAGCCGCCACCGACAAGATTTCAGAGATTGCTGGAAAGATTGGCGAGATCGCGCACAAAGTTACTGAGGAGAGCAAGACTGCGGCCAAAGAAAACCTTGTGCCTGAGGCGCTGCGGAAGGTGGAATCGGCTCCCGACAAAGGAGTCCAGGGCCAGGGACCTGGTCAGCCTCCGCCCGCGCAATCCTAAGCTCGCCCTGTTACTATTCCCGGTCGGAGCTTGAACCCCTTTTCCGTAGTCGCGTCGCGCTCTGACGTCGCTGTGCGGATGAGATAGCCGTTAGCAACAAGTCCACATGTTGTCCCTTCTCAAACAGACTGCCTCGGAATGGATGGAAGATGACGCGCCGACCTTGGGTGCGGCGCTCGCTTATTACACCGTCTTTTCTCTGGCTCCGCTCATGACTATCGCGATCGCGATTGCGGCGTTTTTCTTCGGTAAGGAGGCCGCTCAGGGGCAAATTTTTGACGAGTTGCGGGTTCTCCTCGGCGAGGAGGGCGGCAAAGCGGTGGAAGAGATGGTCCAGAGCGCCAGTGCGCAGCCAACGGCGGGCGTAGTGGCGACGATAATAAGCGTCATCATTCTGCTGTTTGGCGCGTCGGGTGTGTTCGGCCAGCTGCAGGCATCCCTTAACACTATCTGGGGCGTCAAACCCAAGCCTGGACGCGGCGTGCTCGGCATAATTCGAGATCGTCTTCTTTCCTTTGGTTTTACTCTTGTGGTTGGCTTCCTGCTTTTGGTTTCACTTCTCCTGACAGCAGGGGTCGCTTTGGTGGCAAATTGGATAGGCGGCTTGATGCCCGGAAGCGAAACACTCGCGCAGATCCTGAACATCGTCCTTTCGCTAGCAATGATTACTTTGCTGTTCGCAACGATCTTTAAATTCCTGCCAGATGCCAAAATCGCCTGGCACGATGTTTGGATCGGAGCCTTCCTAACAGCACTGCTCTTCACTGCCGGAAAGTTTGCGCTCGGCATCTATCTGGGCAAAACCGGCGTGGCGTCCTCTTACGGTGCGGCCGGCTCGCTGATCGTCCTTTTGCTCTGGGTCTATTATTCCTCGCAAATTCTTTTCTTTGGTGCCGAGTTCACCCAGGTCTATGCAAATCGATTTGGTTCGCGCGTGACACCAGCGGAGGATGCCGTCCCCGTGCAGCAGCACAGCTAATCGCCGCCACGAACCTTTGCGGTTGTCCTTCTCGCCGGGGACGTCCGTTTTTCCATCGTTGCTCACTCTCAACGCGGTCGCTCGGATCTGCTTTCAGGAATGCGGGCTTAGCTAACCGCTGATCTCATTGCTCGGCGAATTTTGAGGACCAGCAGACGAATCAACTCCGAAGAAATAGGAAAACTCTATGAATGGACGTCTATTTCCCATCTGTTTACCAACTGTCGCTGTCCTCTGCCTCATGTGCATGGCTGCTTTGGTGAAGGCGGCCGAGTTGTCGCAAATTAAACTTTCGTCGGCCGACGAGACATTCATGATGTCGGCCGCTCAAGGCGGAATGCTCGAGGTCCGGCTCGGAGAAGTGGCGGCAAAGAAGGCGAGCCAAGCCAAGATCAAGCAATTTGGTGCGATGATGGTCAATGATCACGAAAAGGCCAACCAGGAGTTGCAAGCGATTGCCGCAAAGAATGGCTTCAAACTTCCAGCTGATCTTGATGCCACCAACAAAAAGAAAGTGGAGAGCCTCAGCAAACTTTCAGGTGCGGAGTTCGATCAGGCTTACGTCGGCGAAATGGTCAAGGATCATCAGAAGGTTGCGGCAGAATTCGAGAAGGCCGCGAAAACGGCTCAAAATCCGGAACTAAAGAGCTTCGCAGCAAATACCCTGCCTGTCATCAAGGCTCACCTGAAGCAAATCAAAGCAATCGCATCGGGAAAGACTTCGTAGCCAGAAGGTCGCCGGAGCGCACTGCAGCATTGCCGGCGAACTCGTGACGCTTCCGAAGAAGCATTGGGTTCCAGGTTTTTTCGCCGGGCCTTTGTCGTTATGGGGAGTCGTGCAGGGGCTATTTGGACGGTTTTTCGGCCTTGGTCGCGAGTTCGTCGCCTGGAGTGGGGTCTCCTAAAAAGGGCACGCCGTTCGTCTATGCGACGGACGTGCCGCCCCGGTCGAGGCAGTTGCTCCTCAATGCGCAATCGCTCTCTGCGCTAAGGACTGTATAAGGGTCGTCAGAGCGAGGACACAGCCTTTCCCCTGTCGAAGCAGATCGTGAACGGTCTCGTCAGGCGAAACCGCTGTCAGCGCGGCTCGGGATTTTCTTTACCAAGCAGTCTGGTAATCACTTCTTGCAGGTCGGCGAACTCAACGGGCTTCGTCAAGTGCTCGGCGAAGCCTGCTGTGAGACTACGTTCGCGATCCTGTTCCATGCCGAACCCGCTCATTGCGATGGCCGGGATGAGCCGTCCCTTCTTCCGATTTAAACTCTCTAGCAGATGAGTTCCGGAACCGTCGGGCAGACCGATGTCGGAAATAAGAACATCAAATTCGAACGTTTGCGCGAGTTCGAGCGCCTGCGCCACGGTGCCGGCAACATAAACCTCATGACCATCTCGGCTGAGCAGGAGACGAAGGCTCTCGGTTGTATCCTGGTGATCATCCACGACAAGGACCCGAATGGTTCCGAGGCGACGAGTCGCGGTCGAATTGGCCGGTCCGTGGATCTCGCCGCCCTCTCGGACCGGAAGTCTCACCAGGAAAGATGCGCCCGTCGCGGGACCAAGGCTGCGAGCTTCGATCGATCCGCCGTGCAGTTCGACGAGCGCTTTGCAGATGGCCAGCCCCAAGCCTAGCCCGGCCGCAGACTCCGGTAGTAAAACCTGCTCGAATGCGTCAAACACGCTGCTCAGCTTGGCTGGCTCGATGCCAGGACCCGTGTCAGTCACTTCGACCTGCAGCTGACCTTCTAAGTCGCTCGTGCGAACGTGAATTGTGCCTTCGGCTGGCGTGAATTTGACGGCGTTGCTGAGCAGATTCCAAAAAATCTGACGCACGCGCGCGGGGTCCGCCTCAAGTCGCACCTTTGTTGCTCTGAATTCCTGAACAATTCGGGCGGCGCGCCGTTCAAGGTTTCCGATACATATGGTGATGGCGTCGCGCAGAATCTCATGGGCGTCCAGGGATTCCAATTGCAGCGTCAACTTTCCGCTCCGAATGCGAGCGAGGTCAAGCAGATCATCAATCAGCCTGACCTCAACGGCAACGTTTCGCCGAATTGTCGTTAGCGCCTCACGAATGTGATCCGGACAAGCCTGATCTCTTTCCAGGAGGGAGACAGCGTAGAGGATCGGCGTCAATGGGGTGCGGAGCTCGTGCGAGAGCATGGCGAGGAAGCGATCCTTAGCCTCGTTCGCGGCTTCCGCTTCTGCCTTGGCCGCCTCGGCCTCGATGCGTCGGGTGCGCTCCTCAGCTTCCCTCTCCAGGATTGAGTTCTGCTCTTCTAGTTTTGCGTTCAAGGTGGCCAGCGCACGTGTCTTGCGAAACAAATCCACAAACACGTTCACTTTGGAGCGGAGCACCAGAGGGTTGATTGGTTTGGTCAGGTAGTCAACGGCACCGACATCATAGGCGAGCACTGCGTGCTCTTCCTCAAGGTAATGAGCGGTAAGAAAAATGATTGGAATGTGCTGTGTGCGCCGGCGTTGCTTAATCAAACGGGCAAGTTCAATGCCACTAAGCTCTGGCATCTGCACGTCGAGAACGATCGCCGCGAACTCCTGACTCATCAGAGCCAGGAGTGCCTCACTCCCGCTCTGAGCCTTGGCGATGGCATAATTTCCGCCCTCCAGCACGCTTTCGAGCGCAAAGAGATTGCGCGGGTCGTCATCGACTATGAGCACGGTCGGGGCCGAGGCTGGATCCGCGAGGTCAGGCGTCTGAGTGACAGATTCAAGGGTTAGAGTGTTGCGTGTTGGTGCTGCGGAGAAGGGCTTTCCTCCTGTCCCCAGCGATGACACCCCGAGATCGTCTCGAGACGCGCTCCGTATATGTTCGATGGTAAGCATTGCGATATGCTAACGATGGAGCCACACCCTCATCAGGGATACCAGTTGGGCGCTATCGACCGGTTTAGCGATATAGTCACTCGCCCCCGCCTCCAAACACTTTTCGCGATCGCCTTTCATCGCCTTTGCCGTAAGAGCAAGGATGGGCAAATCTTGAAGTTCTGGCAGCTTCCGGATTTCACGCATGGTCTGGTAGCCATCCATCTCCGGCATCATGATGTCCATCAGTATAAGCGAAAGGTCCGGAGTCTTCTTGATTATTTCAATCGCCTGCCGCCCGTTCGTCGCGCTCAGGATCGTCATGTCCTGATTTTCGAGAACGATCGACAGCGCAAAGATGTTCCGGGCATCGTCGTCCACGATTAATACCTTTCGGCCCTTTAGGACCTCATTGGATTCGTGCAGCCGACGAAGCATTTCTTGCTTGGCTTTCGGGAGATTCTCAATAACGCGGTGAAGGAAAAGCGCGGTCTCATCCAACAGCCGCTCGGGAGACTGGACGTTCTTGAGAACGACGCTCCTTGCGGCCGTCCGCAGCTTCTCTTGTTCGTTTTCGGTCAGCTCCTGCCCGGTAAAGACCACGATCGGGATGTCTTGAAAACTTTGCTCCAGCTGGAGTCTATCGAGCAGTTCGAACCCACTCATGTCGGGAAGTCGAAGATCAAGGACGCAACAATCGAAAGGACGGTCAAGAAGCAGCGAGTACGCTTCCCGACCCGTTGCCGCCGTCATTATTTCGATGTCGTCACAGCTAAGCAATTCGACGATGCTTTGTCGCTCAATGTCATTGTCTTCGACAACCAGGAGTCGTTTCGTCCTGGGGGCCACAAACGCCTTCATGCGGTCAAACGCACTTTCTAGGTCCTCCGTTGTCGCGGGCTTAACCAGATAGGAAAATGCGCCGTGAGAGAGGCCATGTTTCGGCTCGTCTTCCATTGTAATGATCTGAACCGGAATATGGCGAGTTTCGGGCGCCAGTTTGAGATTGTTCAGCACGGTCCACCCCAGCATATCAGGGAGAAAGATGTCCAAGGTTATCAACGTGGGACGATATTGGCGTGCCAGGGAAATGGCCTCGTGCCCACGAATGGCTACTAGACCCTTGAAACCTCTGTCGCGAGCCAGGCCCAACAAGATGCGGGCGTAGTGCGGATCGTCCTCGACAATGAGTGCGGTGGGCTCCTCTCCGGAGATCTCATTGCGATCGTCGGATATTCGCTCTTCACGCGAGACGGGCATGATCGGCAATGCCAGTGAAGCTGTCTGACCGAGAGGAACGCTCACGGGAGCAGTGGAAGGAGCAGCTGGTCCAGTATACTGGAGCGGCAAAAAGAGCGTAAAGGTGCTTCCCTGTGCCGGTTTGCTCGTGAGTCGGATTTCCCCGCCCAGCAGCGAGGCAAGCTCTCGTGATATCGCGAGCCCGAGACCCGTGCCTCCGTATTTGCGGGAGGTTCCGGCATCGGCTTGTTGGAACGCCTCGAAAATAAGGCGTTGCTTTTCTTGAGCTATTCCGATGCCACTATCAATGATCGTCAAAGCCACGACGGCGTCGGCGCGGTTGAGGCTTGGGTGATCGGGACTCCAGCCGCTTTCAGCTAAGCGCACCTCCATGCGAACTTGTCCACGCGAAGTGAATTTAAAAGCGTTCGAAAGCAAATTCTTGATGATTTGCTGAAGGCGCTTCGAGTCGCTGGTGAAGGACTTTGGTAAGTGAGGATCAAACTCAATAATGAATGGCAGACTCTTGTTTTCGGCGATATGGCGAAAACTGCGTTCCACGGACTCTCTCAGCGAACTAAAACTAATTTCTTCAGCCTCGACCGTGACCGTGCCCGATTCGATTTTAGACAAGTCGAGGATGTCGTTGATGAGGTTCAACAAATCGGATCCGGCGGAGTGAATATTACGTGCGAACTCGATCTGTTTGGGACGTAGGTTACCGGTGGTGTTCTCCGCGAGCTGCTGACCAAGGAGCAATATCGAGTTTAACGGGGTGCGCAGCTCATGTGACATGTTGGCCAGGAACTCAGACTTATATTTCGAAGTAAGGGCCAGCTCGGCAGCTTTTTCCTCCAGGGCGCTGCGAGCCTGCTCGATTTCCATGTTCTTTCGCTCGACCTCTGCATTCTGGTCCGCCAGCTGCCGCGCCTTTTGCTCGAGTTCCTCATTCGTTTGCTGAAGCTCTTTTTGACCTGCCTGCAGTTCTACGGTCAACTGCTGGCTCTGCTGGAGCAGCCCCTCGGTGCGCATCGTCGCCTCGATGGTATTGAGCACGACTCCAATTGACTGCGTGAGCTGCTCAAGAAAGCTTAGATGGGCTTCGGTAAACTTGTGCAGAGAGGCGAGTTCGATGACGGCCTTGGTTTGTCCTTCGAACAGGACGGGCAGGACGACGACTGCCGCGGGATGCGAGGCGCCCAAAGAAGAGTGGACCGGCATGTAACCTGAGGGGACGTCTGAAAGCAAGAGGCGCTGGTTTTCTTTGGCGCATTGACCGACGAGTCCCTCTCCGAGGGCAATGGACTCCGGTAAGTCGAAGCTGCCGGCGTAGCTTGCCAGACGGCGGAGAGATCGGTGCTCGCCCTCCGGCGAAGTCATCTGGTAGATCGTGCCGCGCTCAGCATTGACGAGCGGAGCAAGCTCCGACAGCAGCATTTCACCAACGGTAAAAAGATCTCGTTGCCCCTGCAGCATCCGGGTGAACTTCGCGAGATTCGTCTTGAGCCAATCCTGCTCCTCATTGCGCTCGGTGGTGACGCGAAGATTGTCAATCATTGTGTTGATATTGTCCTTCAACTCCGCGACTTCCCCACGTGCTTCGACCTGAATCGAACGGGTGAGATCCCCCTTGGTGACGGCGGTTGCGACTTCGGCGATCGCGCGCACCTGGGTGGTCAGGTTGGCAGCCAGGAGATTAACGTTTGCTGTCAGGTCTTCCCATGTGCCCGCCGTGCCCGGAACGTTGGCCTGCCCTCCAAGACGTCCTTCGACACCGACTTCGCGGGCGACGTTTGTCACCTGATCGGCAAAGGTTGCGAGGGTATCCGTCATGCTATTGATGGTTTCCGCGAGTGCCGCGACTTCTCCCTTGGCTTGCACCGTCAGCTTCTGACGCAGATTGCCGGTCGCCACAGCTGTGACCACTTTGACAATGCCTCGAACTTGATCGGTCAGGTTCGCCGCCATCACGTTGACCGAGTCCGTCAGGTCCTTCCACGTCCCCGCGACGCCGGGGACCTGCGCCTGTCCGCCGAGTTTGCCCTCGGTGCCAACCTCGCGGGCGACTCGTGTGACCTCGGCGGCGAAGGCATTGAGTTGATCCACCATGGTATTGATGGTGTTCTTGAGTTCGAGGATCTCTCCCTTGACATCTACGGTGATTTTCCTGGACAAGTCACCGCGCGCCACGGCGGTGGTCACTTCTGCGATATTTCGAACCTGTGCAGTGAGGTTCGTTCCCATGGCGTTAACCGAGTCGGTAAGGTCCTTCCATGTGCCCGCCACTCCCGGAACCACGGCCTGAACGCCGAGGCGTCCTTCGGTGCCGACCTCGCGCGCCACGCGAGTGACTTCGGAGGCGAAGGAACGCAGCTGCTCGACCATGGTGTTAATCGTTTCTTTGAGTTGGAGAATCTCTCCGCGAACATCGACGGCGATCTTGCGCGACAGGTCACCATTGGCGACGGCGATGGTGACCTCGGCGATATTCCGAACCTGGCCCGTAAGGTTTGAGGCCATTGAATTCACATTGTCAGTAAGATCTTTCCACGTGCCCGCGACGCCAGAAACCTGGGCTTGGCCGCCGAGCTTGCCCTCGGTGCCGACCTCACGCGCAACCCGGCTGACTTCAGAGGCAAAGCCGTTGAGCTGATCGACCATCGTGTTGATCGTGTTCTTGAGTTCCAGGATTTCTCCCTTCACATCGACGGTGATCTTTCGTGAAAGATCGCCGCGGGCAATGGCGGTGGCGACGTCGGCGATGTTTCGCACTTGCGCGGTCAAGTTCGACGCCATCGAATTCACGTTGTCGGTTAAGTCCTTCCACGTCCCCGCCACCCCGGGAACCTGCGCCTGACCTCCGAGCTTTCCTCCCGTGCCGACTTCCCGAGCGACGCGAGTGACCTCGGCGGCGAAGGCGTTGAGTTGATCAACCATGGTGTTAATCGTCTCTTTCAGTTCGAGGATTTCGCCTCGCACAGCCACGGTTATTTTCTTTGAGAGATCACCATTGGCGACGGCAATTGTCACCTCAGCGATGTTGCGGACTTGGGCGGTGAGATTGCCCGCCATGGAGTTCACATTGTCGGTCAGGTCCTTCCAGGTGCCCGCGACTCCCGACACTTCAGCTTGGCCGCCCAATTTGCCTTCCGTGCCGACCTCTCGCGCAACGCGGCTTACCTCTGAGGCAAAGGCGTTGAGCTGGTCCACCATGGTATTAATGGTATCTTTGAGTTCGAGGATCTCGCCCTTGACGTCGACGGTGATCTTTCTCGAAAGATCACCCCGTGCGACCGCCGTTGTGACTTGAGCGATATTTCGGACCTGGCCGGTCAGGTTATTGGCCATGAAATTGACATTGTCGGTCAGGTCCTTCCAGGTGCCGGCGACGTCGGGAACCTGGGCTTGGCCGCCCAACTTTCCTTCGGTGCCCACCTCGCGGGCCACGCGGCTGACTTCTGAGGCAAAGGCGTTCAACTGATCCACCATGGTGTTCATGGTCTTCTTGAGCTGAAGAATTTCGCCCTTCACATCCACGGTTATTTTTCTGGAGAGGTCACCCCGCGCGATTGCGGTGGCCACGTCGGCAATGTTTCGGACCTGCGCGGTGAGGTTCGAAGCCATCGAATTGACGTTGTCGGTGAGATCCTTCCAAGTGCCCGCCACTCCGCGGACCTGAGCTTGTCCTCCGAGTTTCCCCTCGGTTCCGACTTCGCGCGCGACGCGCGTAACTTCCGAGGCGAAACCATTGAGTTGATCAACCATCGTGTTGATCGTGTTCTTCAGCTCCAGGATTTCTCCTTTCACATCGACGGTGATAGTTTTTGACAAGTCGCCGTTGGCGACGGCCGTGGCCACGTCGGCGATATTTCGCACTTGCGCCGTCAGGTTCGAGGCCATCGAGTTGACATTATCGGTGAGGTCCTTCCATGTGCCACCGACACCCGGGACGATGGCTTGCCCACCCAACTTGCCCTCCGTTCCTACCTCACGCGCTACGCGAGTCACTTCGGAAGCAAAGGCATTAAGTTGATCAACCATCGTATTGATGGTCTCCTTCAGTTCCAGAATCTCTCCCTTTACATCAACGGTGATCTTGCGGGAGAGATCGCCGCGTGCGACTGCGGTGGTCACGTCAGCGATATTCCGCACCTGAGTGGTCAGGTTGTTCGCCATCGAGTTGACATTATCGGTCAGATCCTTCCAGGTTCCTGCGACCCCGCGGACCTCTGCCTGACCTCCGAGTTTTCCTTCAGTGCCTACTTCGCGGGCGACGCGGGTCACTTCGGCGGCGAAGGCGTTCAACTGATCAACCATTGTATTAATGGTTTCCTTGAGCTCGAGGATTTCGCCCTTTACATCAACGGTGATCTTGCGGGAGAGATCGCCGCGTGCGACTGCGGTGGTCACGTCAGCAATGTTGCGCACTTGGGCTGTGAGGTTCCCAGCCATTCGGTTAACGCTTTCCGTCAGATCCTTCCAAACGCCGGAGACGCCTTTCACCAACGCCTGACCTCCGAGTTTTCCCTCGGTGCCGACTTCACGGGCCACTCGAGTTACTTCCGACGTGAAAACCGCAAGCTGCTCAATCATTCGATTGACCAACTTTGCCGAGTGGAGGAATTCGCCTTGTAACGGGCGGCCATCGACCTCTAGGCCCATAGTCAAGCCGAGATCGCCCTTGGCGACTGCCCCAATTGTGCGGGTGATCTCCGTCGTAGGGCGTGCCAGGTCATCCATGAGCGTGTTAAGGGCCTCAATTTCTTCGGCCCAACCGCCGACGAATCCTCCGGTTGCCATTCTCTGTCGCAGGCGCCCTTCCTTTCCGACGATGCGCGCAACCTGCGCCGCTTGCCGCGCCCGGCGCTCGCTCATCTCGACGACCTCATTGAATAGATCGGCAATCTTGCCTTGAACGCCGCCCCAACCGATGGGCAGCCGCACCGCGAAATCTCCTTTGCGAAATGCGACCATGGCTTGCTGAAGCTCGGACTCAAAGGAGGAGCCATCACCTCCGTAATCAGTCACAACGCTTTGCTTTGACGTTCTCCCAGCGTTCGCGGCCGGCGCCCCACTGAATGATCCTGGCGATTTGCGCATGAATTAATGCTCCGGGAAAGGTGTGCTCTGAGCGGCTCGCTTGCCAGCTCCAACTCTTAAGGTTTTGCCCTGAGGAGGATATCCGGTCAAGGTCTTCTTCACCGGAAAAGGACTTCCGGCGGGTTGACGTAACCCCTCAGCTTATCGGCGGCGAAGTTCACCTTCGGCGTGATCTAACATTCTCCAAGGTCTCTGTTCTTACGAAGGCAATTACCTCGGAAAATTGCGGCGTTGGCGGACTCGAAGCCGACGGCGGATCGTCTGGAGATTTACTTCGGAGTCTTCGCGCGTATCCTTTTTCGGAGTCTCCGACGCAATTGGCCTTGGACCAACTTGTAAAGCACAAGATAGAGCAAAGCTCCCACATGGCCGATGCTCAAGAGCAACGCGGATGCTTAGGCAACCAGGCTGTGTCGCGTCGCCTCAACGCTCAACTTAGGAGCCTCGATGCCACATTCCAAAGGGCCGCGCAGCTATGCCCCAGGATCAGCAATAGGCCGCAAAAACATTCCTGAGCGCGGCACGTGTCGCATCGGTATCGACTTGCCGCTTTTGTATGTTCTTAGATCGAAGGAAGGTGCCTTCCACTTGACGCGTGACAGGAAACGACTCACCAGGAACAGCTATTTGCCGTGCCAGCGGAGTATTGCCCTCGGCTATAGCTAAGTGTCGGATCTTGCAAAGTGCGGAAGCGTCAGCACGGCGGGTTCAGTGGTCGCATTCGTCAGGGCAAGAATTTTTCCGGAGATTGGCAACCAACCCTCCGCTCAACCTCCGCGAGGTCATACCACAAGCGCATCGTCGTGCGTTCGAAGAAGGCAGGGCGAGTGGAGGCGTGATAATGCGTTCCTGAGAGACCGTTATCATGACAGACCACTGCGAGCATAGTATCTTGGACCCCGTCGCTGCGACGGTACGACCAGCCGTCCCACGCGGACCGGGCCTGCAGCGGTGAAAGACGCAAGAAGATCGAAAAAGTGACCTGCATGGAGAGCGACGTCTTGCCCAAAGCAGCGTGTGTCGAAACACTTTGCCGCTCCGAGGAGCTAATCAGGAAAATCCCGACTATGCTAGTTCAGTGCCTGTTGATAGTGTAAAAGGGGAATCGGTGGTGACTATTTCTGATCAACATGTGAAAGAGGAACTCTCTCGTTTCGTTCGGGACGGATTGGCCCAACAAATTACCGGAATTCTTTTGGCGGCCAGAGCTCTCACCCGTGGGTTGGAGGATCGCCACGCGCGCGAAGCCGTCGATGCTGATCGTCTCGTCAACTTGTTGAAAGCAGCCAACAAAGAGGTGGAGATCCTCATGAATAAGTTGCGATAACCTTCCGCAGACGCGACCTTGCGACGTGGGGGCTCGCAAGTTTAGTCGCGATCACTCCTGGTTCTCGATGCGCTCAGCCGATACGCGCGGGCTGTCCCGAAGCGCTGTCAAATGGTCAAAAGCGAGTCGCTCAAGCTCCCGTCTTTGAGTGTGGAGCCGCGACTGGCTTTGACTCCGGAGACCCCTTTTCTCGTAGCCAGATGGAGAATACTACGATAGCCAGGATCGCGAGAAACTCGCTTTGCCAATTTTGAAAGGACTCGAACCAGAACTGAGAAGTTCCGAGATACTGCCAGACAGAAAGCGCATCTTGGCCATGTTGGACGGCCTCCTCATTATACGCCCGACCTCCCCAAAGAGCGTGTCCAGCGAAAGACAACGCGAAAAGAACCGCGAACGCGAGGGACAAAGAATGACTATACAACTTGGAAACTAAGCCGCCTTTTTTGGCGACCTGGGGCGAGTGTTGGGGATCAAAATTCCCGCTCTCATCCTCGTCGCTTTTGTCTGGATCCTTGGATTCTGCGGAGCCTCGTTGGAAAAGAAAAGTTGTGAGCACGACATACATGCCCATTTGAAGAAACTCGCTTTCCCAGTTCTCGAAAACCGCCTCGCCGAATGCACCGGTCCGCAAGTATTCAAAAATCCCGATGCGCGGCTGGTGATGTTCCTCTTGCTCGTCGTTGTAATGCAGCCATCCCGACAGCGTCTGCCCGCCAAGAAACAGAAGAAAGAGGCTAACGAGAACAAGAGAGAGTCCGTTGTCGCGCCAGAATCTGCCGACAACCATGCGCCATCGAGGACCCCGAGGCCGTTGAGGATTTTGCGAATTCGGATGGTTTTTTGAGGCGACGGGCTTGGACTGAGAACTGGCGCGGGACCGCGACTCTGCCTTGGTCATTGCTCGAGTCCATCCGCAAGGCAACCGGTCAATGATGCTGAGAAGGCATGCCCCTCGCGGCACTCTATAACGCATTCGACCCGCCTTAGCCAAAGTTCCTTGAACTTCGAGCGATCGGCCTGCAGCTCAGCAGCCAATTTGTCAACGTCGTAAGTCTCCTGATAAACCGGCAAACCTTCCACTTCCACAGAATACTTGATAATCACTTTTGCATTCTTGGGCAGTGGTTGAGTTGCGCTAGTAAGCCCTACGTCCGGCATAAGCACTGGTTTAACAAGCCATCGAATCGCGCTGGCGCTTTGGATGTCCGAACTCGGCGGAGATATGCGAGTCATCGGCCAGGCAGGACACCGACGAAGCCGGTTTTGGCGCGATGAACGCCACGCGCTCCAGATGCTATGCGGCTGCGGGAACGAAACGGGTCAGCGCCCGAGTCGGACCGAAACCCGACTGATTGGACGTGATGAGTTTGCGGCGTTCGCTCAAAAACAAGAGTTCCAGGTATGTCGAAGTGATCTCCGGAAGCTCGACGATCAACTTCTCCGCCATGGCTTCCTCGTCTTCGAGAATGGCTTCACACACCCGCACTGTGATCGGATCGCCGAGATGGGTCGCAGCCGTAATGAGCTCAATATAGCGTGCGATCTCGTAGTGCTCTGTGGCCAAATCAACGATAAGGTTGTTTATAACGACGTCTTGTTTGTTCGAGGCAGGCTGTTCAAAGGGAGGACGTAAAGTGGAACGATCACAACTCAAGTCCTGGACCTTCCAACTAAGCCGTTCCAGACACAAGCTGACCTCATATGCATGGCTCGTTGTGGCCCAAAGGTGCTCCTCGAGCAATCCGTGCAGCCTAGGGTAGTCTTGGGCTTGTCCAAGGTGGTCTTCGAGCGCCTTCGCGTAATTGATCTCCATGAAATATGCGTCCTTCAGCCATTCAACAAACTGCTTTTCGATGTCCATGGGTAGATGACCTCATGGAGCGATCGATGAAAAGGAATGTGGTGGAGGTCAGGATTTGGCGCTTCGGCATTCGGCCAATCCCCTTCTCCCGGATAGGAGAAACGCTGACTGCGCGTTTGCGCCAATCAGGGAAACTTCAGATCGGCATTTGGCCACCCGTCGCGCCGTAGACTTCTCCCGTGACGTAGGAGGCTTGGTCGCTTGCGAGAAACACGAAAATCGGCGCCATTTCAACAGGCTGCGCAGCTCGGCCGAAGAGGGTGTTGGCGCCAAAGTTCTTCGCGCGTTCGGCAGGCAATGTGGAAGGGATAAGCGGAGTCCACACCGGCCCGGGAGCGACAGCGTTAACCCGGACTCCCTGTTTAATGGCGAGGCCGGCAAGCGATCGTGTAAAACTGGCGATGGCCGCCTTGGTCGACGCATACACGATTAATCCGGGGCTCGGATCGAAGGACTGAATCGATGCGGTGTTTATAATAGACCCACCTTCCTTCATTTGAGGAAGAATCACCTTGCACAGCCGGAACATGGCAAAAACGTTCACTCGATAGGCTTCCTCGAACTCCTCATCGCTAATCTCATCAAGTTTCTCATAGTTGCGTTGGAAGGCGGCGTTGTTGACGAGAATACTGATGCCCCCAAGAGCATCGATGGCATCGCGTGCAACAGACTCGCAGGTGCTGGGCTGGCCAATGTCGCCGGGCAGCAAGACGGCTTTGCAGCCGGCGTCCTTCACGAGGCGTTCGGTCTCCCGGGCATCCTCCTCTTCAGATAAATAGGAAATGGCAACATCGGCTCCCTCGCGCGCGAATGCCAGGGCCACCGCGCGACCGATGCCGCTGTCAGCCCCAGTGATGAGCGCAGTGTGGCCCTTCAGCCGTCCAGTGCCTTCGTAGCTATCCTCTCCATGATCAGCGATTGGCTTCATCTGCCCCTCTGTTCCTGGAGGAGCTTGTTTCTTTGCAGAGTAGGGCGGGCGTTTGTGCAATGTCCTTGGATCCTTCGTTTTCATGCAATGACTTCTTCGTGAGCTGAGCTATGGATGGCTGTGCAAATCGCGGCCGGACACGAAGCTGGCGCGTTCCCATTTTCAGAATCGGGAATTCCCTGATTGGGGTGTAAGGAGTCGCCGTGGGAATGGATTTAGTTAAGTGCGACGCTTAGTCTGAGATGAATGGATTCGTCGCTCAACAACTGGACCGTGCCACAAAGCAGTTTGAGACTAGGGGATCGTCTGTTGCTAATTCATGAAGGGGTGGGGCGCGAAGGAGAAGTCGTTGCGCTAACTTCTTCAGGCTTGGCTCGAGTTCAACTTTCCGACGGCACTTTGACCTCGGTTCCCGTAAGTTCCGATTCCTCGGGTAAGGTGCTTCGACGAAGCATTTAGGAGTTTCGACTGGGCCGCTATCTAAGGGACCAAATTCCGGAGTCTTGACGAGGTTGCGAATGTTAGCGCGATCCTGCGCGAAACCCAAACCGAAGTCCTGGTCCCCTATCTCCCGGTGGGCTCGGAGGCAGCGACGCGGTGGTATGCGAAGGGGGCCACTGGAGGCGGGGTAAATTGCATTCCAGTCTTCATTGCTTCAGATGTGCAATGGCAACAGCGCTTCTCGCAGTGGGCCGCCGCTCCTTGGCGATGACATTAAGTCCCAGGTCGGCGCCACGATCGTTCATCGCGTCCTGACTGATCTGTCTCGAAAGCGCGGAGTACGCGGACCTGTTGAGCACGAGGCAGCCGAATCAGCCTTGCCAATTCATCGATTGACTTGGCGGACAGGCGAAATCACTGCTCTGGCGACGGCCTTGGCGCAAATGGACGTTGTCGTGAGCGTTGGATACAATGGCGGCACATTTGGCCGGAAGTCTGCTGGCATGAGGGGTGCATTGCTTCACCTTGGCCCTCGGAAATGTGTGTTTGCATCGCCGTGATGACTGGGCCGATGTGATCGACCAAGTCTCGGAGCGACTAAGAGCGTATTCCGGAGGGGAATGTCCGCGCCTCGTTGTGAAAACTCAGGCCGTCCGTCGCGGTACTCGGCCTACGTACAAGCCCTGAGGGCCTGCTCGGGTCACGACCACATGCCGGAGAGCGCCGAAACGTCTGTATCATCATGAAGAGGACTTTCTTAGTCTTAATCATCCGCACTGGTATGCTCGCCGGCGTCTGCTCGCGTGATTCGGATGCTGATAATATCACCGGGAACGCTCGTCAGGGCGATCCATCGCCTGCGGAGAATCAGCCGAACGCCACGATTTAAACTCATGCAAAGCATGAAGGCGCCAAGCAAGTCGCGAACGAGCTCGAGGTCAAGAAGTCCTAAAGAAGTAAATTAACCTCTAATATCCAAATGCCTAAATCAATTGTCGGAATCGCCAAGTCTAACCTTCAAGTGGAACGAACGATAGACGAACTTCAGGAGGAGGCTCTCATCCCCGTCAGCGAGATCTCTGTCCTCATGCCGGAACCAGGCGGCGAGCCAGAACTTGGTGCGGTAAAAGCCACCAAAGCCCCAGAAGCCGCGACAACGGGAGCAATCACCGGCGGTGTCATTGGGGGCACCATAGGTTTGCTTGTCGGGATTGGGACGCTTGCCATTCCCGGACTCGGTGCCTTTGTCGCGGCCGGTCCTATCATGGCCGCGCTTGGAGGGACAGCTGCGGGCGCGACAGCCGGAGGCGTCGTCGGCGCTCTTGTCGGCCTCGGCATTCCCGAGTACGAGGCAAAAGTCTACGAAGAGCGGCTCAAAGAGGGAGGATACCTAATGGCGGTTCACGTTCAGGATAACGAAGTCGCAGATATTTGTCGTGACATCATGAAGAGAAATAACTTGGACGATGTCACTTTGGTCTCAGAACGCTAAAATGCGTACAGGGCGCCCCAGCTGACAAGACAGATGATCACAGCCGGTCCAGGAATGCACCCATGTTAACGCTAATCTGAATCTAAAGCGCACAGTAGAGGTGCGGGTCGGCGCGGCTTTGCCCGCGCCGACCCTTGTTTCTGTCGACACTTCCAATGGCGAAGTAAGGTCGTCAGAAATGTGGCCAGAGGGCCTATGCGCTGGAAGCGGCGATGTTAACCTCAGCTTCCGCGATCTCGGAGAGCTTATGATCGGCATCGCCTTCTTCTTATGTTCTCTGCAGCAGCTCGGCAGCGGTTTTTTCCCCGAGTCGATTAGCTAAGCTCCGGGCCCGTGCCACGGGCTGACGAATGTCGTCGCGATGGTCGTGTTTCTGGCGAGTTTTCTCTGGCGTTTTGGCGATCCGAGCCGTCCGAGCCCGTTTGCAACTTCCGTGGCCGTTATCGGTTTGCTTGTTGCGATCCTCGGAGGATGGCTCGGAGGGGAGTTGGTCTTCCGCCTGGGTGTAGGAGTTTATCAAACGGAAGAGCAACAGTCGCACGCCCGAGCGCTCAATTTAGAGGGTCAGCGCGGTCCCGCGCATCCAAGGCGCCGGCCTCGGCGTAGATATTCTATGAGCAGCAACCACAGAAGCAACCGCTCATTGCTTCGCATTCGAAAGACATCACCATGAGAGAAGCCATACAACATTCTGAAGGACCCGTCGCACGCGCATTGGAACAACAAACTGCGAAGCTACCCTCTGACCTTTTCCTCTGGGCTGCCCTGGGATCGATCTTAGTATCTCTAACGATGAAGCTGCTTGGCGATGACCATCGCTCCCTGTTCGTTGGTCAGTGGGCGCCCACCTTTCTAATTTTGGGAATTTACAATAAGCTCGTTAAGCAGCTGGGCAGCGACCGGACAGGCAACTAAGCCAGCCTAACGAGAACAGCGGCGATCGAGCCCTGTAGCGGCGGTGTCCCCACCGCCGTGGGCGCCCTTCGACGATGGGGACATCGTCGCTACAACTGCCCTTTCGACGATGAGGAGTCGTCGCTACAACTCGCTTTCGGCTGCGGACACCTAGGCGCGCCCTGGGGAAACTGTCGCTAGGGCGTAAGCACCCTAACTAAGCGCGCCCTAACGAAGCCGGGATAATCCGCTGCGCCCGCCCGGCTCATACGATCGAACTTATAAAGCGAAAGAGCGCCGATTGCAGGGCCTTTTTCGCTCCGGCATCGTGAGAAATCGGAATTCGAATTGCTACGCCGCGGACATGTCGATTTATAAGACCTGCCACCCACTGGGGCGAAGCTGAAGCGCTCGGAATTGTTAGCAGAGCACAGTCTGCCAACACCTCAAGCTGATAGTCATGAAGGGTGATCCGAATCTCATCGCGGTTGCCGAGCAGACGTCCATGAAGCTGGAGCACATGGTCCTCTGAATCCAAGTGGATCTCCGTAATGCACCCGATACCATCAAGTTGGGTGTTCACCGCGGCACGAGCGACAGAAGCTAGCGCCATATCCTTGATTTGACGGACGATTCCCCAGCGGTCTGGCGCATGAAGATGTGCGGGGGGAGCTAATCGTCCGTCCGTGATTTTGGGGTGCGTGCCTTCTTGTCGTCGTCGGCGTCTGAACCAGAGAGTTTGTCCGTTATTGCCTCTACAGCCGGGTTGTCGCGCACAGCATCTGCCAGTTTCTTGAGCTTCTTACCCTTACCAGGCTCCGCGGCCAAAAGGGCTGCGAGCCCGGCGAGGCCACCTGTGGCAATATGTCCTGCGATTTCCGGGCCATGCTTATTAATCGCCTTGCGGACAATTTTCCGGATCGCCTTCCGGGTCTTCTTTTTTAGCAGTTTCATGTCGACCTTCTCAAATTATTCGCGACGAAGCGACTAGATGGCCGTCCCTGTTCGCTTGTTTGCGTGCGACTGAAGCGGCAACTCGACGCTAAAAGTGGCTCCCTGATTGTGGCCCTGACTTTCAGCACGTAGGGTGCCGCTGTGTGCATCGATCGTCGCCTGCGAGATGGCCAACCCTAGGCCAAGGCCTCCAAATTGCCTGGTGACTTCCTCACTTGCCTGTGAGAAGGAGCCGAATATCAGGGGCAAGGCCTGCGCCTCGATGCCAATGCCGTTATCGGAAACGAGAGCGACAATTCGGTCGCGTTGGTTGCGCGATTGGATGCGGATTACGCCGCCCTTCGGGGTGAACTTGGAGGCATTCTTGAGCAAGTTCCAGAAGACCTGCTGGAGGCGGGTGCGATCACCGACCACCCCGCGTCGCCTGGCGCGCAAGGAAACGAAGAGCTTCTGATTCTTTCCCTCGATGTCTCCGCGGGAAATCTCAATAGCTCGTCTGATAACCTCGTGAACATCTACCTCCTCGCGGGCAATTTCGAGTTTTCCGCGCGCGAGGCGAGTCATGTCCAGCAAGTCGTCGATAAAACGCGCCTCGATTTGAACGTTGTTCCCGATCATCTCGAGGGCCTCGTGCACCTCAGACGGTAAGTCGGTGCGTCGGGAGAGCATTTGCGAGACGAGCAGAACCGGCGTCAGTGGCGTACGCAGTTCGTGCGAAAGCACGGCGACAAAATGGTCCTTCGCTTTCGAGGCTGTCTCCGCTTCCTTCCACGCGCGCTCTTTCTCTTTGAGTGCTTCGAGAAGTTCTTGCCGGCTTCGCTCGACGGCATCTTGCGCTCGGCGGATTTCAGTTTCATCGCGCAGGATTTTCACGAAGCCTACGGCTTGGCGTTGCCGATCGTGCATCGGCATAAGGAAGCCATTGCTCCAGAAGCGGGAGCCATCCTTACGCAAGTGCCAGCGCTGATCGCTCGCCCGCCCTTCGGCAAGGGCTTGCTGTCTTTCAAATTCGGGAAAGTTGGCGGCCCGATCCTCTGGCGTAAAGATCACGTTCGCAGTCATCCCGACGATCTCCGACTCGGTGAAGCCAAGGAGACGCTCCGCGCCGCTATTCCAGGTGGTGACGTGCATGCCGAGATCGGTCGTGAAGATGGCATACTCGCGAGCGCTTTCGATCATCAAGCGCAACGTCTCCTCGCTCTTTTGCAGCGCTTCCTCAGCCTGTTTACGTTCGGTGATGTCGTAAGACACGGCCAGCACGGCGTAGATGGCCGAAGCGGCATCCCGGAGCGGAACTCCGCGAGAGAGGAACGTCCTCCCTTCGATCATGTGCTCTTGATACGATGATTCACCGAGCAGGACCTTGCGAAAAAACGGCTCGTAGACTGCAGCTAGGTCTGGCTTGACGGCTTCGTTCAGAGTGCGACCCAGAAAATCATTCGCGTTCATGCCAAGAACCTCGAGCGCTTCTCCGCCCGCCAACAGGTAACGCAGGTTAGGGTCGACGATGAAGGCGGCGCCGCCGGGCAAGTTGGCACTCAGCGCCCGCGTGCGCTCTTCGCTTTCGCGGAGCGCACTTTCGGTCTTTCGGCGATCGGTGATTTCCCGGACGACGGTGCGATAGATCGTTTCGGTCGTCCCGAAGAGGGTTGAACGGCGAGAGAGCAGTTCGATATAGCGTTGCGGTTTTCCCTTTCTTGAAAACAGCCGCAGCTCCGTGGCGGTGTCACCAGTCTCAGAGTTCTCGCAAGCGCGGAGATGTTGGGTGAAGCCTTGTTGATCACCAGACGCCACGAACATGTAGAACGATCGCCCGACGACATTCTTCCGCTGGCACTCCAGCAGGGCGCACGCAGCCAGATTGGCGTTTTGAACTTTACCGACGGATGTAAGATTAAGATAGCCAACCGGGGCAAGATCGAAAAGCTCGGCGTAAAGCTGCTGGGAGTGCTCGATTTCAACCTGCGCTTGACGAAGAGTCTCGAGCTCCGCCAGCAGTTGATCTCGTTCCAAGTGGCGTGGTCCGCTCTCACCGTCCGCAGATATCTCGTCTAGCTTCGACTTGCGCCGAGGCCAGTTTTTCCTGGGGGGCAACTTTCGCTTCACGAGAAGAGCGCGAGTGGCAGGACTATTCGCTTTCAGCAGCGGCACTGGTCTCGCTCACTGCGAGCACGATAACGTATTCCCCATCGGCTTTGACACGTCTGGCGCGGAAGTTCAGACGAAGTCGGCCCAAGAGGGGGAAGGTATGCTCGAGATTCAGCTCAGCGGTGCGCAGCTGTTTCTTGTTTGTCTCCGTAAGCCAAGGTCGAAGTTTAGGCATTTTCCAGTTCTCACCGAGCTGGTGGACGCGGCCGTTCTCGAGATCGGCTCGAGCAATTTTGAATCGCTCTCTGAAGGCGCGGTTCGCCTGCTTGACGACCAAGTCTTCGCCGACGACAAGCAACGGCTCCCTGGCCGTATCGAGGATGGTATTGGCGAACTCCAGGACGCTCTGCAAATCGGCGAGGCTGCGCTTCATCTGATCGATTTCGACCAGCGTGATAACGGCTCCATCTATCTTGTTATCGATCGTGCGGTAGGGACGGACGCGAAGTTGATGCCAACGATTGTCCGAATCGCGCACCTCACGCTCGCGGATGCTGAGAGTTTGGATGACCTCTCGGATAAGCGGAGCGAGGTCAGGAATGTCGAGGTTTGGTTTAATATTCGAGAGTGGCCGCCCCACGTCACTCGGAATCAGGTTGAAAATTTTCTCCCCCGGCGCCGTCACGCGCCGCACACACAGCTGATTATCCACAATAATAATCGGGATATTGATAGAGGTAAGCAGATTTTTGAGGTCATTGTTCAACATGGCCAACTCCGTGTTCCGAGTGCCTAGCTCTTCGTTGACGGTGGTTAATTCCTCGTTCGCGCTTTGCAGCTCTTCCTTCGCGGTTTCCAGCTCTTCGTTGGTAGATTGCAGCTCTTCGTTGCTCGATTGGATTTCCTCATTGGCGGATTTCAGCTCCTCGTTGGCTGCTTCGCGTTCCTCAATGATCGCCTGCAAGCTTTCCTTTGTGGAATCGAGCTCGTCGCGGAGTTGTTGAATCTCCAAGGCGAGGCTGCGGGAATTCGCTTTGGGAGCCCTTGTTTTCGGAGGCTTTCCGCCGCCCCCCGCTTGTTCGGACGGCTGCTCTTTGGTGTGCTCGAAGGTCACCAGAAAGAGGCGTTGGTTTGCTCCTTCGGCGCGGAACGGGACGATCTCGATCCGCACCAGCAGGATGTCGCCATTCAATTTCAGGAGGACCTTATCGCGGTGCGTCGCGGCGTTCTCTTTGCTCGCGCGGTGGAAGGCGGTGCGCAGGTCGGCCACGAGCGGCGGTCGTACCATTTGCAGCAGATTGAGCGAGGCGGCGCCAGGCGCATGCTCAAGGTATCGACTGGTCGCGCCGCGAAATTGGAGCACTTGCATTGCTTCGTCCACCACAACGGCGTTGGGTGAGTAACGTGCCAGAATAAGGCGATCGATTTGCTTATGCAGTTCGGAGACGAGCTCCCCTTCGGAGGGCGCGGGAGGGGTTTTGGCTGCTTCATCCGCGAACGCGGAGAGCTCCATGGTGCCGAAGTCGAGCGGAGGCCGGAAGCCAGTAACCTTCTTCACGTAGATTTTATGCTGTTTGTCAACGAGCGCAAAAAGATCGGCAAAACCGCCCACGCTCTCAGAAGTGCCGAGCATGAGATAGCCCTCCGGATTGAGGGCATAATGAAAGATGGGAATGCATTTTTTCTGCAGCTGTGGCCCCAGATAAATAAGGACATTGCGGCAGGTGATCAGATCGAGACGCGAAAAGGGAGGGTCCTCGCACACGTTCTGCCGTGCAAAAGTGCACATGTCACGAATGGCGCGACTGACTTGGTAGCCACCGTTCGTCGTTTTGGTGAAAAAGCGACGGAGACGCGCGGGCGCGAGGCCTTTCGCGACTGATTCGGGGTAAATCCCGGTGCGCGCCTGGGCGACGATTTGCTCACTCAGATCCGTCCCGAAGATCTGCACGCGGATGCCGCTGGAGTGGTGATTCAGTGCCTCGAGGAGTGCGATCGCGACAGAGTAAACCTCTTCGCCCGTGGCGCAGCCCGGCACCCAAATGCGAATTTCCCCGTGGGGTCCTTTTTCTTTGATGATTTTTGGCAAGAACTTTTTCTGGAGAGTCGCGAAGGCTGCCGAATCGCGAAAGAAGCTCGTCACATTGATCAGAATGTCATTAAAGAGCTGCTCGACTTCGGAGTCATCCGAGCGCAAGAGCTTTACATAGTCGTCGAGCTTATCCAGTTGCTTGAGAACTACCCTCCGGGCGACGCGCCGGCGCAGGGTATTGTGCTTGTAGTCTGCAAAATTGACGCCCGTCTGTTGCTTGAGGAGGTAGAAGACCTTCGTCAGAGCGTCTGCACCTTCGGGAAATCCGCTGAATTTCACCTCCTGCCCCTGAGCCGCAGATTCTCGGCGAACATAAGGATGCCGCGCGACCGCCTCGAGCTCCTGAGCGAGATTCTTGGCGGTCCGAACGGCGTCAACGCATCCGGCTAGGATGGCGCTGTTCGGCATCGCGAAATACTTGGCCGTCGTGTCGGACTCAGCATAGGTGAGACCGTCCGCGCCCTTGATCGCTTGCAAACCGAGGGTCCCATCTGTGCCGGTGCCGGAGAGAACCACGCCGATGGCGCGCTCCTTTTCTTCCGTAGCGAGCGATTGAAAGAAATGGTCGATCGGCATGTGCACGCGCTCCGAACTCGGTCGGCGGAGGAGCCGCAATCTCCGCTTTTCTAAGACGACATCATAATTTGGGGTGAGGACATAAACGTGGTTTGGTTCCACCGCCGCACGGTCTTGCACTTCGACGACGGGCATTTGCGTCATTTTAACGAGGAGGTTTGCCAGCGCGCTCTGTGAGGTAGGCCCTAAATGTTGAATGATGACGAACGCGAGTCCGGTATCCGGGCGAAGGTTCTTCAACAATGTAGAGATCGATTCAAACCCCCCGGCTGAGGCACCAATGCCGACAATCGAAAACGCCTTCGACTCGCCTTTGATCCGAGAACCTTTTGGCGTATGCCGGTCTTTCTTCGCAGATCGAGAGAGAACCCTCTTTGGCATTACAAAGCAATTTGCCATTTTGCATGGCTATGACAAGCGAAGCTGCAGGCTTAAGACGTCTCGAGGATAGTCGCTCACGGCAGCTTGGCGCTTGGACGTCGCCGTACCTCAGTTTACAGAATTCTCGAATCCGCGCAGGCCGTAGCCCTTGTTTGCCACGAATCGCTATGCAAAAGGTTGGCTTTGGCTACGCGGGATATCATCGTGATCGGGGCCTCCACGGGAGGGGTGGAGGCGTTGTGTGCGCTTATGCGGGAGCTTCCGGCAAATCTCTCGGCTTCTGTGTTCGTTGTCATGCAGAGTCGAGGCTCGCGACGGCGAGAAAATCAAGCGCGGCTGCGTTTATGTGGCCCCGTCGGACCGTCACCTTGTGCTCAACAATGGTCAGCTCTCACTTTCCCGCGGGCCTCGGGAGAACCGCCATCGACCAGCCGTTGATCCTCTTTTTCGGAGCGCGGCGCGCGTCTACCGAGAACGGGTTATCGGCGTTATTCTGACCGGAGCACTGGATGACGCTTCAGCGGGCCTTGTTGCGGTGAAGAGCCGCGGTGGCATCGCCATTGTGCAAGACCCCATTGAAGCGGTCGAACCTGGCATGCCGAGGAGTGCAATGCGCAGCGTGAACGTAGATTACTGCGTCCCCTTGGCCGAGGTGCCCGCGCTTCTGGTGAAATTGAGTCGCTCGAAGGTTCGAGTTTCGCAGAAGGACGACAACGAGAAAGGAAGTAAGCTCAACATGAGCCAGCCAAAAAAGCCGGGCTTTCGTGACGATGCGGTATCATTCGTCTGCTCGGAATGCCACGGGCCCCTTTACGAGAGAAGGGAAGGCAAACTGATCAAGTTCAACTGCCAGATTGGCCATAGCTTCTCGCCGGAGAGCCTGACGGCAGCTCATACGGATGCGCTGGAACGAGCTCTCTGGATTGCCGTGCGCACTCTCAATGAACGCGTTGCTATTCATGAAGCGCTCGCCCAACAACAGCGGGAACTTAAAACACTCGCCTGGCCGAACGCCTGGCCGAGACCGCGAGCAGCGCCACCCATGAGGTGAAACTCCTCCGCGAAATCCTCGATCGGCTCTAGCGGGCTGAACCGTTGACTAGACTTGGAATTACGTCGGACAAGGGATTTTTCACGGCCAACGTGTGGGTGGCGCACGAAGGCAGAAAGGAATTTTGCGAGTGATGCTGACGCCATGCTCGCATCAACCATAAATGCAACCTCCGCTCCATACGATAGATGTCCCATACATATGCCCCTTTTCGAGATCTCCGAGGTGTAAACACAGAGGAGTCGAAGCCGCTTCCGAATGTCGGCACTCCTGAGCGCGCCGGCTCAGCGATTGCAGGTCTGGCCCTGTTCAGCTTGGGCTTCAAATGCCGAGGGGTGCTCGGGGGAATTCTTACCCTTCTCGGAGCTTTTCTAATCCATCGTGGTGTGACCGGCAGGTGCGAGGGCTACCGGCGACTGGGTATTGACACCGCCGGCAACAACGACCGTCGTGGCGTGCCCGAGGATGTGGGGGTGAAAGTTGACAAGAGCGTAGAGGTCCGCCGTTCGCCGATGGAGCTTTACCATTTTTGGCACCAACTCACCAATTTGCCCGAGATCATGCCCCACGTTGTTTCTGTTACCGTGGAGAATTCCCGTTCGCATTGGGTCGTCGCCGGTCCTGTCGGCAAGCAGGTCGAATGGGACGCCGAATTCATTAACGAAAAACCAGGCGAGCTCATCGCCTGGCAATCGCTGCCCGGATCCGACGTCAAAAGCGCCGGTTCCGTTCGTTTCGAACCGATCGGTGATGGCCAGTCCACACGCGTGAGAGTAGTCCTCGAATACTTGCCTCCCGCCGGAAAGGCCGGCGCCTTTGTCGCCCGCCTGCTCGGTTCCGCCCCGGAACAACAACTCGAAACCGACCTCAGGCGCTTTAAAGAACGCATGGAGAGCCGTCCAGCTGCGAGCTAGCGCTGCCAGGCTAAAAAATTGTAGCGGCGGCGTCCCCGCCGCCGATGGGACCGCCCCGACGGTGGGGACACCGTCGCGACAGCAATGCGTCATGCTAGGGTCATGGTGCGTTCCGATCCGTCATCCCTTCGCGAATTCTGCTTTTCATTTCCGGTGCTGCGCCGAGCTTTGACTTGCCGTGATTCGCATTGGAACATCCAGCTGGGCCGACCCTGAATTTGTGCGCGACTGGTATCCTGCCAAGCTCCCGGCGGCGGCGCGTCTTGGTTGGTACGCCGAGCATTTCGACTATGTCGAAGTGAATTCAACATTTTATGCGATCCCGTCGCGGAAAGTTGTGCAACGCTGGGATTTGGAAACTCCCGCAGACTTTCTTTTTGACATCAAGCTTCATGGCTTGCTGTCACGGCATGCAGTCAAGAGCATGTCGCTGCCGCCGGATATTCGCCGCTTGGCTCAAAGCAACCCTGGTGGCAATCTGATTGTGACGCCAGAGCTGGAGCGCGTCGTCACCGCGCGGATCCTCCAAGAAATCGAACCGCTCAGCGAGGCAGGTAAGTTGGGCGTGTTTCTCTTGCAGCTGAGTCCGGCGTTCTCCCCGCGCAAGCACACGCTCGATGAACTTGACCATTTGGTATCGCTCTTGCGTGATTGGCGTTTGGCCATTGAACTTCGCAACCGGAACTGGCTTACCGATGCTCATCGGGACGCCACCCTGCAGTTCTTTCGAAGTAGGCAGTTGGCCTTGGTTCTGGTCGACGCCCCGCAGAGTGAGCACTTCACGGTCATGCAAACAGAAAATCAGATTACGAATCCCAAGCTCGCTTACTTGCGCCTCCACGGAAGGAATGCGCGCGCTTATATCTCTGGTCGAAGCGTCGCGGAGCGCTTCAACTATGACTATTCAGAGGAAGAGATAGCAGAGGTAGCAGGGCGCGTGCGCGAACTCGCCGAAGATACCGAAGACGTTCACGTCGCCTTCAACAACAATCATTCGCTCTATGCCCCGAAGGCAGCCCTCCGTCTCAAAAACGTTCTGGGACTCGCCTCAGCGCGAACGCCATCAGCCTGGCAGCCGCGCCTGAACTTGCGCCCGTGATGCGCGCTTCAGGCGCAATTTTCGTGCACGTTCTCGGCGCAAGATCGATTTGCGATGGCCGCTCGAACGCGTTGCGTCGGCTGCAATCCTGCGCTGTAGCGGCGATGTCCCCATCGCCGAAGAGAGCTGCGCCCGGCAGCACGGACATTCTGGGGAGCACGCGCGTCCCCGTCCGGCGGCTGCCGGAGCGTCGCGCCGAACGCGTTTCCGGCGACGCGGAATGCACGCGGGACGCGTGCGCTCCCCAGAAGCGTCCATGCAGCCCTTCAACCAATCGACTTTCAACTGCTCTCGCCAAGCCTCCCTATCTCGAGGCGGCCTGGTTGCGATATTGGATATACGCGCTGCGTGCGGCGAGATAGCGATCCAGGGCGTTTTCGGTGGCCGAGTCGTATGCGCTAAATTGTTCGGGCAACGAGCGTAAAGTATTTGTGTAGGGAATGGCCAACAGCCAGAGTTCGCCAGAGGCGATTGTCACCCAACTCACCGGATTTAAAGCCCAGTCGCCCGCCAAGCCGACAGTGTCTCGAAAAGTACTCGGCCCCAGCAGAGGCAGAACGAGGTAGGGGCCGCTGCTCATCTTCCATTTGGCAAACGTCACACCAGTGTCCGTCGGCGGCACCTCGGCCAGGGATGGGATCCGATCGGACTGACGGATGATTCCGCCCACGCCAATTGAAGTATTGATAAGAAACTTCTCCAGCTCTTGCCTCGCACGCGTGAAATTTCCCTGTAGTGCATTGTTAACGAGGCGAACCGGGAACCTCACGTTCTCGTAGGCGTTGCGGATGCCCTTGCGCACCGGCGTGGGCACAATTTTCTCATAGCCTTTAGAAATGGGGCGGAGCACGAACCTATAAATCTGATGATTGACCGAGAACGTTACCCGGTTGATCGGCTCCAAGGGGTCTGGCACCAAGTCGACATCGTATTCCTCCAGATCGTTGTGCTCAACGTTGGCTGGCTTCGCTTTGACGTTATCGGTTCGAACGGCAGCAACCGGCGCAGTTTCTGCTGGCTTGCGCGGAGGGGAGGTGCAGGCCCCGAGAAGCGGAACTAACCCGCAAGCAACGAGAAAAGGCAGGATCGATGAATGACGTTTCATTTTGGGACGTTGGCCACGGATTGAGAAAGCGCATCGATGACTGCGGTCGAGCCGCCTTTCTTGAATTGAGCATCAAACTGAGTTCTGTAGTTTGCCACGAAGCTTACTCCTTCGATCAACACATCGGTGATTCGCCAACCCTCGGACTCTTCCATCCGATAGGTTACATTGTATTGACTGCCCTTATAATTCAGAGTGGTAGGAATCTCGACGCGCCCAGGTGCGGGATTTGACGCGGTCTTGAATTTGATCACCGGATACTCGCCTGGGGTCAGCCTTTTGCTGTAGGTGCGGATGAGCAAGCTTGTGAAGAGCTGGGTCGCCTTCTTCTGCTGATCGTCCGTAAACTGGCGCCAGCCGGGACCGACCGCTCGACGAGTCATCGCGTTAAAGCTGATGTACTTTTCCAAAACCGGTCGCAGATTCCCCGCCAATGCGCTGCTGCTTGGCGAGCGATCGGCGACGGCGACGACATCGTTGATGGCGACTTGCAGGCGCTTCTCGGCTTCGGACGTGGAGGTTGAGGCAGCGGGCAGCAAAACGACGAGCAAGGCAGCGAGGAGCAGGCGGTAGGGTAGGTTCACGGTGCGGGGCTTTCTTCTGTTTCCTTTTCGGCACTGCCGAAAGCCATCTTACCAAGCAACGACTCGAGATCGACAGAAGATTCCGTCATGGTAATTCTTGTTCCGGGTTCCAAGAATGTCTCATCCGCCCCCGGAGAAAGAAACACATACTTGTCGCCGATCAGACCGGTGGTCTTGATGGAGGCCATCGAGTCGGTGGGAAGTCGAAGATCGGTCAGGATGCGAAGCGTCGCGATGGCGCTGTAATCTGTCGGGTCCACTCGCATTGCGTCGACACGTCCTACCGCAACGCCTGCGACCAGGACGCTGCTGCCAATGTGCAAGCCTCCGGCGTTGGCAAATCGCGCCTCGAGCAGGTAGGTGTCGCCGCCGATGAGCGATCCCGAACCTAGTTTCACCGTCAGGTAGCCGACGGCAGCAATCCCCAGCAGGACGAAGATTCCGACAGGGAGCTCAAGTCGATTATGTTTCATGATTCATCGGGAAGGAAGTCGCCGCCGCGGCGAATAGCCGAAAGCGAGCTCTCCAATGCCTCAGCGCTGTCGCGGAAAGCACGCACAATGGGATTTGTTGAGGCCGAGAATTCCGCAGGAGTGCCTGCAAAGCAGATTCGCCCCTGATCAAGGAGCGCGACGCGATCGCTGGCGACCAGTGCTTCGTCCACATCGTGGGTTACGATCAGTGCCGTGAAATTGAACTGGCGTTGATACTTGGCGATCATCGCGAAGACCGCATTGCGTCGCAGCGGATCAAGGCCGGCCGTTGGTTCGTCGAAGAAAACGAGTTCGGGTCGGGTAACGATCGCACGCGCCAGGGCGAGACGTTTTTGCATGCCACCGGAAAGCTGGCTCGGATAGTGATCCGCATGATCATCAATCTCCAGTTGCCGCAAAGCTTCACGGCTGCGCTTGCGGATTTCCTGGTCCGTGAGGTCGGTTGTCTGTTCAAGCGGAAGGGCGACATTTTCCAAAGCCGATAGCGAATCGAAGAGGGCGTTGTTTTGAAAGAGGAAACTGCAGCGCCGGCGAAACTTTGCTCGCCCGGCTGGATCACCGGAACTGAGGGGACGGCCCTCAAAGATGATTCGTCCGGCGTCCGGTTGGATGACGTCAGCCAGGCACTTCAGAAACACAGACTTGCCCGCGCCGCTGGGACCAAGGAGCGTGAAAACGCTTCCCCGCGCCACCTCGAGTCCGACCCCCGCCAGGACCACGTGGTCGTCGAAGCGCTTGTGGAGGTTTTCCACCTGCAGCAGCAGATCTTGGGCGACGATGCTCATCATCAGACCAGAAACGAGGTAATCACGTAGTCTGCCGCGAGAACGATAATGCTGGAGTGTACCACCGCGCGCGTGGTCGACGCACTGACCGCCCGGGCCCCCGTCGCCGAGCGACAACGATGCGCGTTGAAGCCGTTGTAGGCGCAGATACTGATAGTCAGCAGGCCGAAAATGGCGGCTTTTAGGAAACATTCCCTCACATCCTGCGATTCGACTGCGCGCTCTACCGACGACCAGTAGATGCCCGGTTCCACCCCGAGCAGTAGAGAGCCCGACAGGCTGCCGCCCCATAAACCGACCGCCACGAAAAGCGCGGTCTGAATCGGAAACACGAAAAGCGCTGAAATCAAGCGAGGCGCGATGAGATAGCCATGACTGCTCACTCCCATCGTCTCAAGCGCCACGATCTGCTCGGTATTGCGCTGAATGCCAAGCTCGGCCGCCAGCGCCGATCCCGCCTGGCCGACCAAGACCAGCGCGGTCAACACCGGCGCCATTTCCCGCACCAGACTGAGCGAAACCAGCGCGCCCAACAGACCCTCGGCACTAAAACGATTGAGCACGTAATAGCCCTGCAGTCCCAGGACCAAGCCGGTGAACGTCCCGACGATAAGCACCACCGGCAGGCAGAGTGCCCCCTGTTCATACACGGCACGGCCGATCCGACGCGCAAGCCGGCGCGATTTCACCGCGGAGCTGAAGGAGGTCCCGGTAAAAACTGCGAAATCGCCGAAACCGGAAATTACGTAAAGCGTTTGCCTGCCAAGCAATTTCAACATCTTCTCGATTCATGGCACGAAGAAAAAGCTTGTGCAATGCCACGTTCTCCCGGCCGGTCGCCTCAAAGCGGGCTGTTGATGGTTGATTGTTGAGGGTTGATGGGCGTTCTAGCGACGGCGTTCCCGCCGTCGACGCTATTGCTGGGGAGCACGCGCGGCCTCGGGTGTGGTGTTCGGCGTCTCGCCGAACACGGTTTTCCCCGCGATCGCCGCAACTTGCACGCGCGACGCGTACGCAGCCGAAGGCGCGATTCACCAACGGGCGCGCCAGGTATGGCGCTGCACCGGGCTGCGCCGTTGGTGCGAGCGTTGCAGGACGGAGCTCAACGATTGAGGGCGGGTGAATCGCGCCTTCAGCGCTGGTTTTCTTCTGCATCCGCGGGACCCTCGTCGCAGCCGGTGTTTGACTGCCAAGGAACACTCTGGTGACCCTTCCGCCTCGAGTTCGGCAGCGCTTGCGCCGTCGAAGACATTCATATCCACTCGAGTTGCATGACACCTTCTGCACCTGATCGATTACGCCTCGGCATGGTCGGCGGCGGCCGCGGTGCCTTCATCGGGGAAACGCATCGAATTGCGGCACGGCTCGACGACCGCTACGAACTTGTTGCCGGTGCGCTCAACTCCGACCCGCAACGGGCGATAGAATCGGGTCGCGCCCTACGACTCGATCCAAGCCGTTGCTACACCGATTATCGCAAAATGGCCGAGACCGAGGCGGCGCGGGAGGACGGCATCGATGTCGTCAGCGTGGTCACGCCGAATGGCTCCCACCACGCGATCTGCAAGAAATTTCTCGAGACCGGAATTGACGTCATCTGCGACAAGCCGCTCACGACCACCGTTGCTGAGGCGCAAGATCTTCTGGCGACGATGCGACGCACTGGCCGTTTGCTCGGCGTCACTTACGCTTATACGGGCTATCCGATGGTGCGGCACGCGCGGTCGCTGCTGGAGGCGGGTGAACTCGGCGCTGTGCGCGTGGTGCAGGTTGAGTTCGCCTTGGGCTGGCTCTCCGGTCCCGATGAACCAGGCGACGTGGCGCACCGATCCGGCGCAAGCCGGCGCCTCGTTTATTGTCAGTGATCTCGGGACCCATTGCTTCCACCTCAGCGAGTTCGTCACTGGCCGCAGTGCCGTGGCGCTGGCCGCGGACCTGCAAACGATGGTTCCCGGCCGGCGCCTCGAGGATAACGCACACATTCTTCTCCGCTACGACAACGGCGCGCGGGGCGCGATGTGGGTTTCGGCGGTGGCGGCTGGCGAGCAGGTGGGTCTGCGCCTGCGCGTCTATGGCGAAAAAGGACACCTCGCCTGGGAGCAAAGCGACCCGGACAAGCTAAAGGTCGCCCTGCAAGGGCAAGCGGCGTGCACGCTGGTGCGTGGTCAGAGCGGATTGTCACCCGCCGCGAATCGGGCGACGCGCATCATTGCTGGTCTGCCGGAGGGTTTTTTCGAGGCGTTTGCCACGCTCTACCGCGATTATGCAGATATCCTGTCGGCGCGTCGGATGGGGACGGCCCCCGAGCCGCTGGCCCTTTGGGCGCCGATGGTCGAGGATGGCGTCCGCGGGATGGCGTTCGTAGAGGCTGCTCTCAGCTCCCAGGCCCAGGGTGGCCGATGGTTAGACTTCCAACCGAAGGTATAATTTGGCGCGCTTTTGTCGCGGCGATGTCCCCATCGCCAATCGTTAAATTCCGGCGGTGGGGCACCGCCGCTGATACCGAGCGAGCGTGAGTCGCGCTTTCAGCGCCGATTTATTCTTTGTCTGGCGTGTATGGTCAACGTCGCAGGAACGACGAATGTCCATCCCCTACTAAGCTTAGCTCAGTTGCGCCCGGAAATTATCAAAGATCCGCCTTTCTAAACCTTGAAAGGATGAAATGTGGAAGGCGCGGATGGTGACGCCGATCGCCGCTTCCCGGCGTGTGGCGCCGTAGGCGCGCGTCTCGGGAAGTTGCGGAATCTCTGCGACCCAGTGGGCATCCTCCTCGCGCCAAAATTCTGCATGGATGTTCATCAGCTTGGAGAACGCTAGCGCGAGACAAAGTCAGTCCGCAAGGAAGGGGAGGAGATCTGTGAGTATGCAAATGTAACGTGTTCCGACCGGAAAAGTGCCGAGATTCACGCTTTTCTCTCTGGAGAATCGTGAACCACCTCTTCGGCGACGTTGGAGAACATCTTCCTTGAGTCTTTGGTCAGGCAAGCCGGATATCGTGTAGTTGATCTGCTAAAAGTATCTAGCAGATCCTTTGCGACACATAGACCTCACGATAGTTGCTCGAGTCAGCCGGCATGTGCAGGTGCTTGAGGAGGGCACCATCATCGAAGAGTTGATTCTCCAGCTGCGAACGATGTGAAGACGAGATCGGCGCCTGCATTCGTAAGTTCTTCGGCGGTAAAGGAGGTTGTTATTCCAACAACAAAGCACCCGGCCGCCTTCCCGGATATCACTCCGCTTACTGCGTCTTCGATCACTAGACAGGCGGCTGGAGATAGGGAAAGTCTGGCGGCCGTTAACAGGTAAGGCTCAGGATCAGGTTTGCCGCGTTCGATATCCTCTCCGGTCACAATTGCGTCGAAGTAATCAGACAACCCAAAAGTATCGAATGCTCTCTTTTGGACCGAAGAAGCCGCAGAGGTTGTCAATCCCAATCGAAAACCCGCAGCCTTACTGCGCTTCACGAAATCGAGTGCCCCCTCAATCATTTGCACGACATTGAAATTACTCAGAAGCTGGCCGAGCCTCAGGCTCGTGATTTCATGCGCGGCCAAAGTAACGTGGGGGAAAATCTTCTTGAAGAGTCGAGCTATCGACACTTCCGGGAGACCTTTAAACTGCTGGAGCTCAGCTTCGCTCTCAAACCGCCTTCCAAACTGACTGCTAAGTTCCTGAAGCGTAAACTCGTGCAATGGCTCTGAGTTGATAAGCACTCCGTCCATGTCGAAAAGAATGCCGGAGATTTTCGGAATTGCAGAATCCTTGCCGATGGCGGCCTGAAAGTCGGCAAAAGGGGCGTTCATCTTCATGAGTTTGGTCCGCAGAGCTAGCTGCGAGCGTCGATGTGCTTCAGGGCTAGGGATGGGAAAGTTTCCCTCCACCCAAGCGCGCGTCGCTCAGCCGCACGTCTTGGCAAATTCTTCCAGTTGTTCACTATCCCCGGCTACGTCGAGCATGGAAAATCGATCCCGAATAAAGCGGGAATATCGAACGGCGTCGCGGTAAAATTCAGGATCGAGACCGAGATCGGCGCCCGTAAGCTGACAGCCCGCCGCCTTCATTGCGTCGTACAATCGTTGATGGGGCAGCATAACCGCCTGCAAACGCTCGGAGATTTGTGCCCATTCTTTGTCGAGGCGTCGATTGAGCGTCTCAACCGCTGCCGCATCCAACGCCTTGCGTGCCGTTTGCTTAATCATCTCGTCGGCGGCCGCTCCGAAACGGACCTGCAAGTCGGCTTTCGGAATCACTGTTGGTTTCAAGATCGGCGGCCGATCCGCGTTGACGATCTGGTTCTGCAGTCTCGACATGGTCAGCGTTGCAACGCCGACTTGTTCGCCATGGGATGTGCGTGGATGGTTGCTGCCTGCGAACATATCGATGTAATGGGAGATCATGTGCTCGGCCATCGAACCCACATGAGTTGTTCCCGTGAAGGATGTCGCCAGGCCCATCAGCGCGGCGATGCGCGTCAGCATGGCCAGCGCTTCAAAATCCCCGCTGACGAGCTTGGCCGCGTTGCCAATCATTGACTCTTCGTCATAAGCTAAAAGGGTGTAGGCGGTCTCATCGTAAGGCGAATTAAAGAGAAGGTGGGAAATCAGCCAATCCACCTGCGAAGTCGTGCGGCATACCACGTCCGCAAATGCCGCCGAAATGAGCCGCTTTGGGCACTTTGAAACGACACTAAGATCAAAAAAGACTCCTTTTGCCGAGTGGCAGGTAATCGATTTTTTGAATCCTTCGACCGAGACTGAAGCCGTTGGGGTGGTGTAGGCATTCATCGGCGACGTCGCAAAGACGGAATACTCCCTGCCAGTCAGGAACGTTCCGTATTTTACGCTATCACTGATTGTGCCCGACCCGACGGCGATCAGTGCTTCAGCCTGCTGGGTTCCTTGGGCGAGTTCGTCCATTCCATCAGGAGTGATGCGCGGCCGCGCCCACACGAATTCGCTCACGTTCCCGAAGCTCTGCAGTGCCTGCAAGATCCGCTTCCCGAGCACTTCGCGTGTCCTTTCGTCGCTCACCACGGCAATTGACTTACCCGGGTGCACCCGCCGAACAAGCGCATCTTCTGAGCCTTCCAGCGTGTCAGCGATGACGATACTTTCAACGGGGACCGTGCGTTTCTGGCCCGTCTTCGGGTCTTGCCATTGTCCCGCGACAAGCTCCCCAATGACGCCAGAGAAATCGTGCATTTTCTTCATCGATTCATCAAAGTTTTGGTGTCTTTACTTCTGTGTTGTCTCTTGCGAAATCGACGAGCCGCCGGTTGATTCCCGCGCACGCATCGTAGAGATCTTCGTAAATTTTCAAGAGGGTCTCGTAGAGCGCACTGGCCTCGGCGGCGGGCTCTATCACTTGCGTTTCTCCGCTCATTTTATGGGCCGCTTCCTTGATGGAAGAAAACCAGCCGGCACCAAAAGCGGCGGTCATGCCGGCGCCCAGGGCGGAGGCCTCGACCGTGTCGCTGATGAGAACGTGCTTGCCCGAAGCATCGGCAAGCATCTGCCTCCAGAGCGGACTCTTGGCACCACCTCCAATGGCAATGTAGTGATCAATTTCCTGCCCGCTCGCGACCTCCATCGCCCTCGTTCGCATCACCTGGTCCAAGGTAATCCCTTCCAGAATCGCCCGATAAAAATGAGCTGGTTTGTGGCTTCCGCTTTGTCCAAAAGTGACGCCGCGTGCGCTGACGTCCCAATATGGGTCCATAACTCCAGACCAGTACGGCTGAATCATCAAACCATCGCATCCGATGGGAATGTCGCGAGCAGCCCTCTCCAAACGGTCGAAAACTCCCGCGTCCTTGCGGCCTTCGGGGACGAATTGGTCGACAAACCAATTTACAAGGAAGGCGCCTGTCCGCAGAACACTCTCGAAGACATATCCCTCACCTTGGGCGGCGAGAAGGGTTCGCCAGGCTCGATCATAGCGATACTCCGGGGACCACGCGCCCGAAACGACGGCGGTGCCCAGGTTTACGTAGGCCCGATCAGTTCTCGTGCAGTCGGTTCCGAGGCCGGCATAGGCGCCGTCTCCGCCCGCGGTAAAGAGCGGCACTCCTTCGGGAAGACCTGTTTCAAGGGCGGCCTGGTTCGTGACCTTGCCAAGCAAAGCGCCCGGGGCCAGGGTTAATGGTAAACGATCTTCCGACAGTCCGGTCGCCTCCAAAAGAAGCGGTGACCATTGCCTTTCGACGATATCGTAAATGCCAAAGGAATCAGCGCTCAGCCACCCAGTCCGAAAGGGGCCGCCCGTTAAACGGTGCGCAAGGTAACATTGGACATCTGCGAAGCAAGTCGTCCTCGCAAAGATGTCCGCCTCGTTTCGGCGCATCCAATCAAACTTATAGATGGTAGGAGTCAGGTCGGGATAGCGGCCGGTGATCCGATGAACCGTTCCAATTCCAATCGACTCCGACAGCGAGACGACGTTGCTTCTCGATCGCTCATCCAACCAGACAATGGCGGGATAGATCGATTCCGCTTTCTCGTTGAGGAAAGCCACGGTCTCACGCTGATGCGCGAGCGCGATCGCCTCGACACGCGCTTTATCGACTTGGGAAAGACAGAGGCGCAGCGCTAAACAGCACGATTGCCACCAGTCCACCGGATCTTGCACAAAGTAATCTGGACGGGGATTAGCCGTAGGAATGGGAGCGCTTCCTATCGCAACCACGCAGCCAGAGTCATTCCAGGCGACAGCCTTAGTGCTCTGCGTCGACGAATCCACCCCAACTACTAATCTTTCAGCTGCTCTGGTCATTAAAATTAAACTGGAATGCTCTAGCCCTCCGGGCGCGGGAGCGGGCAACGATGAAAAGGCAACTTTCGGCGCCAACGTTTCTCCCAGCGGGATTGTCAGAAAAACTTGAAGTTCCGAGATACCAATATAACATTTGATCAAATGCAATACAAATTATTGCGACCCGCTGCGCTGCCAATCACGTTAACGCGGGTTTCTCGGCGAGCAAAGGAAACGTGTCGCCTTGGGAATATTGCGATAAATAACTGTGGTGCAATCGACTACAGTAAACCACTGACCGCCTTGGCTGGAGCTGTCGGCCGGTTGGACCCAGGCGAAGTGAGAAGCCTCAGCGCCGAGCTCAAACTTGTGTAGCTATTTATAACACTTGTTCATTGGCCAAGTATGTCCCCCCTCATCCACGTTGGTTTTGGCTGTGAGAAGTGTCGTTACCGAATTTCGAAAGTCGCAGGCAATTTCTACTTACAAACCCGAGGCAACCAAAGACATCTTGCCAAGCGGGGGCGCCAGGTGAAGGTTTTGCTCTTTCGCGACCAACCTTCTCGCAGCCGAACATGGCAAGAGTATACAACCTGAGAAATGAACGACGCGGAATACCTAGTCCGTAAGGAGATCATCGCAACGTGCCTGGCGATGGAAAAGAAAGGCATTAATCAAGGCACTTCTGGAAACGTCAGTGCTCGCTGGGAAAACGGGATGCTGATAACGCCGTCGGGCCTGGCGTATGATATGATGTCTCCCGAGGAGATCATCTATATGGAAGCCGACGGAACGCCCCATGGGCCGCACAGTCCGTCATCGGAATGGCGCTTTCATCTCGATATCATGCTCGCGCGATCCGATATTCAAGCTATCGTCCATGCGCATCCAAGCTATTGCACCGCTCATGCAATTTTGGGCAAGGATATTCCAGCGGTCCATTACATGATCGCTGCTGCGGGGGGACCTACGATACGTTGTGCTCCTTATGCCACCTTCGGCACAGAAGAGCTTTCCCTGGGGGCAGTCACGGCGCTGGAAGGTCGTTTGGCCTGCCTGTTAGCGAATCACGGACTGATCGCATGTGGTCCCAGTCTGCGCAAAGCACTTTGGCTGGCCAATGAAGTGGAGGTTTTGGCCCAACAGTATTACCTAAGCCTTCAATTAGGCGAACCCGTGATTTTGTCGGACGAGGAGATGGTCACCGTTATTGAAAAATTTAAGACGGGCTACGGGCCAAAGGGTAAGGTGTAAAGGCTTTCCAATTGGACGACGGCGCGTGAGCAATTGGCGGAATGAGATCCGCTTAGGTTTCTCGAGAAGATTGCTTTTCCAGCTAGGAGCGCACCGTTTCCGTGAGATTATTGGCTGCCTCGTCGCCGACCACCGCAATCGATAATTTGCTCGATGAACTCATTTAGTTCTCTGCCCGACGCTTTCCTTAGGACGCAGCGTGGAGGAGATCGGCCGCGGTCAGGTTTTTATTTTCCATTTCCGCGATGATTTTGCCCCTCCGGAAAATGACGATCCGGGTGCTCATCCCCAGCACCTCATCGACCTCGGACGAAACCATGATGACTCCGTTTCCACTTTCGACGAATTCCTCAATAAAGCCGTAAATCTCTTGCTTGGCACCGGCATCAACTCCGCGGGTTGGTTCGTCTAACAGGAGAAGGCGCGGTTCCGTTTCAAGGGCGCGCGCCAAGACCACTTTTTGCTGATTTCCGCCACTCATGAAGCGAACCTGCAACTTAATGGAGGCGCACTTGATCCGAAGTTTCCTCACCCAGTCATTCGTCCACGACTTCTCCTTTTGATGTCTGATGAAACCGAGCTTGGAAAGAGCCGGGAGCGATGACAGCGACATGTTTTCCTTGACCGACGAAGTTAAGACAAGTCCGGTTTCCTTTCGATCCTCAGTAACCAGCGCAACGCCATTCCTGACCGACTCCCGCGGGGACCGAATATTTATATGGCGATTGTTCAGGAGCACTTCCCCGCTTTGTATCTTATCGAGGCCATACAAAGCATTGAGGAACTCGCTGCGACCTGAGCCTACCAAGCCATAGATACCGAGCACCTCGCCTCGGTGAACCTCCAGGTTAATGTCTGTCAACTTTCTCGCGATCGAGAAATTCTTAACTCGAAGCACCGGCTCCGCCGTGACCTCTGCTTTGGTTTCGGGAAATTGGTCCTGATAATCTCGCCCGATAATTTTACTGACCAGGTGTTTCCGACTGATGTCCTTGATGAAACCTTCTTCGATAAACCTGCCGTCGCGAAGGACGGTGTAGGCGTCGCAAATCGTAAAAATCTCCGTCATTCTATGAGATACGTAGATGATGCCTTTGCCGAGCGACGCTAAGCTCCGCACGGAGGCGAAAAGGACTTCGGTTTCGTGTTCGCCGAGTGTCGACGTCGGTTCGTCCATGATTAGTATGCTCACATCCCGATGGTTGATTGCCTTAGCAATCTCAACCAGTTGGATCTGCGCCAAACTAATCTCGCGCATCTTTTTTCGAGGGTTAATGTCGAACCCCAGCCGCTCTAACAACTCGGTTGCCTTGCGGAAAAGCTCTTTCCAGTCAACGAAGCCATGGCGCTTTGGCAGATGACCGAGATATAAATTTTCCGCGACGGTCATTTCCCGAACTGGGCTCAACTCTTGGGTGATAATCGAGATGCCAGCGTCCAGCGACTCTTTCGGAGCGTGGAAGTCGCGCTCGCTGCCCTTGTACCTGATTGTCCCACCGTCCTTGCGGAGAATACCAGTGATGATATTGAGAAACGTCGATTTGCCGGCGCCATTGCCTCCGCAGAGGGCATGGATAGATCCCGCCTGAAGGTGAAGTCGGCCGTCTCGCAAGGCGGGCACTCCATTGAAGGACTTGGTGATTTCCTGCGCAGTAAGCAGCATTTCAGAAACACCACCAGCAGAATTCTCGGACGGCGTAGCTGTCTGCTGACGAGTCGGCATAAATTATCCCTCCACGGACCGCGACAGAATCAACCTGGGCCGCACGCGGCCTTCACTTGGATTAGAAATCCTGCGGTCACTGAATTGTATAGCCGCCATCGATAACGAGATTCTCGCCGGAGATCATGTCAGACGCGTTGCTGGCTAGAAAAAGGGCGGCCGCTGCTATTTCCTCAGGATAGGCAAACCGCCCGATGGGAATCTTGGCTTTGAACGCTTCCCCGACTTCTCCCGCCCAGGCCTTCTTCCCGAGCTCCGTCAGGACCACCGTGGGCGAAATTGAATTAACGTTAATGTTGTAGCGTCCCCACTCATAGGCCAGGACTTTGGTGAGGCTGATGATCGCCGCCTTGCTTGCGCAATAGGCCAAATGTTGGTCGAGGGCCACTAGGCCTGCCTGCGATGCCATACTGATGATCTTGCCCGATCGTTGCGCGATCATCTTCCGGCCCACGACTTGTGAGATTATGTATGGAGCCTTCAGGTTAACGGCCATCGTCACGTCCCAGGCTTGATCAGTAAGCTCTGCCGCCGGCGCAAGCAAAACGACGCCAGCATTGTTAACAAGGATGTCGATGGTGCCAAAGCGGTCGCTCGCCTCGGCCACGAATTGCTCGACATTTTCGCGGCTAGTTATGTCGGCCGAAATGCCGAGTGATTCAATCCCCTTAGCCGTGAATTCACTGGCAACCTTGCCAACAGCGTCGCTCTTATCGACTAAAACGAGCTTGGCTCCCTTTTCGCCAAATAGCTCAGCGATCGCCCGACCTATACCGGCCGCTCCTCCCGTGATTAACGCAACCTTGTTTGTTAATGAGAAGTTGCTGTCGACCTTATGAGTGTTCATACGCTTTGTCTGCTCGATCGGAGAGGCGGAGCAGCCGCCGTTCCGACGAGGTGATCGCGTTTCTTATTCGAGAAGTCTCGCCAGCCTACGAGCCACTGATCAGCTCCTTTTGATGCTTCAACAGAGCATCCGCATTCTCTGCAGTGATAACCGTCCAAGGGATAAAATAGGCTTTTTCGGTCCCGCCATTCCAGGGCATCTCCTTTTCCCATTCCTTCCACACGGCCGCCTTGGGCTGATAGGATTCTCCGACTTTGGCCCGCAGAGCGACGTCGAGAGCGCCTGCCGCCTGGCCCTCAGCGTCTTGCAGGATGCTGAACATTTCTCCCGCTTTGACAGCATTAATAGCATCTGGCACACCATCAATCCCAACGACCACGAAGTCCTTGACATTGAGGCCTCGACCTTTGATCGCTTGCAGGGCTCCAAGGGCCATCTCGTCGTTTTCGCCGATAACGCCCTTAATTTCGTTGGGGTGTGCGGTCAACCAGTTCTCCATCAGCGATAAACCCTCAGCGCGTGACCAATTGGCCGTCTTTTTCTCAAGAACCTTGATGTCTGGATACTTTGTCAGCACGTTCTGGATTCCTTTACTGCGATCAATTTCCGCCGAGTGACCAATGGGACCTTGAAAGATGACAACATTGCCTTTTCCTCCCATGCGTTTGGCCGCCTCTTCCATGATTATTTCGCCGGCCTTAACGTCGTCGGAGAGAACCATCGAGGTAATGTCAGGGCTGTTGACGCGCGCGTTGGACACCACCACCGGGATGCCCGCCTTGGCCGCCTTCTTGATCTGCGGAGCACTGCCATTGTAATCAACCGGGCTGAGCACGATGCCATCAAACTTTTGTGTCATCATGGTGGCGATTTGGTTGTTCTGCACCATTGGATCGTATCTGCCGTCAAAAATTGTCACCTCAACAGTGCCATCCTTAACTGCAGGATGCTTCTTAAGCGCGGCCGCCCACAAATTCGCAAATTCTGCTTTCAAACCATAAACTGCCCCTCCCACCCGCAGCTTATCAGCAGCTAACGAGGATCCTGCCAGGGCGACAACCGCACATCCCAGGATCAGCGACATTGCAGGTTTCGATTTCAGGTGAATTTTCATAAGTGTTCTATTGATTTTCATAGTTACAACGGCTGGCTCATATGAGGTCCGCTTTGAGTTGTTCTGAGAAACGTTATTCATTAGCATGCCGGCTATAATCAAGCAGCACCGCGACCACGATAATGCAACCTTTCACGATCTGTTGGTATGCCGACGATACGCCGAGAAGGTCCAACCCATTGTTGATTGTGCCGATGATCAGCGCGCCCAAGAGAGTGCCAGCTATACTGCCGACGCCTCCAGATAAGCTTGTCCCCCCGATGACCACCGCGGCGATTGCATCGAGCTCGTAGGAGACGCCAGCTTGCGGTAGGGCTGAACTCGTCCTCGCCGTGAGGATCAACCCTCCAAGTCCTGCCAACAGGCCGGCAATGACATACACGGAAGCCGTAATCGAACTCGTCGCAATGCCGGCAGTGCGTGCACTTTTGACGTTTCCCCCCACGGCGTAGATGCTCCGGCCGTAGGTCGTATGATTCAGGACGACCCAGAGGATGGCAAAGATTAGCAAGAAGACCAAAACGGGTATCGGAATACCAAGAAAAGACCCTTCGCCCAGGTTGAGAAAGCTCTCGGTCAAGTTCGGAACAGGCATGCCGCCGGTATAGGCGTAGGTGAGGCCTCGGGCCACGCTGAGCATGCCGAGCGTTGCCACGAATGGCGGGATCTTCAAAAAAGCGATGATACTACCGTTAATCAGTCCGAGCAACGCGCCCGTCGCCATCCCCACAATCAGGGCAACAAATGGCGAATGCGGGTTATCCCCGGTAACGAAGGTCGCGGCTACGATTGAGGAAAACGCCAAGACCGACCCTACCGAAAGATCGATGCCGCCTGTCAGAATCACCAAGGTCATTCCCATTGCGAGGATGCCGTTGATGGATGTCTGCAATAAGATATTCGAAATATTCTCCGGGGTGAGAAAATACTTGTTGAGGAAAGTCAGCGCCACGCACAACAAGAGAAACGCAATGATGATCCCGTATTGTGTGAGCCACGACAGCATGGATTTGCCGGCAGGCGCATCCGTCGTGGCAGGCTTGGGCGTCGATTCGTTCGATGGCATAGTCAATCTGGATGAGCGAAAGTCACGGCAGATAGCGGGACCGATCTCCAGACCCGAGATCGCGGGTTACGGGTTATGATTTGTTCTTCGGACCAGCACAGGGGACGAGGGTAACGAATTCAGCGGTCTCTGGAACGATAGGGAAGGCTTCCATTTTTCTGGCCTGTTCGGGTAGACTCATATACAACATCTGTTCAGTAGCAACACAAATTTTCAGATTTTTCTTTGATTTGGGTACAAATGTTCGCAGCAGCTGGGGGACTTGCGTGTGCTCAAATGAGTTGCAATGTCATTGGGGGAGACGCTCCCTGGCAATGCCTGGAAATCGCGATCGTCGCGGATGGCCGCAGAGGGCCAAGACCCAACCATGGCCGACTGTCCGACCGAAATCAGTTTGACTTTGCTGAGCAGTGTTGGGAATAGTGCTGGATAGAAAGCCACTCCCGCGTATGTCGTACCTTGTCGACGCCGAGGGGTTTGAGTGGGAGCTTATGAGCAATGGAAATGACACCGCTTTTGAACAGACTATTAGGGCGGCATGGCTGTATCATGTGGCCGGAAATACGCAGGAACAGACCGCCGATCTTCTAGGGATTTCGCGGATCAAGGTAAACCGACTTTTGGCGGAAGCACGAGAGTCTGGCATCGTCAAGATGTCCATCGAGCATCGCTTCGCTCGAATGATCGAGGTCGAGGAGACGATTCGAAACCGTCATAAGCTTTCCTTCTGTCGGACGACGCCGCCTTTGGTGTCATATTCCACCGGACGAAAGCGAAGTATGCCATCGCGTGCTAGGCTCGAGGAGGAAAGCCCGCTGGCGCGTCGCGCCGTGGGCATAGTCGCGGCCAACCTGCTTAGCGAACGACTGCAAGCCGACGACAATTCCGTGATCGGCGTTGGTTTTGGCAGAACGATAGCGGAAATTCCAAACCACCTAAGTGCAATGTCCAAGCCAAAAACAAAGTTCGTTTCGGCGATGGGTTCGCTTACTCGATCGTCCGCCGCAAATCCTTTCGAGGTTGTCGGCCGCTTCGCGGAGAAAACCGGCGGCGAGGGGCACTTTTTGCCGGTTCCGTTTATCGCCGACAGCCTTGCCGATAAGCAAACGTTCATGTCGCAGCGGGTTTTTAAACAAACCCTCGCCCTCGCGGAGCAGGCGAACTTTTACATAGTTACCCTCGGGCAATGCGACGAGTATAGCCTTCTCTTTCGTCATCGCTTGGTGTCGGGAATTGAGTTGCAAGATCTGAAGCGTGTCGGGGCGGTTTGCGATTGCATGGGCAAATTTTTTGATGCGAATGGCCAAATAGTTTCGAGTGAGTTGAATCAAAGGACACTTGCCGTCGATCTTGAGTATCTCTACGACCGAGAAGTCATCCTCCTCTGCGCTGGGAGGGAGAAATTGAGGGCCCTCAAGGGGCTTTTAAAAGCTGGGTTCGTGAAGGGATTGATTATCGATGGAGATACGGCACTGAGTTTGTGCGAGGAGTAGCGGCCAGGAAGGCAGCTGACTCCAGATTGCCCCACAAGCAAACCACCACGGCCCACGGGCCGCTTGCGCAATCAACTCGCCTGCACTTTAGCCAGAAAGGCGTATCTATCGTCAGGATTAGGTGCACTTCCTGCGAGCGGCAAACGACCAGATTGTCTTCTTATGCGAAAATCATTTCTGGTCGCTCCATCATGTTGGCTTTGAAACGGCTGACGCCTTGCTGGCGGTCCCATACGTTATTTTTCTTCCGCCAAGATCTCAACATCCCTTGAGAACAGATCGGCAAAGACATGTCCTTGCATCGAGCAGGCTACTCATGTTCGACGATGTGGCTCTCGTTTGGAAGAGATCGCGCAGAGGATCAGCACAGCCTTCAAGCGGTTAAAAAATGAGAGACCATTTTTTGCTTCGCAGTTCTCAGAGCTGAACAATTCCCCTTTGAATCAATGCCTCCACGGCCTCGTGGATCGCCTGAAGCGAGCTAAATCGCGGACGATAAACCAATAGGCGCTGCGCCTTGGCGATGCTCGCGTTGGGACTGTGGGCGATGTGATCCCATGTTAGCTCTGCAAGCTCTTCTGGGACTGTCTGGCGCCATTCGTCCCACGGCAGGAATTTCAGGTTTGCGGGCTGACCGAACCAACCAGCAACACTTTCTGCGTAACCTCGCAGGGTAAGCGCCGCCGGTGAAACGACGTGAAATGCTTCGCCAATGCTCACACCTCGATTGGCAACAGCTTGGACGAAGGCTTGCGCGACGTCGTCGACGTGAACATGATGCAGCGTCTCCATCCCGATATTTGGTAAGGACACTTCCTCACCGCGGGCAAGGCGCGTGAAGACGTTGGGATCGAGATTGCCGGCGGGATTGATCGGAACCCAGCCCGGTCCGACTATGTGACCGGGCTGTAGCACTGTTGCCGGAAAGCCATATCGGCGCGCTTGATCCAACAAATAATCCTGGATGGCGGCTTTTTGAATCCCGTAGTCGCCAAATGGCTGTCGCGGTGTTTCTTCGGTGGCCGGAACCTCGACGCTGTGCCCCAAGACCCAGATAGTCCCGCAATGCAAGAAATGCTGCACCTGCTCGCGGAGACAACCAACGAGTTGCTCTGCGCTTTCCAGAGTGAAACAGATCAGGTCAATGACGACGTCGGGTTTCAACTCGAGGATGCGCTGACCGAATAGACCCGCCGCGTCCTCAGCCGTTCTGTCCGCAGTCACTTGCTCAACGAGGCGCCAAGCGGAATGGGCTTTATACGGCTCACGCCGGGCCCGCGAAACATTGATCACTTTATGCCCTGCCCCGACGAGACGTGGCACCAGATACGTTCCAACGTGTCCACTTCCTCCAATAATGACAATGCGCATTCTTGTTCTCCATGGGGCATTGTCGATTGATGTCAAGGATCGTTCTATTCTCTCAACTTTGTCAAAGGAGCGAGAGCGTCAGCCGGCCAAAGCCACTCCGCTGTGGGTGCAAGCGACAAAGTCGAGCTGGGCCATCATCGCGTTCAACTTCGCCTACTAAGCTAGCGTCGGCGACTGTCTGGAGGAAGCTTCCGGCGGCAGGCGATCGACCTTGATAGGACGGTTCTGACACGGGCGATCGATGGTGAGGATGGACGACCCTTCTAGGATTGGATGAGGGTCGTGGAGTAACTTTAGCGGAAACGCCGTTGCGCAATGATGCTGTAGGTTAACGATGCCGGATTTTGTCCCCAAGTGGGAATGTGGATCAGCTGATCATTAGTGCCTCCTCTGGCGCATCATCTGCTTCGCCTTGCTCAACGGAGAGTAGCCTTGGACAGCACCTCAGCGCTTCACCGCCATCCTGCCAACACCTTATCTGAGCCAAGACAAACGGAAATTTGGCGGCATCGTCATTATACTTAGAGTTTCTGTTTCGCTAGTTAGGTGCTAATACTTCAGGGAAAAGGAGCGTCATGGTAAGCAGTTGGGGAACAATGCGCTTCAGAAGAAAAGAGTGAAGCCAAGAAGCGAGGAACCTGGGACGTAATTCGCTGTCACACTGAGAAAGCGAACTCAGCAAGCTTTCGTGGGACGGAAAGGCTAGTGGCAAAGCGTCTCCCTTGGCCTAAATTTTGAGTTCGCTACTTTGATGCGTTGGCCAGCGGTCCTCAGCCTCCGCCGCCGCTTTTCTGGTTTGACTTCCCGGGCCCGCTTTTGCCACTCTGCGCTATGGAATTGCCGATGCAGGTGCGCAGCCGCGAGTTCCTGGAACGGCTCAGAGTTGCCGATGTGATCGTGATCAATGGAACGAAATGTGATTACGCGACCCAAACACCCGGAGATTGGAAATCGGACAGAACCTCTGACGATTGTGCGCCGGACGACACCATCCTGACCTGATGCAACGGGTTCTCGTCGTCGCGCCGGCCGACGATGTTCACGCGGTTTCCCTCGCCGCCGTCTTGGAACGTGACTTTCGCGTGCCGGCGGTGATCTGGGATCGGGCCACGCTCCCGGCCGAAGTCACGATGGACTTCCACCTTGACGCGCATGGCGACGACCTGCGCCTTGACACGCCCACAGCCAGCTATGCTCTCGAGGATTTCCATAGCGTGTGGTGGCGACGACCGTCTCCGCCCCGCATTGATGACTCGGTGACGGATCCTAAGGTTAGACGCTTTTGCGAAGCCGAAAGCGACGCGTTCCTCAAAGGGGCCCTGAGATCTCTGCGGGTGCCGATCGTCAACGACCCGTTTGCCGAGGCGGTTGCTCTGCGAAAGCCGTACCAGTTATCCGTGGCCCGCCGAGTCGGAGTTGAGATACCCGAAACCCTGATTTCCAATAACGCCGAGAGCGTTCGTGACTTCTGGCGGTCACTGGGAGGCAATTGCATATATAAACCCTTGACCGCGACTAGCTGGGCCTTCACGGAGACCCGGGTATTGACCGAGGAAGACCTCGCGCATCTCGACCGGCTGCGACATGCGCCGATCATCGTGCAGGAAAAGATCGAGAAGGGCGTTGATGTCCGGGTTAACGTCTTCGGAGATGCCGTCTACGCGTGCGAGGTCAAGACCTCGATCCCGCAAGCCGCACTCGACTGGCGCGTCGATATGACCGCGCAATGGTATGACCATGACCTGCCGGAGGACGTCGCGGACAAGCTGGTCGCGTTGCTGCGCGCGCTCAAACTCCACTATGGGTGCATAGACATGCGCCGGCAGCCAGATGGCGAATACCGCTTCTTTGAAGTGAATCCTTCCGGCCAATTTCTCTTCGCCGAGATCGATACCGGACAGCCACTGCTACGGTCGCTGGCCGAGCTTCTTCTCTCGGCTCGCAACTACCCGTCATTCGATCCACTGGGCCAGACGCAGCTGGCGTGACCGACGCTCGAACGTCGTGCCTATGGCTTTAAAAACTTCTCTAACTACCGCCTTCGCATTATTGCTCAATGCGGCTAAGAAATAACTCAACAACTACCCCATCCCCAAAATTTGGTGGAGACCCGCTTATACTCAGAAACTGGAGCGGGTGACGAGATTGTTCGCTCGAGGCGAACCATGCCAAAATGGCTTCGCTTGGAGGGTGCGCTGACGCGCAGGGCATTCGAACTGCGTTCGAGTCTCTAGATTGCTATCGCGCTGGCGCGCGTGGCTCCATCGAGGATGGAGCGGGTGACGAGACTCGAACTCGCGACATCAACCTTGGCAAGGGTGAAGAAATAATCTGTCGGGTAGCAAAGTCGGGTAACAGAAGACCTACAACCTCTCGTCAACCTTCGATTTCAACCTCTGCCATTTCGGGCAGCGAATTTATCAATCCGCACCGCCTCTTCCATGGCGTGTGGCTGCCGCAATGGCTTGAGGAACGCCCAGAGCTTTCTGAGAAGGCAAAGAAGCTCTACGGCTATCTGACTTACTTCGCGGGCGGCAAGGGCTACGCTTGGCCTTCGTTCAATCTTCTCGCGGGAAAACTCCATATCTCGCGCCGCTATGTGATCAAGCTCGTGCAGGAGCTTTCCGCTCACGGTCTCATCGCAGTCACCAACGTCACTGTCCCAACAAAGGGCCACTGCACGAACTATTACCGATTCTTGTGGCATCCCTGGATGCAGACCGTTCAAGACCGGGACTTCTGCATGGCTGTTCGCGAAGAACAGTCGCCAGTCCAGACCGCCGAATCCATCGCGCCGCCTAGTGAACAGCAGATCACTAGCCCTGGTGAACTGGAGGACACCAGCCCTAGTGAACCACAGATCACCCCCCTGGTGATCCCTAGTTCACCCAAAGAGAATAATAAAGAAGAGAGCAAAGAATAAGGGCAAGCTACCGGTAACTTCTTTGAAAACGGTGACGCGCAGACCGCCTGAAACGACGGCTTCGCCGCCGCCCAGGGACTTGTCGGACGCGACGAAGATCATTCTAGAACGCCGCATCACCGAACTGCGAAAGGAGATCGCCGCGGCTGCCAGGAAGGGCATCCACGACCGAGCAATACGGCTCCACGATGAGCTCGCCGCCCATCAGGCGAAGCTTGGTTTCACGCCGGACGATCCGCCACGCGCCGCGCCGCCGCCTCCCGCTAGGAAAACAAACGCAACCGTCCTCCGACTGGCCGTCACCCGAGGAGGTCAGCGCGACATTCAATGAGCTTCGCCGGTCCCTGGGATTCCCAATCAAGCCATGAACCTTTCCCAACTCGCTGATCAAGTCCGCGAGACACCGCTTCGAGACGTGCTCGCGCATTACGGATTCGACGTGAAGCCCGAGGGAACGACGCTCCGCGCAAAGACCGAGCGGCATAACATCGTCGTTACCGGAAGCCGGTGGTTCGACAACAAAGCAGGCGTCGGCGGGGGCGGAGCGATTGACCTGGTCATGCATATCGCCAGGGTCGATTTCTCGGTCGCGTGCCGCTCTCTGGCCGATGAGTTCGACCCACTTGCGGCAACGCAGTCCAATCTTTCATTCCCTAGCAGCTTGCGAAGCCAGAAGAAACCCTTCGAGGAACTGATGGCGCGCTACGCGCTCCGGGAGAATTCGAATTGGCCGGTCGCCCGCATGTATCTGTCCGAAACAAGGAAGATCGACCCAGCCATCGTTGACGAACTACACGCGGTGGGCTCGATTTACGCGAACGATCACCTGCCCAATCCGAGTCTTGTTTTCCTTCATCGGGACGCGCACGGCAAGGTTCGCGGGGCGACACTGCGGGACACGAGACACCAGTCCGCGTTCCGCCCATGCGTAGGAAATAAACTTTCCGCGTGGTTCAAGGTCGGGAATCTGAACAATGCTGGCCGCGTCGTCGCTGTCGAATCCCCCATCGACGCCCTGAGCTATTACAGCCTGTTCGCGGGCCGCTGCGATGCGCTGGCGACCGTGAGCTGCGCCGGATCGACGGTGCCCCACGAGCTGATGTTCCTAGCATACGACCGGCGGCAATCGTTCGTCGTCGGCTTTGACAATGATCTCGCGGGCGAGCGCGGCTGGTCAAAGGCTTGGGACGACACCGCGGATTGGGCGGGATTCAAGCTCTCGTGCGGAACGCCCCGCCCGCAAGGACTGGAGCGACGACCTGGTCCACGTCGCCGGCAAACAGCCGAGGATCACCAATGTACTGCGGCCATGAGCGACCCGCACGACTCTGTTCTGGCGAGGTATTTCTGGGACTTCGTGGACCGGGGCGACGCCCCGGCGGACACGCCGCTTTTCGCTGGAGTTCACAGGGGCGAGCCGCTCCCGGCCATTATCGCGCGGGAATTCCGCCTCCTGCCGTGTGAGGCGGAAGCTGCCATCGACATCGCGCGAAAGGAGGTGGCGCTGTGAACCGCGACATTTATCAGGCGATCACGGATCA
>CAWGQS010000018.1:0-404828 GCA_963824895.1 uncultured Verrucomicrobiae bacterium | reverse complement strand
CTCGCAAATCAATGGATGCGTCTATTGTGTTGATCTTCACACCGAGCAGGCAAGACGACTTGGAGAAACGCAACAACGCCTCGATACACTCCCGGTGTGAATCACCTTATTTCGATGAGCGCGAACGTGCTGCGGCGGAGGCGCTCCCCCACGTTGCCAAGACCCGCGCTCCCGACGCTGACTATGACCGCCTGTGCGAGTCCTTCTCCGAAAACGAGATCGGCGATCTAAGCATTGCAATCGCTCTGATGACAGGATCTCGATCGGATTTGGAAAGATGCCGGATTAAAATTCGGGTGCCGACATCGTTCTCTGCGACCAGCAGCGGCTTAAATGATGACAATTCCGACGCGCCAACTGGAAAGGCGAGGCCGTGCGTGGGGTGCCTTGGAGACGAAGCCAATGATGCTCGAGGGATATTGGCCCTGACTCACTCGACCACGGTCTTCGATTCGTGCTCCAGGACGCTCTTGTTGCTCTTCCACGCGATGCGTGTCAGCTTCCCGTTGATCCTCGACCATGACACGATTCGATCCGTGCTGCCCTCAATCTCCACGCACCAGATCAGATTCTCAAACCGGCCGGCTGCGCCGGAATTCAAGTAGTAATCGACCACATGCACGGTGGTGCCTTCGTTGAATGTGGCGTGTCGCCGCGGCTCGTGCGTGTGCCCGATCACTAGCGTGGGAATCGGCTTCCCCGTGTTGCGGGCCAGATACTTTGCCTCGTACTCTTCGCACAGCTTCACCTCGTCCATGTGCCGCAGCTTATACGTCTCATCGCCGGTCCACACCTCCAGCGTGAGCGCGTTGAAGCCGTTGGAGTTTTCAAAATACTCCCACGCGACCGGCTTCTTCACCAGCGCTTCCACAAACGCCTTGCTGTTGGCCTTGATGTTTTCAAGGTTGCCCAGCACCAGGTCTCCCGCCGCGTCGTGCGGATAGTCTTTCGGCTCCGAACTGGCTAACTCGTTCAGGAAGGTCGTGCCGACATACCACCGCTTGCTGTCGCTCTCTCTCCAGATGCGATCACCGCCTTGGTTGCACCAGCCGAGGCACTCCGAGTACACCTCCCCCAGGCTCTTGGCGAACGGAATGTCGCCATGCTGCATACACGCTTCATCGTATTGGTGCCCGTGCGTTACGACATATGCGATCTGCCCGTTTCTCTTGATCCAGAGCGCATCGAAGACGCCGATGCCCAACTTGTCCTCCACCCGCGACTTAAGATCCCGCTCGCGGTCCTGGGCAATGTAGGTATCGTGGTTGCCGGTCAGCCGCACGCAACCGCGCTTGGTAGATGTGTTGCGGACAACAAACAGCCTCCGGACCTTGTCGTAATACTCCTCGTACTTCTCGAAGATTTTGGTCAGGCTGTCCTGCCGCTTGGCATAGCGCAGAGCCATGAACGCGTCCCAGTCGGAGCCATCCTGCCGGATCGGAAATGCCAGTTCCCCGATCCCCACAGCCTTAGGAGCAGCTTTCGTCCGCGCCTTGGCTTCATCCAGATCGGGCAGATACAGCAGGCAATCCTCGACATCCCCGTTCTCCACCAGGCAATACTCCAGCCCGGCGTAGTAGTCGAGCACGTCCAGATAGAGGTCATAATTGAAATCGCCGAAATAGTCGGAAACCGAGGTGCCGAACGCAGTCATGTGGAAATCCGAGAAGATGACGATCTTATCCTCAGTCACCGTATCTACCCGCGAAAACGTGCGTTCCGACGGCCGTTCTCCCGCCGCCAGCCGCGCCGTGATCTCGAATGCCTCCTCCAGGTCGGCCTCGATGGTTCCGTCGTCCTTCTTCTTTTTCTCGTACGTCCTTGCATTCCGCACGAACGTCCACAACTCGTCGAACGCGTCCACACGGTTGGAATCGAGATCGAATTTCAGCGAAATCGAACGCGCGACGTCTTGCTCGAAGTTCGGGAACGAAAAGTTGCCGTCCGAATGAAACTGATACCAGTTCGTGTCGGCGATCCTCGGCCGTACGGCATTCAAATACGATCCAAGAACATCGCGAAAGTAGATCGATGTCGTCGCTGTCAAGCGGGATAAAGAGTGGTGTTTCCTTCAACGAAAACCGGCTGCCGAGCCCGTAGGCCGGCTTCACGTCTCCCTTGATGCTGATCGGCATGGCTGTGCTCCTATTGCGGCTTCACCAGCACCGGAATGAGCCCGATCCCCTCGGACAAGGGCTCCAGCGCCTTCCCGATGACGGCGCCAAACGCCTTCTGCCGGTCCGATGCCCGCATCGCATGGCCCGCCCGGGGACTTGTGGTCAGCATGTCACCCACCCGTATCGGGCCCTCGGCCGCATCCACGTAGCAGTAAGTTTTTCCTATCAGGGCAATCGCCCGCCGGTTTCTCCCGCCGTTCCGGTCCAGCACAATGCCCGGACGGAATTGCCCAGCCCCCGCGATGATTCCCACCACCCGCGAGTCGTACGCCTCCGAGCACAGCTTCAGCCGACCGGAGTCTTCCAGTACCATCACAGTCCCCGGAACCGCGCCGCCCGTGTCCTCCGCGTGTATTTCAAACTCCTCCGCCACGTCCGCGTTCAGAAACTCGATGTCGCCGTTGGAGCCCGTGATCTTGATCGTCTCGATATCATTGCTGTTCTTAATGAAGATGTCGCCGTTCACGCCCTCGCCGCCGACCGTGATGATGCCGTCCGAGCCCGCCAGTACAATCGACGGCTTTCCGCTGGAGCTCCGGATGGTCAAGTCGCCGTCCTTCGTTCCGCCCCCCAGCGTAAGATTCGCGTTCTCCCCGTCCAGGTAGACAGTCTCGGCGCCAGCACTGTCCTTGATCCTGATGTCACCGTTCAACCTGTTCCCGCCCACCGTGATCACTGCGTCGGATCCCGCCATCGTAATCGCCGTGGCGCCATTCGCGCTCTTAATGGTCACATCGCCATCCTGCGTGCCGCCGCCCAGCGTCAGATTGCCCGTCGCTCCATCGAGCACCACCGTCTGCGACCCGTCGGTCCGGTTCAGCACGATCTTCCCGTTCGCAGTGTCATTGGGGAGGGCCGTCTGCTTGCCCAGCGTCAGGGTCGCCGATTCGGCGCTCATCACCGCCGCCTCTGTACCGTACGGGTTCTTGAGCCGCACCGTACCGTAGCCCGCATGGAGGCCGCCCAGCGCCAGCGTGTTCGTCGCCGCATCCAGCATCACGCTCTGCGTTGCAGAGCCTCCCATCACGATCTTGCCCGGAATTCCCGCCTGGTGGTCTCCCAGCGAGAGCACGCCGGTATCACCGTCGTAGACGAACGACGCCCATGACTGGTTCACACCCTGTTCGATTTTCTTGGACAACACGCGTAGTTCCCCGACTATGTTGCTGTACCCCACCGTCATGGTGGCATTCGTGCCCGACTCAACGTAGATCTGCTCAAAGGTCTTCATGAATGATTGATAGGAAATCGGTTTTGGCCCTCCGCGGCGTTGGCCCGGAGTCTGAAGCCGAAAGCGTGCGTTTCCATGTTCGCAGAGTGACAAAAGTGGGCCCGACAGTCAAACACGGGCTGCGAGTTGCGGGGCGCGCCCGCACCCGCCCGCCGGAGGGCTGGGGGCCGCTGAACAAGGGGTGCGAGAGGCGCACTTGGGCGCTGCCGGACGTTTCAGGTGGCGGAGAACGCCACGACCGGTTCGGTGTCGTCGAGCCACGGATCGAGGGTCGTTTCGCCCGGCAGGTCGGTGCCGGAATGCACGCACCCCCCTCTTGCCTGAGCCCGAGATGGCGCCGGATGCGCTCGATGACATCCTTCTCGTCGATGAGAGAAACGATGCGCATTTCCCGTGAGCACTTTAGGCACTGCAGCGGGTCGGCCTCCCCCACCTTCTCGATCAACTCGCGCCACTTCTTAGAAGGGATGCGGCGCGGCTCGTGGGAGAAACGTCGATCACCTCCACGGCGTCGCCCTCGGTCTGCACTTCTTCGTCCGCTTGCTTGGCCCGCCGGCCGCGCATCTTGTTGGAATACCACCCGCAATAGCGCACGAGTTGGAAGCTCTTGTTGGGAATGTGTTGGGTGATCGCGACGAAAAAGTCGCAAGGGGTGAAGACCTCGAAGTTGCGCCCGATCGATCCGGATGCCGAAGCCGGGCCCGGCTCGGTCGCCCACCATCTTTTCGACCGAAAAGGGGTTGCGGATGATGTATTGGGCGAGCCCATGTCCTTGCGCTCGCAGGAGAGCACCCGGCGTCAGCGGTGGACGTCGAAGCCCGAGTGAACCCAGCCTCGCAGCATCCGGGCCCGCTCGGGGAGGCAGATCATTATTGCTTCGTCTCCATGGCTTTTATCGCTCCCACGGAGCAGAAGCTTTGGCAAAAGTAACCCGCCAGCAGATCAGGAGTCCAATCCCTTTCATGTAATTCCAGATCGCGAACGATCGACTTGATGGTGAACCAATCCTCCGGGAGCAACTCGCCCCTAGGTCCCTGCAGATTCACATTTCCTTCGGTGGTAGAAGCCTCGACGAGAAACGGCGCGTCGCCTCCCGGCGTCCACCCCAGGACCACGCGTGCCTCATCGACTCCTCCGCGAACGAGTTTCTTGGCCAACTGGCGGGATCGCAGCGCGGCGCACTTGTCCACCTTGTGCGGATCCTTGCCAGAAAGCGCTCCTCCGCCGATGGGCACGCCCGGCCCATAGTGGTTGATAACGAGCTTCTTTCCCGAAAGCCCGTTGTCCCCCTCAGGGCCGCCGATGGCGAATTCCCCTGCCCCGTTGAGGATGAGCTTGTCCGGGGTGAAGGTCGAAGCTGTTCCCTCCACCCCGCTCGCCTCCAGGTCCTTCAGGATCTGCTCGAGCAGCGGCAAAAGAATCCGGTGCTGGCGCTCGCAAGACAGTTTCGGAATGTGCTGGACGCTGAGGATGAGGCGGCGCCACTCGACCTCGATTTCGCCTCGCTTCACCTCCAGTGAGGCGAGGGTGAAGTGTTTCATGTGCGTTAGCTCCCTGAAACTGCAATTCGTAGTGCGTGCTGAGGTGGCGAGCAGACAGCTTTATCATACCGTCTGGGAGATGGATGCAACGCGATACGCTGGCACTTTCCGGTGGGAAGCTCCGTCTTCAGCAAGATCGTCTACATTGAAGACAACGCGCCACCTTTCAAACTCCATAATTTCGATTTTGCCGTAGCTAAGTTATTCAGACCTCCGGTAGCGTCTTCATAGCATGCAAGCGGCTTTATCCCTCGAAGAAATTATGGGATTAGTTATGGGATCTGCCTTTTCGGCCTAGGCCGAAGCCCTAAAGTGATTGAGCTAGCGCTTCTTGGCCGCACCGTAGAGATAGTCTTCTTCCTTGCCTGTTTGCATGTACTCTTCGAGTTCCTTGGCAAGTTGAGCATCGAGCTTCTTGAGCAAGGCGAGATCTGCTTGGGCGTCGGCCTTTTTGCCCATCTGGGTATAGAGAACTCCGCGATACATGTATGCTTCCGCCAACTTCGGCTTTAGCTCGATTGCCTTGTTATAGTATGCAAGAGACTTCTTGTAGTTGGCGGTGCCCTGCTTTCGAAGCGTGAAGGCGAGATTATTGTATGCTTCGGCGAATTTTGGATCCAGCTTCACCGCCTCTTCGAATTTCTTTTGGGCCTGTGCGAAGCGCTTACCCTGCATGAGCTCGACGCCCTCGTTATATACGGTGACCGCGGCGCTTTCTTGCTTCGCCGTTGGTTTCTCTTTCGCTGCGGGTTTCTCTTTGGCAGCGGGCTTTTCTTTTGTCGCCGGCTTCTCTTTTGCCACGGGCTCATCTTTTACCGTTGACTCTTCTGGGGGGCTGATCGGCGCGCTGCCGGCGCCAAGCGCCGGCAAAGCAGCAATGGCGCTGATGAGGCAAATGACTGGAAAATGTTTTTTCATGGCTCTTGCAGACCGGCTGGCATTGTTCAATGCTTTCTCCCCAAGATTACCTGCTCTTCAAAACGTAACAATGCCCAAGAGCGTGTCAAGTTGGGGCGTCTTGCACCCAGCCGGGCTGCGGAACCAGCGTTGCGATCCGGGGTCTGAGACGTCGTGGTAAATGGAAGCGATGGGGCCTCATTGTTTGATGTGAGATCGTTCGGAAATTTCAATGAATCGCCCCTTTGAGTTTGGCGCTCGAATAAAGAGCGTGAGGCACGCTCTTCACGGCATCGCATACGTCCTTCGCTCGCAGCATAACGCTTGGGTCCATGCCGCGGCCACGCTCCTGGTCGCAGCTGCGGGATTCTTCTTCCAGCTCACGGCGGCCGAATGGTGTTGGATTGTGCTAGCCGCCACTTCGGTATGGACAGCGGAGGCCCTGAATACTGCCTTGGAGCTGCTGGCCGACGCCGCGATAGAGGAATTACATCCCTTGGTCGGACACGCGAAGGATGTCGCGGCCGGCGCCGTGCTGGTGACTGCAATCGGGGCTGTGATCATTGGAGCGATCATCTTTTGGCCTCACGTTGACCATCTTCTTTTCCCAGCAGCAGCAGCAGCTCCGTGAGGGTCACGGAACGTCACGGGGGAGCCATCAAAAGAATTTAGGATCTGTTTGGGGATCAGGTCGTTGACGGTCCGAAAAGCGCTCGAAGTAAATTATGTTTTAGGATGGCCAGGTTGAGACTAATTTAGACATGGTCGGGTGCAGAACAGATCTGGCGTTATGATCAATGACTGCTTTTCGTGCCCGCCAGAAACACCACCAATTCAATGCCCATCTACATGGACCGTCACTACATGGAAGGGGTCACCCGTCATGTCCTTGCCAACGCCCATGAAAAGGACCTGCAAACGCAGGGAAAATATGGAGTTCGCTTTATCACATACTGGTTTGACGAGGAACGCTCGACGGCGTTTTGCCTGGTAGAGGCTCCCAACAAAGAGACGATTCAGCAGGCGCACGACGAAGCCCATGGGGACGTTCCCAGTGAAATCATCGAAGTTGATCCGACTGTGGTGGAGGCGTTTCTCGGAAGGGTCAAGGATCCGCCCACGAATAGCGGCGAACCGGCGGTCCTGGAGGCGGCTGCCCGCGCAATCATGTTCACCGATCTGCAGGACTCGACGGCAATGACCATGCGACTGGGCGATGCCAAGGCTTTGCATTTGCTTCATGTTCACAATGCGCTGACACGTAAGGCGCTTCGTGAGCATGCCGGACGTGAGGTGAAGCACTTGGGAGATGGAATTATGGCCTCTTTCGCGTCTATCGACCAATGTTTGGAGTGCGCCATTGCGATTCAACGAGCGTTTGCCGGCTTCAATCTTCAGAATACAACGACGCCTTTGCACCTGCGCATAGGTCTGAGTGTGGGTGAACCCGTCGAGGACGATAACGACCTTTTTGGGGCGACAGTGCAACTCGCATCCCGGCTCTGCTCACACGCAAGCCCCGACCAGATTCTGGCGACTGAAGATATGATTGAGCACTCCACGAGGCAAAGATCCCAATTCTTCAGCAGGGGAACCATGATGCCAAAAGGCTTTGACTACGCCGTCCAGGTCTATGAAGTGCATTGGAGCGGCGAATGAAGTTTCGAGTTTCGAAAGCAGGTTCACCTTGATTTTCTAAGGATTCGGCATTCCAGAACGTCTCTCGAAAATCGTTTTTGAAATGCCGGTCAGGAGTCTTCACCTGCAGATGTAGCGGTGTCCCACCGCCGGAAACGCCTCTCGACCATGCGGACACGGTCGCTACAGAATGCGTGACGTCTCCGCGCTTGCGCTCCTGCGACTTTTCCGGAAATGTCTTTTTGAGAATCGCCCTGAGCGCGGAGCGAGTCAGATCGTTCAGATTCCATGAAAATCGAACACGTCGCGATCTACGCAAAGAACCTTGAGGTCCTCAGGGCGTTTTACGTGAAGTACTTTCAGGCCATTTCCAACGAGATGTATGAAAATCCTCAAAAGGGATTTCGTTCGTATTTTCTGTCATTCTCCGCCGGAGCGAGATTGGAGCTCATGCAGATGGGGTCGGTCCCCGATTCCCTAAATGACCCGATCGCGCAAGCGACCGGCATCACTCATTTTGCCTTTTCGCTTGGTTCGCGTGGTGGCGTGGATCGCCTGGCGGAACGGCTCCGACGCGATGGCTTTCGCATCGTTGATGGACCCCGACAGACAGGTGATGGCTACTACGAATGCGCGTTTCTGGATCCCGAAGGAAATCGGATTGAAATTACCGAATAGCCGAATGTCTCAAGACGAGGGCAGCAACATTCTCGAGGCCAACGAACGTCCCTCAGTGTCCGCGAAACCAATCGATGATTTTGCGATGAAGGCACTGTTGAGGGCGATGCCGTTTTGTTTGCCGTTGGCCGTCAAATGGGCATCACAGCAGGAGCAGAAAATTCTTTTTGCCGGGGTGCCTCTGGACGAGCCACAGCTCATCGATGCTCGCCTGATGGGTGTAGCCCATCCTGAAAAAGTCCGATTGCTGAAGGTCGATCAGGTTCCTCTCCCCGCGACTCGTTTGCTCAGGTGGGCTGCCAGGTATACCAAACTGATTTCTTCGGACACTGCCGGGATGGCTTTGCGCTATGGAATCTTTATCCGATCGGATTGCTGGCAGAAGCGCAGGCTCATCGCGCATGAATGCGCTCACACCGCGCAATACGAGCGGTTGGGAGGTATGGGGGAATTTTTAGGCCGCTATCTTCGCGAATGCTTGGAGGTGGGCTACCCGTTCGGTCCGCTCGAACAGGAAGCGCTCCTCAAATCCCAGCAAATCCGGCGATAGCAAATCAACGAGGAGCTGGCGGACAGCAGTAGGCAGGCTTTCTCTTATCTTGTGGCGTCCGCGAGTGCGGCCGGAAGGGTCGCAAATTGATATTTGTATCCCGCTTTTGGCGCCACGCGTGGCACCACGCGAGTGCTGCCCAGCATTGAGTCTGAAAGCTCGCCGAAGGCAAGACGGAGGGCAAATCCCGGCGCCGGAAGGATGGCCGGCCGCGCGAGGCACCGAGCAAGCTCCCTGGTGAAATCCTCATTGCGGAACGGCTCAGGCATAACGGCGTTGACCGGTCCGCGCACACGTTCGTTTTCGAGCGCCCAGACGATCATTCCGGCAACATCCTCGACGTGCACCCCGCTCATCCATTGGCGTCCGCTCCCAAGCTTGCCACCGAGTCCGAGTTTGAACACTGGACGGATAAGCTTCAGCGCACCGCCTTTGCCGAGCACGAAACCGATGCGAATAAACACGACGCGGACCCCGAGGGAATTGGCGTGCGCCGCTTCCGCCTCCCAGTCGCGACAGACGTCGGCGAGAAATCCGTTTCCAGACGCTGAAAATTCATCAACCGTATTCTCCCCCGTTTCTCCGTAGAAGCCGATCGCGGAAGCATTGACCAAAACACTGGGCCGCCTGCCTGCCTTCGCGATAGCTTCCACGAGGCGCCGCGTGCCAAGAATGCGACTCTCATGAATGCGCCGTTTTTTTTCCTTTGTCCAAAGACCGAAAACCGGCTCGCCCGCCAGGTTGACGATGGCATCGAGACCACTGATGTCCGGGACGGAAGTGAGTTCAAAGAGACGTGCGTTGGAGCCTGGATGCCGCGAAAACCCGACCGTCTCAATTCCTCTGAGGGAACATTGCGCCTCGACTCGCGAGCCAACGAACCCACTCATTCCAGTAATACCAACCTTCATATACGTAATTACGATCCAAATCTTCTTTTCAGCCAACCATAGGGAAAGCGATCGCCCGGGCAATCGGTCGGCCTCGGATTAATTTTCTTGTGCGGAGCGACGAGGGCTCTCCTGCCTTTGATCTTGCCCACACGATCGCGCAGATAGGTAATGAGTTCATCGAGCGCGGCAAGCTGGGCTTTGGTAGGATAATCGCGATTAAGGTCTCCGACCAGACAGATGCCGATGGCAATGTTGTTGAGGTAATCACTCGCCACATGTCCACCGTTGAGTTGTTTCATCCAGCGCGGGCCGACTTCAATTTCGCCGTTGCCGGAGGATCTTCCATTGCCGACGACAAAATGGTAGGCTAGGCCGTGCTGCATCCTACGCACACGGCGATGGTAAGTGTCGAAGACGCGAGCGTTACCCTGCCTGGTTCCGCTGTTGTGAATGATGATGTACTTCCATCGACCTTTTTTGACCCTTGCTCTGTCGATCGCTCTGCGCACTCCGGGAGTTAGGTATCGCCACCGCTTGAACCAACCGCCTCCTCCCCGCCGAGGGGGCTCGAGACCTTGGTCCTCTTCCAATCCCGATTTTTCGATCAGGATCGGCGCTTCCAGGCGTTCGCCACGAGGCGTTCTTCCTGTGGGAATTTGAGGGGGTGTGGGAAGAGGGGTTGCCGGCGGCGATTCCAAGGGGATTATGTCAGGAGTAGGAGACTCGCGAGGGGAGACGGCGGGTTTAGGCTGCGGTCTTTCTCTGGGCTCTGGCGTTGCCCTTGGCGTCGGGCGCGGGGTCTCTTTGGGTTCGGGCGTCGCCCTTGGCGTTGCGCGCGGGGTCTCTTTGGGTTCGGGCGTCGCCCTTGGCGTTGCGCGCGGGGTCTCTTTGGGTTCGGGCGTCGTCCTTGGCGTGGGGCGCGGCGTGGGCGTGGGTGTAGGAGCCGTCTTCGGTTTCGGCCGAGGTGTGACGCTTGGCTTCTGGACAGGCTGGATGTCTTCGCGCGCCTTGAGGAACAGCTTCTTCTTTTGTTCATCGGACAACTGGCCATGAAGCGGTGGCAGTTGTGCGGAGACCGCGGCCAAAAGGATTAGTCCAAGAACAAGCCTTCTCCGCATTTCCCCGCGCACGCTAAACAGATGACCTGCCTTGTTCAAGTCGCTGGGGTGATTGAAGTGCATGCTGCTACCGCGTAGAGTGGCTGGTGAAGAGGCTGGTCGCGCTGCTGCTTTTGGCATTTTCAAATCTCGGTGCCCAACAAGCCGAGATTCAATCGGAGGCCGTGCGCGCATTTCAGGAGGGCGATTACGCAACCGCCAAATCTCTTTTCGAATCTCTCTTGGCACTCGAGCCAAAAAATCCGGCGGCACGAAATTACCTTCGTGCGATCGCCCTCCGAGAGGGGAGCGGAGCCGGTCTTGAAGCTGCCCTCAGGAATATCAGCATTCCGACGATCGATTTTCGCGATGTCACCGTCCGCGAGGCTGTTGCCTTTGTTGCGCAAAAAGTTCACGAATTGAGTGGCGGCAAGCGATCGCTAAATGTGGTCTGGATGGTGCCTTCGGAGACAACGGAGGACAAACGAGTCACTTTGAGCCTACAGAACGTCCCCGCCACGGAAGTCTTGAGATATATTGGCGACGCTTCCGGTCTCAAGTTCAGTTACGACGCCCACGCCGTGAAGATCAGAGCGTCTTCGGGGGAAGCGATCGAGTCACAGGTGCGCGACTAAACGCGCCCTCAATACAACACCCGCATGAGAGTTAATCCATCCGGCGGAGCGACGTGGTTCGACTTCGGAACGCCGGTTTTCAGACGCGACTCAAGGCCTTCCAGCGGGTCGCGTCTTTGCGCGATGCGGACGATGGCTGCCGTCAGCATGCGAACCATTTTGTAAAGAAATCCATCTCCCTGGAAAATCAGCATCAGCATCTCGCCGCGATGCCGCAGAGAGACCTTCTCAATCGTCCTTTTGGTATCGCTCGAGAGCTTCCCACGGTTCGCGCAGAAGGCTCGAAAGTCATGCTGCCCGACCAGCCTCGCCATCGCCTCCCGCAAGAGGTCGAGGTCCAACGCTGGCGCCACGTGCCAGACGCGACCGAGTTCGTGCGGCGGGAGAATGGATCCATTGCGAATGAGGTATCGGTAAACTTTTCCCTTCGCTGAAAAGCGCGCGTGGAAGGTCGGAGCAGCACGGGACGAATTCATCACGCGAATGGTTGCGGGCAAGTTCGCGTTCAGCGCGCGCTGCCATTCGGCGGGATTCATCGTCCCGAAGACATCGGCATGCGCGCATTGACCGAGGGCATGAACACCGGCGTCGGTGCGGCCTGCGCCATGGACGACGACATGTCTCCTCGCGACTTTCTGGAATGCTTTTTCCAGGATGTCCTGAATGGTGTTAGAGGATCTCTGACTTTGCCAGCCGGAGAAGGGTTTACCATCGTAGGCGATGATTAACCGAAGCCTCATGACTGCGAGTCCATCCAGCTTTGCAGCAAAATCTGAGCAGCTGCCTGGTCGATTATCGATCGCTGGTCCTTGGCTTTTCGACCGGCTTCGCGCAGGGCCCGCTCGGCCGCGACCGTGGTCCATCGCTCGTCCCAGGGAATAACTTTGCACGTGACATTCTGTCTGAGTCGCTCGATCAGCTCACGTGCTTTCTGCGCCGCGGGACCAAACGAACCGTCCATGTTCCGCGGGACGCCGACGATGATTGCCTTCGCCTGCTTCTGACGAGCCAGTTCCGAGATGCGCTCGCAGGGGTCGTGTCGCGAAACATCGATGGTCTCGAGAGGGTGCGCCAGTAACCCGAGCTCGTCGCTGAGCGCGACTCCCACCCGAGCCTCGCCAGGATCGATGCCAAGAACGCGTCCGCTTTCCATTTCCAGTTGAAAATCCCACACCACAAACCTACGTTGCGCAACAACATGTCTTCGATTTCATACGCCAAGTTCGGCGACAATCTCCCTATGACGAGCATGATCGCGCTCTCGCAAGCCGCGGTCGGTTTCGGCCTGGGTCTGCTGATCGCTGGAAAGCTTGATCAGACAGTGCGTCAGAGGACGGCAATTGCCTTTATTGGCGCCGGCGCGGCCACCATCCTCCCACTTGTGGCGGGAATCATCGCCGACTTCAACAATCGCCCCGATTCATCGAGACGCATCCGCCGCCAACTGGCCAGTATCCGTGAGGGCACCGGACTCTCGAACGGAGACGGCGCGTACTGATCCGAATCCAGATCGACTTTTTTGCTTGCAGGGCTCACGCGGGGTTGCCGCGTTATCGTGGAGCACTTACTAACCAATCATCCTACTCGCGCTGGGACGGCATTGCTGCTGGCCTCGGCGTCCGAGCGGCGGCGGGAACTGCTGCGGGGCGCCGGCATTGAGTTTCAGACTGAGGTGGCGCAAATCGAGGAGGTGGCTGGAGAGGGAATCTCTGCTCGGACGCTCTGCCTGCTAAATGCTCAACTAAAAGCCGTTGAAGTGGCCTCGAGGTTCCCGAATCGCGTCGTGTTGGGGGCGGACACCATCGTTTCTTTCGAAGGACGGATCTTTGGAAAACCGCACGATACCGCGGAGGCGCGAGCAATGCTTGAAGCGCTCTGCGGACGCATTCACGAAGTGTTGACCGGAGTTTGCTTGGTGCACCAAAACCAAGGGAAGCTTTGCCGCTTCGTGGAATCCACCAGAGTGAAGTTTCGATCTCGAGGGGAAGTCGACCTCGAAGAGTATTTGCAAAGCATTCACCCGCTGGACAAGGCAGGAGGGTACGCTGCGCAGGAGGACCATGGACGGCTGATCGAATGCGTCGAGGGTCCGATGAGCAACGTAATTGGCCTGCCCGTCGAGCGCGTCGTGGCGGCTTTGAAGGAACGTTTTTCGATAGGAGTCTGAGAGATCGCGATAGGTTAGAGCCGCTTACCTCGACGGCTCTTCGCGCTCAAAGGCTCGGTCTTCGAAGCGGGTGATGCTTTTGATAAATGTTAGCGGCACTGCGCCAACAGGACCGTTGCGCTGTTTGGCAATGACAAGTTCGGCCTTGCCTTCAATCTCTTTTTTCTCCTCATCGTCGTCGAGGTAGTATTCCTCGCGCCAGAGAAGTCCGACGAGGTCGGCATCCTGTTCGATCGATCCGGACTCCCGCAAGTCGCTTAGGCGCGGTTTGCCCTTGCTATCACCGGTCCGCGCCTCTGGGTTGCGATTAAGCTGAGCGAGGACCACGATCGGAATGCTTAGCTCCTTAGCCAGCGCCTTAATTCCTGCGGAGATCTCCGCAACTTCCACCTGACGGTTATCGAGTCCCCGCCGGCTGGGCGAGCGCAGAAGCTGAAGATAGTCAATCACGATTAGACTTACGTCATGCCTATCCTTTAGGCGGCGCGCGCGCGCGCGGAGCTCAAGAATGCCTAATCCCGGTGTATCGTCGATGAACATCTTGCATTCGGAGAGCCTCGTCGTGGCCTGGATCAAATTGGTCATGTCGTGCTTACCGATGAATCCGTCCCTTATTTTCTTGAGGTCGACGCGTGCGTAGGAGCAGAGCAGGCGCTGCATAAGTTGCTGGGTGCTCATTTCCAAGCTGAAAATGGCGACCGGTTTTCCTGCTTCGATGGCGACGAGTTCGGCGATATTCATCGCGAGCGCGGTCTTTCCCATCGAGGGCCGGGCCGCGATCACGATCATTTCGCCCGGATGCATGCCATTGGTCATGGTATCGATGCCCCTAAAGCCCGTTGGCAAACCCGTGAGCGCACCGCGATTCTGAAAGAGTTTTTCAATGCTATCCAGAGCCGCCATGGCGAGCTCCTTCATTTCAGGAATCTTGGCGCGGAAGCGGTCATCTCCGATCGCCAGGATCTTCTGCTCGACCTCATCCAGCAGGATCTGAACATCGCCTTGTTCCTCGTAGGCACGAGCTCCGTATTCGGTGCAGGCCACGATGATCTCACGCAAAAGATACTTCTCCCGAAGGATCTCAAGATAGTATCCCGCGTTACTGGCCGTCGGCACAAATGTGAACAAGTCGGTAACGGCAGCAGCCCCGCCAACTTCTTGCAAAAGGTGCCGATCCTCCAGAAGCTGCGTGAGCGAGATCAAGTCAATCGGCTTGTTCGCCTCACGCATGTCGACCAAGACCGCGAAGATCCTGGCGTGCGCAGGATGATGAAAGTATTTCTCGCCGACCTGCTGCTGAATGCACTCGTCGAGAACGCGCCCGGGAGCCAGTAAGACCGAGCCCAGGAGCCCCTTTTCCGCGTCCATGCTCTGCGGAAGGGACCTGTGAATATCAGGTAAATAACTCCCGGTCTTTTGGGAGTAAGCTCGCAATCTTTCGCGGCCTTTGGCCTGGCCAAACCCGGATTTTGCGGGATTCTCGGCGGACGCGGCCGGAGAATCGGTGGCCATTTCTAAGAGGTGTTAGTTCTTGGGTGCGCTTCTTCTGCGGTTGGATTTCTTGAAAGCCTCCGCCTCTTCCTCAGCCGGAGCGCGCTTTGGAGTCGAGATCCTGACCCGAAGCTTGGCAGTGACATCCGGGTGAAGCCGCACCTCCATTTCGTGCTCGCCGCTCTCCTTGAAAGCCTTGTCGAGCGCCACCGCGTGCTTGGGCAACTCAATACTGCCGAGTTCCGTAGCCAGACGGTCGTGAATATCCTTGGCCGTCACCGAGCCAAACGCTTTTCCCGTCTCGCCGGTCTCAAGAGAAAAATCCAGGACGAGCTTGTTGATCCGGCTGGCAAGCTGCTCGGCGGCGTTCAATTCCCGGCCCTCGCGCTCGGAGCGCTTGGCCTTTAAATGATTAATCTTGCGCAGCGAACTCGGAGTGACTTCCAGCGCTTTGCCGTGCGGGATGAGGAAATTGCGCGCGAATCCTCGACGAACCCTTACCAAATCCGCCTCCGCCCCGAGATTGGGGATATTTTCCGTAAGAATGACTTCTGCGTATGCCATAGAGCCCGACTAAAGAGGGAGGGAAAGCTAATTCTTTGGTGCAAAGTGTCAATGCCAATCAGGGGAAATCGTAGAGGGCGTGGACTAGTGCGACGGCCCGAGATTTCGGAAGCACGCCTGACTCCATCTGGTTCATGACATAAGCGAAGCCAAGGTGATTTTCCGGATCAGCAAAGGCCAGACTTCCTCCGGCTCCTGGATGGCCGAAAGCAGAAATTGTTGGGCCGAAGGTGTAGCGTTTTTTTTTGCCGGAGCCATCAAGTGGATCAAGCATGAAGCCCGCGGAGAAGGCGGTTTCAGTCTGGAGAGTTTTATCGGTTCCTTGTGCCAAGCGGGTGGTCATCCACCGGATTGCCGGGGCCGAAAAATATTGTCGTCCCTCCCAGGTTCCCTCGAGGGCGAGCATGGCGTAGAACTTGGCGAGAGAATCGGCGCTGCCGATTGCGCCTAACGCGGGGAGGCTGGTCGCGCGCAGCGCGGGAGAATTCATGGCCGAGGGGGACATCGCCCCGGCGGGCGTCGAGAAGGCTTCGCGGGTGAGCGAGCCGGGAGTGGCCATGGCCTGGGAGAACTGGTCTTCAATGTCGCCGCAGCCCGCGCGGGCGGCAATCATTTGCGCCGCCCGGTGGTGGAGTGGCTCGGGCAAGCCGATCCAAAGGTCGAGCTCTAGCGGCTCGCCAAACTGCTTTCGCCAATACTCACCGAGTGGGCTGCCGGTGAGCCTGCGAACCGATTCGTCGGCGATATAGCCGTAGATCCGTGGGGAATAGCCATGTTCGTCGCGCTCACTCCATAAAGGGCCTTGCAATTCGATGGCGCGCACCACGGCATCATGATCGCGCAGCCCAACTGTCTTGTCGGTCAGAGCTGAAAGGCCGGCGCGATGAGAAACCACCTCTCCAACACTGAGGCGCTCCTTGCCTCCTTGCGCAAATTCCGGCCAGAACTCCGCCATGCGCGTTGACAGATCAAGTCCCGCACCTTCGAGCGCATGCAGCAGACACGCGCTGGCAAGTCCTTTGGTGGCCGACCAGACAAGAACCATCGTCTCAGCGGTCCATGGCAATTCGCGCTCTGCGTCCCTCCAGCCATGGGAAAAGCAGAAGGATTGGGTGCCGTTCTGCCAGACAGCCACTGAAGCTCCCACTTCGACGCCGCGCACGAAGTTGCTTTGAAAGATTTCTTGAACGCGAGCAGCTGCGGAGGCGTTGGCAATCATTTATTCAAAAACCCATGAACTGCTTTGAGATCGGGATCGAGCATCGCGATTTCGCGAAACTTTTTATCCATTTGAAAGCTTGTTTCGAGATGTTGCGTCGCTTCTTTCAAATTACCGAGCACGGCGTCGTAGCAGCCGAGATTGTAGTAATAGGTGGCCTCGGTGAGCAGAGCGGAAGGGCCTCCTAGCAGCAGTTGTTTTGCCTCGTTGGTTCGACCCATTTCGTGCAGGCAGAATGCCCCGTGAATATAGCCGGTGGTATCTTCGGGGCTCATCGCACGCAACCGCGCACATACTGAGAGCGCCTGCTCCCATCGCTTCGCGCGCATGACAATGAACAAGCGCATCTCCAGCACTCCCTCGCGACGCTGATCCCCGGGCGAGAGCGCATCGAGTTCCCGCAAGGCCTCGTCGGTCATTTCCAGTTCGATGTAGCCCTGCGCCGAAAGCAGAGAACGTTCCAAAGACATGACCTGCCTGATAAGAGCAAATTCGCGTCCTTGCAACATGGATTACAAGGCCCAGGCGATGCGGTTCAAGTGCGCCCGGGCGGACTCCCCCGCGAGTGGATGCAAGGCAGACGGCAGGGGCAATCCGGAGATCTAGAAGAGGGTCTTCGACTTCGGGTTGTCTTTGCCCCGGGAAATGACGAAATTTTGCGTCGGATCAGGCAACGGTTACCTCTTTGCAGAGGTAAACGTCCTGAATTGTATTCAGGAGCTTGATGCCGTCTTCCATTGGGCGTTGAAAGGCCTTACGACCGGAGATAAGACCCGTGCCGCCGGCGCGCTTATTCACCACTGCCGTGAAGGCGGCGTCTGCGAAATCTTGCGTGCCGCTGGCGCCGCCAGAATTGATGAGCCCGGCACGACCGAGGTAGCAATTTGCCACCTGATAACGACATAAGTCAATCGGATGTTCGCTTGTCAGCTCCGTGTAGATGCGCTCGTCAAGCTTGCCATAGCTGGACCCTCCCGTGTTGAGCGCCTTATAGCCGCCGTTGTTCTCAGGAAGCTTTTGTTTGATGATGTCGGCCTGAATTGTGCAGCCGAGATGGTTAGCCTGACCGGTGAGATCGGCCGCCAGATGATAATCCTTGTCCTTCTTGAAGGCATTGTTGCGCAGATAGCACCAGAGCACCGTTGCCATCCCGAGCTCGTGTGCCAACGCAAAGGCTTCCGAAATTTCGATAATCTCCCGCGCGGCATCGTCCGAGCCAAAATAGATGGTCGCCCCAACCGCGGCAGCGCCCATGTTGTAGGCATCTTTCACGGTGCCGAAGAGGATTTCCTTGTGTTGATTCGGATAGGTAAGCAGCTCGTTGTGATTGATTTTGACCAGAAAGGGAATCTTGTGCGCGTACTTGCGTGAGACTGCTCCCAAGACGCCGAAAGTTGACGCGACGGCGTTGCAGCCGCCTTCCAGGGCCAGCTTAACAATGTTCTCGGGGTCGAAGTAGAGCGGATTTTTTGCGAAGCTCGCGCCGGCAGAGTGCTCGATGCCTTGGTCGACAGGAAGGATGGAAAGATAACCGGTGCCCGCCAGGCGTCCGGAGTTGTACATCCAATTCAGGTGGTTGAGAACGCGTTGGTTGCGGTTACTCGGCGCAAAGATACGATCCACCCAGTCCGGGCCGGGCAAATGCAGGAGCTTGGTCGGAATGGTTTGGCTGGTATGCTTAAGGAGGTACTCGGCTCTATCGCCGAGCAGAGATACGATGTTGTCGATCATTGGGAGAGTCAGGTGCAGCTTTCCCGGTTAGGAAGCGAAGGATTGTTGTCGAGCCCGCTGCGAAATGGGAGCAATGGGAAACCCGCCGAACAGGCAATTGGAGCGTGCTGGCCTTAGACGCGGACCGTCAGAGCTAGACGTTTCGATTTATGCAATTGAGATCTTCAAACGAACCGACCAGGCGTTTCGTGAAGGCGGCTTCACCGGCGCCCAACCATAGGCGGGGATCGTAATACTTCTTGTTAGGAGAATCGGGTCCTTCGGGATTCCCGATTTGTCCCTGCAAGTAGTCACGGTTCTTGGCTTCGTAGGCACGGATTCCATCCCAAAACGCCCATTGGAGGTCCGTGTCCAGGTTCATCTTGATGGCGCCGTAGCCAATGGCTTCCCGAATTTCCTCGCGCGATGAGCCGGAGCCCCCATGGAAAACGAAATTTACCGGCTTCGGCCCCGTGCCGAGCTGTTTTTGAATGTATTCCTGTGAGCTTTTTAGGATGGACGGCTTCAGCCGGACATTGCCTGGCTTGTAGACTCCATGGACGTTGCCAAAGGCCGCTGCCACGGTGAAATTAGGACTGATCGGATTGAGCGCCGAATAGGCTTTGGCGACCTCTTCAGGTTGCGTGTAGAGGCGCGATTCGTCGACTCCGGTGTTGTCGACCCCATCCTCTTCGCCGCCGGTAACGCCGAGCTCGATTTCGAGAGTGATCCCGAGCTTGGCCATGCGGGTGAGGTATTGCTTACAGGTCTCGATGTTCTCTTCGAGCGGTTCCTCCGAGAGATCCAGCATGTGGGAGCTGTAAAGTGGCTTGCCGGTCTTGGCGAACTGCTCTTCGCTGGCACTGAGGAGACCATCCACCCAAGGCAGGAGCTTCTTGGCACAGTGATCCGTGTTCAAGACGACGGGAACTCCGTAAGCTTTGGCGGCGTGATCGACGTAGTGCGCTCCGGCAACCCCACCCTGAATTGGTCCGAGTTGTTTGTCCTTACTGACAGCCTTTCCGATAAAGAATTGCGCTCCGCCGTTGGAAAACTGGATCATCATTGGCGAGTTTACCTCGCGAGCCGCCGCCAGAGACGCATTGACCGAGCTCGTGCCGATGCAATTGACGGCCGGAAGCGCAAATTCGTTGGCCTTGGCGTGGTCCAGAAGTTCTTTCACTTCATCGCCGAAGAGAACTCCGGCCCGAAATCGTTTGTTGTCACCCATGGTAAGAAATTTTTGTGGTTGTGTGCTGTTTCTCCGGCCGACGAATTGCCATTGTGGAGGGTCTTGCGGAGCTTTACCACACCCCAGCACAGCGTTCCAGCATTAAAGACACTCTTCCCACATCCGCAGGCGGGAAGACTGCCTAGACGGGCTTTTTCATACCTCGATGCCTGTCGCGTGTGACCCGTAGTCGGCAAGTTTCTACCACTTAGGTAGGAAATTTGCCGTTGAGGTACGAAATGAGACACTTTGTTCGCAAAATCGTTTGACAATGTTGCGAAAAGGAGATGAGATTTTGGCCACCCCCATATCTCTATGAAAAAGAGTTCGCGCGCGTTTACTCTCATTGAGCTTCTCGTCGTCATTGCCATCATCGGAATTCTCGCGGCCCTTGCTTTGCCAGCCATCACAGGTGCCCTAGGTAGAGCGCAAATGACCCAGTCCTTGAGTAATATGAAGCAATTGCATCTCGCGACCACGCAAATGGCGCTTGATGGTATGACGACAGGAGACACGAACCTCGCTTGGCCGGGAGATTCAGGGGTTAATTTTCAGGGTTGGGCGGATGCTCTGGTTGGGGGAGCCTATTTGACCACCAATGACTTTGCGAAGCTCGTCTCCGCGCCAGGCAAGCAGAACGGCCCCGGAGCGATACCATCAGCCGGCAATAGCGCTCTGGTTGCTTATGCAGTGGCAGAAAATTCGGAAGGAGCCACAGTCTTCCTTTCCACTGCGAATTATGTGTATGCCAGTGGCGGTGGGACATTAACGACGAATGCGCCGTACGGGATTAAGGGTTTTGTGATTTTCCGCAAGGCAGGCGACGGTGCCGTTTACCTGCCAAGGCAAGCCACCAATACCGCCCTCATTGGGACGAACGCCGCTAGACTCAACTGACAAGCCGCTACTATTTAGTGGTGCTTTGACAGCTGTGCAATTACTCCTCTTGGCAGGCTTGCTGCTCTAGCAACCAATTCTCGGGAAATTACCCGTTCCTGGTTACGATTCTTGGTCCCGGGGGCAAGCGCTTTGACGTCTAGTTAGGTGGGATCGCGGCGAGGCTCTTCTTCGGGCTTCCGGACGCCTTCCGCCTGGCTAAAATCCCTTTGAAGGTTGCTCTGCCGGCGCGATTGTGGATATGTTTAAGAGTTGAAGCTTTTTTATCATGAAATCTAAAAAGATTACTTCGCGTTCTACGAAATCCTCCGGTCCTGACCGGGGAGAGGTAATGAATGGCGCGGAGATTCTGGTGAGTTGCCTTGAGCGGGAGGGGGTGCGGGTGGCTTTTGCCTATCCTGGCGGCGCCTCGATGCCGATTCACCAGGCGTTGACGAAGTCAAAAAAGATTCGGGTGGTGTTGCCACGCCACGAGCAGGGCGGTGCGTTTGCCGCGGAGGGCTATGCGCGAGCGACGGGGAAACCGGGCGTTTGTATGGCGACTTCAGGACCTGGTGCGACCAATCTTGTCACCGGCATTGCGGATGCCTTCATGGACTCCGTTCCTTTGGTGGCCATTACGGGTCAGGTGAACCAAAACATGATTGGGCGGGGCGCCTTTCAAGAGACCGATGTCTTCGGCATGACGCTGCCGATGGTGAAGCACAGCTATCTCGTCTGGGACATCAACGACATTCCGCGGATCGTGAAAGAGGCTTTTTTCATTGCGGAAAGCGGACGGCCCGGCCCGGTGCTGATTGATATTCCGAAGAACATTCAGATGACTCGGACGCAGCCGATTTATCCGCGGACGGTAAAGCTTCGGGGATACAATCCGACGCGGAAGTCTGACGACGTCGCAATTCATGAGCTGATGGGCCTTATCGAACACGCCAAGAAGCCCCTCATTTACTGCGGCGGGGGCGTGATCACGGGCAATGCGTCCAAGGAATTGGCGGAGTTTGCTGAGAGGACTCAGATTCCCGTGACGACCACGCTTATGGGCATTGGGGGCTTTCCGGAGGACCATCCTCTTTCTCTCAAATGGCTTGGCATGCATGGAACGGTGTATGCAAACAATGCCGCCAACGAGGCCGATCTTCTCTTGGCGATCGGCGTGCGTTTCGATGATCGGGTCACCGGAAAGGTCGAAAAGTTTTGTGAGCACGGCACGATCGTGCATATCGATATCGACAACTCCGAGCTCAACAAGAACAAGCTCGTGAAGCTTCCGATTCTAAGCGATCTCAAGTATGTGCTTGGTCGCGCGAATCGTATTCTGGAAAAGATGGGTCGCACGCGACTTTCGAAGGGATACACGCGCTACCCGCAGTGGTATCAGCAGATCGATCGTTGGAAGGCGGAGCATCCGCTTCGCTTTAAGGACACCGAAGATGTGATTCAACCGCAGTACGTGGTCAAAAGCCTCTACGAATTGACCAAGGGCGAAGCGATCATCACGACCGGAGTCGGCCAGCATCAAATGTGGGCCGGCCAATATTATAATTTTCGTTCGCCGCGCACCTTCATTACTTCGGCGGGGCTCGGCGCGATGGGCTTCGGGTATCCGGCGGCGATGGGCGCCAAGATAGCGCATCCCGAGAAGGAGGTCGTTGACATCGATGGGGACGGCTCATTCCTAATGAATATTCAGGAGCTTGCGACTGCGCACATCGAAGGCATCGCGGTCAAAGTGATTATTTTGAACAATCAGCATCTCGGCATGGTCGTTCAGTGGGAGGACCGCTTTCATGGTGGCAATCGCGGGCACACATTCCTTGGCGATCCTAAGGATCTCAAGCGCATCTATCCCGACTACGTGGATATCTGCAAAGGCTTCGGCGTTCCCTGCGAGCGGGTCCAACACAAGAAGGACGTTGAGGGTGCGATCAAGCGGATGCTCGATTCGAAGGAGACATACGTTCTGGACATCATGACTCCGTATACAGAGCATGTGTTGCCCATGATCCCCTCAGGGATGACCTACAAGGACATTATTACCGAGTAACCCGGGCGGGTCTAAGGTGGCGAGGCGTCCGCGAACTCACCGCGGCGCTTATAGAAGTCGTAGCGGGCAATAATCGTGGCGATGTAGCTCTTGGTCATCGGAAAATCCATCGCCGCCTGAAGGTCGCCCGCTCCAGCGGTTTCTCCCATTCCGGAATCTTGCACCCAGCGTCGAACGCGGGAGCGACCGGCGTTATACTCTGCCAGAGCGAACGGCAGAGGATTATCCTTCGAAGACCAGTGAGTGAGAGCTCGATTCAAGTACCACGTGCCCGCTTCGATATTCACCTTAGGGTCGAAGAGATCCGAGGAGACAAATGTCTGGATTTTTTCCGCGCGCGCCCAATCGATCGCCGCATTGTCGGTTATTTGCATGAGCCCGCGCTCTCCTTGCGCTCCAACTTTACCCGGTTGGAATTGACTCTCGCGCCAGATAATGGCCTTGATGAGTTCTGGCGCCACTCCATAGCGGGCCGCGGCCTGGCGGATCAGGTCGTCATACTTCCTGTAGCGCCATGCAAAAACAGTTTCTCTGAGGAGATAGTTGGGATCTTCCGAGGTCATGATATAAACACAAGCCACCGCGATGAGGACTGCCAGCAACGCCAGGGAGGCCAGGAGAAACTTCTTCATCGACGAAAATTTATCTTAGCATGCGTTCGTGGCCGGCTTCTACCGCATTTTGGTGCGTGGAACGCGGAGGATGCCGAACCTTCCTCTGCTAACTAGTTGCCAGGAGCTTGGGCATCTCATCATCTTCAGAGACTATGCCACGCTACGCCAGGGTGCATCTTGACCGTGCCGGAGATCGTGCCCTCGACTACCTAATTCCCGATTCCTTGGCGCGGTCGCTGGCACCCGGATCGCGTGTCCGCGTGCCTCTGCGGACCCGGCTGGTGCTGGGCACCGTCGTTGATCTCCTGGAAACATCCGACGTGAAATCGCCGCGCGAGATTCACGAGATGATCGGAAACGCGCCAATGATTCGGCCAAAATTGATCGAGATTGCTCGCTGGATTTCCGAGTATTACTGCTGTCCGTTGGAAACGGCGATGGGCTGCGTTTTGCCGCAGGTAGTGCGACAGGCCTCCGTTTCGCCACGTCGGCTCAATTTTGCCCGATTATTGCGGAGGCCCTCTGTGGATGAACTTGAAGCGCTGGCAACGAAGGCGCCGCGTCAGGCAGATGCCCTGCGGAGGCTGCAGGATGCCGACGGGCCGAGGCGGATTGTCGAGTTGGCAGAGGAGGCCGGTGTCTCGGAGGCAGTGTTTCGGACGTTAGAGCGTAAAGGTTGGCTGCGGATCGAAACAGCAGAGGTCGCCCGGGACCCATTTGCCAACGAAACCTTTCTCCCAACGAGCGAGCTCGTTCTCAACGCGGAGCAACGTCAAGCAGTCGATTTGATCAAGGAAGCGATTCAAGCACCCGGACAACCTCTGTTGCTTTTCGGCGTAACTGGCAGCGGGAAGACGGAAATTTACTTGCAAGCCATCCGGCATGTTATTGACCTTGGACGCACTGCGCTTGTCCTGGTTCCGGAGATTTCTCTCACGCCGCAGACCGTCGAAAGATTCAAGGCGCGCTTTGCAGAAGCGCAGCGGGAAGTGGCGGTCCTTCACAGCCACCTCTCCGGGGGCGAACGGTTTGACGAGTGGCGGAAGATCCATACGGGCGGAGCGCGCATCGTCATCGGGGCGAGAAGCGCCGTCTTTGCGCCGCTCGAGCATCTTGGAATCATCATCGTAGATGAAGAGCATGAAGGCACTTACAAGCAGGAAGAGGCGCCGCGCTATCACGCGCGTGATGTCGCTGTCTTGAGGGGGAAGCAAGAGGGCTGTGCGGTGGTTCTCGGCAGCGCGACTCCTTCCATGGAAAGCTGGCATAACTGCGCGATGGGGAAATATCGGCTCCTCAGGCTCTCCCAGCGCGTCGACGATCGTAGAATGCCTTTAATTCGGGTGGTAGATATGCGCAGGGCACCGCGACCAGGCGGGGCCGAAGCCATCTGTGCCCCGGCTCTTTTGGAAGCCGTCCAGAGGCGCCTTTCCAATGGGGAGCAGACAATTCTCTTCCTGAATCGCAGGGGCTTTTCAACCACCATGGTTTGCCAGGCCTGCGGTCACGTCTGCCAATGTCCTAACTGTAGTGTGGCGCTCACCTTCCATCGGGACGCCGCCCAGCTGGCCTGCCATATCTGTGGGCATCGAGAGCGCGCGCCCAAGGTATGTCCGACATGCAAGGATCCAGGCATTCGTCATTCCGGGGTGGGAACACAAAAGGTCGAGGACGCGGTCAAACGTCTCTTTCCAAAGGCGCGGGTAGCTCGGATGGACGCTGATGCCATGAGCCGAAAGAACACGCTGCAGCAAACGCTGCAGGCTTTCAAAGAAGGCGCTATCGACATTCTTGTGGGGACGCAGATGATTGCCAAGGGACTTCACTTTCCAAACGTGACCCTTGTCGGCATCATCAACGCAGACCTTAGCTTGCACCTGCCCGACTTCCGGGCCGGAGAACGTACCTTTCAGCTTCTGACTCAGGTCGCGGGCCGGGCCGGACGCGGTGAAGTCGAAGGCGAGGTGCTCGTGCAAACATTTACGCCCTTCAGCCCCTCCATTCAGTTTGCCCGCCACCATGATTTCGACGGTTTTGCGGAACAAGAACTCGAATTTCGGGAGCGCTTTGGCTTTCCGCCATTTACTCGCATGGTCTTGATTACGGTTCGTGCTCAAATGCGTGAGCGTGCCGAGTTCACCGCACAAACCCTTGTCCGTAGGCTTAAGGAAAGGATAACAACGAACTCCTCGATCGGTGATTCGGTGCCTGCGCCGCTCGAAAAGGCCCGTGGATATCACCGTTTCCAGATCGCTCTACGCGGGCCTTCGGCGCGCGCGTTGTCCAGCGCGATTCAACAAACCCTTGCAGTTCTTCCGCTGCCCGAAGATGTTTTCGCCGCGGTCGATGTCGATCCGGTGAATCTGTTGTAAGTCATCCTCGGCACCTCAGCAATCGCACGAATGCACCTGCCTCCAATTCCACGCTTTTTCGTTCGTTGGACGATCCGTGCATTCTTGTTCCTCCTGTTTGTCTGCTTACCCGTGGCCATCATTTACCTGCGGGAATTGGGGATTGGTTATGAGTGGAAGGAACGCGTTGCCGCGGCGCTCGGAGGGGATGGTTTTCAGACGGAGATCGGGAAGCTCACAGTGGATCCCTTCAAAGGTTTGGTTGCGCAAAATGTCGTCGTTAGGGAAACCTCCGGAGAGCAAAGAGACTTGGCACGCATCGAACATCTAGTCGTCTCGTTAAATCTCGCCGACCTCCTCTCTGGACGTGTTACGATTGATCAAGTCGAGCTCGATGAAACCGACGTGTCGGTCCCGCTTGGTAAGGAACCGGACCGCGCCAGGCTCGAGGTGGATGGGGTCTCGGCGGAACTCTCTTTGGTCGGTGATCAGCTGCGGATCGGGTCGCTGGAGGGACGGGTTCAGGGTATTCGAGTTGTCGTCAGTGGCTTACTGCGGAATCCACGCGCCTTTCACTTTGATCATAAAGACACGCAAGAGCCATCCGACCTGCGGAACAAGCTCGTCAGTCAGATCGTCAGTACGCTCTCGAGCTTGACGTATCCTGGTGCTCCGCCTGAGCTCTCGCTGAAGATCCACGGCGATCTGGCTGATCTCTCGACTCTCCAGATTGCGCCAGTCCTGCTCAAGTCCGGGCCGATCATTGCCCCTGATTGGCGCGCGGAAGGTCTGGAAGTCGAAGCCGATTACGCAAACCGGATCCTAAGCATCAAGCGTTTCAAACTGCGGGGTCGGGAAGGCGCTCTAAATTTGACCGCGCAGTGGCAGAACAGCATTCTCGATTTTGAGGCATCCAGTACGCTCACGCTCGAGCCGTTTGCGCGGCTTTTTCCCCAGGACTCGCCGCTGAAGGATTTCAAGTTCTCATCCAGCCCGCAACTCGAAGTCTCAGGTCAGGTGATTCATTCCTCCTCACCCCTCCAGTATAATCTTACCGGATCGGCACAGGTGGGTAAGTTTTCCTTTCGCGGAATGGACTTCGATGCGTTTTCAACGGATTTCGCCGCCAGCAATGGGAAGACCTTTCTAAGAGACACCAAGCTGCGGGCGGCGGGTGGAGAAATTGGCGCGAGCTTGCTTTTCGCGCCGGACGATTTCCGCGCCCGCTTGAGTAATACCATCGCCCCAACAGCCTTCACGCCCCTGCTCGGCAAGAAGGAAAGGGAAGTGATGAAGCTGCTCAACTTTCGAGATGCCCCTTATTTGCAGCTGGACGTGCGCGGTCCCAAACTGGATTTCGCTTCCCTTACTGGCACCGGATTTCTTCGGCTGGGCCGAACTTCCATGCGAGGCTCGACCTTGGACTGGGGTCAATCACAGATCGAGATTGCCGATAGTGCGGTCACCTATAAGGACTTCTCACTCGGACGCGGCAAGGCGAGTGGGAAAGGAACTTTCGTTTACGACTTCGGCGGTCAGCAAGTTATTTTGCGCGATGTGCAGTCCACAATGCCGCCGGTGGACGTCATGATGTGGATCGATCCGAAAATTGCCGAGGTCATTAAACCCTATCGCTTTCGACAGCCGCCGAAAGTCCAGGCTGAGGGTCTGGTCCATCTTAAGGATCCGCAAAAGAACGATCTGCACTTGGCGATCCAGGCGGAAAGCGGCCTTGACTATGATCTGCTGGAACGAACCCTAAAGTTCGGTCGGACCTTGGCGAACGTCGATATTACGGGCACCAAGGTGATTGCGGACATCAAGAGCGCCGAGTTGATGGAAGGCAATGTTGGTGTCAATGCCGTTGTTTCGATCGATCCTGCCGAACCGACCTTCGGTGCAAAGATCGACATTCGACGGGTGAATTTCGAGCAGCTGACCAAGCTGTACTTCAACTACGATGACTCTCGCGGAGTGGCCAGCGGGAACTTCAACTTCACAGCGCGCTTCGGCCAGGAGCAACAAATGCGCGGTGAGGGAAGTATTCGTGTGGAGGAAGGCCGCGTCTTCGCCATCCCGGTTCTTGGTCCCCTCTCTGAAATCATCAACAAGATCATTCCCGGCGCGGGGTTCCAAACCGCAAGGCTGGCCACCGTCGACTTCACAGTCGGAGACGAAAAGATTAGTACGAAGAATCTGAAGGTCGAAGGTGCCGGCTTCAGTCTTTTTGGGAGCGGAGATATCTACTTCGTCACCGACAAGATGAACATGTCGATGCGCATCAATGCTCGTGGGATTCCCGGATTGGTCCTCTTTCCGGTGAGCAAGCTCTTTGAGTATGTCTCCACGGGCTCGGTATCCAAACCGGAGTGGCGGCCAAAAATCATCCCCAGATTTGGCGGCGGAAGCTGAAGATTATGTAGGGCCTCGGATTGAAGACAGGTCGGCGCCAGGAGGACTGGCAAGAGACTCTAGGGCCTCACTTCATGAGCAACGCCGCGCGGGCGCGCTTGATTTCGCGTGTAATCTTGCGGTGCAGGCGGGCTGACATGCCCGTGACCCGGCGAGGGACAATTTTGCCGCTTTCGGTGACGAAGCGTTTGAGCAGCTCGGGATTCTTGTAGTCGATCGCTTCTTCGGCAATATCCGTTCTCCGCCGGGGCATCGAGCGATTGGCCCGTCGGAAGGCGGAGCGGCGTTTGGCGGTCTTGGGCTGCATCGCGAACTACTTGATCTCCCGATGCAGAGTGTGCCGCCGCAGGAAGGGGTTGTATTTTTTCTTTTCCAGACGATTCGGCGTGCGCGGGCTCTTTTTATTGCGCGTCGTCACGTATCGAGACGGCGGCTTTCCCTCGGCCCTGGCCTCCGTGCATTCAAGGGTGACGATTTCCTGTGGCATGGCAGTTATTCCTTGGCGTCCGAGCCGCTCTCCTCATCTTCTTCGGCGCCCTCTTCTTCAGAAAGTCCGAAAAGAGAGATCACCGGCTGGCGCACGCGCTGGAAGCGATTGCGCTTTTCGAGTTCCGCCTGGCACTCGACGGTATATCGGGTGAAGGGAAGCGCCTCCAGACGAGCGTGAGGAACCACTTTGCCAGACATCTCGCAGATTCCGTAGGTGCCGTTTTCAATACGCTTCAACGCCTCGTCGATTTCGTAGAGCGAGTCCTGCTCTTGGGAGAGCAAGCTAAGCGCGAAGTCCCTGTCGTAGGCGTCGCTTCCGGCGTCGGCCTGATGCATGCCAAACGCACTCGCTTCGCTGCCTTCGGCTCGCGAACGCAAGCTATCTTTGGCCACGCCGTTCATCGAATCCAGGAGGGTATCTTTCAGCGCGAGAAGTTTTTCTCTTTGCTTCTGCTCGAAGGGAGAGAGCGCCCCAGTGCGTTTCGGGGGCGTTGCCGTGTGGGCCTTCAAAGGAGGTTTCTCAGCGCCCGGCTTTCTTTCGTCGAGATGAGCCTGCTTTTTCGCGTCGGAGTTCTTTTTCGTCACAGTCGTAACTTTTGCCGCCTTCGGGACAGCTTTAGCCTTCTTGGCCACGTTGCCGAACACCTTCGCCTTGGGGGATTTTCGCGTATTGTTCGCCATTCTTGGTTGAAAAAGGGCGAATATGTAGCCTCATCCCTTGATCAGTGCAAGGGTATTCTTGATCGGAGTGTTCTTTCCTCCTTCACCCGAGCCAGTCCTCAGGTATCTCCTGGAGGCGTCACACTCCCTGGCCCACCTGTCATCTATCGGCTTCTCATTTTCCCACGTAGATCACCGTCGTGCGATCACCGATAGAAATTGGCTTCTTGGCAGCGACCGGGACCTCCTCGCCCGGCTCGACAATGTCCACAGGGGCAGGAAGCGAGGTGTCCGCAAATCGACGCCATGTCAGCCCCTTGGGCAATACGGGCAGGCTGAATTCGAGGGGTTCGTAGTACATATTAAAGGCGCAGTAGATAAAGTGCGGTGGACCACCGATCGCGGCGCCGTGGCGTCCGCAAAGCATGAATGCGATTGATCTGCTCGGAAGACTCCAGTCTGGCTTCCAAGGCTGCACCCCATGCCACGAGATGTCGGGATATCCGCTGCCAACGGTGTCTCTACCGCTCAGAAATTCAGGCTGGCGGAGTGCGGGATTTGCTTTGCGAAAGGCGATCATCCTCTTCGTGAATCGCAAAAGGTCACCGTATGGCTGGGAGAGCGACCAATCGAACCAGTTCCATTCCTCATCCTGACAATAGGCATTGTTATTTCCGCGCTGGGTCCGGCCGCATTCATCTCCCATGTAAATCATCGGAAGACCTTGACTGACAAACAGCAGTGCGATTGCGTTTTTCTGCTGCCGCAGCCGCAGCGTGTTGATTGCGGGATCGTCCGTAGCGCCTTCCACTCCGGAGTTCCAGCTGTAGTTGTCGTTGGCTCCATCGGTGTTGTTCTCGCCATTGTCGAGGTTATGCTTGTCGTTGTAGGAGACGAGATCCCGCAGAGTGAATCCGTCGTGGCAAGTCACGAAGTTTACCGACGCAGCCGGCTTCCGCCCGGCGGCCAGGTAAAGGTCCGGAGAGCCCATAATGCGCTGGACCATCTCGCCGACCATACCGACGTCTCCCTTAAGAAAGCGCCGAACCGCGTCGCGGAATTTGCCATTCCACTCGAGCCAGCGTCCATACGAAGGGAAATTTCCGACTTGGTAGAGTCCTCCCGCATCCCAGGCCTCGGCGATTAGATCGCAATGTGCCAGCACGGGATCGTAGGCAAGAGACTCAAGAAGTGGCGGGTTGGCAAGGGGAGCCCCGTGGGAATCGCGCCCGAGAACGGAGGCTAAATCGAAACGAAAGCCGTCGACGTGAAATTCCGCCGCCCAGTAACGCAGGCAAGAAAGGACAAAGCCTCGCACGACCGGGTGGTTGCAGTTCACCGTGTTTCCGCAGCCGGTGTAGTTCAGGTATTGTCCCTGGCTATCCAGCATGTAATAGGTTTTGTTATCGATACCGCGGAAGGAAATCGTGGGCCCATCGCTATTGCCTTCTGCAGTGTGGTTGAAGACGACATCGAGCATGATCTCGATGCCCGCCTCGTGAAGCGCTTTGATGAGCTGCTTCAGTTCATACACCTGGGTCCCGTGCTTGCCGGTCGCTGCGAACCCGGCTTTGGGTGCGAAAAACCCCAGCGTGCTGTAGCCCCAGTAATTGCAGAGTTGTTCGCCGGTGAGCGGATTTGTGCGATGATTTTCAAGCTCGTCGAACTCGAAAATGGGCATAAGTTCGACGCAGTTGACGCCAAGCTCCTTGAGGTAGCCGATCTTCTCCCGCAAACCCTCGAAGGTCCCAGGGTGTTTGACCCCCGAGCTCTCATGCGCTGTAAAGCCTCGCAAGTGCAGCTCATAGATGATCATCTCACTCTCGGACCGCTTGAGTGGACGGGTATGCTCCCAGTCGAACAGCTGAAAGGGGATCCGGCCTCGAAGGGGAAAAATGTCGCTCCCGTTGGATGCCATCTTCCAAACATCTCGGCCACTGATCTCCATCGCGTCCGGGTCGAGAAGGATTTTCTCCTTATCGAAATGATGTCCCTGTCGCGGATCGCGCGGCCCGTCAAAACGATAACCATATTCGATCTGTTCGTAGTTCAGATCGAAGACCGTCATCGCCCACAGATTTCCAAGGCGGTATTCTGCAGGAAACGGGATCTCCGCAAACGGCAGAGAAGCCTGTTTTTCAAACAGGACGAGCGTGCACGACGTCGCGTTAGCTGAGAAAATCGAGAAGTTCACGCCGCCTGGAACATGGCTGGCACCGAATGGCAAAGGATGTCCGTAGCGGAGGCGGAACTCTCCGTGCGTGTGGGTATGATCGAGCAGTTGAGGCATAGATTGGGCGCCTAGCGAGAGCAAGAAGTGTGCGCAGACCGTGGTCCTGGCGGTGGAAATTTGATGAGCTCGCGCACGGCAGCAGCCACTCGGGCTGGTCCGATTCCCGCGTGCCACTTGAATTTCATCTTCCCCGCCGGCGGCTCTGGAACCAGCCAGCGTTGCCGGGCGCTGCGTTGCCACGGGCCGAACATGCCCCGATGCAGGCCGGAAAATACGATCATGCAGGGCCTATCGAGCGCGGTGGCGAAATGGGCAGCCGCCGTGTCAACGGTCATCACCAACTCTGCCGCCCCGATCAGATTCAGGAATTCGACGAGGTCCTCAGGAATGTGAACCTTGGCATTCTCAATACCCGCACTGCCCAGCAGCCTCTCGAACTCGTTCAGTGCGCTTCGCTGATCATCCGAGCCCACCAGGAGCACGGCTTTCCCTGAGAGTTCGGGCCTAAGCGCGGTGAAAACGTCCCTCCAAAGCGGGAAGGGATACACCTTGGAAGCCTCTGTGACTGGAGCACAGATCCAGACGCCATCCTGCTTTGCCTCCTTCGTTGGACGGAGGAGCGGGAGCACCTCCTCGCTTCGCACGGGACGCTCCAAGATCTCCGCGACCACTCTGCGATGCGCCTCCACTTCAAGGGGAAGATCCTCCGCTGTTTCGGGATAGGGAGTCAAACGCGGGTGAAAAAGCTTCTTAACACCAGCGTCCACGTAGCGGCGCACCTTCTTCTTTCCCGATCGCAGGAGAATGTTTTCGCATCCGAAGAAGCGCCTGGTCTTTGCCGAGTAAAACAAAAACGTCTCCAGATAGTTCCTCATGCTTCGAAAGCAGACGGCGGCGTCAACTCGCGTCATCCTTAGTTTGAACCAAAGCGGCAGGCAATAGAACAGATTGCGAGCGAATAGATTGACGGTCCTTCGCTCCGCCGCAGTGGGAAGCTCGATCACCGTCGCTTTCGGAAACTGCGCTTGGGCTAGGGGGACAATGAGGGATCGAACACAGATCAGAAGATTTGTCTCGCCGAGCTCCGATGCGAGCAGTCGAAGGGCGCCCGTCACGAGAATAAAATCTCCAATCCCATCCGGTTTGAAAATAAAGAGGCGCACGAGTCGTGCCGGCAATCTGCCGGAACCGCTCCCATCGCAAAAGCGATTTTCTTCTCCCTACGCAGTTATCGGCAGACCGAGGATCTTGAAATCATTCAGAACTGGGTTATTCGAGAAACCTGAAAACTATGTCCGGGTGCTACGCTGTTTTTCACAAGCAACTGGGCGATCTGGTTTTGTTGGAGCCGACTTTTGCCAAACTGTGTCAGCACCATGGTGCTCCGGTGGAATGCCTGACTCGCAGCGGGCACGGGCCCCTGTTGCAGTTGATGCCGGGTGTTCGTTTTCGGCGGGGAGTTCCTTTGGCGTATCGCCGGCACCTTTATTGCTTCGACCCGCTAAACAAATCGGCGCTGAGATCGCTGCTCGCGCCCTCGAGAATTAAGAAGTGCGTGTTGCCCGAGAAGCGGGAGATGAAATGGTTTCATAGGCCCCTCTTTCGCGATTTGATTGTCCCTGAGCTGGGGGATCGTTACGTCGCGGAGTATTTCTGGGAAAACACACCCGTGCCTTCCTCGGGACTTTTTCGCCCGCCTCGACTTGATCAGCCGCCCGACCATTGGAAGCCGGAAGGTTTTGCTGATGATGCCTTCATCCTGGTGAATCCAACATCCGGATGGCGCCAAAAGAGCTGGCTGCCTGATTGCTGGGCAAAGATTCTGTCCGCTTTGCGCAACGATACCGGCCTTGAATTTGTCATGACTAGTGCCTCAGTGGACTGGCAGGTCGAGCACTGTCGGGAGATCGAAGAAAAGTCCGGTTCTCTCGTGCGTAGCTTGGCCAGCGGGACAACGCTGAAGAATTTTCTCTGGCTCTGCTCACGGGCAAAAGCGGTGCTCAGCGTCGATGGGGCGGCATCGCATCTCGCGCGCGCCTTTGGTGTGAACAGCGTCACCCTCTTCGGCCCGACGAACTCTCGGAACTGGCACTACGCCAGCGACGCGAGCATCGCCGTCCACGCACCCCCTTCTAAGGATCGCGTCCGCCGCTTGCGGAACCTTGCCCCGGAGGAAGTTCTCCAGGTAACGCGACGAATGCTCAGTTCGATGAATGGCCGTTCGGCATGAATTTATAGATTTTTCACTTGCCTCTCGGGACCGGCGACCTAGTGTTTTCCCTCCCGTAATATGTTGGGGAGTCGAGAAGCACCTTAGCGTGCTTTTTTTGTCCTCCGAGCGTTCCGGGCCAGAAAATACAGATAGCCAAATGCCTACAATCAACCAACTGGTCCGCGCCGGACGTCGGAAGGTGACAGTCAAGTCGAAGTCACCCGCGCTCGTGAAGTGCCCGCAACGCCGGGGCGTCTGCGTGCAGGTAATGACGCGCACGCCAAAGAAGCCGAATTCCGCTCTGCGCAAGGTGGCGAAGGTCCGCCTGACAAACGGCCAGGAGGTGATTGCCTACATTCCCGGAGAAGGGCACAACCTTCAGGAGCACTCCATCGTTCTTGTCCGCGGCGGTCGTGTCAAAGACCTGCCAGGGGTGCGATACCATATAGTTCGCGGCACGCTTGACAGTCTCGGAGTCGACGGGCGCCGGCGTGGCCGCTCGAAGTATGGCGCCAAGCGACCCAAGGCAGGTCAGGAAGAATCCAAGGGCGCGAAAAAGAAATAGAGAGAGAAGTTCAGGATGTCTCGACGTCGCAGAGTAATTCATAAGGAAGCAAAAAAGGATGCTCGATATGCGAGCCCAATGGTTGCTCGGCTGATCAGCACGGTAATGCGTCAGGGCAAAAAGAGCGTCGCCGAACAGATCGTTTACACGGCTATCGACAAGTCTCGCGAAGGGACCGACACGGTCGATCCGCTGGAAACTTTGAATAAAGCCATCGATAACGTCAAACCACGTCTTGAAGTAAAATCTCGCCGCGTCGGTGGAGCCACCTATCAGGTGCCTATGGAGGTCCCCTCCGACCGGCAGGTCGCGCTGGCTATGCGTTGGATCGTTAACTTTGCCAAAGGCCGCAAGGGCGTGCCCATGGAGAAGGCGCTTGCCTACGAGCTGAGGGATGCGGCTTCGGGGCAGGGCAGCGCGATCAAGAAGAGGGACGACATGCACAAGATGGCCCAGGCTAATCGGGCCTTCGCGCACTTCCGCTGGTAGCGAGCTCCGCCCGCGTGGCGGGCCAAGAAGGCACGCTTCGTTGCAATGGCTCTCGCCTGGGGCCCTTTTGCCGCTGAAGGGCATGTATTGAAGTTTCCTCCTCTTTTCGCAAAGCTCCGCGGATGAGCAGTCTTCAAGAAATCGAGCGGAACATTGAATTTGAGTTTGTTCGCGCCACGGAGAACGCCGCGCTGCCGCTCCGCAGTTGAAACGCGAAGCAAAGTCTAGGGGTTTTTTTTGCCCAAACTTCCGAAAAGCCTCGCGACTTGTTGTTGTAGCGGCGGTGTCCCCACCGCCGAGGAAGCCCTCGACCGTGAGGACACGGTCGCTACAGAAAAACCCCGACCGTGGGGATACGGTCGCTAAAGACTACCAATATTTCCTGATTGCTTCGACGAGCCCCGGGATGTCATGGCGTTTGGCTTCGACATCCACCTCCAGACCCCGGGCGCGCATCGTCTTTGAAGTGATCGGTCCGATGCTTGCCGTTTTCGTCCTGCTGGAAAGTGGCAACTTAAGCGCCAGAAAGTTTTCCACGGTGGACGAGCTGGTGAACGTGATCAAATCGACTTCCTCTTCGCTGAACCGACGAATTCCGCCCGTGATGTCATTGGTCTCCGGCACGGTCCGATACGCGACGGCCTCGTCGACGATGGCCCCAAGGCGAGTGAGCTCGACGCCGAGAGCCTCGCGAGCGCCCTCGGCACGAGCGAGAAGGATTTTCAGGTTTTCCAGGCTGTTCTCCTTCTGTAGCGCCGCAATGATCTCTTCAGCGACGTACTTTTCGGGCTGCACATCAACTTGCAGTCGGTAGCTTCTGACGCGCTCGGCCGTCGCGGGGCCGATCGCGGCTATGCGGGCGGCGCCGAGATCGCGCGCATCATGATAGATTTCGAAGAACGCGGTAAAAAATGCGTCTGCGCCGTTTGGACTCGTGAAAACAATCCAATCGTAGAGATGCGAGTCGACGACGAGTTCGTAGAATTCCCTCTTATCCAGAGGGGGTTCGATGCGGATGGTCGGCAATTCGAACGCGTCGGCACCAAGGGAGCGCAGACGTTCCACGAATTCGCCGGCCTGCTTGCGTGTGCGGGTTACGGCGATGCTTTTTCCGAAAAGCGGGAGCTTTTCAAACCAGTTTAGCTTGCTGCGAAGCGTCGCCACGTCACCGAAGACCACTATTGCCGGCGGTTTGATCGCGGCCTCACGGGCGAGTTCGGGGATGGTTTCAAGCGTGCCCGCCAGCGTCTGCTGCGCGCCGGTCGTCGCCCAGCGAACGAGCGTGACAGGAGTCTGCGCTGGCATGCCTGCAGAGCGAAGTTCGCCCGCGATCGTATCGAGCCTTTCCACGCCCATTAACATCACTTTTGTTCCGGGAGCGCGGGCGATCGCATGATAGTCGAGAGCCGAGTTAGGTTTCCCGGGTTCTTCGTGTCCGGTGAAGATTGTCAGCACGGCATTATGCGCACGATGGGTAACGGGAATGCCTGCGTAGGCTGGCCCGGCGATTGCGGAGGTCACGCCGGGGACAACTTCAAAGAGGCATCTTGCATCTGCCAGAGCCTCTGCCTCTTCTCCGCCTCGCCCAAAAAGAAAAGGATCTCCGCCTTTTAAGCGCACGACGATCTTGCCGGCCCGCGCCTTCTCAACGAGCAAAGCGTTAATTTCTTCCTGCGACAGAGTATGCGCCCCTGCTTTCTTTCCGACGTAGAGCTTCTCCGCCGATTCCGGTGCCCACTTGAGTAGCGCCGGATTGCAGAGGTAGTCGTAAACCACCACTTCCGCGCGCTCGAGGCAGGCACGTCCTTTGATGGTCAGGAGCCCAGGGTCGCCCGGGCCGGCGCCGACCAGATAGCAAATGCCGTGTTTCATGAGGGTGGAAATGTGCGCAGAATCAATCTTCCATCCTCGATTATGGCCCAAGCTGCAATGGCAACGTGACACCCGCCCCCCTGGGCGCGCAGGAAATCGCGTTCCGCGGTGACACAAAGGGAGGTCTCTTCGTGGTGAATGGCACGGAGAAGCTCAATCGACACTGAATCCGCCTTACGACATTCGACCGCGATCGCCCCCTGTCCGGGGGCGGGCAGGATTCGCTCGACGACCGCAACGTGCAGCCCTGAGGGAATGAATCGACGCCCAAGCCGGTCGAGCCCCGCCTTGGCCAGGAGGATCCCGTCGAGCGAAGGAGTGGACGCGAGTTTGCGGAGACGCGTTGGCACGTTGCCGCGCATTTCCACGATACGCAGGTCTTCGCGGAGCAAGAGGATCTGCACCTTCCGTCGCGGACTGGACGTAGCGACGGACGCTTCGATTGGCAACCCGGCGAGGCCCCCGGGCTGTTTTGAAACAAGAACGTCCGAGGGATCAGCGCGCTCCAGGATGGCGCCAAACGCGAGATCATCGGGTCGGTCGGTCGGCAGATCCTTCAGGCTGTGGACCGCGGCGTGAATGGTGCCCGCGAGCAGTGCTTCCTCGAGTTCCTTGGTAAAAAGACCTCGCTCGAGAGAGCCGGAGAGGCTCAAGTCAAGACGCCTGTCTCCCGTTGTCTTGATAACTTTCCTGTCAATGGCGAGGCGGGGATGGGCCGCGCGGAGCTTTTCCTCAACGATGCGAGTCTGTGCGATGGCCAAATCGCTACCACGCGTGCCAAGAACGATATGAGCTACGGCCTTCAAAAAATTTCAGACGGCGGCGCCAAGCTTTTGCCGTCGATGTTCTTCTCAGCACGCATGGGAGGACCATCGCGCGGAGCCCTCTGCTTCAGGCACGAAGTTCATGGTGATGGCGCAGCCAGGAGACGAACGCGCTCACATGGTCGGCAATCATCTGTTCGCAGCGCAGGATCTCACTGCGTCGCACCTCGAGCGACTGGCGAACGATTCCTTCCAGGGAATCGATGTCATACAGGAAGACGCCGTCCAGCTCGTTGATAGATGGGTCGGCGTCGCGGGGGACAGCGAGGTCGATCACGAATAAGGGCCTGCCAGCACGCGCTCGAATCATCGGTGCCAGCTTGTCGCGGGTCAGCACCACATGGGGGGCCGCCGTCGAGCAAATCAAGATATCCACATCAGCAAATGCATTCTGCCAATGGTCGAAATGGATGGCCAAACCACCGATTTCCTCGGCCAGTTTTGCCGCGCGATCGAAGGTTCGGTTCGAGACGATAACGGCTTTAACTCCGCGCGACACGAGACTTCGCGCGGTGCGCTCACTGGTCTCCCCTGCGCCAAGGATCATGACCCGCCTTCCGGCGAGATCGCCGAAAATCTTCCCCGCCAGCTCGACGGCAACTGCGCCAACCGACGTTGCTCCCCGCGTGATCTGGGTTTCGCTTCGAACATGCTTCGCCACGCGAAAAGCGTGTTGGAAAAGCTTATGTAAGTGGCGGGTCGTGGCACCAAGCTCCGCCGCGGTAGAATACGCCTTCTTCACCTGGCCGAGAATTTCTGTCTCGCCCAAGACCATGGAGTCCAGCCCGCTGGCCACCCGGAAGAGATGGCGGACACTGCGTGGAGTGTCGTGATAATAGAGCGGCGCATCGATGCCGGTGCGGTCGCGAAGAAGTGTCTGCAGAGCACCAAATGCCCGAACCGGGCATAGGCTTGCAGCATAGAATTCCACGCGATTGCAGGTCGAAAGGATGACGGCTCCGGCCAGGCCGTCGATCCGACGCACGGCGTGCAGCGCTTCCTCCACTCCGTGCGCGCCAACAGCGAACTTTTCCCGAATCTCGACCGGAGTACTCTGGTGGTTAAGACCGGCGCAGAGGATGTTCATGGTCTTGAGGAGAGGTATTGAATTCCCGGAAGGGTGATGAGAGCCACGGCGAACACCACTATTGATAACTCCGCCAGCCTCCTGGGAGCAAGGGAATGTATTCTGTTCATCAACACCATCACGCCATACGCAACCCAAATTGCCACCGACGTCCAAAACTTTACAGTGTTTACCGGCATTTGGCTGATGAAACCAGCCGCGAAGCTAATGGTCAGGAGGACAAGGCCGAAACCCATCAGGCGTCCGATCGCGGCGGCAAGATCGTTGATTGGAGGAAGATTGTAGAGCAAGGACGAGGCCTTCTGCGATTTTAACTGGCGCTCCTGCAGCAGATACATAAGGCCAGCCACACTGGAGAGTCCGAAAGCGCCATACGCGATGATGGAAAGCGCGGCATGCGTCTCGACCCAGGGGTTGATCCCTGGTCGCCTGACAATCTCCCGACTTATCGGCGCAATCAGTGCCACCACCATCAGCAGGAGCGCGATCGGGGCGCTAAACGCACCCAGCAGCGAAAGCCTGTAGGCCGGCCCGACAATAAGATAGGTAAGCACAAGGGACCAACTTTGGAAGATCAACACGTCGAAAAGACTGTTGAGAGGGCATGAACCCTCTGCCCTGCCACGGAGATATAGGAACGCCGTCTGAAAGGCGAAGCCCAGCAGGATGGCCACGAAATTGATCCTCCCAGGCATGAATTTCCCCGTTCGAAGGGCGTAGAGCGTGTAGGCAAAGCTCGTCAGAAAGCAGATTCCTGCTGCGATAAGAAGCCACCGATCCATATCAGCCAAGCGGAGAAGAGCCGATCGCGTGGACCGCTTCATCATCGACCCGCAGTGACTTTCCAAAGCCTGCAATCGCCCGGATTTTGGAGGTCCCTCCTTGAGTGTTCATACGAGAAGCAGCGAGAATAGACCGAGGCGAGCGCGGTCGCAAGGCCGCCACTTCCGGAGGCGCTCCGGTGTGAAGTGTCCCGCAGCGAAAACGCCGGTGGACCAATAATCTTTACAACCCACGTTGGCCTGCCAAGAAGCAGCAGCGTGCGAGTCAAGTCACGGCGGGAAAGCCATTCCGAAAACCTGAACGGCTCTTCCAGATCCCCGCTGAATGAAAGTGGATCGCGCGCATGGTTCGTGGAAATCCACCATAATCCAAGATCAACACAGTGTTCTTCTGCCGGAAGCGCCGTCAGAACCGCCAAGCTGCGCTTCTTTCTACTGTATTGCTGGGTAGTTTGCGTCTCCCAGGCACAGCAGGCGCAAGTTTCCAAGGTGCCGCCTCCGTCGCCGCTCCTTATTGAGCACAATCTTGTGAATGTGCGAACGATCTATCCCCCTCTTCTTCAGGAGATTCGCTACGCAACAGCGTGTAACTTCACCGGGCAAGTACTCTATCCGTTTCCAGCTGCTTTCGTGCATCGGGATGTGGCCGCAGCCTTGCAAAGGGTTCAGGAAGATTTGCGGAAGGAGGGTCTCTGTTTGAAAATTTTCGACGGATATCGTCCAGGTTCGATTCAGTTCAAGATGTGGGAGCTCGTCCGGGATGAACGATACGTTTCCGACCCCACCGAAAGCAAAGGCAAGCATACTCGGGGGACCGCCGTCGACGTCACGCTGGTCGACCGCATGGGAAACGAACTTGAGATGCCCACGGGCTACGATGATTTCTCGGAGAAAGCGCATCGTTTCTCCGCAAAATGGACCAAAGAGGAGCGGACAAACAGCCTCAGACTGGAAGCGATTATGAGAAGACATGGCTTCACCCCTTTCGCCTTCGAGTGGTGGCATTACGATTACCTGGGGTGGGAAAATTATCCTCCACTCGACATCAGCTTCGAAAGTTTGGGCCGAGGCGTCAAAACTGCCGTTCGCACCCCGTAAGCAGCGCCCAATGTCGCGACCGCTCGCGCCGCTATCTGCGAGCTTTCGTGCATTCTTCCCATACCCTGATCGACCCAAACGGCACAATCCAAACGAGATCGTCGTCTTCCGTGGATCGACCGCGCTAAAGCGGTTACCATACCGACGTTCAAATCAACGCGAAGACTTCTGGGGGCGCTTTCGCATCGGAGGCGGCCATCTTGCAATCCGTGCGCAGATCGCTAGAGTTGGCAATTCAACCGATACTGGTTTTCGATATGAGCAAGAGTATTTTGGATCCGGTGCGACTCGAAGATATCGAGTTTAGCAATGATGAAATTGCCCGTTATTCGAGGCACCTCATCATGCCGGAGGTCACGCTGGAGGGTCAGAAGAAGCTTAAAGCCGCCAAAGTGCTTTGCATCGGAACGGGCGGTCTTGGCTCTCCTATCGCGCTCTACCTGGCTGCGGCGGGGGTCGGCACGTTGGGCCTGATTGACTTTGATATCGTGGATTACTCGAATCTTCAGCGTCAGGTGCTCCACGGCACCAAAGATGTCGGCCGCAAGAAGCTCAACAGCGCGCGCGACCGAATCAAGGACGTCAATCCCAACGTCCACGTCGTCCTTCATGACGCGATGTTCCGTAGCGACAACGCCACGGAGATCGTGTCGGATTACGATGTTGTCATCGACGGAACGGATAATTTCCCGACAAGATACCTTTCCAACGATGTCTGTGTGTTTCTGGACAAGCCCAACATCTACGGTTCGATCTTCCGGTTTGAGGGTCAGTGCACCGTATTCGCCCCGACTCTCGGAGGACCCTGTTATCGGTGCCTTTACCCTGAGCCTCCGCCGCCGGGCATGGTCCCCAGCTGTGCCGAAGGAGGCGTCCTCGGCGTCTTGCCGGGAGTCATCGGCGTCATGCAGGCCATCGAGGCAGTGAAGCTAATTGTGGGGATCGGCGAGTCGCTCGTCGGCCGACTTATCCACTTCGACGCTTTGAAGATGAAATTCCGCGAGTTCAAGGTGCGACGCGATCCATCCTGTCCGATCTGCGGCGAGCATCCGTCGATCACCGAATTGATCGACTACGAACAGTTCTGTGGCATTCCCCAAGCGCAGGCAGCCGAGGAGGCGGAACCTCCTGTCCCCGAAGTGTCAGTCGAGGAACTCAAGGAGAAAAAGGATCGCGGCGAAAAGTTCGTCCTCCTCGACGTTCGCGAGCCATACGAATATGACATTGCGAGGATTCCCGGCTCGCAATTGATTCCGCTGGGTGAGTTGCCCTCGCGCATGAGCGAGCTGGATACCGCGGATGAAATCGTCATCCATTGCAAGACCGGTGTCCGCAGCGCAAAGGCGCTTCGCCAACTTCAGAAGGCGGGGTTCGCCAAACTCTTCAATGTCGAGGGCGGAATTCATGCCTGGGCTGATCGCGTTGATTCGAGCGTGCCGAAGTACTAGGTAGGACCGAAAAACGCGCGAAGTGGATGATGAACTGCTTCAGATTCTTTGTTGTCCTCTCACGCACCAGCCACTTCGCATCGCGGATAAGAGCGCACTGACCGACGCCAGCGCAAAGGTTGCAAGGAACATTGTCGAGGGCTTGATTCGCGAAGATGGCCGGATGCTCTATCCGATCAGCAATGGCATTCCGTTATTGACTCCCGAAGAGGGTATTCCCCTCTGATAGACGCCAACGTCCTTTTTCGGCAACATCAGCTTTGTGCCCATGACTGAACTTGAAACCCTTCGCCATTCCAGTGCACATGTGCTGGCGACAGCGATCCTGCGAATCTGGCCCGAGGCTCAGTTTGCTGCCGGACCGCCCGTCGAGAACGGCTTCTACTACGACGTTGATCTGCCCCATCGGATCACGCCCGAGGATTTCGCGCGCATCGAGGAGGAGATGAGGAAGGAGATCAAGGCCAACCATCGCTTCGAGCGTGTTGAGGTCTCCAGAGGCGAAGCGTTCCAGTTGGCGCGAAAGGGTGCGTTGGCGGCGCTGTCGGAACGACCCGATCCGTCTCGATTCAAGCTCGATATTATCGAAAACATTCCCGATGGCGAAGTCATTACCCTCTATCGCAACGGGGATTTCACCGATCTCTGCGCCGGTCCGCATGTCTCCCACACCGGAAGAATTGGCGCCTTCAAGCTTACCCACGTCGCGAGCGCCTATTACAAGGGCGACGAGCGAAATCCTCAGCTTCAGCGCATCTATGGGACGGCTTTCAAAAATAAGACCGAGATGGACGCCTACTTCACCATGTTGGATGAGGCGAAGAAGCGCGATCATCGCAAACTCGGCCGTGAGATGGAGCTCTTTTGCTTCGACGAGGACGTTGGGCCCGGTTTGCCCCTCTGGCTTCCCAAGGGGGCGGTCTTAATTGAGGAACTGGAAAAACTCGCCAAAGAAACGGAGTTCGCGGCCGGTTACCAGCGTGTTCGCACGCCGCATATCGCCCGCCAGAGCATCTATGTCCGCAGTGGGCACCTTCCGTATTACGCCGACTCCATGTTTCCTCCGATGGAGCTTCTCGAGGAAGAGGAGAAGGAACGGAAGAGCAAGCTGAGCGTGGAGCTAGAGATCGCCAAGGAAGAGAGACGCAAGTTTGAGCTGGCAGGCGGACCTAATTCCGACCCAGGCCTCTTGACGGAAGTTCGCAAACGCATTGAAAGCATCGAGCGCGAAATCGAAGGCTTGGGTTCGAGCTACTACCTTAAGGCGATGAACTGCCCGCATCATCATAAGATCTTCGGGGCAGTCCCGCGCAGCTACCGAGAACTTCCTCTGCGGCTTGCCGAATATGGAAATTGCTACCGCTACGAGCAGAGCGGGGAGCTTTTCGGCCTGATGCGGGTGCGATCGATGCAAATGAACGATGCGCACATTTATTGCACCGAGGAACAATTCGAGGCCGAGTTCAACGCCGTCAATCAGATGTATCTTAAGTATTTTAAGATTTTCGGCATTGAGAAGTATCTCATGCGCTTCTCAACACATGATCCGGAAAAGCTCGGGCAAAAGTTTGTGGGCGAGTCGGAGCTTTGGACCAAGACCGAGGAAATGGTCCGCAACGTCCTCAACCGCTCGGGTATCAATTATGTCGAAGTGGCGAACGAAGCCGCTTTTTACGGACCGAAGATCGACGTGCAGGTGTGGAGCGCCATTGGGCGCGAGTTCACCATTGCCACCAACCAGGTGGACTTTGCCGTGCCCAAGCGGTTTGAACTGGTTTACAAGGATCGCGACAATACGGAGAAAACTCCTCTCTGCATCCATCGTGCGCCTCTCGGCACACATGAACGATTCATCGGATTTCTCATCGAGCATTATGCCGGGAACTTCCCGCTCTGGCTCGCGCCCGAGCAGGTTCGCATTCTGACAATTGGCGCCGAGGAACCGCTCGTGGATTTTGCCAAGAACATTCACACGGAGCTTCGATCACACGAGGTGCGGGCGGAAGTCGACTTATCGACGGACAAGATCAACGGAAAGATCCAGCGCGCCGAGCAGCAAAAGGTTCATACGATGCTGGTGATTGGAAGGCGCGACCTGGAGTCAAACGCCGTCAGCGTGCGCGTGCATGGACAGGGAAATCTCGGCGCAAAGCCTAAAGGCGAGGTCGTCGCCGACATCCTGGCGACGATTAAGGAACGGCGAGGATAAAGGAATCGAGAAGGGCGCGGTCGGTATCGGATTTCTGTTCTTCGACGGTCCGACCATCCGATTCGCGGAATGGCATTTTTGTAGCGGCGATGTCCTCATCGCCGGGGCGATTTTCGGCGGTGGGGACACCGCCGCCATGCGCAGAGGCTTCCAACGATTGGGAAAGCCCGATCGGACGGAAGCGACCCTTCGTAGCTGTAAATAACTGCTCGCTGAGAGGCTGGTGCGAAGACTGAAGAGAACGACATCCGCAAACACTACCTTGTTCAACTCGATTCAGTTTCAGAGCATGGCGAGCCCACTAGCGAAGAGCGAAAATGAAACCTGAGCCCACCGGCATAGGGGGGCAACTCGCAGTCCGCCGCACAAGCAGCCAGAGATCGTCAGAACAGCTCTGAAATGGATTGAGACACGATGGTTGGAAGTTGGAGCGAGGTGCAGTGGCAACGCGATCCATGTGGAATGCGGAGTTCATCCCGAGCGCGGGTCGATGAGCCGCGCCTGGAATGCGTCAGAGTCTCGTATAGCGAAGAAGACCCGTACCGGGATCGAGCCAAGGAGGACAGGAAGGTGGAAGCGTGAAGGAGACAATCAGGCAAGAGACACCGCCGCCAGTGGCCTGGTAAGCCCGAGCCTCCGCAGGCGGAAGATCCGAGCCCGATGGGCGTGGGTGGAAGCCAGCGTTGGACCTCATCCCGCGATGCCGCCTTGAAGGTCCTGGAAACAGGAATTGGAGAAGAAAATGTTCCGGCTCATCGACAATCGACGGCTACACCCGAGGCAGGCTGCGAAGCATCTGCGCAAGCGCGGTGGAGATCGAGGTCGAGGCCGGGTCGCGATCATCAGCGTTGTCCAATGACTTCTTCCTCGCCGAAAGCTTGATCTCCCTGAGTCAATGCCGACAGGCGATCGATCAATCTCCTGAGAGCACCCACCAACTGGAGACCCGGATTCGGTAATCCCCCTCCGGTTCCAGCACGTCTATCCGTCCCTATCCAGCAGGCAGACATCCTCGATGGATCCCCGGTTCGATCTGTTAGAATGAACCCTAAGGAAGCTTTCTCGCTCTTAAAGGCGACGTTCTTCGAATGGCTGGACGATCAGGCTCCGACGTTGGGCGCTGCTCTGGCGTATTATACTATTTTTTCGCTGGCCCCTCTGTTGATCATATCTATCGCCATTGCGGGTTTGGTTTTCGGCGGCGACGCCGCTCAGGGTCAGATCTTCGACCAACTAAGAGGATTGCTTGGCGATGCCAGCGGTAGGGCAATGCAAGACCTTGTCCAAAGTGCGAGCGCAGAGCCGAAGAAGGGTGTGATGGCCACAGTGATTGGATTCGTCACTCTGGTCTTTGGCGCCTCCGGCGTCTTTGGGCAGCTGCAAACGTCTTTGAACGCCATCTGGGGGGTGCAGCCGAAGCCAGGTCGCGGGATCCTTGGGATCATTCGTGACCGCATCCTCTCCTTTGGCTTTATTTTGGTCGTTGGCTTCCTGCTCTTGGTTTCTCTCTTCCTAACCGCCGCCATTGCTTTTGTGGGGCAACAATTTGGGGCCATGATTCCGGGCAAGGAAGGCCTTATCCAACTGCTAAACTCGGTTCTTTCGCTGGTGGTGATCACTCTGCTTTTCGCGATGATGTTCAAGATCCTTCCTGACGCCAACATCGCGTGGCGGGATGTTTGGACGGGGGCATTTATTACAGCCCTCCTCTTTACTCTGGGGAAGTTCGCCCTCGGCCTTTATCTTGGGCGGAGCGGGTTCGCTTCGTCCTATGGCGCGGCGGGTTCGTTAATCGTCTTGCTCCTGTGGGTCTATTACTCGTCGCAGATTGTTTTCTTTGGAGCGGAGTTTACCCAGGTGTATGCGAATCGATTCGGATCGCACGTGACCCCTTCAAGTAATGCCATTGCGGTCTCGAAATGAGAGCGATGGCAGAGATCCGCTGAGCTCAAATCCGTGCAAACTTCTTAAATGCTCGTTACTCTTCTGCGATGGAACTCGATCTTGAGGGCGAGCACGTCGCTCGCTCATATGCCATTTTGGTTTCGCTGGTGGTTCCGAGACCGATTGCCTGGGTAACGACCGTGAACTCCGAGGGGGCCATCAACGCTGCCCCGTTCAGCTTCTTTAACGTGCTCGGGTCGAAGCCTCCCATCGTCGGCATTTGTCCGGGTGATCGCGGAGATGGGGTGCCCAAGGATACGGCGCGAAACATTCGCCTCACGCATCAGTTCGTCGTGAATCTCGTGGATGAAGCGTTGGCAGAGCCGATGAATCGCACCGCCGCCTCCGCACCATACGGGACAAACGAGCTCGAAATCGCCGGAGTAACAGCGTGTGCATCCTCCGTCGTTCGTCCACCACGAATCGCGGAATCGCCGGCCAGCCTTGAATGCCAGGAATGGGGGACTCTGCAGATTGGAGACAACCGAGTGATCATTGGTCTGGTCAAGCGAATCCATGTGCAAGACGCATTGATCGATCCGAAAACCCTGCGCATTCGAAGCGAGCTTTTTCAAGCGATCGGACGCATGAGCGCCCCGCATTGGTATTGTCGCACGCGGGACCGTTTTGAAATGCTTCGGCCCGACTGAGCGCGAGGCATGCGTCTTAACTCCGGGCCGACGGATAGCCGCGCAAGCCTGTATACAGCTTGCGCCTCATTTGCGCCGGTTTAGCTTCCGACATGAAGACCGTCTTGATCACAGGAGCGAACAAGGGGATTGGGCACGAAGTGGCCCGACAGCTCAGTAGTAAAAAGTTCCATGTTTTTGTCGGCGCGCGGAATTCCGAGAACGGGCAAAAGGCGACGGAGGACTTGCGGAAGAACGGCGCGATGGCAACCTTTATTCCGCTCGACGTTTCTGATGCACAAAGCATTGGAAAGTCCGTGCAACTTGTTTCCCAGTCCGCGGATCACCTGGATGTGCTCGTAAACAACGCAGGAGTGATCCTCGAAGGAGACAATGCGATCACTCAGCTTGACGGAGAAACCGTCAACAAGACTCTTGGGACCAACACGCTCGGGCCGCTGCTGGTAACGCAGGCATTCTTACCCCTGCTTTCCAGAAGCAACTCACCGCGTGTCATTAATGTCTCCAGTGGTGGCGGGCAGCTCAGTGACGGCATGGGCACGTGGGCTCCTGCCTACTGTCTCTCCAAGACTGCACTTAATGCAGTGACATGTCTCTTTGCGGCGGCTCTTCCGGATTTCGCCATCAATTCCGTCTGTCCAGGCTGGGTACGCACGGACATGGGAGGTCCCAATGCGACCCGTTCGCTTGAAGAGGGAGCCGATACCATCGTCTGGCTCGCCACGGAGGCACCCGAGAACCTAACTGCAAAATTTCTGCGGGACAGGAAGCCTATCGCCTGGTGATCGCACCACCGGCAGGAGATCTTGCTTGTGCTCACCCGGTGTTGTCCGAGAGTGCGCGGATGCCACAGCTTTTGCAAATTAACTATAAATTTTTGGTCAGTCGCGCGGAATTCGAAAACGGATTCGACACTATCGCCGCCCAGATCGCCCAAGTGCCTGGACTGCGTTGGAAAATTTGGCTCGTCAATGAGGCTGAGTCACGCGGCGGGGGTATTTACCTTTTCGATGATGATGAGTCCGCCCGTGCGTATCTCGATGGCCCAATTGTGGCCGCGATGAAGTCGGCCCCAATTTTGTCTGAGGTTACTGTCCGCACGTTTTCTGTCTTGGAGGAACCAACTGCGGTGACTCGGGGACCAATCCAGGAGAGCGTCGAAAAGTTGTCTGACGGGGGGGCGCCTTTAGCTCGACAGATGCTCGCGTCCATGAGGGTGCGCCAAATCTAGCGCCGGACCGATCGGGACTATTCGGGTCGGATTGATGTCATCGTGGGTGATGTAATAGTGCTGCTTGATGTGGTCGAAGTTTACGGTCTCAGCGATCTGCGGCTGCTGATAGAGATCGCGTAGGTAGCCGTCCAAATTGGGATAGTCCAGGATCCGGCGAATGTTGCATTTGAAATGCCCGTGGTAGACCGCGTCGAACCGCACGAGGCTGCAAAACAGTCGCCAGTCTGTCTCGACAATCCGATTACCGAAAAGGTACCTTTGTGTGGTCAGGCGTTTCTCCAGTTCATCGAGCGCGGAGAAGAGTGCGCGACAGTTTCTTTCATAGGCGGGTTGCGTGCTCGCGAATCCCGCCCGGTAGACCCGGTTGTTCACGTAGTCATAGACAAACGCGGAGAGCTTCGCTTGCTCTGCTTCCAGGTCCTTGGGGAAGAGATCGACAGAACGATTGCCAAGCTCACGGAACGCATCGTTGAACATCCGGCAAATGTCATCCTCCGAATTATTGACGATGCGGCGCGTTTCCTTGTCCCACAAGACCGGCACTGTAACGCGACCGTCGAAGTCCGGATCGGTCGCCGCATACGCTTCACTCAGGAAAGCGAAGCCATTGATTGGATCGCGACTGTAGCCGGGTCCATCGCGAAAGGCCCAGCCGCGTTCATCGCGCACCGGATCAACCACCGTCACGCCGACAGCCTCTTGCAGCCCCATCAAGGTTCGCACAATGAGCGTGCGGCTCGCCCATGGACAGGCCAGGGAAATGTAAAGGTGGTAGCGACCCGCGACCGCCGGGTATGGCGTTGAGCCATCGTTGGAAACAAAGTCGCGAAAGGCATCCTCCTGCCGCTCGAACTCCCCCGCCTCGGATTGCTCTGCTGGAAACTGTGCTTTGCTTGGCATACAAGAAGTTAGGCGACGCCAGCTAAAAAGAAAATCGCGTAGTGTTCTCATGATTCGCGCTCGAGGTGGCTTGTAATGCGAAATAAGAGCTGTGCTGGTCCAACACACCAATCCCGTCGCCGCCGCGCAGGTTGGCTCGCCCTACGGATCTAGTTTTCCGCTTTCTCGATCGCAACAGACCGTAAAACCGTCGAGGTCTTCTCTTTTGCTCAGGGGGACTCTGGTAGCGGAATCAGGGACTTTCGGATGGCTCTGATGGGCAAGCAGGCATCCGTAAAATGCCTCTTGCCCGAAACAGTTTGCAGAATCAAGACAGCCGCGGCTTAACGCCAGAAGTAAAGATGAGAACCCTGATGTCGCATATTGAGGTTTCCCGGAACTTCCAGGGGAATTATTTCAAAGTTCCTGTGGAGGTTTGGGATACACCTGAAGGTGTTTGTGCACGGTCAATTGCCAATGTGTTCTATCGCGACGGGGCGCGCGTGATCTTGTTGCTCGCAGCCCAGGAGGATCCGGAGTTGGACGAACACGAGATCGGACTGGCTGAAGATAGCCTGTGGGTAGTTAAGCACTTTGATCCGCACGTCCCCTAACAGATCTCGAGTGGTTTGAGCCTCTCCTCTCTCCGAAGCGGCCGTTCTCCATTCCGGCTGCGAAACAAAGATATGAAGCGCCGTAAAGTGAAACCGGTCGGAAAACGTTCCTCCGCGCGGACGGCCCGTTCTGGCGAAGCCGGTAAATTGCAAGATTTCGTCGAAGACCCGTTGCCAGAAAAACGCGACATGAGCGCTGAACAAGAGAGGGCTTTCAGCCAACCGGAAGATCCCGATCCTCGCGTGAAGTCGAGCGAATCTGACCAGGGCCGGACTCGCTAGTTTGGGACGATGACGATCAATGTCGGGGGACGCGCGATCACGCCTTGGGGATTCTGCGGATTCAAAATCAATTCCTTGTGGCTGGTGAAATTTGCAAAGCCTTTGTAGCGACATGTCCTCGTCGCCGATCCCAAAGGTCAAACGGGCCGTTTCGTCGGCTGGCCAGAGAGCTCGCGGGGATAGCCTAAGGTCGGATCGAGAACTGCAGAAAAAGGGGTCGCAATTGTGAAAAGACCGTAACACAAGCCGGCTAAGGAACGCGACCATTGGCTGCCATTGTCCCCTTTGAAATCGCCTATCGGGTATGGCAGACCTCAGCCGGATTAACCACCTTAGTTTACCTAAGCTACTGAGCACCAATGTGGACGTTGTCTACACGTTCAAAGTCCATCGTGAAGACAACCGGCCCACGTTAGCCAACTCACAGCTGTTCTCCGCATGCGTGCGAAACTCTCGGAAACTAGGTTAAGGGCGTCGGGCGTAACATTCGTAGTGACAGAAGACACGGAAGGGTGGAAAACGAAAGCGGTGGGTGGCGGTCGCATCGTCCGGCGAGCAACCCACTAAGCATGCCAGCAAAACTCAGCTTGAATGTCGACCTTGCCAAGGTCTATAGCACCGCGAAGCCTGGTTCTGTCGTAACCATTCTCACTTGGGGGGACTTCGTCGAAGTGATCGGTAATGCCGCTGACGGGAGGCTGCCGGTGCGCGCCTTTAGCTACAAGCCGCAGCCGGACGGCTCGATCGTCCCGGAGCCGGTGGATGCTTTTATCAAGATTCCAAAAGGGATGAAGGCCGACGATCTCGTGATCCCCGCAAGTCAGTCAAAGGTGCTGAAGGTGAACTTTGTGGACGTGCAGCAAGGTGACGGCTGCGTCATCGAAACGCCAAAGGGTCGTGTGATGCTGGTTGACGGCGGTGACAATCAGATGTTTGCGCGGTATCTCGCGGCCCGCTTCCATGGCACGAGCGCCGCTCGACCAAAGAAGATCGACGCGATCGTGGTGACACACGGCGATGCCGACCACTTTGCTGGATTGACGGAGATTCACAACTCGGAGACGAATTCGAACCCGAAGAAGCAACTCTTTGTTCACCCCGAGCGCATTTTCCACAACGGCATCTTCAAACGTCCCGGCACACGATCCGATGGCAAAAAGCGGTCCGACATCGAATTGCTCAACGAAACCGTCAAACGCGACGGAGTGACCTACCTCTGCCCTTTGATCGACGATCCGAGCGCCTTGGGCGATGACCAGCTCAATAAACCTTTCAAGGAATGGAAGGAAGCGATCGAAGCCTGGAGAACGCGGGGCGAGATCGCTGTTAGGCGGCTGAAGCTCGGAGATGACGATGCTTTCGATTTTCTCGATAGCGAGGATATCAATGTCGAAGTGTTGGGGCCGATCACTGAAGAGATCAGTGGGAAGGCGGCGCTTCGCTTCTTGGGCGATCCGCCGAAAGGCCCCAGGATCGGACATGAGGCCTTCAATGTCACGGAAGAGCAGTTCAAGGGTCACTCCGCATCGCATACGATCAACGGGCATTCGATTGTTCTCCGGCTGACCTACGGCGGATTTTCCTTCCTGCTCACCGGTGACCTCAATGACCAGGCCGAAAGAATTTTGACGCGGGCGCACTCCGAAGGCGTGCTGGATCTCAGCGCCGAGGTTCTGAAAGCACCCCACCACGGCTCGGCGGACTTTTCGCCGGCATTCCTCAAGGCGGTGGAACCGATCATCTCCGTGATTTCTAGCGGGGACGAATCCGAGCAAAAGGAATACATTCATCCGCGCGCGACGATCGTCGGTGCTCTGGGCCGGTTTTCGCGAGTGCCAGAACCGCTGATCTTCTGCACTGAGCTGGTTGCCTTCTTCAAGCGAATCGGTTGGAGCTATAAGGACATGGATCAACGCTCTGGTGTTTCTCGTAAAGATGTCGAACTTGATGATGAGCAGGCGCGATATTATGGGTTCGCACGCACGGCTTACGGCATGGTTAAGATTCGCACCGACGGCGAGCGGCTACTCGTCTCGACGAATAGCGGCAAGGACGACATGAAGGAGGCCTATGCTTACCAGCGGGATGAACACGGTGAGCCGGTGGCCGATCGCGTGTTCCAAGCCTGAGTTTGGTAATGCCGTGGCTGGCGGCCTGTGAAAACAGCCTCTTAGTTCCCGGCACCGTTAGAGCTTAGCATCCTTACCCAAGACGCTTCGTCCAAGCGTGGCCTCTTTCGTGGCTTCCTGGATCCGCTCGCTTGCGCGCTCCAATGATCTCAAGCCTCCGGCTGGAGCCCGTTCTTCGTGGACTAGGTCTCAATACGTGGCGAGCACTGGACCGCCTCGAGATCGACCATCAGGGGTTAGATGTGGACGATGGCCAAGAGACTGTAGGTTTCTGCTGGTTACCACTCTTTCCGTCGACGTTCTATATAGTCCTGAAGTTCCTCATCCGACCAACTCCAGGGATTGCCCTTCGGCATTTCGACCTGCTCCTCCCGCCAGTCCACCAAGACGTTCATATAGTCGACGACCACTCGCGAGATTTCTGGAGGGCTCCTATTCGCCGCCTCCATAGCTTTGACAGTCTCTGCGATCCATCCCGCAGCATGAGACGCGCCGATCCGGAACCCTCTGTCTGCGCTATCCAAGAGAGTGGCTATGGAATTAAGGCGCCGCCCGCCGCAGGACCACTAATCGTCCGATCTCTCCTGTCCGCCGCCGACTGTTGCGAGCCGCCCGTGACGACGGGCTCACTTGTTTTGCGCCTTGTTTTCTGCGTCGGCGGCGAGAAACAGCTCGATAAGGGCATCTGCTTGTTCTTGCTTCAGAGGCTGCGACCCTTCTTCCAGTTTCAGAAGGAATAGATTCTGGGGACCTTCGAATTCAGGGGGTTCGTACCGTTCGGACGAATCGACGATAACCGATTTCGCATGAAGGAAGGCCGTAAAGTTATTCTTGTAATATTCGTCGCAGAGGAATGCTTGAGAAGCTTCGACGAACTCGATGCGGTGTTCCGTATTCATATCTTAGATGCTAGCAGCTATTGCCAGCGTCCTGGGACCCACACATATCCCTGTGGACGGCGCTGCCATGCACCTTCAACCCAGACCGCCGTGGTCCTCGGACGCGCAACCCAGTTGCCGGGTACCCAGACGTACTCTGATCCATTCCAACGCCAATGCCCGCGTGTCCACACATATTCGGCTCCCGGCGAAACAGTTTGCTGCTCCACCTGAACGGCGGGTGGCGTTCGCGAGACGATCACTTCTCGACCGACTACCCGATCTCCCTGAGTTTGGACGATTTCCCGCCGGGTTTCGGTCGTTGTTGTCGTCACAACCGGCTCAGTTTCACACGCGGCCAAGAGAAGCGGTCCCAATCCGATAAGGTACAATTTTCTGTTCATGGTAATCTCTCCTTTTGGATAATTCGTTTCTCGACGAGGAATCGGCGCATCCGCCCGGAAAATCTACTCCCCCCGCGGTGCTCTCGGCTGAGAGCGGCAAGCCCACGCCCTTCGTCGGGAAGCGGGCGAGCCGAGCGTCGCCGCAGCGCCTCAGAAGTCTTTTTCCAGGCAGCCTAGTTGGCCAGCGCTCCGCCCTTGAGACAGTGTCGTTTTGTCATATGCTTGTGGCGTGACCGGGTTTTGCTTGGGATTCTCACTTTTTCGCTGTCCACGCGCGTTTGTTCAAGCGTGCCATTCTGGCAAAGGTTCCCCGAAAATTCCCTCGCCGCGGGGAATATTGCCAAAAATTCGGAAAGGCTTTCTTGGAGCCCTGGCGTTCCTCATGGTGGGGACTTCAGCCTTCGCCGCAGAGCTAAAAGTGGCAGGTGGATTGATCGAAATCGAATTTGTCAGGTCCGCTTCAGCCGCGTGGGAGAATGTGGCTCGGCAATGGGTCGAGAGATCCGCTCGTGCGGTCTCAGAGGTACTATGGGAAGTTCCCAGTCCCTCGGTTGAAGCTTCGGATTGCCTCGAGCGCGGGCACGCGAGCAAGGGATGGGACAGCCTATGGCTGGCGCGGCCCGCTCATCACGATCGCACTCGGCCGCGATGCGACCCTCCCCAGCCTCGCGGATGATTGGCTTCTTACCCATGAGATGGTCCACTTGGCGTTTCCTTCCGTCGCCGAAAGACACCACTGGCTTGAAGAGGGATTGGCAACTTATGTGGAATCAATCGCTCAAGCTCGCGCGGGTCTTTTGTCGCGAGAGCGAGTCTGGCGCGACTTTGTCGTCGGCCTTCCTCAAGGTCAGCCGCAATCGGGTGACCGCGGCCTGGATGGGACACCTACGTGGGGACGAACCTACTGGGGAGGCGCCCTCTTTTACCTTCGCGCCGATCTCCTTATCCGCGAGCGAACCGGCAACCGCTTTGGACTCGAGCATTCTTTGCGCGCAATCCTTGCGGCCGGCGGTTCGATCGACCGCGATTGGAGCATTGATCAAGTCCTCGACGTCGCTGATCAGGCCGTAGGCGTGCCGGTTTTCCGTGAACTCTATGAAGAAATGAGATCGCAGCCCATCGTGGTCGATCTAGGAAAGCTTTGGCAGCAATTAGGCATTGAACGGCACGGAAACACGGTGGTTTTCGATGATCGGGCGCCCCTTGCCAGCATTCGGAATGCCATTACGCCACCAGTAGAACCGGCAAGGTAAAGAAGAACCCGTCGGCTGACGGAACAAGGTCCCAGCCGATAAACCGTAACGGTTCCTGGTCGCGCGCGGGGGTAGTCGCGGCCCAATTCCTACCGACCGCCACCCTTTGCATGCGCGAATGAGGAATACCATGTGCACCAGGCGAATTCTTTCTGAACGTCGACGTGTCGGCAAAGGCGGGTGTTTTCAGATCCTCTCGCGAAAGACACAACTAGATCGAAGACCACTCGAGACGCTTAGCTTCCGCTCGCAGAGCAAGTCCACCTTGGTCCTTATGGCGATTTTCGCCCTGATGGCCGCGATGCTGCCTCTCCGCGCCGACAAGATCGAGCTCGAGGAGGTGGCAACGTTTCCCAAGCAGCAGGTCACTGGCGTCACCGTTTCGCCAAAAGGTCGGGTATTCGTGAACTTTCCGTTTTGGTCTGACGATCACACAATTTCGGTCGCTGAAATAGTTGACGGGAAGCCGAAGCCTTTTCCCGATGAGGCTTGGAATGCCAAGAGCGGTCCGCCCGAAGGCCGCTGGCTTTGCGTTCAGAGCGTGGTTGTTGATGACCAGGGAACCCTTTGGATTCTGGATCCAGCATCCCCGAAGATCAAGGGTGTGGTCAAAGGTGGGCCGAAGCTCGTCAAGGTCGATCTTTCAACGGACAAAGTCGTTCAGACCATCTCGTTTGACGAGACTATTGCCCCTCCGCTTTCCTACCTGAACGATGTGCGCGTGGACACAAAGACCGGCCATGCTTTCATCACGGAGAGCGGCACCGGTGCGATTATTGTCGTGGATCTGAACAGCGGCAAAGCGCGCCGGGTTCTGGCTGATCATCCTTCAACTAAAGTCGAGCCTGGAGCCGAAATCGTTGCGGACGGCATGAAAATCATCGATCCGAAGACCGGTAAGCCGCCGGCGATTCATGCCGATGGGATCGCCTTTGACAAGGAGGGAGGCTGGCTCTACTACCACCCGCTCACCGGTGAAACCTTGTATCGCGTAAAGACCGAGCACCTCACCGATGAGGCGCTCTCGGACGCTCAACTTGGCGCAAAGGTCGAAAAAATCGCGACCACTCCGAAGCCGGACGGCATGCTCGAGGGCCGCGGCGGCACAGTTTATCTCACGGCGTTCGAAAAGAACGCCATCGTGCGCTTCGATCCCAACACGCGAAAAACAACGACAATCATTGAAGACGACTTACTCCAGTGGCCAGACACTCTGGCGTGGGGACCGGACGGCAAGCTTTACGTCACCACCTCGCAAATCCATCGCATGCCGAAATACCACGCCGGCCAAAGCAAGCAAAAAGGTCCTTTTGCCGTCTATCGAATGCAGGTGCCATGATCTTCCGCTGGCTTTTAGTTACCCACAGCGGGACTGCTTTGCGCTGAAGGGAGGCAAGTCGCTCATGGCAGCTTGACCTCTGACTTCCTCAGACCGCGACACCTGGAAGTCTAAGAAGTCCAAACCTGCCTGCTGGCAATGTGAATACGAGTGTCCCCTTCAGAGTTGCATTCAGGAAATTGTAGTTTGCTTGACCTCCTTAAGCAGGTAGCTCTCTCTGCAGTTTCCGTCTAGAACCCTCCTTCGCGAAGTGAAAACGTTCGCGGACCCACCTTTGGGAACGACCGCTCGCGCCTTTGAGTGCGAATCACTATAGGCATCGAGAATGCCGGGACGATTTGCCGGAGCAAGGGAGATCCGTTCACCTCAAAGTCGGAGCGCATGAAAAGATTTTCGCTACTTTTGCTGCTGATGCTCTGCTTGTTGGCAAGCGCAGATGCCGATCCCCAAATCGCCGCGGTCCAAGAGGCGCTCAAATCGCAGGGATTTTATCGTGGAGAAGTCAGTGGAGAGATCGACAACCGAACAGCGGCGGCGATCACACGCTTTCAGGTCCGCCGTGGTCTGGAGGTCACGGGCGAACTCAATGAGGAAACGCTGCGAGCGTTGGGACTGAACCTTGCGCAGCCTCTTACCGCCGGCGCCGGCAAACCTACCCCTCCGAAGACCGAACCATGGCGGGCACTGCGCCAGCAGGATAGAGAATTCCTAAAGGAATTGAATTCTTCCCAACCAACCCAGCCCGAAGAGCAAATCTCTGAGGCAGACTCCCTGGAGCGGATCCGGGACTTCATTGCCGGCTTCGTTGTGGTGGGCATCGACGAGAATGTTGAAGCGGAACTTCAATTTTACGCACCCCAGGCGGACTATTATGATAGCGGCGTCGTCACCAAGGATTTCATTAGAAGGGATATTCTTCGCTATAATCAGAAGTGGCCGATAAGGCGGTACTGGCTGGTTGGTGACATTCGAGTTTTGGACGACCCGCAAGCAGATCCTGTTGAAGTGCAGTACCAAATCAAATACGTAGTCAAGAACCAGCAACAGGAGAGGACCGGAACGGCCATCAAGACCGTCAGGCTGCGAAAAGCTCCAAATGATCTAGAGATCACGTCGGTGCGCGAGAAGACGCTTCGCTGAGGTGTCGACCTTGGGTGATAGCATGGCTTTGAGCTCGCCGGGCCGCTTTTGTGCCTCTCCTCGTTGGCGGTGCATTACTCCTCGGCCAACCGCGGAGACGAGGCGGTCAGCTTGGCAGCAACCTCGTTCGAAAGTCACCTCACTCCCTTCATACTTCACGAGCATTTGGCAGAAGCCTTGATGGGAAAATGGCGGTCCGAAGAGCTCCCATCCATCAAGAACCGATGCTTTGACCGAGGCTTCGAAGTCGTTCCCGCTTGTGAAGGCGGGAAGTTTGTAATCAACAACTTTTCTCATAGCCACCGCACTCCATCACCGCGCTCCGGTCACGCGAAAGTTGGTTCGCAGAGCCCCACAAGTCGCGAAGCTGTCACCCTATTTACCGAGTGTCAAAGACCTCTCGTTGTAAGCGTGCCTGGACCGCACTGGAGCTTGGCGAGCCTCCCCACTCTTGAAATAATCACTTGAAACATCAAGAGTCCGATCCCGTGCAAACGAACGGACTCGTGAATCTTCCAGACCATCAGCTCGCAATGACGTTATTGATGACCCCTGATATGGCAAACTTCGTGGGCAACGTGCATGGCGGCACAATCCTCAAGCTCCTGGATCAAGTCGCCTATGCCTGCGCAAGCCGCTATGCAGGACGTTATGTGGCCACGTTGTCGGTAGATCAAGTCACGTTCCGAGAGCCGATACATGTCGGCGAGTTGGTCACCTTTCTCGCTTCGGTCAACTACACCGGCAACACGTCCCTCGAGATCGGCATAAAGGTGATCGCGGAAAACATTCATACCCATGTCGTCCGTCATGCCAACAGGTGCTACTTGACCATGGTGGCGCTGGACGCGATCGGCAAACCCACCGCCGTTCCGTCTTTCAAGCCTTCCACCCCCAACGAACACCGCCGCTTCGAAGAAGCGAAGCTACGTAAGGCCTTGCGCCGCGAGCTTGCCTCAAGGCATCGAGCCATGAAACACAGCTTACCAGGTTAGGCAGCTACTCGGAACCCAAGGCGACACATCTTAAGAACTTGCGCGCGTTCTTTCGACGGTAGAGCAATATCGATCGTTGATCGCCAAAGTATCGACTCAATTCACTACCCGTCCTTCGCGCGCCTACTTTATTCGAGAAAGTAGATATCCGGCCTGTCAGTTACTCCGGCCTCTTGCATCCTTTCACGCAAACCTGGTGAGGCAGCAAAGTCTCTCCCTCTTTGCAGGTCCTCGGCTTCCAACAATATTACCACCTCGTTCGGATCGTCGCTGTTGCGGAGCAGATGGACTTCTCTGAGACCGGCTTCCTGGCGGGCTGTTGAATGGGCGTCATACGCAGGCTTCCACTTCGAGAAGTCGGCGACTTTGTGGCGAATAAGAATGTATGGCATGTGTTTGCAACGATTGAGGGAATGGGGAGCCAAATAGCTGGCGTCCGACCACCCCATCCGATCACACTTCGCCCTTCGCTTCAAGGCGGCATCGAGCGGTTGCGCAATTTTCGCGACGATTTGGGAGATCGGCATTAAAGTGATCACGAAAAATACTCATGCTCCATGTCCGCTCGTGGCGCCAACTAGTGTCACGGCACGATCGTGGTCCTGGGCGAAGCGGGCAAACCGGCCGCGGCGCGACACGGACATTTTTCGACCGTGGGAACACGGTTGCGACAAGTGCGTAGAGGTCTCCGCTCTTGCTCTCCCGCGAACCTTTCGGACGGGACATTCAAGGGAGATATCGTTAAGGTCCGCTATGGCGAAGAAGCTTGGTCTGGTTCTTTATGAAAACGTGCAGCCGATGGATGTCATCGGGCCATGGGAAGTGCTGGCAATGTGGAAGAACCTGCTGCATGCCTCGATTGAGACTTATCTTATTTCCGAAAACGGCGGCTTGGTAAAATGTGATGATGATATCGTTCTCAACGCCCACTGTGCCTTCCATAATTGTCCGACACTCGATTACCTGATTATCCCGGGAGGCCGAGGCAGACGCGAGCAGGTTACTAATGAACGTCTGATCTCGTTTATCAAAGAAAAAGCCAAGACTGCTGACAAAGTCATCTCTGTCTGCACCGGTATGTTTCTTCTGCACAAAGCGGGCTTGCTCAGAAATAAACCCGTCACGACTTACTGGCGTGCACTCTCAGAACTAAGATCACTTAAGGATGTCGATGTTGAAGAAGAAAGAGTCGTGAAAAGCGGCAACATTTGGACAAGCGGTGGGGTTTCCAGTGGGATTGATTTGGCTTTTGAATTGATTGCTGACATTGCCGGAAAGGAAGAAGCCGGCAGAGTTCAGCTGCTCTTCGAGTATTTCCCAAAGCGGACAATCTATTGCAATCTGGAGACTGCGAGATCGCTCCCACCTTATTACGAGACGAAGGAGCCGGCCGTCTCGAAATATATCAACGACATTCTGGATGATGAAATGCGCAGGGAGACTATGTAAGATGACCGGGACCTCAGAGTCTCGCCTCATTCCGATAGTTTGTCGCAACGACACTCGCCAATAGCAAGAGGGGGCGTCGAACAATCAACAGGCTCAGGATTTAGGCTAAGCATGCCGCCAATGTGGTAGCTCTGCCGCTTCGAAGTGAGCTCCTTTACGTCCCTGCTGGCTGTCGTTTGCGTTCGTCCAAGAGGCGTCGTGTCGCTTCGGATCTTGAACGCGTCAGCGGGTAGAACCAGATGATTATTATCGCGGCCACAAGTGCGACGAATTGGATGCCAATCAACATGGCTCGCATGACTTTTAATTCGCCCAATTCAGGCGGCACACTGATGTCGCTATAGCCGGCCATCCTGGGGAGCGCGCCGGCCAGCAACAATGTTCCTACTTGGGCCACCTTTCCGAAGAAACCGCCCACCGCAACGTAAGCGCCCTCGCGGCGCAAACCAGTAATCAGCTCATCCTCATCGCAGATATCGGCTACCATTGAGCTGAACATCAAGTTGGCGCAGGGTATGCCAAAGGCCAGGATAACCCACTCGATCATGATGAGGTAAGGTTGGGCCGGGACGAGCAAGATTGGCATCAAGCATACGCCGATCAGGGCAATAACTAAGCCGACTAGGGCCCCCTGCCGCTTGCCCGTGTGCGTAGACAGCCATAAGCCAAAAGGCAGGGCCGCCAAGGTTGCGAAGATCGTCAGCGTTCCCCCCAAACCGGTGATGTAGGAGGCGAACTCTTTACTGCCCTGACAGGTGTAATAGATATGAACGTAACTGCCGATGACCGTCTCGCATCCTAAGCCTAGCATGAGGATGACCGAAACCGACTGCAAGAGGAGAAACGGTCTGTTCTGTAAGGTGACCTTCAAAGCAACCCCCAGCGCGATTTTGGGTTGTTTGGCAATCGGGGCGATCTTTTCTCTGCAAGCCAGGACCGTTGTTACGGCGCCGCCAGGATGACGAGGCCCACGATCACCCCAAGCCAGCGTGCTCCGATAACTTCATTGCCAAACATCGGCAACAAGCAAAACCAATAGAACCACGCGGATCCAAATGTTCCCGCCGTCTGGACGTAGCTGCGCCAGGCCATCACACGTGTTCGCTCGTCATAATTTGTGGTGAGTTCAATCCCCAGAGCTCCATAGGGAATGGAAAAGACCGAAGTGGCCGCTGCATAGATGGAAAGAATCAGCATGAGATAAATAAAACGGCCCATTTGCGTATCCACTGGCGGCATCCAAATCAGCGGGAGCAAGAGGGCGCCGATCACTGCACCTCCCAGGATGAAAGGGCGTCGTCTTCCCCACCGTGTCCGTGCGTTATCTGATATCGCGCCGACGAGCGGATCTAAAATTGCTCCGACGACCCTCGGCACCGCTAGCGAAACGGCTAAGAAGAGAGGATCCATCGCCAACGCAATGCTGTAGATCGGTATCGCCAGAGCGTTGACCGTGTTGGGAAGCAGAAAATCACTAAGGCCGCCAAAGCCGTAGCCAGCCTTGCGCCACGTGGGAACGCGCTCGCTGGCCGGCGTGACACCGGACGGATGAAGATGAAGGGGTGAAATGATCGAACGCGACGCTTCCTTGCCCATTGGATCATTCATACCGGAATGCCCTCAGTCTCCTATGAAGATTCAAGGACAGCAAGGTCCAGGGGCGTCGCTCCAATGAGGGATGGCCCCGCCAGAACTACTGGCAGGCGCTTCAGGACTAAGATGGCTTATCGTAAGTTGAGAGTTGCGAGTTGAGGCTCGCCCTCAGGAATGCTTGAATTCGCCAAATTCGAAAGCTTGGAACTGCGCAGCTCCGGATTACGCGGGAATGAAGCGCATCTTCTGGAACTGTGTGAAAAGACGCAGCAGCATCTCCTCGGTTTCAACCCACTCGTGAAAACCAAATCGCCGCGACTTGGTTGTATCGGACATGACGTCATAGCCAAGATTGAAAATCGCATCTGCGAATGGCCATGCGGCCGCGTCACGAAAGGTGTAGTTCATCAGCTTGTGCTTCTTAACCAGATTATTCCAGACCGGCTCTTTGTCGGACATAAACACCGTCAGAGGTAGACGCTGAGGAGGAGCGTATTCCATTTTAAAAAACTGAGCGATTCGCGGCCACAGATTTTCCCAGCGATCGAAATCGCCATTGGTGATGTTGAACGCCTGTCCGTTACACTGATCGTTGGTGCCCGCCCAGACCATTGCTTTGGCGAGAAGCTCTGCATCCGTCATCTCCATTATTGCGTGATACGTCTCCGTGGGACCGGGGAACCGAAGGGGCAAGCCCAATTCGCGGCAGAGGCTTGCGTAGACGGCGATGACTGTCGCCATATTCATGGGATTTCCCACGGCAAAGCCGCAAATGGACGATGGCCGAAACGCCGTCCAGGACCACATCTTTCCCGCCGAGCGTTCTACGAGATAGTCCTCCTGGTTGTAATAGAAATTTGGCGGCATATGGCGCGGATCAGTCTCCTTTGCGGGAGTCTTGTACGCACCAAGGTGCGCACCGTAAAACTTAGCGCCCTCCACGAGGAGAACTTTCCGTAAACTCTTCGCAGAGCGTTCCACCACCTCGACGGTATTGGTCAGCATCGCCAAATTCGGCGTCACCTCATCAAAAAAATTGGCGGCGGGTTGAAGCGCCGCGAAGAAGATGTGGGTGATGTCAGTTATCCCGCTCAAGCCCGCTTCAAGAGCCGGTCGATCTAATAGATCGACCGCGAGGTATTTCGCAGTCGTTTGAAATTCAGGGCTCCGTCGGGAGAGCCCAATGACTTCCCAATCGCCAAGCGATGTCAGGTAATTGACGACGGCTCGTCCGGTCACGCCAAGCGCTCCGGTTACCAAGGCCTTTTTCATGCACGGAATCATGAATGAGTGCTTTAGTGCGGGCGAGTTCAAACCCGTTCAATGACAGCTCTTATTTTTCGGTGAAGCTGATTCAACGGAAGAAAGCGCAAGCGATTTCATTAGAGGGGGAACGGTCAGTCAAGAACTCCGACAAGTTCGCGATCGTGGTCGGAGCGTGTCGGACCTCGGTGCGAATCTTTCGCTTCGGCGAAACTCCAAGAGCAGATGCCGTGATCGGCACCTTTTTGTAACGGGTTCAGCGCGCTACCTCGGAATGCGGTAGCAACATTTCTTTTGCTTTGGAAGACGGGATCAGCCAGCGCAAAAGGAATGTTGCAGCGAAAGCTCCAAGGAGCTGTGCCACGATAAAGCCCGGTGCATCGATCGGCCGAATCCCGGCAAACGTGTCTGTGGCTGTTCGGGCGAGAGTTACCGCTGGATTGGCGAACGACGTGGAAGCCGTAAACCAGTAAGCCGCCGTGATATAAAGACCGACGGCAAAGGGAATGGCTTCGGAACGCAGACGAGCACAGCCCCCAATGACACAAAGTAGCCCGAAGGTTGCGACAAATTCGCTGAAAAGCTGCCCACCACCCGCTCGGGTATTCTTTGAGACTTGTAAGACGGCTTCGTCAAACATCAGGTGCGCTGCGCCGACGCCGGCAAATGCACCCGACACCTGGGCGACAATGTAAGCCGGGACATCGCTCCAGGCAATTCTGCGCTGAGAGGCCTCTGCGAGTGTCACCGCTGGGTTGAAGTGCGCGCCCGAGATTGACCCGAGGGTGAAAATGAGGGTCACGAGCATCGCGCCAGTCGCCAGCGTATTGGCAAGCAACGCTATCGCAATATTGCCGCCCGCCAACCTTTCGCCCATGATGCCGGAGCCTACGATCGCCGCGAGAAGCAAGGCGGTTCCCAAAGTTTCGGCGGCCAGGCGGCGCGAGAGAGTCATTGGCTGTTTAAGAACAGCAGCTTGGAGCGCAGCACGACGAGACAGCGGGCTTGCTAGCCCGGATAAAGGCGCTCATGAATTTACCCTCCACTTCTTTCGCCAGTGCGTCAAGGCCTTGATCCGCGAGAAACGTCCTGGCATCCTCGAGGCTGTATACCCGGGTGGGTTCGATATCGATATTCTCAAATCCAGCTTTCGCGAGTTTTGCTACATAGTCGTAATCGCTCAAGGCACCTGCGACGCAGCCCACCCACAGTTCCAAGCTTTGCTTGATTTCCGCAGGAACGCGCCCCCTGACAACGACATCGGAGACGGCCAAGCGACCGCCCGGTTTGAGCACCCGAAATGCCTCTTGGAGCACGCGATCCTTATCGCTTGAGAGGTTGATGACGCAGTTCGAGATGACGACGTTCACTGAACCACTCGGAAGAGGGATGTTTTCGATTTCGCCTTTGAGGAACTCGACATTACTCAGGCCGCTCTTCCGCTTATTCTCTTCGGCCAGCGTCAGCATCTCGTCGGTCATGTCGAGGCCATAGGCTTTGCCGGTTGGGCCGACGCGGCGGGCCGAAAGCAGCACGTCAATGCCGCCGCCAGAGCCGAGGTCGAGCACGGTTTCACCAGCTTTCAATTCGGCAAGGGCCGTCGGGTTGCCACAGCCAAGAGAGGCTTTGAACGCCGTCTCGGGCACTTCCCTTTCCTGCGTGGCACTGTAGATGTTTGAAGTTATGGGATCACAAGAGGCTTCCAACCCTGATGCATTGCAACAACTGCTTTCAGTGCCTGATTCGACGCGCAAGGCGGCCTCTCCATACTTCTTCCGAACGACCTCTCTTATATTCGATTTGCCCATGGTTATCCTTTCGTGATTTCTCAATTGACGGGCGGTGCAGGCTCGAGTGATGCGTTCCGGTTTGCACCTTCACGCAAACCGGCGGCATAAGCCTCGAAGACCAGTTTGATTTGATCCCGCACGCGACGAAACTCGGCATAAATCTCTTCCTCACTTCCCTTGGCCAGGGCGGGATCGTCAAAGCCCCAGTGGTAGCGGTTGACCTGGCCAGGAAACATCGGACAAGCTTGGTCGGCATTGCCACACACGGTGATGACAGTATCGACCGTGCGAATTAGAAACTCGTTCATGTGCTTCGAGACATGACTGGAGATGTCGATCCCGATTTCCTTCATTACCTCGATCGCTTTCTGATGAACGTAACCGGCAGGCCTCGAGCCAGCGCTTTGCACCTCGATGAACTCACTCGCAGCTTGCCTCAAGATTCCTTCAGCAATGTGACTACGGCAGGAATTTCCAGTGCAGAGTATAAGAACGGTTGGTTTGTCGCTCATAATATATTCGCCGCTGCGAGTCAGGTGAGCGTTTGATTACTCAACTGGATTCTCTCTCGGACGCCGATTTCCTTGGTCGCAGCTTCCAAACGTAGCGCGTCGAGCTTCTCAAACGGCAGCGAAGCTAGTAGCTCTAGGCGGCGTTTTATTTGCTGAGCGACCTGCCAAAAGGCGCGCCGCTTTTCAGCCCTCGAACCTTCGACGGCGGCCGGATCCGGAGAGCTCCAATGTGCCACAATCGGTTGACCTGGCCAGACAGGGCAGGTCTCTTTGGCATTGTCGCAGAGCGTGACGACGAAATCGAACTGGGCGTCTTTGAACTCTTCCCACGACTTACTGGAGGCGTCCGACGCATCGATTCTGAAATCTTCGCGGAGAATTTCGAGCGCGAGCGGATGCGGTGCGGGTTTTGGACTGCCTCCGGCACTGTAGGGTTCGAACCGGACCCGTGCGATCTCTTTGAGTAAGTATTCCGCGAAAATGCTCCGCGCCGAATTGCCGGTGCAGAGAAACAGGATCTTGAAGCGAGGTTTGTTCGGATTCATAGGGCCTAGCAGGTGCAGGTACGTTTGTTTTCGAGAGCTTCATCAATCCATCTGCAATCAGCTCGCACCTTCTCAAGCGCTTTCAGATCGGCACGGAACCGCTTGACGGTAGCCGCACAGTCTTGCAGGCATCTGAGATTGGCCTCCAGCTCGAGCGGAGGTTTTGACGGAAGCCGATAAATCATCCATGTCCCGTGCCGGGTGCAGTCAACCATGTTCTTCTTGCGAAGGTAGGCGAGATGCTGAGAGACCTTGGTTTGCGGAAGTTCAAGGATTTCCTGGAAATGGCAGACACAAAGCGGGCCGCGTGTCAGCAAGTGAATGATCCGCAGCCGAGTGGCGTCGCAAAGACATTGATAAATCTTAACCAATTCCACGAAGAAAACATGGTTAAATCCATATATATGTCAATCCATATATATGGGACAGCGCATAAATCACCTCCTCGCTAGTTGCGGACTCGATTCGCCGGGACGGCGCTAAAGGGACGAGGAAGTTTTCGATCAGTAAGAAGCGTCGGCGAAACTCGACTATGCGGGCGAAAGCGGCCCTCTTTCAGTTGTTGGAAAGGGGCGTGGCGTTCCTCGGGCGTTAGCGAGAGGAACCTCAAAGCGAACTTTTCTTCTTTTTCCGGTTGTGCATGCTGTCCTTGTGCGCGGCTGTTGTTTGCACCCATGACCGCAGATCCTCTGAGTCGAAAGGTCCTGCAGTTCGACGGTGGCTTCCTGCTGCTCGCGGGTGGCGCGGCCATGATCTTCGAAACGGTCGGTCATTTTTTCGGCGTTGGTCCGTTCGCCCAAACGAAGGGATCGCCGTTTGCGATCGGCGGCTTCGAGGCCCACGGACTCGCCATCATCTTCGCTCTCCTGCTCCTTCGCGCGGCCAGGTTGTCGGACAGGTTCTTGTGGCATCAAGTTGGGCTTGTCGTTCACCTGCTGCTCGGAGGCTCGAACCTGCTCTATTGGTCGTCTTTTGTGCAGCTAAACGTGGTTCCGATGGGCGTTGTCACCACCGTCCTGCATCTCGTGTTTGTGATTGCTCATTGGTTGTGCCTGCGGGGGGAGTCTCGAAGAGTTGATGGATGATTGTTGATGGTTGATGGTCGAGATCTCCCCCCTCGGCGGGTCAGGAGTCGAAATAGCTAGGCGCCGATTCCATGATTGCTCATGAAGGTTTTCGCCCAACGACCGTGTAGGCGGTCAAGGCGGCTGCAAAAGAGCCAGATCGCGCTCTGGTTCGAAGTTCATTCACCCAGGCAGAACCTTGGTCCGCCGAGATATCTCCAGCGGCAACGGCCCGCCGAACCGTTTGCCTGAGGTTATAAACCTTGTCGGCCGTATCAAAATCGGTGATCAGTGAAACACTCGGATGGACCGTGATGCTCGAGAGGCCGGCTTCCGCAAAGTATCCACGGAGCTCCCGACCAATCCAATTATTGGCAAACGAATCGCACCATGCATTCTCCAGTATTCGAGTGACTCGTTTGTCCGAAGAAGTTATCGAGAACGTCCCCCAGTCGTTGTCGTACGCCAGAAGAATGCCTTCAGGTTTAAGAACTCGCACAAGTTCAGATATCGCTCTTGAGGGCTCCGGGACATGTTGCAGGACGCGGTCGATTCTGCAGCGTGTGAAGGTCTCATCGGAGAATGGGAGCTGCCGTAGGTCGCCAACGTGAAACTCAACCGGGAGTGCCCGACTTCGCTGGTCGGCTTTGGCTTTTTCGATAAGTTTGGCGCTCGAATCCATTCCGACGACGAAGCCGCTCGGGACGATCAATTCGGCCATTCTGAACACGTCGTCACCGAGGCCGCAGCCCGCATCCAAAACGCGATCAAACGGCCCTAGCTCGAGCAATTCGTACGTCTTTCGCTTGTATTCCTTGAAGTAGGGAAGGGAATCGAGAAGCGATAAGCAGGCTAAGTAGGAGTCGGCATTCTGCGCGCCGTCGACGTCAGCAAAGCCAGTGGCAAGGTATTCGCCGTCCATCTAGACGTCTCAATCGACCCAATGCAGCACGTTGCGGATAACGCTCCACCGCGGTCGCTCATCCTGCCGTGGTTTGCCTTCGAGCCAGTATTCTTTCATTCGCTGCTCGAAGCCGTTCGTCCTCTGCAAATCCAACCATTGGTTAACGAAGTTTGCAAACTGAGCTGAATCCGGTGGCATCAGGTAGGCGATCAAGAGCGGCGCGCCGAAATCGGTTGGTGCCACCGCCGAAAAGCCTGGGTTCGCCGCCGCCCACGCTCTCGCCTGTTCGAGGGTCCAAAGCGCGGCATCGATACTGTCGTCACGCAGCAGTGCGTCGTAGTCGGGAACGACGACGACTTCGGCCTGGGGAAACAGCGTCCGCGCCATGGGATCCACGATGTCGCTTTTGAATGTCGCGATTTTCAGGCCTTTCTCTCGCTTGATATTAGTCCCGTTCAAGAACCTGTGGGCGCTGTCGGACCGGACGATCAAGGCGAGTTGGCTCTGCAGATAAGGTTTCGATACCGTGACTGCCTGAAGCCGCTCGTCGGTGACGTAGACGCCGCCAACCGCGAGATCGTAGCGCCCCGCCTTGAGATCGTCAGTTAAGGTTGCCCAATCGGTTATCGGGATGAGCTCTAAGTTGACGCCAAGATCGCGCGCCAACGCATAAGCAAAGGCGATATCATAGCCAACCAGTTCGTTAGCTGCATTGAAATAGCTGAACGGGATGACGTGGGGGCCAAAGCCGACGCGCAGCCTGCCCGTTTCGCGGATTCGATCCATGGTCGTCGGGCCACTCGGTTCTACAGGCGATGGCGCTTCGCGCTGCAACGTCACCTGGGTCGCCCCGGCAAGATCAGCTCCCACGGTGAATTGCAGATAGGGATTCGGTTGTTTCTCGATCAGAAAGATCTGGGCGGCCCGGCCTCCCAAGGTCAGCCCGCCGAGCAGCAGCACACCGATGGCCACCGATATCGCCAGCTTGCGCGGCTGCACCTTCACAACACCGTAGTACGACAGCGGGACCACGATGGTGATGAAGGCGAGGCCCATTGTCGACACCAGGACCTGCGGATAACGGGTCACCGTCATCATCTCGACGTAGAGAAGCTGGGCGTCCGCGGGCAGACGAAGCCACCCCGCAAGGAACGCGACCGCATCGACGGTCGAGACGGGCGTCCCGACTGTCGACAGAAGCGTGAGGAAGGGTAGGAAGATCCACTCTCCGCCCTGGAGGGCGGTGTGGAAGTAGAACGACGCGAACACCATGAAAAAGAAGACGAACAGGTTGCCCAGCTGCGCGAACGGATAGCTTACCGCCATGGTGGTTGAGATGATCTCCTCGCGGTCCGCGTCCTTGACTTGGCAACGCGCCGCGAGACGTTCGGTCATCTGAACGATGAGCGGAACGGCGGTGACGGGCAGTGATGTCACCACAGCGATGACGAGGGCGCTATTAAGTTCCTTGAGCAGTGCGCGATAGCTGATCGGAACCAAGGAAGCAACCAGCGACGGAATCACCCAAAAAGAGAGAATCAACGCGCCGCCGGTGAATATGACGATATATAAAAGGAGGCTGCCGAGAAGCTCGACCCGCACCGTCCCGGCGAGGCCGGCGAACAAGGCGAAAACGCCGAGAGGCGACATGCGCACGATCCAGCCCCATATGGTCACACTGGCGCGCTTAACGACTTCGAGCGCGTTTAGAACACCTTGCTTATTCTCGATCCGCTGAATCGCGATGCCATAAAAGAGGCTGAACACCACAATCGCCGGCACGTAGTTCCGAGTGAGGTCGGCAAAGAGATTGGCCGGAATCAATAGGGAGACCAGTTGCGAAGCGCCCTTCCCTTGGTCCGCGGTGACTTCAATGGGCGGACGGGCGTCGGGAATTGCCTGAGCCAGTAGCCACATCGCAGCTAGAGTTCCGCCCCACGCGACCACGAACGCCGGCCAGCCCGCTCTGAGCAGCCTGAGGGCTGTGGCGGCACGCAAGCTGCCGAGCCCGTGCAGCAGCGAGCTAACGAGGAATGGAAAGACCGCCATCTGCAGGAGCGCTACATAGACCGCGCCGAGCGGCTCCACTACGGCTGCATATTCCCCGAAAAATAAGCCGCAGAGCGCCCCGGAGATCGCACCGACAATCACCCACGCCGACAGGTTCAACTCGACGCTCCCCGCAAGACTGACACGGAAAGCGGGCAATTCGCCGTTTCAGTAAGCGCGTTGATTCGATCCCGTGTTAGTGCCACAAGCTGCAATCCAGCACCCGATATTGAATCGCTTGATGCTCGACGACAAGTGCTATGACAGGGAGAGGTCGGACTCCAATCCGCCTGGCAAGATCATACAGAATTTGTAGCAAGCACGTGCGAGTCGAGAGATGGTTGATAGTTGAGACGTCCTCCGCCTACCGCTTCGACGGTCCGGAGTTGATAGTTGTCGCGGCGGTGTCCCCACCGCCGGCGTTAAAATTTGCCGTGTTCGCGAGTTGCGATGCGGATCGTCGCTGTCGTTCGTTGGATTTCCGAAAGGCGACGGGTGTCAGCGTCGGTTGCGACGCCCGTCCTGCGGGAAGAACTCCACGTCATCCCACTCCACCCAACTAAAGGCGGATGTGTCCATCCACAGTCCGATCCTGCAGCGCTCGTTTGCCACGTCGATGTCTCTCATCTCGACCCGTCTCCAAGCACTAGTGGCAGGAATAGCCTCGGAGCGATCCTCCCCTCCAGACTCCTGAACGAGAAGCGCACATTCCTTCGCCCCTCCTTTGCTTTTCACCCAAGCGCGAAGGGTATATAGACCCGGTTTACTCACCTGAACGACCTGGCTGATAAGGAGGTTGAAGCCGGCGCCTTCCATCCTGTAATGCTTGCTCCCGCTGTGGCTCTGACCGCTTGTGACGTAACCATTGGGGTTCGCATTAACTCTGCTCCACTCGCCCCATCCTTTCGCTTCCTGTGCTCCGGCTTTGTCTAACTCAAAGCCGGGATTCTCAACTGTAGCCAGAGAGGGCGCTTCCTGTGCTCCGGCTTTGTCTGACTCAACGCCGAGATTCTCAACTGTCGCCGCAGATGGCGCAGGGACCGCAATCTGTTTCGGCAAGCTGTAGGCACGCACCCAATCGACTTGCATGAAGGAACTGCCTCTGCTCGCAAATGGTTTGCCGCTGTGGTCGCCCTGGAGCGCGTAGTTTATGATGATATAGAGAGGATCAGCGAGGTAGTCGAGATGGGTTGGCTTGCGACCGACCTCGATTCCGTCACAGTAGAAGATGATATCCTGCGGATTTACCTCGCATCCGTAGACGTGCCACTCGTTGATCGCATCGCCGCCTGGTATATCCACCCAGTCACCGCCCTCATAAGGTCGTGGCGCCTGACTCCCATCCGCATTCCAAGGGTGAACAACCCAGTTGTATTGGTGCTTTCCAGGATTAGCTGCAAACTGACCGCCATAGAACTCGCCGATGTCGATCTCGTAGCCTTTGGTTCCGCCGTTAGGAATGCCAGACGCCGAAGCTAGCCAAAAGGCACACCATGAGCCTTGCCCGGCTGGCGGCATCCGCATTCGCGCGCTCCAATAGCCGAAGCGTTGGGCGAACCCTCGCCTTCGCTTGTCCATGCTGGCAATGAGCCCGCTTTCCCAATTGTTGCCCGACTGATCCTTACGATTTGGGTTCCAGACCATCCAGCTGCGCAGAACTCCATCGGCACAATCCAGGCGCCCCTGAGCCCAATGGGAACGGCTGAACGCGCCGGCAGGCCCATACGGAGGCCAGTTACCCCATTTCTTGTTTCCCTTGTCAGCATCGGAACCCACGCTTTGGACGTCGAAGTTGTCCTCAAAGACAAGCGTGTAGCCGGCTAAATCGCGGTCTTTAGCGAACGCGCTGGCGCAAAGAACCAGAATTAAGATAAGGGGATCTGCCCATCGAAGCCTTGTGCGTAGTTGAGTCATTGTTTTCCGGCGCGTCGTCATTGCATTCTGCATCGCATGCTCCGGCTCGATCGCCAAGATATCCCGCCCCCAAGTTCGTCTCGAAGACCTTCGCTATGGTGGTGAGGGGCAATAGTCAGATGAAAATTACACATGAAGTGGTTTGCGTAGCTAACGGTCCAGAAAGCGACATCCTCGCTCAATCTTGGGTCGAAGTGAAGTACGAGACGTATAGAACCTTGTCTCTGCTGCCCACGCATCAAACGCAGGTGCCAGATCGCTGCACGTAAAGCCGCCGACTCAACTTTGCCTATTTCGATGATCGAAGCCGATCCCGATTGACGTCGACGATAAGGGGAATTCTCAAACCACGCCGGCGAGCTTGCTGAAGATAGTGCGGAGCCCACGCCCTCGAGTTCATTCGTGGTGGCTTCCGCGATACAGATCTGAGCAATACGTATGGTCTTCAACCATGAGCCTGCTTACGTGTGTCTAAGGCTGCTCACCCTCATGTGACAACGGGGAATCTCCGCTCTTACCTCGGCCACGGAGGAGAGCCTTCGATCTCAATGTTCGAGCGTCTGCTTCCGGACTAGACCCGACTTAACTCTGCCGAGCGCGCGTGCTAGATTTCCGTATAGACGACGGTAAGCACGAATGGCGCCGCCATTTTCCAGAAGGCAAAAACCCCGCCTCTCATCATTCAAGAGGCGGGGTGCTTTTTCTCCGCTTGGCCGGAAGTACTGCCGCGACTTTGGGAATTAAATTCTTGCTCGGTTCTCATAGTGCCGGGTAAAAGAAGCACCCACCCATGAAGATTGCTGCCAGCTTCTTGGTGCTCCTTGTGGCTATCGTCCACGTTCAGGCGAGTGCCGGCCCGCCGCCGTTCACCAATGGTTCTCCCTTGGTATCGGGTGTCGATGGCTCCTATCAAGCCACGGCGCGAGGCAGGAACCTCACGGGTGTTTTCCGTTTCACCTACGTGAATGGCGTCCAGACAAGCAATCCGCAGCTCCCGACTGGCACCACGGTCCCTAATCTCTTGACCGATCCATACAATGACTATGTCTTCTTCGTCGAGGGAAGGGTTTATCGGGGCTTGGTGCAAGCAAACGTCAACGTCGGCAGCGTGGCGGGCGTGCTCGACAACGGCGCGTTTAACGTTTTGGGCTCTGAATTGCCCACACCGACTCCTACCGGCCGTCAGTCCCACCGCAACTCCAACGATATCACCAACCCCGACGGTTAGTCCCACTGCGACTCCAATAGTGAGCCCGACTGCGAGTCCAATAGTGAGCCCGACCGCGAGTCCAATAGTGAGCCCGACCGCGAGTCCAACAGTGAGCCCGACCGCGAGTCCAACAGCGAGTCCAACAGTGAGCCCGACCGCGAGCCCGACCGCGAGCCCAACAGTGAGCCCGACCGCGAGCCCAACAGTGAGCCCGACCGCGAGCCCAACAGTGAGCCCGACCGCGACCCCGTCACCGACTGTTTCACCTAGCGTCACGCCGACACCCACTCTTGCCCCAACGCCCTCGCCGTTGGTGCTGGCAAGCAATCAGTTCCTCAGCGGGTTCTTCAATGGCACTATGGATCAGAATTCTCCCTATGCCGCTTTCCACGGCAAAGGAGAAGTGACGATTACAGGCGTTGACCCCGTAAATGACTCAGATGATGGGTTTGTCTCTTCGCAACCTTTCACTCGAAAGTTCAAATTCCGGGGCGTTCGCAACGCCACCGGCACCACGATCTCGACCACCAGTACTACTACCACCTCGAGTTAGGGAGTCTGGCAGCGTCATCTACGACCCGCTTTTCACCAGAGTGCGCGACTCGCTAAGTAGTTGATGGTTGAGACCTCCTACGCCTGCCGCTCCGGCGGTCAAGAGTTGATAGTTGAGGGATGGGATTATCCCGACTGCGTCAGCAGTATCCGACGGGAATTTCGAGGAGATTTATCAAACGTCTGAGGAAACGCGCCAAACGTCTGGAGCGAGCTGTGTCTCGCTGAAGCCCAGACCGCATACAGAATCACCAGGGTGGTAACTCATTCCGATACAGCCCGAGCCAAGCGATCGGGCCGCTCTAATCACTTGGCCATCTCTTGCCAATATCCGGAGATGCAGTCAACAAATGTTGGGCGGACATCAAGCTGTCAAACAACTCTTCGTGTCAGCTGCAAAGCCATTGGGAGGCGCCCGAACGCCATTGCTGGACGTCACGGGGTTGCGGAGTTGCTCGCTCCCCCGCTGAGTCCCAGATCGGACTGCGCCGCCGCGACGAGATGTTTCGCCCCGGCGCGTAAGCATCTCATAAGTCTCCGGAGCATAGTTCTCATCGTTTACCAGACACTGCCTTCGAAAGCTGAGTTCGTCGCGGATGTTTGAGCTTAGCGATCCTGTGATCACGCAGCGCGTCTGGAAGACCCAAGGGCGACGGCAGAATCGTCGTCGCAGGCAAGGTGCGTCAAGAATCTCGCAGATGTCGCCGGTGATCTGCTAGAAATGTAGCACGCACGCCCCAGCGGCATTGAAGTCGGATTGCATCCGGAACCCACGCTCGAGCGTTAAATTAAGGTACTAGCGTCCCACGCCCGGATGTCACATGAAAAACGAGTTGCCGCAGATACACGTCAGCAGGCTGAAGGTTGAAGGTCGTACTATCTGGTTCAGGTCCTGTGTCGCAGAAGCGAGCACCGAGGAGATGAAGGTGTGGGGTCAACGGTATCTTGCGGAAGCACGTCTGCGCGGTCCGAGATATCCTCTCGTCGTCGATGTGGAAAGTGATCGACTTCGACCATCAGAATGAGCCGAGTTGAGTCGGTCTTTTTTGGACCGCGTCCCGGGGATTTTGGGAGCTTGCTGATAGTTGCTAGCGTGCTCGGTGGAGCAAGCGGATGGCGAGTCTTCTGTGACGGTACGCCCTGGAGCTGGCTGGAGGTCGAGGCGCCGCCGACTTGGTGCTTGCGAGCCTAGGGGATTATGCCGACTGACGTCGGTCTCTACGAAAGTGGCTGCCCGTGGATGCGCTAACGCGCAGGGTAGTCGGCAAGATGGTGATGGATGAGGATTGATAGTTGATGGTGAACGGCGCGGGGCGCGGGGCGCGGTCAAGACATAGGTAACACTTCTGGTTCAGGACATGGGTAACACATTGGGCGGCCGCCAACTGGTGGAGCCTAGGGGATTATGCCGACTGATGTCGGGCTCTACGAAAGTGGCTGCGCCTGAGGATGCGCTCTCGCGCAGGGTAGTCGAACCAAGGTTCGAATCTTTCGCTTCGCGAAACTCCACCAATAAATTTGGTGGAGCCTAGGGGATTATCCCGACATGCGTCGGGCTCTACCAAAGTGGCTGCGCGTGAGGATGCGCTAACGCGCAGGTAGTCGAACTGAAGTTCTCATCCCTCAAGGCTCCACGTTAAGTGGAGCCTAGGGGATTCGAACCCCTGACCTCCTCAATGCCATTGAGGCGCTCTACCAACTGAGCTAAGACCCCTTAACTTCGCAATCGCGTATTATTGCCCGAAGATTGGCCGCCGCAAGAGGCATTTTGGTCCCTATGGCTGATTCCCATAGGCACAGAACTGTTGTCGCTTTGTAGTTTTCTTGGAAGCCTTCGAACTGGACTTCACTTCATGTCGGCGGCAAGAGACGGCACCGCCGCTCTCTGCAGCGGCGCGAGGCCTCCGTCATGGCAACTTTCGTCCGAGTCCGAATGGTTTTCCCGATGGACTCTCAAAGGACTAGCAGCGAAACTCATCCATGAACACGCAACATCAGGACGACTACCTGCTGCTCTTCCGAGGGAATGCTTGGCTCAAAGAGCTTTCGGAGGCAGAGGTTCAAAAAGTCACCGCCGAGTGGATGGTTTGGTTCGACCGCCTCGTTCGGGAAGGAAAGTGCAAAGGGGGTCATCCCTTGCAGGACGCGGGCAAACTCGTTGCCGGCAAGGGTGGACACACCGTGATCGACGGTCCGTTTGCGGAGTCGAAGGAAGCGATTGGCGGTTATTTCCATCTTCAGGTGGAGGACGAAGCCGAAGCCATCGCCATCGCTCGGCAATGCCCTGGTCTCGAATACGGCTGCGTCGTTGAGGTGCGACCGCTGGCGGAGCGATGCACGGACCGAGTGCTCGCGTTTGAAACCGCAGCGGCAAACCGGTAGTTAGCTGAAACCCACGCGGACACCGCCTGGAAGGATTCCATCCATGAGTTCAAGGGGGATGGAGTTCATCTGTGAGATCATGGATTGGCGAGAGGAGCGGGTGCTCTGTGGTCACGGAGGAGATGCTCGCAAGAACGGGACGCGAAGACGGACATCTCTCGGAAACCACTTCTCCGGAAAAGGCATTCGTTGATGCACGGATGCCCTCTTTTCAGAATCATCCTAAAGCTCTGTCCGCCGGTGCAGGCCTGCGGATTGAGAATAGGTCGTATTGCTTCCTCATGTGGGACTGTCCTGTTAGCGCCAAGGCGCGACCTCACCTCAGCCTCGGGCAACGCCCTAGGACTTATTCACACGCATGATAAGCGGCGCTGAAGGCGCGATTCATCCGAAAGACCTCGCCGACAAATGCCATGCGTGGAATTGACGCAACGTCTTGGGCGAATCACGTCTTCAGCGCCTGCTGGTATACAGCGCTGTTTCCTGGAACGATGCTCCAGGCCGGACATGGAATAGCGCCGTCGCGTCGAATCTTTTGGCTCCCTTCGACTTGCTGGCTAAATAGACAAAAGCTGCGGCCCGTCTAAGATTTGGACTCGGAGATACTGGATGCCAGCCTCGCAATTAGCGCAAGACGAGACGCGAACCAGGCAGGACTGGTCGGCAAGCCAATTCTTAACGTCAGGCCAATCTCGTAAAGCCATCGGCGCTCCAGCGCTCGCTGCCTACTCCATGATGCACGAAGAAGAGGCCTTCGGGGTCGTATTTCTCCTTCACTGCGAGTAGCCTCGCGTAGTTCGATCCCCAAAACGATTGCTGCCATGCCTGATCAAAGAAATCGCTCTCGGCGACATAGGACCCAACACTCGAGAGCAGCTTACGCACTTCATTCATCGCTTTGTTGATCGCCTCTGCATGCCTGCGCGCGGTCGACAGATCGGGTTCGTGACCGAGAATGCCGGGATAGGCCGGCGGCTCCTCAGCCGCGCAGATGATCAGCGCGAAGGCATCCAGAACCGCCGGGTTCATCGCCGTGTCCCGAGCTGCCTCGATTGCTTCGGCGGGGGCACCTGCCAGCCCCTTATTGACATGCAGTGACACGCCCCAATGCTGAGCCGCCGCAAAAAGCGCATCGCCGAGATTCTTTCTCTCGTCGGTTTGCAGGAGCGAGGCGGGAAGCCAGGCAGATTGATAGCCGTGTAAGACCTGCCCTGCCTCCTCCAGATTGCCCGCCCAGAATATGTTGGCTTCGGGCGCACCCGGCCGGTCGTCGGCCAGGATGATTCCGGGGAGGGTCCGGAGAAATCGTGGGTCCCAAAAGCGCCGAGCGGGCGCCGCCAAGATCCTCGGCGGCTCCATGATGCTGAAGTCTTTGGGGAAAGCGGTCAGCCAATCGAATAACGGACGCCAGATTGTCTCCGCCTGCTTTTGGTCGAGCCCTTGAAACACCATCGCTATCGCCAGCACATTGCCCGGCCGAAAAGCGATCTGCTCGCCCCAATGCGGATTGAGCAGCTTCTCGCTGTAGAAACTGATGACCTGCTCGATCAAGCGACGGAATGCAGCGTCGGAGGTCGCTTTGATCGTCGCGAAGACGGCGCCAAAGAACTCCGGCAGAGGATGCGTCCGCAATGTAAGTCGCGTGACGACTCCGAGGCTCCCACCTCCCCCGCCCTTGATCGCCCAGAACAGGTCCGGATTCGTGCAGGCGTTGGCGATCCTCACTTCGCCACTGGCCGTGACGATCTCCGCTTCCAGCAAGCTTGCCGCAGCCGTTCCGTAGGCCTTTGAAAAACTTCCGAAGCCACCACTCTGGACGAGGCCGGCAACGCCCACCGTCAGGCATCCACCGCCCTGGACGTAACGGCCTCCCTTCGTGGTTACGTCGTCATAAACCTGCCTCCAGATCGCGCCCGCTCCGACTGTCACAGCGTGTTTCGGTCGATGCTGTCCCACGCACCCGACGCCGATAAACGCGTCGTGCAGAGTGACGGCGTTCATCCTTCGCGTCCAAATCAGCAATGAGTCGGCGGCATTGGACGTGCCCTGATAGCTATGGCCACCACCCTTCACGACGAGGCGCAAGTTGCTTTGCCGGGCAAAATTAATGGCCGCGACGACGTCGTCCGTCGACTCGGCGATCACCGCGTAAGCACTCGGCCGCGACGTCCAGGCGCCGACCCAACCGAGGGATTGCGTCAGGCCGACCTCGTCGCTGAGGAAGTAGGGGTTCTTCAATTGCTTGAAAACATGGGCACAGCTGGGGCCGGATGGCGCTTCCAGGCACGTAGCGAGTGGGGATTGTATTTTGACGAGCCGCCCGCCGACCTCCCGCTTGAGTTGGTCCCAGCTCGCTGCGGAGGGCCAAGCCGAGTCACCGGGGCGGACGCGCGACATGGAATGAGCTGCCCCGAACACCCGTCTCGAGGCGAGTAAATACGAACACATAGCTGGCAGAAACGAGAGAGCTGCGGCCATCGCCTGCAGGAAACGCCTTCTCTTCATTTCATCTCGTCACCCTCGATCAGGGAGATATAGGTCGTGAACCGCCGGCGCCCCCGACGGGAAGGCTCAGCACGTCGATAGCGGGCAATCAGTCAATTTGGCTCAGCCCGATAGTCAGCAACGCGGCGGCGATGAGTGATGCAACTGTCCGCACGTGGTTCCAAGTCGTCCAATTTGCCAAATAGGCCGTCCATCGGGCGGCGCGGTCAGGGGCGGTGGGCGGGAGCGCCGCCAAGGCGTTATTCATTGGCACGTTGAAGACCATCGTGACCAGAAAACAACCCGCCAAATAGGCCAATCCGCCCAGAAGCAGAAAGATGGCGAAGGGCTCGCTCCATTGCACCGCGGCAGCGACCATCGAGACAACGCAAAGGACGGCGGTACCGAGAAACGCTGCCAGGAACCAGGAATTGATTGCCAGAACATTGATGGACTGCATGGCGGCGATGCCTTCCTCAGGTGGGAGCCGGGCCAATGCTTTCATCACAAAGGTGGAGAAGGCAAAAAACACACCGGCGATCGTGCCGCAGCCGAGGGCTGTGACGAGTGTCAATGCGTAGTTCAGGCCGCTAATCGACATCATGGTTTTTATTACCGTCACATAAAGCGCATCGATCCTCAATTCTCTAGGCGGCCGGAGTCGAGCGTCGATCCCCTGTTTTAGGCCGCGCCTTGCGGCGGCATTTCCTCCATGCAAAAGACTTCCCAGATGTGACCGTCCAGATCCTGAAATCCATGCGCGTACATAAAGCCATAGTCTTTCGGTTGGTTATAGGTGCTGCCTCCCGCGGCAACTGCTTTTCGCACAAATTCGTCAACGATGGGCCGGCTTTCGCACGACAGAGCCACCAGAACTTCCGTGCACTTGGTCGCATCACAGATTTCCTTCGGGGTGAATTCCTTAAACTTCTCATTGGTGAGCAGCATGACATAGATGTCCTGACTCACGACCATGCAAGTCGCGGTCTCGTCCGTGAATTGCGGGTTGAAGCTGAAGCCGAGGCTTTTAAAGAATTCCACGGATTTGCCGAGGTCCTTGACGGGCAGATTAACGAATATTTGCGTAGCCATCTTTTTTGTGCGTTGTGGTCTGTTGAGTTCTGTTCGCTGTGTTTAACGGGTCGCTGCTCATCTTTTCTCTTCGGATACAAAGGTATGACGAACCGAAGCAGACTTTCGGGACATCGATTCACGGTCGGCGGGCGTTTCTGTAGCGACCGTGTCCCCACGGTCGAAGGGGTTGGTATTTCCGGCGGTGGGGACACCGCTGCTAGAGGAACAAGGGCTAGCTGTAGACGTGTCCCCACGTCGAAGGGCGTTGGCTTTCCGGCGGTGGGGACACCGCCGCTAGAGCGCCCACGAGCGCACTCCAACGATTGGGTGAAAGTGCCGATCGGAGGGGAAGCTGACCCTTCGTAGCTGAAAGTAACGGCGTCGCTGAGAGGCGGGGTCCGGAGCAACTGGAAGCGAACAACCAGCCCGTAAGCACTCCAAGTTGAGCTCGATTCGGTGTCAGAGCCCGGCGAGCCCGCTAGCGAAGAGTGAAGCACGAGAACCTGAGCCCACCGGCATCGTTGATCGGCTGGGCCAGATCGTGGCCGATTTTGCCATCAAACATAGTGCCGCAGGCTGGCAGCGCTGGGGCGAGCAAGTCGCCGCCCTGGGGGGCGCCGTCGCCGTCTGCGTGGAAACCAGCCAGGGCATCGTCATTGAACAGCTGCTCGAAAGTGGAGTGAGCCTCTACCCGATTTCGCCGGTAAGCAGTAAGGCTTACCGCGAGCGCAAAGTGCCCAGTGGCAGCAAGAGCGACCATCTGGATGCCTGGAGTTTGGCCGATGCCCTGCGGGTCGATGGCCACGGCTGGAGAGCTCTGGCTGAAGAAGACCCGCTGGTGGCCGAGCTGCGGCTGCTTTGCCGCGACGAGGTGGCCTTAATCGAGGAACGCACCGCTCTGGTCAACCAACTCCAGAGTGCGCTGCAGGAATACTATCCGGCCGCCCTGGAAGCCTTCGAGGATTGGACGCTGCCGGCAGCCTGGGCCTTTCTGGAAGCCTTTCCGAGCCCGCAGGCGCTGAAGGCGGCTGGAAACAGGAATGGGAGAAGGAAGCGTTGGTCCAATGACTTCTTCCACGCCGAAGGCTTGATCTCCCTGAGTCAATGCCGACAGGCGATCGGTCAATCTCCGTGCGGAGCACCCACCATCTGGAGCGCCGGATGCGGGAAATCCGCCCGTCCGGTTCGGGAGAGGGGGCGGTTCTATCCCGTCCCTATCTCATCAGATCAGAAGCGAGGTTTTTCCGAAGGTTTGCTACGAGGAGCGTCGAATGCCGACGGGCTATCTGGGTTTTGGCTGATCGAGGGCAGTGCGCAGATGAGCTTCCTCAGCGGCCGAGCGACGAGTGTTTTCCTCGGCGAGGAATCTCTGGTCTTCGATTCGCCATTGGTTTGCCACGGCAGACTGCCGAGTTGCCCTTCCTGTCTTGGTCTGGGCAAGAAGCCTCTCTGCCTGCTCTCGATCATTGGTCACGTTGCGCGAATCGATCTCGAACTGCATGCCCTCGGCTTCCACCAAGAGGCTGAGGGAACGTTGTTCTATGATTTTGAGTTCGGTCCCGGCCTCGAGTCCATACAGGCTTTCCTCGGTCGAAATGGCCACGCGTCGCGCTAAATAAGCTCTCCCCGGCGAAGGTGCGGGCGTCGCAGTCGGCGATTCCTCCGACGAGACCTTCGGCTCGTTGCAACTCGCAAGAACAAAACAACCCATCAAGCAGAGAATACGCGCTTTCATACAATCGGGCGGATTCTTCGGACTCAACTTAGCGCTGTCCTTTGGCGGGGGCAAATGCGGCCTCGCCTTGAGCCTGCTATTGGGGAAGGTCTTAGTCCGGAGACGACGCGGAGAAGCAAGAGCGGGCGTGCATTGGAGTCGATCGCGAGCATCGCCAATCCTCGCCCGACAGCAAGGCGACCATGCCCTTAGCCCTAAGCAGTCACTTCGACGATCTTCCTCCAGGTTCGACGGTTGAGTCGGCTGGCAAACGAGCCTCCCTGAAATTACAGCTGCTTCTCTGGTTCTGGGTTGCCCAGCAGACCACCCTTGCTGCTCTCAGGCGGCATCCTCTAGTCTTCTTGCAGGTTCCTGGCGATGTGAAGAAAGCGGCTTGTCCTTGGTTTCGCGCGCCAGGGCCAGTCCGATGAGCGAAAGGACCGTAGAGGCCGAAAGATAGTAACCGACCGCCTGCAGCCCGTGAGCGGTGGCCAGCCAGGTCGCGGCGTAAGGGGTTAGCGATGCGCCAAAAATTCCCGCCAGGTTAAACGTCAGCGAGCTGCCTGTGTAGCGTACGGCCGTGGGAAAGAGCTCGGAGAGGACGGTCCCCAGGGGGCCGTAGACCAACCCGATCAACGACATGCCAATCACAACCGCCGCTATCGTTCCGATCGTCCCGGCCCCGAACAACGGTGCCATCACCATGCCGAACAGAAAGATCGCTGCATTCACCGTCATCAGCATGGGCCGGCGCCCCCGTTCGGCTAATATCGCGGACCATGGAATCGTCAGAGCAAAAAAGAGGATGCCGAAGAGTTGAATAAATAGAAATTCCTCGCGTGTGTAGCCCAGCTTAAGAGTGCCCCACGACAGCGCGAAAACGGTCACCAGATAAAAAAGAACGAACGCCGTGAGCGAGATGAGGACGCCCAGGACGAGCGTTCCCGGATGGCTGCGAAATACCGTAACCATCGGGACCTTCACCCGCTCGTGTCGGCCGACTGCTTCCTGAAACACCGGCGTCTCGCTAATTTTGAGCCGGACATAAAGCCCAAGCACGACCAGCACCGCGCTTGCCAGAAAGGGAATCCGCCATCCGAACGCGAAGAACTGCTCGTCGGAAAGCCATCGGGACAGCAACAGGAAAATGCCACTTGAGAAGAGGAAGCCCAGGGGCGCACCGAGCTGCGGAAACATGCCATACCAGGCGCGCTTTCCGGGCGGCGCGTTCTCGGTGGCAAGGAGCACCGCGCCGCCCCACTCACCGCCAAGACCAAGACCCTGACCGATCCGGCAGAGCGCGAGGAGCACCGGAGCGCCCAGTCCGATTGTGTGGTAGGTCGGCAACAAGCCGATGGCGACGGTGGAAACCCCCATGGTCAGCAGCGAGGCGACCAGGGTCGTCTTGCGGCCGACACGGTCGCCGAAATGGCCAAAAAGCGCCGACCCGATCGGTCGCGCGAAGAACGCGATCCCGAAGGTGGCCAACGAGGATAACATGGCAGTCGTCGGATCGGAGGCAGGAAAAAAGAGCCTCGGGAAGACGAGCACCGCCGCCGTCGCGTAGATATAGAAGTCGAAAAACTCGATGGCCGTGCCGATCAAGCTGGCAAACAATACCTGTCCAGCGGTGTTAGTCCTCGACTTTCCCGTCATGCGTCGTTGCGTCTCGCTGCGTCGCGCGTCCTAGCCTTTACACGAAGTTTCCGTACCTCGAAGCGCAGGAGAGCGATTGAGGTTCCACACGGGTCGGTGATACAGTAGCCAGTCCTCTTGAGCAATAGAGTTTGGCATCGGCAGCTCCATGAAATCCCGCCCCGCGAAAGGTGTCTTCTTCTCCTGATCCTGTTATTTTTGGCCAATGAGTGTCGCGAGTATCGCAGCTGTTTTCATAGTTCTCATTTCCGCTGCCTATTTTTCTTATGGTCGGTGGATCTCGCGGCTGCTGGGGCTGGATAACAAAAGGACCACTCCGGCCCATACCGTAAATGACGACGCGGACTTTGTTCCAACGAGAAGATTTTATCTTTTCGGTCAGCATTTTTCGGCGATAGCCGCGGCGGGTCCAATTGCCGGGCCGATCGCGGCGTGTTTGGCATTCGGCTGGCTGCCGTGCCTGCTTTGGATTGCGCTGGGGGTGGTCTTAATTGGCGCCGTGCACGATTTCACAAGCCTTGCGGCGAGCGTGCGGCACGGCGCCCGCTCGATCGCCGAGGTCGCCAAAGAGCGCATCGGATCGCCCGCGGGCCACGCAATGATGGCGTTTATCTGGATTGCCCTCGTCTACCTGATCATCGCTTTCGCCGATATCACCGCGGCCAGCTTTGTCTCGGCGGTTGACGAGATCAAGGGAATCAAGGTCGATTTCAATCCGGGCGGGGCGGTCGCCGCGGCCAGCGTTTTCTATTTGCTCCTGGCCATCGTGATGGGCCTCACCAAGAAGCTATTCAACCCTCCGTTGTGGCTGCTGAGTGTGATTTTTGTTCCCGCCACCTTTGCTGTGGTGTGGGCGGGAACCATGTTTTCCACGCTGTTTTCGTTCGACGCGAAAACCTGGGCACTCATTATTTGCGCCTATTGCTTTTTTGCCTCCCTCTGTCCGGTCTGGCTACTTTTGCAACCGCGAGGATATCTCGGAGGCTTCGTTCTTTACTCCGCGCTTGCTGTGGGATTGATCGGCGTCTTCTTTGGCGGCTACACGATTGAACAACCGGCTTTCAAGGGCTGGAACGTAGGCGGCCTGACAGGTGCGCTTTTTCCATTCCTTTTCGTCACAATTGCCTGTGGAGCGTGCTCGGGATTTCATGGCTTGGTGTGCTCTGGCACCACCTCGAAGCAGATCGACAAGGAGTCCGACATGCATCCGATCGGGTATGGCGCTATGCTGGCAGAGGGCTTGGTCGCCCTCCTCGCTCTGTCCACTGTCATGATTTTATCCGCCGACGATGTGCGTGGTTTGACACCGGGCACCGTCTACGGAAATGGCCTTGGCGAGTTTCTGACTCTGATCATCGGCAAGGAGAACTTGCCTTTTGCAATCACGTTTGGCGCGATGGCTTTCTCAACCTTCGTCTTTGACACGGTGGACGTCGCAACAAGGCTCGGCCGGTATTTAATTCAGGAGCTCACGGGATTGCGAACCCTTCCGGGCGCTGCGCTCGCCACACTGGTCACCGTAGGCGTTCCAGCACTTATCCTTTCCATGTCGGGCGAAGGAACTTGGAGCAGGTTTTGGACGCTCTTTGGCGCTTCCAATCAGTTGCTCGCGGCGCTGACGCTGTTGTCCGTGACCATGTGGCTCAAGCAGAGCGGCAAGCGAGTCGCTTTTACTGCGATTCCCCTAGTTTTCGTTTTGGTCGTCACCTTGTGGGCGCTGATCAGCATCAGTTATTCAAACTATCAACAGAGTAAAGGATTCGACGCTCCCCTGCTCAATAGCATCTTCTCAGCGCTCTTAATCGTCCTGGCTTTGTTTGTCGCGGGGCAGTTTTTAATCAAAATAAAAGCGAAGAAAGCCGACATGCCTGAGGTGGTAACGTCATAGCAAGTTGATGGATGATCGATGATGGTTGATGGAGTCAAGGACGTGGCGTCGTAGGGTCTTTCGGATCCTGGCTTCCCCTCACGTTATGAGGACGACCTTGCCGATATTCTTGCGCTCTTCGATGTAAGTGTGCGCGTCGCCGGCTCTCGTGAGCGGAAAGGCCCTGTCGACATGAGGGCGAACCCAGCCGTCCGCCACGCCCTTCGAGCAGACTCTGCATCCAGCCGGCAATCATTTCTCCCTCGTGCCACAGGTGTCCCAGGTTGACGCCGAAAACTGATTTGTTCTGGTTGACGAGCGGAATCGGATGAAAGAGCGGCATTCCGAGCGCCACCGGCAACATGCGGAGGGGACCAGGCAACTTCGAGGTAGTCGCCGCGGAAATGCCGAACATTCCGAGCCGTCCGGTCGAGCGCAGCGCCTTGAAGCTCTTTCGCCAGTGATTGCCGCCGATGGGATCGATCACCAGGGCCACGCCTTTTCCTTCGGTCATTTTGGCGAGTTCAACCGTCCAGTCGCCGGTGCGATAGTCGATGGCTTCGTGCAGGCCGCGTTGTTTTAGGAAGGCATGTTTGCCGCTGCTGGCCGTTCCGAAGATCTTCGCGCCGACGTGGCGCGCGATGTCGATGGCGGCGAGACCGACGCCACCGCCGGCGTTGTGAATCAAGACCGTTTCATTCGGTTTTAGCGAGCCCATGACCACGAGGAGCTGCCAGGCGGTGAGGTAGTTTACTGGAATCGCGGCGGCGCGCTCGTGCGAGAGGGAGGCCGGCTTCTCGAAGACCTGTGCCACCGGCACAACGACGACGTCCGCATAGCCGCCGAAGCGCGTTAGAGCAACGGCGTCCCTGCCCAGCCACGAGGGGTCAACCCCCGCGCCGACGGCGTCTATGACGCCGGAGACCTCATAGCCGACCACGCAGGGGACCTTTGGCGAGTCCGGATATAGGCCTTGCCGCGCCAGGATGTCGGCGAAGTTGATCCCGATGGCATTGACGCGAAGCCGGACCTCGCTCGTCCCGGGGTTGGGGTCCGGCGACTCGCGCACCTGCAGCTTGTCTGCTCCGCCGTGGCCAGTAATGAAGACTTGTTGCATGTTTATCTATCGGTCCTGCGAAGGCGTCTTAAAGTAGAAAAAAAAGTTGGCCGCTTGTCCAAGATCCGACGATTCATTCGTTGAAACATGGGAAGGCCTCTGGCCGATCTACACTGAAAGAAAACGCAAACATGAAATCAGAACTTACAGAAGAAGCCGCCTCGACAACGACAGCTCCTGCCAAGAAATCACTTCCGGATGGGATGCATTCAATCACGCCGCACCTCGTCTGCGCCGGTGCCGCGGACGCGATTGAGTTTTATAAGAAGGCCTTCAATGCGGCCGAAATTGCCCGTATGGCTGGAGAAGATGGAAAGCTCATGCATGCGGCCATCCGTATTGGCGACTCGACGGTGATGCTCGTCGACGAATCTCCCGAGTGGGGCATGATTGGTCCCAAAACATTGAAGGGATCGCCAGTCACCATCCACCTCTACGTCGATGATGTTGACGCTGCGGTCGAGCAAGCGGTTCGCGCTGGAGCCAAGGTCACGGTGCCGGTTGAAGACATGTTCTGGGGCGACCGATACGGCAAGTTGGAGGATCCTTTTGGCCATCAGTGGTCCGTAGCGACGCACCTTCGTGAGGTATCTCCGGAGGAGTTGAAACAGGCGATGGCCCAGATGTGCGGCTAGGACGGAGATGTAGCGGCGATGTCCCCATCGCCGATGCCGTCTGCCACCCTGAGACACCGTCGACGGTGAGGACACCGTCGCTACAGACACTGAGTTGCCGAGCCGGCCTTCAGACGGTCGCGCGCCAGCTGCTCTATTGCGCGCCCGCGGTGGGACGGACGATGATCTCGTTGACGTCCACATCGGCGGGCTGTTCGATCGCATAGGCGATGGCACGTCCGATCGCGTCGGCGGTCAACGCTACTTTGCGAAACTCTCTCATCGCCTGACGTGCGCCTTCATCGGAGATGGTTTCGGCGAGTTCCGACTCCACCACGCCGGGCGAGATCACAGTGACGCGCACGTCGCGGTTTTCGAGGCGCATGCATTCCGAGATGGCGATAACAGCGAACTTGGTTCCGCAGTAAACGGCACAGTCCGGCCAGGCCTGATGGCCTCCGATCGAGGAGAGATTGATGATGTGGCCGGACTTTCGGGCTCGCATTCCGGGCAGGACTGCCGCGATGCCATGGAGCACGCCGCGAATGTTGACGTCGATCATGCGGTTCCACTCGTCGATCTTTAGCTCGTGCAGAGGGGAGAGCGGCATGATACCGGCGTTGTTTACCAGCACGTCAATCGGCCCGAATTTCTCCTCCGCAAAGCGGGCGAATGCCCTCACGTCGTCGAGGTCGGTGACGTCGAGCGCGCGGCACTCGGCGGCGCCTCCGGCTTCGCGAATCTCAGCGGCGATTTTCTCGAGCCGATCGGTGCGTCGCGCGCCGAGGAGCACCTTGGCGCCTTGGCGTGCGAGGAGTCGCGCGGTGGCTTCGCCAATGCCGCTGCTGGCTCCCGTAATGAGGATGACCTTGTTTTCGATGTTTGTGCTCATTTTTTTTGGATGTAGGACTGGATGAGAGAGGCCGTGATTCCGCGGAAACGTGCGGTCCGGCGAAATCCTTTACGGTTAAAGGAACATTCCGCCGGAGGCTTCCAGGCGCTGAGCATTGACCCAACGACCTTCCTCTGAACACAGGAAAGTGACCACGCCGCCGATATCGTCGGGCACGCCGACCCGACCCAGTGCAGTTTGAGAGGCGAGGAAACCCTTGATTTCCGGATGGTGCTCGAAGGATCCCTTGGTGAAATCGGTCTCAATGGCGCCCGGGGCGACGACATTGGCCCGGATGCGGCGCGGACCAAGTTCCTTTGCCAGGTAGCGTGTTAACACCTCGATAGCGCCTTTCATTGACGCGTAAGCCGAGAATCCGGGAATGACGAAACGGGCGAGTCCCGTCGATGTGCAGACGATCGCCCCGCCATCGGCGATCACCGGCAGGAGTTTTTGCGTCAGGAAATACACGCCTTTGAAGTGGACCAGAAAGAGCCGGTCAAAATTCTCTTCGGACATCTTCTCGAACGGTGCCGAACTGTCGATGCCGGCGTTGTTGATGAGAAAGTCCAGCGCGCTTCGATGCCATTTGGTCTCCAATGCCTGCCGGACGCTGCTCAGAAATTCGTCGAACTGCGTTAGGTCCGAGACGTCCAGTCGCAGCAGCGCGGCTTTTCGTCCAAGCTGCTCAACTTCCGCGGCAACAGCCTCGCCTTCCTCTTTCTGTTGGCGATACGTGAGGATGACATCCGCGCCGTTGCTGGCAAGTGCGAGAGCAATGTTGCGTCCAAGGCCCCGGCTGCCCCCGGTGACCAACGCGATCTTATCTTTCAAACCTTTCATATGCCTTATGTTTTTTGATGCTGTTTTCTGACTGGCAAGCTTTCTGCCAAGACTGAGGGAGCATAGTCCACCGGGTTCCATCGGCGCAATACACGGTTCTCCTGAAGACATGCCTAATCCTCTGGGCGCGGCGATTTTTCTGGCGAATTTGCGGGACAATGCTGCCTTATTGTTCGAATGCGCGCGCAAGCGGGATCGTCCAGGCTGGCCAGACTTCTGGCCTCGTTGGCCACCGTCGAGGGATTTGGCCCGACATGCCTGCCGGACGTGCGGCTCATGCACTCGACGGAGAGGCATCCGAGCGCGCCGGTCTCGTATGATCCGAGCATCGTCATCATCGCGCAGGGTCGCAAGCACGGACGGCTCGGCGGACGATCGTTCACCTATGACGCCCGCAACTACCTGGTGCTATCGGTGCCGTTGCCGTTCGAATGCGAAACCATCGGCACGCCCGAGGAGCCGTTGCTTGGCATGGCGGTCCGCGTGAATCCTTCCACGGTGGCCGAGCTTCTCTTGGAGATGGATTCGCCGCGTTGGCAGCCGATGGATTCGGTTCAGGCGATTGATGCCGCTACGTTGACCCCGGAACTAAGCGATGCTGCGGTCCGGCTCGCGCAATGCCTGGGTTCGCCGGTCGAAGCCCGCGTGCTTGGTCCCCCAATCATCCGCGAGATCATCTATCGCGCCTTGTGCGGTGGGAGGGGAGCCGCGTTGCGGGCGCTGGCCACGCCGCAAAGCAATTTTGGCCAGATCGCGCGGGCGCTCAGGCGCATGCACATCGACTACGCGCAGACACTCGACGTCGGCACGCTCGCGCGCGCAGCCGGCATGAGCGTCTCGACATTCCATGCGAACTTCAAGGCTGTCACAGCCAAGCCCCCGTTGCGCTATCTTCAGACCATTCGACTGCACAAGGCGCAAGTCTTGATGGTCGCCGGAGTGCCGGTCGCGGAAGCGGCCCGCCGTGTTGGTTACGAAAGCCCCTCGCAATTCAGCCGCGAGTTCAAACGGCTCTTCGGCGGCCCGCCAAGGGAAATCACGAATCGCTCTCGCGTCGGCTTGTCGATGTCCTGACGCAGCGCGTCCGGAAGGGAGGTGTCCCGCCTCGTGGAAGCGAGCCTCCGAAAAATGGCATTTATCGCCGGTGAGGAAGGTGTATGTTCCCGTGTCTGGGAGAAGGCTGTTTAGCCGCTTGCAATGTGGATCGTCGATCTTGCCCTGCGAAGGCCGCTGACCTTCATCGTCCTGGCAATATTTATCCTGATCAGCGGCGTTCTCTGCATTATAAGCACGCCAAAGGATATTTTTCCGAACATCGACATCCCGGTTGTTTCGGTGATTTTTAACTTTGCGGGAATGTCTCCCGATCAGGTGGAGGCGCACATCACTTCACCGTATGAACGCGTCCTCACCACGACGGTTGAGGACATCCAGCACATCGAGTCGCAATCCCTGTATGGGATTGTCGTTATTAAAATCTTTATGCAGCCGACGGCAACCTTGCCGAAGGCCGTCGCGCAAATCACGGCGGTTTCCCAAACGATTCTAAGGCAATTGCCAATAGGGACGACGCCTCCGCTGATTATTAGCTACACGGCGTCGAACGTGCCCGTGATACTCGTCGGCCTCGGGGGGAGCTTATCTGAGCAGGAGCTAAACGACCTGGCGCTTAATGTCGTGCGCATTCAAATGATCACGATTCCGGGAGCCGCGATCCCTTACCCGTATGGCGGGAAAATGAAATATGTATCGGTAGATCTGAACTATCAGGCCCTTCAGGCGCACGGATTGGTTCCTTCCGACGTGGTGAATGCGATCAGTGCTCAGAACGTCATCTTGCCCTCTGGCACCGTTAAGATCGGAGTCTACGAATATCAGGTGGGTCTGAATGCCAGCCCGCCAGAGTTGTCTCAACTCAATTCGCTTCCCATCAAGACGCTGCCGAACGGCACGACGCTTTACGTGCGGGACGTGGCCAACGTCCACAGCGGAAATATTCCCCAGACAAACATAGTCCGATTCAATGGAGCGCGTGGAACGATGCTCGCCGTGCAAAAGACGGGCACGGCGTCGACCCTGGACATTGTCAAGGCAGTTAAGGACAGGCTGCCGCTGCTTCGTCAGCTCTTGCCCGATGCGGCAGAGATCTCGTTGCTTGCGGATCAATCAGTCTTCGTGACCGGAGCGATTTCAGGAGTGGTTCGTGAGGGTATTATCGCGGCCTGTCTGACAGCGATCATGATTCTGCTCTTCCTTGGGGACTGGAAGAGCACGCTAATCATCGCGATTTCGATACCGCTCTCCATTCTTGCATCGCTCTCCCTCTTAAGCGCGATTGGGCAGACGATCAACATCATGACCCTTGGCGGTCTCGCACTCGCCGTCGGCATTCTCGTTGATGACGCAACAGTTACTATTGAGAATATTGACAGGCATCTTGCCGAGGGCAAATCGGTGATTGACGGCATACGAGATGGCGCGGCTCAGATCGCTATTCCCGCTTTCGTTTCGACCCTTTGCATCTGCATTGTTTTCGTTCCGATTTTCTTTCTCTCTGGCGTCGCGAAGTACCTTTTCATTCCCCTTGCCGAAGCGGTGATATTCGCGATGCTCGCTTCTTATATTCTCTCCCGAACACTCGTGCCGACGCTGGCCATGTACTGGATCAAGGGGCATTCCGAAGAGGCGAAGAAAGCAGAACGCAGGTTTTTCCTTCTCTCATGGGCTTCCGCCTTTCAGCGAGGATTCGAGAACCGCTTCGAGCGATTTCGGGAAAGCTATCGCGACCTGCTTAGTCTCTGTTTGAACAATGGCAAGAAAGTCATCTTGCTTGTAGTCGGGTTCGTCCTAGCCTCGTGTCTCTTGTACCCCTTTCTCGGACAGGATTTCTTCCCCTCCGTGGATGCCGGCCGTTTTGACATGCACGTGCGCATGAAGTCCGGCACGCGCATTGAGGAAACGGCACGAACCGTAGACGAGATCGAGCAAATGATTCGAAAGATCATTCCCGCCGATCAGCTGGGTGAGGTCATCGACAACCTGGGACTGCCCTACAGCGGCATCAATACTTCGTATAACAACACCGGCACGGTGAGCCCTGCGGACGGTGACATCCTTGTATCTCTCAAGGAAGGGCATGGTCCCACCAACGATTTTGTCCGCAAGATTCGATTGGAAATGCGCAAACAGTTCCCGGACGTTACGGTTTGGTTTCCTCCTGCCGACATCGTTGCTCAGATCCTCAATTTCGGACTGTCGGCGCCAATGAATGTTCAAATAGTAGGCTCCGACCGAGATGAAATCTTCCGCTTCGCGGGCAAGTTACTGGGGAGTTTGGGCAAGATCCCAGGCCTTGTGGACCTTAGGATCCAGGAACCGAACGACACTCCGCGACTCGACATAACCGTGGACCGAACTAAGGCTTCCATTCTGGGCCTGACCGAACAGAGCGTCGCAAGCAGCGTGCTGAATGCCCTGTCAGGCTCTCAGCAACTCACCCTCAATTTCTGGGTAGATCCCACGAACGGAGTCACGTATCAGCTCAATGCAATGGTGCCTCAGTACGATATCAGCTCCCCGGACGCGCTCATGAACCTTCCAGTCTTGGGAAGCACGACTGGCCAGAATCAGATTCTCGCAAATGTCGCAAGCATTTCGCGGAGCCAAACGTCACCTGTGATGGATAGCTTCAATATTCGGCCTGCCATTAACATATTCGCCGGAGTGGATGGCAGAGATCTTGGCGCCGTCGCAAGCGATGTGCAAAAAGCGATAGATGCTTCGAGGAAGGATCTGCCCCGCGGGAGCGTCATTACCCTTCGCGGCCAGGTCTCGACCATGCAAGATTCGTTTTTCGGTCTGTACGCGGGGCTTGTCTTCTCGATGGTACTAATTTACCTCCTAATAGTGGTGAACTTCCAGTCGTGGAGCGAGCCCTTTATCATCATCACAGCGCTTCCGGTCGCCCTTGTCGGCATCATTTGGATGCTTTTCATAACGGAAACAACTTTGAGCGTGCCGGCGTTGATGGGCGCAATCATGTGCATGGGCGTCGCGACGGCGAACAGCGTTCTGGTGATAACCTTTGCCAACGAGCGGTTCGAAGAAACCAAAGATTCCTATCTTGCAGCCTTGGAAGCTGGATATACTCGTATTCGTCCGGTTCTGATGACGGCGGGAGCGATGATCATCGGTATGTTCCCCATGGCACTAGGCTTGGGAGAGGGAGGAGAGCAGAATGCGCCACTCGGACGCGCGGTAATCGGCGGATTGATCTTTGCAACAGGAGCCACGCTTTTCTTTGTCCCTACCGTGTTTAGACTCCTTAGAAGACACAAGCCTTCCGCGGTCAGAATGCCAGAAGCCGCAAAATCCTGAAGTCCGATGGATGACGATTCGACTTCTAGGGAAGCGGACAAGCAGGCGGATCAGGGGCGTTCGGATCGCGGCGCGGTTGTGGGAGAGGCTCGAGCGCAAGCGAAGCCACGGCGCATCGGCTTGTGGCTTTTGCTAGCTGCCGCGTGTCTTGTGGCGGCGGCTTTGATCGGCCTCGTTTCCAGGCAGGTTCAATTCAAGGGACTGCAGCAAACAACCAGCGCTCTGTCCGAGCAATTCGTTGCAATCGTCCGACCCGAGAAGGTGCCAGCAAAGGTGACGCTGAATCTACCCGGGCAGACCCAAGCCTACACCCAGGCTCCAATCTTTGCCCAGGTCAACGGCTATTTGAAAAAGTGGTACAGCGATATCGGAGCAAAGGTCAAGATGGGTGATATTCTCGCCGAAATTGACACGCCCGCGCTCGACCAGCAATTTGCGCAGGCCAAGGCAGCTCTTCAAGAGTCGCAGGCCGCCCTGTGGCTGTCCCAAGCAACATACAATCGGGGATTAGACCTTGTAAACAAGAAGGTCATTTCCCAACAGGACTTTGATGTTCAGGCGGGTGACCTGCAAGTTAAGCAGGCCACGGTGAGCGCGGAAGAAGCCAATGTTGGGCAACTCCAGGCCATGGAAGCCTTCAAGATACTGCACGCGCCCTTTGACGGCATTGTCACCGCGAGGAACATTGACATTGGCGCGCTTGTTAACGCGAGTTCGGGCAGCCCGCTCTTTATAATCTCGCAGGTAGCTCCTCTTCGTGTCTATGTGAACGTGCCCGAAAGCCTGGCTGCCTCGATCAAGGCAGGCGTTAAGGCAAATCTAACGTTCGATGCTTTCCCTGGGGCCCAGTTCCCAGCAGAAGTCGTTGCGACGGCGGGCGCCATCGACCCCACCACACGCACGCTGCTCACGCAATTGGAGATTCCCAATATGGATGAAAAACTTTTCCCTGGCGCATACACTACCGTTCATTTTGAACTGCAGAGCGATTCGCAATCGCTGCTCGTGCCTGCGAATGTGCTCCTCTTCCGATCAGAAGGCCCCGCGGCGGGTGTCGTGAGCCCCGAAGGCAAAGTTTCTATCCGAAACATTAAGATCGAACGCGACCTGGGAAGCACTCTACAGGTTCAAGGCCTTTCCGAAAGCGATCAGCTAATTGTCAATCCGTCAGACAGCCTCGCTGATGGCGACCTGGTTCACGTCAAGACACCCACAGATTCCGGTCCGCCCGCTGCGAAAGAATAGGTCGAGGAATCGGGGTTGATGCGCCCGGGACGTATTGGCGAGCGCGTATCGGAGCGCTTCGCGGAGGCATTGTTTGCTTGAGTTTCTGACTCGCCTGCTGCTTATCTCATCGGCCGCAACGAATTTCGATCACGTGAGTTTTGCCGAGCCCGTCATCCTTGGCGTTGTCCAGGGTGCCACGGAATTTCTTCCGATTTCCTCGAGCGCGCACCTTAGAGTCGCGGGTGAGTTCCTTCCCTCGGGGGTGGATCCGGGAGCGACGTTCACGGCGATTACCCAGATCGGCACGGAAATCGCCGTGGTTGTCTATTTCCGGCGCGACATCGCTCGTATCGTCCGGCAATGGACCCGCGCTCTCGCCCGCGAGATCCCGGCCAGCGATCCCGGCGCGCGAATGGGCTGGCAAATCATCATCGGCACAATTCCGATCGGACTGGCAGGCTATTTGGCGCAGGGGTACATTCGGTCCGCCTTTCGTTCGCTTCGGCTGACAGCGATCGTTCTGATTGTCTTTGGCGTTGCGCTCGGCGTGGCCGACCGGCTCGGCAAGCATACGAGAGAACTCAATGACTTTGGCTACGCTGATGGCCTGTTCTGCGGACTCGCTCAGGCGCTTGCCTTGATACCGGGAGTATCACGTTCAGGCGCCACGACTACCATGGGCCTCGCTCTCGGGTTTTCGAGGCCGGCAGCTGCCGAATACGCTTTCCTTCTGGCCGTGCCAGCCGTCTTCGCCAGCGGGTTCTATGAGCTGAGAAATAGTTTTCGCAAGCCGGGCCCCTACGGTCTCAAGAAGACCGCTCTCGCGACCTGTATGTCCTTCGGTGTCGGTCTCGGCGTCATCTCCTTATTGATGAATTTCATCGCCAGACGCAGCTTCTTGCCTTTTGCCCTTTATCGCATCTTGCTCGGTGGGAAGCTCCTCGTGTTGCTATCGAAGGGTATTCTTCGACCGTAATGAGCGAGATACTTGTGGCAATTTCACATCAAGCCGGTTGTTGAGTCGTGAAAAGTAGCCGCGCCGTGTCCCAGCTGCAGCGGTCCCGCTCGTCTTAGGGTGAAGTCGAATAACGATAGACTCAGCAAAAATCATGAATGCATACAAAACGAATTTGGAATCGGACCATGCGACTCTCCTTCCGCGCTACGAAAGCCACGGACCACTACTGATCGCGGGCTTGCAAGCACATTATACTTTCGAAACTTTGGATGATATTCCGAAGCTATGGGAGCGTTTTGCTCCGTATATCGGGCAGGTCGCCGGGCAATTGGGTGAAGCCGATTATGGTCTGTGCCTTAATATGTTTGCCGGAAGCGAAGGCTTTGACTATGTCACCGGCGTTCAGGTCGCGGAGCTGTCGAACTTACCAAGTGGATGGGTGGGAGTGCGAGTTCCCGCGCAAACGTACGCGATCTTTTCTCATCCGGGCCATGTCTCAACTATTCGCGATACAGCTCGTGCTATCGGTGAGGAATGGCTGCCCAGGTCGGGGCGCGAACCCGCGCAGACCTCTCCCGGAGAGCCGAATTTAATTGAACGATATGGGAAGGATTTTGATCCGAACACCGGCAAGGGCGACATCGAGCTTTGGCTCCCGATCAAGGAGTGATGGCTGTACCGAACCGCCAGCGCGATCTAAGACGGAAGATATTCTCATGAAAAAGACATACACTGGGCATTGCCATTGCGGTGCCGTTCGCTTCGAGGCGGATCTCGACTTGAGCGCTGGCACTTTTAAGTGCAATTGCCCGATGTGCACAATGACGAGACTTTGGGGTGCCATTGTCACGCCGGACGCTTTCCGACTATCTGCAGGGGAGGCTGATCTGGTCGATTATCAACCCGACAATATCCACCATGTATTTTGCAGGAAATGTGGAGTCCGCTCCTTCGCGTGGGGAGAGAATCCCGGGCTGGGTGGCAAATTTTATGCAGTTCGGGTGAATTGTTTGGACGGGGTCGATATCGATGAACTCGTCCATGCGCCGGTAAATTACTTCGACGGGGCGAATGATAACTTCACTTCGCCACCCGCGGAAATCAGACATTTGTAGGTAGTTCTGTAGCGGCGATGTCCCCATCGCCGATGCGCACAGCCCTCGACGGTGGGGACACCGTCGCTAGTGCGCCCACGAGCGCACTCCAACAATTGGGTGAAAGTCCCGATCGGAGGGGAAGCTGACCCTTCGTAGCTGAAAGTAACTGCGTCGTTGAGAGGCGGGGTGGGGAGCAACTGGAAGCGAACAACCAGCCCGTAAACACTACCAAGTTGAACTCGATTCGGTTTCAGAGCACGGCGAGCCCACTAGCGAAGGGCGAAGCACGAGAACCTGAGCCCACCGGCAAAGGGGGGCAACTTCAGGCAGTCCGCCGCACAAGCAGCCAGAGAGCGGCAGGAGAGCTCTGAGATGGTTGGAGACAGGATGGTTGGAAGTTGGAGTGAGGTGAAGTGGGGAACGCGATCCGGGTGGGGAAGCGGAGTTCATCCCCGAGAGCGGGGCGAAGAGCCGCGCCCGGAAGGCGTCAGAGTCCTCGTAGTAGCGAAGAAGTCCCGTAACCGGGATCGAGCCAAGGAGGACAGGAAGGTGGAAGCGTGAAGGAGACAAGCAGGCAAGAGACACCGCCGCCAGTGGCCGGGGTAGAGCCCGAGCCTCCGCAAGGCGGAGAGATCCGAGCCCGATGGGGGTGGGTGGAAGCCAGCGTGTGGACGTCATCCGGCGGCTGCCGGATTGAAGGTCCTGGAAACAGGAATGGGAGAAGGAAAATGGTTCCGGCTCATCGACAAGGTGTGGTCGGAAAAGAACCTGCAAAGCGCGCTGGAACAAGTTGTTTACACTGGCGGAAGCGCCGGAGTGGACGGGCGAAGCGTGGCCGTAGTGGAAAGACAGAGCAAAGAAGAAATCACTATCTTACATCGACAACTAAGAGCAGAGAGCTATGAACCCACCCCGGTCAAGCGGGTGTGGATTCCCAAGCAGGGAAGCCCTGAAAAGCGCCCCCTGGGAGTGCCCTCTGTGCGAGATCGCATCGTGCAGACAGCCTTGCGCAACGTCATCGAGCCAATCTTCGAGCGCGACTTCGCGCCACAGAGCTACGGGTTTCGACCAGGGCGCGGGTGCAAAGATGCGCTCAGGCGAGTAGAGCAACTGCTCAAAGAAGGAAAGGTGTGGGTGGTGGATGCCGATATCAAAGGCTACTTCGACACGATTCCGCACGGGCCGCTCATGAAGCGGGTCGGGGGAAAGATCGCCGACGGCAGGGTGCTGCGGCTTATAGAGGCTTACCTCAAGGCCGGGGTCATGGAGAGCGTCAAAAGCTGGCAACCTACCGAAAGGGGCACTCCGCAAGGGGCGGTCATCAGCCCCTTACTGGCGAACATCTATCTAGATCCCTTGGACTGGGAGATGGCGAGAGCAGGCATCGAAATGGTGCGCTATGCCGACGATTACGTGGTGCTTTGTCACAGCCGGGAGCAAGCCCAGCAAGCCTTGGAGAAGATCCAGGAATTTGCGAAAGCAAATGGGCTGACGCTTCACCCGGAGAAGACCCAGATCGTGGATGCCAGCCAGCCAGGAGGTTTCGACTTCCTGGGCTATCACTTCGAGCGTGGTATGAAATGGCCGCGCAAGAAGAGCCTGGCCAAACTTAAGGAAGTGCTCCGAGCCAAAACACGGCCCACCGAGGGGCGCAGTATGAAAGCGATCTGTGAAGATCTCAACGGCCTGTTGCACGGCTGGTTTGAATCCTTCAAGCATAGCAAGAGCAACGTCTTCACGACAATCGACGGCTACACCCGAGGCAGGCTGCGAAGCATCCTGCGCAAGCGCGGTGGAGGTCGAGGTCGAGGCCGGGGTCGCGATCATCAGCGTTGGTCCAATGACTTCTTCCACGCCGAAGGCTTGATCTCCCTGAGTCAATGCCGACAGGCGATCGGTCAATCTCCGTGAGGAGCACCCACCAACTGGAGAGCCGGATGCGGGAAATCCGCCCGTCCGGTTCGGGAGAGGGGGCGGTTCTATCCCGTCCCTATCTCATCAGAAGCCGATGGCACAGCCCTCGACGGTTGGGGACACCGTCCTACAGAACGGCACGCGATTGGTGATAAGCCCCGGTCGCGCTTTTCTTCGATGCGTGAGAAATGCTAGACTGCTCGGAAATGAGGTCGAGCGCGACTGAACGAAATTGGTTCCGAGTTATTGCCCAAGCTCAACGCGGGAACCAGTCGTCGTTGGGAGCCGAAAGGTATGGCCGATAGCAGGCAGGACCTCTTGCTCTCGCGGTTGAACGAGATCGCTGCCTCACTGGCACGCTCGAACAAAGCGGTGGCGCTCATTGGATTGGGTTCCGTCGGCATCGAAGTCGATCGGCTCGACGAATTTTCTGATCTGGATTTTTTCGCGATCGTTGAACCGGGCTTTAAGATGGAGTTCATCGAACATCTCGATTGGCTTAGTTCGATTTGCCCGATCGCTTACTCGTTTCGCAACACGCCGGATGGTCACAAGCTGCTATTTCGAGATGGCGTTTTCTGCGAGTTTGCTGTCTTTGAGGAGCGAGAATTGCCACAGATTCCGTTTGCGCCTGGTCGCATCATCTGGAGGAAGCAAGGTGTTTCGGACACCCTTGCGCTCCCTCAGCGAATCCCAAGTGTGCAAGAGAAACCTTCGCTGGAATGGTCGCTTGGTGAAGCACTCACAAACCTCTATGTCGGCGTAAGCCGTTTTCACCGGGGGGAAAAGTTATCTGCCATGCGCCTCATCCAAAGCTCTGCGGTTGATCGGGTGCTCGAGTTGGCGGAAGGAATCGAGCCATCTGCCTCAGAGCGCGGAGATGTGTTTGCGCCTGAGCGTCGCTATGAGCGGAGGCATCCATCGATTGCCAAAGAACTCCCGGCATTCACACAAGGCTATGAACGAAGCATCGAGTCGGCTCAGGCGATCTTGCTTTTCCTCGAGCGGCATTTTCCGGTGAATGCATCCGTTAAGCACGCGCTGATGGAGCTCTTTGAACAGCGCCGCCCATAACTTGGCGTTTGCCGGCGATGACCAAGTGCTGGACGAATCTCATCGAAATTCCTTCGCAGGTTCCCTCTTTTGGGATGAGATCTGAGAACCATGCTGAACCGGGTTGCGTTGATCACTGGCGTCGGTCCTGGGCTGGGGGCCGCGCTCGCGCGACGCTTCGCACACGAAGGCTTTCAGGTCGGACTTGTCGCGCGAAGTTCAAACTTCATTCAAGCGCTGGCCAAAGAGATCTCTACCTCTGGGGCAGGGGCGATCGGCGTCGTTGCAGATATTAGCCAACCGGCCGAAGCAGCTGCGGCAGTCGATCGGGTGCGCAAAAGTTTGGGATCGATTGGAGTTCTCATCCATAATCCAAGTAGTGCCCTGGGGCACGGACTACTGGGGACGACCGCTGAGGAGTTCGAGCAATGTTGGCGCGTGGCAGCGCTGGGTGGATTCGTCTGTGCGCAGGAGACAGTCCCTGACATGTTGAAGGCCGGCGATGGAGTCATGCTCTTTACCGGCGCAACCTCTAGTGTCCGCGGCGGTGGCTGGATGGCATTCAGCAGCGCGAAATTCGCGGTTCGCGGTCTCGCGCAATCTCTCGCACGCGAGTTGTGGCCACGCGGCGTGCACGTGGCGCATGTCGTCATCGACGGACTTATTGGAACCACGCGCGGTCAAGGGGAGGCGCCGGCCGACGAACCCATGCTGGATTCCGACCGTATTGCTGACGCCTACTGGCAGCTCACCATTCAGGACCGCTCCGCATGGTCACTTGAGCTCGATCTGCGTCCGCATACCGAGCAGTTCTACGTTTGAGCGACCTGCTGGGCACTTGCCTTGCGCTGAAAAGTCGCTCAAGTACTAGAATGTCCCGGGAAATGACACGCCGCAACTTCATGCGCCTGAGTGCCGGGACATTGTTGAGTCTCGGCTTGTGGCCGGGTCGTCTCGAGGCAGACGATTTGAAGGACAGCTTTACCTTCCTGGCGATCAACGATCTCCACTTCTCGGAGGAGAAGGAATGCGGTCCCTGGTTCGAAAAGGCAATTTTGGCAATGAAGGAAAGCGCTCCTCACGCCGAGTTCTGCCTCCTTTGTGGCGATCTCGCGGACAGTGGCGAAGCTGGTCAGCACATCGGCGTGCGCAATGTCTTCGACGGGCTCGGTATTCCCATCCATGCGACTATCGGCAATCACGATTATCTGACGCGATCGGATCGGCGCTCGTATGAGGAGGTATTCAAGAATCAAATCAACTACATCGTCGAACACCGTGGTTGGCAGTTGGTGGCGATCGATACCACCGCGGGTGACGCGTGGCGGGATACCAAAATCTCGCCGGAAACCTTTGCCTGGCTCCAAGAAAATCTGCCGCGACTTGACCGCCGGAAGCCGACGGTCCTCTTTACCCATTTTCCTCTTGGAGCGGAGGTGCCCATGCGTCCTCTCAACGCCGATGACGTCCTGGAGCCATTTCTGGAATTTAATCTTCGAGCAGCTCTTTGCGGACATTTCCATGGTTACACCGAGCGATGGCGAGGGAGCGCCTTGATAACCACCGGCAGGTGCTGTGCGCGCATCCGCAGCAATCATGACGGAACCAAGGAGAAAGGATGGCTCGTGTGTCAGGCGACCCTTTCCGGAGAAGTGACGCACGAGTTCGTCGAGTTCAAGCCGTCGACCTAAGGCGTATTCACTAAGCGTCTACTTGACCGTTTTTCCGGCAGTTTGTTATCTGCTATGTCAGTTGCGATCTGCCCAGCGACATCCAACGTGACGAATTCGGAGGGCGCGGGAGTGGCAGCAATGCGCGTTGTTCCACCTGCCGAACAGCGGGTCGAGGGTCTGGAAAATTGCAGGACGCGCACGCCCTTGACCGCTAGTTCCTGGTCCTCGTCGTCCAGCGTACGCGTCTGCGGACGGTAACTGTGTCTGGTTGAAACCTCCTTCGCTTCGGCGAACAAAAGATTATTTGCGGCAGCTTATCGGAGATCGTGTAGGTTTCTAAATAACCAAACGACAGTTTTGTGTTTCACTATCGTTCATCAGCACGGTGGAGCGAAGTGTCCTCCACTGCTTTCGTTCCCCTGCTGAAAGCCCTCGAAGCGCTGGACCCTTCGAACCGCGACAGCCTCATTGTTGCGGGGCATCGCGTCCTCGCTGAACCTAACGAAATCATCGGCGGCACATTGATTACCTCCGCCGAGTCCTTAGAAGTGGTCGCAACTAAGGCTCGAACCACTGAACTTTCGAACTCCTTAAGCACGAACCGCCGCACAACCACTGAAACATCACGAGGAGAAGACAAATGACCGCAACTGAAAAGGTCCGCGCCGGACGTTCTCCGGCGGAGGTCTACGACGAGTTTTTCGTGCCGGCTCTCTTTCAACCCTGGACGCGCGTGGTGGTAGATGCTGCTGGCATCGAGCCCAACCAAGGTGTTCTTGACGTGGCTTGTGGAACCGGAGTGCTTGCCTGTGCGGTCGCCGACCGGGTCGGGTCTGGCGGATCGGTCGTGGGTCTCGATCCGAATGAAGAAATGCTTACTGTTGCCCGCCGCAAGACCGAGACGATCGAATGGCGGGCCGGTCGTGCCGAGTCGATTCCGTTTCCCGATGAATGCTTCGACGCAGTGGTCAGCCAGTTTGGGATGATGTTTTTCGAGAATGCGGACGTCGCGCTGCGCGAGATGATGCGTGTGACGCGGGCGGGTGGTCGCTTGGCCGTGGCAGTGTGCGACGCCCTTGAGCGCTCGTCCGGTTATGCAGCATTCGAGAAGTTGCTACGCAGGCTTTTTGGCGATCGAGTAGCGAGTGCGTTCCGTGCGCCCTTTGTTCTCGGCGATTCCGAAAGACTGCTCTCGTTGTGCGCGTCGGCGGGGATATTTGGCGCCAAGGTGACCCGGCACGACGGGGTGGTTCGATTTGCGTCGATTCGCTCGTTGGTGTCGACTGAGAGGGCTTGTGTCTGGACCCTTGGGGGCTTACTCGACGATGAACAGTTCGAAACGCTTTCCGCGGAATCGGAGCGCGCGCTGCAGAGGTTTGTGGGAACCGATGGCGCACTCACGTTCTCGATGCCGGCGCTTATCATTACCGCCTCGAGAGCGCGTGCGGAGCTCGAGGAAAATTAGCTCTGGCAAACCGTGTCGGCCAATTTTTTGGACCGGTGTCTCACCGTCGAGGCGCGTGCTGTAGCGGCCGTGTCTGACTGCCGAGGGCGTCTGTGGCGACCGTGTCCCCACGGTCGAGGGGTGGCTTCCCCGGCGGTGGGGACACCGCCGCTACAATAAGCAAATATGAAGGGAGTTTTGAAGGAGCTGGCGGCCTAAGCTGATGTTGACTTTGTGAACACTAATACTTAGCAATATCGTCATGCAGACTGCACGCCTTCGATGTGTCAAAGTGATCGCTCTTCCGGTTGTTGAGCCCGATCGGGCCGCAAAGTTCTACGAAACAGTCCTTGGATTGAAACCTGCCTTTGAGGGCGGGCAACAGGTCGGGTATTACCTCGGTGATATTGTTCTCATGCTCAAGACCAATTGGTACGCCTGTCCGACCCAGAATCCGAATCCCCGCATAACCATTGAGACGGACGACGCCGTGCAACTGGAACGTCAATTGCGCGAAGACGGCGTGATTATTTCCGACCCCATCGAGGCCTATGATGAGTTTTACGTCGGGAGCTTTCTGGACAGCGAAGGCAATAAGCTCTGGTTTTGCTCGGTTGTCAAAAAGGAGGCTGACCAAGCAGCCGCCTAGGCAGCCTCCATACTCGTCCGAGCGTAAGCATTCCTAAGTGTCCGGCCCGGCAAAAAAGAAGAGCGCGGTCAGGACGGCGTTTGCCACGAGCATGGCGATGATCGAAACGACCACCGAACTGGTTGTTGATTGTCCAACCCCCTCGGCTCCCCCAGTGACCTCGAGCCCGGCCTGGCAGGCGATGGTGGCAATCAGCCAGGCAAAGACAAAGCTTTTGACGATGCCCGCGTAGAGGTCGATCGGATGGGCGCTGCCCACCAGGCGAAGAATGAAGGCGTTCGTATTCATATCCAACGCAAAATGGCAAATGCTCCAGCCGCCCACGAAGCCTATGTAGTTGCCGAAAACCGTGAGCACCGGCAGCATCACGAGCATCGCCAAGAATCGTGGGACCACCAGAAATCGGATCGGATTGATGGCCATTACCTGGAGGGCTTCGATCTCCTCGGAGACCTTCATGGTTCCAAGTTCAGCAGTAATGGCCGACCCGCTCCGTCCGATGACCACCACCCCGACCAGCAACGGACCAAGTTCTCGTAGCAAGGTAAGTGAAACGAGGTCGGGCACGTAGGAAGTGGCGCCAAACTTGGCGAGCTGATACGCCCCCTGCATGGCCAGCGTCAGGCCAATGCTGAACGCCGTCAGCGAAGTCATCGGCAGGGCCTGCACGCCAATGCGGGCCATCTGTTGGAAAACTTGCCAGAACTTGAAACGCGGTTTGCCCCTCAGCGGAGCGAGAAAAATCCAATAGAGAATCTGCGCGTTTAGCGCGAAATAGTTTCGCAGCCCGCTCACGGCGGCCTATCTGGAAGCGAGGGCGGCCACGGCGGCATCGGCCGAGTCGGCGATCGTAAAGAGCTCGTTTAGTCGGACGAGGTCAAAAATCGTCCGCACTTTTTGCTTCATTCCGAAAAGCGCAATCTTCCCGTCATAGGCCGCCGCATCGCGGAGATATTCGATGAAGGTCGCCAGACCGGAGGAATCGATGTAGTCCACCGCGCTAAAGTCGACGAGGAGAACCGGAGTCTTTTCGCCCACGCAGCTCTGCAACTCAGAGCGAAGCTGTGGGGATGCGTGCAGATCGACTTCCCCCGACACCTTGAGTGTGGTGACCCCGTTTTCACTGGATTTCTCAATCTGCATGCAAGGCAAATACCTGTGGTAGCGGGTTGTGAAAAGCCCTTTCGAGGGCTCATCTTGTGCCACTGGCCGAACTCGCTTAAGTAAATGCTATGGAGTCTGGCGAGACAAGACCTTGGGAAGCCATCCGAAAGGACTTTCCGATTCTGGCTCAGCAGGTCAATGGACATCCGTTGATCTATTTCGACAATGCGGCCACCTCCCAAAAACCCACGGTCGTCATCAATGCGCTGTCACGCTTCTACGAGCACGATAACAGCAATGTCCACCGCGGACTTCATGAACTGAGCAATCGAGCAACCGCGGCATTTGAAGGCTCGCGTCAGCGGCTAGCGGGCTATCTCGGAGCAGAGCCGGAAACAATCGTCTTTACGCGCGGAACTACCGAGAGCATCAACCTGGTGGCTCGAGCCTGGGGGGATGCGAACGTTGGCCAGGGTGATGTGATCCTGCTCACCGAGATGGAACACCATAGCAATTTGGTGCCATGGCAGCTTCTCGCGCGCCGCCAGGGTGCGATCCTGCGTTTCGTCCCGATCACGCCCGAAGGGCGGCTTGATCTCGAGAAGCTCGAAAGCCTTCTCGACGGGCCGGTGAAAATCTTCGCCTTTGCCCATATCTCAAATACTCTGGGCACGATCAATCCGGTTGCCGACCTTTGTTCTCGCGCCAGGAGGGCTGGGGCGGTCACTCTCGTCGACGCGGCGCAAAGCGCCGGCCACAAGCCCTTGGACATCCGCAAGATCGGCTGTGATTTTTTGGCGCTCTCGGGCCACAAAATGTGCGGGCCGACCGGCGCAGGAGTGCTTTACGGGCGCAAGGAACTCCTTCAAGCCATGGAACCCTTTCACGGCGGGGGAGAAATGATTTCCAGTGTGGCCTTGACGGAAAGCGAATTCAAACCTCCGCCGCATCGCTTTGAAGCAGGCACACCCGCGATAGCTCAGGCTATCGGTCTTGGCTCCGCGGCGAGCTATCTGGATGAGATCGGACGCGAGCGAATTTTTGAACATGACCAAGCCCTCGCTTTACAGGCCTGCGCTTTGATTGAGCAAATTCCGGGGGCTCGGATTTTTGGTCCGCGCGATACACGCGCCGGAGTGGTGAGCTTTGTGCTCGGGTCCGTTCATGCGCACGATGTTGTGAGCATGGCCGATCAGTATGGACTGGCTTTGCGGGGGGGTCATCACTGCACCCAGCCGCTTCTGCGAAAGCTGGGCGTGCCCGCGACGGCACGAGCCAGCTTCTATTTCTACAACACTCCGGAGGAAGTCATCCGCATGGCGGAAATCCTCCGAAAAATCCACGCCTTCTTCGCGTGAACATCGAAGAACTCTACCAGGAAATTATCCTGGATCACAGCAAGCGGCCGCGAAATTTTGGCGCGCTGCCGGAGGCGACAGTCTCGGTGAAGGGAGACAATCCATCCTGCGGAGACGAGGTGGAGCTCGCGGTAAAACTTACGCCGGAAATAATCGAGGCGCTCAAGTTCACAGGTCACGGGTGCGCTATTTGCATGGCATCAGCTTCCTTGATGACGACCAAAATGCGCGGCAAGTCCCGTAGCGAGGGGCACTCTACGATCGAAGCCTTCCGGCAGATGCTTACAGCGCCCGACCCAGGCGAGCCGCCCTCCAGCTTTGGTGATCTCCTCGTCTTTGCAGCCGTGCGGAGGTTTCCGCAAAGGGTCAAGTGTGCGATGCTCGCCTGGAGGGCGCTTGAGCAAGCTCTTTCCTCCTCGCCGGCTCGCGATGTGACCACCGAGGATACTGACGCGATCTGATCGTGCGTCAGTAAGAGACATGCTCCAAGAGTACAGACCAGGGACGTTTCGATGGTTCGGGGAGCGCACGCGTCCGCGCGTGCCATTTTCCGGCGTCTCGCCGGAAAACTCTGTTCGGCGAGACGCCGAACACCACACGCGAGACGCGTATGCTCCCCAAAAGCCTCCGTCAGCAACGACCCCTTAGGATTATGTCGCACCGACATTCGTCCAAAGCATAGCTCCGAGCATCCATGTTCCCACGACACTGCATTATGGTTGGCCCTGCACCACGGATGCCGGGACAGCAGACTTATGGATGAATCGCGCGTTCAGCGTTTGTCGTGTTTTGGATGTGCGTCCTTGGGCCAGTTGCCCACGCTAATAGGAAGTCGCCCCGTTGGTGATTAACCAGACAGGGTGCTTTAGTTAGCATGCCCTCTTGTATCGGCCGTGTCCCCACGGCCGAGGGACGGACCCGGCGGTGGGGACACCGCCGCTACAACGCAGCGAACGTGTTTGTCGTAAGGTTTTCTACGAGAATCACTTCACTTCGCTTCGCTCAACGCCGCCTGCGCGGCGGCAAGGCGGGCGATGGGGATGCGAAACGGAGAACAACTCACGTAATCGAGCCCGATCGCATGGCAAAATTTCACGCTGTTTGGTTCGCCGCCGTGTTCTCCGCAAATGCCCAGCTTAATGTCTTTGCGGGTCTTCCTGGCTCGGTCTCGTGCCATTTTCATGAGCTCGCCAACGCCATCCTGATCGATGGAGGCGAACGGGTTTGTTGCGACGATCTCATGCTCGAGATAGGCGGGCAGGAAGCTGCCCGAATCATCCCGGCTCATGCCGAGGGCCGTTTGCGTGAGGTCATTTGTGCCGAAGCTAAAGAACTCCGCGTCTTCGGCGATCTTCTCCGCGGCAAGCGCCGCGCGGGGAACTTCGATCATCGTTCCGACCAGGTACTTGAGTTTCGCCTTTTTCTCCTTGGCGACTTCCTTGGCCACACGATTTACGATTTCGATCTGGAGCTTGAGTTCCTTCGGGAATGCTACCAGCGGCACCATCACTTCCGGCCGCACCTTGATGCCTTCAGATTGAACCTGGGCGGCCGCCTCAAAGATCGCGCGGGCCTGCATTTCAGAAATTTCCGGATAGACGATGCCGAGCCGGCAGCCGCGATGGCCCAGCATCGGATTGAACTCGTGGAGTTCGTGCACTCGCTTGGAAATTTCGTCTTGAGAGATTCCGAGTTTCCCGGCCAGCGCGTTCTGCTGAGCGTGATCATGCGGGAGGAATTCGTGCAGCGGAGGATCCAGCAGGCGAATGGTTGCTGGAAGGCCATCGAGCGCCCGGTAGATTCCGATGAAATCATCCCGCTGGTAGGGGAGCAGTTTTGCGAGCGCCTTTTTCCGGTCTTCGGTTTCTCGGGCGAGAATCATCTCGCGCATTGCGTCGATTCGATCTCCTTCGAAGAACATATGCTCGGTGCGGCAGAGGCCAATGCCCTCCGCTCCGAAACCGATGGCATTTTCGACCTGTTCGGGCGTATCCGCATTGGTTCGAATGTCGAGTTTGCGGCACTTGTCAGCCCACCGCATCAGTGCCGCGTAGTCTGCATAGCGGGTGCTCTTCTCCGGCTGAAGGGTCTTGCTGACCAGCACCTGGACGATCTCGGATGGTGCGGTGGTCACTTCTCCTGAGAAGACGACGCCGGCCGTGCCATCGATCGAAATGAAGTCGCCCTCTTTGAGGACGTGGCCGCTGGCGGTGACCGTCTTGTTTGCATAGTCGATCCGCAAGTCGCTGGCGCCGCACACGCAAACTTTGCCCATTTGGCGGGCTACTAGGGCGGCATGCGAGGATACGCCGCCGCGCGCCGTCAGAATGCCTTCGGCAGCGATCATCCCCCGGAGATCTTCGGGAGAAGTTTCTATGCGAACGAGTAGGACTCGCTCGCCTCGATGAGCGCGCAACACAGCTTCCTCCGCGCGAAGAACCAGCCGCCCGCTCGCTGCCCCAGGTCCCGCCGGCAGCCCGCTGGCGATCTTGGTTGCCTTCTTCACGCTTTCCTTGTCGAAGATGGGCGCGAGAACATGGCTAAGCGAGTCCGCGGGAATTCGGAGGATGGCCTCCTCTTTGCTGATCAGCCTCTCCTTGACCATGTCGACAGCGATTTTGATCGCGGCTAGGCCGGTCCGCTTGCCATTGCGGGTTTGCAGGATGTACAAACGATTGTCCTCGATGGTGAATTCGAGATCCTGCATGTCGCGGAAGTGCTTTTCGAGAAGCTCACGCACTTTCAGGAGCTGCGCGTAGGATTCGGGCATTTCCTTACCGAGCTTGGAAACGGGGTTCGGCGTCCGGACGCCCGCGACGACATCTTCGCCTTGCGCGTTGATGAGGTACTCGCCATAGAAGACCTTTTCGCCGGTCGCCGGGTCACGGGTAAATGCGACACCGGTGGCGCTGGTTTCTCCCATGTTGCCGAAGACCATCGTTTGCACGTTCACCGCGGTGCCCCACTCATGCGGGATCCCGTATTTTCTGCGATAAACAATGGCTCGATCGTTGTTCCAGGATCCAAAAACAGCGCCGATCGCGCCCCAAAGCTGAGCCTTCGGGTCCTGCGGAAAGTCCTTGCCGGTCCGCTCGCGAATGAGCGCTTTGAAGCGGGACACGAGTTCCTTCATGTCGTCGGTGCTCAGCTGCGTATCCGGAAAGTGGTGGTTGCCATAACGCTCATCCTTGAGACGCTCGATCGTGCTTTCGAAAGGCTCATGGTCTTCCTCCGGGCGTCGCTGCACACCCATGACAACATCCCCATACATTTGGAGAAATCGCCGGTAGCTATCCCACGCAAATTTCGGATTGCCAGCTTTGGCCGCGACAATCTCGACCGTGGCATCATTCATGCCCAGGTTTAAGATCGTGTCCATCATGCCGGGCATCGAATCGCGAGCGCCGGACCGAACCGAAATCAAAAGCGGGTTCTCCAAGTCACCGAAGTCCTTGCCCACCGATTTCTCAATCTTGGCGAGGGCTTCATCGACTTGCTTCGCCAGTTGCGGAGGGTACGAGCGCTTATGTTGATAGTAATAGGTACAAACCTCGGTCGTAATCGTAAACCCGGGCGGAACCGGCAGACCGATGCGTGTCATCTCGGCTAGTCCGGAACCCTTGCCACCTAGCAGAGCGCGCATCGCGCCCGTCCCGTCGGCTCGTCCGTGACCGAAATAGTAAACATATTTTCCCCTTGGAAGAGAGGCTTTCGAAGGCTTGGATTTTTTGGGCATAACAGGAAAAGAAGACGCGACACCCCTGCCATTTTTGCAGAGGCGCCGACAACGTCAGCGAAGAGCGGAATGATGATCCGCGGGAAAGTTCTTTAAGACGACATCAGGGGCGGGCACCGACGGCAAGCACTTCATTCAAGAGGCGTTCGAATTCTTCGAGCCCCGTGCTGGGAATGATCACCGTGTTGCGGCGGCCGTGTGCTTCCTCGGTAATCCGGAGAAAGCGACCACGGTCGTTCTCGCGAAACTCGATGAAGAAATGCTTGCGCTCGACCTGAACCTCGCGCGACTCAAGTATGGTATCCATCAATTTACACAGTTGGGAACATTATGATTGAAAATCATCTGAGGTCGGGTAACAACTCAATTTTTTAGGCTTTCAGCGAAATTCTCAGGGAAGCCCGACTGGCCGAAAGTCCACTTGCTGCTTGAAGAGGTCCACTCTGGCGACTTGAACCCGGATCTCATCGCCCACCTGGAACACTCGCCGAGATCGGCGGCCCACGAGTCGTGAATGCGCCGCATCGAGGAGAAAAAAGTCGCCGTCGAGTGCGGAGACATGCACGAGTCCGTTCATCAGAAAGTCAGGCAACTCAATGAGCAGGCCATAGTTGCGGACTTCAAGAATGCGCGCCGTGAAGGTTTCGCCGGCGCCCCGCGACGAAAGTTGGTTTTGAAAGAATTCCAGCTTCTTGAGCTTGACGGAATCCTTTTCCGCATCGGCGGCAATCCGTTCCGTAGTCGAGATATGGTCTGCAACAGAACCAAGGGTCGAGGAATCTGCCCCGCGCCTGTTGAGCCCAAGCAAATGGGCCAGGGTGCGGTGCACGATCAAATCCGAATACCGCCGGATTGGACTCGTGAAATGCGTGTAGTTGCTTTTGTGCAAGCCATAGTGCCCGAGCGGTTCAGGCGCATAACGGGCGCGCTTCAGGCTCTTGAGCAAGCCGAGCTTAATCGCATACTCCTGTGGCTTCCCGCGAGTGGAGCCGAGCAATTTTTGAAGTTCCGGGCGATGAGAGAGGTCGCCGCATTGGACGCCCAAAGCGAGCGCCATCTCTCGAAACTCCAGCATTCGGTCCGGATCCGGTTTTTCGTGGACGCGGTAGATGGTGGGTTGACGCCGCCGCATCAGCTCTCCTGCGACCAGCTCGTTGGCCAGCAGCATCAATTCTTCGATGAGCTGGTGGGAAATGTCGTTTTCGATCTTTTCGAGACGCAGAGGTCTTCCCTGCGCATCCAGCCAGACCTTCACTTCCGGAAATTCCAAGTCGAGTGAGCCTGCGGCAAACCTTCTGGCGCGCAGTTCGGATGCCAACTGCCAGGCCACGTGAAGTTTTCGGCCGATGTCATCGTGTGGAGGGCGCTCGAGTCGAGCGAACGCCTCTTTGTAGGTTAGACGCGCGGCGCTCCGGATGACAGTTTTCGCGAAGCGCACCGAATGGACCTTTCCCTTTCGATTGACGCCGGCGAAAACCGAAAAAGTGAGGTGATCTTCGTTCGACCGAAGGCTGCATAGCCCGTTGCTGAGCGCCTCCGGAAGCATCGGAATCACACGATCGGCGAGATAGACGCTGTTCCCGCGGGAGACCGCCTCTCGGTCCAGTTTACTCTTCGGGACGACATAGTGGGACACGTCGGCAATGTGAATGCCAACGCTCCAGCCGTCTGGCGTGGCCTCCACTTCAATTGCATCGTCGAAGTCGCGGGCATCGTCGGGATCAATCGTCAGGATGAACCGATCGCGCAAGTCGAGTCGGCGTTCAATTTCCCCGGGATCGATTTGAGCGGGAAGACTCTCCGCCTCCCGAATGACCTCCTGCGGAAATTCCGAAGGCAGGCGGTACTTGCGGATGATAGAGAGCATATCCACTCCGGGACTGCCCGCTGGTCCAAGGACTTCAATAATGTGGCCCTCAGGATTGACATGGCGCGAGGGCCAGGCATCTAGCTTGGCGACGACCTTATCGCCGACACCGGCAGACAAGGGAGCAACGGGGGCAGGAACGTAGAGGTTGTGGACGAAGCGCGGATCGTCAGCGACGACAAAGTAAAAGTTGCGAGACCGCTGCAGCGTGCCCACGATCGTCTCATTCGCGCGTTCCAGGATTCGAATTACCCGTCCCTCCCGGCGTGGCGTCTTCGCCGGGCGTCCCAATTTCCACTCGCCTTCAGGCGCTCTCTCCGTGATCAACCGGGCGACCACTCGGTCGCCATGCATCGCCGTAAACGCATTCTCGCCGCTGATGAAAAGATCGGGCTGTCCGGGCTTTTCACCGAGCACGTGTGCGGATCCGCTGGCATGGAACTGAATCGGCCCCGTCAGCAGATCCGCATGCTCTGGAATGACGTAGCGATCTTTGCGAATGCGGGCGATTTCGCCGCCCACTTCCATGTCGCGAAGTAGTTCGCGCAGCTTTCCGCGCTGCTGGGCCGGCAGGCCCAGTGATTTGGAAATCTCCACCTTGTCGAGCGCCCTTTCGGCTAGGAGCCCTAGAATTTGCGACCGAAGGTGGTCTTTGGCGCGCTCGCCGGAGAGTTTTTTTTCGCGAGTCACGTCTGTTTTTCGCGTAAATGGCGAGGTTTCTGCAAGAAAATGCTTGCTCCGGTAGGTATCCAGTTCCACCTTTCGAGCGTCGCGATGCCTGCTCTGAAATCTCCCCGGGGCTTCACCATGATTGAGTTGCTGGTGGTGGTGGCCATTATTGGAGTTCTCATGAGCTTGCTTTTTCCGGCCGTTCAAGGGGCGCTTGATGCGGCGAAAAAAGCCCAGGCCAAGAACGACGTCGTGCAGATCGCTACGGCCATTGTCGCTTATGACACCGAATACGGTCGCCTACCAGATTCCAATTCGCCACAAACGGTCAGTGGCAACGTCCTTGGTGCTCTCACGGCGAGTAATACCAATTTGAATCCGCGCAGGATAATTTTCCTGGAGGTCTTGAACTATAAGAAAGGCAAGGGCGGGCTTTCCTCGAATGGTATTTTCGTTGATCCCTGGTCAAACTCTTACTACGTTGCGCTGGATGGCGATTACGACAATCGGGTTGGCGTATCGACAAATGGTTCGACCTCGACAAATGCGACGATCATGAAGAAAGTCGGCGTTTGGAACGAGAATGCGAATAGTCGCCAGCAAGTCCGTTCGTGGGACTAAGTTTGATGCGGGTGTAGTTCAATGGTAGAACGCTAGCTTCCCAAGCTGGACACGAGGGTTCGATTCCCTTCACCCGCTCCAAGATGTAGGATCGCTCCAAGTTAAAGTAAGAGGCCTTTCGTGCTCGTGGGAATCGAACCCGAGCTTGCGAGACTGCCCGCGCGAAGCGCATAGCCGAGCGAAGCCAAACTAGCAGGTCAAGGTCGAAGACCTGTGACAATTCGATTCCCTTCACCCGCTTTCGCTTCGCCTGCGGCGCAGCTTCAGCGGGCGGGCTCGCTTTCGAGTTTATGAAGCGGGTGAACGTAAAGCCGGGGGAAGCGAAAGCGGCCCGCCGGAGCCTTGGCGTAGGAGGGCATGTAACCTATACGTATGTGCTTGCGTTCAGTGGACGAACCGGAGCGAATCTACATTGGTTGGACCAACGATTTGCGCCTGCGGCTCAGAGAGCACAACTGGGGAATGTCCCCGCACACGGCGAGGCATCGTCCGTGGGAGCTTGCCTGGTATGCTGGCTTCTACAGCGAGGAAGCAGCGCGCGCGTTCGAGGGCTATCTGAAAAGCGGATCCGGCCGCGCCTTCCTATACAAGCGCTTGCTCGACTAACGATCGCTTCGCCTGCGGCGCAGCTTCAGCGGGCAGGCCCGCTTTGGAGTTTGTGAAGCGGCCTGAAAATCGAGACGGGCGGAGGGAAAGCGGCCCGCCGGAGCCTTGGCGGAGGAGGGCTATTAGCTATGCGTATGTGTTGCGGGCAGTCGACGAACCGGATCGGATCTATATTGGCTGGACCAACGATTTGCGCCTGCGGCTCAGCGAGCACAATTGGGGAATCTACCCTTGGGAATATAGGTAAGTGGGAAAATTAGTGGGAAAACTTCCCTCGAAATCCGCCAATGTTCGGGGATGCAATTCTGCTCGAAAATTCCAGGCGCTCAGGGTAGCCCTTTCAATTACTTAATCACCCTTAACTATTCTCTGCCAGTACCGCCAGCCCTGCCTGGACCCTATAAGCAGCAACAAAAATCCTAGAATCTTGAGTGTTCTGTAAGAAACAGTATGCCACTGGAGAAGATGCCCAGCCACTCCAGCGCGAATACCAGCATATTTTTCCGAACGGCCCGCGGCAAGGAAAACAAGGCGATGGAGCGCGAAGTTATCTCAACTTACCAGAGTGCGCAGAGCTTGGGATGTTAGAGGCGATTTCCGTCAAAGGAAGAACTTATTCGGGCTCATGAGTAAAGGGGGGCGACCTCCTGATTTTGCCATACGCCACTGGACGCCAATGGTCACGTGATGCTAGCCTTCAAAAATTATGCGCACGCTCGTTGTTTTCAGCATTTTCGCCGTTCTTGCTCTCGCTGGTTTTGCTGCCAGGGGGACTCACCAGAATTCAGCCATTTGCGATACTGCAGATTGCCCCGCTTCTGAGTGTGAGTAAGGTCGCGACGTATCGCTAGCGCGCGATTCGCATTCGCAAGCCCGCGGAAATCGGTAGGACGTTAAGAGCTTCCTCTGTCGTCGTTGCGTCTGACGTCGATTATGATCCGCCCGGGAGGCGACCACCCCAAATGTTTCTACAAATAGTGTCCCGTGGCTGTGTGAACGACCATGGCTGCAATCTGACACAATTCGAGGCAGTCCTCCTTTTCGGATCCGCCTAGCGTCAAATGCGCCACTCTTTTGTCAGCCGCGTTGTGCGCAAAGTTCAATGCCTCCAAAGTCCGATCTTGAGAGACCCCTTTCGGGTGAAACCGCGATATCGCCTCGACGGACACCCCGTTGAGGCTCGTACCTTTCGCGTCTCGGAACATGGTGATCAGCCAACAAGAGCCCGCCTCGGGAACCGCGCCCGAGGCGGGCTGTGGCGGGCGGCTGCCAACTGTGGACTGAAGAGAGCCGCCCGCGCGTTCGGTGACCATTATAGCGCCATCTGCGCATTGACGGGGGTCGGGGCGATTACTGCAAAAACCCTACGCTGCTCACCAACAGATTCTGTCGTCGCAGGTTTGCGGAAGTTCGTAGCCGAAAATCGGTATACTCCCCTATAGGCACGAACAATCTCCACGGCTAGAAAGGGAATTTTGATGGGCAGGGTGATGAAGAGGGCAAAACCAGAGAATTTCCCCGGTGAAGCAACCATGTTAATGGTTATCCGAGTATGTCTCTTACTCGACTTCACGCTGATCTGCCTTGCAAGCTGGCTCTGAGCCGCCCTGGCTAGCGAGCTTCGACGGGCTTTTCTCGGTCGGTTGTCGCTACATCTTTACGATGTGTTCCGAAGGTAATTAGTCTCAGGTCTTTGCAGACAAAGTGCCTGGCTAGGTGTCGGAATACTTCACAACACCGCTCATTTTGGAGGAAAGTCTGCTTTCGACAAGCGCTGGCTCGCCAGGGATTTATGCGAGTCCCTCACTTTGGCATGTTCACTGCTAATATTTAAACCCACATGAAGCGGTATCTCGTTTGCCCGTAGCAGCTGCGCTTACTCTAAACGCAGAGGCTAAGCCTAAGGACAAAGATAAGGATAACGACAAGTACAAGGACAAGGATAATAATGGTCCTGTGGTATCAGTTCCCGACAACGGCAGCACCATCCTGCTTTTGGAGGCCGCTATGTTGGTTCTGGGTATGGCGAGATGACGGCTCGCTTCTCATCAAGGCGCACCTTAGAACCAACAAGATCCCGCCTTGGTTTCTTTTCCTTGGCGGGCTTTTTGTCTCGAAGTTTAGCAGGCCGATAGTCTCTCTTCGAGACTACGCCGGTTTCTGAGCGAGCCAGCCGGCAGCAAAATGTTTCACTTCAGCCGTGCTCCTAAAGCCGAACTTCCGCCGGACGGATCGACAGTGCGTCTCTACTGTCTTTGGATTGACGCTGAGCTTGGACGCAATTTCGGATGGTCTCAGACCTCTTCCAAGTAGCTCAAGAACCTCCAGTTCTCGTTTGGATAGTCGAGCAATTGGCGAGTCAGCTTCGTCGCTTCCGGAGAGAACCATTTTTAGAAGAAGACGCTCGCTGAACTCTGGACTGACATAAATTCCACCTCGCAAAATCTGGTGCAAGGCACTGACGAGGTTTTCAAGAGCGGTCTCCTTGGTAACATATCCAAGAGCTCCCGCGCGCAGTGCTCGCAATGCGTAGAGTTCGGCCTTGTGCATCGAAACCACCAGAATTGATAGTTTGGGCAGCTCTGCCCTCATAATTTTGATGAGCTCGATTCCATTAATTCCTGGCAGAGAAATATCAACGATGGCACCATCAGGCCTGCAGGTCCGCATTTCTGTGAGAGCATCAGTCGAAGAGGAAGCTTCACAGCAAGCGAAGAGACCCGGCTGAGCATTGATGTAGGTGGTCAGCCCAAGTCGAAAGACAGGATGGTCGTCGACAATGAGAATACGCCGGTTCTTACGATGGGCATCATCGCTTTTCATGCACTTCTGCTAAAGCGGTAGGGAAACACCTATCAGGAATTCCCTGATTGCTTAAATAGGGGCTATCCCCGTTTTTCGCCTACGCATTATGCGCAAGGCTTTGCCCTTCGTCCGCCGAGCGTTCCGAGGCGTCTGCCTTCTACCCTTAAAAAAACTGGGTTATGACGGAATACGCCAATGCAATGTCCGCGATTACGAATACGATGATAAGTCTCCGCATAGCTTTCATAGCTTTGGGCAGTGGTCACTTACCAGGAGTTGTTGGCTCGTTAAATCAGGGTCTGATTGAAACCTTCTCAGCGTATTCCTGTATTTGGCCTACGCCGGAGGTTTAGGGGGGACACTTCGACGCGGTCTAACGAAGCTTGGTAAAAGAAGCCCATAGCTATGCAAAGCCTCAGATGAAAGTCGCAAATTACAGGCCTAGCCAAGAATTTCTCGTGCGATTTCCAAATGGCAGTGTCTTAAGAATCCGAAAAGAGTGGGTCAAAAGAGAAGGGGGGAATCTGCGACGCGAAGGGCAAGGCGCATTGAGCCTGCGTGGCGCGTTGGAGCGCAGTCTGGAAAGTGGCAAAGTCGTTTGCGTTGTTGTGCCCGACATCGGGACTGCAATCCGGCAGTTGCGCCGAATGTGGGCCGGAAAAGTTGATTACTTCGACATAGACGGAGGGGCGGATGTTTGGGGATGGACTCGCGATACTCCGCAGAACGAGCTGGACTTCCGTTTAATCCTCAAGGGCTGGGAGAGCAGGACGTAGAGAAAAAGGCAGCCCCACCGGTTAAATCGCAGTCTGGTGATCCGGGTGGGCAAGCTCGAGCTGCGAGTCCCCCAGGATCGCAATGGGCGCTTTTCCACCGAGGTCTTCGAACGCGACCAGCGCAGCGAGAAGGCGTTGGTGGCCGCGCTCACCCAGATGTCCATCCAAGGGGTCTCGACCCGGAAAGTCTAAGCGATCAGTGAAGAGCTCTGCGGGCATAGTGCGACAGTGAGATCAACAAGAAGCTCGATGGGGAGTTGGGACGCTTCGCTCGGCGCGAGTTGGAGAGCGAATATCCTTATCTAATCATCGATGCGCGCTATGAGAAGTTGCGCGAGCACGGAGTGATTCGCTTCCGGGCAGTGCTGGTGGCTATCGGGATCGATTGGGAGGATCGGCCTCAGGTGCTCGGCGTGGAGATGGCCAACCGAGAGAGTGCGACAAGCTGGAAAGAGTTCCTGCTTGGGCTGAAGAGGCGGGCCTGCGAGGGGTGATCTTCGCCGTCAGCGACGATCATCCCGGACTTAAGCGCGTCCGGACCGAGGTTTTTCAAGAAGTGTTCGCGCTGAATTTTGGACCAGGAGTCTTCATGAAAATATCCTCAGGAGACGAGGGCTACCAGGAGCAATGCCTCATCAAGCGCCTGCGAGATTTCATGTGTCAGATGATCCGCGGTACGGAGGCTCTGGGCGTCGAAGAACCACTTGGCGTCATTTGTGCGGCCCAACTGAGAGTCCACCGCCTGCTGGAGGCTACCTTGAAAGCCATTACCCACTCTGTCGGACTGCGTATGGTTCGGCGAGAGCCGTATCGTCTACGCGAGCGTAGCTCAGAAAGATATCATACTTAGACATGAAAGTTTCCGACTCTCCCGCAGACTTTGGGTCTGGTACCCTCCCGCAAGGCCAAGTCCGATGTCGCTTGGTTGCATGAACCCAAAAACCCCCGCGGGTCCTGAGAAATATTAATGAGCTTGTCTCGTGATGGTCGCCGCCTCTTGGCACGGGCTTGCGCGACAAATTCCTACGAAATCGCGAAACTCGGCCCTGCAAACGTCTTTGTAATCAGATGAAGTTCCGTCTAAATCTAAAATCGACACGACGTGCTTGACTGGCCATTCTGCCCGACAGTTCAAGGTGCATGATTATTTTGCGCTATAAGACGAGCTACTGGATTCCTCCGATCGCAGAGGTCACGCTACGCACCGAGCGCAATGACTGGAAGGATTTCGCCGGGCGCTACGAAGATGGCGGGTGGACGTTCGAGCTCCCGGAGGCGATTTATGCCGGCACGTGGGCTGGGAAACTGGTGCTTGATCGTGCGGTCTGGATGAACGATCCGGACCTCACCGTCACGGTGGCAGAAGGGGAAACGCAGGACATCTTGTCGGCGGCGGTCGTCTTCAACGATCAGCGTCGTGGACCCGTGCGCGAGTATGGGCAGCTACAACGTCGCTATTTCGAGCCACCAATCGCTCCCACGGATCAGCCGTACGACGTGATCGTGATCGGCTCGGGCATCGGCGGCGGCATTGTGGCGGATGAGGTCTCCGATCTTGGTTTTCGCGTGCTGGTATTAGAAGCCGGCGGTCTCCTCTTCCCCACGCACGTGGCGAACCTCCCCCGGCGGCATCGGCTCGACCGCGACCAGATGATCAAGCACATTTGGGAGCTCTGGGACGATTTTCAGACCAAGCAATACGAGAAGCTAAATAATAACGACTATGATGGCGCCTACGCCTTTAACTTAGGCGGGCGGTCGCTTTTTTGGGGAGCGTTCATCCCGCGGATGACCTCGTGGGAGCTGGATTTCTGGGGGCAAGATGTGAAGTGGGCGCTAGAAGATATCTATTACCAGAGGGCGGAGGATGTGCTGGGGCGCTCGACACAACCCCGCAGCCTGTATGTGCGCCGGATCTTTCAGTTTTTACGGACTACGCTGCCCGAGCTGAACCATATGGATGCACCGATATCCGCGCGGCAAAATCCCGTGGATTCGAATACGGTGGCTTCCGGCGTCTTTTCGACCGCGGATTTGCTCATGGAATCCAGCCTCACCGGCGGGCGCGACGGACCCTTGCAGGTGAATTTGAATCACATGGTCGAAGGCGTCTCGGAGACAGCCAACGGCGTGTCCGTCCAGGCGCGCGATTTGAAAACCGGTGAGCTGCGCACATATATGGCCAAGTACGCCGTGCTCGCAGGTGGCACGGTGGAAAGTGCCCGCTTGGCGCTGCGCAGCGGATTACAACCGAACGCGCTTATCGGCAGGGGCCTCACAGATCATCCCGTGCATTTCTCGCACTTTAGGATTCCGCGGGAATCCGAGTTTTACGATCCCTTCGCGAGTGCAAAAACCCTTTCACAGCCCCGCGAGCGCGAAGGTCAGCGGCGCCCACCGTTTAATATCCTACTGGAAATCAATGCGGATCTAAACCAGGGACGCTATTTGGATGACAATATCCTGGACGACCTTCTCAAGAGCCGCGGAGAATGGGTCCTGGGCGAAATCGTTTTTCTGCTGAACGCGGAGCTGCAAGAGGATAACTTCCTGCAAATTGCCCCTGACGACCAACATGCGCAAATCTCCGCGCGACGCGTGCCGGTGAGCCAGCAGGTCGAGGAGGATCTGAAGGCGCTCGCGCAAAAGGTAGTGGTAGATGGTCTCGGCGGTGAAATCATCAAGCAGGAATTCGGTAGCGTCGGCGGTGTCGCGCACGAGGTCGGCACGCTGCGCATGCAAAGGACGAAGGGAAAGTATGTCGATGCGAACGGGCCGCAGCCGGGTGTGCTGGATGAAAACCTCCGTTTCTTGGAGCAGCAGCGACTTTACGCGTGCGATCTCTCGGTGTTTCCGACTTCGCCCGCGGCGAATCCCACACTTACTCTCGCAGCATTAGCGATCCGGCTGGCGGATCACCTACGCGTGCGACTGACAACTTAGCTATCGTATGCCTCTCACTCTAGGAGCAAACATGGAATGGAATGGCGTCCGCTTTCGCGTATGGGCGCCGGATGTGGAGCGCGCGGTGGTCGCGTATGACAATAAGGACGATCCGGACTCTACGGCCAAGCCGCTAGAATATCGCGATGGCCTGTGGCAGGGCTTCGTGGATTTCAACGAAGGCATCAAGGCTGGAAGCCGCTACAAGTTCGTATTCCGGAAGAACGGCCAGTGGTTCGAGCGCATAGATCCAGCTGCTCGTAATACGGAGCACTCTGCCATCTTCGACCGCGAGAATCATGGCTACGTTGAGTATACTGGGCACCCGTGGCCGCCCTTTCGGACACCCTCTTTTGAGAGCCTGATCATCTACCAGCTCCACATTGGGAGCTTTGCCGGTTTCAACGATGACTTCGCCGGTCAGGTGGTTGATCAGACAGCCACATTCAAGATGATCGAATCGAAGCTGGGCTATATTCGTGACCTCGGCTTTAACGCGATTCAGCTCTTACCGGTGCAGGAATACCGGATGAACCGCTCCTGGGGTTATGATCCGAGCTTCTTTTTCGCGATCGAGAGCGCTTATGGCACGCCGGAAGACCTCCGCAACTTCGTCGCGGAAGCTCACCGGCACGAACTCGCAGTCCTATTTGATGTCGTCTACAATCATGCGACGACGGACGAGCGCAATAACTCGATCCAGGGTTGGCCCACATACGGCAACGCGCGCGGCGAATATCTGGATCCCAACTTCGATAGCGTTTTCGGTTGGGGACCGGGACCAGCCTTTTACAAGGAGCGGGTGCGAGAGTTCTTCATCGAAAATGCGCGCATGTACTTTGAGGATTTTCAAGCCGACGGCCTGCGCTTGGACCACACTCGCACAATTGAGGCGAATTCCGGCTTGGGAAACAACGGATGGCGTTTTCTCCAGGAACTTACCTGGAGGGTCAAGCAGAACCATGCGGATAAGTATTTGGTGGCGGAACACCTGCCCGATCACGACAGCATCGTGCGCGATGCAGGCCTGAACGCCACCTGGTTCTCGCAGGCTCACCACGAATTCCAGCGCGCCGCGCAAGGTGATGGCACCCTTGACCGGCTCAAGTCGTTTCTGGGGAAAGATTTTGGTTTCGGGCGCAATTATCCAAACCAATGGAACCTGGTGAAGTATCTTTTAGGGTCGCACGATGAGTGCGGCGATGCAGATGAAGGAAAATCCATAAACGAGTCCGACGACTCCAAACGGCATCGCTATTTTGTGGAGTTCTTTGGGGGACGAAACAATTGGTACGCGCGCGCCAAAGCTCGCCTCGGCTGGGCTTTGAATATCGCAATCCCAGGCACACCGCTGCTTTTCATGGGCCTGGAGTGCCACCACTGGGGCTACTGGGATGAAGACGACGACCGGCGCTTCAACTGGGCCATCGCCGGGGACCCTATCGCGATGGAAATGCGCAAGCTCGTGACGGCAGCCAACTGGGTGCGCTGGCAGAATCCCGCTTTGCGCAGCGAGACCTTCGACATCACGCACGAGGATTACATGAATACGGTGCTCGCCTTTAAGCGCTACTCGCCGGACGCGAACAACTGTGTGTTGACCATCGTGAATATGGGGGAGACCAACTTTACCGACTTCTCCTACGGTGTATATACCGGTGGACAAGGCGGCCGTTGGACGCAGATTCTCTGCACCCAGGATCGTGACTTTGGCGGCTGGGATGGCGCCGGGAATGCCTTCCATGAGCCGTGGACGCAAGCGGATGGCAAAGTGTACATCAATCTCCCGAAATGGAGCGTGATCATGCTGCGGCTTCAGTAGCTCGCCTGAAGCTTACCTAACTTTTGCTCGCAACTCCACCAAGCCACATAGCCGTTCTTCTCTCGTTCGTGTAGCTGCGCACGAGCCAGGACTTTCAGTCTTCAACCCTCTTCACACGTCTCGCACCACGTATTCAAGCGCCAGCACCGCATCGGCAAGCTCGCCCAAGTCATGCTGTTTCACGTCGGCTGAGGAGACACTAACTGCGGAGGGGTTATCATCCAATGGCAGTTCGAGCGTCCAGCGATCTGTCGGAACGATGGATCCTTGTCCAAAGACGTGTTGCGCGAAAGCGTTGGGATTCGCCGTGGTTTCGGCTTCTGTATCCAGATCGAAGGTGCGGTTGGTAGCCAAGAGCAGACCATTCAAGGGAAGGGGCGTTGTGGGAGCGTAGCGTTGCTGACTGTAGAAACGCGCAGTCAACGGCCGGATAGCCGAAAATCGCAACACATAGCGACCTGGATCGACCGAAAAAGTGACGGGGTCACTTCCAGCATCGGGCTTCCTGTTGTCCAAGTTCCAAGTTACAGAGAGGGTTTCGCCTGATGGAGTCTGAAGAGAGGGCTGCAGGATGATCTTTCCACTGGCCACGCTAGTTTGCAAACTCGGGACGGCTACGCAGGGTGGCAGAACGCTATGCTGACGCGACACGACCACGGCGGCGCCGTATTCGGTTAAGCGACCGTTGACCACGATGCGTATCGTGACATCGTAGCGTCCGGGTCTGGCGTAGGTGTGCGGCAGTGCACTACTCTCCGCGAACCCGGTTCCGTCGCCGAAGTCAAAGCTCACCACCGAGCCGGCCGGTGTACTAAGGTTTGCGTCGAGAGCGAGTCCGTTCGTCGACAACGAAAAGAGGGGAAGTTCCCGAAGCATCTGGATACTTCCCGCCGCGTCCACTTCAAACTCAATCGGATATGAACACATCTGCCGCCCGAGCTCCGGACGTTTCTGCGACGGGACGCAGAGGATGGCAAGGTTCCGCAGCTCGCCAACGGACCCGCGCAAGGCAAGAAAATCCCGGGTGATCCTCCAGTCCATTCGCCCGCTTCGGTTGAAGTGGTAGAACGCGTCCGGGAAGTTCTGGTGCCCGGAGAACCATGTTGCTGTCGCGGCGGCTGCTCGCGGAGCGTGATCAACTGCATCTCGCAAGGTCGCGTCATAATACCCGGAAAGGGTGAAAGTGATGATCAAATCCGCTAATGAATTGGGGACGATTCGGTTCTCTTTCATGGAAAGATCGATTTTCCACGCACCAGCTCCGGGCAGCCCTTCGAAGGCGCCGCGTTGGTTAATGGTCAGCAGGGTGGCAGAACCGGCGAGGTCCTGGCGTGTCAGACCTGAAAAAACGGCGGTTTCCGGCGGGGTGGTCCGCAGCCGAATGGCCCAGTCTTCTTCCAAACCGCTGAGCCAGTCGCTTCCTAGAAGTTCTCCTGGCTGGGCTGTCTGCGCATTCAAACGGACATAGCCGCTTCCAAGGTGCGCGACCTCCATGCTAAAGCGCGTGGCGTCCATCAACGCTACAGGGAGGACCTCCACTGAGCTGATTCGCAGGTTGAAAAGGCCCGGAAATCTTCGCTCGAGCCGTTCAAGGCGCATGCTGAAAGTCACGCTGCCGTTTTCACGCAGCTCCTGCAGCGCTTCGGGGAATTCGCGAGAGAGCGACATAACGTAGCGGACCTGCTGTTGGCGGATTCTTTGTCCGACAATCAGGTCCTGTTCGAGCGTATCCAGATCACGAAGCAGGAAATCGCCAGCCAGCATGTCCCCCAGCTCGCTTGCGTCATAGTCGAAGCGAATGACGTTGATGCGCTTGTCCGCCTCGAACTCATAAGCTTGCTCCGCAAGAAAGGCCATCTCGATGCCATAGCGCAGGTAAGTGTCGGCAACTCCGCGAATCGCTCCGGAGAGTCGATACCACAGCTCAGCATTCAAAGTTCGGTTGCGCAGAAAGGTAAGATTTTGGAGAGCGAACTCATGGCGGAGCACCGCCGCGGCGCGTTGCAGGCCGGCTACAACCAACCCGCTTTGGGCCACGGCAAGCTGGCGCTGCGCCACGATGGCAGCCTGTTCGGCTTCGGCAATGGAAAGCTCAAGATTTCTCATTTCCATTCCTCGCTGCGCATCCGCCAAGAGAGCCTGTTTTCGATTCGAAACAGCCCCCCCTGAAAAGAAATCCCCGATCCCGGTAAGAACCGCGTTCAAACCAGGTATCAGGTTCGCTGCTTCGGTGATCAACTCCAAGGGATCGGGCCCGGTAGTCCCGAATAAGCTGTCCGCATACTCATCGAATTCCTTGTAGTTATCGAGTCGCGTTTGGGCATTCACTGCAGTCATGTTTGCCAATTCCGTGCTTTCCTTGGACGCCTCGACTTCTGCTCGCACCTGATCGACACGCGCAGTCTCAAGGCGGATATTGCTTTTCTCCATCTCGACGTTCTGCGCCGCGGTCAATTCCTGAAATTCTTCCCGCTCTGCATTGCTCAAGAAGTTCAGATACTCCCGCTGCGCATTTTTCGCGTGCTCGGCGAAATAGCGTGCCCGGTCGACGAGAAATTGAAACCGCCAAGGCGGAACATATTCGTCGCTATAGCCGAGGTAATTGAGTCCCGCTTCCATCTGGAGCAAGCGGCCGCGTGCCTCGATGATCAGCGCGTAGACGATCGGATTCGTTTCGAGCAGGGCGGGAGAAGTTTCACCGCCTTCCGGCGCCTGGAATTTTATCAACGATTCATGGGGCCGAATACGACGGTCCGGCTCAGGGAATTCGCCTTGCCGCGTTTTGATCGTTTCGATCGTAACCATTTTACCGATGACAGCGAAGGCCTGACGATCCGCCGTTGAAAGAGGAGGAAGACTTCCAGGCAGGTTTTCTTTGACGGCGGCGGGATGAAAGGTGTGCTGCAAAAGATTCTGCAGTTGCGATCTCATCGAAGCGACGCCCGCGTTAACCCGATTAACGTATTGCCCTTGATCTTCAAAGTTCACCAAGACCCCTTGGTAAGTTTCCGCCGCTTCGAGACCCTGGTATTTCAGCGAGCCGTCGGGGTTTTTTGCGGGGTTAGCGGCCAGCGCGCGCGCCTTGTACTGGCTGTCCGCTTTATCCAAGAGTATTTGGGCCCTCAAGATCTTCACGAACGGCTTTTCGACGACCTCCGAGAGGATCTTGAACCGGCTGTGTCGACGCAGGAGTTCAGTGCATTGGTGGAGCGCCTTGTCAAAGTTGCGTCGGAGGCGATTGGCTTCGGCGATCGCCATGGGACAGAAGACCAGGGCGATTGCCAGCAACGGCGCATCGATCTTTTCCTCCACCTTTTCGCCGGAGGTCTGCAGACTCTTGAGGATGCTCATTTGAATGAGCAAGCGCGCTAGAGCGGTGGCGAAATCTGTGGATTCTCCATAGTTTGGCAGCGGCTTCGCGAACTCGTAGGCCAAGGGAACGACTTTTGGCCGTCGCCAATCATGTGTATGGAGTTCTTCGAGGGTCACCGTCATGTAGCGTTCGCGAAAGAACGTCCAGATCTGTCGGGTGGGCGCGTCGTAGCGAATCAGTGCGTTGGCGAGAGTCTCCAACGCACTATCAAGTTGATGCGCTGGTGTCGGATCGGAACTCGATTCATCCGGGGGCGACGGCACCGGGATGTTGAGGTCTGGGTAGCGGGCGGCGAAGTAAGCAAGAATGATACGCTGGCATTCCTCATAGTTGCGGGCTGCGCTGGCGTATTTGTTCCTCGTCATGTCGAGATTGGCCTGATTCCAAAGCAGGAGGGCGGAAATCGCCGTCCCCGCGTCGATGGCCCGGTCCTTGAGTTGATCCAGCACGCTTTGAGGAATTCCGAAGGCCAACCAGGTTTGCACGATTTCCGGGTTGTTCGAGAGTGCCGCGAGAGCACCCTGCATGCCGAGCAATTCGCTGTTTTCTGCCAGCGTGTAGCGGTAGGTATAGAAGTTACTGGGCCACGATAGCCATGGAGCATTTGCCGACTCGGGCTGCAGCATCGGAATGATCGTCCGGCGGACCAGCGGATAGTCCCGGGCATTAGCTATCGCCGCCGAAGCGGCTCCATAGTGGCCGGCCATCAGTTCGTAGCGGGCGAGCCAGTAGGAAAGTCCCTTTGATTGAGGTGTCAGAGCGGCCGCTTCTTTCAGTTCCTGCCGGATGCGCGGGCTGTTGCCTTCAAGCATGAAGGTGGCGTGAGCCACTTTGAGATGAAGCCGCGCGTCTGGTCGAAGGGGACTGCCCAGAACCTCCCGGGCTGTCTCGCGTCTCAATTGGATGCTCTCGCGGGCTGCCTTCGCCGCGACGTGCCAACGACGCTGAGCGCCCTCCAATGTGGAAATGCGCCCAGCGTTTTTGCTCAGACTCACGATGAGGCGGCGCATGAGTGCGCGCGTTTCGGGCTGTTGCTCCGGAGCAATTGGCTGCGCATTTGGTCCGGACCCGGCCCGACCCGCGCGCAACTCTTCCAGTCGAGCCGCCGCCGCGCTCTGCCAAGTCCGCATCGCCTTCAAATTGGCTTGACGCACAATTTGTGACGGAACTACCAGCTGGGTTTCTCGCGAAGGAAGCGCCTGCAAGTTTTCCAGTTCGCTGACGGCAAGCGTGCGGATCTCAGCACGATAGTTAGTCAGTGCAAGGACATGTCGAAGAAATGCCGCGGGCTCGCTGGGTGGCTGCGCGGCAGTGGCCGCAAGTGGGGGTTTTTGTTTGGCGGGCTTTTTTCGGCCTGCGCGCCCTCTTCTGGATTCATTTGGCATCTTGAGAACTCCTTTCCTTAATTTCTATGATTCTGGGATTGCGCGCCGCGCGGCGAAGGACTATCTTGTCGCCAAGCTTTCGGTGAACGTCGTAACGGGTGAATACTGTATTGCCGATAAAGCTTCCTGACTAGCCCCGTCTGTATCGAGAGAGGTCATGCTTCTTCACGAGCTTGCGGGGTTTTACCTTTTGATGCGGCCGTCTTGTTCTGCATTGGCTTAGCTAGGATTGCTTGGTTATCCCTTGCAGCGGTATCTAATAGACTCGCAGTCCGAGGGAAACTGTTGAGAGAATTCCTTTTGACAGAAGTAAGTACCTAATTTCGATATCGAAAACAGCGTTTCCTTGAGTTCGGGACGGGTGGTTGACAAAGCACGACTTTAAGACTGGCCTTCTTCGAGCCTCGCCGCCAGCCGTTTCTCGACCTCGGAAAGAAACCGACGGATTTTTTCTTCGGAATGAGGCTGCGGAATTAATTCCGATAAACGAACTTGGCTGGACAAGGCCGTCCTAATGGACGCCAAGTAACGCTCCGGCGAAGTCTCCAAAACCCGATCTTGCATGACGGATTTGACTACGAAATCGACGTGTTTAAGCAGGTCGGCCTCGAATTGAACCGGGTAGATCAACGCTCGAATGGGAGGCTTCCAGTCTTCAGATTTCATTAGTTGGGCGTTTTTAATCGTCTAATGTGTCTGAACTTTAACATTCGAAACATCCACGCCTGCTTTCTTGAGGGCGTCAAGTGCCTGAGCCGTGAAGTCCTTACCCGGCCAATAATGACCGCTTTGATCAGTAATTAGTTTCAATTCTCCGTTAACAACTTGCATTTCTCCGGCCGCCGCCACGGGCTTGCCTTCTAACAGGCTCGAGTGGTGGAATTCTCCTCGTGTATGGGTTTTTGATGCGTAAAAGTTTCCATATTCATCCATAACAAAAATCGCTTTGCCGTGCCCTCCCGCATGGACAGTAGCCGCAGAAGTCGTATCGAAGAGTTTGCCTTTCGCGTCGTAGATTTTGCCGTCCTTGATCACCAGCCGGTAGGCCTTACGCGCTGCTTCGTCCAAATATTTGACTGTAGTCCCCCAAACAGTGTTATTCGGAAGGTGCTCGCCCTTGAACTCGAGACAGCATAGGAGTTGTCTTATAACGTGAACCGGCTGTAAGCGCCGGGTCGGTTGCGAGGGCTGTCCCCGTTTGCTGGGAAGTAGTACCCGGCTTGGGTGCGGACTGTTGAGGGGAAGGGTTGGGATTCCACCGCATTTTGTTCCCGGTTTGCCACATCGTAAGTCCTTGTGCGGCGAGAGTGACCCAGCCAGCCGCGTTCACAAAGTCCTCCTGAAATTCCTGTGCTTTGGGTCCAGCATAATAGCCCAAGGCTGTTGGCTCAGGATCTCCACTCCAAGTTTGAGTTACACCCGATCCGGCCACGTCAGCGGAGGCGACCATGAGAGGAAGTCCCAAGACGCAGCCAAGGCCGGTTTCACAGAGGCCGGCTCCAACAATAAATCCGACGCCTCCCGCCACCACCTTGGCTCCCCCAACAACTCTTGGAACAACCTCTTTTTTAGTAAACTCAAGCGGAGCGAACTCGACATCGTCACTGAATGGGTTGCACAAAACGCACCACTCGTCGTCCGTGCCCACTCTGTCTGTCTTGCAAACCGGATTGCCGGCGCAGTATTCGAACAGATTCGGCCTGTCTTTGATTCCTGCCGGATCACAGTTCAACCATCTACCCAACCAAGGCGCGTAATAGCGCGCACCGTGATAGCTGAAGCCTGTTTCCTCGTCGCGTTCCAGACCAGCATATCGATAGCGTTTCGGCGTCTCGATCTGGCTGCGCACCGCCTGGTATGACGTGCTGCCATAAGGGTAATACTCCTCGTAGGAAATGAGCTGCGCCTGGCCGTCCAACTCCAAACTGGCGGAGCCCAGATGGTTCGAGAACTGGTAACGAATCAGCTGCCCCGGTGAACTGTCGTTGCCTTGCGTGCGCGTCTCTACCAGGGCGATGCGCTGGGCGTTATCCATGATGTGCAAGGTCTCCCGCTCAAGCGTAATGGTTCCTGATCCATTGCGGCGGCGAAAAATCTCGAAACCACCTAAATAAATACGCTCTTCGATAAGTGCGCCTCCGTTCTTCTCTGCGATCTTTCGCACCCGCTGCCCTCCCGCATCATAAACATAGTAGACGAGCCCGCCGCCGCCCAGGTTCACGTGCTCGAGCTGGTCACGGTAGTCCCACTCCATTCCAGCAAGGTGTGGCATGGAGAGTGGGTTGCCATGCGAGTCGTAGTCGGTACTGCTCGACGGTCTGCCCGACCGCGCTCGCGCTCAGGCGATTGTTTGTCCTTGTTGGCTCGAGAAGGCTCGATTCCTCATAGGAGTAGTCACGTGTCCAGGCGCCGTTGACGGCTTGATGGATCAAACGCTCGAAATTGCCGACTGCGTCGTAGAAATACTGTTCGGTGTAGTTGCGCATGGCCGCCCCATCCTGAGGGTGGGGGCGATGCACGCGAAATTGATCGTCCCAGGTGGTCTGAGGTGTTGCCGCCTGGCCGACGTGCTCCCGCCCGTGCGCTGTGATGAGACGATAGACTGCATCATAAGCATAGTCGTTGCTGGCATTGACGACTTGGTTATTGAAGTAAATTTCTTGCTCGGCGTCGTTTTGAATGTGAGTAATGTTGCCCAAGGGATCAAATGTATAACTAAGGTCTTGAAGACGCTCCGCACCGCGAACGGTTTTTATTCGCGAAAGCCTAAAAGTCAGGGGATCGTAATGGTATGTGGTTCGCACGCCGTTGCCGTATTCGATAAGGACCCGTTGCCCTTTGGCGTTATAGTCGATGTTGGTCACGAAAGACGTGATAACCTGCGCGCCACGCAGATTCATGTCGACCCTCTCTAGCAAATTGGCCTCATTGAAGATCGGACGATAGATACTCTCATCGGGACTAACGATCGAGAGCGGCCGGTTAATCGCGTCGAACGTCGTTCGACTGACAAAGGTCTCTGTTTCTAATTCCGGATTGGCCAGCCAGTTGAGCCGGGTCTTATACGCTTTTGCGAATTGGCGTTGGCTAATGAGCAGGTTGCCCTTGAAATCGTAGGCGTCGGTGGTGACGACACCCGCCTGATCGAAGACTCGCACTGCCCTTCCCCGGAGGTTATTGGTCTCCCCGCCCGGCTGGTTCTCGCCATACACGGTCCGCGAGATGAGTTCTTCCGCTTGGCTAGCTTGCCGGAGGAACACGTCCACTGGACGACGCAAAGCATCATAGGTGCTCCGAAATAGATGATCTCGGCTGTTCCAGATGTAGATGGACTGTCCTCCGATGTCGTTGAGTGCCCACCGCTCGCCCGCCTCCATGCTGGTTTGATATATCTTCGCGCCAAGCATGTCGTACCTCGAGCGCATCACCACACGGTCTTTGCCGTCGACGATCTCCATTTTATTGCCTTCGATGTCGAACACGAGACGGGTGAAATATTTTTCCTCGGTGATGCTGCCATTACGCTCGAACCGATTATGCGCGACCTTGAGAAAAGTTTGACCGAGTGCGTCGAAGTAGGAAATCGGAGGCGTTGCCGAATGAATAGCAGCGCCTGCGGCGGCTTCTTGCTCGTGAGGGCCAAGAGATCCATCCTGGCGAGGCGTAATCCATGCCGGTAAGTATTCTGTCTCGGGAAGATTTCGGAAGAGATCGCCTGCGTCGGGGTCTGTCCTGGGATCGGCGACCGCCACGGTATCGTTTACATCCCACCTTTCCTCTTCCCAGGCATTAAGCACCACTTTTTCCCAGGTATGATTCGGGTGCAATGTGGCAACCACCCGTGCAAGCGGATCGTAAAAGAGCGTCGAACTTACTCCTTCCTCTCTGCCAAAACGAAATTCATGGGTATCGTCGAAGAAAGCCTCGCGCTGCTTTATCGGTCTGCCTTTGTTATCGAAAATCGTCGAACCGCTGCCGACCCAGCGCGGGCTGATCGCAGGTCCACCCTCGACAAGGGGGCCCGGCTCGGCCTGGACTTTTTTCTGAACCTCGCGGCCGGCGCCGTCGAGATAACTAAAGCTTACTTGGACTTTAGGTCCGTTGGCGGGAGGCGGATCGCCAACGTGGGTTTCACGGGCGAGTGTAGCCGTGTAGATGGGCTGTTGCGTCTCGCGATAGTGATCCAAGTCATATACGATCCGAGTGCTTGCGCTTCCGAGGAAGAGAGCGGCCTGGCCTAAAGGATCAGTTAGGAACTGCTGGCGCTCTGGAGGAGTCAAATCCGGAGTAAAGTTCGCTAACGAATCTCCCTCTGTCTCGCCGGTTTTCCCCATCACGGCAGTGCCGGCAACGAACCCCAATGTGTCGAAGGCTGTTTCGGTTCGATTGCCATTAGCATCGGTCACTCGAAAGGGCAGGAGTAAACGGTAATCGTTGTCTGCCGTCGTCCGATTGCTTAGCGGGTCGCGCGTCTGCCGGAGGAGCAAAGCATAAGCGTCGTAGTCCAGGAAGGTGGTGTTCCCGAAAGGGTCCAGCGACCGATGAGGCCGGAAAAAATGCGCCTGCGCAAAAGCAAGCTCCTCGGCGGCGGTGTCGGTCGTTTGCAACGAATAGAAGACTCGCCCCGACGGCATCCACCAACTGGCATCACCTTCACTATGAACATAGCCACCAGCGATCGTCATCATCGAATCCGTGACACGACCACCAAACACTTGCGCCAGGAGACTTGGGGTGAAGGCAAGTTGATAGGTCTCGCCCCGAAGCGCACGAGGTTCGAGGGTGCCCAATGGAAGCAACTCAGTCAGGTCGTCTTTGCGATAAAGGGTGCGGACATGCTCAATGAGCCGCTTCTGTTGTTGACCCGGGTCGGCAGCTTCTTCGTAGGTGATTTCACGCGCCTGCTCGAGCAAAGCGAAATTATTCTCCACCCACTCCTCGAAAGCAAACTGCTTGGCATGGTTCGCGGGTTTAAAACCGCTTAGCTCATACGTAAGGGTTTCGCTCGGCAAGGGAAGCCGATAGTCATCCAAGTCCCAGGGCGCGTCATCAATGGCGTTGGTGTAACGGTGCTCACTGTAAGTGATAAATGTCCGAGCTTGCTTATATCGGTCTGCTTCGGTAGCCAGCGCAGGATCGGGCTGACGACGGCCATATGCGATGGCTAGGGATCGCAATACATTCCCAAATGCATCCACCTCGAGGGTTAGCGCATGGCTCGTGCGAGGATCGCTCGGCGCGCGCTCGTAGCGACAGCTTAAGCTCTCAAGCTGATGCCTGAAGTAGGCGCCATGATGATCGTCGTGTCTTGGCTGTAACGCGACCACACGATAGCGAGACTCAGTTACCTGGTAGGGATGCTCGGCCTTCGACCTGTCATCATGCGCATAGACTTCAATCCGCAAGCACTGCTCCGCGTAAGGCACGGTAGGCCTCATGCGGAGTATCTTCGGTTTCGACATCGTGCTCGGCCACGGCGACAGCCTCTTTGTCTCCTTGGTAGAACTCTTTGCGAAAGTCTGTTCGTCAGTTGCTCGGTAGATCGAAAGGATTGGAGGCATCGGCGGAGAGTTAATCCTCAGAAAAGTAAATGCCGGTGTGAAACCACGAACGGGTTTCGACCGGGAGGAACATGGTAGGTCGAGCGTTGTTGTCGAACGAGTGCTGTCCTATCATGGGTCCTGATCGCGTGAAATCCTCAAAGGTTTCGGTGTCGAATTGATCGACCCGACCGAAGCCGCGAAACTCACGTTCGCGGCCGTCAAAATATCCGTGATGATACTTATAGGTGGTGACGAGCTTGGTCTTGCTGACATGATCGATGATCTCCACCTTGTCGACGACCTGCACTGGGAAAGGCAATTTGGTGATCCAAGGCGTGCCGTTGATTTCATCCTCAAGAAAGTATCGTGTCGATGGGGCGTAGCTGACCCTGGTTGTTGTTCCCATGTGGTTGCTCATCTCGGTGAGCACGTAAGGCTTGACCCCGCCGCAAAAATCAAGCGCCTTGTAGTTGCCTTCGGGTTGAGCAGAAAACTCGTAGCTCCAGAGAAGGGTCGCCGTGCCGGCGCCGAAGACGTCGGCGAATTGAATCGAGTCGACGTCGCTTACCGGTGGAGTTCCCCAAATGGTTTCTGGGTCGCTCCAGCTATTGCCGGATCGATTGAACCAGAAGTGAACGCGGTCGAAGTCCACATACACAAGGTCTGCAGAGCCAGTCCCATTGAGGTCAGCCAGAAAGAGACGTTGGGGAGAAAAATCAACTTCGAGATGGGGCGCGTTCTCCATCGTTATACGCTTGCCGAACTGGCCATAGCCGATGTTGGGCCAATAATCGATTCGACCGTTGTGAATGAGGACAATGTCATTGAGGCCATCGCCAGTCATATCGGCCAGGCGCACCCTTCCTGCCGGATCATGGAAAGAGACGTCTGGGAATTCGTCCAAATCGCGCTTGCGGGCGACCTGTCGGGGCGGAGCGAACCCTTTTTCCCCCAAACACTCGAACCAGGTAAAAACGCCTTCTTGGGTCATCAGCGCGTCCGACAAGCCGTTACCTGTCAGGTCGACCATACGAACGTTTGGATCGCCTGGATCAAAAGAGGGAAATACCTCGTAGGACTTGAAGGTCTGCCAGTTGGTCTCGGACGTGGTTTCAAAGAAACCGGGCAGCGGACCAGAATGCACCAGGAGATCGGCTTGGCCATCTCCACCCAAGTCGCCAAATCCAACGCCGGCGCGAGCGAGGGAGATGCCTGTCGGAATCTGAGGCATCGGGCGAGGCCGATCGAAGCATCCGCCTCCACGATTCCTCCAGTAGCGAAATCCCGCCGAGCTGCTCTGAAGCACGTCGGGTAATCCGTCGCCGAAGAGATCGACGAGAGCCATTTCAGGATCGTTGAGCGCCACCGACGGCAGGTCGTTGTCTTGGACTGCCACCGTTTGGTAGTGCTGCTCATGGGGCCTAAAGCTTGAGTAGTTGAACGTCACCGGGGGCATGCTCGCAGATTTGTAGCTCCCGGTTCCGTCTTTTCGAAAGCTGGTGACCGTTATGGCAGTGAGAAGAGAGAGCAGCGTGTCAGGATCGTTTCGATACTCGAGATCGGTAGACCGAACAAGCGTCGGCCCTCCAAGTTCGGCAAAGTGGTGGAACATCAAAACCCGGCGGCAACGCCGCAGCGTGCGAATCTCGAATCGCGCCCGGAAGTTCGAGAAGCAATCCCTTCGGATCGGAACGGGGTTTTGTTCTGAGCCTGTCGCCGGGTCCAGACCGAAGAGTTCTTGCAGCCCTTCAACCATCGCACCTGGATGAGGGCTCGAGGTGGGGACGGGCCAGTCCCCATAGTCGAACACTACTTCGAAGGCGTAGCGGCGATCTCCACGTTGATGACCAATCTGCGTCCCGTCGGGATAGCTGATAGCGATGCCGTTTTCATCAACCAGCGGATCGGGCAGGTTTCCATAGTAGATGCGACGGATATAGAGTTGGGTCGCTTGGCGATTGACGTCGGAGAGCGCTACAAGACCTCCGTCCGCATCATTGGCGTAAAGCTGTGGGTTGTCCCGAGCATATTCGTAGACAATGTGATTACCCAAGGCATCAAAAGTTTCCTGCAGCAGCCACTCAAAGACGCGCTGGTCGTCTTCTGGATCAGAGATGCGCGATGACGATGTCCCTCCGTAAATATTAGTTACGTTGTCTTTGGTAATCGCCCGCCAGTGGACTTCCCCGGTGTCGTTGTTGACCCAGCGTTCAATGCGGGCAAAGAACCCCTCAATGCGAGGACGATAGCGGTACGCCGTATGCTGCGGATGATTAACGGGATCCTCCGGCGCCCAACTATCCTCGCCGCTCGGATCGACGACTTTCCTCAAACAGGGGACAAGATCTTCCACTCCCGAGAGCACAAAGGTGTCGCTCTCGCCATACTGAGGCAGACCCTTTTCTGTCTTGCGGGTGATTCGCGGGAGCGAGAGTTGCCAGCCCAGTCCGAAGAGACCATTCCCATTTCCCGAACTGTATTGAAGAGAAAGGCTTGGCCCAAAGCCGTTGCGCCCAGGGGAGGTGGCAAGCGGCACCGAGTAATTGCCTGTTCCGCTAAACAGGTTGGCCTGAAAGGTCTCTCCAATACCTTTGAGCGCCCCGCCTCCTTTGGGAAGGGTAATAGCGTTCTGCGCAGCCTCCGATTTGTTGCCCACTTTAGGACTCCTCTACTGGTCTTCGATCGGAGTTCCCAGTCTAGGCAAACTCGCATCAGCCGTCGAGGCATTCCTGATAAGAAATTTAACTATTAACTTAGGCGTCGGAATCGGCAGGCCTGTCCAGGTAGCCTCTATGCTAACGAGTATGGGGAGATCGGCGGGTCACATTACGAATTCAGCGGCTCCAGGCTAAGTGAGATTTCTGAACAGACCTCACGCGCTCGGTGGATCTGGCGCGCCGGCGGGAAACGGATCTCAAGTTGATCTCTAAAGGCAAGCTCTTGAGATGAAGCAAAAACTGAACGCCCCGGGGCCAAGCGCACTGACACAGACGGCCGGCTGGCCTGTCAGCCAACCATACGTCTCTGCGACGAACGCCGTCGCAAACCGGGTGTGGCCAACTCTATTCTTCGAGTCGTGTCGTGGCTCCACAGTCTCCAGGTTTACTTGAGTTCGCTCCATCTAATGACTCTCCTGCAGTCGCCAGAAAAGGTCAAATCTATAGGTATGTTGCGGCCGTGTCCTCACGGGCCGAGGTTCGGTCATGCCGTCAGCGGGCCATGTAGGCGTCGTGACTTCAGAACGGCCGAACTTTTCGGCCGTCACTGCCGAAGATCCTCTAGCGCTTCACGCGGCAGATCAAAGAGCGGGAGCAAGAGGGTTGCGAATTGTAGCGCCCGTGTCCCCACGGGCGAGGGTCGCCTTTCGGCGGTGGGGACACCGCCGCTACAGCAAAATACTGTTTTTTAGCTGGAGAGCGAGCGGGCGGTATGAACTACGGCTTGACGAGGGAGCCGCCGCCCTATGTCAGCTGTTGCATAGCACGAGCTGTGGTGCGCAGGAGATCAGGGGAAGTCCTGACTGGAGCGGTTCAAGAGCATCTTTGAGCAACCAAGCATTTTTGGCGGTCAAGTAGCGACAGTCCGAAACCTGCGCTTCATGGCAAAAAGAGGCGGGCTGCCGTGTCATGATGGTAGAGGTCATGAAAGTGGCTCAGCAGCCCGCCATGGCGTATGACAGAATTTCGCTTAACACAGGTAGTGCGTCCTGGGAATAGGGGCTGCTCCTGAATTCTCTATCCGTTTGCCATGCCGTCCTCGCGATAGCTTAAACTCCGGCGACCGGAAGGCTCTGTTCTTCGAACAGGCAGCTTAGCACCATGTTTCGCGTGAGCCCAGAGACCGAGCGGGAGCTTATTGGACGCCTACTCGGCGCGTTGTTCTCACCGTCGCTGGGAAGCGACAAAAGCGGGTTGCCTTGTCAGGACTGAAGGAGACTTGGCAACCCGCCCAGCGTAGGACCCAGGGCGAGCTGGACTACCTACTTGTTCGTCGTAGAGAAAATATTCTACCAGGAGCTTCATCTTGTGAACATCGGCGCATTCCCGAATCGAGTATCAGTTACCACGGCAATGGCGCCTGCAGAGAGGGTTCTTCGGATTGAGCAACCTTCGGAGATCTAAGCTTGAAGTCCTCCCGGTGTTTGGTCAGTCGCCGGTCCGTTAAGGCGAATCTTGCATTCTGCACTTTTTTAGCCTTTTGTGTCAGCAGGGTATTCGGGTGGCGAATACACGTTGAAAGTTATCGCTGGCCGCTCACCCTTGTTGGTGAACTTGTGTTTTGTGCGTGGGGGGATAGTCACAAAATCGCCCGCCTTCATGACGGAACGCTGGCCGTCGATCTCCGCCGCAAGCTCGCCATCAATGAGTAGAAGCACTTGATCGCTATTCTTATGAGCCTCCGCCTCCTCGCCGGTGGCCTGGCCAGGTCCGAGCTTCATTACAGCGACCTGAGTCCGCTTGGTCGTTTTCAAAACTTCGAACCACTTGGTTTTCCGATAGATGTTCGAGTGTCTCATCGCTCTTTGGGCTTTTCAGCTGGCGAAGACGGCGTTGTCAGTGACCACTTCCTTGATCCGAATTTTCTTGGTCCTTGAGTTCGATGCGATAGGCAAGGAAGGCCACCGAACCGACGTTCTCCGCCGAATGAAGCCCTTGAGGAGGCATCCAAAGCGGTGGGGGTTGGAAATTATCCTTGCCGACCTCGATTGTCTTGCCGGTGACAAGTTTGCCGTCCTCCAATGTTGCCTGAGTAATGCGAAGCGGGGCGCCCGTGATTATCGTCATCACGCTAAAAAGCGGATGCTCATGGAAGGGTTCTTTCTCTCCGGGCTTTATGGTAACTTCGAGAACCCTCACCTTTTCATTCTCGAATACGACTCGATGATTGTTGGGCGCTGCGGCCACTGCGTCGTGAGACGATGGTCCAGCCGCATTTTCCTCTCCACGCAACGTAAGGTGACTAATAAGAAGGGCCAAGCAGACGAACGTAGTAAGCTGGGGGATTGCTAAGGTTCCCATGAGGCCGCCATTTGTATCCGCGCACAATGGCTGTTGTCGAGGCAACTCTAAAAGGCACACGTCGTATTCTGTGTCCCTGACTAGTCGCGCAGTTCTAAGATGGGTGCGCTCTCAGGTTTTATCTGATTGGGATTGCAGATATGTTGTTGCGCAGCAATTTACCTTTTTCCGACAACGAAAAACGAACCTACACAGACGGCTGAGGCTCGGAAGAGCAGAGTGATGATTGTCGATGATCATCCTCTGTTCCGGCTTGGATTGGCCGATCTCATCAGCGCTGAGCAGGACCTTGCTGTCTGCTGCGAAGCGTCTTCATCGCCGGACACCCTTCGCATAATGCGGACCTGCCCGCCTGATGCCGCGATTATCGATATTTCCCTCCCTGGAATTAATGGAATCGAGTTGATCAAGATCGTGAAGGCGGAATTGCCCAAGCTACGGATTTTGGTGCTCTCGATGTATGAGGAAGAGCGCTACGCACTGCGGGCGCTTCGCGCCGGCGCTTTGGGATATCTTACCAAATACCAGGCTCTCGATGACGTCCTGCGAGCTTTGCGCAAGGTTCTGCAGGGAGGGATGTATGTGAGTCCAGAATTCAGCGAACAGCTGCTTCGCCAGTCAATCGAGTCTGCAAAGCAAACGACCGAGTCTTTGGAAGATCGGCTTTCTCCTCGGGAAATGGAAGTCCTCGAGTTGTTTGGACGTGGATTGGGAATGAGGGAGATAGCGTCCAAGCTCGAGATCAGTCCAAAAACTATCGAGACCCATCGGAGGCATATTGGAAAGAAGTTCGGCTTTAGAACGAGCGCAGAAATGAGGCATTTTGCTTCTGGCTGGGTAGATTTGAACGAACGAGAACAACCCTGAGAGCCGTCCGCCACTCTCGGTTGGCGCTCGCTGCTGGCAAGCCGAAACGGGCAGCGATCCGGCGAAGAACAATTGCTGAAAAATCGCTTCCGATGGAAGATCGATGGCGCTCCTGAAATCCAGCCACTCATCGCGGGTAGCTATTGCCCCTCACGTCTTCGCTGGAGCGGCTAGCGGTCTGAGCCCATCGCTTCAGGACCGTCTGCTTGCGCAAAGTAGCGAAGCACACGAAGGCTCGGAAGGAAGAAATAAGCCCCGCCTCGAACGGTGACGAACTGTTCAAGTCCGCTCACGCGGTCTCGTAGCCCGTCGGCTTTTGGAATGTTGAAACCGGCGGTGACTGGACAGCCCCAAATGGCTCGACGATCTCCCAAGAGCGGATCGCTCTCCCCGCTCATGGCGGCAAACTTCGTATTGGCGATCCACGCATTCTGCAAGAATTCAAACTGGCGCAGGATATTTCCGTTTAGACAGATGAAGTGCAGCCCCCGGCTCGGATCGTCGGGCGTGGCAGGTGTCAGTGCATCGTGAGGCGACAGTGGGGGTCCGTATTCACGGCCGCGTCGCAAAATGCGATGGTAGCGAACAGAGGAGATCAGATCGTCCCGGAAACCTTTGGGACCAAATCCCAGCATGGTCATGACTTTGGAGAGGAGCGTGGTGGGCCGCCCTGGATAATCGGTATTCCGAGGATTGGCGCGCCGCACGTGGGCGCCAAAGGGGCAGGCGACGCCATCGGGATCGCTATCGAAGGTAAATTGATTTTGCTGGACCTCATCGGGATCCGTGCCGGGAATGGGCTCCCGTTGAATCGGCACAAGCGGATCGCCGGCTCGCGTCCGACCGACCATCGAGGTGGCGAGCTTCTCCATAAGCGCAGGGTCGCCGCCGACGTGCTTGCTGATGAATTGCCAGAAACGCCGGACGTCCTGCCGCAAGTCGCGCATCACCAGATAGGTCCCATTGCGTCCGACATCCTTCTTGTCCGGTGCGTCTTCGGCGGTAAACAAGCCGGCGGTGGCGGCATTGGCATCTACCAGCGGCCGATCGGTGTATTTGCCGTATTCGTTTCGATATCCAAGGAGGAACTCGCCAAGAGCGACGACATTGCCATAGTCGATTTGACCCGCCAACATGTTGCGTTGCTGCTTCCAGTCGACCTTCGGCTGGCTAACACCATCGACGAACCCAAATGGCTCGATGCCGTCAAGATCAGCGGTGGACAGCCAGGTTACTTCGAAGGCGTCGTTCCAAACACCTCCCGTGCTGCTTTCCTTGAAGGCGTCCAGGAGGCCCGATTGCGCAAAGAACATCACGAGGAGATGCGGCACGTTGTCGCCGTACCCCCAAGCCCAGTTCGGCGGCGCGTTGTCGCCGAGGTCACCCAAACGTCGAGCGCGGCTCTCTTGGGTCATTCCGGACACAAACTCGTGGGAAAAGGCTCCGATCACTGCGTCGGGCACGTGCAACGCTCGGAGTCCTTCCGCGGTAAAGGCGACTTGGAGTGCCGTGCTGGGACGAGGACTGCTCTCGGTCGCGGTGGCGACGGGTGCGGAGACTAACCAGGAGCGCGCGGCTTCCAAGTTCTTGATGCGCGCGAGGGCATATGAAGCTGCCTTCAGCTGACCGTAGCCGAATCTGACAATCCCTTGCACGTCCCCAAAATCGACTTCACTCTTCATAGGAGCGCGACCCATGCGCGCGCCTCTGGATCGCTGAGCGTGGGGGATTCTACGCCTCTTCGAATGCGCATATTTCTTTCCAGATCGGCGGCTGTCAGCCCAGGATATGCCTTATACCACACTTGCGTGGGCAGGGTGTGGCGGCGCAGAAATTCCTTATATTTGAGTTCGTCGGCACATCCGTCAAAAATGAGCCAGTTGGTCCGCGGATAGCCGATCCCGTTGCTGAAGACGACATTTAGCCCAAACCCTGACTTGTTAATGAAATCATCCATATAGCTTTCGAAGCTGCCATCGTAGTCGCTGAAAAACGCCAGTCGCTTTTTCTCATCGAGGAATACCCAGCGGGCGAAATGGATAGTCCGAATGCGCGCCAATCGCCCACGATTGAAGATATGGCGGGCGCCATAATCGATCGTCCGCAGCACTAAGAGGGCGATCCAGAGCCGCACGATCCCTGGCTTCAGGCTGCCCATGGCAGTGAATTGATTGGTGACATCGTGATCTTCCAAGCGCGCCAGCGCATCAGCGTATTCCTGATCGACCCGGAAGCACAGCTCTGGATCTGTCTTCTCCAAACGTCGGAGACGAGTGGCCAAGATCAAGCTCGCAGGGATGAGGATGGGCAGCGCCAAGAGTGCGAGCAATGGAAGGCCAAACTTGTGCAGTAAATTGCGGATGCGCCAGCTAAGAGGCGTGGGGGCCTCCGCGGAGAGCTTGAGGCGGCCAGCGGAGATCTCACCGTTGACAAAACGTCGCAAAGCGGTGTGGACCGCTTGTGGCCGCAAATTAGCAAAGGAAGGAGCATTGCTCTGCAGATGATGGTCGATGGCGTCATGCAACTCGGCTTCTTCGCGAACACGAGCGACGGTTCGTCCCACCCAATTCGTGTAGCCAGCGATCGAAGACCGGCTATTTTTTTTCATCCATTCCGCTAGACGGGTTTCGGCGTTGAAACCTTCGCAGCACGAAAAGAGAGCGCGCAATCCCGTTGGAGCCCGCCGGGCCAACTCGTCGTAGAAGGCGTCGCGGGGCCCGTCGATGTTGCCGAGAAAGGCAAGATAGAGCGGGTAGTCTCGTCGCGGCAGACCATAGACTGTGATATCCTCGAGAGAATTATCTTTCAGGACGAGCAAGCGCGCGACATGGAGCATGCCGAATTGAGCAAATGGGATCAGCGTGTTGTGTGCGTTCACGCGCCCCGGAGCATCATTCATGGAGTCAAGCAGCTCTCGAAGCTTCGCCTCACGCTGCGGTATGATTGCCGCCAGAACCATGAAGCTTGCCTGCGGAGTCATGAATTTTAATCAAAAGCCTCGTCGCCTGTCGGCTCGTAGTGGGGAACGGCATTGATCCTTTGGCGCAGGCGCGAGAGTTCTGAATACATGCGGCGCCTCGCTCGGCTTTGATTACCCAACGGGCGATGTTCAGGCAGACAATGCCAAGGATTGTACGAGAGGCGCTTGGCGAATTCCATTTGTGAGGGGAAGTCAAACTTCTGCTTTGGAAGGCGCAGAGTGGCTGCCGAAATGCGGGGCGAAAGCTTTTCGGGCCAGAGCACGGCATTGTTCTCGATCGGCATCAAATGCGGATCGGTCTGCAGCTGCAAACGAACGTCAAGTTCCACATCGCCCTCGGCGAGCGAAGCAATCATTGCCTCGCGCAAATAGTCATGGGGAGGTCGAAAAGGGAGTCGCGGAATGGGAGTCTTCTTCGGCGATTTTGGCCAGACGGAATATTGCATGGCCTGACCTTCTCCCAGCAGATATGGCACGCAACTGAAGTAGGGAGCCTCAAAGGGGCTGCTCTGCGTCTTGATCCATAAGGATTGCATGATCAGGTCCAGCACGTGCGGACGGCGAAAATTAAGAAAGTAGAAGATCTGGGCATTTTTCACGCTCTCGATCTGCAGTTGGGCATTGGCCTTGGTATCGGGCGTCACGAAAGTGGGTGTGGAAACGCCGAACATGTCTTGGGTGAACTTCTCATCGTCCATCAGCTTCGGTCCTGTCACTCCCATGAGCTTGATGCTGATGCTCATGAAGCCAACGTCCTCGATATCCGGCGTGATATAGGGTCCGGGGCCGGAGAAGCGCACCCAGGCGCGATAAGTTTTCGGCTCCGCGTAGATGCCGTGTCGGAGCGCCTCCGGAAGACCTTCATGAACGATAAATTCTCCGCGGACGATGCCATGCGTCTTGGTGTTGCCGCCTCGCTCGAAGGCTCCGGATTTCCAAAGCAGATGCATTTGCTTCGTGAAGCTCGAGATGATCGAGTCGAGGAATTCCTCTTCGTCGGGCATCGTTTTTTCTTCGGCGATCTTCAGGCGCTCATCCGGGCGCTTCATATTGATCAGCGCGGTCGTCAAGTTTGCGATCGGATCGCGCAGGACCGCATCGAACGTCGGCCGAATAAACGGATCGAAGCGCCGCTCAAACTGCAGCATGAAAGTGAAAAAATCGCTGAGGCGATTCAAGAACACGGAACCCGTGTTTGCTCGCGGCGCTGAGCGACTCGGATTTGAACTCAAGGCGGAAAATCGATGGTGGGCTTTCTTCGCCGGGCGGAATGGGATCGAGCGCCTGCGCGTCCGGCTAAGTCCGTAATTTCGGGAATTCCAGAGCGAAGCCGATGGTGCGTTTCTTTCCCCAGTAGACGATCCCGAGGTAAAAGCCGGGCTCGATTTCTCGAATCTCATCACGAACCTTTTTCGCGATCAGGGACGTCTGTGAGTAATCGAGAACGATGCATTCCTTGCCATCAAACCAGCTCTTGTCTTTGTAGACATTCGCTTCGATCGCGTGATGGCCGAAAGGAAGGATCTTGTTCTTGAGAACGCCGCGATCAGGCTTCTTCGGATCTTTCTCGAAAACCTTGCCTTTCCAAATTTTGATTCGAACGATGTCGGCGATGATGTTGGTCACTGCGGTCCCCGGAAGGACGAGCGCAGTTCCCTTTGCTTCGCCATCTGGAATTGGGCCCGCCGGCTTCTGGCGGAAGAGATCGTCGAGTTCCTTTTGATTCAGTTTCTTGAGTTCGGCGATAGTCATTGCTGTGCTGCTTGTGAAGATTCGCGAAATTGGAATAGGCCCAGTTGCACTTCCACGTCACATGGTTTTGAGATACTCAATCAGCGCCAGCTTGTCCTCATCGGGGAGGGTATCTCCAAAATAGTGGCCCTTGTCTTCGATAAAGTCGGGACACTTGTTAGCGGCCAGCAGCTCGGGGACGAGCTTCACCAACTCGGCGGTAGAGGCCTCTGGCGATAGATTGAGCGCTTTGATCTTAAGCAGCGCCTCGCTGATCCTGATCTTGAGCTTTACCAGTTGCTTGAAGTCCGGCTCGAGGTTGGCCACGAGATTGATGGGAGTGCCTTTGGGGATCGGCCCGATGCGAATCCACCCCTCTTTGTCCGCAAATACACGCAGGGGAAGGGGCACAAACTCCTTGCGAAGGCTCAGCGCGCATTCGTTTTGCGTTCGCCAAATGGAGTTCTTGCCCAGGCGCTTTTCGGGCCAGAGGAGTTTCTGGACCGCGTCGTTGAACGCGTTGAGGCGGCCTTGAACCGAAGGATCGCCGGTGTACTCTCCAAGAGCGTTGTTATTAAAAAATGGCGCCGAAGTCCAGATACTGACCAGAGACGGCACGCGATAGTATCCTGGTCCACCGGCCTTCGGTTTGAATTTGATGCGATTATTTTCATCAAATGGATTGTACCATTCCTGCTCCTCAACTTTGGGGAGATCCTTATAGGTCTTGGACGAAAAGTTGTCCCACACATGACCAGCCTGGGCGTTCGTTCCAAAGGCGCGCGCCGAATTCGTTTCGATCTTCGAGATTGGATATCGCCGGTCTGTCGAAAGAAAATTGTTCTCGAGAAAATCTGGTTTGACGACTTCGGCACGCAACCAGGCCCGGCCTTCTCCTGACTGCGGGTCAAGGTGGGGCGGTGGTTGTTTGCTCGAGTGGCACCCGGCGCAGTTTTCGGCAAAGACAATCTGGCCGCGCGTCATCACCGCCTCGTCACTTGTGATTAGCTCACTGCCGCCTGGCGCGTCTTTGAGATGAAACGGTTGCAGCCTGCGAAAGAAGGCGGCGATATCCCCAAGACGCTCCTCGGTCGCGCGCCAAAAAACGGAGTTCTTCTGAGCGGTGGCGACTTCAAACGGGCTCTGTGGCTTAAGTCCGAGCAGGCGGTTGTGAAGTGTGAGCCAATATTCCGAGAACATACCAATATTCACAAACACCCGGATCGTGGCGCCCGGCACGCCGACAGAATCTGCTCCATCCTTCAAGATGTGCGGAACGGGCATCGAAGCTTTCTCTCCGGGTAAGGCCAGCGTGCCGCCAGCCATTTGTTCGGTCACAGCGATTCTCTCACGCTCGCCGAGCAGAAAAATGGCATTAATGGCGTTCGGATTGTTGATATGATCGGTGGCGATTCGGGAGGTATCAGAAGTACCGCGAGGTTGCGCCTCGATCATTTCGTAGAAGAGGCCTCCTTTCTTGACATTGCATGCGAACACCCTCCCCTCGCTTAGGTATTGATTGCCAATGGCTGAAGCCAGATTCTCCCATTTGGGATTTTCCGGGTCTTCCGGCGGATTGATCGGGTTGGGCGCAATATGGCAAGAACCGCACGAGACCCCGACGCGATACGGTCGAACCAGCTTGTTATCATTGTAGTACTTCGGGTCGTTCATGAAGCGCTCGCCATCCCATTTCTTGCGAGCGGCTTCGTTGAAATCCGGATTTGGAAACAGCCGGAAACCCAAAATGCCCGTCGGCTTTCCATAGACCTTTTCGTCAATGCCCGTTGGTTCGGGTTCAGTTTGCTCGTCGAGCCATAGACCGTATTCGTCAGGCTTGGTCGGGGCTCGGAAGCCTGGTTGATTGATCAGCCCGAGAGTTTTAAAGCGTTCTCCACGTGGATACTTTCGATTGTCGAATGTCTTGAGCAGGTCCATTAGTCCGTAGCTGTTTCGTGCTACGCTATCCCAGAAGTGTTGATTTCCAGCGGTCCACAAATTCCAGGTGTTTCGGCCACGAATCTCCTCTTCGGTCAACTCCCCAACAATCGACCCTTGGTCCATCGGCTTGAAAACGTCCGCCGTGATCTTCGGAAAGTCGGCGGGAGTCTTCCCTTCCGCCTTCGCTTCGTCAATCGGCGCACTCCAGGAACTTGTTGCCAGAACTAAGGCAACTGTCAGTCCGCACGATCTCGCGAGAAAAACTCGAAAATGCTTCATGTCCAGTCCGTTGGTTGAACGATACACGACACGCAGATGCGCCTTGAGGAAGGTTTAGCGGTCTGCCTCGGCTAAGACAAGCTTTTTTCCAATTCCACTAAGTTGAAGAGTGGAGCCAGAGGGATTGCATGCTAAGCATTTCTCTCGATCATTCCTGTCAAGAAACCTAGCGCCCGCAGGGCCTGTTGCCCGCTCTGGCAACTTATCTGCGCCAGCGTGCGGGACGGCGAAAAGTGACGACCGAGACTCGAGGAAGGATGAGGTGGTGATTGGCAGGGATAAGTGGTATGAGTCTGAGGCCGCTCGCACAGATTGTCTTTTTCGCGTTAAGCAAGTGGCTTTCGATAAGGGTGCAGAGAAGAAGCTCTCGATGAGCTTCCATGGCTAAGCTCCCGGCAGACCCAACCTCCTGAAGAAGAAGCGGATCTAGTTGCGACCTTTGGCAGATGCCCAGAAACCAACTAGAAATCTTTGTGATTGGCGCGGGAATGAGACTCAATTGCAGCCTTTCTGCGGAGCTTAGGTCGATTTGGCGGTTGGACGTTAGCGCGGGTTGCGCGATTCTTCGTTTTCTGAGCATTGGCGCCGGCGGTCAAAGGCACAAGTAAATCGACACGAGACACCGAGGCGCAAGACTGACTCCAATCGCTTTTTCGCCGTAGCGCTTGGTCGTTCTAAGTAATTCCAGCTTCGGAAAGCAGATGGAATTTCGGGGAGCGATAAAAGTGGCGCTGTTTGGCAATGGCTAGGTGTTGGCCAAACGCTTGCATGAGATGATACTCTCAGCAGTCAGCTATAGGAAGCACGGGACGAGCGCAATGAACAATGAACTGCATCGGCGCCAGCCGGCGTCAATTTTGGATCGAACGGGCTACGAGCTGGAGGTCGAGGACTGCTTCGATCGGTTTGTTCTGAACGAGAAGCTATGGATTCCGTATTATCTGCCGCAGTGGAGCTCCCGCACGGCTTCGGCAGCCCGTTATGCCGTGGACAACGGGACGCTCCGTCTATTAATAGAAGCTGATCAGGAACCCTGGAGTGCTGAGTATACCGGTCATCTCCGCGTCTCGTCGTTGCAAACCGGAATCTTCGCTGGACCGGTAGGCAGCACAACCGGGCAACATCATTTTCAGAAAGGGATTCTTGTTAAGGAAGCGCAACGAAGCCGCGCGCTATATACGCCGAGGTATGGATTATTCGAACTTCAGGCGCAAGCGCTTGATGACCCTACGAACATGGTAGCCCTTTGGATGATTGGCTACGAGGATAGGCCGACCCGTTCGGCGGAGATCTGCATCTGCGAAATATTCGGGCGCGACGTGAGCCCGCATCAGGCTCGGGTCGGCATGGGCCTCCATCCCTTCGGGGATCCTCGGATCAAGGATGAGTTCTCTGCTGAGATTGTGGATATCGACGCACGCCAAACGCATACCTACGCGGCCGAATGGACCCCTCACGATGTCGCCTTCTATATCGACGATCAGCTGATCAAGGTGGTTTACCAATCGCCTTCGTATCCGATGCAGTTCATGTTGAACATCTACGAGTTTGCCGACGGCCCAGACTTGCCATCACCTTTCGAGGCGTATCCCAAAACCTTCGTTGTTAAGAGCTTTCGAGGTTATCGTCCGACTAGTGGTCCTCCCTGGCGCGCCCGCGCCTTCTGATTTGCCCGCCATGTCGGAGAGTCTTCGAGCCTTTTTTGAATCTACCAAGGAGCCGGACTGGTCCGACCGAGCGGCCGTGATCGAGTATATGGTCGAGTCCGAGCGTCCCTTCGCAGGTCGTTCGGTTCTCTTCAACGAAGCGGCCATGCGCAACCTATCGGGGCGGGTCTTCCGCCGGGCGTTTAACATCGCTTCGCAAATGACGAACCCGTTTCTCCTGGACGCAGGACACCCGTGGAGGAAAAGACTTGGAGAGATTCGCGTGCGAACGCTCGTCTTCCACGGCACTGACGATCCGCCCTTCCCGTATGAGCCTGCCCTCGCCGTGGTAAACGAAATTCCGGGCGCCCGCTTGGTTGCTCTGCCGGAGACGGGTCACGAATACTTCCCTCGCACGCTTTGGGACGTCGTAGTCCCTCACATATTGCAACACACAGGCTGAGCACGACCGAGGTCGAGCGCGTGCTGAATTAGGCAGGTCGCGCGACCAGGACCGCAACACACTGTGGCGCGAGCTCGTAGCTCATTTCGTCGATCGCTGTCTCCTCTCCTTCATCGGAGATATCCTTGGGGGAGGCCAATGATGTATCGACGACTCGAAACCAGCCAGCGCCGGTTTGCGGCGAAGGGAGCTCGAAGCGGAGCGTTTCGGTATACGCGCTGATCATCACATGGATGTCGGCATCGATTTCAAAGCCAGACAAAGTGAAGGCGAAAGAGTGCGATGCATCGCCCCAGTCGGGATGCTCAAGTTGGACGCCGTGCCACGCTATCTCAGGACGGCCGTGGCGATCTTTCTCTCCCCAGTAGAATTGTCTTCGTCTCAAAGCAGGATGGCTCTGGCGAAACTTGATCATCAGCTTGAAAAAGCGAAATAACTCCTGGTGCTTTTCGAGAAGCGTCCAATCAAGCCAACTCGTCTCATTATCCTGACAGTAGGCGTTATTGTTTCCTCGTTGCGTCCGGCGAAACTCATCGCCCGCGAGCAGCATCGGTGTTCCCTGTGAAAGCAGCAGGATAGCGATAAAATTCTTAATCTGGCGCAGTCTTAGGGATTCGATCTGCTGGTCCTCTGTGGGACCCTCCACCCCATAGTTCGAGCTGAGATTGTCATTCGATCCATCCCGGCCTCCTTCACCATTTGCGAAGTTGTGCTTCTGGTTATAAGCGACGAGATCGTTGAGCGTGAAGCCGTCGTGGCAGGTGATAAAGTTAATGCTTTGATAAGGCGCGCGTGCGAGATGTTGGTAGAGGTCGGCACTTCCGGCGATTCGCGACGCCACGGCGCCGGCCATTCCCGGATCGCCCCGAACAAATTTTCGGACGTCGTCGCGATAGCGACCGTTCCATTCCGCCCATCGTTCGCCCGGGAAGCCTCCGACCTGATAGAGACCCGCGGCGTCCCATGCTTCGGCAAAGATCTTGGCTTTATGAAGAACAGGATCGGATTCGATTTCCCAAAGAAGCGGAGGATTCTGCATCGGCCGGCCTAGCTCGTCGCGCGAGAGGATTGAGGCAAGATCGAAGCGAAAACCATCCACGTGCATCACGCTGACCCAGTAGCGGAGGCATTCGAGAATCATCCGGCGCACGGCGGGATGATTGCAGTTCACCGTATTGCCGGTCCCCGTGTAGTTTAGGTAGCGCGAGCGGTCGTTTGGATCGAGCATGTAATAGACCGAATTGTCTATTCCCCTCATGCAAATGGTCGGGCCTGTTTCATCACTTTCGCTGGTATGATTGAAAACCACATCGAGAATGATCTCGATGTTTGCCTTATGGAGCGCCTTAACCAAATCGCGAAAACCCGTCAGGTATTCCATCTTCTCCCAATCGGCCGTGTAATAGCCTCGATGTGGAGCGAAAAAGCAAATGGAGTTGTAGCCCCAGTAGTTGGTAAGCCTTTCGCCCGTCTCGGGGTGAGTCGTGGCACTTTCTGTCGAGTCGAATTGGTGAACCGGCATCAGTTCTACGCAGTTGACTCCAAGCTCCCTTAGGTAGGGGATCTTCTCGATCAAGCCACTGAATGTCCCCGGGTGGGCGACTCCGGAAGAAGGATGCTGCGTAAATCCGCGGACGTGCATCTCGTAAATCACACAATCGGAAAGGTGACGGTTGGGTGCTTCCACGCCCTCCCAGTCGTAAACGTCTGCGTCCACCACGAGACTTTTCATGGCGCTCTGGCAATTGTCCGAGCCATCGCAGGCGCGATCGCGGCGCCAGTTGCGGCCATAAACTACGCCGCGTGAATAGGGGTCGATCAAGACTTTGTTCTGGTTGTAACGGAAGCCTTGGTTGAAGTCGCAAGGTCCATCGAGCCGATAGGCGTAGAGCTGCCCGGGCCCCACCCCCTCGACGAACACGTGCCAGTAATGAAACGTTTTGTTCAGAATCGGATGCAAGCTGACCACTTGCTGCGGGATCGGCTCAGCAAAACTCTCGAACAAGAGCAACTGGACCGATGTTGCGTGCTGCGAGAAAAGGGAAAAATTGACGCCGGCCTTGGACACGGTAGCACCAAGGGGATACGGCTCGCCGAGTGAGGTCTGGTAAGGAGTCGTTTGCATCGCCGGGGGGCGGGCCTTAGCCGGGCCAGTCTAGCTTCTGGAGCGAAACCCACAAGCCGGATGGATAGTGTCCATGCGACTGCTTATGTTGTCGCGACCGTGTCCTCACGGTCGAGGGCTCTGGTCGGCGCTGGGGACAGCGCCGCTACAGAAAATTCTCAGCGAGCTCTGGGCTCTTTTTTCTGCTTCGAGAGAGGCTGAGCGGAGCTGGTTCGAAAGCGGGCGCGATACTCAGCCGGCGTCGTCTTGAGATGGCGCTGAAACGATCGGCTCATGCCCGCAAAGTGAAGTCCGCACATTCCCTTGATGTTCCCCTTGAGCACTGGAGGTGACGAGCTCCAGATGATAGTGCCGATCAGGTGGCAAAAACGCGTTTGCGGTAGCGAAGACATCGACAACTCCGACGAGATCGAGCTCGCGCACCGGAGGAATCACCAGGAGGACAACACGCAGCGGACGAAGGTTCATGCAAGTCGATCTTCGACGGCGCGCGGCGGGCAGCGCGCTGTGCTCAATCTTCAAGGCACAAAGATGACGCTCCTAGACCTTGCCCAAAGACAAGGAAGCGCTTGCGGAAGACCGAGAGCGCATCCCAACTGAGACTTCTTTTGCCTAACTCGTCGTCAATGCGGAGGCCATCTGCTTTTCGCATTCTCGCAGTCTTTTCTGCAGCAAGTGCTGTTCGGACGTGATCTCGGTTTGCTTGAGAGCCTTTCGGAAATAGGCGGCGGCAGCCTCCGGATGGTGCAGTTGCGCTTCGAATTCCCCGAGGATTGCATAGAGCAAGTAATAGGACTGAAGTTCTCTGCGATCGCGCAGGGATGTGACTGCGGACATGCCCGCGGCTGGACCCTGAACGTGCGCCACTGCGACGGCGCGATTCAGGGCGACGATGGGCGAATCATCGAGCTCCACAAGGCGGTCGTAGAGCGCGAGAATTTGGCCCCAGTTCGTCGCCTTGGCGTCTGGTGCCGCGCAGTGGCAGGCGGCGATGCCTGCCTGAAGGTGGTAGACGCTGATCTCGGTGCCAGCTGCCGATTGCGCAAGGTGAAACATCCCCTTGGCGATCATCGTCCTGTCCCAACGGGACCGATTTTGCTCCTTGAGCCGAAGGATATGGCCTTCAGCATCGGTTCGCGCCGACAGGCGTGCGGCATTCAGATACATGAGGGCAAGCAAGGCTTGCGTCTGCGGTCGATTTCCAGCAACATGCGCGGCGACCAAGTCGGTCAGACGGATGGCTTCGTGACATAGTTCTTCGCGGATCAATCTCTGCCCTCCGGATGCTTTGTAGCCCTCGTTGAAGAGCAGGTAGAGCGTTTGTAAGACTCCATTGAGACGTGCGGTTAGCTCTGGCCCACCGGGAATTTCGAAGGGGACACGCGCCGCGCGGATCCGCTGTTTTGCGCGCGTCAATCGTTTGGCAATCGCAGCTTCGGTGGTGAGGAAAGCGTTAGCAATCTCGGCCACGTTGAATCCGCAGAGGGTTCGCAGTGCGAGTGCCACCTGAGCCTCTTGTGGAATCTCGGGATGGCAACAGACAAAGATCATCCGCAGTCGGTCGTCCTCGATTTCATCCGGAGCCAAATGCGGATCGGCGAAGGAACGCTCGAAAAATCCGGCTATCTCATCTTGTTTCTTGCGGAAGCGGACTTCTCTCCGCGCTTGATCTAGGGCCAGATTCCGCGCCACGCGCATGATCCATGCCGAAGGGTTTTCCGGGATGCCGTAATAAGGCCAGGTTTGCAGAGCCCTTGCCAGAGCCTCTTGAACCACATCTTCGGCGAGGGCAAGTCGCTCAATGCCGAAAATTCTCGTTAAGGTTGCGACGATCTTACCCCATTCGCGCCGGAAGAGATCCTCCACCACTTCGGGCATGTCCGATGCCTGAGGTTCGACGGTTTCGCTGGAATCAGGCACTCGCATACGTTCCCTCAGTTTCCCGAGCCAGTTCAGCCGCCGCGCACTCCTGGGCTACCGGACGAATCTCGACCACTGCGCCATGCTCGAGCCCTGGACACTGCCTGGCGATCTCGATCGCCTCCTCAACACTGGAGACGCTGATCAAGAAGTATCCTCCGATAGCTTCCTTCGATTCCGTAAATGGACCATCGGTTACAAAGCGTCCCTGCGCTCCGGAGATGATCTTGCCTTCGTTCATAAGCGGGAGCCCACCCTTCATCTTGCCCTGAGCCTGAAGCTGGTTGTACCACGCTCTCCAGCGTGACATTACTTTCTGAATTTCTCCCGGAGAAAGCCCCTTGTACCATTGAGTTCCGCGAAACAATAGGAGGTATTCGGGCGTCGGCGGCATAAAATTCCTTGGAAGGATCTAAACATACAACGAAAGAGAAGAAGCTCTCAGGACACTTTTGCGATTCTTTCCTTGGGAGAAATCCGTTCAGAACCGGCCTTCAACGTCTCAGAAAGTTCCATCGTTTGACAATGCTCTGTTCAGGGGGAAAATGTCCCACCTGCGTGAGAATCGTGAAGCCGAAAGTCCGCCTTAGCGGGTTGATTCGACCCCACCCGCAGCGGACACGGTGCACGGTGGTTCAGGCGCTCGCGATTCTAGTGGGGATCACTCTCGCCGCTTGCGCACAGCAGCGAGAAGCCCCTGTGGTCCGTCGATTGGGTCCTGCGCTCTGTAAGGAAGGGCCGCCGAGCTGGAAGACTTCCGATCAACGGCGATTGATGTATCGAACATGGGGCCCATCGCACGTGTTGCCCCGCGCTGTCATTGTTGGGGTTCCCGGCTGGAACGGAACCGCCGGCGACATGGAGCCGCTTGGTAAATCTCTGGCCAAGCGCGGAATACGTTCGTATTCGACAGGTGTCCGTGGACAACACGGTGACCTTTCGGCAGCACAACAACGCACGAAGGGACACATCGATGATGGCCGGCTGTGGGAACGAGATTTCTACGAATTTGTCGAATGGGTCCAGCGGCGGCATCCAGGAATACCGTTGTTTCTTTATGGCCAGAGCATGGGATCGCTCGTGGCAATGCTCGTGCTCAGCGAATCGAATCACTCCCCCCAGATCCGTCCAGCCGGAATCATCTTGCATTCTCCAGCGGTGGCCATGATTTACGCCTCGCCAATTTTGCGGCTCGGCGTCAGACAACTTCGCAGCTTTAATCCCCGTGGGCTTCTTTTCAACGTCGGTCTGATTTCTGGAGAGAAGCCAGCCCTGACCAACGATGCCAAATTTGACCGATATTGGGGACTCTCGCGGGATCGTGTTCGGCCAGGGTTTTCGTGGGCGTTCTTTGACGAAACTCTCAAACTAGGTACTCGAGCGCGCACCGCGGCCAGCTCGATGCAAGTGCCGGTATTTGTCCTCACCGGTGATAAAGATCCCATCGGGACAGCTGGGGTCGGGCAACGGGCCTTCGCGCGCTTCATGCGCTCGATTCCTTCAAAGGAGAAGGAACGACAGCGTTTCGTTGATGGCTATCATGATTTGATTCATGACAGTAACCGGTCTCACGCGGTTCAGGGTGTTGGCAATTGGATAGATCGTCAACTTAGCACGCCCGGTGCCTCCGTTGCCGAGCTCAACAGCGCGCGTTCAATTGAGAGTCTGAATCTATAAAGGCCCGGCTTTTCCTGTCGGAGAGCTGAGCTGCTTTACGGAGCAACGGGCGGATGGCGCGATCCAGGGTCGAGTGTGAAAAGCTCCTGTGCCCGGGAGAGACCCCGCAACGCATAGCGGCCCACTGAGACAAGATCCGTCCGCTCGGGCTCTGGTGTCGCTGCGGCGAATTCCGCCGAGACCAAAATGAGTCGATCGACAGATCGGCACATCGATGCAATTCGGCTGACTTCGTTCACGGCAGGGCCCACGACTGTAAAGTCGAGCCGTTCGTCGCTGCCGATATTGCCGAAGAAGACATCACCGATATGCAACGCCAGATACACATTCGTGACCGGATGCCCTTTGGCAGCGCGGTTGACATTGAGGGCCTCGATCCGCGTCCTTAGAGCGGCTTCCGCTTGCAGGGCACTCCGACAAGCGTCGGCGGGATCATCCATGTTGAACACAGCCAGCACGCCATCCCCAATCAGCTTTAGCACATCGCCACCCGCTTGGTGGATCGACGAGATGGCGGCCTCGGCATAGTCATTGAGAAGAGGAATGATCGCGTCCGGAGAGGTTGTATCCGCAATTGTCGTGTAGCCGCGCAGATCGGAAAACCAGAGCACCGTGTTGATCTGTTCGGCCACTCCGCGCGAGATGCGACCGCTCAGAACGCGCTGTCCGGCGTCGCGGCCGAGATAGACTTCCACGAGCGTTCCCGCGATGCGGGTCAACGAGGCACATTTGATGCCGAGGGCCAGAGTCGGAACGAGTCGTCGCAAAGCCTCCAGCTCCGCCTCGGAAAACCCGTGGGCGTTTCGTGTCGTCCAGTACGAGAAAACACAATCCATTTCCCCAATGACGCTATCCTTGGCGAACCGGTGGACGAAGGCTATGTAATCGGTCTCGCCCTCAGCCCTTAATTCTTCAATGGACGCGAAATCCGTCCGGTCACCTGCTCCAGTGCTCCCTGCTCGCCGTCCCAGCAGCATTTCTCCGGTGTCGAGATCCGTCGGATCATCTCCAAGGCGCCGGCGCAATTCATCCGCTCCGGTCGTCAGCAGGTGAAAAAAGACAGTTTTCTCCCAATTGGCAGCTGCTTCTCCTTCAGCAGTGCTGCCATATTCCATCAAGGGACTCTCCTCCGTCCCGTCGCTGCGCCAGGGAAAAGCACGGCCCTCATAGACAGGATGCAGTGTATCGATTACCGCAGTGGCGGTCGACAGATCCAAGCCGGCGGACCGGCATTTGTCACAGAAGTTGCGCAGGAGATCGACCTCGGACGAGCCGGCCAACCCACATTTCACGAGCCACCCTTGGATCCGATCGATTTCTGCGCTCTCCATTAATCCAAGTGTACAGCATTCTTCTGCTGCAACTACCATCGGATTAGGAGGAAAAACTTCTGTGGAAGACGCGCGTTTCGCGCAATGTTCAGTTTGAAAGCAAGAAGCGGAGTTTTTCGCGCGTTGAAGCGGTTATCGTGCTTCCATGAAAATATCATCCATGAGTGTCACTCGATCAGTGCCATCCACCAGGGCCAACGATGACGCGAGGTGGCGCGCGGTTCTGCGGAGAGATCGTCGCGCGGACGGCAAATTTTTCTTTGGCGTAGAGACAACCGGAGTGTACTGCCGGCCCTCCTGCTCCGCTCGCCGGCCGCGCCGTGAGCATGTGAGATTTTTCGAAACGGCTGCGGATGCGGAGAAAGCAGGTTTCCGTGCATGTAGGCGCTGCCATCCCGACGGCGCGAGCTTGACTGAGCGCCAAATCGCCTTGATCACCGCGGCCTGCCGCAGAATCGAAACCGCTGAAGAATTGCCCAGTCTTGCCGCGCTGGCGACGGCCGCCGACATGAGCCGCTTCCATTTTCATCGTCTCTTCAAGAGGGTCACCGGACTGACCCCAAACGCCTATGCGACGGCTCACCGCTCCGAACGCATGCGTGCTGAGCTCGGAAGGCGCAAGACCATAACCGAGGCGATCTATGAGGCAGGATTCAATTCAAACGGCAGATTTTACGCGAACTCCTCGGGAATACTTGGCATGAGGCCGAAAGATTACCGGGACGGAGGCAGAGGAGCCGCGATTCGCTTTGCTGTCGGGAAATGTTCCCTTGGGTCGATTCTGGTTGCTGCCTCGGACAAGGGCGTTTGCGCGATCTTCTTGGGCGACGATCCAGCCGCGCTGACGAAAGATCTCGCAAAACGATTTCCGAAGGCCCAATTGATTCGCGGCGATCGGGATTTCGAAGATCTCGTCGCCAAGGTGATCCGCTTCGTTGAGGCGCCGCGGACCGGTTTGGACCTGCCGCTCGATCTCCGCGGAACCGTTTTTCAGCGCCGAGTGTGGGAGGCTCTTCGCGAGATCCCCATTGGCACGATCTCCAATTATTCGGAGGTCGCCAAGCGCATCGGCGCACCAAAGTCAGTTCGCGCCGTTGCCCGGGCAATTGCCTCGAATCGACTGGCGGTGGTCGTCCCTTGCCATCGAGTTTTGTGCCGGGACGGGAGCATTTCCGGGTATCGGTGGGGAGTCGAACGCAAGATGTCCCTGCTGGAAAAAGAGCAGGTCGCGCCGGACGCCCTAGATTAGAGGATTGTTCGCGAGGCGGCGTCAGCGATCCCGACGCCAATGGCCATGGCCACGACGATGATCCGGGATTCGATAAATCGTCAGCGTTTTGGTCGTGGTGTCGCCGGTAGCGCCCACCGCCTTAATGGTGAAGCGATTGCCTCCGAGGCGAAGGTCTTCCTGACTGCTCCAATCGGTGGTGCCCGTCGCGAGTTGATAGCGCTCGCGCGGACCCCGAACAAGAATCTGATCGATGCCGCCGCCCCCGGACGCCGTTCCACGGATCACCACGGTCTCCTCTTTCGTGATAATTGACTTCCGCGTCGGCCATTCGATGTCGATTACCGGGCGGTCGGGATTGCGGGCACCGAACACCGGATGTCCGTAAAGTGGGCTGGCTAGATGCGTCGTCGAAGTATAGAAGGCTCGTATCCCGGCATAGGCCGCAAAAAGCGTTCGGTTGATGTTTGGCTGGTTATTTCCATACTGTGATTGATCGACAGCGCTCGTGATCCCATACCAGGCTTCATCCGCATAGCCGCCGGCGAACGCCCCACCCTTAAAACTCTGATCGGGACCACCCAGATGGTTATTGGGATCGTTGGCTTTCCAGTATTCGTCAGACCAATCAAAGATGAAGCCACCTACGCAGACCTGGTTTGTTCCCGCGCCGACGTTGGCCCTGATCGTCTGCCACTGCGTGGTCAGGAACTGCGAGGTGGTCGTGGCCGCGAAATATGGCTGTCCCTGGCCCATCTGGTTTTGAGGGACGTCGTCGAGATTGATAGGAGGTCCACCACTGCCATCGTTACCATAAACGCCTGGTGCCTGGCGGGTTGAGTGTGGTGTTCCCCACTCACCGAGAATGAGGGGTTTCGTCTTATTGAGACTCGCCATGAGTGCTTGGTATTGCAGAAATACCGAGTTGCCGGCTCCTCCGAAAAGCGGTCCACGATAGACGTTTATCCCCCAAGCATCGAGACTGGTGAGCTGACTGGAGTTTTCCCCCAACTGAATGGCCGGCCATGTCTGGGCGGGCGTGTAATCGTCATTGGTGGCGGTCATCAAGAAAGGCGTGACGCCTTGCTCTTGCCCTGCTGCCTTGGCAGCGTTGAGCAGCGCGCCGAAGTTGGCCCAGAATTGCGTGTTGGATGTCACACCGCCGAAGATCTCGTTGCCAACGCAATAGCCGAGGATCGCCGGATGCGTCACAGTGCTCCGGACGAGGTTCTGATAGTCGGTGATGTACTGTTGGTAACCGGCTTCTCCCGCTGCAATCACATCTCCCTGGACGTAGGAAAACATGACCACGTAAATGGGATTGCTGCCTCCGTTGTAGCAGGCGTCAAGAAACTGCTTCCAATTGCCTGCGGAGCCGGGCGTACCGGCATTGAGCGCCGGATTGCCTGCGTAAAGTTTGATCGCATTGACACCCGCCGCCCGCATGTTCTGAATGTCGGGCATCCAGACATTCTGGTATTCCGAAACGAAATAATCGCCGTAAGGAGGATCGCCTGGCTGGACGCCGATCGGGACAGGGGAATAATTCATTCCCTTAATGACCATTCGATTACCATTTACAAAAAGGTCAAAGCCGTTGGTCGTCACATTAGCCGCGTGGGACTGACTAATGAGCGATCCGATTATAAACATTGCCACGCTCGCGACAATGAGGGTGGCTCTTGACGGAACGTTTCGCCGGCTCGGGTGAGGAATGTTATGGGATAAAGGAACGGTGTTCACGCTGGCAAGGTTTGAAGCGGAGCTAGCAGAAGCTCGAATCTTTAACAATAGGATTTCCAAATATTAGAATCGGCTTTGCGAGAAACTCGATAGGGCAGCCCGGCTCAGTTAGGCTTTGGACATCACGGTCTAGAGGAACTCTTTCGGCGGTGGGGACACCGCCGCTACCGTAACGAACCACGACGCTGTGCGGAGATGACCGCTAGGACTGCTCTAAGCTTCAAACCGCCGGGAGCGGCTCGAGGATCATGATTTGGTAGGGCGCGAGTGTCATCGCTTCATTGTCCAGTCCGAGGGAATATTCATGTTCACTCCAATGATCAAAGAGTCGCTGGGAGATAGGGCCATGCTCCTTAAGGACAAACCAAGTAAGCGACTGCTGGCGATCGGTGAAGTTGAAGAGACAATAGACGCGCCGGTCCTCCAAAGTGCGCAAATAGCCGGCCACATGGATATTGTGTGGGTTTAGCCAAGTAAGATTTTTCGCGTCGGCAACCATGGGAAGTTTGTTGCGAAGGGTAATCAGCCGCCGCGTAGCGTTATAGACGCGTGCTTCGGCGGTCCCTTCTTCGTCGATAAGCTTATTTTGCTCCCAGTCAATGACCGGCCGATGCATCCAGCGGTTATCATAGCTTTTTCCAGGATCCTCGAGGTAGGAATAATCGTTCGTGTGTCCGACTTCATCGCCATAGAAGAGCATGGGCACACCGCCGATCAGGAAACTGTGGGCCTGCATCATCACGATCCTGGCAATGGCCATATCAACGTCCCCAGGATCGTTGCTAAGAAGCGCTTTTTCTAATCCGCACAAGGAAGCTAGCGACCCGCTGATGCGAGCGTCGTTCGTTTTTGGATTCACGGAAAAGAGAGCTCCCGTTGCATAGGATCCCGGGTAGCTGCCCGCATAGTAGTCTTGCAAAAATTTCCGATGTTGAAACGGATCGAAGCCCGCATGCTGGATCATGTAGTCCTCGTAAGCCAAGCCGATGTCATCATGGCAGCGGGTGTAGGTGATCCAGGTTGTGCCATAAGGTTTTTGCAGGATCTCATGTTGCGCCGCCAGCATGACCCGCGTGTCACCAGTGGCGAGCGCGTCCCATTGTAGTGCCATCTGAGTAGCGTTGTATGCCAGATCGCATTCCCGAGCGGTAAAGGGGCCGGTGCCGAAATATTTCATGATTTCTCTCGGCGCGACGATTGCCTCGCCTAAGATCGCCATTCCGGGCATGGCGACCTGAACGCACTGTTTGATTAGCCTAAGGAGGGTATGCGCTTGCGGAAGGTTTTGACAGGTGGTGCCCTCTTGCTTCCAGATAAATGCCGGCGCGTCGATTCTGAGAATGTCGACGCCGATGTTGCCGTAAAAGAAAATGGTATCGAGCATTTCCAGGAGGACGACAGGGTTCGTGTAATTGAGGTCCCACTGGTAGCTGTGAAAGACGGTCATGACCCACTTGTTGATCTCCTCGCAGTAGGTGAAATTTCCGGGCGAAGATTCCGGAAAAACTTCCGGCAGGCCGCGCTCGAAACGATCTGGCGCGCTCCGGTCGGGAAACATGTAGTAGTAGTCTTGAAAGCTCTCGATGCCCTGCTTTGCTTTTCGCGCCCATTCGTGATGGTGCGAGGTGTGGTTGAGCACGATATCCAGCATGAGAAACATGTTCCGCTCGCCCATTTGCCGCCTCAATGCCTTAAGATCTGCGAGCGTGCCAAAGCGCGGATCCACGCTGCGGTAGTCTGATACGGCATAGCCGCCGTCGCTCTCTCCGAGAGGGCTCTCGAAGAGCGGCATGAGATGGAGCAGATTGACGCCGAGCCGACGCAAGTAATCGAGCTTGGTCTCCATTTCGTTTATTCGGCCGCTGAAGCGGTCGACGTAGAGGCTCATCCCCGTGATACTGTTGCTCAGGAACCAGTAGCCTTGGTCGAGCTTTTCATCGTCCTTCTCCTTCATGGATTCGGGCCGCTCAATAAAGGCTTTCGTGATGACAGTCAGCAGCCTGGCAAAGCTTTCTGTGGCTTTCGGGTGAGACTCGTAGATCTCGTCATAGAGCGCCTTGATGGCCGCGCCATTTGCGATAAAGCGTGTCTGAAAGAGAATGCCGGCATCGTCGTCGTGAAAGTCCTCGTGCTTGAGGCACTCATTGATTTGCTGGTGCAACTGATGCTGGTACATGGCGGTAAAATCGAAACAGAATCGCTTTTGAGTTTTCGCTGGCGAGTTTCCGTCAACGATGCTCAAGGAGGAGGTTCGATCAATAGTGCTGATCGCAGGACGAGAAGTCAAGCGACCCAGTTGGCGTCTGAGGCAGCAGCCATCCCTGATGACCCCTCCCTCGATCGGCACAAAACGCTTTCCTTGCAGAGCGGGAAATCTTCCAATCGTCTCCCATGTCACAACTAGTCACGAGTCTCGCGGGCACAGCCATCTTGCCATGAAAAAACTGCTGGCATTGAACCGTGGTGAGATTGCCATTCGAATTCTTCGCGCAGCCTCGGAGCTTGGTTTGCGAACGGTTGCCGTCTATTCCCAGGAAGATCGATTGAGTCTTCATCGATTCAAAGCGGATGAGGCCTACTTGATAGGCAAGGGAAAGGGACCGGTGCAGGCGTATTTGGACGTCGCGGGGGTTGTCGCGCTGGCGGTTGACAAGGGCGTCGACGCCATCCATCCGGGATATGGCTTTCTTGCCGAGAACCCGGACCTTCCGAATGCCTGCCAGGACGCCGGCATCGATTTTGTGGGACCGTCGGCCAACCTTCTCCGCTTGCTCGGCGACAAGACAGCCGCTCGCCGGCTCGCGCAGAAAGCGGGCGTGCCAGTCATCCCCGGGACTGACGAACCGGTGACAGACGCAAACGTGGCCCGCCAAGTGGCGAGGGACATTGGATTCCCGTTGATCGTTAAGGCCGCCTTCGGCGGAGGTGGGCGCGGGATGCGCATCGTTGCTGAAGAAAGTGAATTTGAGGCCAAGCTGGCGGAAGCGCGGCAGGAAGCGGCGGCAGCCTTTGGCAACGATGCCGTTTTTCTGGAGCGCTTTGTCCGCAGGGCCAAGCACATTGAGGTCCAGATCCTCGGAGATCATCACGGGAACATCCTTCATCTCTACGAACGCGACTGCTCGGTGCAGCGCCGCCATCAAAAGGTCGTTGAGGTGGCACCAGCCGTGGCGCTCGACCCGCGGATCCGCGACGAAGTCTGCGCTGCCGCGGTGGGCATCGCTCGCGAGGCGAGCTATTTCAACGCGGGCACCGTCGAGTTTCTTCTCGATATGGAAAGCGGGGAATGGTGCTTCATCGAGGTGAATCCACGCGTTCAGGTAGAGCATACCGTCACAGAAGTCGTCACTGGTCTCGACATCGTCCGCGCGCAGATTCTCGTGACCCAAGGCCATGCCTTGCACGGTCCGGTGATGCATCTTCCCAAGCAGGCCGAGATCCCGCGCTACGGCTTCGCTCTTCAATGTCGGGTGACGACCGAAGATCCCGCGAACAACTTCGTCCCCGACTATGGAAAGATTCATACCTACCGCTCGCCGGCGGGGTTCGGGATCAGACTGGACGGCGCCTCTGCCTACGGCGGCGCGACGATCGCGCCCTATTACGATTCTCTGCTCGTGAAGGTGACCGCTTGGGGAGTGGATTTCAAAGAAGCGTGTCAGAGGATGGACCGAGCTCTTCGCGAGTTCCGCATTCGAGGGGTGATGACTAATATCCCCTTTCTGGAGAACGTCGTGAACAACACGATCTTTCAAGACGGAGGTGCCACCACGAGCTTTCTCGATGACAATCCGGACCTCTTCCGATTCGTTCCCCGCAAGGATCGAGCGACAAGACTCCTCAGCTACATCGGCGAGACGATCGTCAATGGCAACAAGGAGGTCGCGGGTAAATCAAAGCCGACAAACATGCGATCCGCGCCGGTTCCCGAACACGAAGCGTCCTCACCTCGGGAGGGAACGCGCCAGCTTCTTGAAAAGATGGGAGCTGAAGCGTTTGCCAAATGGACGCGAGAGCAATCGCACCTTCTGCTCACGGACACCACCTTTCGAGATGCGCATCAATCGCTATTCGCCACGCGCATGCGCAGCCACGATATGTTGGCTATCGCGAGGTTTGTTTCGGACAGGCTCCATAATTTATACAGCCTCGAGATGTGGGGCGGCGCAACTTTCGACGTTGCCCTTCGCTTCCTGCACGAGGATCCCTGGGAGAGACTGCAGCGCCTGCGCGAAGCCATTCCAAACATTTGCTTTCAGATGCTGCTCCGCGCCTCGAATGCTGTCGGCTACACCGCCTATCCGGATAATGTCGTCGAGGAGTTCATCCACGAGTCCGCGGCGCAAGGAATCGATATTTTTCGAATTTTCGATTCACTAAACTGGCTTCCCAACATGAAGGTCCCTATGGAGGCGGCCGTCAAAACCGGGAAAGTTTGCGAAGCTGCAATCTGTTATACGGGAAATCTCCTCGATCCGAAGCGCGATAAGTATTCGCTAACTTATTATGTCGAGAAGGCCAAGGAACTGGAGCGCATGGGGGCGCACATCCTGGCGATCAAGGATATGGCGGGTGTGTGCACGCCCTATGCGGCGGAGAGGCTGGTTAAGGCCTTGCGAGAGGAGATCGCCCTGCCTATTCACTTCCATACGCACGACACCAGCGGCATCAATGCGTCAGCCGTGCTTAAAGCGAGTGAAGCAGGAGTGGACGTCGCCGATGCCGCCATCGCCTCCATGAGTGGCACAACCAGCCAGCCCAATCTCAATTCGCTGATCGCCGCCTTGGCGAATACCAACCGCGATCCGGAAGTCGATCTCGAGGCATTGAATCAATGCGCCGACTATTGGGAAGTTGTCCGACACTATTATCTCCCCTTTGATAGCAGCCCTAAGTCCGGAACCGCTGAAGTCTATTTGCACGAGATGCCGGGCGGCCAGTATACGAACCTTAAGGAGCAAGCGGAGTCGATGGGCCTGGGGAATAAATGGTCAGAAATAGCGCGGACATACGCGGAGGTAAACATGGCGTTTGGAGACATCGTAAAAGTGACGCCTTCGAGCAAGGTGGTGGGCGACATGGCCCTCTTCCTCGTGAGTCACAGCATGACTATCGGGCAACTGGAACGGCTGGGCGCCAACCATACCCTCACTTTGCCAAACTCCGTCGTGGAAATGTTTTCCGGTGCTCTCGGTGAGCCTGACGGAGGGTGGCCGCCGAAGATGCTGGAAGTCGTGCTTCGCGGGCAGCGCCCAAAACCGGGACGCCCCGGAGAGCATCTGGCTCCGGTAGATCTCGAGGAGACCAGCGCGCTGCTGCGCGAGAAGACTGGCCACGATGTCACTCGCACAGACTTGCTCAGCTATCTAATGTACCCGCAGGTATTTCTGACATTTGATCAGAAGCGGCAGCTCTACGGGGATGTGAGCGTCTTGCCAACGCCTCAGTTCTACTACGGAATGGGCCCCGGCGAAGAGATCTTAGTCGAGCTGGAGCCCGGCAAGACAATCATCATCAAATTTCTCACGGTGGGAGAGCCGCACCCGGAAGGAAAGCGAACGGTTTTTTTCGAACTTAATGGTCAGCCTCGCGAAGTCAGCATTCAGGATGACTCACTGAAGGCGCAGAAGGTCGAACGCGCCAAAGCGGATCCTGCCCACCCAGGTCATGTGGGCGCGCCGATTCCGGGAGCCGTGACGAGCGTCATCGTGGAAAAGGGTGAAAGCGTTTCCAAAGGAGATCGGCTGCTCGTCATCGAAGCGATGAAAATGCAGACCACGGTCTACGCGCCCGTCGCCGGCAAGATCGTGGAGAGACTCGTTCAGGTTGGCGAAACCGTGGACACAAAGGATCTGCTCATGGTGATCGACGCGACCACATGAGAAAGGGCGGCGAGCGTGCCGACGTCCAGCCGCGTCTGTGGTCCAGGACGGAATGCCCACAAAGGCTTGCCCTCGGACTCTCGTGTGCGCTGGCAACTTTGGCCGTGGCAGGAACCGTCGCTCTCCTCCTACGGCGGTGGCACGTTCGCAATGCCCCTTTGGCGCTGGCAAAGGCCGCGCACCTGGATTGGCTAGCCCATCCTGAGAGTCCTCGTTCCGTGCGGGAAAGCTACCGGTCGGTGGCACGACTGATCGAATGGTTTGACGCTCTGCCAGTGGCGCGGAGGACCGAACTTTGCCGCGAGGCAGGACTGATGATCGAGAGCGATCAGTTTGATGAGATCGGTCTCTACCGGTTCAGGATTGCGCGCCACGTGCCTGCGTATCGATTAATGCGCTCGCACACGCGGCCCGGGATCGGTGTCCCGGTGGTTGCATGGCGGCCGAATGATAACTCGGACAAATGGGACATGCTGAGGCCCCCGGAGGGAATCTTCGCGCCCGCGACCGCTCTGCTTGAGGGACGATCGGACGATCACTGGAGGCTGCGCTTCCTTTCCCCTTACACCAGAGAGAGCGTGTTCGTAGGGGCGCGTTCCTATCCGTTGGCGGCAAACTTCACTGCGCCGATCGCCAAACTCGCCCGAACTGCCGAAGCCTTTCGTCGAACCGGATTTCGAGGGATGCTGAATTCGTCGGCAATTGCGCGACGTGAGAAGCTTTACCTGATTCAGCGTTACGACCCGGACCGCATCCCTTTGCTCATGGTTCACGGCCTGCAATCAACCCCGGTTTCCCTTCTCAATCTCGTCAACGACCTCTGCGCTGATCCGGAGATTTATGGCCGATACCAAATCTGGCAGTATCACTATCGCACCGGCACTCCGGTGCTCTACAATGCCGCCGTCTTCCGCCGCATCCTCAAGGAAACTCTAAGCATGCTTGATCCTTTGGGCGCCGACTTCGCGACGAATAACCTTGTCGTGCTCGGCCATAGCATGGGGGGAATTCTGGCACATACATTGATCTGCGACTCTGAATACAAACTTTGGGACAGTGTCATCACGGTGCGACCGGAGGTGTTTGCTTCCGATCCGAATACCAGTAGCGTCATTACGGCTATTTATCTATTCGAACGAGAACGGCGCGTCCGGCGGGCGATCCTTGTCTCTGTTCCGCACCGCGGCAGTGTGATCGCCGACAACTGGATTGGGAATCTCGGCCAAAGCCTTTATCGCGCCGACCGAGAAGTGCAGGAGGCCTTTCGTTCGCTGCTCGAAAACCACCTCGATCAGATCAATCCTTTCATCGTGCGATTGATCAAGGAAGGGAAGCTAAGCTCGATTCGCACCCTCTCCGCGAATAGTCCGGCGCTGATGGCCCTGGCGGCGATTCCGCCGGCAGTTCCTTTTCATAGCATCATCGGTCAGCGAAATCCGGGCCCGGTGGATACAGGAAGCGATGGCGTGGTTGCCTACGCGAGCAGCCACCTCGACGGCGCCGAATCCGAAACGATCATCCCTTTCAGTCATGAAGCTTTCCTCCACCCGGACGCAGTCACCGAGATCAAGCGGATACTTCGCGCGCACCTCGAGAGTTTGTAATCGAAAACCCCACGAGTGGACGTCTAAAATATTTCTGGGGAGCATACGCGTCCCGCGTGTGGTGTTCGGCGTCTCGCCGAACACAATTTTCCGGCGAGACGCTCCGGCAGCCGCCGGGCGAGACGCGTGCGCTCCTCAGCAGGTCTGCGTGCTTCAGCTTGCTCTTGTGCTTGAAGACACTAGTTACCGATGCGACGGAGGATAACCACTGCTTGATCGGCGGGACTAAAGGGAACTGACGAAGAATAGAATCCACTTAGCATGTCACCGCTCTTGGTCACAACGGCGGTGTAGTAAACGTAGCCGCCGGAACTTAACAGTGAGGAACAGCCGAGAACCCCGCACAACCCCTCGTGCCGAATAATTTCCCATGGCGCCATTCACTCGCGACCCAATTTGTTCGAAGCGAATAGCTCCCACCTGGATTCCTCTGCCTCCCAGGGCCCGGTCACGTTGATGCGACTCGAGCCGATGTTCGCTTGCAGCCATTGGTCCGTCGCGAGATTGTTGCGAGCGTAATTCTCCTTCAAATTGCATCCCGCCAGTGCGGCCACGAGCAATGCCACCGTGAGCATCCCAGCGAGTTTCATCGGCAAATTTTCGGCGGAAAACGGACCCTTGTCACTGTCGTTGAGGATCAACGTTTTGCTTTTCTGAGAAATGTTGCCGCTTTGCGTCGAGAGACAAAGAGGATAATTGCTAGTCTTATGATTGCTGTTGCCAGGTGCGTCTTAATTTCGGCGGTGGCGGGATCCCTCGCTGTCAGGGTCGCCGGACAGACGCCGGCAGCGAAGCCTGCAGCGACACTGCGCGTCGAGCCTGGATTGGAGAATGCGGTGAACTGGAAGTGGCGGGCGCTCCCGTCGGATCCGAAGGATTGGGGACTTGAGTTGCCTGACCTGACGCATTTAGCGAAAGCCACGCCCTCACCGCCGCTCGCGCCACCGGAGAGTCAATTTACGCTTTATGAAGTCCAGCGTGGCGACGCGCTTTTCCTGATTGGCAAAAGGTTTGGAGTGACGGTCGACCAGATCAAGCAGGCAAACGGACTAAGCAGCGATCTCATTCGCGCTGGTCAAACGTTAAAGATTCCCCCGGCCGCACCTCCAGCGCGGACGCCGTCCGCGACAGCCGAGGTCTCTGCGCCCAAAGGCAAGGCTACGAAGCCGGCGCGTTTGGAAACCGAAGCGGAGTTGAATCATCTTCGACTGCAGGTCTTTCTGGACCGTGAGCAGTTTTCGTCAGGTCCGATCACGGGCAAGTCGACGGTTGCCTTCGAGAAGGCGAAATTCCTTTATCAGAGCAATCATGCCGATGCGAAGGACGATTCGGCCTTGGCGGAGAAGGCCAAGGCTGCTGTCAGCGACGTCTTTGCTCTCTACAAGCTTAAGCCAGAGGATTTCAGGTTCATATCGCCGCCGAGAGCGGAAACTGCCACCGCGGTGCGCACCCCAGTGTCCGCGGCGCGGCGTTCGAGCCGCAGCACTTCCGACCCTCCCGTCCTCAAGAAACCGTCTCCGAATTACGAGCGACTTATTGCGAGTCCGATGCTGGCGTATCGCAGCCCCTGGGAGTTTGTCGCCGAGCGCTTTCACTGCAGCGAATCGTATTTGCGGACCCTGAACAGCAGCCTGCCGGCCGTTCCAGGAATCGACGCAGAGTTTCGAGTTCCCAACGTAATTCCCTTCGAGATCGAGAAAGCCTTGGAGGAACCGCTGCAGCCGCAACTCAATCCTGAAAGTCCAATAACCGCGGCCATCGAAGGGCTCTCCCAGCTGAATATTTACCGCCACGGCGCGCTGGTGGCGGTCTTCCCCTTGTCCGTGGCTCGACCTGGTTTGCGAGGGCGTGGCACCTGGACGATTCTCGGAGCCATTGCCCGGCCGCGACTCGCCACGCGGCAGGAGGAGTGGAGAGAAGTATCCAAAAAGCCGGGGCCATTGTTTGGAAGCTCTACGCCTACGCCAACACCGACCCCCTTTCAGCGAAAGCTGGCGTCGGAGCAGTTCCTCGCCGCCGGCCCGCGAAATCCCGTGGGTATTATTTGGATCGACCTCGCGAAGTCCGACAACCCCGACCCATTGCCTTACGGTTTGCACGGGACAAGCATTCCCGATCAGATGAACACGCTCGAGAGCATCGGCGGGCTGCGCTTGTCCAATTGGGATATCGCTCGGGCAGTGCGGCTACTTCCTTCCGGCACGCCGCTCGAGTGGAGACAATAGCGTTCAGAGCCAGGAGACCTGGCAGGTGGCCGCGGAAGCTGTGCAGACCTGACAAGCGATGCGGTGACTATTGCCGCAACGGTCGGCTAGGGCGCGCCGCTCACCTGCGGCGAAAAGAGGCTTAATTTCGGGACGTGTTCTGGTTCTGGGGAGCGCACGCGTCCCCGTGTGCAATTTCCGGCGTCTCGCCGGAAAGCCCTGTTCGGCGAGACGCCGAACGCCACACGCGGGACGCGTATGCTCCCCAGAGCGTGGTCGTCTGTGGCGACAGCTCCTCACCGTCGAGGGCAGTTCAGCGATGGGCACATCGCCACTACAACGACGGCGATCGGGCTTGAGCCGCTCTGAAACAAGACCGTTGCTCCAGTCCAGTTCGTGGGTGATGATGCTTGCACTCGGAGCTTACAGATCAACTCACAACATTGTTTAGATTCGCCGGTGCCTTACTGGCGAACCAGCCTCTTCTTCTTATGGCAAATTACGACTTGATTGTTATTGGTGCCGGCCCGGCCGGTTACGAAGGCGCGATCCGCGCGGCACAACTTGGCAAGAAGGTTGCCTGCGTGGATAAGGAACGCTACGGGGGTACTTGCAACAACTGGGGCTGCATACCGACAAAGGCGCTCCTGAAGAACGCGGAGCTGTACCACGACATGAAAGACCGTGCGGCGGAATTCGGCTTCGCTTTCGACGGTCTGAATTTTGACTGGAGCAAGATCGTCAAGCGTTCCCGAGATATCAGCCTCAAGGGTTCTGCAGGCGTCGACTTCCTTTTCAAGAAAAACAAAATCGATCCGTTGCGCGGTGACGCGTTCCTGGACAAGCCTGGAGAAGTCAAAGTGCGCGGGTCCGACGGAAAAGAAGAAACACACTCTGCGAAGAGCATTCTCATTGCCACCGGGTGTGTCTCGCGGCCGTTGCCCGGCCTGCCTTTTGATGGCAAGAGGGTTATCGGCTCGAAGGAAGCGGTAGCGCTTGAACAGCTTCCTAAATCCATTGTCATTATCGGCGCCGGCGCGATTGGAATCGAGTTCGCCTATATTTTCAATTCCTTCGGCACGAAGACGACGGTGGTCGAAATGCTTCCGAACATCCTCCCGATCGAGGATACCGAGGTCTCGGTAGCACTTGAGAAGTCCTTCTCCAAGCAGGGCGTTCAACTTCTGACCAATCATAAGACGACCAAATCGGAGGCGAACGACCAAGGGGTCAAGATCACCGTGGCTGATGCAAAAGGCTCCGAGAAGACCTTGGATGCTGAGATCGCGCTCATCGCGATCGGAGTTGCTCCGGTTTTGCCCGGGGGATCACTCAAGATTGGACTCGATGAAAAAGGATTCATCAAGGTCAATGAGCGTTATGAAACGACCGTTCCGGGTGTTTATGCCGCAGGGGACATTATCGGGCCGCCGTGGCTTGCGCACGTCGCCAGTTTCGAAGCAATCCAAACGGTCGAAGGACTTTTTGTTGCGGACTATCAGCCAAAGAAGGTGAGCGTTTTTCCGGGTTGCACGTATTGCCATCCGCAAGTCGCGAGCGTCGGACTTACCGAGCGGGCCGCGAAGGAGAAAGGCCTCAATTTCAAGATTGGCAAGATGCCCTTCATTGCTAGCGGCAAGGCTCGCGCCATTGGCGAAAACGAAGGCTTTGTTAAAGTCATTGTGGCCGAACCTCACGGCGAAATACTCGGGGCACATATTATCGGACCCGATGCGACGGAAATGATCGCCGAACTCGGCCTCGCCATTACTTCGGAGCTCACCTACGATGAAATCTCGGCGACGATTCATGCGCATCCAACCCTGAGCGAAGCCATTTTCGAAGCTGTCCACGCCGCGCATGGCACCGCGATCAATCTGTGATCAGCTCGCCTTCTCGAACTCGGATCACGAAACCGCTTGCCATGAAGCAAGGCAAATACGAGATGAGAGCGCTTTTCACGCAAACCGGGCTCAAGTCCCGCGCAGAAGGACGAAGCTCGACCGCTGGTCGAAGCCAAGGTCTGCTTGTAGTTTAAGAGAGAATGAAGAAGCCGGTGATTCTAACAGTTGACGACGACGTGGATGTGCTGCGCGCCGTTGAGCGGGATCTGCGTCGACAGTATGGCGAAAGATTCCGCGTGATGCGGGCGGACTCGGGGCCAACGGCCCTCGAGCTCGTGAAGCAGCTTAAACTCCGTAACGAATCGCTGGCGCTCTTTCTCGTCGATCAGCGGATGCCGCGCATGTCAGGCGTCGAATTCCTGGAGCAGGCACTCAAGGACTTTCCCACCGTGAAGCGTGCCTTGCTGACGGCTTATGCCGATACGGACGCGGCGATCAACGCGATCAACTCAGTCCAAATCGACTATTACTTGATGAAGCCCTGGGATCCGCCTGAGGAGCGGCTCTACCCGGTCCTCGACGATCTGCTCGAGGATTGGCTCGCCACCTTTCACCCCCCTTTCGAGGGCGTCCGCGTGGTCGGGCTGAAATGGTCGCCACAAGCACATGTGGTCAAAGATTTCCTCGCCAGGAATCAGATTCCCTTCCAGTGGCTGGACGTCGAGATTGACCCCGAGGCGCGCAAACTCGACGAGCAAGCCGGAGACGGCAATAACCTTCCCCTCGTGCTCTTTCCCGACGGCTCACGTCTCAGAGAGCCGACGGCGGAGGTCGTCGCGGAGAAGGTGGGACTCAAGACTCGCGCCCTCATGCCGTCTTACGATCTGGCCATCATCGGTGCGGGCCCGGCCGGGCTGGCAGCGGCCGTCTACGGAGCCTCGGAAGGGCTCACCACCGTGATGATCGAGCGCGAGGCGCCCGGGGGGCAGGCCGGCTCGAGTTCGCGGATTGAAAATTATCTCGGGTTTCCCTCAGGGCTCAGCGGCGGCGATCTCGCCCGCCGTGCAGTGGCCCAAGCGCGGCGCTTCGGCACCGAAATCCTGACGCCACAGCACGCAACCAAGATTCGGCTGAACGGCCCTTATCGGGTGATCACCTTGAGCGATGGCAGCGAAATTAGCTGTCAGGCGCTCCTTATCGCGACAGGAGTGTCGTATCGCCGGCTCGAGATTCCGGGAGTCGAGAAGTTGACGGGCGCGGGCGTTTATTATGGTGCCGCTGCCACGGAAGCCATCTCGTGCACGAACGAAGACGCGTACATCGTGGGTGCGGGTAATTCTGCCGGACAAGCTGCGATGAACCTCTCGCGATTTGCCAGGAGCGTTAGCATTCTCGTGCGCGGCGAGTCGCTCGCCAAAACGATGTCACAGTACTTGATTGATCAAATCGCGAAGACGTCGAACATCACGGTGCGGTTTCGGTCACGCGTACTCGAAGCCAAAGGCAATGGGAGACTCGACGAGCTCACGATCGCCAGTGATGAGACTGGCGAAGTAAAGAGTGTTCCCGCAATTGCCCTGTTCATTTTCATTGGCGCCATGCCGCATACCAGTGCGATCGCCGATTTCATCGAATGCGACGAGCGCGGCTTCATCTTATCCGGTCCCGATCTGACGGTGCACGGACGACGCCCGCGCAACTGGACTCTCCAGCGAGATCCTTTCCTGCTCGAAACCAACGTTCCCGGAATCTTTGTGGCCGGCGATGTGCGTCACGGCTCGATCAAGCGGGTCGCGTCCGCCGTGGGCGAAGGATCGATCGCCATTGAACTTATCCATCAATATTTGAACCGCTTTTGAGCGCCACCACGCACGCCACCAACTCTGATTCGTTGCTCGAGCAGCTGCGGAGTGTTCCGCTTTTTGCCGATCTTCAGGATGAGGATCGCGTTTGCTTCCAGAATGCCGAAGAGCGGATGCTGGAAGTCGGTGACATCCTGGTGAAGGAGGGCGAGCCTGCGACAAACTTTTTCGTTCTCTTAGACGGCGAAGTGAGCGTCTCAAAAATGTACGGCGACCAACGGGTGGTCATCGCTCGCTATCGGCCCGGTGCGTTTTTCGGCGAAGTGCCGCTGCTGCTCGATGTGCCGTACATCTTGACCGGGCGTGCCGAATCGAATGCTAGGCTCATCGTCTTTCCGGCGGAAAGCTTTTGGAGTTTGCTGCGGCTGTGTCCGTCCATTGCGAGTGTAATTTTTCGGGCGATGGCGCTGCGGCTGCGCAACCTGGAAGGCTCGACCCGACAACAGGACAAGCTCGCGTCGCTCGGACGCATGTCCGCAGGTTTGGCGCACGAACTTAACAATCCCTCCGCAGCCGCCCAGCGCATCGCAGTTTATCTTGGAGAAGTCATTCAGACGATCCAAGTGGTCGCTCACGAGCTTCACCAGACACTCCAGGGAGATCATTGGGATCGGCTAATTAGACTCGCCGGTGACGCTTTGAAGAGTCGTCCTGCAGACGGCTACAATCACTCGATCGAACAGAGCGATTCCGAGGATGTGCTCGGCGCCTGGCTAAAGGAAAACGGCGTAGCCAACGCGTGGAAAATCGCTCCGGTCCTGGTAGGCGCCGGAGTGGATTTGAGCGCGCTCGTTTCCCTGCGCCGCGACCTCCCGCTCGGTTCGTTCGCCAATGCGATCCGATGGATTTCACTTCGGCTGACGATTCGGTCCCTGCTCGATGACGCGGAGCAATCTACCGGACGAATAGCGAGTTTGGTCGACGCGGTGCGCTCCAGCGCGCGGCAAGAGCGGGCGGAAACGGTTGACATCGACGTTCACGAGCAAATTAAGGACGCCCTTTTGGTGCTGGAGCCGAAGCTCAAAAATGTCCGTGTTACCGAGCAGTTTTCCAGCGAGTGCTGGCAGGTGCGCGGTTATCCAAGCGAACTGGCGCAGGTCTGGGTGAACCTCCTCGACAATGCAGCGGATGCGGCCAAGAGCAGCGGCGAGGTCTCCATTCGCACGCGGCGTGAAGACAATCAAACGGTGGTTGAGATCGTCGACAATGGGCCCGGAATCGCCCCTGAGAACATCTCTCGGATTTTCGAACCCTTTTTCACAACCAAGGGCGTTGGCTCGGGCACAGGACTCGGCTTGACGATCAGCCAGGGAATCGTCGGAGATCGTCACGGCGGGGAAATCGAAGTTGAGTCAAAACCGGGAGAGACTCGCTTCATCGTGCGCTTGCCGCTCCATCGAGTGGAGCAAAACGATAGCGCCGAGGCGCTGGCTGCCAACCGCGTCGTCATGGCAGAGCTTGCCGAGCGCTTTGAAGAGATTGAACCGGCGCCGCCTCCCCCACCGGGACCCGTTGCCGACGGCGCGTTTTCCACCATTTTCGACGTTCCGCTCTTCGCCACGCTGGGCACCGCAGAGCGGACGTGCCTTTCGACCGGCAACGAGATTCGCTTCCGGACGGGTGAGACGGTCGTTATAGAGGGCGATGTCTCGAACTTTTTTTATGTAATGCTCGAAGGCGAGTTACGCGTGACAAGGTTCTTCGACGACCAGGAAATTTTTCTCGGCGTGTTGGAACCGGGTGAGTTTTTTGGCGAGATCCAGATTCTGCTCGACGTTGCCCACATCGTGCGCGCGCGAGCGATCAGCGATGGTCGCCTGTTCAGCCTTCCCCGGACGGGATTTTGGGATTTGCTTCGCACCGCGCCGCAGGTCGCGAGGGAGATCATGCGAACTCTGGCCACCCGATTGCGCAACATGGAGGGCTACACGCAAGAGCGAGAAAAGCTTGCCCAACTCGGCGCGATGGCCGCCGGCCTCGCTCATGAGTTGAACAATCCGGCCACCGCCGCGCGCAAGGCCGCCGGCAACCTTCGCGAGAACGTCGAAGAGGTCCAGGACTTTGCCTGTGAGCTGAACCAGACGCTCAGGGCTGAGCAGTGGCAGCAGTTGGTTGCGGCTGCCAAGGAGGCCATGCACTGCAACGAAACCCAGCCAAAGTTGAATCCCCTCGAGCAGGGCGACCGTGAGGAAATAATCGAAGCCTGGCTCAATGCTCAGAATGTGGAGGAAGCATGGGAATTGGCTCCTGTGCTCGTCAACGCACGCATCGATGAAGAAGAACTCGAAACGCTGAAGCGGATGGTGCCGCCGCAGGATTTTGCAAATGCTCTCCGCTGGCTGACCGCGAATATCACGACACGCGACCTGTTGAAATCCATTGCTCACTCGACCGACCGCATCTCAGAGCTGGTTAGCGCGGTAAAGTCGTACTCGTTCATGGATCAGGCCCCCTGGCAGGAGATCGACGTGCACGAGGGGATCGAAAATACGCTAATTATCCTTGGCCACAAACTGAGAAACGCCACCGTCACCCGCGATTTCGACCGCACACTTCCGCAGATCTGCGCTTATGGCGGCGAGCTCAACCAGGTGTGGACGAACCTCATCGACAATGCGATCTACGCGGTGAACGAGACCGGACGAATCGATATTCGAACGCGACGGGACGGTCCCTTCTTCCTAGTCGAGATCTCCGATAACGGCAGCGGAATTCCCCCTGAAGCCCAACCGCACATCTTCTCCGTCCCCTTCTTTACCACCAAAGGACGCTCGGGAACCGGGCTCGGCTTGGTCATTAGTCACAGGATTGTCGCGGAACGCCATCAGGGAAAAATCGAGTTCAGCACCGGCCCGGATGGCACGCGCTTTAGCGTCAGGCTTCCCTTCGACTCAACGCAGCAAAGCTAAACTCTGATAGAAAACTCGCGGACGCCTCGCCATTTCTTGATGGTGTCGCGCAACAGGGCGCGCCTGGGTGGGCCCACCGCTCGACCTCGACGGTGAGGACACCGTCGCTACAGGACTGCCCTACACTTCCCGGATGCGGACAATAAGACTTACCGCAGAATTTCAATTTGACTGTTTAGTCAACATCGGTCAACTTGAGGTATGCCAAGGACGAGTACGGCCAAAGAGCGTCTCACCGACGCCGCCTTGCGGATGATTTGGAGCCATAGCTATGGGGGCACCTCGGTGGATGCAATCTGCGACAAAGCGAAGGTCAAGAAGGGTAGCTTCTATTATTTTTTTAAGTCGAAGTGCGATCTGGCCGTCGCCGCACTCGATGCTGATTGGAAGGAGCAACGGGCACAGCTTGACAGCATCTTTTCGCCGACCGTTCCCCCACTCGAGAGGCTGAGACGCTACCTTGAGTTCAGCTACGAGAATCTCCAGGAGATAAAGAAGGAATGCGGCGCCGTGCTGGGATGCCCTCTCAGCACCCTGGGGAGCGAGGTTTGCACGCAGGAGACGGCCCTCCGTGATAAAATCCACGAGATCCTTGATCGAAAGCTCACCTATTTCGAGTCGGCGATACGCGACGCGCATGCCCAAGGCTTGATCGTGGCGCCCGACGCCAAAGCCAAGGCCAGGACGCTCTTCATGCTCATCCAAGGAGCCTTCACTCAGGCCCGCATCCAAAACAATCTCGACATCCTGCGCGATGTCTATCCCTGCGCCCTCGACCTCCTCGGAGCCACCAAGCTGGAAGTAGCCGCATGAGATTTTTTTCTCCAAAAGATAGACGACCAGTCAAATACAAAAGAAGAAACGAAGTGATGAATGGAATTGTAACGACAAACTTTCGGGCCGCGCCGGATTCTCTTGACGTGTATTGCAGCAGGCTGGCGGTCGTCCTCCGGGAGCTGAAATTGCGGCTGCAGGAGCAGTACGAGCGCCGTTTTCCAGGCGAGGCGAAGCGGATCCACGAGGCGATTACGCAGGCCGAAATCGTGGCCTGGCGGACTGAATTTCCGCATCTGTTTCTTCCGGATCTGGCGGAGGAAGCGATTGCGCGGCTCTCATTTTCATTAAGATCGGAGCAGAAAGATGAATCCAACGCCCTCACTTATATGGCCTAAGCCGTGCGCTCAGGGAGCAATCCAACCAAGAGAAAAAAACTGTCACACTGACCAGTGTTTCGTTTCCATCTCCTGGCTATCGCAGCAGGTGTTCTACCTGCCCTGTTCAGCGGCTTCGGGAGCAGAATTGCAAAGCCTGGGCCGCTGTCGCCGCGTTTGGTAGCTTGCTGGGAGCACCGGGAAAGCACCAGTCGACGAGCTGACGTAGAGAGCGTTGCAATTTGCAGCGCCCGGGTTCCCACGGGCGAGGATGCCTTGCCCGGCGGCGGGGACACCGCCGCGACAAGAACGAAGTGCCAGGTTCTTCAGAATGGGTGACGGCCACGTCTGATCTCGGCGCGGTTCTCGAAGGAGAGTTATGGTAGTTTTTCTCTCGCGACTGTGAAAAGAATCCTGCTCGTCATCCTTAGGGGGTTCCTGTGCCTTAGTTTCGGCGTGATGATCGGAATTGGCGTGCTGATGGCTTACGGGCTGGTGCCCGGGATTCGTGGTGGTCGGGCATCGGAGATGATCGCCTGGGAAGCGTTCGTCCGTCCAAGACAGGAGGGAGCTCTCGCGAAAGTGTTCTTTAGCCTCTCGGCAGTCAATCTGGTGCTCATCTGGGGATGGCTCATTCATTGTGCTGCCAGGTTCGATTTTCTTCGCCTTTTTACGGGGATCCTCGCGGGAGCAGCGATTGTTGCCGCGCTATTGTTTCTCACACCCTCCTATTGCGGCCGATCCCTTGAGGTCAACTCCAGCGGGTTCGCGGACCATCAATCAACAATTCAGCGGCCTTAGGGCTCGCCCGCGCCAGAATCGAGAAGAGAGGGTATCACGCTGTCGCCAGCCGGGATATGCGTGTGATCGCGGGCGGATGCGAATCGTAGAAGGCCGAGTGTAACGGGTCGGGGGTCAAAGTGGCGGCATTGTCTTTATACAGCTTCACCAGAGCGTTTTCGAGGTCCATCGCGTTGGCGTGCGCAGAGGAATATGCGTCCGCTTCGAACTCGTGGCGGCGCGAAAAGCGGCTGGAAATGGGTTGCAGGAAGAAAGTGAAAAGGGGCACCACCATGATGAAGAGAATTAAGGCTACTGCCGAGCTTTGCGTCGAGACTCCGAGTCCTTCGTAGAACCAGCGTTGATCGATCAATTCGCCAAGTGCCCAGAGCAGCCCGAGAGAGGTGGCAAACAAAAGGAGTGCACGCTTCCAGATGTGCAGCAGCTTGTGGTGGCCGAGTTCATGGGCGAGCACAGCCTCGATCTCGGGAGCTGTGAGCCGAGCGAGCAGTGTATCGAAGAAGACAATGCGCTTGGCAGGGCCAAATCCGGCAAAGTAGGCGTTCCCGTGGCTTGAGCGCTTTGATCCATCCATGACATAGAGTCCGTGCGATCGAAAGCCACAGCGTTGCAGCAGACCTTCGATGCGAGAGGCGAGTTCCGGATCCCGAAGAGGGGTAAACTTGTTGAAGAGCGGCGCGATCAAAGTGGGGAATATGAAGAGGACGAGAAGATTGAAACCAATCCAGACCACCCAAACATAGAACCACCAGAGTTCACCCATGACATCCATCAGCCATAGGACTGTGAGCAAGAGCGGAACTCCGAAGGTGGCTGCGAGCACGGCTTGCTTGAGAAGGTCAGTCACGAACAGTCGTGGAGTCATGCGATTGAATCCAAAACGCGCCTCTAGGACGAAGGTTCGGTAGATCGATAGCGGAAGGTCGAGGAGCGCTGAGACGATCGCAACGCTGGCGCAGAGGGCCACGCCGTGGGCGAGCTCCGAGTCGAAGACCTGCTCCCACATTCCGTCGAGCCAGTTGATCAGTCCCCCTAGTGTGAACAGGAGCAGCACGCATGCGCCGAGCAAAACCTCCGTCATTTCAAGATGCGCCTTGGCGATCGAGTAATCGGCCGCTTTTTGGTGCGATGGCAAGGGAACTGCCTCAACGAACATGTTGGGCACGGCATCACGGTGCTTGCGAATGTGATCGATCTGCCGCTTCGCAAGCCACCATTGGGTGGCCGTGACAGCGGCCAGCAGTCCGAGAAACACCGAGCTCCAAAGGTTTATCACAGAAACAAAAATAGAGCATGCCCGCGGAGCCGGACAACCGTTTCCCGGTCTGGCGTAGCCGCGGCGCACCCGATCGCGAATCCGCTTCCAAATGTTCGCGCTCATTCGCTTGAGCAGCAGGAAAAGACTCGCAGAGTATGCGACAATGCTATTTAAGAATTGGATCGCGGCGAAGCTTCGGCTCTGTCACATCCCCTTCGATCCCCAAAGCCAAACTGGAGAAGTTGACCGATGTCTTACTTGGAACTGACGCAGATCGAGAAGTATTACGACTCCTTTCACGCTCTGAAGAATATCGATCTTCAGGTCGAAAAGGAGGAGTTCGTGGTCTTTGTGGGACCGTCGGGTTGCGGCAAGAGTACTCTGCTTCGGACGATCTGCGGCTTGGAGACGGTTAGCAGCGGCAGGGTCATGCTTGATGGGCACGACATCACTTATATTCATCCCTCCAAGCGTAATCTCGCCATGGTGTTCCAGAACTACGCGCTGTTTCCGCATCTCAGCGTCTTCAACAACATTGCTTTTGGCTTACAGCTGCATGGAGTCTCCAAGCAGGAGATCCGACAAAGGGTCGAGCGCGCTGCGGCGCTCCTGCATCTCGAGGGATTGTTGGATCGAAAGCCCAAGCAACTCTCGGGCGGTCAGCGGCAGCGGGTCGCCATCGGCCGCTGCATTGTCAAAGCGCCTAAGTTGTTTCTCTTTGACGAGCCTCTCTCGAACTTGGATGCAAAGCTTCGCGTTCGCATGCGTGTCGAATTGCTGAACCTGCACTACGAGACGCGCAATACGGTCGTCTACGTTACCCACGATCAGGTAGAGGCCATGACCATGGCCGATAAAATCGTGGTCCTGCAGGATGGGCGGGTAGAGCAGTTTGGCAGTCCCTTGATGCTGTATGAACATCCCTTCAACAAGTTTGTCGCGGGATTTATTGGATCGCCGCAGATGAACTTTCTTCCGGCCAAAGCAGGTGCGGCCGATGCGAATGGCGTTTCATGTGCTGCTGAGGGGGTAGGCACCCTTGTCATTCCGTTGCGCGTGGAAGCGTGGAAGCCGGGGGAGTCGGTGACGGTCGGCATCCGGCCCGAACACATTGAGCTCGAGGACACCGGAGCTTCCACCCCGGTCAAAGGGGTTGTCAACATTGTGGAGAATCTTGGCAGCGAGACCTATCTGCATGTCGAAATTGCTCCCGGATCTCCGTTAATCATGGTGAAACTGCACGGTTCGTACAGTCCGAAACGCGGAGAAAACATTACCCTCTATCTGCCAGCGAATCGGATCCACGTCTTCGGCGCGGATGAGAGCGCCCTCCGAGCAGCGTAATCTGTTCCTGGTTGGCCGGAGGGGAGGTGCGAACGTGAATCTGTGAAGATCATCATTCGACCGAGCACCTCCCGGGCGTCTGAGGCTAATCAGCCATAATGACACAGCCGCCTAAGACGACGCGGACGAAATGGCCTTTATTAAGCAACGCATCCGCAGGCGGCGGAGCATGACGCTAGAGTCGCCGGAGAATGAGCGCACGTTCGGACGTGCTCAATTGCCAAGGCTGTGCTCCGGGGTCACCGGCGGAGCTTAGTAAGCTGCCGATAACGCTGGACAAAGTGTTTATGAGCCAGACCACACTCAGCAACGAGAATCAAGCAAACGCCTCCGGGGCGATGAATGCACCCCCCATCTCCCCCGTCTTCCATCGAACGATCAAGATTGACGATGTCGAGATCTTCTACCGAGAAGTTGGGCCGCCGAACGCGCCTGCTGTTCTGCTGCCACACGGCTATCCGTCCTCCTCGTTCCAATTCCGTCACTTCATGCCCGCGCTGGCCGATCGGTGGCGTCTGATCGCGCCGGATTACCCGGGCTTCGGCTACAGCGCCACGCCTGACCCCTCGCGCTTCAACTATTCGTTCGACGGTTACGCCGGTTTTCTGGAGCGGTTCACGGCACAGATGAACCTAACGCACTACGCGCTCTACCTGCACGACTACGGCTCGCAGATCGGATTGCGCCTCGCCATGAAGGCGCCTGAACGGATCGCTGCCCTCATCATCCAAAACGGCGATATTTACGAAAACCAGCTCGGGCCGAAATACGAGGCCCTCAAGGAATACTGGGCGAACCCGACACCGGAAGGGCGCGAGAAGCTCAGCGAGGCTGTGAGTGAGGAGGGTTTTCGCGACGAATTTCTGAACGACGTCCACGAGGACTTGGCCGAGCGTATCAGCCCCGATCTCTGGAAACTGTCCTGGCCGCTGATGCAATCGCTTGAGCGGCGCAAAATCGCGGTAGCGCTGATGGAGGGTTTGTGGGAGAACTTGAAGTGGTTTCCCAGATATCAGGCTTATCTGCGCGAGCACCGGCCTCCGACGCTGATTGTGTGGGGGCCGCAGGACGGCTACATGCCCGAGGGCGCGGCCCGCGCCTATCTCCGGGATCTGCCGGATGCGGAACTGCACCTGCTGAATGGTGGGCACTGGGCATTGGAGACAAACCTAGAAGAGATTGTGGCACTCACGCGAGATTTCCTGGGACGGGTGCACGGGTCGAGATGATGAGGGAAAGTGAGTCTGAACGGCGTTAACGGGCCGCAGCGGGCTGCGGGGTGAGAACTACGATTCGTGAAAAGGCTCATGCTTTGTCGAAGGCAGTAGCTGCCGACACAAGTAGTAAGATCGTGACCGAGTTCGGCGAGCCGATCAGCTAGAGAAAGGATGACGATCCTGCGACGGTGGGCACAACACCGTCAACGGGGACTGAGACGACCTACTATTTGATCGCGCCTGCGGTGAGTCCTCGGACGAGCTGCCGCGAGACGATCATACTGAAGACGATAACGGGGAGGGCGACAACGGTTCCGGTCGCCATGATCTGTCCCCAAGGCAGTTCGTACCCGCTCATGAAGCTGGTCGCTACCACGGGCGCGGTCTTTGCCTCACTCCGCGTCAGGATGAGCGCATAAAGCAGCTCATTCCAGGAGAAGATGAAGCAGAAGATCGCCGAAACCGCGATCGCGGGCGTGGCGAGAGGCAGCCCGACTCTCCAGAAAATCGCGAATGAGTTGTAACCTTCCAACGTCGCGGCTTCGTCCAATTCTTTCGGAATATTGCGGAATTGATCAGCGCAAATCCAGACGACGATGGGCACATTGAAGGTGAGGTAGATCAAAATGAGAGCCCAAGGCGTGTCCAGGAGCTTGAGGTTGCGAGCGATGAGAAAGAAGGGAAGCGCGACCACGATGGGACTTAGCATCCGGTTGGAGATAAACCAGAACCAGATATCCCGTTTCCCCTTGAATTCGAATCGTGCGATGGCGTAAGCGGCCGGGGTCCCGAGAACAAGGGAGAGGACCACTGTGACCAACGCGACGAAGAGAGAGTTCTTGAGGCTCTTGAGGATGTCGAACTTGCCAAACGCATCAACGTAGTTCTGCAACGTCGGCTCAAAGAAGAATTGGGGGGTGGAGGAGAGAATGGCCGGCTGTGACTTCAGGGAAGCAGCCACCATCCAGTAGAAGGGAAACACGCAGACGATCAGCACAATTAAAAGGCCAACGAAGTGCAGGATGTTATCCAACGTAAAGGCTCGGGGATTGCCTGATTTCATAAGGGCGTCAGATCTCTTTGTAGACGTATTTGACGTAAAGACGGGAAAGAATCGTTGCCAGGATCAGCAGGACGATCGCTTGCGCAGAAGCCATGCCCTGGTCAAACACCCGAAATCCAATGCGTTGGACGTATACACTGACCAGTTCCGTCGCCGAGCCCGGGCCGCCGCGCGTCATCGTGTAGACGACATCGAACAGCTTGAGAATATCTGCGGTTCGCAGGATTAGGATGATGGTGATCCCGGGCAACATGTAAGGAAGCTGCACTCTCCAGAGGATCTGCCACCACTTCTCCGTCTCCAGACGGGCGGCCTCTTCGATTTCGAGCGGGACCATCGTCAGGCTTGAGAACAAGATGAGGGCGCAAAAGGGAGTCCATTGCCAATTCTCCATTATCGAGATGGAAATGAAGGCGAGATTGGGGTCGGCGAGCCAGTCGGCCTTCTGCCCAAAGATCAGGCTCCAAAAATAGTTTAGAACGCCAAAATCGCGGTTGAACATCAGGCGTCCCATCAGTCCGACGACGGCAAAGGTGGTGGCCAGTGGGATGACGAGGGCGACGCGGTTAATCTTCTTGAGAAGTTCGTTGCCGGGTCTATGCAGCAGCAAGGCAATGGCCATTCCCAGACATAGCTGAATGGGCAAGTTGATCGCCAGAAAGACCAAAGTCCTCAGGAGCGCTTCACGAAACGACTGGTCGGTGAGAAGCGCCAGATAGTTTCCAAACCAGATGAAAGGGGCGTCAAAAAGCGGCCAAATTCCAAGGATGCTCCCCTGGGGTTTCACCTTCGGTAGGATGAACTGATGGAGCGAGTTCCAGACGGCAAAGAGTAGCGGAATAATGCCGACCAGGAAAAGAACGGTGACCGCGGGAGCCAGGAAATACCAGGCGCCAGAGGAATAGGTCTTCTTTTCTTTTCCCGCTTTCATCGTGCCCTCTCACTCCAGGTTCGTTTGGCGATCCCTGGCCGCCCCAAGCGACTTTTCGGTTCGCCCGAGCAGTTCCAAACGATGATCTCAAAAAGCAAAACGACTTCGATCCTGGCCATGGGTAGGCTCTATGAGCTGGTATTGTCGCAAGGCGTAAATCGTGGAATCAGCGGACGCCGCGCCATACGACGGCCAGGAGAAGAAAATGGGTGCAGTCTCGAGCGGGCGTTGGGGAGCGCACGCGTCCCGCGTGCAATTTCCGGCGTCTCGCCGGAAAACTCTGTGTTCGGCGAGACGCCGAACACCACACGCGAGGCCGCGTATGCTCCCCAGACACTTCGACGAGAGGCGCTTGCGCGCCTCATTGCGCTAGTTTTTTCTTCCCGTCGTAGTAGCCTGCTTTCTTAAGGACGCCTTCGACTAGCGTGCCGATCTTTTCAGATCCTTCCTTAACGCTTGTCTGGCCGCTCATCATTTTGGTCCCCCACTCGGCGACGATGTCGGAAAGCTGCGGCCATTCCGCGAAACGCGGGCGAAATTCTGGAACGCCCTGCTGCCAGGATTCGACCATCGGCGGAATGAAGGGAAATTTCTTTACCAGCTCCTCATCCTTGTAGGTCGACTGACGTCCGCTGACGCCTCCCTTTTCGACATACTCTTTGGCTTTCGCTTTGGAGGTGATCCATTGGATGAAGAGCCAGGCGGCTCCTTGTTTCTTTTCATCGACCTGGCTGGTGACCGCCAGCGAGAACCCGCCGAGCGCCGGCTTGCGACCCTCCGGGCCCTTAGGCTCGGGAGCGATACCAAGCGAATCTTTGACCTTGGAGGTAGGTTCGGTCAACGTCTTGTAGAATGCGGACCATTCGCAGATCATGGCCACCTGACCTTGGGCAAGGGCGTTAACCGCTTCGCTGTGATCGAAATCGACGATCCCGGGCGGCATATATTTCATCAATTTTTCCCGGAATTCGAGACCGGTCTGGGATTTGACATCGAGCAGGTTGGACTTGAATTGAGGATCGAGCAGCGAACCGCCCCACGGCCAGAGGAAGCGCATAAAGCTGTCGCATGACTGGGTTTCACCCCGCCGCGACTGCAGCGCGAACGCGTATTTGCCATCCTTGGTCAACTTGGGCGCATAGTCGTTGATGAGCTCGTCCCAAGTGGCCGGCGGCTTGTCGAAGCCCGCCGCCTTCAGCATATCCTTGTTGTAGTAGAGCAGGCCGGAATAGTTGTCGAAAGGCAGCCCGTAGAGGACGCCATTCCACGATCCGAATGCGGTCAGCAGAAGCGGGAAGAAGTCTTCTAAATCGAGGTCCGGATCGATAAGCTGCGGAAATTTCTTCTTGATCTCGTCGACGGGAACAATCCAACCCGATTCGGCGAACTCGCCCATCCAGACGAGATCCACGAGAGCGATGGCGAGATCGCCTTGGGCAGAAAAGTCGAGGACCTCTTTTTCACGGCTGTTCTCGTAGGGAACAAGTTCGTAGGAGACTTTGATACCGGTGAGCTTTTCGAATTCCGGGAGCATCTCGATGGCCGCTCGATAGCCAGGTCGATCGAGGAAGATAACTTTGACTTCCGTTCCTTTATAATCCTTGGCAGCCTCTTCGATCGACCAGGCTTGCGCGATGCTCAAGCCCAGCCAGGAAAAGGCCACGGTGAGACATGACGTCCAGAGAAGCTTTTTCATAGTTTTGGGGGTGTATTTGGGGGTCGAGTCTCTCTACTGTCGGAACCCTGGGTTGTAAAGGGCAAAGGAGCGTTCTGGCAAACGGACGGCCTTGGCCTGCGCCTGGAGACAAAGCTCCGCGGCCTTGAACGCATGTTCCTGTGTCATCGCCGTTTCCGTTCGATTGAGACAATCGAGGATCAGTTGACCGAAAAACGGGTAGCCAACCTTTCCGGCGCACGAGATGCGATACTCTCCGGTTTCGTCCACGAGGTAGAGCTGATCGCCTTCGGGATTTTCGGCGGAGATCTCGATGTACTTGCGCAGCTCGATGGTGCCCTTCGAGCCAAATATGAACGTGCGGCCATCGCCCCAGCTGCGGAGGCCATTCGGAGTTGACCAATCCACGCGGTAGTAACCGGAAGCGCCATTGTCCGCCGTCAGCGACGCCTCTCCGAAGTCCTCCAATTCTGGGTATTCGGCATTATTGAAATTGGCGACGGCGCTGTGATTTACCTGGGCGTCTCGAGCACCGGTGTAGAATAGGAACTGCTCGGATTGGTGACTCCCGATGTCGCAAAGAATCCCTCCGTAATTCTTTCTTTGGAAGAACCATGCCGGCCGTGATGCTGCGTTCAAACGGTGAGGACCTGATCCGAGTGTCTGGAAGACGCGGCCGATCGCGCCCTGCTCGATGAGCTGGCCCGCGAGCACGGCACATTCCACGTGGAGTCGCTCGCTGTAGTAGACCATGTACTTTTGGCGCGTGCGTTCGGCAATCCGTCTGGCTTCCTCCAGTTGGTCGAAGGTCGTAAAGGGCGTCTTATCGGTGAAATAGTCCTTCCCGGCAGCCATGATGCGGCAGCCGAGCGGACCTCGTTCGCTGGGGACCGCGGCGGCCGTGACGAGCTTGATCGAAGGGTCGTCAAGAATTCGATCAAGATCCGCCGCGGGCTTCGCTTGAGGGTATCTCCCGCAGAAGTCTTTGACTCTGGAAGAATCGGGATCATACACCCATCGCAAGGTTCCGCCGGCTTCGATCAGACCATTGCATTGTCCGTAAATATGCCCATGATCGAGATGCGCCGCCGCAAAGGGAAAGTCGCCGGGCTGGCAGACGGGGGAAGGTTTGCCTTTCGGGGCAAAGTTCATTCCATCCAGGTGGGGCATGAGGAGTTGATTGCGAGTGGCGGAGCGATTGGCCGCTAGCGTCCAAAAGATTTGCTGAAATCGGATACATTCGCGACCGAACCGCGAACGTCTGCTTTGCTCACGGAAGAGGTCTTGATTTTGTCAGACAACAATCGTTCGAAAGCCTTCGCATCGAGGGGCAGGGAAACGGTCGTCTCCATCTCGGATGAGAAGAGTATCGCGTTGGCGAGTTCGACCGAGTGAATGCCTTCTTCGGCCGGAGCGATGAGGCTTTTTCCATGCAGAACTGCATCGACAAAGTTCTGCAGCACCTCGTGGTGCTGTCCGCCATGTCCGGAAATAGGAACCTCCAGCTCGCGGGTTGGTGGCCTGGCAAATCCATCGGGGGATTCCTTGCTGAATTTCGACATGGGGACATCGTTTCGCGTCCAGTGGAACCGATCGTTTTCAATTACCACGCGTCCATTCTCTGCCGCTATTTCGAGCCGTTCAGTGCCCGGCGCTTCTCCCGTTGAAGTGATTAAGACTCCTGTGGTGCCATTTTCGTATTCGAAATAGGCAGTCACATCGTCCTCGACCTCGATGTCGTGGTAGCGTCCAAACTGGCAGAAGGCCCGCACCTTGCTGGGCATACCGAAGAGCCACTGCCAAAGGTCGAGCTGGTGCGGGCTTTGATTGAGCAGCACCCCGCCTCCTTCCCCGGCCCAGGTTGCTCGCCAGCCGCTCGAAGCATAATACGCGGCCGTCCGAAACCAATTCGTGACGATCCAATTGATTCGGCGGATGGTGCCGAGTTCTTCGTTGCCAATCAGCTCGCGCAACTTGAGATAATATGGGTCGGTGCGCTGATTGAACATCGCGGCGAACACTTGTCTCTTCCCGCGATGAGCAGCGATCAGACGTTCGCAGTCCGCTTTGTGGACAGAGAGAGGTTTCTCCACGAGCACATGCAGCCCGGCATCGAGAGCCTCAATGCCAATGGTCGTGTGAGAGTAATGCGGGGTCGCGATCAGAACGGCGTCCACTGCGCCTGAACCGATCAAGTCGGAACTCGAGAGAAATCCTCGTGCGGGCAAGTGCCTCGCCAACTGGGCTTGATCAGGATCGCAGACCGCGGTCAATCGGCAATGGGCGATCTTGCCGGTGGCGATTGCATTCGCGTGGAACTGACCCATATTCCCGAGACCGATGATTCCCAATCGAAGATCTTGCATGGAGCGCCCTTGACTGCCGGACTTCGTAGAATAAGCGGGATGGGGTGTCAATCGGAGGTGTTCAGCCGCAGGTTCTGCGTAGGCCTGAGATGCGAAGTCGCTCCGGCTGGATGTTCATTTGACGAACTCTCCGCGGCCGTCGTAACTTTTCCCCTAAGCCTGTGAACGAAGAGACTCAGCTCAGAGGTCAGCGACGCGATGATGACGACGCACTTTCTCCAGGTTATCGAGCCTCGGTGGCCTACGATTTAGACAAGGTTATCGACCCACGTCCGGATGACTGCCTGCCCGAGGGAAAGTTGTTCCGACAGATTTTAAGCAAATTGCCAGTGCCATGCTATGCACTGGATGGAGATGGCTACCTTCTGTTTTACAATGAAGAAGCCGCTCGGCTGTGGGGACGTCGTCCTGAAACTGGAAAGGAACAATGGAGCGGCGCCTTTCGGTTGCTTACCCTGGATGGCAAGGAGCTTCCGTCTTCGCTCTCCGCGGTGGCAAGTGCGCTCCGCGAACGCCGTTCGGTCAAGGGGGCTGAATCAATTGTCGAGCGACCCGATGGGACGCGGTGCGTTGTGGTGGACCATGTGGATCCGCTCTTCGATGCGACAGGCAATTGCATCGGCGTCGTGAATATTCAACTGGACGTCACGCCCCAGCGTGAGATGCAGGAGGCCGCCCAGCGGAGGGAGGCGCTTTTTCGCGACGTGGCGAATCATGCTCCCTCCATGAGGTGGGTCACCGACTCCCAGGGGAGCTGCACCTTTCTGAGCGAGACTTGGTATCAGTTTACGGGCCAAACTGAGGAGACGGGATTGGAAGCGGGATGGATGAGTGCCATTCATCCGGAGGATCGTGAGGCCAGCCTTATTCCTTCTGCCGCCGCGAAGGCTCGCTGCGAGAGCTATCGCCTGGAGTATCGACTCATGCACACCAACGGCGAGTACCGTCGGGTGCTTTCGATCGCGACTCCCCGCCTTGGCTCGAACGGAGAGTTCCTCGGCTATATTGGCTCTGTCCTCGATATCACCGCGCAAAAGCAGGCCGACGAATCAGCAGAAAGCGCTGCCCAACGTCTTCAGCTTGCCACCGAGGCGACGGCAATTGGTACGTGGGACTATTTTCCGGTGAGTGGCGATCTCATTTGGGACCATCGAGGCAAGGAACTCTTGGGGCTTCCCCCCGAAGCATCCGTGGACTACGACGTTTTTCTCGCCCGACTTCATCCGGATGACCGCGAGCGGACCGATGAGGCGGTCCAGAAGGCGCTCGACTCGGCGGGCGACGGCGCCATGGATGTCGAATATCGCACGATTGGACTCGCTGATGGACACGAACGCTGGATCCGCGCGAACGGACGCGCATTTTTCGAGGGCGGAATTCCCAAGCGTTTTGTCGGAACGGTTCAGGACATTACTGAGCGGAAAAAGGCGGACGACGCTGTTCAACGGCTGGCCGCAATCGTCGAATCTTCCGAGGACGCCATTATCAGCAAGGATCTCAGCGGCACGATCATGAGCTGGAATCAAGGCGCCGAGCGGCTGTTTGGCTACCGGGCCGAAGAAGCCATAGGTAGGCCGATCACGTTGCTTATTCCCTCGAGCCGGCACGACGAAGAACGGGAGATCCTTGAGCGAATTCGTCAGGGGCAGAAGGTTGACCATTATGAGACGGTTCGCCAGTGCAAGAACGGGTCGCAGATTGATGTTTCTCTGACGATCTCTCCTTTGAGAGATAGGGAAGGAGTGATCATCGGCGCCTCCAAGATCGCGCGCAATATTACCGAACGAAAGAAGACGGAGCGAGAACTGGAGCACGCCAAGGAGGTCGCCGAGGCGGCCAGCCGGGCGAAAGACACCTTCCTGGCGGTGCTCAGTCACGAACTACGCACGCCACTGACTCCCGTTCTCATGACTGCAGCGGTGCGCGAGCGCGATCCGGATTTGTCGCAGACGATTCAAGCCGAGATGGCCATGATCCGGCGAAACGTCGAATTAGAAACAAAGTTGATCGACGAGCTGCTCGATCTGAGTCGCATCACGAGCAGCAAATTGACCTTGCAGATGGAAGTAATCGATCTGAACGCCGCCGTTAATCAGGTTTGCGACATGTGCCGCGGGCAAATTCAGGAAAAAGGAATCCAGCTCACCTTCGAGCTGGACACCGGTGTCGGGCAGGTGAACGCCGACGCCTCACGCCTGCAGCAGGTCCTTTGGAATGTCTTGAAGAATGCGGCAAAATTTACTCCGGAAGGCGGCGCGATTCAGGTGTCCACAGCGGGAAAGGACGGGCGCGTGCAGGTCCAGATCCGGGATTCGGGCATGGGAATCGCTCCCGAGGTGCTGCCAAAGATTTTCGATGCTTTTGAACAGGGCGACGCCCGGGTGACCAGGAAGTTTGGCGGTCTTGGCTTGGGTCTGGCGATTTCCAAAGCCCTTGTCGAACTGCATGGCGGTTCGATTCGGATGGAAAGCGCTGGCGTGGGCGCAGGGTGCACCGTGACGATCGAAATGCCGTCCGCATCTTCGCAGGCAATCACATCGGGGAATGACGTCCGCCGTCCCGCGCAACCGTTGCGTCTGCTCATCGTGGAGGACCATGCCGACACCGCTTTGTTGCTCAAGCGGCTCCTCGAGGGTTCAGGATTCGCTGTGGAGACCGCTGGCTCTGTGGCCGAGGCGCTGGAAACTGCCGACCGCGCGCCTTTCGACATTCTCGTCAGCGATCTCGGTCTGCCCGACGGCACCGGTTGTGAACTCATGCGACAGATGCGCGAGCGGCATCCGCTCAAAGGCATCGCCATGAGCGGGTATGGGATGGAGGAAGACGTTCGCAGGAGCCTTGAAGCGGGCTTCAGCGAGCACCTCGTAAAGCCCGTCGACATCTCCTCTCTCGAGCGCGTCATTCTCGATCTCGCCACGCGAGTTTCGTGACGCTCAAGGGCCGGAATTGAGCACGAATCGTATGGCTGTGCGTTCGGGCATTGTTTTCGTGTGAAGCAGCGGCGATTCTGTCCTGAGCTGTGAAGCGCGGACTGCTCGTTTTTGGGATTTCTATGGCTTGCGTCTTTGCGAGCGACGAAATCCCGCAACGCTTCGGAACCCGGCTTGAGCAGGTCCGCTATCCGTTTCCGGTGGACTTCTTGCGTCTGGAATCGCAGCGCGAGCCTTTGGAGATGGCTTACATGGACATTGCACCGCAGACGCCGAACGGTCGCACCGTCCTTCTCCTCCATGGCAAGAACTTCAACGGATACTATTGGGAGTCGACTGCCAGGGCGCTCTTAATGGCAGGCTACCGAGTGGTGATTCCCGACCAAATTGGTTTTGGGAAATCTTCCAAGCCTCGGCGTTATCAGTTCAGTTTCCAACAGCTCGCGCTCAATACCCGCGCACTGCTCGATCATCTTGGGATCAGGACCGTGAGCGTTGTCGGTCACTCGATGGGAGGAATGCTGGCCGTGCGGTTTGCGCTTATGTTTCCGGATCGAGTGGAAAAGCTCGCGTTGATCAATCCCATCGGACTCGAGGATTGGAAGCGAGTCGTTCCTTATCGGTCGGTGGACGAATGGTACGCCAGCGAGCTGAAGGTCACTCCGGAGCAGCAAAAGCAGTACCAGATCGAAAGCTACTATCATGGTGATTGGAAGCTGGAGTATGAGCGCTGGGTGCGGCTCGCGACAGGCTGGCTGACTAGCCCTGACTATCCTGCCGTCGCCTGGAATTCGGCGCTGACCTACGACATGATTTTTACGCAGCCCGTCTGCTATGAGTTCGGGGATCTGGTGATGCCGACCCTTCTTGTGGTAGGATCTTTGGATCGCACCGCCATCGGTAAGCAATGGGTTTCCACAGAAATTCGTGAGACGTTGGGCGATTATCCGGAGCTCGCGAAAAAGGCGGCCGCGCAAATTCCGGAATGCCGACTGGAGATCCTCGAAGGGATCGGCCATGTGCCTCAAATCGAAGCGCCGGAGGTGTTGTTTCCTATCCTCCTTGAATTCCTGGCGGATTCTTCCAAGGAACCTTAAGGCACGCCGGGATTTTCACGTGAGTCAGTCGTGCCCGCGTTCGACGGCGACTAGGCAGACGTCGTCGTCAAAATCCGACCGCGAGGAAAACGCGAGCGCTTCCTTGAGGATTGCAGCGAAGAGCTCATTCGCCTGCAGGTTGGCATTTCGCTGGAAGGCGGAAAGAAGAGCATCCCGGCCGAACTCTTCTCCCTCAGGAGAGAAGACTTCAAAGATTCCGTCTGTGTAAAGGACAATGCAATCGCCCTCATCGAATGGGGATCGCGAGGTGGGGAAGGAAGCCGAATCGAAGATGCCGAGTGCCGGTCCGTTCTGGTGCCGCGCTGTGCTCAGAGGCTCGGCGGTTCCCGCCTTGCGGCCGATCCGATATGGGCCAGGGTGACCCGCGTTGGCGTAGGAAACTTCTTTTGTGGCGGTATCGGCGATCAGATAGAAAGCCGTCGCGACAAAGGGCTCCTCGACCCGCTCGAGGACCGCGCGCAAGCGAAGGTTTAGCGATTCCAGGAATCGTCCCGCTTGGTGCATCATGGGACGAAGTTCCTCAAGCAGCGCGCGAATTATCGCCGTGATCAACGCCGCCCGGAGTCCATGTCCCATGACATCGCAGACCAGAATTCCGGCACGTGTTTTCGACAGCGGAAAGATATCAAAGAAATCTCCTCCCACCGCCGCTGTCGGAAGATAACAGTGCGCGAATGACAGCGCATTCTGGCCGGAGACGCCGAATCCCGGAAAGGTGGGATAGTCCCGCGGGAGGAGGGCTTCTTGAACTTCGCGAGCCAGCTGAAGGTCGGCCTGAAGGGCGGCATTTTTCGCTTCCAACTCGGCGGTGGTTGCTTTGAGCCGATTCCGCTCCTCCGCCAGCGCGTCCTGCATTTCCTTCATGGCCGTGAAATCCTTGTTAATGCCGCAGATTCCGATGACGTTCCCGCTCGAGTCGAGAAGCGGCATTTTGGTCGAGTAGTCCCAAGTGATCCTGCCATCGGGATGCTCGAGGCGTTCGACCTTCCCGATCATCGGCTCCCTCGTTTCCATGATCTTGCGTTCGTCTTCGGCGGTTTGTCGGGCAGTGTCCTGCGACCAGAAATCAAAATCGCTCTTGCCAATGATTTCGTTCGGATCGGTGACGTCGAGATAGTCGGCGACTGCCCTGCTGGCGCGAAGAAATCGGCCGTTCCGGTCCTTGAAGTAAACCTGATCAGGGATCTTCTCGAGCAGGAAATCAAAGAATTCTTCCGGATGCACGGACGGCTCGCGGTCAAAGGGTCGCTCGGAGGACATATGTTCCCTGAGTCTAGCCGCTACTGGCCAAATTGCGCCCTGAAATTTGCCACTGAATCGCCAAGTTGCGCCAGAGAAGCTTAACCCCGAAGGCGGCGAATTTGTTCGAGTTCACGGCGCACAAGCCTGTTACTCCTCTGCGATGCCCGGGAGCAATAGCAAGGTCACAGTTGCCGACGGCAGATCGACTGCTCGGCGATCGATATTTTTCAGCTCCATTGGCGAGGTAGTCGAGTGGTTTGACTTCATGGTGTATCTCTCCTTGGCGCCGGTGCTCGCGAAAGTGTTTTTTGCTCCGGGAAGCCAGTCATCTTTGCTGGCGACCCTCGGGATTTTTGGGGCCGCTTTTCTCGCGCGGCCATTTGGCGCCATCTTCTTTGGTCATCTCGGCGACCGCTTGGGACGCAAACGCGCGCTGGTCGCATCGGCGCTTCTGATGGGGCTGGCAAAGCTGGTCGAAGCTCTATTGCCGACCTATGCCACGATTGGCTCCTGGGCACCCGTGGTCTTCGTGCTAGCCCGGATTGTCTCGGGGATCTCCCTTGGTGGGGAGTTTACCGGGACTTTCGTGATGCTCTTTGAATCAGCCCGTGCAGGACGGCGCGGACTCACCTCAAGTCTCGCCAATGTGATGGGTGGATTAGGGGTTTTTCTCGCTTCGGGTTTGGTGGCGCTTTTGACGGCGCATCTCTCCCCCACGGCCATGGAGAGCTGGGGCTGGCGGATTCCTTTCTTCGCGGGTGCCTTTATTGCCGCACTGGCGCTTGTGATTCGTGCGTCAGTGCCCGAGACGCCGCTCTTCCAGCAGCTGCAAACCCGCGGAAAGACTTTGCCATCACCGCTACGCGAGAGTCTAAAGCGCCGACCGCGAGCTGTGCTTCTCACCTTCGCTATGGCGGCATTCAATGCCCTTTCCTACTACCTGGTGGTGGCCTTCGTGCCCACCTACCTGGTATCGTTCGTCAAGGTGGACCATGCCGCGGCGATGCACATCGCAACCATTGCCAGTGCGTTCAACGTTGCTGTCATCGCCTTTCCCGCGTGGGTCTCGGACACCCTCGGGCGCAAGCCGGTTCTGATCGCGGGCTGCTTGGGGTTCCTCTTCTTGAGCTATCCTCTTTATGCCCTGCTTTCCAGCGGAAGCATGACTTTCATGCTTGTTTCCGCGCTCGGGTTTGTCGCACTGGCGGCCTGTTTCATGGGTCCGGCCATGACGGCCGCCATGGAACATTTTTCGACCGAAATACGCTTTAGCGGCTTCGCCTTCGGATACAATCTCGGAGCTGGGGTTTTCGGAGGCACCACACCGCTCGTCGCCGCTTGGTTGATCCAAACCAGCGGTTCAGTCCTAGCGCCAAGCGCATACCTGATAGCGGCTTCTGCTATCCTGCTCGTGGTGTGTCTTAGACTTAGGGAGACGCTCAATCTGCTCATCGAATAGAGCATTCGTGATTCTAAAGATGATGATTTTTTTGTAGCGGCGGCGTCCCCACCGCCGATATTTCATTTTGAGCAGATACCAGCGATCGCGAATCCCTCGAATCGCGCCTTCAGGGCTGGAACACATGTACTTGCATGGCTTCCTCGGGCGATTGCCGGAGGCTGATATGAGTCGCGTCTTTGGCGCTAGCGTGGCAGTTCCGTTTTAGCGCCAACGGCGCCATTCAGTTCCAGCCTGGGCCAAACGTCCCAGGGAACCGGACGCAAACATCCCGCCGAGCGCTGAAGGCGCGATTCATCAGTCCCTGTTCGGCTCGGGAATTTGTCATTGTCGACGCCGTGCTTGTGATGCAGGACGATAGCCGAATAAGGCTTGTGAATGGCGCGCCTTCAACGCCGTTTTTGTTTTGTATGCACGGTACTTGGGACTGCTATGAGCGCGCGCCGTTGGCGCTTAGCTATTTCTGGGGAGCGCAGGCGTCTCGTCCGGCGGCTGCCGGAGCGTCCCGCCGGAAACCGAGTTCGGCGAGACGCCGAACACCACACGCGAGACGCGTATGCTCCCCAGAGCCATCGACGATGAGGACATCGTCGCTACAACAGCCCGTCGATGGGGATACTAGCGCAGGAGAAGTTACTCTTTTGCATAAACAACTGCTTGGGGGACATCTGAGTTCTTGGCGACGTACCACGGAACGCCAGTTTGCGGGTCGGCATGAATTTGTCCGAGCAGGACCACCAACGTGCCCGGGCGGTCTCGGAGCCACGAGAGAATCCTTCCCGCCATCGTTGCATCCCAGGCACGCTGCGCCTGGTAGTAACGGCGAACCGAACCGGACCCAGGATGTCCGGCCATCGCTGTGCGGAATTTTTTGAAACCGCCTGGCGGCTCGGGAAACTTCGGAATCAGCGCTGCTTCCGCGGAGGTGAGCCTTTGATTTCTGGCGATTTTTCTGGTGACAAATTGCGGCGCGTTCAAGCCGACGACGGGGACTTCGTTACCTCGGCACCATTCGAGAATGCGCTTGTAAGCAGGAGAGGTTTGCCCCCAGCCGCTTGCAAAGCCGGTGCTTCGGGCGAACGTGCTCCAACTAATCCTTTTTGCGAGATAGTCATCCAACGCCGGCTGCTGCGTGACATCGATCATTTCCATCCCCACAGTCACGGAAACGCCGCGCTCATGCAGGCAGCGAATGATCCTCTCCTGGAGCTGGTGGTGGAATGGTTCATTGTGCCTTTCTGCGATATAGATGATGCGCGCCTGCAACGGCCTGGATCTTTCGACCACGAACTGCGACCGGCTTGAGGTGGTCGAATCCTGCGCCGCGCAGCCGGCCAAAGCGAGCGCTGCGAAAACTGCCGAGACTAGAGAAAGTTGACTTGGCCTCGTCGCCTGTTGGCGAGCCCACTGGCTCGCTTCAGGCATAGTAAGGACGCAGAGCCGGTGACAGAGTTCCCACTCGGAGGGTTCGTTCAAGCTGCAGGGCTGGTTCGGCTGCATCCGAGTCCAGCGGGATCAATTGACCAGCCTTGAGAGCGGCGACGGGAACCCCATCGCGCAAAAGGATGCGGTGGGCTGTGATGGCCGCGATGCGCGGCCCAGGTGAAAGAATGCCGACGAGATTCAATGGATCTGCGCCGCTGATGGTTACCGATTCGGATGGCGATTCTTTGCGCGCGCGACTTCGGCGGATCGAGCGCAGTAGACCGACGGCTTCCGGCAGCGCGAATTGTTCGCCGCTGACGCCACTTACGAAATAACCTCCCCGAATCTCGCCGCGCGCCTCGAGTTGGCGGTAGATGCGCAAGAGCTGGAACCAGGGCACGCGGAGCGACTCTCTTTCGAGCATTCGCCTGAAGATGACACCGTAGCGCCGCAGGAGCGTTCGTGCGTAGATCTCGAGTGAATCCTCGCGTTCACCGACGTTGGCGTTCGAATTTCGGAGCGCTGACCACCGCCCCGCAAATTCAATGCTCGTGACAGCACGATGGTGCTTGCGCCGGCGCGAATGGGCGAACGGCTGTCTCTTTTCGTCTGGCACCAGCAGAGCGCGCAAACCTTCAAAGCTGTCGGAGGTCACCCAGCCGTTGGCGGCAAGTTCCGCGATGGCAATTTCGACGCGCGAGGGCAGTAACCCGGTCCTTCGCACGATCTCGCCGAAGAAAAGAGCTCCAGCGCTCTCAAGGATGTCGAGGACGTCAGTCGCGTCGGGTGAAAACTCTGGCCGTTGAGAGGTCGCGGAGAGGGAAAGCCAATGCGACAAGTTTTCGCGCGCGTAGATGGAGATCGGGCTGGAGCGCACCGGTGTCGCCAGGCTTCCGGTGGCGCTTTGCGAAGAGGTCAACCTGCACCAGCCGATGCGTCCCGTGAAGCAAAGCTGGTCGAGCCACGCAGGCGTGTAGTTGTTCACACGCAGCGCCAGCACTTCCGGCTCCCAGGCGGCGGCCGGCATCTCGTATCCGTCGAGCAGCTCGAGTACTGCTTTGACGCCCTCAGAGCCCTCGACGCGATGGCCCGGGCTGGCCCTTTGCCACGCGAGCAGGAAACCTTGGAAATCAGCGAGCGAGACGGCTTCGATTTCCGCACGCAATCGATGAATCGTGAGCCGATGGATTCGGGCGAGCAGGCGACGGTCGCACCATTCCGTCTCGGTCGCATCAGGATTGAACTTGCCTCTGAGAACAAACCCTTCGGCCTCGAGAGCGAGCAAGGCGTGCTCGACGTCCGAAGGGGTTATTTCCAGAATATGGGCCAGCGTGGCAGTCGTGATTGGCCCACATACTTCGATCCGGCCGCGGACGAGTTCTCTAACCGCATCCTCCCGCTTCCAAGGCTCGGCGTAATCGTTAAGAAGAGCCGGCGGAGAAGGCACCCGCTCGCCATAAACCTCTCGGAGCATGGCAAGCCTCTCTGCGGCGGCAAAGAAACGACTCGCGACGGCGGCCACCCGGTTCTCCATCTCGAGCACATCCAGCCATTCTGTCGAACCCCCGGTGGTCTTTCGAATCTCGCTTTCCGTCATGACCCCGATCAGCAGTAGCGCTTCGTGGAGCTCGTCAGCGTTCGTGGCAAGTGGCCAGGCTTCGGCGCACACCTTTTCAATTGCCGAGGAGTCGAGCAACCCAAGCCCGGGCGCTGCCGGGTCTGCCGCTCGCCTCAGGTAGACCGCCTGGGTGCGACGTTCTTCAAGCGGTGCATTGTCAAGAAAGGCATACGGCTTGGCGTTGAGAATTTCATGGGCGAGCGGTGAAGGCTCCGGCAGCTCGCGGGAGATTAGTTCGATCTCGCCGTTCTCGATGCGTTCCAATACGGCCGCAAGTCCATCAAAATCCATCGCCTCGTTCAGACAATCGTCGATGGTTTGTTGGACCAGAGGATGTTCGGGAACCACGCGGTCGCCGGCGATATTTTCGAGACAGGCAAGCTGGTCGGGAAAGACGGCCGCGAGCAGGTTTTCAGACTCCATTCGTTGCAGCGGCGCCGGGGTTTTACGTCCGCCGCGTTGCCGCGGCAAAGCCAGCGAGCGCGTGGCATTCCATCGCCAGCGGATCGGGAACATGGGAGCGTCCAGGAGCGCCTGGACGAGAAGGTCGCGGACTGAGTTTTTGTTTAGATAATGAAAAACATCTTCAAGCGGGAACGAGTGCTGCGTTCCCAAAGAGAGCACGATGGCGTCGTCGGTGGCGGCAGCTTGCAATTCGAAATTGAAGGAGCGACAAAATCGCTTGCGCAGGGCCAACCCCCAGGCGCGATTGATGCGCACACCAAACGGGGAATGCACGACGAGCTGCATGCCGCCCGATTCGTCAAAGAAGCGCTCCAGCACCAGTCTCTGCTGTGAGGGAATCGTGCCCAGCGCTCGATGAATCGCGCCGAAATAGTCTGCCAGCTGCTGCGCCCCCGAAGCGGGCAGCCCAGCCTCCTTCTTGAACAAATTAACGACAGCGGTTTCGGGAGACTCCCCGTTTTGCTCGAGCGTCCTTCGAATCTTCTCATCGACCTCGAAGCGTAATCGCGAAACAGCTTCCGACAGCTCATCGGTGCGCCCGGGCGCCTCGCCAAGCCAGAACGGCATCCCAGGTGGTTGGCCGTGGGCATCCTCGACGCGCACGGTCCCCGAGTTTATCTGCAGGATCCGCCAGGAAGCGTTGCCGAGTTGAAAGATGTCGCCCGCCATGCTCTCAACGGCAAAATCTTCGTTGACGGTGCCGATGAATGTTTGGGTCGGTTCCAGGACCACGCGGTAGTCGGAATTGTCGGCGATGGCGCCTCCGGAGGTGAGCGCAGTCAGGCGCGCTCCTCGGCGGGCGCGCACGCGTCGATTGATGATGTCACGATGAATCAATGCGCCCCGTCTGCCGCGCTTGGTGCTGAAGCCCTCGGCCAGCATGCGCAGCACGTCGTCGAATTCTTTTCGCGTAAGCGTCCGGTAAGGATAAGCCGAGCGCGTCAACTCAAAGAGCTCCCCTTCATTCCAATCGGCGGAGGCGGCGCAGGCGACGATTTGCTGCGCCAAAACATCCAACGGCTTCTCGGGCATTTGCAGCGCGTCGAGCTCCCCGTTACGCACACTTTGCAGGATTGCCGTGACTTCCACCAGTTCATCGCGGCTGAGCGGGAAGATACGGCCTTTTGGCAAACCTTCGCGACGGTGTTCCGCGCGTCCAATCCGTTGCAAGAATGTGGCGATCGAATGCGTCGGACCGATTTGGCAAACGAGGTCCACCGAGCCAATGTCGATCCCAAGTTCAAGCGAGGCAGTGGCTACCAGAGCCTTGAGCTCACCACATTTGAGGCGATTCTCGGCATCCAGGCGGAGTCTGGCGGAGAGGCTTCCATGGTGTGAGGTGACGTGCTCGGCCCCCAGCCGGGCGCCCAAATTATGGGCCACGCGCTCGGCCAGACGGCGTGTATTCGCAAAGACCAGTGTCGTCCGGTGTGCCGCGATCAGATCGGCCAGTCGCCCGTAAACCTCCTCCCAAACCTCATTCGACATGACCGCTTCCAGCGGTGAACCAGGCAACTCGATCGCCAAATCCATCTGGCGTCGGTAGTCGCAGTTTACGATCGCGCATGGTGCTCGCTCGGAGCCGCCGGTCAGAAAGCGTGCCACCTCCTCGATCGGCTTCTGCGTGGCGGACAAACCGATGCGCTGCATCGGACGTTTTGTGAGTGCGGCAAGTCTCTCGATGCTGAGCGCCAGGTGCGATCCGCGGCGATTGTTAACCACCGCATGAATTTCATCGACAATGATCGTCCGAACGGTCGCCAGGAGCTTTCGTCCCGACTCCGACGTCAAAAGCAAATAGAGCGACTCGGGTGTGGTGACGAGGATATGCGGCGGCTTGCGAATTATCGATTGCCTCTTCGCCGCCGGCGTATCTCCGGTCCGCACCTCGGCGCGGATATCCACGTTCCGACCCGCCCGATGCAACGAGTCGCGGATGGCGGCCAGGGGCTCTTCTAGGTTTTTGTGGATATCGTTGCTCAGCGCCTTCAGGGGGGACACGTAGAGCACCCGCGTCTCATCGGGAAGCGTACTCGTGAGCGCCTCACGAAAGAGCTGGTCGAGCGAAGCGAGGAAAGCAGCCAGCGTCTTTCCCGAACCTGTGGGCGCCGAGATAAGCACGTGAGTCCCCGCCTGGATGGCCGGCCAACCACGCTGCTGCGGTTCGCTCGGCGATCCGAACTGCTGTTCGAACCATTTCGCGACCGCGGGATGAAACTGAAACTCCTCCATGAGACTAGCCCAAAATCTAGCGCGCATTTCTCATCTCGCCAGAGCGGCGATGAGCGTTGCGAGTCGCAAGTTAGCTCACCGCCTCAAGGTGGGCGGCGCGTGCATTCCTGGGAGCATACGCGTCCCGCGTGTCGCCCGCCGGCGCATCGCTGAATGCCATCTCGATCTGACCCCCATCGCTGTGAGATTCTATAGGTCCACAGATTAACACAGATTGATTTTGGTGAATCGCTGAAAATCTGCGCAATCGGCGGATAGACAGTCATACACGACTCCCACATGGCAAATTCACTGATAACCGGCAGAAGGTTTACATTCGGCACATCTTAACCGATGATGAATCGGACCTGGGGGATACAGAATGAGCGGAGTTGAAAGAAAAGACAGTCTGGGCGAGACGCAGTTCCCTGCGCCAAGAACGCTCGCCGATTACTACCGCCTTCGGGAGTTACTCGAGGCGTTGATCGCAAAGGTGGGCGACGATGAGAATCACCCACAAGCGGCCTTCTTGGACCGTTTGGGGGAATTGATCGAGGAGTACGAAATTTCCCATGTCCCGGAAATTTTAGAAGCGGGATCGACATTTCGCCACCAGACGAAGTCTGCGCCGTAGAGCCTGCCTACGGTTTTCTCCACGGCCGCGAGGTTTTGCCCGTCGGCTTAATGGAGATCCGATCTTGACTTAGAGATGATCGCGAACCGGTAGTCAATTCTGATCATCCCCACCAAAAGGCCGGGGCGCTTTTTTCAGAAGGTGGGAAGACCGGCTGCGCAAGCATCGCAACATGACGTCCGAGGATCTCGCGCGCTTCGCAGCTATCAGTGTCAAATACGGCTCCTGGAAGGCCACTCCCGAAGAAAACGCCGCCGTCGGGCTACATTTGAAGTTTTAACCTACGGCGACGCAAGCGAGTCACTTGTCGCGTAAAGGTGTCGAGTGGGCTTTTAGTATCGTAGTAAAGTCGTCCGCGGGCAGCGCTGCCCGATTTGGCATAAACTCGTAAGGAGTTGAATTCCCCGTGCGCGCGACTCACCCACTAGGGACTGCGGCCTGAGAAAAGGTCGCGAAGCTCATTCTCCGAACAGCGCCAAAATCCCAACTGCGAGCGCCAACAGACCAACAATCGCCATCAAAACGAGCATGATCAGCACTCGGCCGTGCATGAGATGATGGTACCATTTGGTTTCGCTGTCCTTCAGTTGGTACCAGGGTTTTTTGCTATCTTGCATAAAGTAAGATTACCGTACTTGAATTCTTCGCACGTGTTGTCAAACGTGACCGCTACGATCGATTCACATTCCCAAAAAAACTTACCGCGTCGCAAGGCAACAAACAGTGGCGACCGCACAAGTCAGTGGCACCTTTCCAGGGAGCTCTGTCTAGCTTCGCTACTGGGTCATCCTCCGACAGGACAAGATTGCAGCATTGACCAGGAGCACCGCGATTCCAAATGAGAGCGATTTCGACATGCGCTGCCGCTGACCGCCATACCCATGCAATGTCCACTACTTGCGCAAACGAGCCCCGAGCTGTCGCCGGGCTGGGTGGCATACCCATGCAGCTACCTGAGTACGCATATCACTTGGCCGAGGCGGTCAACTGGCCCGCCATTCAGGAGCGACGGGCTGCTGCCCGCCGAGACGTTGATCCGCAATGCCTTTCCTGCCGAGCCCGATCGGCTTGCTCTCATCGGGGCGCAACGCGCGCAACACACTATCCTACCGACGGGCGTACATATCCGCGACCAAAAGCCCATGCCCGCCAAGGCTCTGGCCGCGTGTCTCGTCGGCCTCACACCCCCCGAGTGGTATGCGCTCATCAATGCACACGTCTTCTTCTGGTTCGATCTCGATCGGGTCAATCGCCAACGCGCTGCCTGCGGGGCGCGGCCACAAGTAGTTGCCGTCGTGCGGACTGCCCAGCTGCTCGAGCACTTTGCGGAGATCATCTTCCTGACCCCGTTCAATGTCGGCTATGCCCTGCGCAAACCCGCACTGCGGGCTGAAGCAACGCTCGTTCCGCACAAGATGTGGTCTTCCTCAGGTTGGCGTACCGAAGCGCGCGCCACGGGCTGCAAGATGCGCAGCCACTCTCAGCGGCCCGCAGAGTTGCTCGTCCGGGGCCCAATCCCACGGTTTGAGCGCTTTGTAGAGGCGGTTGTCAAACTGCCGCCTGGCCAGTCGTTGGCGATGCCGCCTTACCTTGCCGCTGCGGGCGGATTAGCTCCAGCTTTAGCGAAGAAAGATGCTTCCTTTTCTTCCAGTTCCCGGGAACCTGTCCAGCTTCGCGACCCGGCTCACTCCACCCATGACAAGATCGCAGCGTTGACCACAGGCAGATGAGCACCGCTGGATTCAAATGAATGCGACTTCTAACTATTCGCGGCAGCCATGCTGGTCCCGCTTTACCCCGAGCGCCGACGTTCACGCATTGGTTGCGCCGCCGCTGGTTTGGGATCCTTAGGCAGTGAAACAAGGCAGACGTGTCCGGTCAATGAAAGGGGGTAGCGAACGCTGGAGACGGCGATGGGGACATCGCGCCATTGCTTGCTTCAACTCGTCCGCAGATATCTCACGAAGGTGCGTCGCTACAGACCATTGATGGCCGAAGGGATCCTCCAACTTGCCATATCGGTCGCGGACATGTCCTCAACGGAGCGAACTCGCCACGCCACTGATCGGAAAGTCGGGCTGCGGCAACTCAGTGTTCTCTAGCGACGGTGTCCTCACCGTCGAGGGTATGCCCGAGACAACGCGGAGAGAGATGCCGGCCACACCAATAGACATCGACGCATCTCTCGTGCGCCGGTTGGTCTCAGCGCAATTTCCCCGCTGGGCGCATCTTCCTATCAAGTCTGTGGAATTCGGTGGTTGGGACAACAGGACCTTTCATCTCGGCGAAGACATGGTCGTGCGGTTGCCTAGTGCCGAAGCGTACACCGCCCAAGTAGCAAAAGAACACCGCTGGTTGCCGAGACTTGCTCCGTTGCTACCTCTTCCCATCCCTGTGCCTTTAGAGATGGGGGTTCCCGCCGACGGCTATCCCTGGCATTGGTCCATCTACCGATGGCTCGAAGGTGAGATCGCGACTATAGAGCGCATCGCCAATCTACCCCAATTTGCGACCACACTGGCACAGTTCCTCGTCGCCCTCCAACGGATCGACCCCGCCGGCGGACCTACACCTGGACGGCACAACTTTTATCGCGGCGGGCCGCTGGCCCTCTATGACATGGAGACCCGCCAGGCAATTGCAACTTTAGCCGGCACGATCGATCGCGATGCCGTAACAGCGGTGTGGGAGGCAGCCCTGAAGGAGACATGGCATGGCTCACCCGTTTGGCTACACGGAGATATCAGTGCGGAGAATTTACTGGTCACGAGGGGCCGGTTGAGTGCCGTCATTGATTTCGGATGTTTGGGCGTGGGCGACCCTGCATGCGACGTAACGATCGCATGGACGCTCTTCTTTGGGAAAAGTCGGGAAGCATTTCGCGCCACGCTTCCCCTCGATACCGGCACCTGGTTTCGAGGCCGTGGCTGGGCATTGTGGAAAGCTTTGATAACCCTTGCTGAAGACAGAACTCGCAATTCCTTCAAAGCAGTAAAGGCCCGAAATGTAATTAACGACGTGCTTGCTGAGCATGAGCACGCCTCGAGTTAGCTGCCCTCGAACGCTCCTCCTACGCCGAGCGTTTCGGCGACAACTTGGAAATGGATATCTCTCATCAAGAAACGTGCTGACCGCGTTGACCGATCGGAGGATCAGCCTGCGGCGGTTGCGGTGAGATGCTGACCGTGCCCGTTAAGCAGTTCTCCTGCGCCGGCGCTGATGCAGCCAATCTTCAAGCTCCAGTAGCCGCCATATCGGATTAGCCCGGAAGCGATGACCCCAACTGGTAATCTTTTCTAGTGGCACGGTTGCGTGTGTCCTCATCCAAGCCGCCACTTCGTTGTCATCTGCACCCGTCGCGATAAACTCTCGCAGCGCAGCCGCTTCCAACCCGGCGGCGGCAAAAAATCGGCGATCCAGAGGGCAGTCGAAATGATAGGAACCGCTTTGTCCAACCAGCTCGGCCCGGCACTTATCCACGAGTCGCGCGGCTACGGCCGGAAACTCTTTGCATAAGGCTAGGTATGGACTGCGCGGGGCGCTGCGATTCAGGTCAGGCGCCAAAGTGCGAAGTTGTTCCAGGTTCATCGCAGACGATGGAATAGCTAAGGCTAACTATGTCAAGCTTCGTGAGCCCACCCGAACGCTGAGCGCCTTTCAAGAGGTTGGTCGCAGGGATCAATCGATAATCCCTCTCAAGAACCTATTGGCAGAGTTCCTTGTCCTGAGGCGATCTATAATGCGTTAGATCCTTCAGGTATTCCCACTCGCCCTCGTTCACGTGGCCAAAAGAACGACCACGTATGGAGGGCACCGGCGTCCGCTTCGGAGCCCTTGCAGAAACCCGCTTTTTCATAGAAGGGCAGGTTGCTTTCGCATTCGGTGTTGAGAGTAATACCGGTGGACTCAGGATCAGATCGTACCCTGTCTTTCACGGCCTCGAGCAAGCGAAGTCCTAGGCCGCGGCCCTGTGCGTCGGGACGGATGCCGATCATGCCGAGATAGTGGGCGACGTGCCCTGGGTCGGTCGCTTCACACGCCTCATCGTAGCGGTCCAACCGCGCCATTGCTTCCCGTCCCAGGCGACGTTCAACCCGCGCGCGCCATGCGGCGAGTTCAGGGGGCATCGGGATTTCTTTGGGCGGACTGACGACCGCTACCCCGAAAAGCTCGCTCCCCTCGGACACGCCGATGAGCGGGACATTACGCGTGAGGCGCGACTCCAGGAAGAGGCCAATGAGTTCACGGAGCTTGGAAGCATATTCAGGATCAGCTTCGCCAATCACATAGCGCATTACCTCGTAGTCGTGGAAAGCCGCGCACAGGATGTCCAAAGCGGCGACCTTGTGACTACGATCAAGATCACGCAAGGTCATGTCGGCATCTCAGAGAAATAAAAGAGCGTGGTTCGAACTTGGCGATGTATGCCAGTTGGGCGCGGATTTGTCTAAGCAAGAGGCGTTTCCTTTTCCGGTCACGAGTTAGAGAATGCCAGCCAAAAATGCCGACGACCTGATGTGGTAACTCACTTGAACTGGTCCCCACCAAATGCTAATCGAAAGCATTTCTTATCCCGCATGAAAAAGAATGCCAACTTGGTTTGTCAGTTCATCGACGAGGTGCTCAATGACGGCAATATCGAAGCCGCGGGAAAGTACTTTCACGAAGACGTCGTCGAGCAGGCTCCATTTCCGGGTCAAGGGCCAGGACTTAGCGGTCTGAAGGACCTCTTGCGCGGCTTTCGAGCGGCGTTCCCGGACATGCGCTGGTCGGTCGAGGAGCAGATTGAGGAAGCTGACAAGGTAGTCAGCCGATTTGTTTGGAGCGGCACGCATCGAGCAGAGTTCTTGGGCATTCCGCCCACAGAACGTCGCGTGTCCGTTTGGGGGATCGCGATAGACCGCTTCGTTGATGGAAAAATCAAGGATACCAGGCTCATTATGGATGCGCTTGGTTTGATGGCCCAGCTGGGGGCCTTGCCGCCGCCGAGCCGAGTTGAGAGGTGAGAGTTGGCGAACAAGTATGCAAAGCAATGCCTTTGAAGATAGCGGATCCAAATTCGTGGCAGGACTCGAACACCTTGTCACCCACGTCCGGCAAAATCGCGCCTGGCCCTTGAAAGGGCTCTCAATGCCTGCAAGGAATGAACGGAGCACTTAGGGGAAATTAGAGAAAAGGAATTGTGACTGAAAACAAGAAGACGGTAGAGCGGTATATGGAGGGATTTCGCAAATCCGATCATGCCATGGTGCTTTCGTGCCTCACGGACGATGTGGAGTGGCTCATTCCGGGAATGTTCCATATTCGAGGAAAGGATGCCTTCGAGAAAGAGATCGAGAACGAGGCATTCACTGGAAGTCCTGCCATCGTCGTGACACGCGTCACCGAAGAGCGCGATGTTGTGCTCGCCGAGGGTGCAGTGCACGCCCAGCGGAAGGATGGTGGAGCGTTGGACGCGGTATTTTGCGATGCCTTTGAGATGGAACGCGGCAAGATCAAGAAACTCATCTCCTACTTGATGGAGATGAAAGAGCCGGACTAGCCGAACAATGCCGGCAAGCCTGGCCGGACAGGAAGGAGTCGGCCAGTCCGCGCCGAAATCTCACCCCGCCAAATGAAGATCGTCGAATTCGCTTTTGTCGTCTATCCATCCACAAATCTGGCGCGTTCCCGAGCGTTCTATGAGGACGTGCTTGGGCTCACCCACACAACCTTTGTGGATCAAGACGGCCAATTCTGGGTGGAGTATGAGATCGGCCCTCACACGCTCGGCATCGGAAATGAACCTTTCTTGAAGCCGTCGGGCGACGGCCCGCAGCTCGTGCTGGAAGTAGACGACTTCGACGAGACCATCGAACATCTTCGGCGTCACCAGGTGCCATTCGCGCTTGAGCCTTTCGAGATGCCGGGCTGCCGGGGCGCAATTGTCATGGATCCCGATGGTAACAGGCTCGGCATTCATAAGCGAAAGGGCTGACTAGCGTTTACGCGCGATCATCGAGACCTAGACGGCACAAGAAGTCTGGGGAACAAGTCGAAGAGTTGCGATTCGTTCCTAAGCAAGTCCACAAGGTAGCCGAGGCAGTTTAAAGGGTACGCAGAGAAGCGGGCGTCGGCTCGTCGTGAGAGGGAAAGCCAGGGATTCCATGGAAGAAATTTGCGGTTTCGTCCTCCGCGAGGATCGATCTATCAATGTTTCTGGGGTAAAGTCGCTACCCTCATTTAATCAACCATGCCTTCGAATATTGAACTCAAAGCGCGCGTGAACAATCCAGCGCGTTTTCGCGCCGTCGCCGAGCGGTTGAGCGACTCGTCCCCAGAGATGATCGAGCAGCACGATACCTTCTTTCCATGTGTCAACGGGCGACTCAAGCTCCGCCAGTTCTCGGCACAGGCAGGCGAGCTGATCTCTTACTCACGCGCCGACGTGGCGGACACGAAACGGTCCGATTACGCCATTGCACCCACAACCGCGCCCGGGGAACTCCTGGTCGTGCTCTCCTCGGCTCTTGGCGTGCAACGCACAGTCAGGAAAACGCGTCTGCTCTGGCGAGTCGGTCAGGCGCGAATCCACCTGGACGCTGTTTCCGGGCTTGGCTCTTTTGCCGAAATCGAAGTCGCCCTGCGGCGACGGTCAGGCGCCGGAAGACGGCCATCGGATCGCACGCGAACTATCGAACGCTCTCGAGATTGACCGCGGCGATCTCATCGAGGGAAGTTATGCCGACCTTTTAGCGCTCGAACAAAGCGCCTAACTTGCGGCTTATGAGAACGCGCGTTCATTTTTTGCTCGGTTTTCCTGGGCTATTGCTGCTCGTTGGGATCGTTTGGCGTTTCGCTTCCCGTCGTCGTTCGCTGCCTTGCCCGGTGTGGTTGCGCTGGGTTGTCGAATTGGACAATCCCTTTACTCGAATTAATCGTGCAGCCGTGATCATCGAGCATCTCGATCTTCAACCCGACATGGCCGTGCTGGACGTGGGCTGTGGGCCCGACAGAGTTGCCGTTCCATTGGCAGAGCGCGTCCCCAATGGCGAAGTAGTTGCCGTCGATATTCAAGAGGGAATGCTTAAGCGCGCCCAGGAAAAGGCGCGGCTGGCAAACGTGACCAACATCCGTTTCCCGGGACGGGTGTGCTCCCCATTACATTTCGTGCACTGGTTCCGAGAGTGTCGGTTCGTTGGGGTGTTGAATCATCTTGATTCCACCAGTGCCGTTTGGGCGATGATTTGACGGATAGCGGCGCCGAATTAATCTCATTATCTGAAGCTGCGCAGACGTGAAGGCAGTTCTATTCGACCTCGACGGCACGATCGGCAATACGCTCCCGCTTTGCATCGCCGCTTTCCGAGAATCGATCGAGCCGTTGGCGGCGCGCCCTCTCAGTGATGCGGAGATTATCGCGACCTTCGGTCCCTCCGAGGAGGGGACCATTTCCTTGCTTCTGCCCGAGAAACAAGAGGAAGGATTGAAACAGTACCTGCGAAGATATGAAGAGCTGCACTGCCGGTGGCCAAGTCCTTTCGAGGGTATTCCGGAAATCTTATCTTACCTGAAATCGAAGCGCGTATTCGTGGGTCTCATCACAGGGAAGGGGGAACGAAGCACTGCGCTCACGCTCAAAAATTACGGCCTGGAAGACTATTTCGACGTTATCAAGACGGGCGCTTCGTCGGGGCCCGTAAAGGATCGGAGGATCGAGGAAGTCATCAACGAATTCTCCCTCGACCGCAAAGAAATTCTCTACGTGGGGGATGCGCCAAGCGACGTGAAGGCATGCCGAGATTGCGCTATCAAGATTGCTGCGGCCGCGTGGGCACCTACCGCGAATGCCGATGAACTTCGAGGAATGCGCCCCGATTTCTTGTTTTCTTCAGTCTCGGCGTTCTCTGAGTTTCTGCGGAAGGAGCTGGACTGAGAATGCCGGGAAGACCGGCGGAGGGAGCAGCCTTTAGCGGTTGTTTTCGAAAATGAAGCCGTTCTGTCGCCGGATCATTCGATAGTTCGCGTCGGAGGGCGGTGTCTGTTCACCAGTTGCTTCGCCCGCTGGCACGGCGGTGGCTGGAACAGGCGGCGCTGACACCCCCTGGGGTGGGGGGACTGGCGCAGTAAGACTCTGCGGCGGGACAGCCGACACTGCGAGGCTTTGTGCGGGCATAGCCGGTGCTACAGGAACCCCCTTCACTGGACCCTCGCCGGCAGGTGCATAGCTTGCCGCGGCGGGATTGTTGCCCGACATGGTTGTCGGAAAGCTCGCCAGAAATCCACTGTGATCAGGGCAATATTTTCTAGGGATCATCGCTTGGGGCAGCTGAGCCTGGTAGCTGGATCCCGCGGACTTACATTCAGGAGTTGCGATGGCACCTGATGTGCGGCACAACTCGACGCCCTGAAGGCTGCCAGGGACCGCGAAGTTCTGGGCGATGTATTTCCACGCCGAGGCGCTTTGAATGAAGTCCACCCAAATTGGTAGGGCGAGCTTGCTCCCATAGCCGCGATCGGCGATCCGCTCCGGTCTGTCCATGCCCACCCAGACGCCGCAGGTCAAGCGCGTGGTGTATCCGATAAACCAGGCATCCTTGTAGTCGTCGGTGGTTCCTGTTTTCCCGGCGGCGGGAACGGTGAGGCCGAAGGACATTGCGGCGGTGGCGGTGCCTTTCCTGATGACGTCTCGAAGCAGCTCATTCATGACGTAGTCCACGTCGGGATTGATGCAGCGAAGTTCCGCGCGGGTGGCCTTGTAGATCGTCTTGCCGTAGCGATCCTGAATCGATTCGATGATGTATGGCTGTCGCCTCACGCCGTCATTGGGAAACATGGTATAGGCAGCGGTGAGATCCTTGAGCGTTGTCTCAAAAGCTCCGAGGTAAATCGCAGGAATATCGGGAACATTTTCGAGACCAGCCTTAAGCGCCAGCGCTCTCACCCCGGTTCTGGTGGCGAATTCGCCGACGCGTACCGTCATTGTGTTGCGTGATCGAATGAGACCCAACGCCGCGGGCTGCAATCCTTCGTTCGCGCCGTCTGAATTTCGCGGTGACCATGATGTCACGAGCCCGGCAATGTCTCCCTCCCGAATTGGCGAATCATCGACCAGCGTCCCCGGGGCCATTCCTTTGGCGAAGGCGGCGGCGTAAACGAACGGCTTGAAGGTGGAACCGACCTGACGTTTGGCGAGCAAAGCACGATTATAGGGACTTTCCTTGAAGTCGCGTCCGCCCACGATTGCCCGAATTCCGCCGGTCTCATTGTCGATCGCGACCAGGGCACCTTGGACATAGGGTGACTCGGATGGCTTTTCGGCGTCCAGTTGTGAGTCGGTGTTCGTCAGCGGAACACGCTTGGGATGAATCCAATCCTTCGAGGACTCGAGTTCGGCGAGTTTGGATTCCACGGCTTCCTCGGCGATCATCTGGAGTCTGGGGTCGATGGTTGTGAAAATCTTCAGTCCCCCTCGGTCGGTGACGTCCTTGGGAAGAAGAATGGCGACGTCGCGCATGACCGCATCCATGGCGTAATTTTCCTGGGTGCTGGGAAGCAATATTTTAGTGAGAGGTATCGGCTCCGCCCGCGCCGCCTTGGCCTCTTCGGGAGTAATCATGTTTAGCTCTTCCATCCTCCCGAGGACTTGGTCTCGCTCCGCCAGGGCCGTGCGGCTATCCCCGAGGGGGGTGAGTCGATTCGGGCTCCGGATTAGCCCTGCCAGTATGGCTGCCTCGGAGAGTGTGAGGTCGCTGGCCGACTTTCCAAAGCAGGCGCGCGAGGCCGTTTCCACCCCATAGAGTCCGAGGCCGTAGTAGATCCTATTTGCGTAAGCCTCCAGGATCTTCTCCTTGCTGAGGCTCTTCTCGATGCGCAGCGCGAGCAAGGCCTCGACAAATTTCTTCCGCCAGCGGTCCCCGCCCAGATCGAAGGTATTGCGGGCGAGCTGTTGTGTAATTGTGCTCGCCCCTTCCTTCACGTTGCCGGCGTTGACATTGCGCATCGCCGCACGCGCGATTCCTGTGAAGTCCACGCCGCGATGTTTGTAGAATCGTGCGTCCTCCCGTGCGAGGAGCGCATTGACAAAATTCGGAGAGATTTGGGACAGGGGCACGACATAACGCACCTGACCCTCAAGCTTGCTGTATCGCATGCCCGCGTAATCGAAAACTTCAGATATCGCCGGAATGTTGTCCAACTCCGCCAGATCGAAGCTGTCGGCGACCCGTTGGTATTCGCGATACTTTGGATAGACCAACAGAAAGCCGGCCACGCCGAGCCCGATGCCGGCGAGCACGAGCAAGACGATCACAAGCTTCAGGATTCGCGCCATGGCTCTCGGGTTAGTTTATTCGCTTTCCGCCGGTTAACGAGTCAAATTCTAAGGGACTCAAATTCGCCGGCATGTTCTTTCGCCGGTCGTGGCGGCGGTGGCCGCTGACATTTTCGGGATGGACGCATCCGGCACACTAAGATGTTGCGAAGGACGGGTATGAACGAACAGATCAAAGGAAACTGGAACGTCATCAAGGGTAAGCTCAAACAGGCCTATGGCGAGCTTACCGACGATGATCTTGCCTATTGCGAAGGCAACGAAGACCAATTGGTGGGACGCCTTCAGCAAAAGCTTGGCAAGACCAAAGAGGAGATCCACCGCGCAATCAACGAGACCGGCGTCTAGCTGGCATCCCTGGCTTACGCTGAAGCTCAACGGAAAGCATGGGAGCGCTGCCAAAAGGCCGCGACTGGTTCACCGCCCGCTGGTTTGCAGCGGTCAAGGATTGGCGATCCTCCCGGCTCCGAAACTCCCTCCCAGATAATCCCACTTGTCATCCCCTTCCCGATTTGTAGCCTTGCCCGGTTCAGATCATGACGTTGGCAAATCTTTTATCGGCCGAACAGATCGTGCCGGACATGAAGACGACGGCTCGATGGGAGGCCATAGGAGAACTGGTGGACGTGCTCGTGAACGCCGGGAAGGTGCGAGAAGATGAGCGCGAGCTCGTTCTGGACTCGATCAAGCAGCGAGAGCAGACGATGAGCACCGGCATCGGGTTCGGCATCGCCATCCCGCATGCCTCCTCCGATAAAGTGGAAGACGTTGTGGCCGCGTTCGGTCGCTCCACCAAGGGTATCGAGTTTGATTCCCTAGATGGCCAGCCGGTCTTCTTTGTTGTCCTCTTTGTGGTTCCCAAGGACCAATTCCAGACTCATCTCCGGACGCTCGCGGCCATCGCCAAGTTTCTCAACGACAAATCCGTTCGGGACGAACTAAGCAAAGCACAAGACGCTGCGCAAATTCTCCGCGTTTTCGAGAGCCGTTCGCCACGAAGCTGATGGCGACGCCGCGCGAGGTCCTGACACAACGGCTAAAATTCGCGCTGGAAAGGAGTTTTCCAGACACCGAGCCGGAGGTAGTGCCCGCCACCGATCCACGATTTGGCGACTACCAGACCAATGTGGCGATGGTGCTCGCCAAGAAGAGCCACGTTTCCCCACGAGAAATCGCCCGCCAGGTCGTCACCGAACTGGAGGTCCGCGATGTTGCCGACGCGCCTGAGATCGAGGGAGCGGGCTTCATCAATTTTCGCCTCACGGCTGATTTTATCGCGAGAGGGCTGGTCGCTATTTCTCGCGATCAAAGACTCGGAGTTGGCGCCGTCCAACGAGCGGAAACGATCATTATCGATTTCAGTTCCCCGAACGTGGCAAAGCCGATGCATGTTGGCCACATTCGCAGCACGATCCTTGGAGATTGTTTGGCTCGTGTGGCGCGGTTTCTCGGGCACGATGTCGTCACCGATAATCATGTGGGCGACTGGGGCACCCAGTTTGGAAGGGTGATCTATGGCTGGAAGCATCTGCTCGATGAGGCAGCGCTCGAACGAAACGCAATCACTGAGCTAGTTCGACTCTATCGCGAGGTAACCGCCTTGGAGGAAGCCGACGAGGCCGTGCGAAAGGCCGTTCGGGAAGAACTCGTCAAGCTTCAGGGAGGCGATGAGGAGAATAGGGCGATCTGGCGGCGAACGGTGGAGCTGTCGTGGCGAGAATTTCAGAAGTTGTATGATCTGCTCGGGATTCGTTTCGACGAGCGACTGGGCGAAAGCTTTTACAATGACGCGCTGGCTGGCTTGTGCGAGCGGTTGGCAGCGAATGGCGTCGCCGAAATGAGCGAGGGAGCTCTTTGTATATTCTTTCGAGATATCCCGGCCCTGAGAGACAAGCCGCTCATCATTCGAAAGAGTGATGGCGGATTCTTGTATGCAACGACCGATCTCGCGACGATAGAATACCGCGTCCAGCGCTGGAATCCGGCAGCCATCTGGTACGTGGTGGGCGCTCCGCAGTCCCTCCATTTTCAGCAAATCTTTGCCGCTGCGCGGAAAATGGGCGTGATCTCCGACCTTGCGCACGTCGCCTTTGGAAGCATCCTAGGCGAAGACCGCAAGATTATGCGGACCCGCTCCGGCGAAACCGTCGGGCTCTCAGAGCTCCTGCAAGAGGCTCTTGAGCGTGCCGCTGCAATCGTGGCGGAAAAGAGGCCGGAGCTCGACGCGCCAGAGGCGGAGCAAATCGCGCACACGATTGGGATTGGTGCCGTGAAGTACGCCGAACTCTCTCAGCATAGGATGACCGACTACGTTTTCTCCTGGAGCAAGCTGCTTTCGTTTCAAGGCAATACCGCGCCGTATCTTCAAAACGCTTATGTGCGTATCCGATCGATCTTCCGCAAGTTGGAGGGAGAGTTTGGTCTGCCCGAGACGCTGTTGCTGGTGGCCGCTGAAGAACGCGCGCTGGCGACCAAGCTCCTGCAGTTTGGCGAGGTGGTGCCATTGGTCCTGGAGGACTTTCGCCCGAACCTGCTGGCCAATTACCTCTACGATTTGGCGATTGTCTTTCATGCGTTCTACGAAGCTTGTCCGGTGTTGAAGGCCGAGAGCGCGGAGAGTCGTGCCTCGCGGCTTGTCTTGTGCGATGTCACCGCCCGGGTTCTTCGAACAGGGCTGAACCTTTTGGGCATCGACGTTCCCGAGAGGATGTGAGCCTCTTAGCGAGGATGGGCGAGGGCAAAAATCTCTCGCCACCTGCTGAGGTTTGGTGTAGCGCGACATCAGGCCATGGCGGAATTCACACCGGAAGATCTTGTGATTAAAGCTCTCGGCGAGCGCACCATCATCTCGCCTCTGGATCAACAGTTCCAGGAAACGGGCAGGACGCATGCCTTCTATGGCGATGATTCGCGAGTTTTGTTGGATCACAATCTGGCGAACATTCGCAGCACGTTTGAGCGAGGGGACGAGCCTCTTTGTTTCGAGGCGGCCGGCCCGCGCAGAAAGATTTTTTTTAAACCCGAAGACACCACTTGCGCGATCGTTACTTGCGGCGGCCTGTGCCCCGGTCTGAATGATGTGATTCGTTCCATCGTGATGCAGGCCTACTATCGCTACAAGGTGCCCCGCACGCTGGGGATCCCTTACGGTTTTGAGGGCCTGATCCCAGATTATGGACACCGCCTCGAGAATCTCACGCCCGGCGATGTCACCAACATTCACCGCTTTGGGGGAACAGCTCTGGGCACGTCGCGAGGACCTCAGGACACCAGACGCATGGTGGATCAGCTCATTGAGTGGAAGGTAAACATTCTTTTCGTTGTCGGAGGAGACGGGACACAGCGCGGCGGCCGGGCCCTCGGAGAGGAAGCGATCCGGCGTGGCCATAAGCTGGCGGTTGTCGGGGTTCCGAAGACCATCGACAACGATATGGCTTACATGGACAAAAGCTTCGGATACGAAACCGCCTGCGCCGCGGCGGTCGATGCCATTGCGGCTGCGCACACCGAAGCGCGCAGTGCGCGAAACGGCATCGGGCTTGTCAAATTAATGGGCCGTCATTCCGGCTTTATTGCCTGCTCGGCGGCCATCTCCAGCGGTGATGCCAATTGCGTGCTTATTCCGGAGGTGCCCTTCGCGCTCGAGGGTGATCATGGCTTCCTGGAACAACTTCGACAACGAGTGGTCCAGCGCGGGCATGCGGTCGTCATTGTTGCTGAAGGCGCGGGACAAAATCTGGTTGAAGCCTCCGGGGCTGATGCCTCGGGAAACAAGCGTCTGGGCGACATCGGTGTTTTCCTCAAGGGAAAGATTGAAGATTATTTTCGCCAGTGCAGGACGGAGTTAACTCTAAAATACATTGACCCGAGCTACATGATCCGCAGTGTCCCCGCCTCGCCGCAGGACCGGACCTATTGCATGCGCCTTGGTCAGGCCGCCGTCCACGCTGGCATGGCCGGCAAGACGGGTCTGGTCGTTGCTCGCTGGCACAATAGCTATGTCCACCTCCCGGTAGGTGTGGCCACGTCGGCCCGCCGAACCGTTGATCCCGGCGGCGATCTTTGGCTTTCACTGCTCGAATCCACCGGCCAGCCGGCACGCTATTACTGAGGCGCCATCCGGCTCCGAAACGGTCGAGAATCTAGTTCGCTCAGGCGGCGAGCGGACCGTGCAGACTCCTATTCGATCTCACAGGTGAGCTTGCCTTTCACATCGGTCAACGTAACCGTCTCAGTGTTGGTCAGGTTGACATCATCGAAGGTTACGGAAAGTCCCTGATCGTCGACCAGGTTGAGATCCCAAGTTTCTGATTTCGCGTCCCGCGGGAAGTGAACTTCGATTTTCCCGCCAGCTGTGAGCACCTTTCCATTGCGAAGGAGGTTGGCATCCCAGTCCTTGTTGTCGGAAGCGGTGATATAGACACCCTCAAAGCTACGTGCCGTCTGGTTGACGAGCGTGAAGTTGAGATCAGATGCGAGGGCGCCGACGACACTTAGCAGGATGAAGAGAACGAAAGGATATTTCATGAGCTGCGACTAACTCTTCTTTTTCTTCTTCTTGTGAGAGGTCGTGTTTTTGTAAACCGTGTTCCCGTATTGGTCCTTTACCGTTGTTGTCTTGAACACCTTCTTGCCTTTGGTCTTTTTGCTGGTGGACTCGTAATAGCGCGGCTGGCGATAAAACTTGGGCTGATTGTAGTAGGGGTCGAAGGCATACGGAGACGGCCGGTCACCAACATACATAACGGAATCGGGCGCTAGGAATTCATCGAGTTCACAGCCCGTGATAAAGAAGCGCTCCGGTGACAGACAGGAGAAGAAGGCGGAAGGTCACCAGCACGGTTTAACACACGTCTCCATATGGTCAACCGTAAACGGCGGTCAGCGGTTGTTTGCTGTCGCGGCGGTGTCCCCACCGCCGGGGAACCCACGACCGTGGGGACACGGTCGCTACAGGCTCCTGCGACTTCTTCGAAAATCTCTTATGAAATCGACATGACGCTAAGCTAATTCTTGCAAGCGAATATTCTCTCCATAAGGATGCTTAGCAAACTTCCTCGCGTCTGGGCATAGCATCTTGGGCTCCTGGGCGGGTGATGGCGAGGCCGGCGGCGCGGACTGCGCGAGTGATGGCGTCAGGCATGCTGAGATCTTCGGCGATACCGGTGGCGAGCCATCCGGTGAAGCAATCGCCCGCACCGACCGTGTCGACCGGCTTGACCTTGGCGGCCGGAAATCGGGTGACCCCTGATGCGTTCACGAGCAGCGCACCTTTCGCTCCGAGGGTGATGACCGCATTACGGCAGCCGGCCTGGAGCAATTTTTGACCGGCGCGCTCGGGATTTCGCTCTCCAGTCAAAATGGCGGCTTCGTGTTCGTTTGGCGTTATGGTGTGAACGAAGCGGAGGAGCGACTTTGGCAGAGGGCGCGCGGGTGCGGGATTGAGGACAAGCGGCTTTCGTGCTTGATGCGCAAGTTTGGCGGCGGCCTTTACGGCGCTCATCGGAATTTCAAGCTGCGTAATGATGGCATCACTTTTCGTGAACTCAGAGGCAACGGCTTGGACGCTCGTCTCCGAGAGGAGATCGTTGGCAGAATGTGCCACCACAATGAGGTTCTCGCGGGATTCTCCTCCCACGAGGATCAACGCAATGCCACTTGAGACCCGCTTGTGAATTCTGAAGTGCCGGATGTCGATCTTTTCACGCCGCAGTCCTTCGGCAGCAAAAGCCCCGAAATCGTCGTCTCCGCGGGCGCCGATAAAGACGACGCGAGCGCCGGCACGCGCCGCAGCCACCGCTTGGTTGGCTCCTTTTCCTCCGGCAGTGCGCTGAAAGTCTCCACCGAGGAGTGTTTCTCCGGGTTGCGGAAGCCGTTCACAGACGATGACAAGGTCAGTATTCGAGCTTCCAAAGAGAAGGATGCGGGGGGACTTTCCGATTGGCATTCGGGGGGTCGATGCTTTTGTTGGACAGCTATTTTCGTCCCGCATCCAGGACGGAGCGAACATCCTGGTTGATCTGCTCGAAGAGCGCCGCATCGCTTCGCAAGACCTCCTTCGCGGCGTCGCGGCCTTGTGCCAGCTGGGTGCCTTTGTAGCTGAGCCAGGAGCCTCGCTTCTCGAGCACGCCCTTTTCCAGCGCAAGATCAAGAAGCGAGCCGGTGCTGGAAATTCCTTCACTGTACATGATGTCGAATTCCGCCTCGGTGAAGGGAGGTGCGACCTTATTTTTAACGATTTTGATCTTGGTGCGATTGCCGGTGACCGTCCCATCGCTATTCTTGATCGCTCCGATGCGGCGAATGTCCACGCGGACGCTCGCGTAGAACTTGAGGGCCTTGCCACCCGGTGTGGTTTCCGGATTGCCGAACATCACCCCGATTTTCTCGCGGATCTGATTTGTGAAAATGCAGACTGTCTGCGCCTTGGAGATAAACGAAGTGAGTTTCCGAAGGGCATTGCTCATGAGCCTGGCTTGCGCTCCGACGACGGCATCGCCAATCTCACCTTCCAGCTCTGACTTTGTCACCAAGGCAGCCACCGAGTCTATTACGATGACGTCCAGGGCGTTTGAACGCACGAGCGTTTCGCAGATGCGGAGCGCCTCTTCGCCGGAGCTCGGCTGCGACACAAGCAGATCGTCGAGGTTGACGCCCAGTTTTCGCGCATAGCCCGGATCAAGCGCGTGCTCGACATCGATAAAGCCTGCCAGACCGCCATTCTTCTGTGCCTGGGCGATGGCGGTCAGGGTAAGGGTCGTTTTTCCCGAGCTTTCCGGACCAAAAATCTCGACCACGCGGCCGCGCGGAAAACCTCCGACGCCAAGCGCGCGGTCGATGAGAATGTTTCCGGTGGGGATTACTTCAACGGCCGAGATGCTCGCATCGCCGAGTCTGCGAATTGCTTCGCTGCCGTAGTCCTTTTCGATTTGCTGGATAGCCAAGTCGAGGTTCTTTGCTCGGATCGCGGCAGTCTTTTCATCGACGGTAGGAGGAGGATCTTCAGTCTTCGGCATATTCTTGAGGAATTAAGCGGGATTGTGAGGAATGACAAGAGCAGCACCAAAACAAACGCCCGCCGAGTGGGCGGGCGTTGCACCGTTCCGGTTTGAACAAGGCTTCAACTCTGTTATCGCGAATACAATTCGACGACGAGCTGTTCGTTGACGATCGGGTTGATATCCGCTCTGGTTGGCACGCGAGCGACTGTGCCGCTGAGACCGTCTTTGTCCGCAAGGAGCCAATCAGGGGTCGAGATGGCTGAGGTTTGATCGACCGCCTTTGCCGCCAGGCGTCGGGAACGATCGCTTGACCGCACCGCAATCTTGTCGCCTGCCTTGAGATTCATCGACGAGATATTCGTCTTCCTGTCGTTGACCGTGACGTGGCCATGCGAAACCATCTGCCGGGCTGCGCGAAGGGTCTTCGCGAAACCAAGTTTGTGGACGACGTTATCCAAACGCGTCTCGAGAAGTTGCAGCAGGATTTCACCGGTCACGCCGCGCTTGCGCAGGGCCAGCTGAAAATAGCGGCGGAACTGGCGCTCGAGCACACCATATTGATAGCGGAGCTTCTGCTTCTCTGCGAGCGCCAACGCGTAATCGGAAAGCTTGCGTCGGGATCCTTTGGGTCCGTGCTGGCCAGGTGGATAATTCTTGTTTTCAAATGCCTTTGGCGATCCGTGAACGAGCACGCCGTAACGGCGGCTTACTTTTGTCTTGGGTCCGGTATAACGAGCCATGGTGAAGGGAGTATTAAGTTTTAAGTCTTAAGTTTGTAAGTCATCGCTCGTGGGTTGAAGATCCGTGCAAGTTCGCGGGCTGGCTGGCGTTTGCTTAAAACTTAAAACTTTAAACATAAAACTTTATCCTAGACTCGGCGCTGCTTGGGAGGACGGCAGCCGTTGTGGGGGACCGGTGTGACGTCTCGGATGACGGTGATCTCCAGGCCGACAGCCTGCATGGCGCGCACGGCTGACTCGCGCCCGGCTCCGGGACCCTTGACGCGGACCTCGACTTCCCTGAGGCCGTGACTCATGGCTTGTCGGCAGGCATCTTGCGCGACCATCTGGGCGGCGTAGGCCGTGCTTTTTCGAGAGCCTTTAAATCCGCACTTGCCAGCGCTGGACCATCCGATGACGGCGCCCTTTTGATCCGTGATGCTGACGATGGTGTTATTGAAGCTTGCCTGCACGTGGGCGATGCCGTGAGTGACGTTTTTGCTGCCCTTGGCCTTGACGACCTTCAGCGGCTCAATGGTCTCATCAAGTGAAAGTGCGACCGGAGCTGCACCCCCTTCCTTTTTCTCGTCTTTCTTAACCGGCCTCCGGGAAGCCGTTGCGGGTTTTGTTTCCTTGGGAGCCTCCGTGCTCGCGGTCGGCGTGTTGGGGGTTGCGGGCGCGCTCGGTGCGGCGGGCGCGCTGGGGGCTGCGGCGGGCGTGCTGGGGGCTGCGGCGGGTGTGCTGGGGGCTGCGGCGGGTGTGCTGGGGGCTGCGGCGGGTGTGCTGGGGGCTGCGGCGGGTGTGCTGGGGGCTGCGGCGGATGTGCTGGGGGCTGCGGCGGGCGCTGCGGGTTCGGAATCCTTTTTCTTTGCTCCTGGCGCCTTTGATTTTCTTTCGCCGCCGGGACGGGAAGTGCCGCCCTGGGAAGCGTTCGGATTATTGGGAGTTTCGTCAGCCATAACGTTTTAAACTTTGCCGGCCTTGGCATCGGGGTTGCGTTGCACGCCGACGGTCTTGCGCGGACCTTTGCGTGTCCGAGCATTGGTCGAGGTGCGTTGGCCCCGGACTGGCAGTCCGCGCCGGTGACGGATTCCGCGGTAGCAGTTGATTGCCTGGAGGCGCTTCAGGTTGCTTTGAACTTCGCGGCGAAGGTCGCCTTCGATGAGAATCTTCAGGGAATTGATTGCGTGAATGATGGCATTCAGCTGCTCGGGCGACAATTCCTTCGCCCGAATATTTGGGTCGATGTTCGCGACCTCCAGAATGCGTTTCGTGTTGCTGGGACCGATACCGTAGATGTTGGGGAGCGAAGCTTCGATGCGCTTGTCACCGGGAATTTCTACTCCAAGAAGGCGTGGCATAATGTTTTCGGAGGTGAGATTTTCGGATTGCCGAGGGGTTCAGCCTTGTCTCTGTTTATGTCGCGGGTTGGTGCAGATGACGCGCACCACATTCTTGCGCCGCACAATCTTGCAGTTTTCGCAGAGGCGCTTTACGGAGGCTCGGACTTTCATTTGACGGTTTCTGGTTTGGGCGTGTCGGTCTTGTGGCGGAAGGTGATGCGGCCTTTGGAGAGATCGTAGGGAGACATTTCCACCATGACCTTATCGCCGGGCAAGATGCGGATGAAGTGCAGCCGCATTTTTCCGGAAATGTGCGCCAGAATGCGATGCCCGTTGGCCAGTTCCACCCGGAACATGGTATTCGGCAGCAGTTCAACGACTTTCCCCTCTACTTCAATAGCGTCTTTCTTGGCCATGTCAAGATTTCGGGAGCTGCGTCGGTGACGAGCACGGTGTGTTCAAAGTGGGCGGAGGGCAGGCCGTCGGCAGTGACGACGGTCCATTTATCGTCCAGCACGCGGATCTTCGCTTTTCCCATGTTAATCATGGGCTCGATGGCGAGGGTCATGCCCGGTCGCAGGATTGGACCCGTGCCGCGCTTGCCGAAATTCGGGATCTGGGGTTCCTCGTGGAGGTGGCGACCCACACCATGGCCCACGAATTCCCGGACTACCGAATAACCGTGGCGGATTGCCTGTTCTTCGATAAATGCACTAATGTCGCCGAGGCGGGTCCCCGCTTGGACACGCTGGACTGCCCCATCGAGGATTTGTTCAGTCAAGGTGAGGAGTCGTTCAGTCTCGGGGTCGATAATTCCGACCGGCACGCTCATCGCGGTGTCGCCAATCCATCCATCGCGCACAATGCCGACATCCATCTTGACCACGTCGCCGTAGCTGATTTTGCGTGGTCCTCCGATGCCGTGAACGACTTCTTCGTTAAGGGAAATGCAGATGTGGCCCGGGAATTTTTTGTAGCCGAGGAAGGCGCTTTGGACGCCAGCCTCTCGCATGAAGCCGGCAGCCGCGCGATCAATTTCACCGGTGGAGATGCCCGGCGCGGCGAGATCTGCGAGACGGTTGAGGATTTCCGCTGCGGCTTCCCCGGCGCGTCGCATTTTATCGACTTCGGGACCGCGCTTAATGGGAATCATACCAGCACCTCTTGATGGAAATCGACATAGAGTCGATTAAAAACGGCATCCCGCCCCGCGCCCGCTTCTACTTCCTTGAGCAAACCCTTTTCGCGATAGTGATGAGCCACCGCCAAGGTATGCTCCCGAAACTGGGTGAGGCGGCGTTCGAGAGCGTCGTCGGTATCATCATTTCGCCGCGCCAAGTCGCCGCCGCATCGTGGACACGGTGTCTCGATGTTGACGTCATGAAACTTCTCGTTGAAGACCGATCCGCATTGCGAGCACGTCAGTCGGGTGGTCATCCGCTCGCGGACGAGCTCGTTGGACAACTTGAGAAAGTAAACAACATCGAGAGGCAGATTCCGCTGCTCCAGGCCCTCATCGAAGGATCTGGCCTGTCCGAGGGTTCGGGGAAACCCGTCCAAGATAAACCTCCGGCGATGGTCGAGCCATTTCCAGACCACCCGCAGCGCAAGCTCATCTGGAAAAAGTTTCCCTTCCTTGGTCCACCGTTCGGCTTCGGCACCGATCTCACTTCCTCGCGCCTTCTCGTCGCGGAGAATCGCACCGGTGGAGGCCGCAGGAATTCCGAAGGTCGCGGAGAGGAGGGCGGCTTGCGTCCCTTTTCCGGAGGCGGGCGGGCCCAGGAGAACGAGGCGGTTCTTCATGTCCTACTGCCGGGTAGCAAAGAAGATGGTCACGCCCGCAATTACCAGAATGCCGAGGCTGGCGTAGATGAATACGAGCGAGCTGTCATCGAGGACCTGGCCGGAGCTCAGACGCGGACGTTGCTCGCGCGCTCCGCGGATCTTTCCCTTGCGAAGGAAGCCGTCGTAGTGTCGCTGCAACAGATGAGTTTCCACCTGGCGCATGGTGTCGAGCACGACTCCGACGATGATCAGCACGCCGGTCCCTCCGAAGAACTGCGCCGTCATGTAAGGTACCTGCAATGCCTGAGCCAAAAGCTGAGGCAGGACCGCGATGATCGTCAGGAAGATCGCTCCGGCGAAAGTCAGACGCGACATTGTGTAATCGAGAAAGTCGGCCGTAGGTTTGCCGGGACGAACACCAGGAATAAAGCCACCGTATTTCTTCAGGTCGTCGGCGATCTGAACGGGCTGGAATTGGGTGGCCACCCAGAAATAACTGAAGAAGAAAATCATCACTCCGTAGAGCACGTAGTGAAGCCAGCCGACAGCAAGCAGATTTGCGATTTCTTGCGCCGTGCGATTTTGAGGGAAGGCCATGTTGATGATCGTCGACGGAAAGAGCAGAATGGCCTGCGCAAAGATGATGGGCATCACCCCCGCGTAGTTGATCTTGAGCGGCATATACTGCGTCTGCCCGCCATAAACCTTCCGACCGACGACGCGCTTGGCGTATTGGATGCTGATCTTACGCTGCGCTTGGGTCACCGCGATAACGGCGGCAATAACCAGCACCAGGAAAAGACACAGCAGGACGAGGACGATTGGGCTAACATTTGCCTGAGCACCCGGGGCCGTCGGAACGAACGTGCGCCACGCTTGAATCAACCCGGCGGGGAGTTGGGCCAGAATGCCAACGGTGATGATCAGCGAAACGCCATTTCCAATGCCACGTTCCGTGATCTGGTCTCCCAACCACATGAGGAACATCGTTCCCGCGGTCATGGTAATGACCGTCATCACCTGGAATGCCAAGCCTGGCTCCGGAACGAGATCCAGGCCCAGGCGGTTGATCGTGTCCATGATCCCTGGCAAAAACGGATTCGCCTGGGGATTTTCGAAAGATTTGGCGAGCAAGAAGCCTTGGAAGATGCACAGCGCGATCGTTGAATAGCGGGTGTACTGCATGATTTTGCGCCGTCCGCCGTCTTCACGTGCGAGCTTCCCGAGCTGGGGCACCACGGCGGTGAGCAGTTGCAGCATGATCGAAGCGCTGATGTAGGGCATAATCCCGAGCGAGAAAATCGCACAGTGGGCGAGGGCTCCGCCGCTAAAGAGATTGAAAAGCGAGGCGACGCCACCGGCAGATTGGGCATCCGCCACATTGCGGAACCATTCACGCAGGATTTCCGCATTTACTCCGGGCGTGGTGATTGCGGACCCGGCGCGAACAATCACGATCATCGCCAGCGTGAAGAGCACCCGCTGGCGCAGTTCAGGAATTTTGAAGATGTTCGTGAATGCGGAGATCATCGCTGAGAGGCCCGAGCTGCTCGATGGTCTGGGACTTCTAAGTCTCGGCCCGGGAATTTCGGCCTGTCATCACGATGGATCCGCCCGCCTCCTCAATCTTCTTTCTCGCGGAGGCGCTGATGCTATCCACTTCAAGGTGAAACTTCTTCTTGATCTCTCCGCGGCCGAGCACCTTGACGCCGCTTAGCGAGCCGCGAACGAGTCCGGCGCCGCGGAGGAGTTTTTCATTAATTGCGGCGCCATCATCGAATCGCTTTTCCAGATCGTCCACGTTGACGATGCCGTAGACGGTCTTGAACGCCGCGTTGTTGAAACCGCGTTTGGGTAAGCGACGATGCAAAGGCATTTGACCGCCCTCAAACCCCGGACGGATGGATCCTCCGGAGCGGGCTTTCTGGCCTTTGTGGCCCTTGCCGGAAGTCTTGCCGTGCCCGGAGCTCTCGCCACTGCCGAGGCGCTTGCGCCGATGCTTGGCGCCGGCATTTGGTTTCAAGTCGTGCAGTCTCATGGCGTTTGGGTGGCCACTGGGACGGCGGATTTGGCCGCGATCGCCTTACCCCGAATTTTGAAAATGGCGGACTTCGGGCGCAGCGTGGTCAGAGCGTCAAGCGTTGCTTTGACAACATTAGCCGGATTACTGGAGCCGAGGGATTTTGCCAGCACGTCGCGAATTCCCGCCGCCTCGATCACCGCGCGCACGCCCCCGCCGGCGATAACGCCGGTGCCCGGCGAGGCCGGTTTGAGGAGCACGCGACCCCCACCGAATTGACCAAGGACCTCGTGCGGTATGGTGTTTTCGTGAATGGCCACATCGACCATCCGCTTCTTCGCGGATTCGGTGGCCTTTCGAATCGCTTCGCTGACCTCGTTGGCCTTGCCGAAACCGATGCCAACGCGACCATTGTGATTTCCCGAGACGATCAGGGCGCTGAAACTGAACCGACGTCCTCCCTTAACCACTTTGGCACAGCGGTTGATGAAGACCACTTTTTCGGTCGTTTCTTTGGGCTCGGACTTGTCGAAGCCGTTCGGATTGGACCTGGTCTGAGATCTGCGTTGAGTAGGCATAATTGATTTAGAATTCCAAGCCGCCTTCGCGCGCGGCGTCGGCAAGAGCTTTGACTTTGCCGTGGTATTTATAGCCGCCGCGGTCGAAGACGACCTTCTTTACCTGCTTGGATACGCCGCGTTCGGCAATAAGCTTGCCAACCCTTGCGGCGGTGGGGACGTCCGAGCGACCCTTCTTTCCGGAGCGCACCGCAGGCTCGGTCGTATGGACAGAGGCGAGCGTCTTCCCCGCGGTATCGTCGATGACCTGCGCGGCGATGTGGCGCTCTGAGAAGTGGACGGCGAGGCGCGGACGTTCCGACGTGCCGGCGACCTTCTTTCGAAGGCGCTTATGGCGGACGCGACGTTTGTTGGTAGATACAGGCATGGCTTACTGGACGGTTTTGCCCTCCTTGCGGCGGACCTGTTCTCCGGCGTAGCGAATGCCTTTGCCTTTGTAGGGCTCCGGCGGATAGAAGGAGCGAATATCCGCCGCGGTCTGACCGACGAGGTGCTTGTCAACCCCTTCGATGGTGATCTTTGTGCTCTCGGAGACGGTGATCTTCACCTCAGCGGGGATCTGGAAAAGAATGGGATGAGATTTGCCGAGACTCAGATTGAGTTTCTGGCCTTGCAGAGCTGCTTTAAAGCCGACGCCCTGGATCTCGAGCTCTTTCTTAAAGCCGACGTTCACTCCGGTCACCATATTGGCAATCAGCGCGCGGGAGAGGCCATGCAGCGCCCTGCCCTGCCTGGTCTGGTCACTGCGATCAACGTTAACCGTACTGCCTTCAACGCGAGCACTGACCGACTTCGGCAGATTCCAAGACAACTTGCCTTTCGGTCCTTCGACGGTCACGGCGCCTTCCGAGCCGACGTTCACCTTCACCTTTGGAGGCAATTCAATGGGTTTTCTTCCAATTCGAGACATGGCTTCGTTACCAAATATAAGCGAGCAGTTCGCCGCCGACGTTTTGCCTGCGCGCTTCGTGACCGGTGAGCACTCCCTGTGATGTGGAAAGCACCGCGATGCCCATGCCGCCCAGCACGCGAGGAACTTCATCGGCTTTCACGTAGCGGCGCAAACCAGGTTTGCTGACCCGTTTGAGACCCGCGATCGCGGAGACCTTATTGACGAATTTGTTCGTAATCTTGAGGCTTGGGCGGCCTTTTTCGGACATCTCAAGTTCGAAGCCCGTGATGTAGCCTTCCTTCTCCAAAATCCGGGCGAGCTCGCTTTTCAGTTTGGAGTAAGGCACCACGAATTCGGTCTTGTGCGCCCGGGCGGCGTTGCGCAGCCGGGTAAGCATATCTGCGATTGGATCGGTCATTCTTTGATTGGGCAGTAGTTAGGCAGCCGCCCCCGCGGTTTCCTCTTGCTGCTCTTCTGTGTTGCGCACCGGCTTCTTCGCCTTGTCGGCAAAGGGCATTCCAAGCTCACTAAGGAGCGATTTCGCCTCTTCGTCCGTGCGCGCGGTCGTGACGATGGTGATGTCAAAACCGATGTTGCGTTTGATTTTGTCGAGCTCGATCTCGGGGAAAATCGATTGATCGGAAACACCCAATGTGTAGTTGCCATTTCCGTCAAAGGCCTTGGTCGAAACACCACGAAAGTCGCGAATGCGCGGAAGCGACATTTTGATCAGCCGCTCCAGAAATTCGTACATGATCCGGCCCCGAAGGGTCACCTTCGCACCGATCGCTTGGCCTTTTCGAAGTTTGAAGTTGGCAATGCTCTTCTTCGACAGCGTCGGCACGGGCCGCTGACCGGTGATCAGTCCGATCTCGGACTTGGCAATGTCGAGGGCTTCCTTGCTATCCGCGCCCGCGCCCACCGAACAGTTGACGACTACCTTGGCGACTTTCGGAATTTGGTGCACGTTCTTGTAATCGTGCTTCTCCCGGAGGACAGGGACGACGCGCTTCTTGTATTCCTCAAGAAGCTCCGGATTTGGTTGGGTAGGCATGGTGCTCAATGGTTATCTGTCGACAAGCTCACGCGGCCTTCTTCTTGGCTTTCTCTTTCTCCGGAGTCGCACGCTCGACGATCTTCACGTTGGAAATATGGATGGGGCCCTCTCGCTGGATGATTGCCCCGTTGGGATTGTCCTGGGTCTTGCGCTGGTGCTTTTTGATCAGACGCACTCCTTCGATGATCACCTGAGCCTTATCCGGGAGGACCTTGAGGATCTTGCCCGAGGAGCCACGATGGTTTCCGGAAATCACCTGAACGGTATCGCCGCGCTTGACGTGGAATTTCAGACTGTTCATAGGACCTCCGGCGCGAGAGAGATAATCTTCATGAAGTTCTTCTCGCGCAACTCGCGGGCGACTGGCCCGAAAATGCGCGTTCCCCGCGGATTGAGATCCTTGTCGATGATCACAATAGCGTTGTTGTCAAAACGAAGATAGGAGCCGTCCTGACGCTTGATCGGATGCTTGGTTCGCACCACAACTGCGCGGACGACTTCGCCTTTCTTGACCGTGCCGCCTGACGAGGCTTCTTTGACGTTTGCCGTGATGACATCGCCGACGTGGGCGTTGCTCGACGCTTTGCCAATGACGCCGATCATTGTGGCCATGCGTGCGCCGGTATTGTCGGCGACGTCGAGACGGGATCGGAGCTGGATCATAGGATTCGGATGTAAAGGCTTCGGATTGGTGAAATGCTAAGACTAATGCTTGAGGACTTCGACGAGCCTCCAACGCTTAAGCCGGGACAGCGGCCGGCTTTCCATTATGGAAACACGATCGCCGACTTTGGCCTCATTCTTCTCGTCGTGGACGTAGAACTTCTTCACGTGCTTGACGATTTTTCCAAATTTCTGATGCGGCACGCGGGTGACGGTCCGCACCACGATGGTCTTGTTCATCGAGTCCGAGACGACTTCGCCCACCCGGGTCTTGCGCAGGTTGCGTCGCGTCTCACTGACCGTCGTCGTCGGCTCGGGTATTTTGCTCTCTTCTTGAGGGGGCGAATCTGAAGTTGTCTCGTTCATGATCTCTTCTTGACCGGGGACGGTGCGGGAGTGGCGCTGCTTTGTAAGGTCTTGCGCTTTTGCGTGAGGACGGTGTCGACGCGGGCGGCGTCGCGACGTAGCGAACGCAGCATGTGAGGCTTTTCCAACTGACCGGCCTGCTGTTGGATGCGCAGGTTGAAAATTTCCTGCCGCATCTCGCGCTTGCGAGCGTCGAGTTCCTTGAGGGTGAGTTCCTTAATTTCGGCGATTTTCATGACCAGTTATTTGGCCGCACGATGACGCGAGAGGAAGCGTGTCCGGACTGGGAGCTTGTTGGCAGCCAGGCGCAGGGACTCGCGGGCAATGGTTTCGGAGACACCGTCCAGCTCGAAAAGGACGTTGCCCGGGCGAACGACGGCCACCCAATGTTCGGGATTGCCCTTGCCTTTTCCCATCCGGGTTTCGGGTGGGCGGGCGGTGACCGACTTGTCAGGGAAGATCCGGATCCAGAGCTTGCCCTTACGCTTCATGTGTCTGGTCATGGCGACACGGGCAGCCTCGATTTGGATATTAGTGATCCAGGCACGGTCGAGGGTTTGAAGTCCGAACTCGCCGAAATCGATTGTCAGCGTGCGCGAAGCATTGCCGGCGCGGCTTCCGCGCTGGGTCTTGCGATACTTGACGCGTTTGGGCATTAATGGCATGGCTCGTTCCTCTCAGCTCAGACGGTATGGGTTTCGGTCTTCGGACCGCGCGGGCGTTCCTTGGAAAACTGTGGCTGCTTTTGATCCTCATTTTCAGGAGTCGTCGGCTTTTTGCAAATCCAGCACTTGACGCCGATTTTTCCCGCGACCGTCGAGGCCTCGGTAAATCCGTAGTCAATTGGCTGCCGCATGGTGTGAAGAGGGATCTTGCCTTCGCGATACCATTCCGTGCGGGCAATCTCCGCGCCGCCGAGCCGGCCGGAGCAGCGAAGTTTGATGCCAAGGGCTCCCTGCTCCATGGCGAGCTGCACAGCGCGTTTCATGGCACGCCGAAAGGAAATGCGGCGCTCGAGCTGCGAGGCCACGTTCTCTGCGACCAGTTGAGCTTCAATGTCGGGCGCCTTGATCTCGATGATATCGATCTTGACCTGTTTGCCGCCGGCCAAACGCGAAATTTCATCGGTCATCTTCTCGATCTCGGAGCCTTTGCGTCCGATGACAACTCCCGGGCGTGCGGTGTGGATGGTCACGCGCAGACTGTTCCAGGCACGCTCGATCACAATGCGTGCGACGGCGGCCTGCCTCAGTTTCTTGTGCAGGAACTCGCGGATGTTGCCATCAGCAAGCAAGTAGTCTGCGAAATCCTTGCGCGATGCATACCACTTTGACGACCAGTCCCGGCTAATCGGAAGTCGGAAGCCGATTGGGTTGACTTTCTGTCCCATGATTTACTCCTTGGATTCGCCCTGGCGGGCTTCTGGCGCCGCCTCCGGCGGCGCAGCTTGCGTATCTTTCCTATTTTTCCTGGTAGATTTCCCTGTTGGTGCTTTGGTCGAGGCGGGCTTCTTCGATTTCTTACGGTCGCGCTTTTCCCGCCGCTTGATCTCAATTTCGTCGGTCAGGATGATCCTGATATGGCTGGTGCGTTTAAGGATTGGGCCTGCGCTGCCGCGTGCCTTTGGTTGAAAGCGCTTGGAGGTCGAACCTTCGCCGACAACTGCTTCTTGAACGACGAGGTTCGCGACGTTGAGATTGTTGTTATTTTCGGCATTTGCAACCGCACTGGCCAGTGTCTTCCGGACGAGGCCAGCCGCCTTCTTGGGGACAAAGCGGAGCAAGTCGAGAGCATCCGAGGCGGGAAGACCCTGGATCTCGCGCGTGACCTCACGCGCCTTGAACGCGGAGATCCGCGCGAAACGGTATGTCGATCGAACCTGCATTGTTGTTGCTATGTTGGTTTTTGCTATTGGTCAGTGGCGGGCGTCCACTTTGAGACGGTCACCGGTTTTCACCGGCTGTTTTTCCGACTCGAGACTCTGAATAACCGCTCCGCAAATGCTCTTGCGCACATCGACGACGCGAACTTCGCCGATGCGCTTATCCTCGCGCCAAATTTGGAAGGGCATTCCGACGCGCACGCCTTGCTTTTCGCCAATGTTCGCCACGACGAGGGCCAGATCGTCCTTCACGTCCACGACCATTCCATCATTGAGAGTCGCTTCTACTGGGCCGCGTGTGGACGCAGCTTTGGGAGTGCCGAGAATCTCGTTCGTCTTGCGGAGCTCGGTTTCAACTGCGAGCCGCGCCTGAGGATCAATTTCCTCGGTGCTCTTGAGCACCACCTGGACGGCTTCGGTAAGACGCACGAGCTGACTGACGGCGGCCTCGTGCTGGTTTTTCAACAGGCGCAGGTCGCGCACCGCCGCAAGCAATTTCTGCTCGAGCTTGCTTGGATCGTTTTCTGCGTCCGGAATGCCAAGAGCTTCAATCTTGAGGGTGAGGTCGGCGGCTTGGCGCTTAAAGGTCTCCGCTTCGCTATTGGAGATCGCCAGGCTTTCGGTGAGCGACTTTATGGCTGAGCGAAGGAGAAGAATTTGTTCCTGCAGCGCCTCGGAGTCGGCTTCCTCCTCCTTGTCGCGAGCCACAGGTACAGTAATCGTGGCGCCCTGCGCCAGGACGATTCGGTTTTCAGAGTCTGTCAAAGATCGGTTGCTCTGTGCTCCCAGTCTCGCGACGGGAAGCAGAGCGATAAGCGCCGCCGCTATCGCAGCGTGCTTCATAGTTTATTTGGTCACTTTTGCGGTGTGAGAACCGTGCTTTTTAAAGATTCGGGTTGGGGAAAACTCGCCCAGCTTGTGGCCGACCATGTTTTCAGTGACAAAGACCGGGATAAAGGTCTTGCCATTGTGCACATTGAAGGTGTGACCAACAAAGTCCGGCGTTACTGTGCTTCGGCGCGACCAGGTCTTGATCGGCTTCTTCACGCCGGAGTCGTTCATGCGGTCGATCTTGTCGAGGAGCTTCCACTCAACGAACGGGCCCTTTTTTAAAGAACGTGCCATGGGAAGTTAATTCTGAACTTTGCCTTTGCGCCGTTGGACGATGAAGCGATCGGAGGGCTTGTGTTTGCGTCGAGTTTTGAATCCCTTGGCCAGTTGTCCCCAAGGGCTCACCGGATGGTGCCGTCCCCCTCCGCCTTTGCTTTTTCCCTGTCCACCGCCCATGGGATGGTCGATTGGATTCATGACCATGCCGCGGACGTGGGGGCGGCGTCCTAGCCAACGCGTCCGCCCGGCCTTTCCGCTGGAGACATTCATATGGTCCGTATTGCCGACCTGACCAATGGTGGCGTAGCACTCTTCGTTGATTCTGCGCATCTCGCCGGAGGCGAGCTTGATTAACGCATAACCACCCTCGCGGTTGGCGAGGGTCGCTTGGGATCCCGCGCTGCGGATCATTTGCGCTCCGCGGCCCGGGATGATCTCAACGTTGTGAATGGAAGTGCCAAGAGGAATGGCCTTAAGCGGGAGGGCATTGCCGATCGAAGGCTCGGCGCTTTCGCCCGCTTTTACCTTGGCGCCCACTGATAGCCCTACCGGAGCGAGGATGTAGGCCTTCTCGCCGTCGGCATACTGGAGAAGCGCGATGCGCGCGGAGCGATTCGGATCATACTCGATCGCGAGGACCTCCGCGACGACGCCTTGCTTCTTTCGTTTGAAGTCGACCAAACGATACTTTCTTTTATGCCCGCCGCCGCGATGGCGCATGGTCATGCGGCCGGCATTATTGCGGCCACCCGTTCTCTTCCGGACGTCGGTTAATGTCTTTTCAGGCTTGTCCTTGGTGATCTCGGAGAAGCTTGGAAGCGACTTGAAGCGGTTCGACGGAGTCAGCGGTCTAAAGTTCTTAAGTGCCATAGTGCTTAGACGAGGTCGATCTTGTCGCCTTCTTTGAGTGTCACCACGGCCTTCTTCCAATTCGCCCGTCGGCCGAAGCTGGCGGTCCGTTCGCGCTTTTTCTTGCCAGCGAAGTTCGCGGTATTCACGTCGACAACTGTCTTCTTGAAGAGCTCCTCGACAGCGCGCTTGATCTCGATTTTGTTGGCCTTCGGGCTGACGCGAAAGACGTACTGGTTATTTTTCTCCGAGAGCAGAGTCGCCTTCTCGGTGAGAATCACCGTTTGAATCTGGTCGAAGGGTGTTTTCATCAGGCGAGCCTTTCGGAGAGGGTAACGAGCGCTTCCCTGGTTACGACGACCTTGTCAAACGCCAGCAGTTGCTCAGTGTTGACCTCCGCGGCGCGCGCCAGGAGCGTATCCCGCACGTTACGCGCGGCGAGATAGGTCTTCTCGTCGAAGCCGACGCCGACGATTAACATCTTCCGTGCGTTACCTCCCGTGTCGGCGATAAGCGCGAGGAACTGCTTGGTCTTGGCCTCAGTGACTTTGAAATCCTCGACGAGCAGAACGTCTCCGGCCAAAACGCGCTCACTGAGTGCCTTTCGGAAAGCCAAAGCCTTGACCTTCTTCGGCACTTTCTTGGAGTAGTCGCGCGGACGCGGTCCGAACGCTACGCCACCTCCTACCCAAACTGGTGACGATTTGTAGCCGGCACGAGCCCGCCCGGTACCCTTCTGGCGCCACGGTTTGGCGCCGCTCAAGCTGACTTCCGCCTTCGTCTTGGTGCTGGCGGTGCCGCGACGACGGTTCGCGCGCAAAGCAACCACGACATCATGGACGGCCTGACGTCCTTTCTCAGGATCGGTGATCAGGTCGATCTTTGCCTTCCTGGCCTCTTCGGCGGTGAAGATGGTTGCGCTCATCGCTATTTCTTTTCAGCGTTAGAAGGTTTCTTCTTAGCCGGGCGCACGATCACGTTGGATCCCTTTGCCCCGGGAACGGCACCACTGACAAGGATCACGCCGTCTTCTTCGCGGACTTGGAGAATGCGCAAATTCTGAACGGTCACGCGTTCGTCGCCCATATGACCCGGCATCCCCATGTTCTTCCAAACGCGACCCGGCGTGGAGCGATTTCCGATGGCGCCGTTGCGGCGATGCATCATCGACCCATGGCTGGCGGGCTGTCCGTCGAAATTGTGCTTTTTCACGACTCCCTGAAAGCCCTTGCCCTTGGACTGCCCGATCACATCCACAAACTGCCCCACCTCGAATACGGTCAGGGGAATGTCAGCCTGCTCGTGGACTGTTGCCTCGTCTCCGAGGCGGAACTCGCGAACAAACTTTTTCGGCGTGGACGACGATTTCGAAAAATGTCCTGCCTGCGCCTTGCTGACACGGTGCGCCTTTTGCTCGCCGAAACCGACCTGCACGGCGTTGTAGCCATCCTTCTCCACAGTCTTCATCTGAAGGACGCGGTTCCCGCCTGCTTCGATGACCGTCGCCGTGGTCACGCGACCCTTCTCGTCATAGAGCCGAGTCATGCCCAGTTTTTTGCCTAAAAGTCCGATGCTCATGGCGGGCTAGATCTTGATGGTGATGTCCACTCCGGCTGGCAGATTGAGCTTGCGGAGTTCGTCAACGGTCTTCGCAGTGGGTTCGACAATGTCCAGCAGGCGCTTGTGCGTGCGGATCTCAAATTGATCCATGGCCTTTTTGTCCACGTGCGGGGAGCGATTAACTGTAAACTTCTCAATGCGCGTGGGCAGCGGAATCGGCCCGGTCACTTTGGAACCGGTGCGTTTCGCCGTCTCGACGATCTCGGCGGCCGAAGCATCCAAAATGCGATAATCAAAGGCCTTGAGGCGGATGCGTATGCGTTGGCCGGCGGGAGTTGACATTTTTTATAAAGAACGGTTGAGGGATTACCCTTTTTAATGGTCTTAGCGAGGTCGCTTTCGACGGCAAAGACAGACAGGCGCTTTTTTGAGCGCTGCAATCCTGCTTGGATTTTGTCGGGTCATTGTCTTTCGTGTGCTGCCTGTGATCTCCCGCTGAATATGGGGACAAAAAAAGCACGCTCAGGTGCTTCTACCAGTTCCCCGACATGGTGCGGGAAGTGAAAAAATAGACTCTTGCTCGCCTGAAGCAAGAGAAAAAGTGTGAAAGTTTCGCAGAAAACGTCGTCGCCGTTTCTTCCGCAATCAATTCTTGTCGAAAGTAAGATGACCGTCGGCTGCGTGAACGCTGATACGATCTCCTTCCTGGAATTTCCCGTCGAGGATCTCCAAGCTTAGCGGATCAAGGATTTCTCGTTGGATGACCCGTCTGAGAGGGCGGGCGCCGTAGGCAGGATCGTAACCCTCCTTGACGAGAAATCTTTTGGCATCATCGGACAATTCCAAGGTAATCTTTCTGTCTCCAAGCCGCGCGAGGAGCCGTTTGAGTTGAAAGTCGACGATTTTCGCGATCTGGCGATCATCGAGCCGATCGAAGATGATGATCTCATCGATCCGATTGAGGAACTCGGGACGAAAATGCGCACGGAGCGCTTCCGTCACACGGCGGTCCCGCTCCTCCTTGGGCAGGTCTTCCATGATGTATTGGCTGCCAATGTTCGAGGTCATGATGATGACGGTATTCTTAAAATCGACGGTTCGACCTTGGCCATCGGTGATTCGGCCGTCGTCAAGGACCTGGAGCAAGACATTGAAGACATCGTGATGTGCTTTTTCGACTTCGTCAAAGAGCACCACAGAATACGGCCTGCGACGAACAGCCTCGCTAAGTTGCCCGCCCTCCTCGTAGCCAACATAGCCCGGTGGCGCGCCGATGAGTCGCGCGACCGTGTGCTTCTCCATATACTCGCTCATGTCGATCCGGATCATGGCGCGCTCGTCATCGAAGAGAAATTCGGCCAGCGCCTTGGAGAGTTCCGTTTTTCCCACCCCGGTTGGTCCCAGAAACATAAAGGAACCGATGGGACGATTTTCGTCTTGGAGTCCTGCACGTGCACGGCGAACCGCATTGGAGACGGCGCGAATCGCTCTTTCCTGACCGACGACACGCTCCATCAGCCTCTCCTCCATTTTGACGAGCTTTTGGCGTTCGCCCTCTTGCAAACGGGAGACGGGGATGCCAGTCCAGCTCGAGACGACCTTGGCGATATCTTCCTCAGTGACTTCCTCCTTTAGCAGGACGTGGCCGCCGGCTGCTTCTTTCTCTTTCAAGGCATCGAGCTGGCCTTGCAGCTCCGGGATTCGCCCATATTGGATTTCCGAAGCGCGTTGCAGGTTCCCCCTTCTCTGTGCTTGTTCGAGTTCGGTTCTGAGCTGTTCGATTTGCTCGGCGATTTTCTGCGACTTGGTGATTTCCTCCTTCTCCTTCAGCCATTGCGCCTTGAGCCGACTCGATTGTTCCTTCAGATCGGCGAGCTCTTTTTCGAGCTTGGAGAGACGCTCCTTGCTGGCGGGATCCCTCTCTTTTTTGAGCGCCTGCTTTTCCATTTCGAGCTGCATGATCTGGCGCTCGAGCTGGTCGATCTCGGTGGGCATGGAGTCGAGTTCGATCTTTAGGCGCGAGGCGGCTTCGTCGACCAGGTCGACCGCCTTGTCTGGCAAGAAGCGGTCGCTGATATAGCGATGCGAGAGCGTGGCGGCCGCGATGAGGGCTGAATCCTGGATGCGCACGCCATGGTGAACTTCGTAACGCTCCTTGAGGCCGCGGAGAATGGCGATCGTATCCTCGACGCTAGGTTCTTCCACCATGATGGGCTGGAAGCGTCGCTCCAGGGCGGCGTCCTTTTCGATGTATTTGCGATATTCATCGAGCGTTGTCGCGCCGATGGTGTGCAGTTCTCCGCGAGCGAGCTGGGGTTTGAGCATGTTTGAAGCGTCTGCGGACCCCTCGGCGGCACCGGCGCCTACGATCGTATGGAGCTCGTCGATGAAGAGGATGATTTTGCCCTCGGAGGAGGTAACCTCTTTGAGAAACGCTTTAAGCCTGTCCTCGAACTCTCCGCGGAACTTGGCCCCGGCGATCATGGCGCCGATATCCATCGCAATGATCCGTTTGTTTTTCAGGGATTCCGGCACGTCACCAGCCACAATGCGCCGCGCAAGTCCCTCGACGATGGCGGTCTTGCCGACTCCTGGCTCTCCGATGAGGACCGGGTTGTTCTTGGTCCGGCGGGAGAGAACCTGCATGGTGCGTCGAATTTCGTTGTCGCGTCCAATCACTGGATCGATCTTGCCCTTGCGAGCGAGTTCGGTGAGATCGCGGCCGTACTTTTCCAGAGCCTGGTACTTGCCCTCCGGGTCTTGATCGGTCACGCGTTGATTGCCGCGAATGCTTTGCAGGCTCTGCATGAGTTTTTGGCGGTTCACGCCTCTGCTCTTCAACAGCGCCGCGGCAGGGGTTCCCGAGTCCAACACCGCCAGCAGGAAATGCTCGGCGCTGAGAAATTCATCCTTAAGCTTGGCCATTTCGCCTTCCGCGGCATCGATCGTCTTGCGGAGATCTGCCCCAAGCTGGGGCGACGTACCTCCGTGGACCGTCGCGCGCCGGGAGAGTTCGGATTCGAGCTGTGTCTCGAGCTGGGCCGGGTTTAGTCCCAACCCTTCGAGCACAGGACGCGCCAGACCATCCGCTTGCCTGAGCAGCGCCAGCAAAAGGTGCTCAGTGGAAATTTCAGAATGATTCGCTTTTGAGGCCAGGTCCAGGGACGCGTTAAAGGCCTCCTGCATCTTGGCAGTGAATTTCTCAGGACTCATATGTGAAACGCCCTAATTTAACATGCTGTCGAAGGGCAACGAGGCCAAAAGAGGGACTTTAGAGGCTGGCTGCGCCCCGATTTGCCCGAATTTTCCCTCAGGCTCTTATTTTCAAGGTCGTTTCGATATCGTTCAAAACGATCTCCAGGGGCATTTGCACCGCGTAACGGCAATAGAGGGTCTCTGTCGAGGCAAACGAGCCATTCTCGTAATACTTGTTAGCCGGCGCGCCCGCGCCACAGTAGCCATAATAGGGGCAGGTCTCTGCGCAGCGTTTGATCCCGCTCTGGATGTCGACGAGCACCTGGCGAAACTTTGGAGTTTCGAGCGCATCGGCGAAATGGTCCCGCAGGACATTTCCAAAGCAAAATTCACCGTAAGGCTCGAGCGACATCCCGAGAAGCTCCGGTGAGTAGGTGGAGAAATTCCCCTGCCAATCGACGCTGATGATTCCGAACGGACGCACCTGTTCGTTGAACCAGGGGAAATCGAACTCTCGGAGAGAGATGCCGGAGCGAATCTTTTGTTCTGCCGTCGCGAATTCGCGGATTGTGATGCTTCGTCGGTGTTTTTGATTGTCGAAGATCGTCTCATAAAATTCGCGGACGCGTTTGTCATGTCCTGCGCCGAGCGTCGAGACGGCATGCTCCGCCTCGATCTCTTCAATATTGAAACCCAACCGCTCGACGCCGGCAGCCTCGAAGAAATCGTAGATCTCCTGGGCGTGGCCAAGCGCATCGCCGGTAATCACCGCAATGACGTGAAATGGGATGTCGTTCTCCTTCAGAAGCTGCAGGCCACGCATGGCCGCGCGGTGGGTACCATCACCTCGCCGGTTTTTGCGGTGCAAGTCGTGAAGAAAATCCGGGCCGTCGATGCTAAGCCCCATGCGAATGCCATGTCTCTTGATAAAGTCGCACCACGCCTGGTTGAGCAAGGTGCCGTTTGATTGGATGGAATGCACAACGTTCGCGCCGCGTGGAGCGGCGAGCGAGATGGCCGCGAGCGCTTCTTCGTACCAAGCGATCGGCACCGCCAATGGTTCGCCCGCATGCCAGATGATCGTCAACTCGCCACGGACGAGATCCGACGCGTAGGTTTTCTCGATTGCGCAGGCGAGCACTGGCATGCTCATGCGGCGCGTTGATGTGCGATTCGGCAGGTAGCAATAGTCGCAATTGATATTGCAGAACGGGGAGGCTTGCAGAACCAGGAGCGTCGCCCATGGTTCGATTTCCGGCGACGTCGAGAATTCGCCGGTCTTCTTCAGCGGATCCGCGCTGCTCTCGGAGCTTCTGAAAACGCGAGAAGGGGGCTTACCAATTACCCCAGTTGTGCCAATTGTGCCAGCCACCGTTGCCCCAGCCGTTGCCCCAATTACGCCAGCCTCCATTGCCCCAGTTGTGCCACATTCCCGGACCCCAGCCACCGTTGCGCCAATTGCCCCACCAGAATGTCCTGAGGTCCTCCTCGGACGTCCGCTCGTCAAAAGAGAGGCCAGGTTGCTGGCTGGTGAGCTTTTCCTGAACATTCTTGATGCGTGCTTCCAGCCGGTCGAGGTGTGATGCGTCCTGGCTGGCCGTGCTCGCGGCGATTGTTTCTCCGCTGCTGGCGACGATGGCTCCGCCGGTGAGCGCGAGCAGTGCGGGGAGTGATTTTGTGAGCGAGGTGTTCTTCATGCTTCAGTCGGTTAGAGTTGGGCTGCAGCCTCTACTGCCGCGCGCTGCTCGTATTCACCCAATTGCCGGCTGAGGTGGCAATCGCCGATGAACAATGATCCTTCACCAGTCCCGGGGTTTTGCGAGAGCTGAGCCCATGCCGTCTCGCCTTGCCAAATAGTATTCTGCGGGTCGAGCTTTGCGCCTGTTCCAAAACCAGTCCCCGCAATAGCTAGCAACGTCTGGGTATTCGCGGGGTCAGACGTGTGAATGGAGACTCCATAAAACTTATCGTCGAAGAAGTGGTAAACGATGGTGTCCAGCTTCGCTAAGCCAAGCTTCAGATCTTCATCCTTTTTGGTGTAAAGCTTGAGCTTTCCATGGTCTTGATCCAGCGAGAGGTCTTTGAACTCTGAAAAAGGGGTCCCGAATTTTACGCCACGGAATCCGGCGAGAGAATCCAGGTATGCGACGGAGCCGACGGTGACTTTCTCCTTCGCGGCCTCCTCGGCAATCACCGTTGTGAAGACAAGCAACGATGCTGCCAGGCAGAGTAGTGAGCTTCTCAACATGGTGTGAAATCTTTGCGCGGCAGGGTGCGCCCGCGCCGTTGGCGTGTCAATCGTGAACTGGCAATAAGAACACGCAGATGGCGCGAGTTCGCCTGGTGTCTAGTGGCGCACGCGGAAGTGGGTGAGGCTTGGAGGCGCGGGGCCGATACGGTAGTCACGTGCATGTATTTTCCGAAATTTTGGCAACGCGGAGAGCATGGAGGTTTTGTTTGCTGGGGCTTTTCAGACACGAGTGACGAGGACGCTCTGGGACGCGCGCAGGAGCGAGCACGCGTCATCGTCGATCGCTTCCAATCGGGCGAGAGCCTCCAGCGTTACGGGTATCCCGATCGTCCAGTGCGAGAGCCGGTGTTGCAGGTGATGGCGAGTTCCACCGGCGACGGACCAGTCGGAGTGATCACCCGGAACAGTTATGGATGCATGGTGCTCAACACCGCACGGATGTTCATCGCGGATGTTGATTTGCGACCGATGGAAGCAAAGAGCCGACGGGCGGGAATCCTGCAGGGCCTTGTTCGGTGGAGGGGGGAAGCCGGTCCAAGCTGATTCTGGGAGAGACCCGCATTCGACTTCGGTAATCCGGAGAGTTCTGGAAGTGGTGAACGGCGACTCTGGCGGCCTCGCCTTTGTTTACCAGACCGCGGGCGGATTAAGGGTGATTCTCGCCCACCGAGAAGTGGATCCTTGCTCGGAAGAAGCGGGTGGAATTCTCGATTTCATCGGGAGCGATCCGCTCTACGTTCGCCTGTGCCGCAATCAAAAGTCGTTTCGAGCGAGGCTGACGCCCAAGCCGTGGCGGTGCGGCCATCACGCTCCGACGGAACGCTGGCCATTTCGCAATGCCAGATCTGAGAAGAGCTTTAAGGTTTGGGAAAACGAATATCTCACCAGGATTGGTGATTACTCTGTTGTCCGCTTGCTCGAACGGGTGGGAGTTGGAAGAGTTCATGCCGAGATCGAGCCGCTTCTCGCGTTGCATGATCAAATCTCGCGTGCCGCTCGCACCGATCTGCGTCTGGCGTGAAACAGATGGCACCCTTTGCCTTCCCACGCGCGACGTCATGGCATATTGCTGTTCCGGTGAATGTGGAACGTGCAAAGTACATTCTCTGGGCGGCGGACGTGCCGCGCGCCATCGGTTTTTATCGGACCGCTTTTAGCGCCAACGTGCTTCGCCAAAGCGAGGTCCTCAGCGAGCTGGAGATTGCCGGCGCAGTCATTGGAATCCACGGGGGTGGGGAGGGAAAGCGAACGTGGACCGGCCTAAGCCTTCAAGTGGCGGATGTCATCGAGGGCGCGCGCGAAGTGGTCGCAGCCGGTGGGCAGCTCCTCAGAGAGCCAATGTCAGACGCGGCCGGGGAGCCGCCTCATCTCGCCATGTGCGCAGACACGGAGGGCAATGAGTTTATGCTCACGCGTAAGCGACACTAACTCGCTCAGATTTCGCGCTAGTGCTGCCTTAGCGTTTCGATTTTGCGGAACTCTTTTGACTCGAAAGAGTCCGCAACGCCCTGCCTGCCTTCGTCGCGTCCGCAGCATTGTCAAAGCCGATATAGGCGACAAACTTTCTTCCGACCACGGCTGCCGAGACGCCACGCAAGTTGATGCCGGCGTCGGCGATAGCGGCCATAATGCGGCTACCCAGACCGGGAGCGTCGTCTCCTTCCACTTTTAATGTTACGAGATTCTTGGCCGGTGCGCCGCCCTCCGCTTGTGCCGACTTGCGAGCGGCAGGACCCTTTACCGGCGTCAGGAAAACCACTCCAGTGCCGGATTTCGAGGCGTCGCGTCGTGCGATGACACACTCAAGACTTGCTCCGGTGTTTCCCAATGCGCCGAGAACCTTCGCGAGACCACCAGGTCTATCTTCAATTTTTGCACTCCAGATATCGACTTTCGTCACCGTGAAGCTCATTCGAATTGCACTCCTTTGAGAGCTGATTCTAGGAGAGCGGCTCGGGAGGGCAAGCCAATTCGAATTGGCAAGACCGGAGAGGTTTCTTCGCCTGAGGTCTTATTTCGCGAGACTTCCGCAGCTTAATTCGGCTTGCGCAACCTGAGAAAAGTAGGGACGTCCAGATCTTCGCCCTCGACGATCGTGGGCTCACTTTTGTCGAAGCGTCCGCGCGTCGTGGATTCAAACTGTAAAGTCTCCTGTTTGGCGGCCTTTTTCGATCCTGATTTTGATTTGGCTGCATCGGGGGAGCTATCGGGCTGTTCGGCATCCCCGGCCTCCTGGGCGTCCGCTGTGACTGGCGTCCCCTCAGGACTCGCCGGTGGCGAACCGGAAACTTCCCCGGCCGCTGCGGCCCCCGCAGGAACAGGAGCAGCGCTTGGGATGGCAGTGGCAACGCCGCTCACGACTGCGTGTGGCTGAGCGGACTCGACCACTGGTGGCGAAGAATAGTTGCCGAAAAGCGTGACGCTTAGCGGGACGGAAGGATCGTTGACTGTGGTAACGCCAAGGAACAGTTTGGCGTCGTCTGCGGTGTGTCGCCTGACCTCGCGCATGACGGCGGCGACCTCCGAGAAGGAAAGCGAAGTCGGACCAACAAGGTGCGCAATGACGGCATGGCAGTCGCCAATTAAACGTCCCCGGTCTAGCAAGGGGCTTTTCAGAGCGCGTTCGAGTGCTTCGTGCGCGCGGTTATCGCCGGTGGCCTCGCCGCGTCCGAATAAGCCCGCGGGCGAACCGCCACCCACCGCAACGAGAAGATCGGCGAGTCCGATTGGCATGGGGCTGCCGCCGCGCAGAATGGCAATCAGTGAGGTTACGCAAGCGCAAAGCATCGTGTCTGAAGCCGCAAAGGTCTCCTCGATGCCCGAGCGGGGCGATGACAATTCAGCCATCCGGTCATTTTCAAAATGAATCAGCGCGTTTGACTGCTTCGACAGGAGCGCCATGGCGTCCCCAGCCTGCCGCGAGCGGCGCCGACCCTCAAAGCTGAAAGGCGATGTGACAATCGAAAAAACCACAGCTCCAGCCTCGCGAGCCGCCTCCGCCAGAACGGGGATGACGCCGGATGCGGTCCCCCCGCCAAGTCCGGCACAGAGGAAAACAATGTTCGCGCCGTCGACGGTCGAACGAATCGCCTCCCGCGATTCCAAGGCCGCCTCATAACCGATCTCCGGATCGCCGCCGGTGCCAAGCCCTCGGGTCGTCATTTGACCGACCGGCGCCTTCTTGAAAGCGATGGACGATTGCAGCGACTGGGCATCGGTATTCATGACGACCACGTCGGCATGACCGTTCATTTGCAGGCGGTCGGCGAGATGCGTGCCGGCATTTCCAAGCCCGATGATGCGGACACTCGGGGGTTCGATGCCTTCAGAGGCAGAATCAGACCTTGGATAAGCGATCATGACTTTAGGAGTTTGTCGAGTTGACGAGTAAGCACGCTAGCAAAATTGAGCAACGCATGGAAAAACAAACCGCGGGACGCACGAAATTTTCCTACGAGGAGGGCTTCCATAGTCGCGGGGCGATTTAGCCATTTCAGGAAAAACCAGATATTCTCCTTTAGCCTCGCTTTCGGAAAATGCCGCCGATTTTTTCGAGGACCGAGCCGATCAGCCCAGGCTTCTCTACCTCGGCGCGGAGGGCTTGCGCGAATTTGATGAGTCCAATGGAGGTGGAATATTGAGGATTGTTGAGCACCGACTTCGGTCCGGAGACGCCGGTATCCCGGGCCAGATGGACCGGCAGTTCGAAGACCGACTCGGCGACCTCCTTGATGCCGCGCATCAAGCTGCATCCTCCGGTAAGGACGACGCCTCCCCCGAGCATGCGCATGGAGACCTCCGGCTCGATCTGCTTCTTGATGAGATCGAAATTTTCGCGCAGGCGCGCATGGATGATCGTATTGAGCATTTCACGCTCGATTTCCTTGCCCGCAAACCCAGCGTCATTTTTGAGGGTGATTTTCTCTCCGGGTGTGGAAGTTCCCAGTTTGGCCGAGCCCTCGTCGACCTTGAGCTTTTCCGCCCGGGTGAGCGGAATTCGCAGTCCCAGGGAAATGTCGTTGCTAATGTGATCGCCGCCCACCGCCAGCACACCACTGTGGCGGACGACGCCGTTTTCGTAGACGATGTAGTCGGTGACCCCGCCGCCGATATCGATCACGACCGCTCCAAGTTCCTTTTGATGTTCGTCGAGCACGGCTTGGGCGGAGGCCAGCGAATTGACGACGATCTCATCGATTTCGACGCCGCTCTCCCGGATGCAGCGCAGCGTGTTCTGCATGCGGGTTCGCACGCCGTGAATGATATGAAAATCTGCCTCCAGCTTCCTTCCGACCATTCCGATCGGGTTCAACACCCCTTCCTGCCCATCGACGTAGTAATGTTGGATGATGGAATGAAGAAAGTGGTTTTCGGTCGGGATGTTTACTTCGCGCGCCTTTACCGCAACCTCCTGCACGTCGCCATCGTCGATCTCGTACCGATCCGAGGCAATGAGGATAGCGCCACGACTGTTAAAGCTGCGAATGTGGCTTCCGGTGGTGGCGACAAAGACACTGCCGATCTCGGCATCGCTGTTGGTTTCGGCATCCGCGAGAGCGTCATGCACGCACTCGGTGGCAATCGCAAGGTCGACAATTTCTCCCTTGCGCACACCACGGGAGGGAGCGAGGCCGACGCCGAGGATGCGGAGTGTGCCTTCGCGTCCAATCTCGCCGACAACGACGCAGACCTTTGAAGTTCCCACCTCCACCCCCACCAAGATATCGGGACGGGCCATCAGTTTCTCCGCGTTTTGGGTGGCGGTTGCGCCGGCGGGGCGGGGACAGCTGCGGGATTCTCCGGCAGAGGATTTGCCACCGCGACGAACGTTACAGGGGTGTTGCGTTTCACCATCAAATTGACTCTTTCAAGCGAGCGTCCGGATTCGTTGCAGTGCGCGAGGAGTTGTTGCAAGCGTGCAAGCTGCTCTTCAAAGTCAGCCGTGCCAAATAAAATGCGCGCATTGCCGTCATTGACGACCTCGAGACAATAACCCCGCGAGACGTCGATCGCCCGAATGTGTAAGAGAGAGTCCGGATGACGGGAAACCGTCTCGATGAGCCGAACGGCCAAGCGCAAGTCCTCGCCTGGAAGTGGCTCGCCGTCGCGGACATTGTCGCTCTTGGCACCGTAGATTGCGGGGAGATGAAAATATTCGGGCATGATGTGGCGGGGCCGCATGAGAAAGCCGCCGGCATCCACCAGGAGCGATTTTTCGGAAGCGGAGGGATCTCCGGTTTCGCCCGGGGCAGCTACCCACGCGATCGGTCGTCTAGCCGTAATACTGATGTCGATCTGGTCCGGAAGCTGGCGATCCAGTCGAACCTCGTGAACTTGCGGAATTTCGCGCAAGGCGGCCTCAACTTTGGCGAAGTCGACCGAGAAGATGTTGACGCCTTCGCGGAGGCCGGTCACGGCGAGAGCTTCCTCGCGGGTGAGAATTTCGTCGAGTTCGAAAGAAATTCGCCGCAAGGTGTATTCCGGATTCTTGAGAAAGAACTTGTCCAGCGCTGCCTGCAGCCCAAAAAAGGCGCCGGCACCGATTGCGACAACGAGAAAAACATTCGTGAGCCAGCGGAAGATTGTCGCTCGACGCCGGCGACGCGCGGTCGCCACGCGCATGCGCACATCGAGCAGATTCGAGCGCGTCAAATTGCTGCGCAATCGGCGATTGACCCGGCGAGGTTGACGCTGATCGGTCATTCAGTGGTGAGAGCGTTGCATTGAAAGTGAGGCGATCCGTTCGCAAAGCGTTGGAAAATCGAGCCCGGCTGCCGCAGCGGCCTTCGGCAGGAGACTGGTTTCCGTCATGCCTGGAATGGTGTTGATCTCTAATACGTTCAGGCGGCCATCCGAAGCAAGAATCACATCCACACGCGAATAGATTTCTAGACCAAGAGCGCGCTTGGCCGAGAGGGCCGCGAATTGGACGGCCTGAGTCGCCTCGTCGCCGATCGGAGCCGGCACGAAATACTCCGACGCCCCTTTGGTGTATTTGTGCTCGTAATCATAAAATCCGTCGCGGGGGACGATTTCGATAACCGGCAAGGCGACATCGCCAAGAACGCCAACCGTCAATTCACGCCCGGAAAAAAACTCCTCCACAATCACTGCGTCGCCGAAACGAAAGCAGTCCTTCAGGGCTGCGTCCAGGTCTGCGGAATCCTTGACGATGTGCACGCCCACGCTGGATCCCTGTCGAGGAGACTTCACGACGAAGGGGACTTCGAAACGCGGCAATTGCCCGGCGGCTATGACGTGCCACTGACCGGTCGGGACGCCGTGCTCGTCAAATTTTCTCTTACTGAGTATCTTATCAAAGGCGAGCTGGCTGCCCGCAATTCCCTCGCCGGTGTAAGGGATGCCCTGGCGTTCGAGGATTTCCTGGATCTGACCGTCTTCTCCGAACGTGCCATGAATCATGTTATAGGCGAGATCGATTGGCTCGGGAATCGAGAAGCTGGAATCCTTCACGTCAACCTCCTGGACGAGGGCACCGAGAGAGCGCAGCGCGCGCGCCACGGCTGCGCCAGAGCGGAGCGACACCTCTCGCTCCGAGCCGGGTCCTCCCAGGAGCACGGCTACTTTTTTTCCTTTCAGAATGCCAGTCATGCGTCAATTCCAACGATCTGCACCTCGGTCTCAAGATCGATGCCACGTTCGCGGGCGGCGGCGGCCTTGATTTCTTCGATAAGGGTGAGAATTTCCGCTGCGGTGGCTCCTCCGTCGTTGACAATGAAGTTGCCGTGCACCTCGGAAACCCGCGCCCGTCCGACGGTGAAGTTTTTGAAGCCAAGCTCCTCGATCAGTCTTCCAGCGGGAGTCTGGTCCGGATTTTTGAAAATGCAACCTGCGCTCGCAGCGATAGGTTGGGATTCGCGCCGCTTGCGTTCTGCGGTGGCGATTCGGGCCTCGATCTCCCGGGGATCGGTCGGCGTTCCGCGCAGCGTGGCCGAGAGGGCGTAGTTCTTCTGAAGGGTAGGCACATCGCGGTAGCGAACTTCCATTTCGGTCGGTGAACGCGTGAAGATATTGCCGTCTTGATCGCAAAAGCGGACGGCAACGACTTGGTCAAAAGTCTCTGCGCCCATCGCGCCGGCGTTCATTCTGAGGCTGCCCCCCAGGTTGCCTGGAATCCCCTCCATCCACTCGAAACCACCGATCCCGGCATTGCGGGCGACGGCGGTGAGTTTCTTGAGTTTCAGCCCCACTCCGGCAGTGATCTCACTGCCATTGACCGTCCACCGCGCGAATTCGCCTCTGGAAAGGTGCGCGACCACTCCGAGCACGCCGCCGTCGCGCACCAGCAAGTTGGAGCCGCGACCCATCACCATGAATGGGATGTCTTCGTCGAAGCACAATTGCACCAAATCCGCGAAGCCCTCCTCGGTCTCTGGTTCCGCCCAGAACTGCGCAGGCCCGCCGACTCGCAGGGTGGTGTGGTGTGAGAGAGGCTCGTAGAGGCGGATGCTGCCTGGCCCCATGGCGCTGAGCAGTCTATCGCGCAAGCTTAAATCGGCGACCAGCCGGGTGGCAGCCTCGTGGATATTTCCGGCGCCAAGGCTCAAAATAAGGTCGCCGTCTTCGATTTCCGCGCCCGCATCCTGATGAATTTGTCGAACGTCGGGTCGAAACTCGGCACGCTGATGGCCATGGGACCGCATCGCATCGACGATCAGTTGACCTGACACGCCGGGAATTGGCTTTTCACTGGCCGGGTAAACGTCCGCGATAAAGGCTACCTCAGCACCGTCGAAGGCCCTGCCGAATTCCTCCTTAAGGGCCAGAGTACGCGTGTAGCGGTGCGGTTGAAACATCACGAGCACACGTTTCCAGTGACCCGTCCTGGCGGTTGCTATGGTTGCCGCGATTTCCGTGGGATGATGCCCGTAGTCATCGACCACCAGATTGCGAGGCGATTCATAGCAAATCTCAAATCTTCGTCGTGCCCCCCGGAACCCTTCGAGGGCGGCGACGACCTTGTCGAAGGGAAGCTCCATTTCCAAGGCAAGGGCGATGACAGCGAGAGCATTGACAGCGTTGTGAGCTCCGGGAATGTTCAAGCTCACCTCGCCTAAAACCTCGTCACCTCTTTCGATGCGAAAGCGCGAGCGGAAATTTTCGGTTACCAGGTCGATGAGGCGATAACGATTTCCTTCCATTCTCCCGTAGGCAACCGCGCGCGGGTGAGCGGAACAAACCCGTGTTGAACCCGGATCGTCTCCGCAGTAGACAACCTTTCCCCGAGTTTGCGCGATCAGTTTGCCGTAAACGGCGTCTATGGCGGCGAGATCCTTGTAGAAATCGAGATGTTCGGGTTCAATATTGAGGACGATTGCGTGTTCGGGATGGTAATTGATGAGCGTTCCGTCGCTCTCGTCGCCTTCCGCCACAAAGTATTCGCCGGCCGAGTCCCAGCGCGCGTTCGCTCCAAGGATGGGAATCTCCGCGCCGACATAGTGCGACGGCTTGAGCGCACAGCTGCGAAGCACGTGAGCCGTCATCGACGAAGTAGTCGTTTTGCCGTGCATGCCACAAATCACGATTCCTTTCTTGGCATTCATGACGGCGGCCAAAGCATCTGCCCGGCGCACCATGGGAATGCCCAATCTTCTCGCTTCGTCGTAGGCGACATTGCCCGGCTTGATGGCTGAAGAGTAAACGACCAGCTCCGCCCCTTGCACCTCAACTGCCTGGTGCGGAACGCGAAACTGGAGCCCCTTCTTTTCCAAGCGTCCCACTTCGACGGTGGCGACCTTGTCGGATCCGCTGACGCGATGACCCAAAGCGAGAAGAAGCCCCGCGATACCGCTCATCCCTGATCCGGCGACACCGATTAAATGCACGCGGTGCGGAGGTCCGGTGAGATAGGCCGTGAGGGAGGCAAGGTTCATTGGTTCTGCGGCGTGGCCGCTCGTTCGATCTCATCGGCAACATTGCCAGCGGCGTCGCGTGGTAAAATCGTGCGGGCGGCGCGGGACATCTTTTCTCGCCGGGGATCGTCGCTGAGCAAATTTGTGACCAGTGTCGAGAATGTTTCCGGGCTTAAGGTGCGTTCGGTTTGAGCTTCGGCAGCCCCAGCTTCGACAAACACGTTGGCGTTGGATGTTTGGTGATCATCCGTCGCGTAAGGATAGGGAATCAGGATGGAGGCAAGACCAAAGTGGGACAACTCACTGAGACTTGCCGCACCGGCGCGTGAAATCACCAGATCGGTCGCCGAATACGCTTCTTCCATGCGGTGATGAAAGGGGGCGACGTAGTACGGGATATTTTCACGCTGGTAGTTGGCGGCCGCCAGGCGGTCATCGCGGTCTCCCGTGAGGTGGATGATTTGCAGGGGTTTGTCCCTCAACATAGGCGCACATTTAAAGAGCGCCTGGTTGATACCCGAGGCTCCTTGGCTTCCCCCCATTACCAAGAGGGTGCTCCGGTTTTCTTCAAGACGGAAGGCGGCAAGTGCTGTCCCGCGGCTGAGAGGCGATCCGAGGTTTCGCCTTACCGGAGTTCCCGTAACGACACAGTCCCTATTCTGAAAGAAGGGGAGACACGCCTGGAAGCCGAGCAGCACCCGCGTGACGAAGCGCGCCGTAAATTTGTTGGCGCGTCCGGGAATCGCGTTCGATTCATGGATCAATGTCGGCAATTTCAACCGCCGGCCCGCAAGGATTGGCGCGGTAGAGGTGAAGCCTCCCATGCCCAGAACCACAGAGGGACGAAATTTTCGGTAGGTGCCTCTGCAGTAAACATACCCTTCCCAAGAGCGGCGGAGGAATCGAACGAACGCCGGCGAGAGCAGGTTGGGCATTCCGACCGATGGAAGTTTCTCGGCACGAAATTCCGGGTGTGCTTTGAGCGCAATGGTGTCGATCTCCTTTTCGGAGACGACCAGCAGAACCTCATGTCCTCGTTCCTTGAGTATCTCCGCCACGGCAAGACCGGGAAAGAGGTGGCCGCCCGTCCCGCCACAGGCGATAACGACGCGGAACGGCTTCATAGCCTGCAGATATTTCGAACACGGCGCAGGGCCGGCGAAGCCATTTCGAGGAGAGGGTTGCCAAATCTGTGAATATTCACGAGCACGCCGACCATGAAGTAGCAAATCGCCAAATTCGAGCCGCCAAAGCTGATGAAAGGCAGTGGCATTCCCTTATTTGGCAATACCGATGTGGTTACGCCGATGTTCACGATGGCTTGCAGAGTAATCATCATCACGAAGCCGAACCCCAGTAACATGCCGAACCGGTCCGGCGCATTCATGGCGATCAACGTTCCACATAAGCAAATGAGTAGGTAACAAAAAACGATCACCAGCGTGACGCGCAAACCCAATTCCTCTCCGATCATCGGAAAAATGAAGTCTGTGTGCGCGTAGGGAAGGTAAAGCATTTTCTGCCGACCCTCTCCGAGGCCGAGGCCATCGACGCCTCCCGAACCAATCGCGATCAAACCCTGTAACTGCTGATAACCACCGCTGGCTTGGTATTCCTCGGGATTGAGAAAAGCCAGCAAACGGTCGCGGCGTTCTTCAATGTGAATTGCCAAATAGAGAATGCCGACGAGTCCCGCCAGAACAATGGGCAGAATCCATCGTAGCCGCATTCCGGCGACGAACATCACACAAAGGACGGCTGCGCCGATGAGCGCGGTATATCCGAGGTCCTCCTGCCGGGAGATCGGCACCAGGATCAGAATTACGATCGCGCTCGGAAAGACAAACCCTTTGAAAAAGCGTCCGGCATCCTTCTCAAATTTTTCGAACCACCAGGCCGCGAAAAACACGACGGCGACCTTGGCTAGTTCGCTTGGCTGAAAGGTCCCGAACCCGAGTTGAATCCAGCGGCGTGAACCATTGATTTTCAGACCTATCGGCGGAATGAAGCAGAGGATGAGAAGCGCCAAGGAGATGATAAAAACGAGCCACCAGGTCTTCCTCCACCAATGGTAGTCCACGAGGGCCCCGACCAGGGCACAGAGAAGGGAAATCGTCAGCCAGAACGCCTGGCGCTTAACGAAAAAATAGATATCGCCGTGACTTTCCTGCGCAAACGCACTGGTGCTGAAAAGCATGACGATGCCAAGAGCAGTCAGCCCGACAACCGTGAGCAGAAGGGCGTAGATGGCGTTCCGTTGCATGTTGGAAAGGTGACGTCACGTGCGGCGAGGCCGAAGCGCCCGTCTCCAACGCGTCAATTCTTTCGTGGAGGTATCTTGAGTTTTTGACCGATTTGAACGCGCGTTGGATCTTTGATTTCGTTGATGGCGATGAGCGCGTTATAGCTCACGTGCAGTTTCTTGGCGATGCTGTAGGGATTGTCACCCTTGGCGACCGTGTATGTGTTGCCGTCCCCAGCCGCCGGAGCGACTTCCTCTTTAACCGGAGCGGTTGGTTGGGTCAGTGGTTTTGGCAACGGGGTTGCCGCGGCGGGCGGCTTCGGGTTTTCGACTTTTGTAACCGCGGTTGCTGCCGGCTTGGGGAGGTCTGATTTTGCGGCCAGAAATGCGTGCTTGGCTGCGGTCGTTGTGGGATCTGCGGCGGACTTGGTTGCTTCGGTCTTCCCGGCGGGAATTTTCAGCACTTGGCCGACGCGGATCATCGAATACGTGGTGATTCCATTCTCGTTCTCGATTGCCTCGATGCTGGTCTTATAAAGGGAGGCGAGGCGGCTAAGGGTATCGCCGGCTTGAACGGTATGGGTTCGGCCTTGCCATCCCTCATTGACCTTCTCAGGCGATGGTTTTGGCTGGGTGGATGTCTGCGCAACCGCGCGAGCGATCTCTTCCTTGGCGGCGTTCTTGGCAGCGGCTGCTTGGCCGGCTTTGATGGAATTGAAAGCAAATACGCCCCCGACAGCGATAATGTGGAGCGCGAGCACAACCATCAGCGCGTGCGAAAATTTCATATTTGGCTCCTCCTGCATCTCGTAGTCCTCCTTGTCGTAAGTTCCCGAGCCGGCCGTTGCCTTGGCACGCAAAGCGTCAGCAGCAGAGGGCTGCCGCTGCATTCGTCGGAGCGGCATTTTCAGAATTTTCTTCATTTTCATGATCTGCGGTTTGATTGACTTTGTTGGTTATTCGAGAGCGTTCACCGCTTCCTTAAAGCGGTTGCCGCGCTCGCCATAGTTGCGGAACATGTCAAAGGACGACGTTCCGGGGGAAAAGAGGACCGTGTCGCCATTCCGGGCGATCTCCGCCGCGAAGCTGACGGCTCCCTCAAGAGAGTCCGCGAGCCGGCAGTCGAGCCCGCTCCACGAATGAGCAATGCGCTCTTTCATTTCGCCGATGAGGACGGCCTGACGAACGCGCTCACGCACGAGAGGCGCGATCGCATCAAATTCAAATCCTTTATCCTTGCCGCCGGCAATAAGCACAATCGCACCCGTCTGCGAGAGGAGGGCTTTCTCAACCGAGTCGAGGTTGGTCGCCTTCGAGTCATTGATCCAACGCACTCCCCTGAGTTCGCGGACAAACTCGCAGCGGTGCACCGGCGCAGTGTATTCATGAACCGCTCCGGACATCCTTTCAAAGTCCAGACCCAGGGCGAGGCCGATGCCCATGGCGGCCATGAGGTTTTCTGCATTGTGAATTCCGGGAAGCTTGGTCGTGCGCTGGTCGAGCACGGGTTCATTTCGGTACTGGATGATGCCATCGCGTAGCGAAAAATCGGCATCCGGAACGTAGGCGCTGAAGGTAATACGACGGGCGGCGAGTGCGGGCAGATTTTCCCGGGCGTTGACGACAGCAAAGTCGCCGGAAGTCTGATTCAGGAAAATTCGAAGCTTGGCCGTGCGGTATTCCTCCATATCGCGGTAGCGATCGAGATGATTGGGGCTGAGGTTCAGCCAGACGGACACGTGCGGATGGAAGGCGTCGATCGTCTCGAGCTGAAAAGAGCTCGCTTCGAGCACCATGACGTCGAGCTCATGGCTTTGCCGCACGGCGGTTGCGAACGGCAGGCCAATATTTCCGCTCGCCATCGTCCTGACACCTGAGCCCTGCAGCATCGCCGTGGTCAATTCCGTCGTGGTCGTCTTTCCATTGGTGCCGGTAATCGCCACCACGGGGCAAATGCATTCCTCGAAGGCAAGCTCCAGTTCTCCGATGATGGGAATCTTCTTGCGGGCAACATTCTGCACGAGCGGAACGGTTGGGTCGATTCCAGGGCTGAGGATACAGACGTCGTAAACACCCGGATCGGTGTCCGCAGCGGGGCCGAGCAAGATGCGAATGCCCTGGTCATTGAGCTTGGCTGCTTTCTCGCGCAGCGTGGCATTATCACTGCTTTCACAGATGGTGACTTCCGCGCCTTCCTCACGTAAGAGGATTGCCGCTGCCTCGCCGCTGTGGCCGAGACCGAGAACGACGGCATTCTTCCCGGAGTAGATCATCGCAGTTTCAAGGTTGCCAGCCCGAGAAGGGCGAAGAGGATCGAGACGATCCAAAAGCGCACGATCACGGTATTCTCTTTCCACCCGCTAAGTTCGAAATGGTGATGAATCGGCGACATTTTAATGATCCGCCGGCCCGTGATCTTGAAGCTCGCAACTTGCAGGATCACCGACATCGCTTCGATGACGAATACTCCGCCGACAATCACGAGAAGGATTTCTTGTTTGCAGCAGATGGCCACGGCACCAAGCATTCCGCCGATGGCGAGCGACCCGGTGTCGCCCATAAAAACGCGGGCGGGAAAGGCATTCCACCAAAGGAAGCCCAGGCAAGCCCCCAATAAGGCGCTGCAAACCACGGCGAGCTCGCCTGAAAAGGGCACGTAAGGAATCTGCAGGTACTCGGCGGCGCGCACGTTGCCGGCGAGATAGGCAAGGCCGGCGTAGGTGGCGGCCACGGTCGCCGTGCATCCTGTCGCCAGGCCGTCGAGTCCGTCAGTGAGATTCACCGCGTTCGACGTTCCAACGATGACGAGAAGATAAAAAACAAAGGTCAGCCAACCGAGGCTGAAGATCACCGGCTCCTTGAGGAAGGGAATGTAGAGTTGTTTGGCGAGCTCGGAGAGTCTTGGGCTACTCAGAAAGAAGATCGTGAATATGGCTGCCAGGACGCACTGAAGGGCGAACTTGAGACGGCTGCTAATGCCTTTGGAACTCTTCTTCGAGACCTTGAGCCAATCGTCATAGAAGCCAATGGCGCCGAGAAACAAGCTGCTGAAGAGCACCAGCCACACGAAAGGATTTTCCATTCGTGCCCACAGGAGAGTCGCAACGACGATCGAACCGATGATCAGCAGACCTCCCATCGTAGGTGTGCCTTTCTTGGCCCCATGCAGCTCGAAGAGCTTATTTACTTCCTCCTTGGTCCGAATAGGCTGACCGAATTTCAGCGAGATCAGTCTCCGGATAGTCCAACTCCCGAAGATAATGGAAATGAGAAATGCAGTCGCCGCGGCGCAAATGGCGCGGAAGGTGATATAACTGAAAACGTTCAGCGCTTTGAAGAAATCGCTTTCGTAGCCGGCCTTGCGTGCCCATTCGCCAAGCTCGTAGAGATAGTAAAGCATCAGAAGTTCTCGATCACGCGCTCCATTTGGGCGGCGCGACTCCCTTTGACCAGGACCAGGTCTCCTTTGCGAGCGAGCTTTCTCAGCAAACCGGCCGCCTCGGCAGCATCCGCCGTGGTGTGCACTTCCTTGAGCCCGGCGGCGCGAGCGGTATCCGACAGGGGCGTCGTCTCGGTGCCCACGGCAATGAGCGCGTCGGCGACTCTCGCAGCGTTTCGGCCCACCCGCTGATAGCCGGCGGCGGCATGCTCGCCGAGTTCGCCCATTTTTCCCAGGACGGCAATCCGGCGACCAGCGACCGGGAGTGCCCCCAGGGTCTTGAGCGCGGCCTCCATGGAATCCGGATTCGCATTGTAAGTGTCGTCGAGGACGGTAACACCTCGCAGCACTCGATGCGCCAACCGTCCTCCGCTGAGGCGTGCAGTGGCCAGCCCTTCGGCGCATTCCTCCAAGCGAAGACCCAACTCCAACCCCGCCGCAACCGCGAGCAGCGCATTACGGACCATGTGTTCCCCGGGAGCGGGCACCTCGGCGGGGAGAGATTCGTTTTCGGTATGAACGATGAACCGCGACCCTCCAGCGCTCATCACAATGTTTGAAGCCCAGAGAGTCCCTGCGGAAAGACCCGCGCGAATCACCCGCGCCGTCGTCCGACTCGCAATTTGGGTGGAGAAATCGTCCTCTGCGGGAAGGATGACCGCGCCGCGTTTTCCGACAGCTTCGGCGAGCGCGCCCTTTTCTTTGGCGATTGCCTCGCGCGAACCCATGTACTCAATGTGGGCGACGCCGATGTTTGTGATGATGGCAAGATCTGGCCGCGCCAGTCTCGCCAGTGGCGCGATTTCGCCCGGATGATTCATCCCGATCTCCCAAACCGCCGCATCGTCGGAAATAGAAGCGGACAAGATTGAAAGAGGCAGGCCGATGTGGTTGTTCAAGTTTCCTTCGGTTTTGACAACGCGGTAGCGGACGGAGAGGACGGCAGCGGTGAACTCCTTGGTCGTTGTTTTTCCACTGCTTCCGGTAATGCAGACGACCTTTAGGGCCAATCGGTCCCGCCAGGCGGCCGCCAACCGGTGCAATGCAGCCAGAGTATCGTCCACGACGATGACGGGGAAATCTGCGGGCAGGTCTGTCGGCACCGTATCGAGAATCGCGCCGACAGCACCCCTCGCGACCGCATCTCTGGCATAGGCGTTACCGTCATGATTTTCGCCGCGCAAGGCCAGATAAAGATCGCCAGACACTAAGGTTCGTGTGTCCTTGGAGATCCTTCGGACGGTGCGTGACGGGCTTTCGGCGTGGAGCGTGCCATGGCACATGTCGGCGACCTCGGTGAGAGTCAACGCATCCACGATCAAGAATCCACTGGGCGTCTCGGCGGCAGACGTTTGGCTCGAGTGATGTTGTCGTCGTTTTCGCTCATCGGACCGTCCCCTTCCAGTTCGACCCGTTTCGCTTCGATGGCCCGACGGGCGACCGAGGAATCATCAAAGGCAATCTTCCTGTCCGTGAACTCCTGATATCTTTCATGCCCCTTTCCCGCGATGAGAACGATATCACCGGAGCCAGCGAGCGCTACTGCCCGGCGGATAGCCTCCGTGCGGTCGACGATTTCCTCGTGACGGTGGCTTCGAAGGCCGGCGCGCATGTCCGAGAGAATGCGCGCGGGATCTTCGCTGCGGGGATTGTCCGAAGTCAGAATTGACCAATCGGAAAACTCCTCTGACGCGGCGGCCATGAGCGGTCGCTTGGCGCGGTCGCGGTCGCCGCCGCATCCAAATACGGTGATGAGGCGGTTGGGTTTGAGCTCGCGCAGGGTTCGCAGGACATTTCGCAGCGCGTCTTCGGTATGCGCGTAATCTACAAAAACCCGGAAGCTCCGTTTCGCTGGGACGCGCTCCAATCGTCCGGGAACTTGCGGTGCCTTGGCAATGGCCGCGACTGCGGAACGGAGTTCCATGCCCATCGCGGAGGCGGCTGCGATGGCGGCGAGTGAGTTGTAGATGTTGAAGGAACCGATGAGCGGCAGGCGCACAAGATAGCTGCGGCCCTTGGCTTCCAGATGATACTCACTGCCGGTCGCATCGAAGCGAATGTCACTCGCCCGGTAATCACAACCTACGCGCTGACCGTAGGTGATCATTGTCACCCTTTTCTTGAAGCGTTCAATGAGGCGATGTCCGTAACGGTCGTCCACGTTGATGATGGCGCGCGCCTTCTTCCTTTGGGCGGGCAGGCCCTCAAAAAGTGCGCTCTTCGCCTCAAAATAGTCCTCCATCGTTTTGTGATAGTCCAGGTGGTCCTGGGTCAGGTTGGTGAAGACGGCGGTATCGAATTCGACGCCGCGGACGCGATGCTGGACGAGGGCGTGGCTGGACACTTCCATCGCGACCGCCTTATTCCCCGCATCGAGCATCCGGGCGAGAAGTTCTTGAAGATCCAGCGATTCTGGGGTGGTGCGCGGAGCATCCACCTCAGTTTCGCCGATGCTGTATTTCACCGTCCCGATGAGGCCGCAACGGCGTTGATCGGCATCAAGCAAATGCTTCACCAGGAAAGCGGTTGTCGTCTTCCCATTTGTCCCCGTGACACCCATTACCTTGAGCTTGCCGGCAGGATGCCCGTAGAACGCGGCGGCCATGTCCGCCATCGCCACGCGGCCGTCAGGCACACGAATAAGAGCTGCCGCGCAGGCCGGTAAGGCAACATCGGAGACGATCGCGACCGCTCCTTTTTCAGCGGCCTGCGCGGCAAATTGTGTGCCATCGAGCCGTGCTCCTCTTAAAGCGAAGAAGAGCGTGCCGCGACTTGCCAGACGCGAATCATAGCAAAGCGATTCGACCCGCGTCTGCGGGTCGGCGGTCGAGTCGATAACTTCTGTGGCGTCGAGAAGCTTCAAGAGGATTTCGCTCACTGTCGGAATTTCGTAGCACCAGTCTGACCGAGAGCAACAGGAAGGGTCGCCGTTGCCGCTGGCGCCGGCACCAGATCAAGATACCGAGCAGCCTTTTCCGCGACGCGCGAAAAAATGGGCGCCGCGACCAAGCCGCCATAGTTGAGACCAGACGTCAATTTGGCGTCGTCGACAATAATGAGGCAAAGGAATCGCGGTTGCTCCGCGGGGATGTAACCGACAAAGGAGACGATGTACTCGCCGGCGGCGTAGCCTCCTCGGGGATCGACCTTTTGAGCTGTTCCGGTCTTGCCGGCGACAGAAAACCCGCTGACCCGGGCGAGCGCGGCAGTGCCACGTTCGCTGACGACTTCGGTCAGCGCCGTGTTGACGAAGTTGGCAGTTGCGGTGGGGATAACCTCGCGAACCACCTCGGGCTTTATGGAAATGATTTCGTGCCCCTCTCGATCCTGAATCGACTTGATGATCTGCGGGCGCATAAGTTTCCCGCCATTGGCGATCACCGACATGCCCATGGCTAGTTGCAGAGGGGTAACTGCCACCGCCTGCCCCATCGGCATGCGTGTAATGGTCAACCGGTCCCAGCGGGAGGGAGGATGGACCAAGCCGGGGATCTCTCCCGGCAGGGCAATGCCGGTACGTTCTCCGAAACCAAAACGACGCACGTATTCATAAAACTTCTGATCACCCAACAGCAGGGCCATCTTTGCGGAGCCGATGTTGGAAGATTTCATCAGGATGTCGTGGACGCTCATTTGGCCGTATCCGTGGTGATCACGGAGGATGCGGCCTCCGTAGGAAAACGCGCCGTTTTCGCAGTAGATCACGCTCTTTTGTGAGACGACGCGTTCGTTGAGCGCCGCTGACGCAACGACAATCTTGAATGTGGATCCGGGCTCCACCATGTCGAAGATCGCTCTGTTCTTCATCTGCTCGGGCTTGGCGGCATCGATCTGATTCAGATTGAAGGAAGGTCTGCTGGTCATCGCCAGGATCTCGCCGGTGTTGGGGTCTACAATGATGCCGCTGGCATTATCCGGCTTGAGCTCTCGGAAGGCGTTGTCGAGCTCTGCCTCCAGAATGGCTTGGAGGTTCATGTCAATCGTCAGCTGAACATTCATGCCGTGGCGCGGCGCTTGTTCCTGCCCTCTATAGATGACGATTTCGCGGCCCGTTCGGTCGCGTTCGATGTGGCGGAATCCATCAATCCCTCGGAGGTAATCCTCCATGCTTCTCTCAACGCCCTCGACACCGACAACATGCTCATCGTTAGGATCCTTGCGGCCAAGGAAACCGAGCACATGGCTGAGCAGCGGACCATTGGGATAGGTGCGGGTCGTATTCTGATGAAAGTAGAGGCCGCGCAATGATTTTTCATCCATCGTCCGCTGCAGAGCCATGGCCTTTTCTTCGTCCAGTTCTGGAAGGAGGACTTTGTACTTGCTGCGTGTCCGCAGCTCCGCGAGGAGCGCCTCTCGCGGTAAATTGAGATAGGGTGCCGCGAGAGTGGCCAGCGGCCCCGGTTTTTTGACGTGTGAGCCGTCCACCACGACCTTGCGCACCGGGATGTTGGCAGCGAGAATTTCTCCGTTGCGGTCCAGAATCATTCCGCGATGCGCGGGCACCGTCAGCCGGATAGAATGCTTCTGCGCGGCGAGCTTTGTGTATTCCTCGTGTTTGACGACCTGCAGGTCAACAAGGCGCGCCGAAAAGCCGGTGAAAATAATCCCTGCCACTCCGCTGGCGATCATCGCCCGTCGGCAGGCCTTCCACCTCATGGACGAAACCTCTCGTTTGCGGCCGTGCGCATTCCGCCACCCTTGTCCGCTGCGACCGGTTGTCCGATGCGGGCAATATAATGATCCTGAATCGGCTGAAGGGCGATGAGGCCTTGATTGAGCTTGCGTTGAAGTTCGGCCCGCGACGAGAGGGCGGAAATCCTGGCCAGCAGCACTTCGTTTTGTGCACGCACGTCATGGATCTGGCGTTCTACTTCGCGCGTTTGTTCGCCTAGGAAGTGCTGCTGGTTCTTGATGAAAACAAAGAGCAGACCGCATGCGGCTACGAAAGAGGCGAGCAGCAGCCACTTAAAAAGTGGGGCGATATGAATGGGGTTCGCGTATTTGCGGCGGTTTTCGATCGAGCTCATGGGGTCAGATGCGTTCGACGACACGCAACTTTGCGCTGCGTGCGCGTGGATTGACTTGAATCTCTTCACCCGAGGCGTCCATCGGGTGGGGCGTGAGGAGACGGAAGATGCGGGCGGGGTTATGGCGAGGTTCGGGCCACTCGGGCCGATCGATCCATTCAGCGCTTCGGTCGCGAAAGAACGCTTTTACAATTCGGTCTTCAAGCGAATGGAAACTGATGACCGCCAAGCGCGCCCCATGGGCGAGACGGAAGGCGATCGTTTCCAATCCGCGCGCGAGCGCGCCGAGCTCGTCATTCACGGCAATCCGGAGCGCCTGAAAGATGCGCGTAGCGGGATGTCGTGCACCTGTGCGCGGAACCACCGATGTGATGGCAGCGGCGAGGTCAAAGGTCGTGCGGAGCGGGCGCTGTTCCCGCAGAGCGGCGATGCGCGCCGCGATATGCATCGCGCGGGGTTCTTCCCCGTATTCACGAAAAATGCGCGCCAACTCGGCGGGACTGGCCCGATTGATGAGGTCAGCGGCGGTCTGTGGATTGTTCTGGTTCATCCGCATATCGAGCGGACCGTCCTTCATCATGGCGAAACCACGGCTCGCGGTGTCGAGTTGGTACGAGGAGACCCCGAGGTCGAGCAGGGCCCCTCCGAGGGATCGGACGCCCAGTTGATCAAGAATGGCGTCGGCATCTTCATAGTTCGCCTCGCAAAGCTGCAACCGGCAGGCATAGGCTGCCAGGCGCTGCCGACACATGGCGATCGCATCCGCATCCTGATCCAAGGCGATTACTTCGGCGCCGTATTGAAGAAATTTCTCGGTGTGGCCGCCGCCGCCCGCGGTTCCATCCAGAAAGATCATCCCAGGGGCGGGTCGCAGGAGTGCCACTATCTCCTCGGCCATGACGGGGGTGTGGTAAGAACCGTCAGGCCTTTCCAATGTTTGGAGTGCAGGGTCGTCGAAGTCCCAGGAGTTCATAGGCGTTGCGTGAACGGATCTTTATGGCGGCGTGGCCTTGCGGCTTCTTGTCGGAGCCCCTGGCGGGATTGAAGCCAAAGCAGAACAGGCGTCCGCGCCGTGTCATCCGATGCCGTTCATCAAGTTAAAGTGTGCATGTGTTTTGTTCATCAGAGGCCGACCGTGTCGGCCACGCGCCTGTAGGCGTCGGATTGGCCGACATCCACGTCGGTATAGCGTCGCTTGCTCCAGATCTCGAATCGGCTTCGACCGCCAGCGAAGATCACTTCGTTGGTGATTCCCGCGCGGTCGCAGTGTTTGTCGCTCAGAAGGATGCGCCCTTGCTTGTCCGTGGTCGTGGTGTGCGCCTCGCTGTAAAACTTTCGGATGGCCATGCGCTTCTCTGCGGCGGGTGCCTGAGATTCCTGAATCCTTTGTTCCCAGCGGTCGAATTCTGAGGGGGGCATGACCATCAGGTACCCCTCGGCCGGGTGCGGAATAACATAGAAAACTTCCCCCTCCTCCCTAGTAAGCCACGGCGCGGGTACTGCCACGCGTTTCTTCGCGTCCATCGAACGCTCGAAAGTCCCTGAATAGAGCGTTTTTGCATCCTGACTCATCCCAGTTGAGGTCTCGCGTGACATTTTCCGCCACAACGCCCCACTTTTCACCACTTGGAGGCCCGAAAGTCAATCGAAATTCGAGTGAATTACTCAGATAATTAGGCTAAGTGGCGAGGCGCGAATGCCCCTCGCAAAAACCTCGGGCTACCGCCGGTGGTGTCGAGAGTGGTGAGTCGGCTATCGTGCTACCATCCTATGGTGGCGAATCGTCGCGCAGCTTCTTCGGCGTTGGCACGGCTATTGAAGGCAGAAATCCGGAAGTAACCTTCTCCCGATATGCCAAAGCCGCTTCCAGGGGTGATCACGATATTGGCCTCCTGCAGGAGGCGATTGAAGATCTCCCAACTGGTGGCGCCATCGGGACCGCGCACCCAGATATAAGGAGCGTTCACGCCGCCGTAAACTGCCAGCCCACTTCCTGCCACGGCCTCGCGGAGAATCCTTGCATTTTCCATGTAATGCGAGACCAAGGCGGCTACTTGTGCTTTTCCTTGGGTGGAATAGAGCGCTTCCGCGCCACGCTGGGTGACATAGGAGACGCCGTTAAACTTTGTGCTGAAGCGCCGATTCCAGAGCGGATGAAGGGGAAGCTTTTGCCCATCGGCGGCACGGCATTCCAGTTCCTTCGGCATTACCGTGAAGGCGCATCGCACCCCGGTGAATCCGCCATTCTTTGAGAAGCTGCGGAATTCAATCGCGCACTTTCGAGCTCCTGGAATCTCGTAGATCGAGTGGGGGATGTCAGGCTGGCTGATGTACGCTTCGTAGGCTGCATCGTAGAGAATGACGGCCTCGTTACGGAGCGCGAAGTCTACCCACTCGGCGAGGCGGTCCCGAGTGGCCACTGCACCGGTCGGATTGTTGGGAGAACACAAGTAAACCAGGTCGACCGGCTCGTTAGGCACCTCCGGCATGAATTCGTTTTCTGGAGTGCACGGCAAATAAAGGAGCCCGCTGTAGATCCCCGTCTCCTCGGCTGGTCCGGTATGACCGGCCATAACATTCGTGTCGACATAGACCGGATAGACCGGATCCATAACGGCGATTCGATTGTCGTCATCGAAGATATCGAGGATGTTGGCGCAATCGCATTTTGAGCCGTCGGAAACAAAAACTTCATCATCGCTGACCTCGATGCCGCGAGGGCCGTAGTCGGATTTCGCGATGGCATGGCGAAGAAATTCGTAACCTCCCTCCGGCCCGTAGCCGTGAAAAGTTTCCTTTTGGCCGAGGTCGTTGACGGCTGCCTGCATGGCCTCACGCGCTGCTCCTGGCAGCGGCTCCGTTACGTCTCCAATCCCGCAACGGATCAGCCGTCGGGCCGCGTCGGGGTTTGCCTCGGTGAAGGCTTTCACCCGTCGCCCGATCTCCGGAAAGAGATATCCGGCCTTTAATTTAAGATAGTGCGAGTTGAGGTACGCCATCGAGCTCGAGTCAGGCAATCGGAGAGTGAGCCGGACGCGGCGCGACAATAGCCAAGCGCACGCACGCTCGATTCACCCACCCATTCCTCTCCGAAAACAGGCGAGCGGGAGTCTTTCTGCGGAAGGGGCTGGGTTAGCTCCGGGCAGCCTCGTAGTTCTTCTCTGCTACTCTCCAGGAAACAACATTCCACCACGCCTTCAGGTAGTCCGGCCGGCGATTCTGGTAATTGAGGTAATAGGCATGCTCCCACACGTCCACGCCGATGACCGGGACGCCCGCAGCGCCGGCAATCGCTTTGCCCATGAGGGGACTATCTTGATTCGCGGTCGAGACGATTTCGAGCTGCTTGGAGGGATTTACAACCAGCCAAGCCCAACCGCTTCCAAAACGCGCCAGGCCGGCGGCTTCGAATTTCGCTTTGAACTCGTCAAAGCTTCCGAAGGTGGACTTTATGGCATCGGCGAATGCCCCGCTGGGTGCACCGCCGGCGTCCGGAGCCATGATTTTCCAAAAGAAAGTGTGGTTTGAATGTCCCCCGCCATTGTTGCGGACGGGACCACGGATTGCCTCGGGGACCGAAGCGAGATCCGCGATAAGTTCATCCACCGGTTTTTTGGCCAGTTCGGACTGGTTTTCGAGAGCCTTGTTGAGATTTGCCACGTAGGTTGCGTGATGTTTGCCGTGATGAATCTCCATCGTCTTGGCATCGATGCTGGGTTCGAGAGCGTTGGTGGGATAGGGCAGTGGTGGAAGTTCGTAAGCCATGGTTTTCGTCTGAGTTCGCGAGAAACCTAGACGCTTCCGGGAGTGCTTCAAGCTGGAATATGTCAGGGAGGCAGACTGACGGAATCGTGGACGGTAGGTGTCACGGTTTTCCGCGCGGCCCGAAGATTGCGGTTCCAACTCGAACGAGGGTAGCGCCCTCCTTGATGGCTGCTTCGAAATCGCCGCTCATGCCCATCGAGAGGGTCGGCAGATCAACCCGATTTTCGGAAGCGATCCGATCCCGCAACCTGCGAAGCTGTGCAAAGAATGGCCGCGCCTTGTCGGCCGTATCGACGATGGGCGCAATGGTCATGAGTCCTTCCAACTGTACTCGAGGGAAGGATAATAGGCGCGGCGCCTCGCGTCGCGCTGCCTCAGGGGTAAAGCCGAACTTGCTTGTCTCGCTCGCAACATTCACCTCCAGCAAGATCCGCGGGAAGAGGCCCAGCTCGGCGGCAATTCTGTCGATGTCGGAGGCAAGCTCCACAGAATCCACACCGTGGATAAGATCAACCAGCGGCAAGACCTTCCGGACCTTGTTTTTCTGAAGATGTCCGATAAAGTGCCAGTGCGTTGAGGACGGGAGTAAGGGCACCTTGGCGATCAGTTCTTGGGCGCGATTTTCGCCAAAGACCAACTGACCCGCGTCAAATGCCTCACGCACCGCCTCGGCAGATTGCGACTTCGAGACCGCGATTAACCCAATCTCGGATGTGGAGCGCCCGGCTTTCTCGGCGATGAGAGCAATCTGCTCCTCAACTACTTTAATCCGAGCATAGATGTCGTTCATAAAAATAACTTATTTACAACGCTGACATATAAGTTATTCTTATCTGATTTTTTAAATGCATATTCAATCATTCAAGGTCTTTTCCAATTTGGCGGAAACGTCGAGTTTTTCCAAAGCGGCGCAGATGAATGGCATCACGCAAAGTGCTGTGAGCCAGCAAGTCCGCGCTTTGGAGCGCCGTTTCCGTGTGAAGCTTATTGAACGAGGTAGGAAGAATTTTTCTTTGACCCCGGAGGGTCGGGAGTTTCTGCAAGCCAGCCATCAGGTGATGGATATTCTCGGGGATTTGGAAGGCCGAATCCATAATCTACAGAACCTTGTAGCCGGCGAGTTGTGCATTTCGACGATCTTCAGCATCGGACTGCACGAGTTGCCGCCATACTTGAAAGTTTTCCGTCAGGCGCATCCGGAAGTGGATGTTCGGGTCGAGTATCGCCGTTCTTCGGAGGTTTACTTGAGCGTGTTGGACGGTCGGGCTGATATTGGGTTAGTGGCGTATCCTTCTACGCGCCGGGGCTTGAAGGCGATAACGTTTTGGAGCGATCGGCTGGTCTTGATTTGTCCCCCGACCCACCCGCTTGCTTCTCGACGGCGTCTTTCTCTTTCGGCTTTGCAGGGCGAGAAGTTCATCGCCTTCGAGCCTGATTTACCGACGCGGAGGGAGATTGACCGCAAGCTGCGTGCCGAGGGCGTCAAGGTGAAGCTGGTGCTTGAGTTCGATAATATTGAGACGGTGAAACGTGCCGTCGAAATTGAGAATGGTGTTTCCATTGTTCCGGAAGCAGCGGTCCGGACAGAAGTCGACACGGGCTCGCTTACAGCCGTTGAGTTTAGTGATACCTCTTTTCGTCGACCCTTGGGAGCTTTGATTCGGCGCTCGGCGCGCGTGTCACCGGCTTTGCGAGAGTTTCTCCAATTGCTTAGTCCTAAGGAGTCGTCTGAATCGCGTCCGAGTTTGGAGTAACCATACGATTTGAATGGCCGCCCGAGTCTTTGAAAATTACTGGCAAAGCCGCGCCGGCATTTGTCGGTTCTAAGAATTTCGTCGGCCTATTCTCTTCGGCAAAATCGTGATGGCTTTCATGGGGATTCATGCGATAGATGACTCTCCCAAAAAGCTGAACGATGAAATGCCTTTCTTTTGGGGTCCTTTTTGTCTCGTTGTTCCTGGCGGCATGCCAGAGTGCGCGGGGGCAACGTGTTGCTCCGGTCTTGGTTGTTCCGACAGACGAGTTGTCTCGCGATCCTTCGCTGGCGCCGCCGCCGGCATTCCGCCCATCGCCTAGTCCGCCGCCGGCGGCGTCAACCGATCTCGCCAGCGTTCCGCAGCCGACGCCCGCGCCGGTGATCATCCCGGAGAAACTGACTTATAATTCGTGCAATGTCGAAGGCATGTATATCGCAATCACCTTCGATGACGGCCCGAATCCGCAGCTTACGCCGAAACTTCTGGACATGCTGAAGGAGCGCGGCATTAAGGCCACGTTTTTCGTTGTCGGGAAGAATGTGGAGGAATATCCCGACATCGTCGGACGGATGGCACTAGAGGGCCATGAAGTCGCTAATCACAGCTGGAGTCATCCCGCGCTGACGAAGCTTGGTGTCGAGAGTTTTCGCAAGCAGATGGAGAACACCAATGAAGCGATCGCGAAGGCGACCGGGAAGCGCCCGGTCTTAATGAGACCGCCTTATGGCGCGACGAGCGCGAGTCTGAACAAGCGCTTGGGCGAGCAGTTTGGACTTAAAGTCATCCTTTGGTCGGTTGATCCCCTTGATTGGAAGTACCGCAATTCCAATCGCGTCTACAGGTCGATCGTTGAAAATACACGGCCGGGATCCATCATCCTTGCGCATGACATCCACGCAACGACCGTCGCCGCGATGCCGGAAACGTTGGATGCGCTCTTGGCCAAGGGCTACAAGTTCGTGACCGTTTCCGAGCTCATCGCGATGGAGGTCGCGCCTCAGCTGGCAAAGAAGGACTCATTGTCATCGACCGTCCCTGCGCAATAAAGCAACCACGAGCGATGCTTCGAATTCCGGGTGCGCGGCAGACTGGCGGCAGCGGACAAAGCTAAGCCGTCCTCGAGGGGCCTTTCGGTGTCGCGTCGCACCCTTGAAGCCACGCAAGTTCCCAAGGAAGCTGTGCCTCCCCAAGTCTTGCTCCGATTTAGCCTTGAAGCAGCGACTGCGCGCCATCGATAAAAATTTCGGTTCCCGTGATATGGCTGGAGGCGTCGGAGGCGAGAAATAGGACCAGCTGAGCTACCTGGTCTGCAGTTCCGGGCACCTTCCCGGTGAGCGGGATCTGGCCTTCGGGAAATTCAACCCTCGGCGCGATACCCTCGGGAGCGCGGTCTTGGGTATTCTCATCAATCTCCGTTTCGATACTGCCGGGACAAATGGCATTCACGCGGATGTGCTGTTGTCCCAGCTCCACGGCCAGCATCTTGGCCAGCGCCACTTGAGCGGCTTTCGTAGTTGCATAGGCGCTTGCGCCCACATTGCTGAACATTCTTGTCCCATTCACCGAAGCGGTGACAATGATCGACCCTCCGCCCTCCCCGAAATAGGGCATGGCAAGCTTTATGGTCAAAAAAGTGCCACGAAGATTGATGCGCATCGTTTCGTCCCATTCTTCAATCTGCAGCTTGGCAATCGGCGCCCACACGCCGTTTACTCCGGCGTTCGCAAAAATCACATCCAGACGCTTCCACTTGCGGTGCAGCTTTGCGAAAGCGCTCCGCATCTCGCGCTCGTCTCCCACGTCAGCGACGAGCGCAACGGCTTCGCCACCCGCCTTGGCAATGGCGCGCACCAGATTTTTAACCTCCTTGGCCGTGCGCGAGAGCACGCCGACCTTGGCGCCTTCAGCAGCGAAGAGTCGAGCCGCCGCTTCACCAATGCCAGAGCCAGCTCCCGTCACCAGGACGACGCGACCAGAAAGTTTCTGTTGCGATTTCATACAGCCAATTCGCAACTCGGCTGAACGGCGCGTGGGTTATCCAAAGCCCGTAGCCACCTGACAACGTATGGTCCGTGATTTGCCGCTAGCGGCTCAGGAAGACCGAGTGCGCCCTGCTTCCAGAATGCCAGATGATCTGGTTCGTTGATGGAACGGCGAAGTCTTCGCCGCCGACAGGAGAGTCTATGGCGGACGTTCTCGGCATTGGCACCGCTTCTTTTCCGAGAAACTCTCTTGAGAATCGCTGGAGCGGTTCGAATTATGCGACTTCTGAAAAAAGTTGGCTTTGCGGATCGCGGGCGAATCTGAAGCCCGTGAGGTTCGGTGCGGGAGCCACACCCTTTGAGAGGGCGAGGTAGTGAAACTGAGTTCCCATGCTCTCGGGATGGACGAGCGTTTGGAGTGCGCGAAGGGTCTTTTGCGAGAGGTGATCGGGTGGATTGCTGACTGTCGCGAGGAGGTCTTGCGACGCGCCGACCAGGTAATGATGCTGATCGGTAAACCCTTCGATGCGAAATCCGGCCGCGAGTGCGGCTTCGGCGAGCGCAGTAAAGTCCACATGAGCTGAGATATCCTTTTCGCCCGCCTCTTCCAGAGGTCGGGAGTCGCGGCGATGAGCCCGATGGCAACAGAAGGTTCCATTCGTTCGATGCGGAGCCAGCAGTTCGTAACGTGGGAATCCGTAGTCAACGATGAGGACGAAGCCTTTATTCAGGCGCCCGGCGAGCGCGTGAATCCAGTCCTCGGCGCTTGGGCGAAGCTCGGCAATTGTGCCTGCAGCGCGGTGCGGTAGAGGTCTCAGCCGGTCTGCGACGCCAGTCGAAGGGTTGCCGACCTCGAACACTAGCCGGTCTTCAAGGGTTGAGACGTAAAGCTCCTCCCAAAGCTTGCCGTCGCAACGGATCAGATGAAAGGGAAGGGCATCTACTAATTCGTTGGAAAAATGAATTCCGTCAAAGACAGGTAAGGCGCTGAGGTCTTCAACCCAGTTCACCCTGGCATCCAGTCTCTCGAGTGCTTGCGCTTGAAGTCGCCGCAAGGCAGGGAACGGCTCGATAATCCAATAGTCAACTGCGGCCAGCATGTCCTTGGCCATGGCGCTGAGAATATCCACGGCCAGTTGGGCGTCGTTCGCTCCCTGCTCGACCAGCGCGAACCGTGCGGGCTGGCCAAGTCGAGACCACATTTCTCGAAATTGGCTCGCCAGGATTCTTCCAAAGACCGGACCCACGCTAACGTTCGTGAAAAAGTCTCCCTGTTTGCCAATTCTCGCCCGACCGGACGCATAGTAACCGGTATCCGAATCGTAGAGCGCGAGCTCCATGAAACGCGCAAACGTCAAAGAACCCTTCGCCGCGATTTCAGAAACAATCCTACGGTGCGCGAATGACTTCGCGCACATAGACATTCACCTGGCCATCCGAGGTTCTCCGCACTTCTGTCACCAGGAATGGGCGGCGGGAGTCCCGTGACAATGTCGAGCCCTCGGAGGGCGGGCGACTTCCCGAAGGGAATTCTACGATAATGCGTGTGTTGCTGCTGCGCCCTCCGATTCCCAGGTTTTCCGGCAGGGCAGCTTGGGAGCGCAAGACCGCGCGATTTTGTCCCGACGCGGTAACGATAAAGCTTCCCTGGAGGTAGATACGCTCTCCGGCGACCCCACGACTGGCCAGATCGGACATATCAGGCACGTTTGCGAGGCGTCCACGAGGCATCTGTCCCGGCGAATAGGTAGGCCATTTGCCCCCGGCGGTGGTGGCAATGGATCCGGGAGTGGGTGAAATGAAAGGCTGGAGCGGCGTTGGCGTCGGTTTGGTGACGGGAGAGGCCGCCGCCAGAACTGGAGTGGACGCCGGCGATTTGACGGGAACTGCCGGGAGGACCGGTGCGTCCGCCGGGGCGGGGCTAGGAGACAAAGCTGGGGCCGGAGAGGCCGCCGTCTCGGGAGGGGCCGCGGTCTCGCTGACCGGCTTGGGACGCTCGACGCGAACGAGCTGCATTTGCGGTCGGGGCGTAGCGGAACTCGTCTCCGTCCCCGCCAAGCCCGCCCGGTTGCGGTGCCCTGCCAACTTCTCCGCTGCCTCGCCCACTGTGGTCGGGTTGATGATCGGAAGACCCTTGGCAATGTTCATCTGGGTTGGAGGCTCCAGCGAAAACGTTCCCGCGCCGGTGCTCGTCGTGTAACTACCGTAAAGAAGCGGAACGGCAGTAAACTGCAGTCGCCCATCCTTTAACCTTGTCACGTTGACGACCGCGGAAAGGTCCACGGTCTTGTCGAAACGTAGGTTAAGTCCCGTCAAGAGCATGCGATGGAGGACGGGTATGACACGCTTATCAGCCGTAAACACGTGCTCGAGGAGCACCTGAGGCGCGTCAGTTGCTTGCGCAAGAGCGACGACTCCCGAAGGAAAAAGATTGGAGTCGTTCAGCTCGTAGGAGTCGAGAATATTGTAGGACCCTACGACGTAGGGAACCTTATCGGGGGTAAGCCGATAGTTGCGAAGGTAGTTTCGCAGCAAAGTTTGACTTGCCCGTTCCAGCTCGCGATTGGTCATCTTGTTATAGCGATCCCAGAGCTGCTCGGCGTTGAGGAACTCCCCCTGTGGCGCAGCGGTAATCTCGAATCGCTTGGGCGCATCGAGCTTTTTCAACTTCGCGAGTATCGAATAGCTGAAGGGTTTCTCGGGATGCCCGAAAACGTAAAAACTAAAGATCCAGCAGCAGATGGCGAAACCGATCAGCAGGAGAATAGCGATCGTCCAAACAAACAGGTTACCCCCCTTTTCGACGCCGGCGTCTTCTGTGCGAAAGGAGAACTCTGTGCCCCGCGTGCTCGTGTCCGGAGGTTGTCCTTTGCGTTCTCGCGCCATGAAGATCTCGTTCAGGAGCGCGCGCTGCCTGCGGGCTCGAACGATGTGCCACAACCGCAACTGCGCGCACTTAATGGATTTCTAACGCGAAATCCTGCCCCAGACAAGCCCTCTTCATAGTCGATCACCGAGTTGTCGAGCCATTTGAGGCTCTCTGCGTCGATAAAAAGCCGTGCATTGTCGCGTTCGACAATATGGTCATTCTCTTGTGACGCGCCGATGCTCATCGAGTACTGCAGACCAGCACATCCGCCCTTTTCAACAGAAAGCCGGAGCCCCGATGTTTTCGTATCAAGACCCTTCTCTTGAACGAGGAGATGGAGCTGCGTGGCTGCGCTTGCGGTGAGTTCAATCACATTGTTTTCTTAAGGACGAATTGCTTTGAAGTCAAATGGGCGTGCGAGAAAGCGCCCAAAAAGAGAGGCGTCCAGCTTCAGATAGCGAGAACTGCTGAGCGCCGCGGCGGGCAGGCCAGATTTGGCAGGCTGTTCTCGAGAATTTTCCGGTTTTTGCTGCAGCCATTCAGCAAGTGCGGCACCATTTCAAATCGTGGGAAAGATTCGCTTGCTGCCGGATGATGTTGCCAGTCAGGTGGCGGCAGGGGAAGTGGTTGAGCGCCCGGCCTCTCTGGTCAAGGAACTCGTCGAGAACAGTCTGGACGCGGGAGCCAGGAAAATCTGGGTGGAATTTCTCTGCGGAGGATCACGCTTCGTGTCGGTGCGAGATGACGGCTGCGGCATGGACAGGGACGATGCCCTATTGTGCCTCGAGCGTCATGCGACGAGCAAGATCCGGCAGGCAGCGGATCTTGTGCGCGTGCGCTCGATGGGTTTTCGCGGCGAGGCTTTGCCCAGCATCGCCAGCGTGTCAAGGTTCCGGCTGGCAACTCGCGAGCGTGGCTCCGAAGCGGGCACAGAAGTGATCGTGGCCGGCGGCAAGATCGAGGCGGTCCATGAAATTGGGGTGCCGGTGGGAACGCACATCGAGGTTCGCGACGTTTTCTACAACCTTCCGGCTCGGCGGAAGTTTCTTCGCGGCGAGGAGACAGAGTCGGCCCATATCGTCCACGGACTGCAGGGGATCGCGCTAGCGAACCCCGCGGTGGCTTTCGAGTGCAGGCGTGACGGCTGCACAATTGCCGCCCTTCCGCGAGCCGAAAATCTGGCAGTTCGCATTAGGGATCTGTTTGGCGGGGGATACCTGGCTAAGCTTTTGGAAATTAATCAGTTCGCGGGAGAAGGATTGCGCCTTGGGGGATTTATTGCCCGTCCCGGAGAGAGTCGGCGAGATCATCTCTTCCAGTTCGTGATTCTCAACGGACGTCCCGTTCACTGTCTGGCCGTCCAGCAGGCGCTTCGTGAGGCCTACCTGGGTGTCGTTCAGCGCGGTGAGCACCCTGCCTGTGTGCTTCACATCGAGATGGATCTTGAACTCGTCGATTGCAATGTTCATCCCTCGAAGCGCGAGGTGCGTCTCCGGCGGCCCGAGGTGTTGCAGCGGGCTATTTTCGATGCGGCCCGGACCGTGTTGGTGCGGCCGGACCAGGCTTTGTCGCCCAGAGCGCCCTTACCTCGGGCGGAAACCGTTTTCGTCCCCGAGCCCCCGCAGGGGGTCATTCCACTTCCAGAAGAAGCGCTGGTCTCCAATAATCAGCTCAAAGCGACGCTGGCTGGTTCGGCACGGTTTCGCTTTATCGGAATCGTTGGCAACGGCTATCTCGTTCTCGAAGGTGACGAAGGACTCGTTCTGCTCGATACGCGAGCAGCCTCGGAGCGGATCCTTTTCGAATCAATGATGCGTCAGATCGCGGAAGGAAGTGCTCCGAGCCAGCGTCTGCTCATACCGACAGTCGTTGATATTCCCTCCCGTGAGCATGCGTGGGTCTTGGATCATCTGGAAGAGTTGCGGGTGGCGGGATTTTTCCTCGAGCCCTTTGGAGGAACGACTCTAAAGATTGAAGCGCTCCCCGCTTGGGCCGCGCAAAAAGAGCCCGGGCGCCTGCTTCATGAGATTACCGCCATGCTGCGCGCAGCAGGCAGGCTTCCCCATGGGCGCGATGTCTACGAAGCCGTCGCCCGTTCGGTTTCGCGTCTCGCCGTTGGCGAGGACCTCCCCAGCGACGAAGCGCGTGCTGGAAAGTTGCTGGATCAATTGCTTCGGTGCGATCTCCCGTACGCCAGTCCGTCAGGACGACCAACCATGATTCAGTTTTCTTTTGCCGAACTCGACCGCAAATTCGGCCGCGCAAGTTGAGGGTCTGCTGTTCGCTGCAATTGCATAGTAATTGTTTTTCTAATACGGAGATTGCGTGATTCAAGGTTTGCGGATAGAACCAGCGACGCTCGATGACCTCCCCGAGCTGACGGAACTCCTTTTCGAACTGTTCTCTCAAGGGGCGGATTTCATACCGAGTCGCGACAAGGAGATGCGCGGTTTGCGTCTTCTGCTTGAACAACCCTCGCGGGGACGGATATTCGTCTTGCGCGGCCCCGGCAAGATCATTGGCATGATTAACTTGCTCATTACGATTAGCACCGCTGAGGGAGGCTTCGTCCTCGTGCTTGAGGATTTGATTGTGCACCGGGACTATCGTCATCAGGGGTTCGGCACCCGCTTGCTTGACTACGCCATCGACTTCGCCGAGAAGAAAAACTTCCTGCGCATTACGCTGCTGACGGACAAGCCCAACGAAAAACTAAAACAGTTCTTCCTCAGGAACGGCTTTCTCGAAAGCGAGATGGTTCCCATGCGGATGTATTTTCGTGAAAATGAGCCATGAGGCGATGCATGATCTTGGCTATGCCCGAGTCGATCTCGACCGTCTTCGACGTTGCGGCAGGCCTGAGGTGGTTTTTTGCCAAGGCAAATTGCCTGAGGAAGTCTGCGGAATCGCCGTGGCCCTGCGCCAAAACAACCAGCTGGTGCTCGCAACGCGGGCCGAGATCGCGCACTTTGAGGCCGTCCACAGGCTGCTGCCGGAGGCGGTCTTCCATGAGCGGGCGCGATGCATCACGGTGGGCACTGCAGTCGCTCGCGATGACTTTTGGAAAGTGGGAGTAGTCTGTGCGGGGACCGCCGATTTGCCGGCGGCAGAGGAGGCTGCAGTTTCGCTTGAATGTTTCGGCTGGCGCGTCGAGCGGATCGTTGACGTTGGAGTGGCCGGTCTTCACAGATTGCTGGCGGAGACGAGCCGCCTTCGTTCGTACGGGGTCCTGATCGTGGCGGCGGGCATGGAGGGGGCCCTGCCCGGCGTGGTGGCCGGGCTCGTGGACAAACCGGTTATTGCGTTACCAACAAGCGTTGGCTACGGAACGAGCTTCGGCGGGCTCGCTGCGCTTCTTGGCATGTTGAACTGCTGCGGCAGTGGAGTGACCGTCGTGAATATCGACAACGGTTTTGGCGCGGCATGCGCGGCTGATGACATCTTGCGTTTGGCCGCAGAGAGGCCAAGTCGATAGAAAAGCAAGCTTGCCACTTTGCTCGGAATGCTCCATTCCGAATCAGATTTCCTATGAAAAATTTCCATTCGCTTTTTGCCGCACTGACGTTGGCTGTTTGTGCCGGTTGTGGTGGCGGCAGTGACTCCACCAAAATTGGCCTGAATGTCGAGCTGACGGGCGAAATGCCGGCGGTCGGCGCCTCGGCGAAGAACGCCGCGGAAATGTTTGTCAATGACCTCAACAAGGCGGGAGGAGTCGAAGTGGCAGGCAAGAAGCATCCTCTCACGCTGGTCATTGGTGACAACGCGGCCAAGGCGGATCAAGCGGCGGCGGTGGCCCAGCGGCTCATCTCCCAAGACAATGTCATCGCCATGATCGGGCCGGATGCCAGCGCGTGCGCCATCCCGGCGTCGGAGATTGCCGAGAGTTTGAAATGCCCGATGATTTCGCCGTGGTCAACCAATCCCAAGACGACGGTTGATGCCACGAGTGGCAAGTCCAAGCAATACGTCTTTCGCGCCTGCTTTATTGATACTTTCCAGGCTCGGGTGCTTGCCAAGTTCGTCTTGAACAACCTGAATGCGAGAACCGCGGCGGTTCTTTACGATGTCGCCTCCGAGGCGCCCAACGGCCAGGCCAACCTTTTCAAAGAGACTTTTGAGGAAAGCGGTGGCAGCGTGGTCGCCTTCGAAACTTACACGACTGGCGATCGAGACTTTTCCGCTCAACTTACCAAAATCAAGGCGGCAGACCCGGACGTCATTTTTCTTCCCGCGTATTACAACGATGTTCCCTTGATTGCGCAACAGGCTCGCCGGTTGGGAATCGATGCGCAATTGGTTGGCAGCGACGCTTGGAGCTCGCCCGAGATAATCAAGCTGGGGGGCGCTGACCTTAACGATTCGTACTTTTGCAATCATTACTCGACCGAGATTGCCACCCCCGTCGCCCAAAAGTTTGTCAGCGATTATAAGGCGAAGTACGGCATGGCGCCCGATGATGTGGCCGCGCTGACCTACGATGCGTTCGGCCTGCTAGGCCAAGCCATCAAGGAAGCCGGAAAGCTGGATCGACAAGCGATTCGTGATGCCCTCGCCAAAATCCAAAAATACGACGGCGTCACCGGCACGATGCAGTTCGCCGGCACTGGCGACCCGATCAAGAGCGCGGTAATCCTGCAGATCAAGGATGGCCAGTTCGCGTGGGTTGCCAATGCGCAGCCTTAGGTTGCGGGGGAGCCCTTGAAAGCGGCTTATGAGCTAGTGGGGAGTCTGGCGGCTTGCGGACTGGGTGCCTCCAGGAACTTGGCTGCAAACATGAGCTTCGGGCGACGCCAGTGACCTATTTTGCCCAGCAGGCAATCAACGCGATTCAATTGGGCTCGATCTACGCCCTTATAGCCCTCGGATACAGCATGGTCTATGGCGTATTAACCATGATCAATTTCGCTCACGGCGACATTTTCATGGTGGGAGCATTTTTCTGCCTGCTCTTGGCCTCAGTCGTTTCGCTGCCCTTTGCGGTCACTCTGGTGATCGTGATGCTGGCCACGGGCATCTTGGGAGCACTGATTGAGAGGTTCGCCTATCGACCTCTGCGAAAGGCGCCGCGGGTGTCGGCTATCATCACCGCTTTGGGATGCGGGTTGGTCATCGCGAACACGACACTCAGCCTCAGCCCTTATGCGCAGCCGATGCCGGCGCTTTTTGTTAGTTCAAGCTTTCACTTTGGCGGCCTGACGATTTCGTCTCTGCAGATTTTGATTATCGGCGTGGCTGTCGTGCTCATGACAGGTTTGGATTTCCTCATTCGGAAAACGTCCTACGGCATTGCCATGAGAGCTATCTCGTTCGACGCGGCGACGGTTCCTCTGATGGGGGTCCCGGTTAACCGGATTATCTCCATGACCTTTTTCATCGGGGCAGCACTAGGTGGCGCGGCTGGTATGCTCTACGGCCTGGCATATCCAGTCATTGCTGCCTCGATGGGCATTTTGGTCGGGTGGAAGGCGTTTGTCGCCGCGGTTATCGGAGGCATTGGCAGCATCCGCGGAGCAGTGCTTGGGGGGTTCCTTCTCGGCGGAGTCGAAGTCATGTCGGTAGCATTCTTACCTTCCACTTATCGCGATCTGATCTCCTATTCGCTCCTGCTGGTCATTTTGATTTTCAAACCCTACGGCCTGCTCGGCCGAGCACCGAATCAGAAGGTCTGAGCTTTGATGAGAGTCCGCGCGTTCCTGGCTTCAACGTCGCGTTGGCGCTGGGCACTTCCTTCGCTGATCGCCGGCGCGTTTGTCTTTGCGTTTATCTCGGAAAACTATCCCATCATCAACAGCTATGCGCAGTTCGTGTTGATCACTGTCGGGATCAATATCATTCTGTCGGCGAGTTTGAACCTGGTCAACGGATACATGGGCGAATTTTCAGTTGGCCATGCCGGGTTCATGAGCCTTGGGGCCTACGCCTCTGCGGTGCTGACAACCAAGTGGCTCCCGGATACTCCATGGGCATTTTTTCCGTCCGTGCTCTTCGGCGGAATGGTGGCGGCATCCATCGGGTTTCTCTTGGCGGTGCTCTCCTTCAAGACACGAGGCGACTATCTCGCCATCATCACTCTCGCATTCTTGATGATCGTGAAGTCGGCTTTCGAAAACATCCCTTACGTGGGGGGACCACGGGGACTGCTCGGGATTGATAAATATACATCGCTCGTATGGACCCTTTTTTGGGTGGTCGTCACCCTGTGGGTCATCCGCAATCTGATCTATTCAAAGTTTGGGCGCGCTGTGGTGGCCATTCGCGAGGATGAAATCGCTGCGAATGCGATGGGTGTCCGGACACGCGAAGCGAAAATTCTGGCCTTTGCCGTGTCGTCTTTTTTCGGCGGTGTGGCGGGGGCGCTCTTCGCCCATCAGATCCAATTTATCAACCCTTCTTCCTTTGACATCATTAAGTCGACCGAAATCCTGGTCATGGTCTATCTTGGGGGCATTGGCTCTCTGGCGGGCTCGATCTTGGGCGCCGTGATCTTCACGTTTCTCGCGCAGGCTCTTCAGCCACTCGGCACCTGGCGAATGGTGATCATGCCGTTGATCTTGGTTTTTCTCATGCTCTTTCGTCCACGGGGGATTCTGGGTCTGCGCGAGCTGATCTGGTTCCTTCCCGAGCGGGAGCTTTCTAAGCCCAGAGAGGTATGAGCGCCTTGCTCGAGATTCAGGACGTGACGATGCGGTTCGATGGCCTTTGTGCTATTTCGAATTGCAGCATCGATATCGAAGCCGGTCGCACACATGGGATTATCGGACCGAACGGAGCGGGAAAAACGACCCTCTTCAATCTCGTCACCGGGATTTATCGGCCGACCTCGGGCGATATCCGGTTCAAGCGTGAAAGCATAAGTGGCCTCCGACCGAACCGTGTCGCCGCCCTGGGTATCGCGCGCACTTTTCAGAACATCCGCTTATTCAAAAATCTTAGCGTCCTGGAAAATGTGCGGGTGGCCTTCGATTCCCAGCTGCACTACTCGCCGTTCGAGGCCTTCTTTGGTTTGCCGCGACAGGTTGGCGACGAGAGACGATCCATAGACGAGAGCCTCCGCCTTTTGCGGCCATTTGGGCTGGCCGAGCAAGCCGACTCGCTCGCTGGGGAATTGTCTTATGGTTCCCAACGTCGTCTGGAGATCGCGCGCGCACTTGCCCTCAAGCCAGGTCTGCTTCTTCTCGATGAACCGGCGGCTGGCATGAACACGGCGGAGACGGCCACGCTGACGGAGTTTCTTCGATGGGTGCGCCAGGAGTTTCAGCTGACGCTGGTTCTGATCGAACACCACATGCATTTGGTGATGAATCTTTGTGATCGCATCACCGTGCTCGATTTCGGTCAAACGATCGCCCAGGGCACCCCAAAGGAGATTCGAGATAATCCGCGAGTCATCGAGGCATATCTTGGAGAGGCGGACGAATGAGCGCGCTCTCGATCGAAGATTTGAAGGTTTCCTATGGCGACATCCATGCGGTCAAAGGCATTTCCTTTGAGGTGCTCGAAGGAGAAGTCTTTACCTTGATCGGTGCCAATGGCGCTGGGAAGACCTCCACCCTCCGCGCCATCTCGGGTCTACTGCGCCATGGCGGTCGTGTCCGCTTCGATGGACAGGAACTGGACGACGTTGCGCCTGATAGAATCGTCGCCTTGGGGATGGCCCACGTCCCGGAAGGGCGTGGAATTTTCGGCAATCTCACCGTGACAGAAAACCTCCGTTTGGGAGCATGGATTCGCTCCGATCGGAAGGGAGTCGCGCGAGACCTGGAGCGCGTCTTCGGCCTTTTGCCGCGGCTACGTGAGCGCCGCGAACAACCCGCTGGAACCCTTTCCGGCGGCGAGCAGCAGATGCTCGCGGTCGCCCGAGCGCTCATGAGCAACGCGCGCACGCTGTTGCTCGACGAACCCTCGATGGGCCTGGCTCCCAAACTGGTGAAGGAAATTTACAAGGTTATTCGCGACATCAACGAATCGGGAGTAACAATTCTGCTTGTCGAGCAGAATGCGAACATCGCGCTACGCCTCGCCAATCGGGCGGCGGTCCTTGAAAATGGAAGAATCTCACTGAGTGGCAGCGGAGCAGAGCTCCTTGCAAACGCCCAAGTCCGGGAAGCTTATCTCGGGGCTTAGAGTTGGCTCTATGGTCTTTGCCTGAGAAGTAGCCAGTCTCGTCAGTCCAAGTCGGCGTTTTCCCGAAGTGCCTCTGGTCGACGAATCGCCCGCCCGTTGGTCGTAATCAGCACTAAGCGGCCAGGGGAAGGGTGGTTCTCAAAACCTGTGTGTTTGGCTCTGTGGGCTCAACGGTTGCCTTCCCAATTGACGCAGGCGCCAGAAAGAAGTTGCCGGGTGAAAATCGTGTTCCCTCAAGCGAGACACCCCCGGCGACAATACTGAAAATGGCAAACTTTCCGTCTGGAGCGGCCGGAATTGGGGAAGCGAGGGACATTTTCTCCACTTTAAAATAGGGGCACTCTGCAATAACGCCCTCCTCGATATGATCGATCGTGGGCTCAAAATCATTGAAATCGATCGACACCAACGATTCTTCGATGTGGAGTTTGCGGGGCGCTCCGTCCAAGCCGGTGCGGTTCCAGTCAAAGACACGATAGGTTGTATCGCTGTTTTGTTGGACCTCGACGATGACATTTCCTTGGCCGATCGCGTGGAGCCGTCCGCTGGGGATAAAGATACTGTCGCCATTTTCTACCGGGATGACGTGAAGCGCCTCTTCGACACGACCCTCGCGAAGCAATGTCTCGAATTGCTCCCGCGTAACACCCGCCTTCAAGCCAACGTAAATATTTGCGCCTGGTTGGGCGTCTGCAAAATACCACATTTCCGTTTTTGGTTCGCCTCCGAGCGCCGCGCTGATGTGTAAAGGCGGATGGACTTGGACAGAAAGCCGCTCCCGGGCATCGAGTATCTTGATCAAGATGGGAAAACGCGGAGCGTCGTGGTCGACATACGCCGAGCCGAAAATCTCTTCGCGCTTCGCGGTCCAGAGTTCATGCAAGGTCGTTCCTCGATAAGGCCCGTTATGCACAACGCTTTGCGCATCCTCACGATCGACAACTTCCCAGGATTCTCCGATCGGCACGCCTTGCGGGAGAAATTTTCCATAGAGGGTCTCGAGTCGGCGCCCCCCCCAGACACGTTCCATCGCGAGCGGTTCGAAAATAACTGGTTGTGTAATGGCCATCCCTCTTATTTCTCCGAGGGAGGGACACTCCGCAATTCCTTTTCGAACGTTTCGCGGTGCTTGCGGCTTTGGCGATTTTGGCGAGAATTGAAATTTTGATGGCCAACAAACCGAAAGGCTACGGAACGTGGGATGCCGCGCTCGGGCTCGTGTTGACGGGTCTGGCGATCTTGCTTTTCCTCGCCCTGGTTTCCTATCAGCCGAGCGACCTGCCCCCCTGGGCCAAGCTTATTTATGACAGTAACGCTCGTAGTCCAATCGTTCACAACCTCTGCGGGATCGTCGGTGCAGTGGCTGCGGGCTATCTCTACTTCTTTTTCGGAGCGGCGTCGTACCTCTGGGTCATCGTGTTCGCGGGATACGGAATTGCGAAACTGACAACGAGGGATTTTCGTATCCGCGAGCGGCTGGGCTGGAGTTTTCTATTTGCTTTGTCGGGGGCATGTCTCCTCCAATTGCAGAGCTGGTTCTTCACGGATTGGAAAACGGAATTCCACATCGAGGGAGCCGGCGGTTGGCTGGGCAAATGGGTCGGCGAGAGGGTTTTTGGCGCGTCGCTCGGCGATGTTGGGGCGCCTGTGGTCCTGGGAGTCATTTACCTCACTAGTCTGGTTCTGGCCATCGGCTTTCATCCGATCAACGTCCTCAAGCGGGGCTGGTCGGCTATTAAAGCGTATTTTGCTGATCGGGAAAAACGACGTCTCGCGGCGATGGAAGAAACCGAGCGGATGGAATTCGAGAGGCGCAAACTGTCGCGTCAGGCCGAAAAGCTCGAGCGCAAGCTCAAGAAGAAGGGCGAAAGTATCCAGCCGCGCTCGGAGGAAGAGCCTGAGCCGGAGATTCCCGAGCCCCGCATTTTCGATGCCACCTTTCCGCTGGAGAAGCGCCCCTCATTGGCAGAAATCGAAAGCGGACGAAAGAAGAAGGAGCCTAAGCCCAGCTTGGGCGGATTGCACCTGGAGAATTACCAGCTGCCGCTGATTGACCTTCTCGATCCGCTCGATGAGGCGGGACGCCGCCCGGCCGATCACGACGAACTTCGAGCGGTGCAAGGCGTTATTATCGAAACTCTAGCGCATTTCGGCATTCGCGCAAAAGCAGGCGATATTACCCGCGGACCCACCATCACACGCTTTGAAGTGTATCCCGATAGTGGAGTGCGTGTGGATAGGATCACCAGCCTCGAGCGAGACATCGCGCGTGCGACCCGCGCGCAGCGAATCAACATCCTGGCCCCTATCCCTGGTAAGGACACGGTCGGTATCGAGATTGCCAACCCAAGCAAGGTCAAGGTCGCCCTGCGTGAAGTCCTCGAAACCTCCGACTGGGAGCACTCCGCGGCCAAGCTTCCACTCGCCCTTGGCAAGGACGTTTACGGTCAGACAATCATCGCAGACCTCGCTCAGATGCCACACTGCCTCGTGGCTGGGACGACGGGCAGCGGAAAGAGCGTCTGCATTAACTCAATGATCGCAAGCCTGCTTTTCCGATACACGCCGGAGGAGCTGCGCTTCATAATGATCGATCCCAAGGTCGTCGAAATGCAGGTGTACAACGACTTGCCTCACTTGGTCACGCCGGTGGTCACAGATCCGAAAAAAGTCCTTCTGGCCCTCCGTTGGGTTGTGGACGAGATGGAGCTGCGCTATCAAATCTTTGCCAAGTCTGGCGTTCGCAATATTGCAAGTTTCAACGAACGTCCGCTGCCAAAGTCCGAGAAGCAACTCGATGCCGAGGAGAATCCTGGCGAGCCGTTGCAGGGAAAGAACTCTTTGCCGGGTCGTGACGAAAATGCCGTCGAGGAAGCGCGACCGGTAAGTGTGCCGCGGGATGACGATCTATTCATTCCAGATCGCATCCCTTACATTGTCGTGATTATCGATGAATTGGCCGATCTGATGCAGACAGCTCCTGCCGATGTCGAAGGTGCGATTGCGCGCATTACGCAAATGGCGCGCGCCGCTGGCATCCACTTGATCGTTGCGACGCAGACGCCTCGCGCCGACGTCGTCACCGGCATCATCAAAGCCAACATCCCGAGCCGCATCTCCTTCCAGGTCGCCTCCGGTTTGGACAGCCGGGTAATCCTTGACCAGAAAGGAGCCGAGAAGCTTCTGGGTCAGGGTGATATGCTTTACCTTCCTCCCGCCACCTCCACCTTGGTGCGTGCGCAAGGCGTGCTGGTCACCGACGATGAAATGCGCCGGCTGGTCAGCTATGTGTGTTCCCAGAGTAAACCCACATTCGAGGCGAGCATTCACGAAAAGCTCAACAGCCCTCCTGCCGAGGAGGACGTGACCGAAGAAGACGAGGAACTCCTCCGGAAAGTTCTGGAAATCATGAAACAGGAACGGAGGGCCTCCACGTCGCTTTTTCAAAGACGCTTGCGTCTGGGTTACACCCGGGCCGCTCGCCTCGTTGATGTCCTCGAACAGCGTGGCATCGTTGGACCGCGAGATGGGGCCAAGGATCGCGAAATTCTCGTCGATTTGGATACTTTGCCTTAAAAATAGTGCAAGGTCTTCAATTTCCCTTGTATTTTTAGATTAAGAGATAATAAGGATATTATGAAGTGTGTCGGAGAGGCATTTTGTGACCTGCTTCAGCTAATCCTTGCTCCGGAAGAACGGTGAGCAGGCTTAGTTAGCTATTTCCAAAAGTGTGCCTGCAATGAGAGACGGTGCCGCCCCAAGAGTAAGAGACGTATCAAGGTCGCTTGGAGCTCAGTTTGCCGCCGTGCGGCAGAAGCGTGGTCTAACGCTTGAAAGAGTGTCCAGCGAGACACACATTCGTGTTCAGCGCCTTCGCGAGATCGAGCGCGACGATCTCTCCCGGTTTGCGCATCCGAGTTATGCCCGGATGTTCGCCATGGACTACGCCAAGTATCTCGGAATTCCGATTTCCAGGATTCGCCGTTTGCTCCCCGACGCTGGAGAGTGCGGGACAGAAGGTTACCAGTATCTGCAGGAGGCAGCCTGCGACTACATGCGGACGACCGTCCGACCGTTTCGTCGTCGCAAACGCCTCGTCCGTAGACTTGCCGCGACCGCTGTGCTGCTCCTATTAAGTGTTGGCGGTCTGAAGGTTTGGACGACCGTCCGCGACATCGAACGATTGGGGCTTAATCGCATGGCTCTGGAGGACAAGGCCATCCTGACGGTGCCTGATGTCCAGGAATCCCCAGAGACGCTGGTAACCCCGGCGAGCTCCGATCCGAGTGTCGCACCGCACGGGGAAAGCACGGTTCCAGCTTCTGAAGTCCCCATCAGTGGGACTATGCCGGCTGAAACCGAGTCTGCGCTGCTGGTCGGGAACGATCTCGGTCGCGTTCGATAGCCCCACTGATGGCTGGGGCTTTCCTTGAAAGCCGACCTCCCAAGGTTGGCATGATAAGTCTCGGCTGCGCGAAGAATCTTGTCGATGCCGAGATCATGCTCGGGAGCGCGCGGGCGGGCGGCTTTGAAATTACATCTGACGCCGGCAAAGCTGACGTTCTGGTGGTTAATACTTGCGGCTTTATCGAAAGTGCCAAGCAGGAGTCTATCGATGCGATTCTCGGGGCACGCCGAAGACCGGAGCAAAAGCTAATCGTCAGCGGTTGCTTAGCTCAGCGCTATCAACGGGAACTTGCGCGAGAACTTCCCGAAGTCGACGCGTTCGTCGGTTTAGACGAGGTGGCCTCTGCCGGGGAGGTTTTTCGCCGCGTGCTGGCCGCCGAAAAACAGGAGAAAGCGCCGCTACTTATTTCCGGCCGCTCGCGGTACATCCCTGATTTCGACACGCCCCACTTCCGGCTGACTCCAAGTCACCTCGCATACGTCAAGATCGCCGAGGGCTGTAATCACCCATGCAGCTTTTGTGTCATTCCACAGATGCGTGGCCGTCATCGGAGCCGCACGATCGGATCGGTGGTTGCGGAAGTGCGCAATCTTGTCAACGAGGGCGTCAAGGAAATCGCCTTGATTAGTCAGGATACGACGTACTTTGGGATGGATTTGTGGCTGGAAAAGGCGGGCCCGCGCCAGCCGATAGATGCCGGGCGTGGTCCGACTCTTGTTCGATTGCTCGATGAGCTTGCCTGTATCGAGGGAGAGTTTTGGATTCGACTTCTCTACACGCATCCGGCTCACTGGAGCGACGAATTAATTGCAGCAATCGCTCGCAACCCGAAAGTTGCCAGGTATGTGGATATGCCCTTGCAGCATATTCACGGCGAGATGCTCGGCTCCATGCGGAGAGAAACCTCGCGTGAACATATAGAGGATCTGATCTTTCGCCTCCGCGCAGGCATTCCTGGGCTGGCGATCCGAACCACTTTCATCGTCGGATTTCCTGGCGAAAAGGAGGAGCACTTCGCCTCTTTGCTCGAATTTATCGAGGCGATGCGCTTTGAGCGCCTCGGCATATTTCGCTACTCGCAGGAGGAGGGTTCACGGGCTGCCAAAATGGCGGATCAGGTGCCAGCCAAGGTGAAGAACCGTCGGCATCGCGAAGCCATGCAACTTCAGCAGCGCATCGCGGCGGAGCTCGCGGTGCGGCAAAGGGGAGTGACCGTTCGCGTTCTTGTCGACCAGCCGCGGATTGCCCGGACCGAACACGACGCGCCAGAGGTTGATTGCCGCGTGATCCTCAAGCACAGCGCGCCGGTCGGCGAATTCGTCACCGTGCGGGTAACAGGATCTCAGGTCTACGACCTTCTGGCAGAGACGATCACTCAGGCGCCTTAAGGCGCGCGATCACCTTTTGAACGTCGGTTTCGGTAACCTCCCTTGAAACGAAAGCACTCCCGAGACTTCTGGTGAGCACAAAGCGGATTGCTCCCGCCTCGAATTTTTTGTCCTTGCGCAGAGCATTCATCAGGGCCTCGCTGGAAATTGCCGGCGGCATTTGAATTGGCAAATCAAACGCGGCCAAGAGGGCGAGAACTCTTTTCGCTTGTTCGGCTGGGAGACCGGCTTTCTCGACGGAAAGGTCCAGCGCCGCGGCGATGCCAAGACTCACCGCCTCGCCGTGAAGGTAGCGTCCGTAGCCCGCGGCATTCTCAATGGCGTGGCCGATGGTGTGCCCAAAGTTGAGCAGGGCGCGCAAACCGAGCTTTTCGAATTCGTCGTCGGAGACGATCTGCGCCTTGATTTCCTGATTTCTCGCGATCAACGCGGGGAGTTCGGAGGCAACTGCCCGCGGCAGATCGTCAAGCATGGCGGCATCTCGAATGATGGCGTGCTTGACTACTTCGGCAACCCCTTCATTGAACTCCCGCTTTGGAAGTGTCGAAAGCACCGCCGGATCCGCAATGACCCGGACAGGCTGGTGAAACGAGCCGATTAGGTTTTTCCCTTCGCGTGCATTTACTCCAGTCTTGCCACCGATAGCGCTGTCGACCTGAGCGACCACGGTCGTCGGTATCTGCACGTGAGGAATTCCACGGTAGTAAATCGAAGCGACAAATCCGGCTAGGTCGCCAATAACGCCGCCTCCGAGCGCGACGACGAAGCCACTCCGATCGATCCCCGCCGCAATCATCTGGTCGCAAATTGCCTCGGCCTTCCCCATAGATTTCGACTCTTCTCCGGGGGCAACCGCAACGACAATAGGCTTAAATCCGACTTGTTCGAGAGACCCCGTTACCACGTCGGCATACAACGGACCGACATTTGAATCGGTGACCACCGCGCACCGACCGGGCAGCAATACTTCTCCGAACGAATTCTCCCGTTCGGGAGAGAATGTCGCTGCCGACGACGCTTTCGTATTGTTTACCGGCAAGAGAAACGGGAACACGCTTGAGCATTAGCAGCTCTCTGTGGGCAGTGGGAGGACGGTAAGTGTTGACCAGCGTCGCGGTGAGAACCCTCTCGGAAGGTCTTTTCGAAGGGGACCTCTTAGTCTTGATGCGCGAGGCATGCGGCGATGAGGCCCTTGAAGAGCGGATGCGGAGCGTTCGGCTTGGATTGAAATTCCGGGTGAAATTGACAAGCAAGGAACCAAGGATGGCTCTGAATCTCAATGAGTTCGACCAAGGCTCCGTCTGGAGAAGTACCCGAAATAACGAAGCCCTTCTTTTCCATGATGTCGCGGTAGTCCATGTTGAATTCGTAGCGGTGCCGATGGCGCTCCAAAATTTGGGCGCGCCCATAAACCTGGTGAGCCAGCGTGTTTTTGCGCAGGATCGTCGGGCAGGTTCCCAAGCGCATTGAAGCGCCCTTTTTTGTGACGTCTCTTTGATCCTCCAAGATACAGATCACAGGGTGGGGCGTGTCCGGATCGAATTCGGTGCTGTTGGCATTCTCCAGTCCGCAAACGTGGCGGGCAAATTCGATGGTGGCAGTTTGCATACCTAGGCAAAGGCCCAGGTATGGGGTGCGCGACTCGCGTGCGTAGCGGGCGGCGTCGATCTTGCCCTCGACCCCGCGATCTCCAAATCCTCCTGGCACGAGCACGCCTGCCACCCCCCGCAGGTATTTGTCGGCGCCTTCCTTTCCCAAGTCTTCAGCATCAACGAGCACAAGGTTGGTCGCACAGTCGTGGGCGGCTCCCGCGTGGGTGAGGGACTCGTAAATGCTCTTATAGGCGTCTTGAAGTTCAATGTATTTGCCGACGACTGCAATACGGACGCTTTTCTTGGGATTAACGACGCGTTCGACGAATTTTCGCCAATCGCTCATATCAGGCTCGCTCGCTTGAAGATTCAGGATCCGACAGATGTATTCGTCGAGTCCTTCGGCCTGCAAGTTCAGGGGGGCTTCGTAGATGGTATTCTCGACATCACCTGCTTCGATGACCGCTTCGATGGGGACGTTGCAATAGAGAGAGAGTTTCTGCCGAACTTCCGCGCCGAGTGGCATCTCGGTGCGGCAAAGGATCACTTGCGGCTGCAGACCGATCTCTCTGAGTTTGGCGACACTTTGCTGTGTCGGCTTCGTCTTGAGTTCGCCAGCGGCTTTGATGAACGGAATCAACGTGACGTGCATGACGAGCACGTTGCCGACCCCGGCCTCGAGCTGAAATTGCCGAATGGCTTCCAGGAACGGCAATCCTTCGATATCGCCCGTAGTTCCTCCTATTTCCGTAATGAGCACGTCGGCTTCGGAGGATGCCTCGATCGCGCGGATCCGATTCTTGATTTCATCGGTGATGTGAGGGATTACCTGCACGGTCTTGCCGAGATAATCGCCGCGCCGTTCGTTCGCCAGGACCGTCTCGTAAACTTGACCACTGGTGACGTTGTTTGCCCGGGTGAGCACGCAGTTCGTAAAACGCTCGTAGTGTCCGAGATCAAGGTCGGTCTCCGCGCCATCGGCCAGCACATAGACTTCGCCGTGCTGGAACGGGTTCATGGTGCCTGGGTCGACGTTGAGGTACGGGTCGAGCTTTTGCAGGACGACCTTAAGGCCGCGGCGCTCGAGCAAGGTGCCTAGCGAAGCGGCGGCAAGTCCCTTGCCCAAGGAACTCACCACCCCGCCAGTCACGAAAATGAATTTCATGTGCGGGGAGTTTATGGCAGGGCGGCGAATTGGCAAGGGAGCGCACTTCGCCAGCTCGCTACGAGGAAAACGCTCTTAGCGTGCTCTCAAAAAAGCGCTTGCCAAGCGTTGAAGAAGTCGGTTCTCAGGAGTTTCTGGCCTTCGTCGTGCGGCGTCCAGCGAGGGCCGCTTCCGCGCGGGGTACATCTTCCGGTGTGTCGACACCGAGAGCGCGGTCGCGGGTGCGAACGACATGAATGACGGCACCATGTTCGAGAGCGCGGAGTTGTTCGAGTTTTTCGATGCTCTCGAGCGGAGTTGGTTTCCAGCGGACGAACCGGGCGAGAAAATCCCGCCGATATCCATAGATGCCGATGTGCCAGAGGGGTGGCGAGGCCGCCGAATGAGAATCATCGCGGTTGAAGGGGATCCGACTTCGGGAGAAATATAGAGCCTTGCCATCGCACGCTGTAACGACCTTGACGTTGTTTGGATTCTCGGGGTCCGACTTATTTTCAAACGAGCTGGCCGCGGTCACCATCTCGAGCTTGGGATCGCTTTGAAGAACGTGAACGAGCCGGTCGATGAGACGGGGCTCGAGTGCCGGCTCATCGCCCTGCACATTGATGATGTGTCGAAAACTGCGGAGCTTGGCGGCCACCTCGGCAACGCGATCGGTTCCACTTTGATGTTTGGATGAAGTTAAGGAGACCGCGGCGCCGAAGGCGAACGCGGCCTCCGCAATGCGCATGTCATCGGTCGCGACAATCACCTCGGAAAGACTTCTCGCCGCTTGACAGCGCTCCCAAACATGCTGGATGAGCGGCTTGCCAAGAATGGGAAAAAGCGGTTTTCCGGGAAACCGCGTCGAAGCCCAGCGCGCAGGGATGATCGCAGCGGCTTTCACGTCTTTTCACCAAGAACGATCTGGGCCGCTTCGACGATGTCTCTCGCAATGAAGTGCGGACCACAATCTCGATGGTTTTCGCCGTAACCAGTCAACACCAGGATGGTCTTGCAGCCAGCCTCTCGGCCACAGAGGATATCGCTGTTCTTGTCACCGATGAACCATGATCTTTCCACCGCGATCTTGTGGTCATGCCTGGCTTCCTCGATCATGCCCGTGCCAGGTTTTCGACGGGCGGTTGCGTTTTCAGGGTGTTCCGGACAAAAGTAGGCTGCATCGATCCCGCCGCCGAGCTGTCGAAAGAGTTCCGCATTGACCGCTTCATAGTCGTCAACGGTGAAAAATCCACGCCCGATTCCGCTCTGATTGGTGATCAGCACGTTAAGCCACCCGCGGCGGCGAAGCTCAGCAAGACTTTCGGCGGCGCCGGCTATCGCGCGAACCTTGGAGGGATCGCCGCAAAAGCGCATCTCCTCCATGAGCGTCCCATCTCGATCTAGAAAGACGGCCCGATTCTTCAAGGATGTCTCGCGGTCATCCATCAGCGGCCTGCAAAGAGTGATTCTTTTTGAAGCTCGCCAAGAGTTCGTCCTGGGTCAGGGTGGCCGTTCCGAATTTCCCGACAACGACGGCAGAGCCATGGTTGGAAATTTCGGCCGCCTCCTGCAAGGTACCTCCCGCGCAGAGAGCCAGGGTGAAAAGGGCAATGGCTGTGTCGCCCGCGCCTGACACGTCGAAGACTTCCTTGGCGCGGGTGGGGGTGTAATACGGAGGAGCCTCGCGGTCGAACAAGATCATTCCATGCTCGCTCAAAGTTACGAGCACGGAGCGGATGGCAAATTTCTTGAGAAGGGCTGCTCCGGCTTCCAGCAATGCGCTGTCTTCCAGCGGATTGTCGGTGGCTCCTGGGTCTGTCATCCCCGCCATGGCGAAAGCTTCGGGACGGTTGGGCTTGATCGTGGTGACTCCCGTCCACCGCAGGGGGTTTCCTGGGTTCGGATCGGCAGTGAAGACTTTGCCCGTGGTTGCGATCATCGCGCTGACCTGATCAATGAAATCCTGAGTGAGAAATCCTTTGCCGTAATCCTCAAAGATTACCCCCTCGACCTTCGGGAGCACTGCCTCGAGCCGTTGGAGCACTAAGGCGTGGACGGCCTTTGGCGCCGTTAAACGGCGCTCTCGATCCACGCGCACGACCTGTTGCTGGCGCGCGATGATCCGTGTCTTCACAATGGTGGGAATTTCCGGAGACTCCACGAGCGCCTCGGTGGCGATGCCTTCGTCGTGCAAAAGAGATCTCAGTCGGCCAGCCGCCGCGTCCGGTCCGACCATACCGCTTATTTGGACGGCGTTGCAGAACGGTCGGAGATTTCGTGCAACGTTCGCCGCGCCACCAGGATAGAACGACTCACTCTGGACTTCCACGATCGGCACTGGGGCTTCTGGAGAAATGCGGGAGACTTTTCCCCAGACAAATTCGTCCAGCATCACATCGCCGATGACCAGCAAGCGCTGCTTGCGTGCCTCTTCAAGAAGGTATTGTATTCTTTCAACATTCATCTAATGATGCCGGCGCTTTTAACGGGGCTGCGGCTCCAACGCGAAGCTTAATTTCTCATGCTGTCACGCCTCTTCCTACTCCTGTTCTACGGTCTTGTTTTGGGGAGTTCCTTTGGACAAACGCCCTCCGCAGCGACCCCTCCCGCAGCGATTGACCTTTCAAAGTTCCCGGCGGCCGCCGTGGATGAGGTCGTCGTGCCAGTTCCTAGCGAAATCTTCAGCGTGCTTGACAAGCTGGGTTCGCCAAATTGGAAGGCCGAGATGCGTGCAAATCTCGGCAAGAACACTGGAAACCGCGCTCAAGTCGCGCTCCTCCTGGGAACGGTGATCGCCGACGGCTTCATCGCCGTCGAAGCTGAAAATTCGGAGAGTGTCAAACAGATCGGCCAGGAAGTGCTCAACCTCGCCGATGCCATCAACGTGCGGAAGGCGGTGATTGCGCGCAGCAAGAGCATCATGGACAAGGCCGACTCGAAGAGCTGGCGAGCGGTTCGCGAGGAGCTCGACGGCGCCTTGCAAGACGTTCGTTCCGCCATGGTTGAGCTCGGGGATGCAGATCTCGCCCAGCTCGTGAGCATCGGCGGGTGGATACGCGGGACCGAGGTGCTCACCTCGATCGTCGGCAAGAACTACTCTACGACCGGAGCAGAGCTCCTTAACCAGCCGGAGTTGCTCAACTACTTCACCCGTCGAATTGACGAAATGCGGAACTCACGCTTGAAGAAAGAAGAACTGGTTGCACGGGTGCGGAAGCTTCTTCGGGACATCCGACCGCTGATCGGCAAGAGCGGCATCTCGCAGGCGAGCGTTGAGAAAATCAACAAGATGACCAACGAAATGGTCGTCGTGATCACCTCCGAGGAGGCCTGAACCTATCGTGAAGCTCAGGTTATTTCTTCTGGTTCCGCTTGCACTCGCCGTGGCTGTTCCCCTCGCAATTGCGACTGTGAACGATGCTCTTTCCTTCGCCAAGGAGGCTGCTGCGCCTTATGCGAAACAAGGATTTACCGTTCGGGAAGACGCGTGGGGCGGTGACCTTGGCGTCAAGGACCAACAAGCGGTGACGGCCCAACTTTTCAAGGGAAACGAATATTGGTTTTGGCTGGCTACCGATACCCGCGGCGCGGTGCTGACGGTTCATGTTTACGATTCCGACGGAAAGCTGGCGGAAGCCGAGTTCTGGCAAAAAGGTCGCTTCGCTGCGGCCAAAGTGACACCAGCCAAGACGGGCGCGTATTACGCCATTGTCACCGTGGAGAAGTCGCCCCAAGAGCGCACCAATTGGGCGCTCGTCTATGGCTATAGATAATCTGGAAACGCTCACTCTCGAGTTCGATAATGCCCGTGCCGTCCAGGCACTCTATGGTGGTGACGACGAGCTTCTGCGGGAGTTGGAGACAGCCCTCGATGTCCGCGTCACCTCGCGGGAGGGATGGCTGCGGATTGAGGGCGCGGAGGATGGGGTAACGAAGGCTCGCAAGGTCTTTGAGCAGTTGGACGAGGCGCGAAGGCGAGGAGTGGTTATAAGAAGGCCGGAGTTCAACTACGCCATGCATGCGGCTGGGAGAAACGGTGGCACAGAGTTGGGACGTCTTCTGGACGTCCGCATTCAAACCTCCTCGCGCAAGCCTTCCATCGTTCCGAAGACCGACGGCCAGAAAGCATACATCCTCGCAATGCAGTCTCGGGATATCACCTTCGGTATCGGCCCGGCCGGAACAGGGAAGACCTACCTCGCCGTGGCCATCGCCGTTTCGGCCCTCAAGCAGGAAAAAGTCAGTCGCATCATCCTTACCCGCCCTGCCGTGGAGGCCGGTGAGGCGCTCGGTTTCTTGCCGGGGGATCTTCAGGAGAAAATCCTGCCGTACCTACGTCCGCTGTATGATGCCCTTTACGATATGCTTGAGGTAGAGGAGATTCAAAAGTACATGGACCGTGGAGTTATCGAGATCGCCCCACTTGCCTACATGCGCGGGCGAACGCTCAGTCAGGCGTTTGTTATTCTGGACGAGGCACAAAATACAACTACCGAGCAGATGTTCATGTTTTTGACCCGGCTTGGCTCGGATTCCAAGTGCGTTGTCACGGGTGATCGCACCCAGATCGACCTGCCGCGGAATAAGCGCAGTGGGCTGATCGAGGCGGTGGAGGCTTTGAGCACGGTCGAGGGGATAGCCTTTCAATTTTTTGATGAAACCGATGTCGTCCGCCACCGGTTGGTGCAGGCGATTGTTCATGCCTACCGAAAACATCGCGGATTGCAGGAGGAGCGATTGTAGGTATTAGTTAGCTCCTTTTCTCTATGTGGAACTTTTTCCAGCGCCGCCGGCTTGTTGGCAAAGGCATGGCTTGCGGCAAAACACGGCGGACCGCCACCGATAGCAAGTTTACTGATGCTCTCGAGTGCGCATGGCCCATTCGAGTCCTGATTTTCAGCGGGTTTGTTGGCGGTTTGGCCGCCCTGATCTTTACCGGCCAGCAGGAAGAGCCGGCGAAGAAATTTTTGCTTTGTCTTCTCATTTTCGTCACCGCTGTCGCCCAGCTCTGGATCAACCAGCCAAAGACCCTTGGCGGCAACTCCCGCCTCGCTTTGATCTTTGGCGTCTTACTCGTGCAGCTCGCGGCGATAAAGATCGTCCTCGCCCAGGCGGCGGCCGGAAATATCGATCTCCAGCTAGCTCCGCTGCTTGTCCCCTATGCGTTCGCCCCCCTTGTTCTCTCGGTTTTGCTCGGCAAGAATTACGGTCTCTACGCGGCTGTTTTTGCGAGTCTGTGGGGATCGCTGCTGGTCGGACGTATTGACCCGATATTCCTGGTGATATCTCTGATTACCGGCTTCATCGCCGTGTATGTGACCATTCAGGTACGTCGCCGCAGCAGGCTGATTCGGGCAGGAGTGTACGTCGGAATTGCCATGTGGGTGCTGGCGGCTGCCTTTGGTCAAATTGGACCTCTGGTCTGGGAAAATCCCTCCCAGACGGACTGGAGGATGGTCGGTTGGCAGAGCCTCGCGGCGATTGGGACGGGCTTTGGAACGGCCGTTCTGGCGAGCGGGATCCTTCCCGTGCTGGAGAATATTTTTCGCATAACCACAGACATTTCGTGGTTAGAAATGGCAGATCTGAACCACCCGCTGCTGAAGCGTCTAAGCCTGGAGGCACCCGGCACCTATCATCATTGCCTGGCCGTCGCGAACCTCGGCGAAGCAGCCGCGGAGGTGGTGGGTGCGAACCCAACTCTTACCCGCGTCAGCGCCTATTTCCACGACATCGGCAAGCTGGTGAAGCCCGAATACTTCACCGAGAACATGCGCCCCGGCCAAAATCCGCACAATGAGCTGACTCCTACGATGAGCGCATTGATCATCATCGCTCACGTGAAGGAGGGCGTGGATCTCGCCCTAAAGAACAAGCTCAATTCCGAGTTGGTGGACGTCATTCAGCAGCATCATGGAACGTCGCTGGTGAGTTACTTTTACCAGCGCGCTCTCCAGCAGCAGAACGATGCGCGGCTCGGGGGCAAGATCATGAAGATGCGTCCGGAAGATATTCCGGAAGTGAAGGAAGAGAGCTTCCGCTATCCGGGACCGAGATCGCAAACTAAGGAAATCGCGATCGTCAGCCTTGCGGATGCGGTGGAAAGTGCCTCTCGGTCGATGGAGCGACTCACGCCTCAGCGCATCGAAGACCTGATCAACAGCTTGATTGATGTCCGCATCGCTGAGCACCAACTTGATCAGGCGCCCCTGACCCTGGCGGAGATTCGCAAGATCGCGGAAAGCTTTCGCTTCACGCTGGTCAACATGCTCCACTCCCGTATCGCTTATCCCAAGCGCGAGGAGAAAGACTCGACCGCAACCCCCGTCCGCGGCGAGCAAAAGTCGGCAGCGTAGCGCCGCTGCGAAAACGCAAAGGCGGGAGGGGCCTTTCAAAGAGGAATGGTTCACCCCTCTTGGAGGGCGGTTTACCCATCGTGGCAACTCGGGTCGTGATCAGAAATAGGCAAAGAAAGGTCGCCTTCGATTTGATTTTCATCAGGCGCATGGCGGAGCGTGCGTTGCCTGCCTGCCTGAGAGTGGTCCGATCTTCGACGGTGCCATTAGCCGGACTCGAGGAGATCGAGGCGACGATTCTCAGCGATCGCGCAATCGCCAGAGTGCACCAGACCTTCTTCAATGACCCAGCACCGACCGATGTTATTACCTTCCCTTACGGCGAGATTCTGATCGGAGCCGGCGTGGTCGCCGGGAACGCGACTCGCTTCGGTAACACTCCCAACGAGGAAGCGGCTCTCTGCCTTATTCATGGACTCTTGCATTTGGCCGGCTGGGACGATCGAATTGCTCCCGACGTAAAAGATATGCGCCGGAAGCAGGAACAGATTTTCAAAATGACACGCCGGATGGTATGTTCGCGAAATCAATGAGAGGGACCAACGGCTCCAACACCTTCGACAACGAGAATGCGCGCGTTGAACTTCTTCGTGCCGTCGGTCTTTGTCACCCCGGTTGGAGGGGTCTAAGTGAGGTGACCTTTTCTCCCGATTCGCGCTCCTGTCCCGCATGGCTTCAGTGGAAGGAAGGAGTATTCGCCACGATCCTATGGCCGCGCATCGAGGAAGCGCGCTCTGCCTCCGCGCTTGGTGACTTGAGAGCGCTCGCCGACTGCGACCGCGCGATCGATTCGGCTCTGCCCTCAAGCTTTCGGGCGCCGAGCTCTCTGGCTGGCCGGTTCCTACTCGCACACTACTCGCCGCCGAAGTCGGAGAGACTCTGGCCGCGATTTCATGCCCTGATCAGTTCCGGCGAAGCTCCCGGGCACCTGGCGACTCTTTGTGCGTTGCGCGGAGCGATCTTCCACCTCTCCTCCATCGCGATCTCGGGCGCCTATATTTTTCTCGAGGCCAAGGCTGGCCTTCCCCGAAGCGGGAGAGAACTCTGGGTGAACATGGTTGCCGATTGCCTGGCACCACCGGGCAGCTCCAAAATCTCGGACTTGCGAGCGGCTTAAGAATGGCAAAAGTGAAGGAAGTTCCCGAAAGCGGCATACGCAGCCAGCCCGCTCTCGAAACACCCTGGAATGTTGTCGTCCATAACGACCCCGTAAACTTGATGGTCTATGTGACCTTGATTTTTCGCAAAGTGTTCGGTTTTTCCCGGGAAAAAGCGGAGTCGCATATGCTGGAGGTCCATCAGCGGGGCCGATCGATCGTCTGGTCAGGCGCGCGGGAGCGCGCCGAATTTTACGTTCAGCAGCTGCATTCTCACCTCTTGCTCGCGACGATCGAGCACGGCGAAAGCTGATGGAGTTCTACAGCATAGCCGGCAGCCGATTGGGCCTGCGCGGAATCCCGCCGCTCCTGGCAAGCTTGATGCGCCAGATTCCGGGTCTCTTTGAACAGGATTGGAGCGCCGCCGAAGAGCGGCTTTTTCCGAGTCCCACTCAGGATCCACGAGAGCAAGCACTTCGCGAAGATTGGAAAGCGCATGTCGAACCCGAACTGCACGCCTTATTCCTCTCGGCGCGCCAAGTCGTCGAGGCGGACTTGCGAGCCTTTCAGGAGTCTGAGGGCAATTACACTCTCGAATTTCCCGCCGCGCACGCTGAGTCATGGCTGAACGCGCTGAACCAGGCTCGCCTCTACCTCGCGGCACAGCACCACTTGGAAGAAGCGGAGCTCTCGCAGATGGGTCCGATCGCTATTGTCTCTGAGCGGGATTTGGCCAAACTTCAGATCCACTTCTATGCGGCTCTGCAGCAGTGGCTCGTGGAAGTCCTGGACGCCGCTTGATGAGCGCGCGAACGTTGAGCTAGATGGAAGCGACCGCCGCAATTCTTCTGCGGAAAATGCCATGGTCGGAAACAAGTTTCATTGTCACCTGGCTGACGGAACGCTTCGGAACACTGCGGACCGTTGCGCGCGGCGCTCGCCGGCCCAAGAGTGAATTCGCAGGCATGCTTGACTTATTCTACGGTGCTGACATTGCCTTTTCACTAAGTCGGAAAGGAGATTTGCATACCCTGCGAGAAGTCAGCGTCAGAAGCGTTTTCAATGTCTCTGATGCGGGGAACGCGGGATTCTATCTCGCCTCGTATTTCGGCGAACTCGCCGGCATCGCGGCGCCTTCGATGCAGCCGGCACCGGAGATCTTCGATCTCTTGAGACGCGGCATCAATTTTGTGCAGCAATCGCCAGCGAGCTTGAAGTCGTTAAACCACTTTGAAAGGGAACTGTGCCGCATTCTTGGTGTTCATGATCCCGCGGGCAAAGTCTCTGCCATTGACGCGCTCGCGTCTCTATGCGGAGTCATTCCTGGTTCGCGCGCACCGGCTTTACAATTCTTTGTGTAGACGACCCTTCATGTGCAGTCTCAAGGTCTAGCGTTTGAGCTTTCGGCCGTTACCGGCGAGCCCTGCGTCTCGGCTGGTATTCTCAGTCGGCGATCCTCCGCGGTCTTATGGGAGATTCTTCCGGCATTTGCTTCTAGACAGCAGAAGGCGTGTCCAGTCATAGTTTCCGGACCTCGGATGCGGACGACAGCGATCCTGTGGAAACCGTTTTGCCGCGACTGTCAATTTGGAACGCAGGAACCCGGTTCTAAGTCTTCAGCACCGATCACTTGAACTTATGAAGTCGGAAATGCTTTCCGTTGCAGAAGCTCGAAAATTGCGTGATCGACTGCACGCCGCCGGACGAAAACTTGTCTTTTCGAACGGCTGTTTTGACATTCTGCATCGCGGCCACGTGCAGTACCTGGAATTTGCGCGCGCCCAAGGTGATGCCTTGGTGGTCGGTCTCAACAGTGATTCCTCCGTGCTTCGTATCAAGGGTCCCGGGAGGCCGATCAATACGGAAAGCGATCGCGCAGCCGTGCTTTCCGCATTGCGGGCAGTCGATGGTGTCGTGATCTTCGACGAGGACGAGCCGCGGAACTTAATCGAGGCGATCTTGCCGCATGTCCTCGTGAAAGGCCACGATTGGGCGCACTATGTGAGTGGACGCGACATTGTCGAAGCAAATGGCGGGCGGGTCGTCTTGGCAGAGTTCTCCCAGGGTCACTCCACGACCAACACCATCGAGAAAATTTTGCGCGCCGACGCGGTGTAAGCGGACTAACCTCTTTGCCGCTTGGACGAGATCATTAAAGTTGTCAGCCAGCGCCTGGGCGTTTCCGAATCGGTCGCCCGCGAAGCGATCAAGGTTCTGCTTCAATTCGCGCGCCAGCGGGCGACCGGAACAAAGCTCGAGAAGCTTCTGATGGAAATACCGGGCGTGAGCTCGCTCCTGGCAGAAACGACTTCTGCGAAGGGGGCGCGCTCCTCCGACGTGCGATCGCTTGTCGGCGGCTCATTAGGGGATATTGCCAAAGCGTTCTTCGACCTACAATCTGCCGGGCTGCGAAGCTCCGAAATTCGACCGTTTGTCCAAACGTTTCTCGAAAAGGCTCGGGAAATTGCCGGTCCGGAAACCATCGAAGAAATTCTCCAGCAAGTACCCGCATTGAAGGCGTTCCTGAAGTCCTAGCCCCGAAGGGCACTTGCACGCTGAGCCTGCTCTTCTCATCTTCGAAAAAGGAGTAAAGCGATCGGAAACGGCTGTTCAGTTTTCACGCGGGTTTGCTAATTCTATCTGGCGTTATGGATATCGATGTTCCCGTTGCCATCGTTGGTGGCGGACCTTGTGGAATGATGACTTCACTCCTGCTTGCCCGGGCAGGGGTCGAAAGCGCTGTCTTTGAAAGAAAACCGGGAACGTCCGCCCATCCGAAGGCGATGGGGATTTCGCGTCGGACGGCCGAGATTCTGCGTCAGCATGGCTTAACGGAACGAATTTTAGGCGGCTCGCTGCCAATCGAAGGACGTTTCTTGGGAATTTGGGCAAAGTCCCTGGTGGGCGAGGAATATGGCCGGGTGCCTTTGACGGCCGTGCATACCGAATTTTCACCCTGCAAGCCGCTTCATTGTCCGCAGACCTGGATGGAGAAAGTTCTCCTGGAAGCCTTGAATCATGAGCCCGTCGCCCAGGTGCATTTCAGCTGCGAAGTGGTCTCGATTGAACCAGGAGAGGATGACGTGCTCCTGCAGCTTAGTAATGGTGAGACGGTCCGCGCCCAGTGGGTTGTGGCCGCCGATGGTGCGGGCAGCGGAGTCCGGCGTGACCTTTCCATCCAGACCGATGGACCTGGCGACATGGGCCACTTTGTCAATGTCATGTTTCAGGCCCGGTATGGCCGGCACCTGGGCGATCGGCGCGCCATCCTCTATCAAGCCCTCTCTCCGGAGTATTTTGAAGCCTTCGTCGCGATAAACGGCGACGACCTCTGGTTGATGCACCACTTTTTGCAACCAAACGAGACACCCGAGGACTATACGAAAGGTCGCTTTGAGGGGATCATCAGGCATGTTTCCGGCCTGCCGAGCGAACCGGTGGAGGTCATCAGTATGCGTCCTTGGGTAATGAGTCCGAAAGTAGCCATGAGATTTCGGGTCGGGCGCGTCTTTCTGGTAGGGGATGCTGCCGCGCGGCTTTCGCCGGCAGGCGGGCTGGGGCTTAATACCGGTTTGCAATCAAGCCACAACCTGGCGTGGAAGCTCGCGGCGGTCGTCCGGGGCGAAGCGAGTGAGATCCTGCTCGACAGTTATGAAGCCGAACGCCACACCGCGGCCTTGCGAACCATGGAAAATACCAACGACAACGCGCTCGAAGTCTATGAGATCATTCAAGCCGGGCTTCGTGGGGACGAAGATCATGTTCGCGAACTCGTCGCACGAAGTCGCCGCGCTGGCGCGGGGCTAGGCCAGGATCTTGGGGTTGTTTACCAGTCTGGCGCCTTCATTAGTGACGGCACCAAACCTCCCAAGGTTGTCGACCCAATCAATGACTATGTCCCCTCAGCGTGTCCGGGGAGCCGTGCGCCGCATGTCTGGATCGACCGCAATGAGGGAAGAAGGTCGATTCTCGATCTTTTCGAAGGAGGCATGGTGTTGGTGGTCGGTCGCAACGGAGCACTCTGGCCGGAACCTCCTCTGGGGTCACGAATGCGCAATATGGCCGATTTTATTTGCGAGGAGTTCGAAGGGGTTTATGAAATCGCGGAAAGTGGTGCGGTGCTGGTGCGCCCGGATGGATACGTAGGCGCTCGGTTCAAGTCCGCCCCCGAGGATCCGGAAGGTGCTTTGCATGAGGCTCTTTACGGAATTCTCTCCCAATAGGCAGGGGGTAATTCGGGAATACCGCGGCGCGTTCGACCGCAGCCCGCGACTCGCCCAATAGTCGCCGACGATGGCTACTGCGACCTGCGCGCCGGGGGCGCTCATTTTTTTCGCTTGAATTAGAGAAGGCATCCAGCACTCTGCGCGCGGCGATATGACCGTGATGCTAGTGGGCAAGAGATTTGCTGTGGCTGGCTGTCTTGTGGCGTTGTCGGCTTGCGCGCCGGTCGAAGTGGTGCCCCCGCCGACTCTTCCGGCCGTCCCCGTGCAAGCTCCGGTGCTCTACGAGTGGTTCGGGGAAGGGCTCTCTGGAGAGCCCAGCATCGTTATCGATCTCAACATGCAGCGGGCTCAAGTTTTCCTTGGGGGGCAATACGCCGGTTGGTCCGTCGTGGCGACCGGAAAGGAAGGATTCGGGACGCCCGCCGGAGAGTACGCTATCCTCGAGAAAGTCGTTGACAAATACTCCACGCTTTATGGCCGGACCGTGGACCACGCGGGAAACACGGTCAAGGCCGACGCCGATGCTCGACGGGACAGTCCTCCACTGGGCGGACGGTTCTTGTATGCCCGCATGCCATATTGGATGCGGCTTACCTGGCGAGGCATCGGGATGCATGCCGGCCCGATACCCCGCCCGGGCAGCACTGCCTCACACGGATGCATTCGCTTGCCACGACCTTTCGCGATTCAGCTCTACCAGATGGTTCGGATCGGAACTCCGGTCCGCATCATCCGCTAAGAAAACTAATCCCCAGGAGAGCTCTGGCTGGCGGGCGGAAGTGAATTTTGGACGTCGTCTCCAAGGGTTACCAGGAAAGCGAAAACAACGCCCAGACCGACCACTCCAAGGGCAATGAGAATAAGGATTGCCTTCGGAAATGGTTTTTGACGGGGAGGATTGGTCATGAAGCGATGTCGTGCAATCTTAGCCTATTCCGTTTTCTTAACTTGGGCTAGCTCCTAATCGGAACGAATGACTACGCGCGAAGAGTCGCTCTTGCGAGCGGGTGGAGGTGCGGGTAAAAGATGCCATGCGGAGCCTCCTGTTCCTTCTCCTCGCGACAGTGTCAGCAGGCCTGTCGCAAAATTTGAAACTCTCCGACGCGCAGGCTCTCGAGATTGGCAGACGCATCTGGAAAAACGAGTGCGGCGGCACCGTCAGCGGGCTGACCGCCTGGAATGCAGGTGAGCAATTTGCATCGCTCGGAATTGCTCACTTCATCTGGTACCCTGAGGGAAAGCGGGGCCCGTTTGAGGAAAGCTTTCCGAAGTTGGCCGATTATCTGGCGAACCAAGGCGTTGACGTTCCCGCATGGGTCCGTGGGCCATGTCCCTGGCAAAGCAGGTCGCAATTCACGGCGGACTCTCAAACCTCGCGAATGCTGCAGCTTCGCAATCTCCTCAAGGATACGATCGCTCCGCAGGCTCGCTTTGCGGCCCTCCGCATGGAACGGGCTCTGCCGAAAATGCTCTCTGCAGCGCCTGCGGCGGAGCGCGAGAGGATCAGCGCTAACTTCCACCGAGTTGCGGGCGAGTCACTCGGATTGTATGCGCTTATGGATTACGTTAACTTCAAAGGCGAGGGGGTCAGTCTGAGTGAGCGCTATGATGGGCAGGGATGGGGGCTGCTTCAGGTGCTCGCGGCAATGCCGGCGACGGGAGCTGCGATTCCCGCCTTTGTCAAGGCGGCCGATCAGGTGTTGACGCGCCGAGTCGCCAATTCACCCCCCGCTCGAGGTGAGGCGAAGTGGTTACCCGGCTGGCGCAACCGGCTCCGAACCTATCTGAAGTGAGAGTTTCTTGGAGCGCCTAAAGCAAGCATGAGGAAAGACGAGGTTGGCCAAGTCCTGGAAAATATTGCCCGATTGCTGGAGCTCAAGGGCGAGAACCCGTTCAAGATTCGTGCCTACGTCAATGCGGCTCGTGCTCTTGAGACCATTGGCGAAGATCTAAGCAAACTGATCGCCGAAGATCGTCTGCGCGAGATTGAGGGCATCGGCAAGGCGATCGCCGAGAAAATTACGACTCTCGCGCAAACAGGAAGACTCGACTATTACGACAACCTTCGTGAGGCGTTTCCGCCGGACATCTTTGTGCTCTTCGAACTGCAGGGCTTGGGAGCCAAGAAAATCAAGGCGCTCTATGAAACCTTGGGGATAAGCTCGCTTACCAAACTGGAGCGCGCTTGCAAGGAGGGGAAGATTGCCCGGCTCCCAGGATTTGGTCCCAAGTCCGCCGAAAACATGCTCAGCGCCATCGAGAAGCATAAAAGGAGTATTGGGCAGTTTCGACTCGGCGACGTCATGGCCCTCGCCGAGCGCCTCCTGGAAGATTTGCGTGGCCATCCATCCGTAATCCTGGCTCAGATCGCGGGGAGCTATCGGCGAAAGAAAGAGGTCATTCGCGACCTGGACTTTATCATCTCGACGCGAAAACCCGTTGAGGTTTTCGAAGATTTCGTGAATCATCCTCAAGTCGACTCCGTCATTGCCCGCGGGGATACAAAGACCAGCGTGCTGCTCGTTTCGGGTATCCAATGCGATTTGCGAGCTGTAACCACTGCCGAATATCCGTTTGCTCTGAACTACTTCACCGGGAGCAAGGAGCACAACGTCCGCATGCGGACCCGAGCTCTGGAGCGAGGATGGTCGCTTAATGAGTATCGCTTTAGCAGGGCAGAGGGTCGCGACCTCAAACAAGCCCTCCCAGATGTCCACTTCGAGGCTGATATCTACCAGGCACTCGATCTCGCTTATATTCAGCCCGAGCTTCGCGAGGATCGTGGAGAACTAGAAGCCGCAGAAAGTGGTCGCCTTCCCGATTTGATTGAATGGCCGAATCTCCGCGGAACCTTTCATTGCCATACGGCGGATAGCGATGGTCGCGCCACGCTGGAGGAGATGGCCGCAGCCGCTCAGGAGCTCGGGCTGCAGTACCTGGGGATCGCCGATCACAGCAAGAGTTCCATTCAGGCAAATGGCCTGGACGAAAAGCGTCTCGCCGCGCAAGTCACTCGCATAAAAAATTACAACGAGATGCACCGTGGCATCCACCTCTTCGCGGGAACCGAGTGTGACATCCGCAGGGACGGAACTCTCGATTTTCCGGACGAAATCCTTGCGCAGCTTGATTATGTGGTCGCCTCCGTTCATGCCTCCTTTACGCTGAGCGAGGCGGTGATGACGAACCGCATTATCAAGGCCATCACCAATGCTCATGTGACCATGCTTGGCCATCTCACCGGTCGCATGCTCTTGATGCGAGAGCCTTATCCAGTGAACGTTCCTGCCGTCATCGAAGCGGCCGCGGAGACCGGAACCATCATCGAACTTAACGCCAACCCCCGCCGCCTCGATATGGACTGGCGTTGGTGGCCGCTTGCCAAACAAAAAGGTGTCAAGTGTGCGATAAATCCGGACGCGCACTCGGTATCGAGTTTGCAGGATTTGATTTTTGGCGTCGGTGCAGCTCGCAAAGGCTGGATTTCGCGCGAGGATGTTATCAATACTCTTCCGCTCGGCCGGATCGAGGAAGCCTTGGGCGCGAAGCGAAAGAAGCAACCGTCTTGATCGTTTATTTTGAGCCCCGATGTTCTTCGCCAGAATGTCTGGCGAGCTCCCTCTGAATTTTCTCCAACCGGCCCAGCGTTTCGCCGGTGAGACGGTCTAGCTTGTCGTGCAGGTGAGCAATCTCCAGCTCGGCCTTGAGGTTCACATCGTATTCGACGTCGGATCGCACGCGGTCCTTCGCGGTCTGGCGATTTTGACTCAGGAGCACAAAGACGGAGAGGAAAATGGCTTCGAGAGAGACCGACAACGTGAGAAAGCCGAAGGGATAGGGATCAAACTGGGGAACCCCGGGAAGTTGCACCGAGTTCACCGTCAGCCATAGGGTGAAGAGAACCACATGAATCATCAAAAACGGAATGCTGCCCGCAAATTCCGCGATGGCGTCGATAACCTTATGCAGCACGCTATGACCGTCCGCGATTTGCGTGTTGACGTTTCGAGACGCGGTGTGGCGCAGTCTTTCCACGGTGGTGCGCAATCGCCGCCCCATCGCCGCAAGGAGGTGCATCGCTGCATGAGGACGAGATTCCAAAAACTTGGCCAGCTCATCCCGGTCCAGACGGAAAACTTCTGTGTCCGAGGTCGCGCGCACGGATGCGCTGCGGCTGCCCCCGTCCAGAAAGGAAATCTCGCCGAAGAAATCGCCCTTACACGAGCGTTCGAGAATGATCTGCTCCCCCGTGTCATTGCGAAAGAAGATCTCCACTTCTCCCGAGCTGATGATGTAAACGGCATCGCCGGGGTCTCCAATTTGAAAAATCGAAGTGTCAGCCGCAAAACGCTCAACTTCCAGGCGTGTGGCAAGATCTTCCCGTGCGCGATCGTCAAGCAATTCGAAGAGGGGAATCTCCTTGAGGAGATGTGCTTCCGGGCACATGCGCCCTTATTTAGGGCATCGCCGGCTTACTTGAAAGTTTCCTTTTGCCGCAGCTTCCAAACAGGTTTCTTCACCGGCTTCTCTCCCGCCTAAGGAAGCACCTCCTGGCGTCCGTCGAGGCGGGCGTCGAGCCTCGAGCGAACTTCATCGAGGAGCTTGCGCTCGATCGCGTCGACCACCTCGCATAAGCTTTTTGCCTCCTCCAGCCGACTCACGCTTACGTAGTCGGCTCCCGCATTGTAAAGCGGCGCCACGTCAGCCAAGACATCGGCGACCGCGACAATCTTGGCGTCGGGATTGATCTCGCGCAGATGCCGGACAAGCTTCGCATTCGTTGTGCCCTTGAGCAGCGCGTCAGGAACAGTGCAAATGAGAATCTGAGCGGATGTCACGCCGGCATGAATGAGCGTTTCAGGATGACTGATGTCTCCATAAATCACTTTGATGCCTCGCCGTCGGAGAGTCGCGTGGACAAGAGGATTGAAATCAACCACCGCAACCTGCCCAAGGAGGTCCTCCCGGTTGCGTCGCATTTCTTCCAGCAGAGAACTCGCCGTGCGGAAGAAGCCGATGAGGAGGATCCGCGGCCCGCCTTTGTGTCCCGCTGGCGCACCTGACTCTTCGGCTTTTTTGGTCGGGCCGAAAGCATCGAGATCGCGCAGTCCAGCGCGCTTCAGCGCGGAAATCAAGATTCTGGTTAGCCCGTCAGACTTGGTGATCCCAAACGTGCTTAAGGTTGCCAGAAGCACAAAAGCAAAAGAAACGAGACCTTTGGTCTCGGGAGCAATGTGATTGTCCTCGAGGCCGAGTGCCATCACGACGAGGGAGAATTCGCTGATCTGGCTCAAATTGATTGCCGGAAGCAGGCTGGCGCGAAGTCCCTGATGGAGGAAATAGAGCGGCGCAAATGTCGTAATGAATCTGCTGAGGACGGTGAAAAGGGCAAACAACAAGGCGCCCACCAGCAGGGCGCCGCTCGGCACCGGAATCGTCATTCCCAGGCCCACGAAAAACAAAGTGACGAAAAAATCCCTCAGGCTCGTCACTTTAGCCGTGACATCGAGCGCGTAGGGGTATGTCGAGATCGAGACGCCCGCGATGAGTGCTCCCATTTCCCGCGAAAGCTCCATGCGCGCGGCGAGCTCACCGACCAAGAAACACCACGCCAGCGCGCCGACAAGAACCAGTTCCGGCAGCCGTGCCACGCTCCGAAAAAGCGGGGGCAAGACGAAGCGACTGATGGCCAGCGAGCTGGCCACGAGGACCGCCACTCGAACCAGGGACAAGATAAAAGATCCTGGCTCGAGCTCGTCCAAACTAGGTTGGATCGCCAGGAAAACGATGACGAAGAGATCCTGCAGAACCAAGATGCCCAAGGTGACACGGCCGGGAAGTGTGTCCAGCTCCCGCTTGTCGTAGAGCATTTTGACGATTATGACCGTGCTGCTGAGTGCGGCGGCGATTCCCAAGTAGAGCGCATCCCATTTTCCTGCCGTGATGGGAAAGCCGAGCAGATAAAAGAATCCGACCCCCGCAAGCGTGCCGCCGAGGATTTGCGATGCCGCGGTCACCAGGATTGACGTTCCTGCGCTGATGATCTTTTTGAGATCGATCTCGAGACCGATCATGAAAAGCAGAAAGATCAGCCCCAGTTCGGAGATTACGGCGACGGACTCCTGGTTTTCCACGAGACCGAAACCGGCGGGTCCGATCGCGAATCCCCCGACCAAGTAGGCGAGGATCACAGGTTGATGGAGAAATTGGGCGAGCACTCCCAGAGCCCATGCCGCGATGATGCACAGGGCAATGTCGTGAATGAGCTCGTGCATGGCAGACCGGGAAGCCATTAAAGGGCGAATGCGATTGCAACACAAATTCTCTTTGGCCTGCCGACGTGAACGTCGAAATTGAGTCGCGTCCCAAGAACAATTGTGAGATGATCATATCGTCAAGGAATTCCAGTCCGCCCCTGCCATTCGACGATGAAGCCCATTCCTGACTTCCATCAGATCACCAGCGATCTCTTTATCTGGCACGGATACAATCCCGAGTGTAAGACAGATTGCAGCAGCACCGCCATTCGGACGCCGGACGGATTTGTTTTGATCGACCCAGTGCGCCTGGAAGAGCAGGCCATCGAGCGAATCCTCAGCGACGACAAAGTCGTTGCCGTGCTCTTATCCAACGGCAACCATCTTCGCGGCGCGCTTTACGAAAAGGAGCGGCTTGACGTCCCGATCTATGCGCCCAACGGAGCGCAGGGCATGGTGCCTGCGGATCGCGTGGTCAGCGACGGAGAGATCCTTTGGGAGACGCTGCGAGCCATCGCCTTGCCGGGAGCGAGTCCAGGAGAGACGGCATATCACGCGCCGGGCGTGCTGGTAATCGGCGACGCGGTGACAAACCTCAACGGGCTGGAGGTTCTGCCGGAAAAATATTGCGCCGACTTGCCGCGGCTTCTCAATTCCCTGCGTGTTCTCCGATCGTTGCAGTTTGAGATTGCCTGCTTCGCGCATGGACTACCGATCCGCGGAAACGCGAGACAAAAGCTGGCGGAAATTCTCTGAAGCTTCCTAGGCCGCGGCTTCAGTAGAGGAGAATCGACTTGGCAGGTATGGGCGCGATCGCCGCCCGGCCATCCAGAAAGCCAAGTTCGATCAAGAACTGCGCCTGCACAACGTTGCCTCCTGCCTTCGCGATGAGTTTCGTCGCCGCTGAAGCCGTGCCACCAGTAGCCAGCAAATCGTCGATTAACGAGACGCGTTCCCCCGGCTCAAACGCGTCGACATGAACTTCCATCTCCGCTTCCCCGTATTCGAGCTTGTAGGCGAGAGTTTCGGTCTTCCATGGCAGCTTGCCTCGCTTCCGAATCGGCACAAAGCCAACGCCCAGGCGATCGGCCACCGTGGCGCCAAAGAGAAATCCACGGGCGTCAATTCCCACAATTTTCCGGATGTCTTGATCGGTGCAGTCGGCAACAAAGCAATCAATGGCGGCGCGCAGGAGAGTTCCGTCGCTAAGAATCGGAGTGATGTCCTTGAATAAGATTCCAGGCTTTGGGAAATCTGCCACATCGCGCACGGCTGCGCGCAACGCTTCGGTCGCTGCCATCAGTTGCCGAAGGAAATTTCTGCCGCCCGGGCGGTCTCAACCATTTGGCCTTCGGGGTCGACGCGACGCAGGCGATTGACAGCGTGAGAAATCGGAACGTCCAGCGTCAGATAGTTCTGATAGCTGACCATCATGCCAAACTTTTTCTCGCTGATGAGCTGGACAGCTTTTATGCCGAAGCGCGTTCCGAGAATTCTGTCGAGGGCGGTGGGGGCGCCTCCTCGTTGCAGATGGCCGAGGACGCATGTCCGGACCTCCTTGCCGGTGCGTTCGGCGACTTCGGCTCCGACGACTTCGGCGATTCCGCCAAGGCGGTGTTCTCCACTGGCAGTGGCATGACGTTGTTGTCTGCCCTCGCGTGGGGATGCTCCTTCGGCCACCACGATCATGGTACTTTTGGCACCCGCTTTATCACGCCGCATGACCTCCTCCGCGATCTTGGCATATTCGAACGGGATCTCGGGAATGAGAATCACGTCAGCTCCGCCGGCAAACCCTCCATGGAGGGCAATCCATCCGGCGTGCCGGCCCATGACTTCGAGAACCATGACGCGTTTGTGCGCCGTCGCGGTCGTATGCAAACGATCCAGCGCATCCGCCACGCACGCGACAGCTGAATCGAAACCAAACGTCATGGCGGTCGCTTCAAGGTCGTTGTCGATCGTCTTGGGAACGCCGACCATGGGGATACCTTCCTCCTGGAGCTGGAGCGCCGTGGAGAGTGAGCCATCGCCTCCGATCGCGATAACTGCCGTCAGGCCGAGCCTGTCGAAAGTTGCTTTGGCATCGGCGATCACCTTCTTTGGGATCATCGCTCGCTCCCCGGCGGCGACTTTCGCTACGAAGTGGCCGCGATTTGTTGTTCCGAGAATGGTTCCGCCGAGATGCATAATGCCCGAAGTGGCCCGACGATCGAGCGCCATATAGTCGCCCGGTGGCAGAAGACCCTCGAAACCATCTTTAAACCCGAGGACCTCCCAGTTGAGCTTGTAAGCCGCGCGGCATATCCCGCGGATCACTGCGTTGAGTCCGGGACAATCCCCCCCACTTGTTAAAACTCCGATCTTGATTTGTTGCATGGCTTAAAGCGCCTCGTTTTTCTTGATCTGCCGACCCGCAGCAGTCCATTGTTCATAGAGGCCCCAGCCCTGGTGTGCCAGCGCGAATCCCTCGCCGAACCGGTCCTGGGAACCGAGAAGGACAACGATGATGCGCCGCGGGGTCACATAGACGCTCGCGCCCTGTCGCTGGACCTCGGGCCTCCGTTCAGATGAAAGAATCAAACAATCTCCCGCTCGCCCGGTGCGTCCAGTTTTCACGCCATCGATCCCGTCGCGGTCGAGCAGTTCATTGGTATTCCGCAGCTCAACCGGCATGTCGACACCACCGCGAAAGACGTGAATGGTTCGCGACTTCTGAGAGACAAAAAAGGGAAAATCCGCTTCGCTATAGGCGTATCGGGTGAGACGCGCCATGTCTGAGGCCGTGGAGTAGGGCAACGTTCCTTCCACATTGTCAGATCCCGACGGATTGAGGAAGAGAGTGCGCTTCATGCCGAGGGCGTGAGCCAAGGCATTCATGTGGGAGACGAAATTACTGACCGGAGCAAGACCTCGATTGTTGGGTAGCTTGGCGCCGACGAACTCGGCGAGGCCAGTCGCAGCCACGTTGTCCGAGGCCATCAGCGCCGTATAGAGAAGATCGCGCAGACTAAGCGAGTCGCCCTCCTGCAAACCCACAGGATTGATGCCCCCGGCGCGGACTGCTTGGGCAGAGATAACGGCCATTTGGCTGAGATCGGCTTTGCTAAGCTGCGCCCAATCGAGCGTGACCATCGCGGTGGCGATCTTGGTCAAGCTAGCAACCTGCAACTTATCGTTCGGTCTCTGGGAGGAGAGGATCATGCCGGTTTGATTATCGACGACGATATAGCTCTGCGCGGCGAACGAGAAGGGTGCAGAGGCTAAGACCAGCACGGCGAACAGCGTGCCTAGAGTTTTCATCGACGACCTCACGCGTGCAGATTATCCGCAGCGTTGGTGAGTTCAATCCGAATTCTCGAAAGCGCGCCGCGCGGGCGACAAGATCAATTCGTGGGCAGCGGTTTTGAGCTTTGCAGAATTTGTCGTTCGCTGGGCAAAGGCGGCGGTTTTGAGGTGCCCCAGATGAGCTGAGAGGGACGTTGCGAAAGGCTACGGATGAGGATCTTCGCGTAGGTAGAAGTCACCTTCAAATTCTCAGAGGCGACTTTGAAGTCGGAAATCAGGGCATTCAGCTTCTTCTCGTTATTGGCAACGAGGTTGCTGCCGCTCGTGGCAAGCTTTTCAAGAGCGCTCGCGGACTTATCGAGTTGCCGAATCGCCTGGGAGATTGGCACCTTATTGTCGGCCACCAATTGTCTGGCGTCCGTCGTGAGCGCCCTGGCTTCCTGCACCACGGGCCTTGCTTCGGTAAGGAGCGACTGCGCGTCCTGGACCACGGGGTGGGCGGCCGCGAAGAGTCCTTGAGCTTCCGAGAGTAAGCGCCGAACCTGGTCAAAGATATCGCCCGCCTCGCCTTTGGTTCCGCTGAGCACGCCGCGCAGACTCTCGATCGCACCGTCCATTTCCCGAGTGAGCTTGTCAAAGGTGACTGGCGGAATGCCTTGAAGGACGGCATCCACCGTCAGTGGGGCGGCCTGGGAAGACCCTCCCGAAAGCAGCACGAACTTATCACTAAGCAGGGTGTCGGCCGCTATGCTTGCGCTGATATCCGAAGGAAACGGCGGAACTCCCGGGTTAATGGCCAGGAGCACCTGCACCGCGTTGCGCGGATCGCCTGAAGCGGTCCGCTCCTCGGGTGTAAGGATCCGAATGCTGGAGACCTTTCCCGCGATGGCCCCCGCGAATTTGACCTGCGAACCGAGGGTCACTCCCGTCACGTCGTGAAAGTTGGCGCGCAACGGCCGTGAAGGCGTGCCGAGCACCTTACCGCTCAACGCGAAGGCCAGGGCCAAGCAGAGCACGATGCTGCAGGCGATTACGATCAAGGCGACCGCCCAGTCGTTGAAGTTCTTGTTTCTCATAGTGGCGGCAATGCCCAGCCGGCCTTTGGCCCCTTCTCTAAGCGCCGTCAGCTCGTGCTTCAAGTAGGAAACCGAGGGAGCTTGTACGTGCTCGGGCCCCCACAATGTGGTAAATGGCCATCGGATGAACACGTTGGTCGACGAACGTTCAAGGGCGCATCGGTTTCCATGGCGGACTCTGCTCGCGTTGACCGTCTGTGCTCTGATCATCTGGTGGCTTCATCCTCCGGTCTTCTCATGGGTCCTTCGTTTGGCGTTGCATCGCGCAGCGGCTGAGGCGGGGTTGCAGCTTGAAATTGACGAAGTTCAGGCCCACATGGGGCAGCCGATCATTTTTGAGCGGGTGCGGCTGCGCGCCACGGATGTCGACGCATCTCAAACGGCCCTGGACGCCGCCCGCGTCGAAGTGTCGGCAGGCTCGCCGTGGAGGATCTTCTTCGACGAAGGCCGATTTTTTCGCTCCTTAATCATCGAAGACGTGCGCGCGGTGCTCGATTTACGGAGTGGAGGTCAACGGCGGCCCCCGCTGTCGGCTCAGACAAACGAGCGAGAGCAGCGAAGGTGGACCCACCACATATTACGTTGGCTGCCCGAGTATCTGGCCCTCCGGCGGGCAAATCTGGAGGTCCTCGCTGTCGGCCAGTCTTACTATTTCGAGGATGTCGCGGCGGACTTCAGTGAAGAACGTCTAGGTGAATTTCGAGCCATAGGCGCCGAGCTCCGGGCGGGCCCCGTGAATCAAAGCCTGGGTTCGCTCAAGGGAATAACGGCCTGGAAAGATGGAACGATGTACTTCGCGAGCGTGGATCTCTGGGAAGGTGTCAAGCTCGACAGCTTGGAGGTCCAGTTGGCGCGGCCTGACGGCGTAGCGCTCGGTGTGCAAGCGACGCTCTTTGGGGGCCCTCTGCGTTTCGATGTTTCCTTCAGTTCCGAGCAGGGAATGATGGCGGTCGATTCTGCTGTGTGGGGTTCGAACATCGAGGTTGCTCCCCTCGCAGCTCTGTGGGGCTTTCATGGCAACGTCGAGGGAGTGATTCGCGAAGCGAGATTTACTTTCCGCGGCCTTCCAGAACGCGCCCTTGATGGCCAAGCTTCCTTAAGACTTGCGGCGGATGGATTTCGACTGAACAAGCGCGGGTGGGAATCTCTCGAACTCGGCGCACGCATGATCCATCGCCGCCTTGCGGTGGGTGACTTCGTGCTTAAGCAAAAGGAAAATGCTCTCACTGGCAGCGGCGAATTCTCTCTTGATCAAGGCTGGCTCGGAATGGCGAAGGCGCCTTTTCTGCTCAATCTCGCCGCCTCGATCAACGAGCTCGGCGCGCTGGCAGGATTGTTCGGGTCGCCCTTCGATGAGATGAGCGGAAGGATGACCCTGAGCGGCTCGGTCAATGGTCAGGCGGGCAAGCTCGGTGGTTTCTTGAGTCTCGAGGGGTCTCAAATGGGCTTTCGAAAGCGCCCCATCGATTCGGGTCGAGTCGAAGTGAGCTTCGCCGGCAACGAAGCCCAAGTGACCCAATGTGAATTTTGGAGCGGTGAGGATTTCGTTCGTGCCAAGGGAAACGTGGAAATCAGTTCTCCGCATACGTACTCGGGGGAGATTCGGGCTCGCACCAAAGACCTCTCCGCATACCGCGATTTCTTTACGGGTCTGCGCATTCCCGAAGTGCGTGCCGGCGCGGTTCAAGTCCGTTGGCAGGGCGATGGAAATGCCTCCGCCCATTCCGGCGCCTTCAATGTCTCCCTTGAAAACTGCATTTCGGAGTTTACCCGCAGCGGTGTGACCGGCCGGTTTGCTGGAACGTATTCTCCGGAGAACGTCTATTTCAGCGGATTCGAATTGGAACGCGGCTCGCTTCGCTTTACGACGCGCGCGACCCTCGCCAGATCAGGGATCAAGCTCGACGATGCCGTTCTTCGCGGCAGTGGGCGGGAACTTGCCGCAGCCGAAATTTACCTTCCGATCGATCCGTTTGATGTCGCCGCTGGGAAGTCGCTCAAGAATGCCCTGCATTTGGATAAGAAAGTATACGCCCAGCTCGTCTCCAACACTCCGCTGAGCATTCGCGAGTTGCTTCGCCTGGCGGGAAACGACCGTCCATTTGAGGGGACCGTTAGGGCGGATTTAAGGGTGGAGGGCCTCGTCACAGACCTAAGGGTCGACGCGAGCGGTGAAGCGAAAGGCCTGTCAAGGAGGTTTGGAGAACGCATGAGTCCGCCCTCCCAAGTTCGCGCCTCCGTTCACGGCGCCGGCGGCTCCGCCACCATCACTGGTGAGCTGAGCTCCGTCGGACTCTCTCCGATCACCTTCCAAGCCGAGAGCCCGTTCGGCGTTGTTAGGGCGCAGGACGGCAGGAGGCATTGGATCGATCCGGAAGGCCGGATTACCGCCAGTCTTAATATTCCGAGCGCAGATCTCGCGATCCTTCGTCCGGTGTTCCCGGTCCATCGACTAGCCGGACTTTTGTCCGGCAGTATTTCTGTCGCCGGGACGGTAAGTGCTCCGTCGCTGGAGGGCCGGCTTGCGCTCAGCGGTGGCCAGTTGGAGTTTTCGCCCTATTTGCCGATGGTAAGCAGTGCCACCGGCGCTTTGCTGATTGCGGCCGGTCGAGCAGAGATCGAGGAATTCACGGGCGAGTTGGGGGCCGGATCCTTCGAGATTTGGGGCGGGATGTCTCTCGAAGATTTGTTAAATCCGCACTACGATTTCTTCTTTACCGGTAATCGGATCGACCTCGCTCGCCTTCCATGGCTGCAACTTAAGGCGAACGCTACTCTCCGGGCGATCGGAGACTCCCGTGGCGGACTTCTTAAGGGCGACGTGCGTCTCGTGGCTGGGCGATTTGCGCGGCGATTGGAGGTCACCCCCATTTCGCTGGTTTCCGCTTCGGAAGATGATTCGTTGCGTGCGCCGCGATTTGATAATCTCTTTCCACGCCCTTTCAATCGGTGGAAGTTGGACGTCTCCGTGACGAATGATGCGTCCTTTGTCTTTTCGGACCGCCCGGCCACGGGAGAGATCCTTGCGGAATTGCGCCTGACGGGCACGCTCGCCTACCCGATCCCTGTTGGACAGGTCAAGTTAAAGGACGCGCGGGCCTTTCTGCCGTTCACTACCTTAACGATTTCCGACGGCTATCTTGAATTCGTGGAGGAAAGTCCGTGGATTCCGCGACTCAATATTCACGGTGCCGCCCGCGCGCTTGATTACGATGTCCAACTTTACGCTTTTGGGCCGCTCGACGAGGGGCGGTTAATCTTGCGTTCCGATCCGTCGCTGCCGCAACAATCGCTGATCCAGTTGCTGACCACTGGCATGGTTCCGGGCGTCTACGCTCAAACGGCGCTCGACGGTCCACAGCCGACGGATGGTCTGGTTGCGTCAAGCGTTTTCGCGCGCAAGTCGACGCTAGATGGCAGCGAAGACGAATCCGAAAGGAATGGCCTTCAGTTGACCTCGCCGTCGGCATATCCATCCGGACGTGCAGCCCTGCATCGGCGGTTTGAGCTTTGGCGCGGGCTTGCCTTGTTCGATGAGAGCGATGAGATGACTCCCGCCAATGATCGCGCAACGTTCCGTTTGCGCCTGCGATAAATCTTGGTCGCGAGAGTTTCAAGATTTGGAACGAAGGAGTTCAAGACGTGACAAGGATCCGAGGGCATTCTTAATCTCCGTCGATGAAAAGCATGACCGGTCATGGACGTGGTGCCGCCGTCGTAGGGAACCTCCGTGTGGTGGCAGAATGCTTTTCCGTCAACCGACGACAGTGTGAGGTCGCCTTGGTGACCTCGCGTGATCTGGCCTGGTTTGAGCCGAGAGTGCGCGAAGAGGTCTTGAAACGGATCTCGCGTGGAAAAGTGCAGGTCTCCTTGGCGGTCGAACACCCTCCTCAATCTGCGCCGGTCCTTGTCGACAGGCGGCGCGCTGCTGAATTTCTCCGCGAGGTTCGCGCCTTGCAAAGGGAGCTCGGCCTTGGCGGTGATATTTCTCTGGAGACGGTCTTGGCTGCTCCTGGCGTGCTCAAGACCGAGGACGCCGAACAGGGTGAGCTCTGGCCCCTAGTGCATCGAGCACTCGGAGACGCCCTCGACGGCTTACTCACCATGCGCGTCCGCGAAGGTGTCCACCTCAAGAAAGAGCTTTTGCGCGCCGTCGCGCGCATGACCACGCGACTGCGGCGCGTGAAAGCGCTCGCGCCACGTGTTCCCAAACGCCAGCGCGCGGCTCTGCTCAAACGCCTGCAAGCTGCCAGATTGCCTCTGGATCTGCTTGATCCGCGGATCACCACGGAAATCGCCGTCTTCGCTGAGCGATGCGATATCACCGAAGAACTAGCGCGACTCGAGAGCCATCTCGGCCAGTTCGGAGATCAGCTCGAGAGCAATGAGCCGGTCGGCCGGACCCTCGAGTTTCTCGCGCAGGAAATGGGACGCGAATGGCACACCACCGGCGCCAAGGCGAATGACGCCGAGATTTCGCTGCTTGTCGTGGAAGCAAAAGCAGAGCTTGATAAGGCTCGCGAGCAACTAGCCAATGTTGAATAGCAGGTTTCAACGCACCGGAATTCTCTTCGTGCTCTCCGCTCCTTCCGGCGCGGGAAAGACGACGTTATGCTCGGCCTTGCGACATAAACCAGACTTTGTCTATGCGGTTTCATGCACGACCCGCGCACCGAGGTTGGGTGAAGTCGAAGGCGAGGACTATCAATTTCTTAGCAAGGAAGAATTCGACCGACGCGTGTCAGCCGGCGAGTTCCTGGAGTATGCCGAGGTTCACGGCAATAAATACGGCACCCTGAGGGCTCCCGTGATTAACAACCTTCGCAACGGCATTGATGTTCTGATCGACATTGATACCAAAGGCGCGGCCGCCATTCGCGCATGTGCCGATTCGTTCATCCTTGATGCCCTCGTCGACGTGTTCATCATGCCTCCCAATCTCGAGGAATTGCGTCGGCGCCTGATGAAGCGCGGCACCGAAACCGAGGAGCAAATTGCGACTAGGCTGCAAAACGCCGCCGCGGAAACGGAACGTTGGCGAGAATACAAATACACCATCATCAGCGGCTCGATGGAAGAGGACATTGAAAAGTTTCGCGCCGTCATGCGCGCTGAACGCTACCAGAGCCGCAGGCTTGTGCGCATCTCGTGAAATCGATCATCCTTGGTGTTTGCGGCTCCATCGCCGCCTACAAAGCCGCCGACCTCACCAGCAAACTTGTCAAACGAGGGTACGCTGTTTTCGTCGTCATGACGGAGAATGCCACGAGTTTTGTTGGCGCGATGACGTTTCAAACGTTGTCGAAAAATCCCGTGACCTCCGGTGTCTTTGACGAGCGTGAATCCTGGCGCCCGACGCACATCGATCTCGCCGATCGTGCGGACCTTTTTCTCGTCGCTCCGGCTACCGCCAACATTGTCGCGAAACTCGCGCTGGGGATCTGCGACGACGCGCTCACCTCGATCGCGCTGGCCACTCAGGCGCCTCTTCTCCTCGCTCCGGCGATGAATGGAAAAATGTGGCTGCATTCCGCAACCCAACAAAATGTCGCAACGCTAAGAGCACGTGGCGCTGCTTTTATCGGACCTGAGGAAGGAATGCTGGCCTGCGGCTACGAGGGCATCGGCCGCCTCTGGAATGTCGACGAGATCGTCGCCAAAGCCGATGAAATCTTGCTCCGCAACGAGAGTGAAGTGAACGACCGCGTCCAATCCGAAAAAAAAATCAAGCGAAAATCCAAAAAAATTCGTTGACGTATATTTCTAAGAGAACTATTCACAGCCAGCAGTGAGTTGTTCACATGATTTTCACAGATTTTCGCAGTTGCGAGTGGAAAGGGGGGAGAACGAATGCCAGCTAAGAAAAAGCCCGCCGCCAAAAAAGCTCCAGTGAAAAAGGCTGCGGCTAAAAAGCCCGCTAAGAAAAAAACCGTCGGCAAGAAATAATCATCGCCGAATCTGCAACGCAACGTTGTTCGCCACGAGCGAAGAACACAACCGATTTGGGAGAGGCCGCTGGCTTCTCCCAAATTTTTTTTGCCGCCGAGCCGAAGGCTCTCTAGAAAGGTACTTGTGTCTGCATATTTAGATTTTGCGATTGAGGCTGCCCATGCGGCGGGAGGACTTCTGCGGGCGCACTATGGACGCGTGCTGACGGTGGATCTGAACGAGGCGCATGACATCAAGCTGGAGCTCGACAGGCGCAGCCAGGCATTGATCGAGTCCTGCCTGCTGCAACAGTTTCCTTCGCACGCCATTTACGGGGAGGAGGGAATGAGCGGCGATCCAGACAGTGAATTTCAGTGGGTGATCGACCCCATCGATGGCACGGTCAATTATTTCTATGGCATCCCGCATTTTGCCATTTCCATCGCGCTGCGGCAGGAGAAGAAAGTGATTGTTGGAGTCATTTACGATCCGATGCGCGACGAACTCTGGTCGGTGGAAGAGGGAGGGGTTGCGATGCTGAATGATCGGCCGGCGGTGGTCAGCAGTCGCACGTCACTCTCCGAGGCGGTGGTTTCCGTCGGGATGGCAAAGTCTCTCGCTAATATTAACCTTGGTCTACCGCTTTTTGAACGCATGCTGAGATCGGCGAAGAAGTGCCGGATGATGGGCAGCGCCGCGCTCGACATCGCCTATGTGGCTTGCGGACGACTCGATGTTTACGTGGAGAGTAGCATCAGCCTGTGGGACGTAGCCGCAGGAGTTCTCCTCTTGGAGAGAGCGGGTGGCAAGGTGGTGCTCAAGCCGCACGAAACCGCCGAGGAAAAATTCTCGATTGTCGCTTCGAACGGACTTCTCGAGCTTGAGCTGTGATGGTGGCATGTGGAATCGGCTATGACGTGCACCGCTTCGCAGTAGGAAGACGTCTCGTGCTGGGCGGCGTAACGATCGACTTTCCTCTGGGACTCGAGGGACACTCGGACGCGGATGTTCTCTGTCACTCGATCGCCGACGCACTGCTCGGCGCTGCCGGCGAGTCGGATATTGGACATTTGTTTCCGAATACCGACGAATCGTTTCGCGGCCTGAACAGTCTGGTCATCGTGCGAACCGTGCGCGAGAAATTAAGGGCGAGGGACATCGTAGTCCTCAATGTCGATGCCACGCTGGTAGCCGAGGCTCCCAAAATCGCACCTTATCTCGAAGGCATGAAGGCGAACCTTGCCGAGGCGCTGGCCATTCCTCTGAACCGTGTTGGCATCAAAGCGACCACGAACGAGGGCCTGGGGTTTCTGGGGAGGGGCGAGGGAATTGCCGCGCTTAGCCGTAGCCTCGGTGGAAAGGCCATGAGCCTTCGCTTTTTTAATACGCTGACGCGTGAGATCGAGGAGTTCCGCCCGATCGATCCCAATCGCGTGCGCATGTATACGTGCGGCCCGACGGTCTACGATAACGCTCATATCGGGAATTTTCGCGCTTACGTCTTCGAGGATCTCCTGCAGCGGCATCTCGAATTTCGGGGTTACAAGGTTGAGCGGGTGATGAACCTCACCGATGTCGATGACAAGACGATTCGCGGTGCTCGAATGGCTGGGGTGGCGCTGTCGGAATTTACGGAGCCCTTCAAGAAAGCATTCTTTGAGGATCTCGACTCTCTGCGCATTCGCCGCGCGGATCACTTTCCAGAGGCGACCGCGCCGAATCACATCGCACGCATGATTGAGATGATCGCGGTGCTTATCGAGCGTGGATGTGCGTATCGCGCCGACGATGGCTCTGTCTATTTTCGGATCAAATCGTTTCCCAGATATGGTGCGCTCGCCCACTTTAAGCTTGATGAACTCCAATCAACGGGGCGCGTGCGCAGTGATGAATACGAGAAGGAAGAGGCCAGCGACTTTGCCTTGTGGAAAGCCTGGGATCAGGAGGACGGAGACGTTTCGTGGGAGAGTCCCTGGGGGCGCGGTCGCCCTGGCTGGCATATTGAATGTAGCGCGATGGCGACGGCAATTCTCGGTCCGCAAATCGACGTTCATTGCGGCGGTGAAGACAATATTTTTCCCCATCATGAGGCCGAAATCGCGCAAACCGAATGCGTGACCAACGTGCCTTTTGTCCGGCTGTGGATGCACTGCAAGCACCTCCTGGTTGACGGACGCAAGATGTCGAAGAGTGAAAACAACTTTTTCACGCTGCGAGATCTAAAGGCAAAAGGTTGGACCGGCCGTGAGGTCCGCTACGTGCTTGCCGCGGTGAAATATCGGGAGCCATTGAACTTTACGTTTGAGAGTCTCGAGGCGGCACGCAAGGCTTTGTTGCGCTACGACGAATGGTTTGCTCGCGTGAGGGCGATCGCCTCGACGAAGACGGAGCCAGTAGCTTCCGAACTTCATCCGGAAAAGTTTGGTGAGGCGCTGGATGACGATCTGAACGTTTCCGCCGCCTTGGGCGCCACTTTTGAACTAATCAGAGATTCCAATCGCCTGGTCGACGCCGGCCGCTTGTCGCCGGGCCAGGCGCGCTCGTTGCTCGACTGGCGCGAGAAAGTCGAGTCTGTCCTGGCGCTGTCTGCGGACGAGGAGGGTATTCCGGAGGACGTCCGTGAGATGCTCTTGCGGCGTGCCGAAGCCAGAGAAAAGAAGCAATGGGCACTTAGCGATGCCTTGCGTGATCAACTGCTCGCCACAGGTTGGCAAGTCAAGGATACCAAAGAAGGACAGAAACTCTCCCGAAGAGGCTAAAAGAACGTTCTGCCGTGGGCAAATCACTCGCGATCGCAACGACAACGATCCCGATCGCTCGTGAAAGGTTTTGCTCGGGTGCGCTCATCCGGGGATCGTCGTGAGCGCAACGGGGAGAACTCAATTTCGGCAGGTGGCACGAGAATCACTTGAGGCCACCGATCCGTATTTCCAGCCAGCCGATCGATCGGTAGAGTGGGATCATGTTCGCGCCTGAGGAATTTTTAGATCTGAGCTGCACCGAGCACCGTGTCATTTTCGACAACCTCGACGAGGTCTGGCAGGCCTTGCCCAAGATTGAAGCGTATCTGAAGTTTCGACTCCAGCCAGGTATTAACGGGAAGTTTCTGGGAAGGCCCTTTGTCGGAAGTGCCGTCTTCATCGGAAAGGGAACTCTGGTCGAGCAAGGCGCCATGATCAAAGGACCGGCTTGGATCGGAGAGGATTGTCACATTCGGAACGGATGTTACATGCGCGAGAATGTCATCATCGGCAACGGGGTCGTTGCCGGAAACTCGTGCGAGTTTAAAAACTGCCTAATCTTCGACGAGGCGCAGGTGCCGCATTTCAACTATGTCGGGGATTCCATCTTGGGCTACAAAGCCCATCTGGGTGCCGGCGTCATCCTCTCGAATGTGAAGTTGGACCATACACCTATCAACGTCTTTGGCATCGACGGCAAGCCTGTCGCGACCGGTTTGAGGAAGTTTGGGGCTATCATTGGCGATCAGGCAGAGTTAGGCTGTAATGCTGTCCTTTCCCCAGGTTCCATCATCGGACGCCGATCTATTGTCTATCCCGGCGTGCAGTGGCGCGGCGTTTTGGGTGCCGATCAGATCGCAAAGGTCCGTCAGCAAGTCGAAATTGTAGCCCGCAGGAACTGACGCCCTGCTGGCGCGCTCACCTGATTGCGGCGCGAAGGCGTTCCAGGCCGCGCGCTAATCGTTCCATTCCCGAGTTTTCGCCACTGTCGTCGGATTCGCGTACTCTCCCACGAGGTTACCATTGGCGTAGGCACGTATCCACACGCCCTTCACGCGATCCCGCGCGCGGCCGTCGCCGCCGCTTTTATAATACCAGCCGCCATCGAGTTCTTCTTTCTCCAATTTGAATGGCGCTGTCTCAAATTGTGCCGTTCGGTGAGTCGAGAGATTTTTTAGCGTTTCACTTCCTTTGTGATGCGCCTCGATTGGCTGCTCACTTTTGCCAGGCTGTGAATCCGCGTAAAAAATCATATACTTCACGTTCAATTCCTCAAAGGTCTTGAATGAGCGGTTTTCTACCGTGACGACGTAAGCCATTTCCTTGGTGGTGACGGTGGCATGCTCTCCCTTCCGGCTTTTTTGCTGATCAATCTTCTTTGGCGTGGCCGAGATTTGAACATCGTAGAGTTGAGCCAGTGCGGAGGTGGAGATGGTCACAAGAGTGATCAAAAGTTGAATCACCGATCTCTTCATCGACGCCTACCGTAGATCTTTCGTTGGATCAGTCGAGTGGAAAGCCTGTCTCCTTGCCTAGCGGAGGTTCAAGAAATATCGTAGCTTATCGTTAGGAGAGCGTGCCTTCCCAAGGGTGGCGTTTACTTATTGATTTATGGCGAACGCGATGGTGATTGGAATTGGTGGTGTGGGATCCGTGATCGGACAAAAGCTGCATGAATTCGACTGCTTTGATCGCATTGTGCTCGCCGATCTCGATCCTTCCTTCGCTCAGCAACTTGCATCAAGGATGGCGAGAAACCGCTTTGTCGTCGTCCAGGCAAACGCGATGGACATCGAGCGTCTGACTTCCCTCATGAAGGAATACGACGTTGCGGTCACGTGTAACGCTTGCATCTGCCAAACGAATCATTCGGTGCTCGAAGCGTGCCTCAGGGCCGGCTCTCACTATCTCGATATGGCGGCCGATATTTATTCCCCACCGGGAGTCAAACGACCTGGTAAGAACTCCTTTGAGGCTGAAATCGAAAAATTCAACGACGCCTATCTTGACCGTGGCATCGCCGGTATTCTCTGCATGGGCATGGATCCTGGCGCGGTAAACGTCTTTGCCAGGTGGGCCATCGATCGCTTGGACACGGCTTCGAGCATTCGCGTTCTCGATGCGGACAATGCCGAAGTGCGAGGTTATCGATTCGCGGTGCTCTTTTCACCGGAGACGTTTTTCGAGGAGCTGGGGGCGACCCCCTACTTCGTCAAGGATTCGCGCGTCGTCAGCGGCAAGGCGCTTGAAACGGAGATTGAATGGATCCGATTTCCAGAGCCGATTGGTCTTCAAAAAACCTACGCGGTGGCCCATGAGGAGGGGGTGAGCCTTGGCATCTATCCGCCATTTGTGGAAAAGGGAGTTCGGTATTCGGTTTTTAAATACAGTCTTTCCGAGAAGGTGGTGAACATTTCCAGGTCTTTGCAACTTCTCGATCTCGACACTTGGAAGAAAGTGAAGGTGGATGGAGTGGAGGTCTCGCCAGTCCGCGTAGCAAGTGCCAACCTGCCAAAGCCGGCCCAGCTCGGCGCGACGGTGGATGGTTATTCATGCGTCGGGACGGAGGTCCGCGGCACCAAAGATCGCCGGAGGGTAGAATACTTCGTTTATAGCATGGACAGTCATCGGGACACCTACGAACGGCATGGATACTCGCTCACGCTGGTGCAGACGGGAATTCCACCTGCCCTCACCGCCAGGTTGCTGGTGACCGGAAAGATTGCGGAGCGTGGAGTGATGATGCCGGAAGCTCTAGACCCTGAAGTCTTGATGAATAATTTTACACGGGAAGGCTTGCCCATTTTCATCGAGAAACGGGAAGTCGAGCGTCTTTAGGAAGATTGCCTTTCCACGTCACGACCCGTTTTCAAATTGCGCCACCAGGTCCCGCGTCGCAGCGGATTTTGGTTTGTAGCGATACACGTAACGATCGTTGATGGGATCGAAGCCCTGAAGTTCTGCGACTCTCTCAAAAAGCGCAGGATCATTGATCAGATTGAGAATAGGTCGGAAGCGCATTTGCGCTGTCGTCAAGAAACCAAAGTTGATAAACAGCGGTTTTCCTTGTTCGTCCGCACGCGCGATGATGGCGGCGAGCTCGCGAACCGAACGAAAAATAATGATGTTGGCGTCGTAGGGATCAGGTGGACCGATAAAACTTGCCGTGAGAATGTCTTTGTTTGCCTTAGCGAAGGGGTCGAGCACTGGCCGGGTCATTTGAGCAGATTCCCGGATCTGCTGAAGAGGGCGGTGAAGAAGCCATCTTCGCTGCGGCGTTGTCAGTGTGATGTAGGCGGCGAAGAAGACGATGACGATCAGAAAGGCGAGAGTGCCAGATTTTCGAGACAGCGTTTGGCGGGCGTTATCCAAACCCGCCCCCGTCAGCACGATGACTCCGGGCAGGAGAAAAAGGAGATACCATTCGAAGAGATAATTTCCGCACGCCCAAGAAATTCCATAGGCCAGCGGAGCCGTGATCAAGAGCGCTAAAGCGACGAGCCGGTGAACGGGACCGCTGACGATCAATCTGCGAGTGCCAAGCGCGAGAAAGACAAGTGTCGCGCTAACGAAGGCTTGGAACGCGACAGGATAGCTGACCGCCTGGGGATAAAGCTCCATGTAATGGGATACCTCGCGTCCTGTGCTGCTCCACGGAACGCCCGCGAAGAGAAGACCGAAATAGGACGAGAGCCAGCGCCCATCCAATGATCCCCGTACGGCGCTTGTCCTCAGATATTCGAGAAATTGGGGAACGCAGGGCAACATGAGCTGGAGAAAAACCATGGCCGCGGCGAGCATCACAACGACGAATCGCGCCAACTGGATGTGCGCTGCAGGCGTTCGCCAGCGGCTGATGATCGCCGCTAACCCGCACACTCCGGCTCCAGCCGCAGGATAGAGATGCAATGCATTTGAATACATAAGTGCGAGAAGGGAGCCAGCAAACGCCGCCCACCATGCCCATCTTCCCGTATGCAGCGCCTCAATGAGGAACAGGTAAGCGAGCGGAACCAATAGGAACATGAAGGAATAGGCGCGCATTTCGCTCGCGTAGCGAATGTGCCACGGATGAATGACGCAGAGAAAAGCCGCCAGAACCCCAGCTCCCGGGAATCCAAGACGCCAGAGGAGGAATGCAATCGCTCCGACTGAGAGGATGCCGGCCAAGTAACTTGGAATGCGAGCCACATCCTCGCGAAATCCCAATCCGCCAGGCTTGGCCATTGTTCGCCACGCATCCAACACGAGGCGGGTGAGGATGCTATGGAGTTGGTGTTGAGGTTTGTCGAAAAACCAAAACGTTTCCTGCCAGCTGACAGGTCGAAACTTGATCGAGCCGTCATCATTGCGCCTCCATTGGCCATGAATGGCGCGGCGCATGGCATAGACCTCGTCGTCCCAAAAGCTTTGCCCAAGCCGTTGGAACCCGAACACCGCGCAAACAACCATTGCCACGATGGTTAACGGCAGGAACCATTTCGGCATCGGCGGTCGCGGGAGGTGGAATAATCCCCCTGAAGAGGGTCGCATCCACCACTTCGCGGTGACGGCGAGAGCAGTGATCAAGAGCACGTTGGCCGCCGCGGCCCACCAGGAGTAGATGCGGACGTAATCCACGATCCGCATTTTCCCGCCCGGCGGCAGGTTCCACTGCCACGGCTTACGAACGATTAGCAAGACGATGATCCCGATCGTTGCGAGAGCGAGAAGAATGGTGGCGGCTTGACGCGAAGGCGTAGCTTCCTTCCACCAGCCACTTACCCGATCTTTGATTCGTGAAGGCACGGCAGGTTCAACGCGCCTCAGTCAAAATTGTTGAGAGAACCGCTGCGGTAGCGGTAGACGGTCCGGTCAAACATGGGTTCCGTCCCATGGAGGGTGGCCAGGCACTCGAAATACCGACCGTCTTCAAGAAAATCGTGGATCTCCGGATAGCGGTCTTTTACTCCAGAAATAAATCCATTGTTAACGTAGAGAGGGACGTTGCGAGAGTCCGCTTCGCGCATCAGGGCCTTGTACTCTTCAACGGTCAAGGCCTTGCGCACCAGGGGATCGTAGATCAGTGGAAACATCAAGGATGAGGCCGTGATGATCCGTTGGTTTTCCGGTGCGTTGGGGTTGAGTGTCGGCCTGGTCATTTCCACAGACTCTCGAAAAGGCTCCACCGAGCGGGAGAACAGACGGTGTCGTATCGGGGCCGTAAACGTCGCATAGGCGGCAATGAGGAGCAAGGCGAGCGGAAGGGGAGCCCAGCGCAGCGCCCGGACGCGCTGGAAGCTCGAAACCACGGTCACCATTCCAATGGCCGCCACGGCGACAAGGCCCGGAAGCATGGAGGCGACATACCACTCCTGAAGGTATGTGCCTCTTACCTTGGCAAGAACAACCAGGAGCGGCCCAGGGACGAGCAGGATCGCGAGAATCCATGCGGAGACGGCGCTCGTGCGCATCATGCGCAGGGCGCCCGCGACGATGAAGAGCACCGCCAGGATCACGACTGTCCAAAGCTCGAACGGGTGGCGGGCAGCCCGCGGCAGAAGTTCCAGGTAGGGCGAATCGAGAAGCCCCGTCTTCGACCAAAGACTTCCGGAGAGCAGCAACGCGCCCGTGTTTTCGAACCACCCGACAAGCAGCGGAAAACCTTTGGTAGTCGCCAGATATTGAACAACCTGGGGAATCCACGGGGCGACCAAGGGAAGGAGCGCGAGTCCCGCGAACGCGTTCGCCGCCAGCCAGCGGGACACGGCCGTCCTTGCCATCTCACGGCTCGTCGCAAACCGGAAAATCAGCGCCAGCAGCGCTACGTTCGCAAGCAGCACCGTCAACAAAGTCCCGAGCCACGCATAAAGCAGCGCAAATTCGAGAGTCGCAAACGCTGCCAGCCACCTCCAGTTCCCGCTGGGTGCAGCCCGCGCGGCACAGAGAGCGATCAGAGGGATAAACAGAAAAACGAAGGGATACCCTCTCGCCTCCGTGGCCAATTTAAGGTGCCATGGATGAAGTGCGAGCAGCCCGGCGGCAACGACGCCAGCCAATGGAAATCCCAGCCGCGCGACCAGGAGAGCCAGCGCTGGGATGGACAAAGCGCCTGCGATGAAACTTGGCAGGCGAACGGCCGTCTCGCTGAACTGCAGGCCTTCAGGGCGAAGGATCGCACGGTAAACCCCCAATGAAAGCCGACAGAGGATGCTTTGAAGGCCGTGATTGGTGGGCACTTCGTAGTGCCAAAGTGTGCGTGACCACGGAAGTTGCTTGATTTTCATTGAGCCGTCGCTCTGGATTCGCTCGGTTCCCAACACGATCTTCCTGACGCTGTAGACCTCGTCATCCCACAGGCTTTGCCGCAGGCGAGGTGCAGCTGTCGCCGCGTACAGAATCGTAATAACGGCGACAAGCGGCCAAAACAGCCGCGGTATCGGGTGTTCAACGCCGACATGTCGAGGCTCCTGCGCCGGTGCTGTCCATCGCGGGGTGGTCAACGTCAGAACGATCAGCACGGGCAAGGCGAGCAACCCGGCCCACCACAGCGAGAAGCGGATGTATTGTGCGAGGTTTCGCGCCGGCAGCGATAGCTCGATGTCCCAAGGCTTTGGAGCGACCAACAGAGTAATTGCAATCGCGACAGTCGTGGTGAACAGCACAGCTCGCACAATGCGCGGAAAGCAATTCCTCTCTTGCGCCATCACTAATGGCTCGTCGGGTTTCATCCCTGGTGATCCGAAAGCCTCTATTCGCGTCGTCCTTCCCCGTCAATTTGTTTGACGGGTGCGGTCCCAGAGCGTAGGCGCATCGCTTTCGGATGTGCGGAATATTTGGTTTCTCGGGCTTTGTGGAGGAAGGTCTGCTCTCTCGCATGGGAGACAGCTTGGCCCACCGCGGGCCTGACGGCCGCGGGTGCTACGAGGACGAGGCGCATCGTTTTTACATGGGAATGCGGCGACTTTCGATCATCGATCTCGAGGGAGGATCGCAGCCGATCTACAACGAAGACCGCTCGATGGCGGTATGTTTCAACGGCGAGATTTACAACTACATCGAGCTGCACGATCAGTTGGTGCAAAAAGGTCACACCTTCCGCACGCGTTCGGACACCGAAGTCATTGTCCACGCGTATGAGGAATGGGGAAGGGAATGTGTCAAGCAGTTCAATGGAATGTTTGCCTTTGCGCTCCATGATTCACGCACCGGCGACACGTTCTTTGCGCGCGATCGGTGTGGTCAGAAGCCGTTTTACTACCACTCGAGCAATGGCCGCTTTGTTTTCGCATCCGAGGTCAAGGCGATCCTGGAGTGCGCGCAGGTGCCGCGCGCTTGCAATGTTCCAGCGATCGATGCTTATCTCGCCCTCCGCTATGTGCCGGAGCCGCGGACGATGTTCGAAGGCATCTTTACCCTGCCGGCGGCCCATTTCTTGCTCTTGAAGAATGACGGCTCAGTTACAATCCAGCGCTATTGGGACGTTCCGATTTTTCAAGGCGAGTACCCTTCGGATTCGGTCCTGTTGGATGAGGCGGAGGCGATGCTGCGGAATGCGGTCCGGCTGACCATGCGCAGCGACGTTCCGGTGGGCGGATACCTAAGCGCAGGAGTCGATTCCTCACTGCTCGTGGCGTTGATGACCGAGTCGAGTGACAAGGTCAACACCTACTCGATCGGCTTTGCCTCCCCAGGCGACGAGACCCATGATGCCGCCGAGACCGCCCGGTCTGCTCGGAACGACCCATCACGAGATTCAATGTGCTCCGCAGGATTTTGATTTGCTGCCAAAGGTCGTCTGGCACATGGATCGACCCGTCGGCGACGCTTTGATCATCGCTTTTTATAAACTGGCGGAGGGCGCGGCGCGCGATCTCAAGGTCATCATCAGCGGCGAAGGAGCTGATGAAATCTTCGCCGGTTACTCCTTCCAGAATGTGATTCAAGTCGCCGAGTGGTACCATCAAGCGGTTCCCGGATTCCTGCATGAGCGCTTGGCGATGCCGATTCTACGCGGCTTACCCGTAGACTTTCTCAATAAGTTCTTCATCTTCCCTGCCAGGCTTGGCCGCCAGGGAAAAGCCCGTATCGTTGATTTTATGGACGGCTATCGTCGGCGCAACCTCTTCGAAAATTATGTGAGCCTTAAGACGCTGTGGCCTCGCGACGCTCGTGCGGTCGCATATACCCCAGAATTCAAGCAATTGGCCACGGACAGTTGGATTCCGCCGCTGCGCGACCATTCCGGCCTTTTTCTCGATCGCCTGCTTAAGATCCAGTGGGACGAGTGGCTGCAAGATTGGTGCATCATTCGGCAGGACAAGAATACCATGGCACACTCGCTGGAGATTCGGCTTCCATTCCTTGATCACAACCTCATCGAGCTCGCCTTCCGCGTCCCCCCACGTCTTAAAAACAACGGCCTCCGGGACAAGATTATTGAGCGCAAGATCGCGGCGAAATTGCTGCCTCGCAAAGTGACGCATCGAAGGAAAAACCCGTTTTTTCTTCCGATGGAATTCTTCTTCGAACACCCCCAAATCCGACGTTTGATCGCTGAGACTCTCAACGAAGCTCAGGTGCGCAAGCGCGGCTACTTCGATCCCCTCTACATCAGGAGTTTGTTGGAAAGAATGGAGACACGGGAATTTGTCTATCTCAAACAAGTCATGGCGCTCGTGATTCTCGAATTGTGGCACCGGGTGTTTATCGATAAACAGAAGGGGTGGTAAGGAGTAAACTGCTGCGGGCTATTTTTCTGCTTATCGTGAGGTCGAATTCCGGGATTGCCTGGCCCGCAGCAATTGGCATCATCTGCGCCTCTTAAGCATTCCGTTGTTATGATTCTGGTTACTGGCGGCCTTGGCGTCATGGGGTCTACCCTCGTAAAGGGACTGGCTGATCGCGGTCTTAAAGTACGCGTCCTGGATAGTAGCGACCGTTTTCGTTCGAGGCTGGACGGATATGATGTCGACATCCGGATCGGCGACATCACGAAGCCTGAGACGCTGGCCGGCTGCTTTGATGGCGTGGAAACAGTGTATCACCTGGCTGCGGTGCTCATCGTTTATGATCCCAGCCTCTTTCAGAAGATCAACGTGGGTGGAACGCGCAACGTCATCAATGCTTCGATCCAGGCGGGTGTGAAGCATTTCATTCTCGTTTCCTCCGCGTCAGTCACCTACGCGCATACGACGCTCTACTCGCTCTCCAAGCGTGAGACGGAACGTCTGATCAAGGCTCAAAGCGCCATGAATTGGACAATTGTGCGACCGACTCTCGCCTACAACGAGAGCGGGGGTGAGGAGTTCAACATGTTTCTTGCCTACCTGAAAAAGTATCGATTTGTTCCCTTCATCGGCGCCGGTCGCTCGCTAAAGAGACCAGTGCACTGCGACGACTTGATGAAAGGCTTTCTGGCAATCGCCGGAAATCCCAAGACCTATGGAAAAACCTATGCCTTTAGCGGGGGCGAGGCCATTCCCATCCGTGAGATGGCTAGGCTCATGCTCAAGCACGCTGGTCAAGAAAAGCCGTTCATTACTATTCCGATCCCGATCTGCAGACTGATCGCCTTTTTTGCGGAGCGGTTTCAGAAGAAGCCGATTCTCACGTGGAATGCCATCGCGGGCATCATGCAAGACGCTAACCTCGATAACAGCGAAGCCCGGGCTGATCTGGGCTATCAACCAATCAGCTTTCGCGAGGGGCTGCAGAAGGCGTATCCCATTTGACGCAGCAGCTCCGCTATCAATTCCGAAAGTTTGTAGAGGCGCTTGTGCCAAGCGCCTGTGAATTTCATTGGGTTGACACAACCCCGACAACTTGTCCATTGCCTCGAGCCCGCGCCCCCCGGCCAAGCGCGCTCCCGGCGGCTATCCACAGATTGCACAGATTTTCACCGATTCACGAGAATCCATCTGTGGGAATCTGTGTTCATCTGTGGACCCTCAAGAGCTCGTAATATTTCGCTGGGCGCTTGACACAAGCGCCCCTACACCGCCCTTTAAGTGCGCGGGACGCCGAGTTTTTCGCTGACCAGGCGACCGAGGTATTCGCGGAGAGAGCCTGATTCCAATCGCTCGAGCAGCGACTGAAAAAATCCGTTAACGATTAGGCGCCGTCCATCGGATTTGCGAATGCCGCGCGCTTGCATGTAGAAGAGTTCATCCTCGCTAATCTCGCCAGTGGTGGCCCCGTGCGTACAGCGCACGTCGTCGGCGCGAATCTCCAGGCCCGGCATCGAATTGGCTTCGGCCTGATCGCTGAGCATCAGGTTGCGCACTTTCTGGTAGGCATCTGTCCTGTGTGCACCGGGCTGAACCTTAATGAGGCCTGCGAAGATTGTTCGCGCAGCGCCGTCGAGCGAATTGAGGTAGAGCAGGTCACTCGATGCATGCGGTGCCGCGTGATCCTGCAGCGTCCGTTGATCGATCTGACGTTCTCCCTGCATCGGATTGAGCGACAGCATGACGCTGCGCGCCCCCTCGCCGATGAGACGGCTCAAAGATTCACCCCGAACGAACCCTCCGCCGAAGTTGACATTCAAAGCCGTTGACGAGGCATCTCGGCCGACAATGGTTGAGTTGAGGTGAAAGGCCAGCGAATCTTTTGCCCATTCCTGGATCGCGATATAATTCAGCTGCGCGCCGCGTTCCAGATGGAGGTCATTTACGCCGCAAGCAAATGCGCGCCTGCCATCGGCGCTCCTGAAATGATCGATGACGGTGAGTTTGCTGTTCTCGCCACAGACAACCAGCGTATGCGGAAAGATGCAGCTATTCTCCCCATCGACCCAGTGAAAGATCTCCACCGGGAGCGTGACCTCGACGTTCCTGGGGACATAGAGCAGGGCGCCGGTGCCGAGACGTGCCTTGTGCAGAGCTGCAAATTTGTGGGAGCCCAGTTCGACCGGCTGCGCCATGAAAAACTTGCGAAACAGTGCTTCGTCTTCGCGGGCAGCGACTTCCAAGGATTTAACCAGCACCCCTTGCGGCAACCCCTCAACATCCTGGTGAAGCAACGCGTTGTTGCCGAAAACCAGTTTGGCAGAAAATTCCCGAAGGCTCTGCGAATTGTTGATCAACCGTCCCTCGCTGGCGACAGGCCGCGCGATTTCAAAGTCCGACAAGCGAAGCGCGCCGATATTCGAGAAGCGCCAGGCTTCATCCTTACGGCTCGGTTCCGGGGTGGCCTCGTAATCGGACCACGCGGAAGCCTGCTGGTCCTGGAACCATGCGGGCCAGTTCTGCTCGGTTTCCTTTGAGACGGGAACAGAGGCGGTAAGGCTCATAGGTATCGATGGGTCGGCTGCGAGGCCGGTTTGCCATTCCCAGGAACGTGCGCCGCTCGCAGAGCAGCGTCCCCGCAGTGGCTCATCCCACCGATCCCTCCATCTCGAGGTCGATAAGGCGCTTGAGTTCCACGGAGTATTCCATCGGGAACTGCTGCACGAGGTCGTTGACAAACCCATTGACCGCGAGGCTCATGGCCGCCCCCTCTGAAATGCCGCGCTGCTGCATGTAGAAGATCTGTTCTTCGCTGATCTGGCTGACACTTGCCTCGTGCTGGCAGGCGTTCCCCTGACCGCGCACGGAAATGGTCGGATATGTATCCGTGCGGCTATGGGCATTAATCAGCAGCGCGTCGCATTCCGTGTTGTTCTTGCATCCTTTGAGATGCTTGGGCACATGGACGAGACCACGATAGGTCGCGCGCCCCGTGCCGACGCTGATGCTCTTGGAGACAATATTGCTGGTGGTCTCATTAGCGGCATGGATCATCTTCGCACCGGTATCCTGATGTTGTCCGTCGCTGGCCAGGGCAATCGAGATGACTTCGCCGCGCGCCTTGCGGCCCCGCATGACCACTCCCGGATACTTCATCGTCAGGCGTGAGCCGATATTGCAGTCGATCCATTTGATTTCGGCCTCCTCATGCGCAAGTCCTCGCTTGGTCACGAGATTGAAGACGTTTGGACTCCAGTTCTGGACGGTTACGTATTGGATCTTTGCGCCGGGCAGAGCGACCAGTTCGACGACCGCACTATGCAAGGTCGCCGTCTCAAATTTGGGCGCCGTACAGCCCTCCATGTACATAACTTCGCTGCCCTCGTCGGCAATAATGAGGGTGCGTTCGAACTGGCCAAAGTTTTCCGCATTGATTCGGAAATAGGCTTGGAGTGGATGCTTCACCTTGACTCCCGGCGGCACGTAGATAAAGGAGCCGCCCGAAAAGACAGCACTGTTGAGCGCGCTGAACTTGTTGTCTCCGGTCGGAATTACTTTGCCGAACCACTTCCGAAAAATTTCCGGATGCTTGTGCAATCCCTCGGTCGAACCCACAAAGATGACGCCCTGCTCGCCGACCGCTTTCTTGATGTTCGAGTAGGCAGCCTCGCTGTCGAACTGCGCTTCCACCCCCGCAAGGAACTTGCGCTCTTGCTCTGGAATTCCTAGCCGTTCGAACGTCCGCTTGACGTTCTCTGGAACTTCATCCCACGAGCGCTTTGGCGTTGTGCCTTGCGAAAGGTAATAGCGGATCTTGTCGAAAACGATGTTCTCGAGATCATGGCTGGCCCAATGCGTCGGCATTGGCTTGTCCAAGAACTTCCGATACGCATCCAGGCGAAACTCGCGGATCCAATCGGGATCGTCCTTGACATCGGAGATGTAGTTAATGGTCCGTTCGCTCAAGCCGGTTCCCGCGTCGAACTCGTAGTCGACGTCGTAGCGGAAATCGCCGATTGATCGGTCCATAACGATGTCGTGTTTTTCTGTATTCATGGCTCCCTTTCCTTTAAGCGGCCATCGCCGCCTCCTTTTCCACCCAATCGTAGCCCTCGGCTTCCAGCTTCAGGGCCAGGTCTTTGTCACCGCTGCGCGCGATGCGGCCGTCCACCATTACATGGACCACGTCCGGCACGATATGGTTAAGCAGACGTTGATAATGCGTGATCACAAGAAATCCACGTTCCGGCGCGCGCAAGGCATTGACTCCCTCGGCAACCACCTTCAGCGCATCGATGTCCAGCCCGCTGTCGGTTTCGTCGAGCACGGCGTAGGCCGACTCGAGCATGGCGAGCTGCAGGATCTCACAACGCTTCTTCTCCCCGCCAGAAAAGCCCTCGTTGACCGAGCGTGAGGTGAATTCGCGCGGGACCTTGAGCGCATCCATCTTGCGATAGAGTCGCTGATAATAGGCGACCGCATCAAGCTCCTCGCCTTGCGGTAGCCGTGCTTGCAGGGCGGCACGCAAAAAATTAGCGATCGTCACCCCCGGAACTTCCATCGGATATTGGAAGGCCAGAAAAAGTCCCGCCCGGGCGCGCTCGTCAGGCTCCATCTCGAGAATGCTGTGGCCATCAAGAAGCACGTCGCCTCTCGTCAGCTCGTAGGAGGGATGTCCTGCCATCACTTTGGCAAGAGTGCTCTTGCCAGATCCGTTCTTTCCCATGATGGCGTGGACCTCCCCCTTGGGGACCTCCAAGCTCACGCCTTTTAAGATTTCACGGTCGCCAATCTTGGCGCACAGATTTTGGATCAAAAGACTCATCGAAAAGGTCAAAAATCAGGTTGATGTGTTGCAGTCTGCACAGGCTCCGCGGAGGGTGATATCGCTGTGGATAACGGTAAAGCCCATCGGCAAATCCCACGTCCGACCCAGACGTTTGCTCGCCAGCAGTGGAACATCGTAAATCTTCCCGCAGCGCTCGCACATGAAATGCCCATGCTCGCTCAGGTTTGGACAATACCGCGTCGCATCGCGTTCCACGTTGACCTGCTTTGCGAGGCCGCACTCCACCAGTGTCTCAAGACAGTTGTAGACTGTTGCCAGAGAGATCGAGGGCATCCGCTGCTTCGCACGCAGGAAAACCGCCGTCGCCGTCGGATGATCCCGCTGCGCAAGGAGAACCTCGTATACTTCACGACGTTGCGGCGTGAGACGATGGCCATTATGGCTGATCGTCTCCGCATAGCCGGGATTTCCCTGCGGAATTGGTTTCATTCTGGCTCAACCTATGCCGGTGATAATCTAAAGCAAGAATTATTCTAAATGTAACTCTCGGCGGCGGAGGTGGGTGCCTCCAGTGATGTGGCGAACTTCACGCTTCTGTGGCACAATAGACTTATGTAGAGAGCTTTGCGCAGCTGTAGCGACCGTGTCCCCACGGTCGAGGGCGCTTCCGGCGATGGGGACATCGCCGCTGCAATGAGCGTGAAATTCGATGCGGGGCGCTTAGTCGCGGTGGTAAGGAATTCCCGTGAGGATTGTATGCGCCCGATAGATCTGTTCCAGAGCAACGACGAGGGCGAGTTCGTGTTGCAGCGTCAATGGGCTGAGCGACCAGAGCAGGTCCGCGCTTTCGATGACGCGTTCGGAGAGTCCGTCTGCGCCGCCGACGAGAAGCGCGCAGGTTTTTCGCGGATTTCCTTCAATTTTCCTCACTTCCTCGGCGAACGCACGACTGGTCAGGCGTTTACCACGTTCATCGAGAACCAGGCGGAAGCACCCTTCGCTGCGACTAAGCAGCTGGGTGCCCTCGCGAGGCGGGTTGGATGGCTTAATACAGGCCGTGTCGACAGTGCAGAAGCATCGCAGTCGTGCCAAGTATTCGGAGATACCGGCGCGGGCGTAGACCAGACGAGACTTACCGACTGCGACGATGCACCAGCGCAAGGTGTGACGTTAATCCTTGCGCTGAACGGGGTTAAAATCCGCGGCGTGATAGGAACTTCGAACCAGGGGACCGCTGGCGACAAACTCGAAGCCTTTGCGACGCGCAATCTCGCCGTAAAGGGTGAAGGTTTCAGGATTCACGTACTCCACGACCGGCAAGTGTTGTGGAGTCGGGCGGAGATACTGTCCCATGGTGAGCACCTGCACCCCGACGCTGCGGAGATCGTCGAGAGCGTCGAAGAGTTCGTTCTCCGTTTCACCGAGTCCAAGCATCACGCCACTTTTGGTCACGATTTCCGGAGCGATGACCTTCGCCAGTCGAAGAACCTCAAGAGAGAGGCGGTATTTGGCACGCGAGCGGACGACCGGAGTGAGCCGTTCGACGGTTTCAATATTGTGATTAAAGATGTGGGGCCTGGCATCGAGAACCAGTCGTAGCGCCTCTTCCTTTCCGTTGAAGTCGGGGGTGAGCACCTCGATGATCATCTTTGGATCCATCGCCCGAATGGCTTCAATCGTTCTGGCGAAATGCTCCGCGCCACCATCTGCAAGATCGTCGCGAGCCACGGCCGTGATCACGACGTGCTTCAGTTTCAGACGGCGAACCGCCTCGGCGACGCGCTGAGGTTCGTCAATTTCCAGGGCCAAGGGCTTGGCGGTGGTCACCGCGCAGAAACCGCATGCGCGCGTGCAGCGTTCGCCCGCGATCATGAAGGTGGCCGTTCCCTGGCTCCAGCATTCCCAGCGGTTCGGGCACTGCGCGCTCTCGCAGACCGTGTGCAGCCGAAGGTCCGAAACCAGCGCTTTGGTGGAGAAAAAAACCGGATTCGATGGCAGTCGAACCTTGATCCACTCAGGCTTTTTCGCCTGATGAAGTGCGGGATCGATCTTCGGCGCGGCCATGGAAGAAACCTTCGGATTTTCGGTCTCGGCTGTCAAACTTTGAGCAAATTGCGTCCGGCGAGCGCTCGCTGAAGTGTCAAGGGATCGGCATGTTCCAATCCGCCGCCGGCGGGAAGCCCATGCGCGATTCGCGTGACGGGAACTCCAAGGGGAGCCAGCATTTCCGCAAGATAATTGGTCGTGGCTTCGCCTTCCACGTCCGCGCTCAAAGCCAGAATGATCTCCGTCGTGCCCTCGTTCTTGATCCTGGCGAGCAACGCATCGATGCGGAGTTGGTCCGGTCCGACGTGATCCAAGGGGGCGAGCCGTCCTCCAAGGGCATGGTAGCGGCCTTTCAGGAAGCCTGTTCGTTCGATTGGAAGGATGTCGGTGGCCTGTTCGACGACGCAAATCTCCTTGCCGGCCCGGTTTTCGTCCTGGCAGATTTGGCAATGCTCCTGCGTAGCGAAGAAGCCGCAGATCGTGCAGGCGCGAAGATTTTCGGCGGCGCCCTGAAGCACTTTTGCCAGATCGAGAGGCCGGGCGTCTTTTGAGGATGCTAACCAGAGAGCAATGCGTTCCGCGGTGCGCGGGCCGATCCCTGGAAGACGCCGCAGCTCGCGAGTGAGGTCGCCGAAAGGTTCCGGGTAATCAACAGGCTTCATGTGCCAGAGCGCAAGCGGGAGGGAGAGCGTCTTCCGGGTGACCTACGACGAGGTAAAGAGCGCCATCTGGTCCTTTGTGACCACGTCTTCCTCGCCCCGTCGGTTGCGCTCCACCCGTTGGATGTAGAAATCGAGCGCGGAATCAGGAATGCCGCTGATGCGCGCCTTCGAGAATTCCTGCGTGGCCTTCTCCCACTGCTTTTCCCGGAAGTAGAGGACGCCTCGCCAGAAATGGTCGCGACTTCGCTCACGCTCCGGAGAAAGATCGTGTTTAGGCGCCAGGATTTCGTAGAGCTCGATGCGCCGTCGCTCGCCAACTCCCTTGAGCACTTCGATCGGACGTGCCTCAAAGGTCTCGGCGGCTTGTTCAAACGTCTCGGGACCGATAAGAATCCGGCAGCCATAGGTGGCACAAGCAGCGCAAAGCCGCCGAGCGAACTCCACCGCGGGTCCAGCGACACTGAAGCTCGCCAATCGCGAACCGCCGTAGGCCGCCGCGATCATCTCCCCCGAGTTGATTCCAATGCGAAAATCAAATCGCCTTTGCCAGGTGGAGTCGCATTCGCGATTCAAATTGTCGAGCCGTGACAAGAGATCAATGGCTGCGCGGCAGGCCCGCGACGCATGCTTTTCATCGGGCAAAGGGGTGCCGAAAACCACCCGAAGGCTTTCGCCGGTGCATTCATCAAGATAGCCGCCAACCTCCACGAGGTAATCCGACGCAGTCTGCAGATACAGGTTTGTCATGGCAGCGTAGTGCTCGGGTTGAAGCAGTTCCATGAGCTCCCTGTGGTTCTGCACTTCGCAGACAATAACGGTGCCATCTTGGAGCTCGCCTGGAAATTCAATGGGGACCTCTGCGTTCACCAGACGACTAAAAACATTCCGAGAAACTCGCTGGCCGAAGAGGCGCTCCAGCACTTTTTTTCGGGAGCCGCTGCCGCTGCGGCCATACGCAAGACCGCCCAGGAAGCTCACCAGAATGGCGAAGGCACCAGGAAAGGGAGAATAGAAGACGTTGTAGAGGGCCAATGTCGCCGAGCCTGTGATCAACAGGAAGATGGCGGCGACAGCAACAACCGCCTTGAGGACTGGCCGCGTAATGTCGACCGTCGTCCACGCCCCGGCGAAGGCCAGGAGGATGATGAGTCCGATTTGAACTCCACTGGGGATGACGAGCGGATTCGACATCCGGTAAATCTGCTCGCGCAGAACGAGATCTGGCGTCGTTGATATCCAACCCGTGGCAAAAAGTACGATGACTATCGCTGCACTGATGGTCCCGATGAGAATGGCGGCCTTAAGATATCTCATGAAAACCGACAGTCTTCCGCGCCTTCGATCTTGCCGATTGCCCCGAGGCTCTCAAAGTCATGCGGCCCGCAGAGCGCAAGCCCTCTTGTTTGCCTATCAGGCTGCATTGGGCTCCCCGGGAACATTGCGGTAAGAGGCAACGACCCATTCACTGAGGACTCCGTCGGGATTGTCCACCGCCCGGGCAGGAATCGAAAATTCGATTCGACCGCTGTTGCGTTTGATAAGCGTCAATCCGAATTGATAATCCTTAAACGCGCGTTCGCAGAATTCACGGACTCCCAGAGTCTCCTCGGCAGCCCGGTCAAGAATCCGTTCGATGGCGTCGTCTTCAAACGTGATCTTGACGCCATGCTCGGACGTGAACCTTTCGCAAAACTCCGCCACGATCCCGCGCTGTGCCTTCTCGCGTTCTGCGTGACCGGCCTGCAGAAGCTCAGCCAGTGCCATCGCGGGGTTTTGGATCAACTCCCGAGTGACGGTAAAGGATGTGACCCCCGAGCCGGGCAGCTCGAACTTGAAATCGCGGAAGATCTTTTCGCAGATGGTAAGTAAGCCGCGGGCTCCGGTGCTTTCCCCTGAGGCCTGTTCCGCTATTTCGCGCAGCGCTTCATCCTCAAAAAAGACCTCTACACCATAGGCCCGAAATGACCGTTCATACTGCCGGATGATGCTTCCTTCAGACTTCTTCAGGATGTCAAAAAGGTCGGTGCTGGTGAGCGGATCGCAAACCACGCGCACGGGCAAACGGCCAATGAATTCAGGTTCCATTCCGTAGTCTACGAAGTCCTTGGTCTCCGCTCGACGCAGAAGATCAGAACCCTCCAGGACTTTCGGTGGCTCTGCCCCAAAACCAATTTGCGACTGACGCAATCGGGTGGCCACGCGGACCCCCAGCTTGTCGAAAGCGCCCGAGACGATAAAGAGAATGTGGCGCGTGTTGATGGATTCGCGCGTCACCTTGCCCTTTCTTTGGAATTCCATGGCGGCTTGCAACTGGGCCTGAAGGTCGTTGCCTCCTCTGAGCGGCACCTCGGTTTCCTCCATGAGTTTGAGCAAGGCAGTCTGGACACCGCGCCCGCTCACGTCCCGCCCCAACATTTCTCCTGCGCTGGCGATCTTGTCGATCTCGTCGATGTAGATGATTCCATACTGGGCAAGCGCAAGGTCTCCATCGGCCTTGTGGACAAGCTCGCGCACCAAGTCTTCTACGTCCCCGCCGACGTAACCAGTCTCGCTAAACTTTGTCGCGTCCGCTTTGACAAAGGGAACGCCGATGAGGTCCGCAATATGCCTGACGAGGTAAGTCTTGCCGACGCCCGTCGGCCCGATCAGGACAACATTTTGCTTCGCGTATTCGAGGCGATTCGCCTCCTGTGTGGGTAGTGAAGCGGCATATTGCGCATGATGATAGTGGTCGCAGACAGCTATGCTCAGGGCTTTCTTGGCTTCGTCCTGCTGGATCACGAACCGGTCCAAATGTCGTTTGATCTCACGCGGAGTCAGCTTGAACTCGAAGACTGGATGCGTCTTCTCCTCGGCGGTAGAGTCCTCCGCATTCTCCGCCGGGCTTGCCTGCACCGGCGTGGCAAAGCTCGCCCGAAAGAACTCCTGCAAACGTTGTTGCAGCTGCTCGGGCGTAGGCAGATTTGGCTCGCTCATCATTTAGCTTTATCCGTCATGTCAGAGCGTCTCGCAAGAGGAAGGATGCGAAGAACGGGCGACGTCTTTTAAGGAGTGGCGCCCTTCGCGATCAATTGACCTTCCATCGACTTCAGGCGCTCAGCCATCTTCCTGTCGATTCGGGGCGGCGTCGTGGCCGGCACGAACTTTCTGGGCCAACGCCGGTCCGGATTCTGCGTCCGTGACGGTGCGAAGATCCTTTTCAATTCCCGCCACCAGATCGCAGTTGGGAAGAATAGTCCGCCGCCAGCGGCTTGAGCTCATTGATCCAGCTTTCAGAGTCGGGAAGTTTCGCATTCATGAACGAATCAAATAGCGCGCGGGCATTCTCGGCATCGCCGTTGGTCCAGTCATGCAAGGCGAAGCAAAGCAGGCCAAAGGCCTCGAAGTTTTCGTTTGAGTATAATCTCGTGATCGCCGCTGGGATCGGTTTCCCTGGCTTGGCCAGCTGCTTACTTGCTTGAACAAAGAAGTTGGCAAGCAGGCGGTCGTTTTCGGCGGTCGAGTAGATGCCATCTTTGGCGAGCGCGTCGAAACGGCGCGCGGCATCCTTATCATCGCCCGCCACGAGCGCGGCGAGTGCCGCACTCATCCGGATCCAGTTCTTGATGGGCTGTTCATCGCCGGAGAGGCTTGCCAGCCGATCGAATTCGGCGAGAGCCTTTTGCGGTTGTCGTTGGCCAAGCAGTTGCACCGCGCTCCGAAATGCCGGCTGCAACTGGGCGCCAGAATAGCTCGCGGACCCCGGCTTTTGGGCCCAATCGCCAAAGATTTCTTCGCGGAAAATGTACGCCATGACACACGCCGCGATAAAGATGAGCAGACCAAGGCTAAGGAGTCCTGAAATATTCTTGGCCGCTGGGGTTTCGATGACCACCCGCTCCTTCGCTTTGTAGGGCTGCTGACTGCGCTCCAATAGCTTGGTTCGGGCGTAAGAGAGATGTTCAACGAGCTCGGGATAGGAGGCGTAGCGTTCGGCGGGATCCTTGGCGAGCATTCGGTTGATCACGTAGGCGGTTTCGCTGGAGACATCCGGTGCAAAGGCCTGCAGGCTTACGGGCTGGCTCATGAGCTGCTTCAGAGCGACGGTCGAGGCGGTCTCAGCGTCGTACGGTGGTCGTCCCGCCAGCGCGTGAAAGAGGGTTCCGCCGAGACTATAGATGTCGCTGCGAAAATCCTCCGGCTGATCGTCCAGTTTTTCTGGGGCGATGTAGTAGGGGGTGCCCCAGATTTCGCCGCGGGCGTGTGCGACCTCGTCCAGGACGATCGCGAGGCCAAAATCGACAAGTTTGGCGGTATGAGGATCCGAGAAGAGAATGTTGCCCGGCTTGATGTCTCGATGAATGAGGTTGTGTTCGAGGGCAGCCTCGAGGCCCTCGGCAATCTGAATGCCAACACGCAGCACCTGAGCTTCTGAGAGCCGGTGTTGAACGCTCATGAGATCATCGAGAGAGCCTTTCTCCGCAAGTTCCATAGCCAAGTAAAACTGACCCTGGTCTTCACCAAACGAGAAGACTTTGACGACGTGGGGATGGTTGATCGAAGCCGTGATGCGGGCTTCCTCCGCAAGTTTGGCGCGCTCCTCGGCGTCGGCGCTGCATTCCTTCTTCAAGATTTTAAGGGCTACCTCGCGATTGAGAGTACGGTCGACGGCCTTGTAAACCGCACCCATTCCTCCTTCGCCGAGGAGTTCCAGCAGCCGGTAGTTGTTGAACTGCCGGTGGGCACGTAATCGTTGCCCACACTTCGGGCAACGGACGTGCGACAAAGGAGGTTGATCGGTCACATCCATCAACGTTTCGCAGCGCGGGCAAGCCTCGATCACTCGACCTGGTGCGCCTGCGTGGATCGCAGCTTCCTCCGAGACGGGAGAAGTTTCAATGGGTTCGCCCTGGGGCAGTGTTCCCCCGCGCGGCATCTCTTCCCTTTGGCTTTCCTCGGTCCGGCCCTGGCGCTCGCCGGAACTTTCCTCTTTTAACATTGTTCCAAGAGATGGATGAGTAATGCCGATTACTATCCAGTGCTGATGATTTTTTCGCAAAGAAATTCGCCGGCTTCCGAGCCGGGGGACCGGATCTTCAGCGTTTCTCGTGAAACCGCCGGCAATCGGCTCGATCGCTGGCTGGCAGGGTGTCTGCCAGCCGTTTCGCGCTCGCGAATCCAGGCCGTGATTCGCTCTGGTGGCGTCCTGCTCAACGGCGCACCGGCGAAGGCTTCACAAGTTGTCCGCGCCGATGATGAGATTGTCTGGCGCGAACCCGCGATCATCCCATGTGAATCGGCACGTGCCGAGGACGTGCCGCTCGAGATCCTTTTCGAAGACGATGTTCTTGCGGTGTTAAACAAGCCGGCGGGCATGGTGGTGCATCCCGGGGCCGGACATCGAGGAGGGACTTTGGTTTCCGGGCTACTGCATCATTTCGGCAAGCTTTCCGGCATCGGCGGCGTCGATCGTCCCGGGATCATTCATCGGCTGGACAAAGAAACCAGCGGCTGTCTCGTGGTGGCGAAAACCGACGCGGCCCATCGGTCGTTGGCCGCGCAATTCGCCAGCCGCGAGGTGGTCAAGGTTTATCTCGCTCTGGTCTCGGGTGCACCGCGATTTCGCACCGGCATGGTGAATGTGCCAATCGCCCGCGATGCCGTGCACCGCAAGAAAATGGCAGTGAGTCGGCTGGGACGAGGGCGCGAAGCGATTACCGAATATCGTGTGATCGAGTCGGCAAAGGGCGTGAGCTTGGTCGAATGCCGACCGCGGACTGGGCGCACGCATCAGATCCGGGTCCACCTGAAGCATCTCGGTTGCCCAGTTCTCGGAGATTCGCTGTATGGACGACGTGACAACTTTTCGCGGCACATGCTGCACGCGTGGAAGCTCCAATTCCGCCACCCTGTCTCTGGCAGCCGCCTGGCCTTTGAGGCTGCGCCTCCGCCGGAGTTTCGAATCGCTTGAACCCATGAGGAAGTTGCCTATTCTCGCGACCTTCATGAAGTTTGAAATGTCTCTTCCGTTGATTGAAGAGGTCTCAGGTTCGCGCGCGTCTTCCGCCCGAGACGTGAGCGCCTTCGAACGGGGCCCATGGCCCCTTGCTGTAGTCGAACGAGCGCAGTAGAAGTAAAGAATGAGCAGCCAATTGGAAATTGCGGGTCGCAAGTTCTCGTCGCGATTGTTGCTCGGCACAGGGAAGTTTTCCTCGAACGAGGTCATGCGCGAGGCGCTGGTGGCCAGCGGCACAGAAATTGTGACGGTAGCGCTCCGGCGTGCGGACATCAGCGGAAAGCGCGATCCGTTCGCGAACATCTTGGATTTCATCGATCCAAAGAGGTATCTGCTTCTGCCGAACACCAGTGGCGCCATCGATGCCAGCGAAGCTGTGCGTCTTGCCCGCCTGGCGGCTGCAGCCGGCCTTCCCCGCTGGGTAAAGCTGGAAATTCATCCTGATCCCCAGTATTTGCTGCCCGACCCGATCGAAACGCTGCAGGCCGCAGAAATACTCGTCAAGGAAGGCTTTACTGTTCTCCCTTACATCAACGCCGATCCGGTGCTTGCCAAACGTCTGCAGGATATTGGCACGGCGACGGTAATGCCGCTGGGCTCGCCGATCGGCAGTAATCGCGGTCTCGAAACACGAGCTCAGATCGAAATCATTATCAAGCAGGCTGCCGTCCCTGTTGTCGTTGATGCCGGAATTGGGGCCCCCAGCCACGCCGCGGAGGCGCTCGAGATGGGAGCAGATGCCGTCCTCGTAAATACCGCGATTGCTGCTGCTCGTGACCCGGTGCGCATGGCGAAGGCATTTAAGGGGGCCGTGGAGTGCGCGCGCGAGGCCTTCGAGGCGGGACTTCCTTCGCAGCTCGATCACGCGGAGGCTACCAGTCCGCTGGCCGCATTTTTGAAGCGGTCTTCTGATCTCGGCGAGCCATCGGGTCATCGCGGCTGATGAAGAAAATGGGTATGCGTCTTTCGACGGATTGAAGAGTCCTTCCAACTGATGGCATCGATACGGCTTTGGATTTTAGAAGGGGCATCCTGTGTCGTTTGACTCGCAGACTCCGATGATGAAGCAATACCACGCTATCCGGCGTGAACTGCCTCCTCACACCCTTCTCTTGTTTCGGCTGGGAGACTTTTATGAGATGTTCGGCGACGACGCCCGAGAAGCATCGGCGATCCTAAATGTTGCCCTCACCAAGCGAGGCGAAATACCGATGTGTGGGGTTCCTTACCACGCGGCGCGCAGCTACATCGAAAAGCTGATTGCGGCGGGATGGCGGGCGGCAATATGCGATCAGGTAGGGGAAGTGCAAGCCGGCAAACTCGTTCGGCGTGAAATCAGTCAGATACTTAGTGCGGGCACGCTGGACGATTTTGGGTTGGATGATCGGCGTCCAAATTACCTTGCCGCGATCTGCCATTGCGATCCAACGATTGGCCTCGCCTTTTGTGAGTTGACCACGGGTGAATTCCGCATCACTGAGGTAGCGAACAGGCTTCTTCTTGCCGACGAGCTTGCGCGGATTCTGCCTGCGGAAACGATCGCTCCCGAACAGCAGAGAGACTTCTTTGAGAACTTGGGAGCCCCCAATTTTCTCGACGGATATATCTTCGATCCCGTGCAGGCGGAGGAGTTCTTGCGTGAGCACTTCAAGGTGCATTCCCTGGCTGGCTTTGGCTGCGACGACATGCCGGCCGCCGTCAGCGCGGCCGGGGCATTGGTTCACTATTTGACCCGACAGCTGCGGAGAAATGCGTCCCACCTGCGCAGGCTGCAGCCGTACCGTTCCAGCGAGTTTCTCATTTTGGATGCTGCGACCCAAAGCCATCTCGAACTTGTCCAATCCCGCGCCGGCAAGACGATGACGCTTTTGGGTGTGCTTGACAGCACCGTGACGCCGATGGGGGCGCGACTTCTAAGACATTGGGTGCTTCATCCTCTGCTTGACGTCGGCGAGATTTGCCTGCGCCAGAACGCCATTGCCCGCCTCCTGGAGGATTCACTCTTGCTCGGCACCTTGCGCGAGCACCTTGGGGAGGTCCGTGATCTTGAGCGGGCCGTGGCGCGCCTCAATGGCTCGGCCGGAAATGCACGCGATCTCGCCGCGTTGGCCATCTCGTTATCACTTGTCCCGGGCGTGAGAGATTGCGTTCGCGTCCTTGGTTCCGATGGTTTGGCGTCCCATTTTGGCAGCCTTGCCGATGAACTTCACGACCTCCCGGATCTCGTCGAGACTTTGTCCCAGGCGATCGTCGACGAGCCGCCGGCGGTATTGCGCGATGGAGGGATGGTGCGCGATGGGTATGATCGCGCGCTTGATGAACTGCGCGCCGCATCTCGCGAGGGGAAGGACTGGATAGCCAGCCTTCAAGAACGCGAGATTGCGCGGACTGGAATCAAGTCGCTTAAGGTGCGCTTCACGTCAGTCTTTGGGTACTTCATCGAGATCACGCGCGCCAATCTCTCCTCTGTGCCTCACGATTACCTTCGAAAGCAGACCACCGTCAATGGCGAGCGATTTATCACGCCGGAGCTCAAGGATTTTGAAGGAAAGATTCTCGGCTCCGAGGAGCGTGCCAAGGCCCGCGAGATTGAAATTTTCCAGGAATTGCGCGGCCTGGCCCTCGCCGAGATCTCTGCAATTCAGGCGACGGCCGGGGCCATCGCGACCCTTGATGCGCTGGCCTCTCTCGCCGAGACCGCCCGCCAGCGCAATTACTGTCGTCCTCAAGTCGACAACTCCGGCTGGATCGAGATTTCCGAGGGGCGGCATCCGGTGTTGGATCGGCAGGCCGGAGGCGAAAGATTTGTTCCGAACGATACTTCGCTCGATAGCTCAGAGAGGCGCTTCGCCATCATCACTGGCCCGAACATGGCGGGAAAATCGACCTACATCCGGCAGGTGGCGCTTCTTACCTTGATGAGTCAGACGGGGAGCTACGTGCCTGCTGCGCGGGCGCGGATCGGAGTGGCCGATCGTATCTTTACGCGAGTCGGCGCCAGCGATGACCTCTCGAAAGGTCAATCGACCTTCATGGTCGAGATGAATGAAACGGCCAACATTCTCAACAACGCGTCGCCTGCGAGTCTGGTCATCTTGGATGAGATTGGGCGCGGGACGTCCACCTTCGATGGCTTGAGCATTGCCTGGAGTGTCGCTGAGCACCTCCACGATGCGATCCGTTGCCGGACGCTATTTGCCACGCACTATCACGAGATTACCGATCTGGCGCGGACGCGCTCGGGGGTCATAAACCTGAACGTCGCGGTCCGCGAATGGAACGACCAAGTGATCTTCCTTCGAAAGATTCTCGCCGGCCGCGCCGATCAGAGCTATGGAATTCAAGTTGCGCGGCTGGCCGGGTTGCCAGATAGCGTTCTCAATCGAGCCAAGGAAATTCTGAACAATCTCGAGAAAGCCGAGCTCAACGCTGATGGCGTTCCTCATTTGGCTGGTCAACCGGACGGGGCCAACCTGTTCGCGAAGGCGCGCCGCAAGAAGATTGCCATTCGGGAGGGTCTTGGCCAAATGGATCTGCTTTAATTTTTGCGATGAGTGAAAGCGTTTTGATAACGGGCAGCAGCGGGGGGATCGGATCCGCCCTGGCGGAGGAATTCGCACGCGTGGGCTGGCAGGTGTTCGCAAGCGCACGGAATCCTCAGCAGCCAGAGCTTTCCGAGTTGGCGCGTCGACATAAAAATCTCTCCCTTCTGGCGTTGGACGTCTGCCGGGAGTCGACAATTTTGGAGGCCGTGAAGAATCTTGAGGACAAGTCGCTCGACGTGCTCGTGAATAACGCGGCGGTATTTCCTGGCGAGGGGCACGAACCCTTTGAGAGCTTGGATCTCGATTGGTTTAATGAGGCCTTCGCCGCAAATGTGGTCGGCGTTGCACGGGTTACCAAGGCGTTTCTGCCGCATTTGCGAAGATCGTCACACGCCCGAATCGCCAATATCTCGTCGGGAGCGGGATCAATTAGCGAGAAGGAAGACTTCGATCGCTATCCCTATTCAGTCTCGAAGGCTGCATTGAATATGCTCACGCGCGCGCTCGCCGCGGAATTCCGAACAGAAAACATCATCGTCACGGCGATCAGCCCAGGTTGGGTGAAGACCCGCATGGGAGGTCCGAATGCGCCATTGACGCCCCGCGAATCAGCCCAATCGCTTTTCCAGACGATTAACGGATTATCGATGGAGCAAAGCGGCAACTTCCTTGGCCGCAAAGGTGAGCCATACGCCTGGTAGTGTCTGGAGGGCGGATGGCGCTCCATTGGCGGCAAAACATTCTTCAGTTGGTGGGCACCGCCACGATCGGCGTGGTTGCCGGACTCGCCGCCGTTGCTTTCCACGAAACGATGGTTCTGCTGGCGGAGCGCCTGGTGGAAGCGCCTTCGAGATTGCCTCTCCCCGCGTTCGCCATTTTCGTCATGGCGACCATGGCGACGGCTGCATTTGTCACGGGATGGTTGATGAAGCGCTTCGCGCCGGACGCTCCCGGGAGTGGAATTCCGCAAGTGAAGGTCGCCTATCATGCGAGGCAACTTGATTTTTCTTGGCATTTAATTTGGGTTAAATTTCTCGGCGGTGCGCTCTCCATTGGAACGGGATCGAGCCTCGGTCGCGAGGGGCCGACGATTCACATTGGCGCGGCGTTGGCGAGTAAGATCGGGAAAGTGTTTGGTGAGCCATCGGCGACACGCGCGAATGCAGTCTGCGCGGGCTCGGCCGCGGGGCTGGCGGCGGCATTTGGCAGCCCACTGGCTGGCGTGACTCTCGTGCTTGAGGAGATCGCCGGGGGCAAGAACGAGGAGAACTTCGCCGGACGCTCTCTCTTGGCCGCCGCGCTGGCGTCGAGTATCGTTTTCGCGCTGTCTGCGGGTGCACCGACTCTGCCCGTCAAAGCAGATGTGGCCCTAAGCTGGCGGGCTCTTTGGATGGCCCCTGTGATCGCGCTTGTCGCCGGAGCGGCCGGTCTCGCCTTCCAATATCTGACTCTCACCATCCGCGGGCGGTGTAAACGCTCACCGGTTTCCGGAGCATGGAAGCTCGTGATGGGCACGGTGGCGGGGGGAATTTTCTCGCTGCTGGCATTCAGCCTCACGGGTCACCTCGGCGCATTCGGTCTTGGCGATAGTGATTTGATCCAATCGCTCAACGGCGGAGTCTTCTGGCCGGCGGCGTTGTGTCTTCTGCTCGCCAAGCTACTGGCCACCGCCTTCTGCTATGGAGCGGGCGGATGCGGCGGAATTTTTGCGCCGCTCCTGTTCTTTGGCGCCATGGCTGGAGTGCTCGTAACCGGGCTAACGTCTACCTTGCTGGGACTTACGGGTGAGGACCAGACTCTTCTTGCTCTGACTGGGATGACCGCTTGCTTGGGCGCCGTCGTGCGGGCACCGATTACCTCGATATTGATCGTCATGGAGATGACCCGGCAAATCTACGCCCTTCCCGCGCTCATGGTTGCCGCCGTTGTCTCCGTCTATATGAACCGTCTCTGCTTTCGCGGAAACTTCTACGATGAGGTCCTGCAACAAGACGGCATTCGCGTCGAGCCAGGCTGACCCCCGCAAAAATTTTTGCTGCTTCCGGCTTCCGAAATTGGGTTGCCAGTTTATTCTTGGGGTGTGAGTTATCGAGTCTTTGCGCGGAAGTACAGACCGCAGACCTTCGAAGAGGTGGTCGGACAGGAGCACATTACACGCACCCTGCAGAATGCCATTACCTCCGGACGCGTTGCGCAGGCCTACCTGTTCGTCGGTCCGCGTGGCATCGGGAAGACCTCGACAGCGAGAATTCTCGCCAAGGCATTAAATTGTCTGAAAGGACCGACCGCCACTCCCTGCGGGAAGTGTGATGCTTGCCTCGAAATCGCCGAAGGTCGGAGCTTGGATGTTCTGGAAATTGACGGGGCCAGCAACAATGGCGTCGAGAACATTCGGGAATTGCGGGACAACGCCGCCTATTCACCCGCGCGCGGACCATACAAGATTTATCTGATTGATGAAGTGCACATGCTAAGTCCGGGAGCTTTCAATGCGCTTCTCAAAACGCTCGAAGAACCACCCGAGCACGTGAAGTTCATTTTCGCGACGACGGAGGCCCAGAAGGTGCCGGCGACAATCACGAGCCGATGCCAGCGCTTTGACCTGCGCAGAATTTCGACGGATGCCATTCGCAAGCATCTCCTGTTCATTGCGGAGAAGGAAAAAATTCTCCTGGACGAGGCAGCTGCTGAATTGATCGCCCGTGGCGCCGAAGGAGGCCTGCGGGACGCCGAAAGCATGCTCGATCAATGCGTCGCTTTTTGCGGGGACAAAATCGCAAGCCAGGACGTGATGTCCGTCTTCGGATTCACATCGCGTGAAGCGGTGGCCGCGCTTCTGGACCGAATTCTTGAACGTGATGCCGCGGGCGGACTGAAGATCGTGGCGGAACAATCTGAATCCGGAAAGGACTTGTCACGCTTGCTGGGGGATTTGATCGGGCAGGTCCGCGATCTGCTTATTGCGGGGGTTATGGACCGGGCTTCGGCGCCACGCGACAAGCTCCTCATCTTGCTTGATCATTTGGCGGAGACGGAGTCCCGAATGAAGTGGGCTGCTGACAAGAAGCTTCAGCTCGATGTCGCGGTGATCAAGGCTGCTCACCTTCTCGATCAAGTCAGCCTGGACGAAGTCATCGAGACGCTGACTGCTTTGCGGGCCGGCGCCCCGCCTTCGCCGCCCTCGCCTCGACCAGCTCCGTCCTTGGAACGGGAACCAGAGCGAGTCGTGGCTGAGTCTGGCCCGACGCTCCCATCCTCAAGCAGTGCGGTCATTGACGCAGCTGTTGCCTGGGACCGTGTCGCTGCCTCCTATGAGTCGAGTCTGAAGTTTCGGTGGCTCACCAAAGGAGTTTTTGTGGAAGCTGTCGAGAGCAACGTGCTCGTGAAACTTCCTCCTTCATCGGCCAGTGCTCTTCGGTCCGTGGTAGGTGAGGACGGTCGCAAGAACGCCGAGACAAAGCTGGGCGCGATGCTGGGCAAGAACGTAAAGCTGCGCCTTGAGGTCGGAGAGGATCTGGCCGAGCCGGCAGCGGAGGAACCGCCGAAAGAGGTCACAGGGACACTCGAGAAACCTCCTGAAAGCTCTGCGCGAAAGGCAGCAGATCCGGCGGAGGAGTTCAAAAATGATCCTTTGATCAAGAAAGCCCTCGAAATCTTTGCCGGTGAAATTCAGACTGCGACCAAATGAACATTCAGAAGATGCTCCAGCAGGCCCAGAAGATGCAGGCGAAGCTCGCCGAAAAGCAGGCCGAACTCTCCCAAAAGACGATTGAAGCCAGTGCGGGAGGCGGCAAAGTGACCGTGACGGCCAACGGAGCCGGCGACGTTCTCTCGATCAAGATTGATCCCAGCGTGGTGGATCCGGAGGACGTGGAAATGCTGGAAGACCTCATTCTTGCTGGCGTTAAGCAAGCTATCGAGGATGGGCGCGCCATGGCAGCGGAGGAGATGAAGAAGGTCACTGGCGGCATGGATATCCCCGGGATGCCATTCTAGGGGATGAGCGTCTGTTCGGATGGGTGGATCCGTCGCATGGCGACGGAGAAGGGAATGATCGAACCGTTTGTCGAGACCCAGACCAAGGCCCGCAGCGATGGCTCGCGTGTCATCAGTTATGGATTGTCGAGCTATGGCTACGACCTACGGGTTTCGCGCGAATTCAAGGTATTCACGAACGTCTTTAATACCGTCGTCGATCCGAAGTGCTTCGACGCAAAGTCACTGGTCGACATGGAGACCGACGTTTGTATCGTGCCGCCGAATTCTTTCGCGCTTGCCCGGAGTGTCGAGTATTTCCGGATTCCTCGCAACGTCCTCACTATTTGCGTGGGGAAGTCCACCTATGCCCGCTGCGGCATCATCGTCAATGTCACGCCCTTCGAACCCGAGTGGGAAGGCCACGTTACGCTCGAAATTTCCAACACCACTCCGCTTCCGGCCAAGATCTATGCCGATGAAGGCCTGGCTCAGGTGGTATTCTTTCTCGCGGCAGAAACCTGCGAAACCAGCTATGCGGATCGTGCCGGAAAATACATGAGGCAAACGGGCATTACGATTCCGAGAATGTGAAGCTTTATGCGGCTGTCATGGTCGGTGGGGCGATTGGCAGCGCCATGCGTTACGCGATGTCGGCCTGGATCGCCGAGGCGACAGACAGCACATTTCCCTGGGGCACGCTGGCCGTGAATGTGCTCGGTTCACTGGTAATCGGGTTCTTCACCGGGCTCACTGGTCCGGACGGAGTTCTGCTTGTCTCGCCGATGGTCAGAGCTTTTGTCACCATCGGCATCCTCGGCGGGTTCACCACGTTTTCCTCGTTCAGCCTGCAGACGATGCTTCTGCTGCAGGATGGGCAGTGGGTTTCCGCGGCCAGCAACGTTCTCTCGTCTGTCGTCCTCTGTCTGGTGGCGGCTGGCGTCGGGATTGCCTTGGCAAACGTGCTGCCCGGAAGGCCCTGAATAGATGCAGCCAGCCGAAGAATGTCTCCGCTTGCGCGTGTATGCCGGCGAAAGCGACCAATGGGAGCGACGGCCGCTCTATGAAGCGATTGTCCTGAAGGCGCGCAACGAAGGCTTGGCGGGAGCGACTGTCTTTCGCAGCCCGATGGGATTTGGCGCCACCAGCCGCATCCATACTGCCAAGATCCTGAACCTGTCGACTGACCTCCCGATCGTCGTCGAAATCATCGATACCGCGCCGAAGATCGAAGCGTTTCTAGGCAAGCTGGAGGAAATGGTCCGGGGCGGCATGGTGACCGTAGAGCCAGTCAGAGTCCTCCACTACGCGCAGGACAAGAAGGGCTAACCGCTCTCCAAATCGTTTGTCCTCAGAGCAGATAGGGCTGGTGCGCGAAAGCATAGGGCGGGCGGCTATTTTCTAAGGATCCCTCCTCTCCGGAAGGATTAGCTAAGAGGGTAGATGCGAATCCTGGTTGGATTCGAGACGGTGTCATTACGGATCCGCGGCGCGCGAATGTGACGCGATTGTTTCATTGCGGTGCTTGATGACGGCGGGAGCTTTCAAGCACTCATTGCCGAGCATTTTCAGAACGCTCGCTCGGAACCCTCTTATGAAGAACCCTAAGATCGCGATAATTGTATCTCTATTGACGCTTTCCCTGACTGAGCTGGCCAGTATGGCGGCCGATCAGAAGAGCATTAGCCTGGCACCGATTGGCACTTACGCCAGTGGCATCTTCGATCTTGGTGGTGCGGAGATCGTTGCGCACGATTCGAGGACCCACCGTCTCTTTGTCGTCAACGCCCAGGATGCCACTGTTGACGTACTCTCCATTAGGAATCCATCCCGGCCGAAAAAGGTTGGCCAGATCGATGTAAAACCTTTCGGCGCAGTCGCCAATAGCGTTGCTGTTCACGAAGGCGTTGTTGCCGTTGCGGTTGAGAGCGAGCTTAAAACTGACCCGGGCCGGGTGGTCTTTTTCAACAGAGAGTTGCGGCTCCTCAAATCCGTGCAAGTTGGGCCTTTGCCGGACATGCTTACCTTTTCGCCGGACGGCCGCTGGCTCCTCGTCGCCAACGAGGCCGAGCCCAATACCGATTACTCCATTGATCCGGAGGGTTCGGTCAGCATCATTGATCTGCGCCGCGGCGCGGCTGGTGTGAGACAAAGTGAGGTGCGCACCGCGGGTTTTAAGGCGTTCAATGACGCGACCCTGGATCCTTCGATCCGCATTTTTGGCCCGAATGCCTCGGTCGCTCAAGACATCGAACCGGAATACATCGCGGTCTCGCATGACTCCCGAACAGCTTGGGCGACCTGCCAGGAAAACAATGCACTTGCGATCATCGACATCAGATCGGCGACTGTGACAAAGCTGGTGGGCCTCGGCTTTAAGGATCACAACTCCGTGGAGGTGGAAGACCTCGATGTCTACGAGTTTCAACCCGCCTCCTTACCGTCTATCGGCGCCACCGCCGCCGGACAAGACCTCTTCCTCGGAGGATTCTCGGGCTTGCATTTCGAGGGAATCGATCCAAATACCGACCAACTTAACTTCATTACCCACACTGACCGGGGACCGAACGCTGAGCCGACCGGCATTAGCCGCCCGTTTCTCCTGCCGGAATTTACGCCGGAGATCGTTCGCTTCCAACTTGATCGCAATACCTGGGCTCTCACCATCACTGAACGGATTCCACTCAAGAACCAAGAGGGGGACCCATTGACCGGTCTTCCAAATACCTCGATCAATGGATTGCCGGAGACACCTTACAACGACGAAGAGCCAGTCGACCTTCTTGGCAATGTCCTTCCGCTCGATCTGCTCGGCGGAGACTTTGAAGGTCTCGTTGTCGATCCGAATGATGGTTCTTTCTGGATGGTTGATGAATATCGTCCGGCAATCTATCACTTTGGCACAAACGGCGTTCTGATCGATCGCTTTGTGCCTAAGGGCACCGCCGAGCAGGCGGATCAGCCAGACGGAACATTTGGAACGGAGGTGCTCCCCGAGGTGCTTGCCCAGCGTCGCCAGAACCGCGGATTCGAAGCGATCGCGTACGATGGTGGAAAAATTTACGCCTTTGTGCAGAGCCCCTTGCGCAACCCGGCTACGCTCTTGAACGGCGATCTCAACGCCATGAGGAACATCCGGGTGGTGGAATTCGACCCAGCCACGCACGCGACCAGACAATTCATCTACGTGCTGGACAACCCGCCGCCTGGTAACAACTCAGCTGATACCCGTGCTGACAAGATCGGCGATGCGGTTTCGTTTGAAAACGGCGAGTTCCTCGTCGTGGAGCGCGACGACGATTCCGTCCCGGACGATGATCCCTCGACCATTGAAAAGAAGATCTATCGATTCAATCTCACAGGCGCGACCGATGTATCCGACCTCAGCGGCACCATCGGCGCGACAGGTAAGATGGTTGACGAACTCACCGTCTCGGAGATGGTCGCCAATGGGATACAGCCGCTTGCGAAGATTCTCCATGTGGATCTGAATGCGGCGGGTTACAACCGGGTCCAAAAAGTTGAAGGCTTAGCTCTGATCGATCCTCAGACGCTTGCCGTCCTCAACGATAATGACTTCGGCGTGGCTAATATCATAGTAAATGTAGATGGCACATTCACGGTGAACTATACGCCTGAGCCCATTCAGTTGGGTATCATCGAGACGACGGGCAGCGGTCTCGATGCCAGCGATCGCGATGACAAGATCAACATTCGCCAATGGCCTGTGAAGGGCATGTATTTGCCAGACGGGATTGCCTCATACAAGGTCGGCCCGAAGACATTTCTTATCACCGCCAACGAAGGCGATGCGCGCGAATATGAAACGTTCGTCGAGAGTGTTCGCATTGGCAGCAACAGCGTGGTGCTCGACCCTTCGGCGTTTCCGAACGCCGCAGTCCTCAAGAATTCCGCCAACCTCGGCAGGCTAAATATCACATCGACCATGGGGAAGGAATCAGCGAGCGGCCCTTATACGGAATTGTTCGCCTTCGGTGCCCGGTCATTCAGCATTTGGGATGTCGACGGCCAGTTGCAATACGACTCCGGCGACGCTCTGGAACGCATCACCGCGACCGTCCATCCAGCAAACTTCAACGCGTCGAATACGAGCAACGACTTCGACAATCGCAGTGACGACAAAGGCCCTGAGCCGGAGGGTGTCGCGATCGGCAAAGTCTCGGGTACGCCCTACGCGTTTATTGGGCTGGAGCGGATTGGTGGTGTGGTTGTATTCGATGTCAGCGACCCGAAGGCCCCGAAGTTTGTGCAGTATGTAAATAATCGTAATTTCGGAGGGGACCCAGAGAGCGGCACCGCGGGCGACCTCGGTCCTGAGGGCGTTCTCTTCATTAGCGATGAAGACAGTCCGAATGGGAGGCCATTGCTCGTGGTTGGCAACGAGATCAGCGGCACGACCACCATTTACGAAATCAAGAGTTCGCGGCCCGGAAGGGACCGATAGGAAGGCCAGGTCAACGGACTTGGGTCCGCTACCAGTGTGCTTTGCTCGCTGACCGATACGGAAGAGCCGTCAGATCAATTCATTGACAACGTTTTCGAAGAGTTCCTGGCGTCCGCTCCCATGCTGCACGGGATCGGGGTGGCCGAGGGCGTATTTTTCGAGGGAAGTGAAGCTCTCCTTGCCGGCCTCGATCGAGGCGCCGATTCCACTATCCCAGGAGGAATAACGATCCTTTAACATTTGAGCGAGGCGCCCATCGGCGCGAATCGCCGCCGCGATCTTCAGTCCGCGGGCGAAAGCATCCATCCCACCGATGTGGGCATAAAAGAGGTCGATCGGTTCGAAGCTTTCCCGTCGGACCTTCGAATCGAAGTTAAGGCCACCGGTGGTGAAACCTCCCATTTTGAGGATGGTCAGCATCACTTGAGTTGTCAGGTAGAGACTTGTCGGAAACTGGTCGGTATCCCAACCGATCAACTCGTCGCCGGTATTGGCATCCACCGAACCGAGCGCTCCAGCGGCGGCGGCGACTGCACATTCATGGTGCATGGTGTGACCGGCCAAGGTGGCGTGATTGGTCTCGAGGTTCAGCTTGAAGTGCTCGAGCAGACCGTATTCGCGGAGGAAGTTCAGGCACGTTGCCGCGTCGAAATCATACTGGTGCTTGGTCGGTTCCTTGGGTTTCGGCTCGATGTAGAAGGGGCCTGTGAAACCAATCTGTTTCTTGTAGTCGACCGCCATGTGCAGGAACCTCGCGAGGTGGTCGACCTCTCTCTTGAGGTCGGTGTTCCAGAGACTTGCATACCCCTCGCGACCGCCCCAGAAGGTGTAACCCGCGCCACCCAACTCATGCGTTACTTCGAGCGCCTTCTTCACCTGCGCGGCGGCGTAGACAAAGACATCGGCATTTGGGCTAGTGGCTGCGCCGTGGCAGAACCGGGGGTTTGTAAAGAGGCTGGCGGTTCCCCAGAGGAGCTTGATTCCCGTGCGCTCCTGCTCTTCCTTGAGAACCTTCACGACGGCATCCAGATTTTTGTTCGATTCGGCGAGACTTGCTCCTTCCGGTGCGATATCGCGGTCGTGAAACGCGTAGAAGGGAGCGCCAAGTTTCTCGATGAATTCGAAGGCGACGCGAGCCCGGTTGCAAGCGTTCTTAGTTGAGTCTGAGCCATCATCCCACGGGCGGATAGCGGTGCCCGGACCGAACGGGTCGCCCAGGACGTTTCGGAAAGTATGCCAGTAGGCGACGCCAAATCGAAGGTGATCAGCCATCGACTTTCCCTCGACGATTTCATCCGCATTATAATGCTTGAAGGCGAGAGGATCTTTGGATTTCGGACCCTCGTAGGTGATCTTGTTTATGTCGGGAAATGCAGGCTTCATAAGGGTGCGAGGATACTTCCCCGTTTTTTGAGGAAACGGAAGCAATTAGTCTGAAAACTCCGCCGAGACAACGCTCTCCGCTTCTCTCGTTGGAGGTGACTACGCGTCGGCTCGTTCGCCAAGAACGAGACCTGGTGGCAAAGATTCTCCGAAGAGGCTGGTCCGATCGGCACGCTCGACGGAGACGAAGCGCCGGATTCTCTCGACCTTCAGGGGGGCGACGCCCGATTTTTCCAGTTTGGAAGCAATTTTTTCGCGCAGAGATCGCGGCAGGTCAAGAGCTGGATCGTTAGTGACACGGGCCGCCCGAAGGAAGAGCGTCTGGGTTTCGACCAACTCCGGCTCAGCCCAATCGAAGTTGCAGAGCGCGTCGAAGGCGCGTTCAACGTATGCGGGAGTCATCACACTTCGAATTCCGGCGTAGAGCGGCGTGCGGTTGAGAAGAAGTCCGAGCGCGACAAGGTAGGGCACGCAATGTTGCTCCTTTTCCGCCAGATCCTGAACGTCCTTGATGAACTGATCCGCGAGTTCCTGCTTCACGCTTTGCGGAATCCTTTCGAGAGATCCGGCGAGACGAATCAACTCAGGGGCCGAACTCTTCTGAGACAGCAGCTTTGGCAACTCGGGCTCAATGATTGCTTCCTGGCGCGCTTGGTTCAGCCCACCTGAGATGCGCCTCCAGAGAATGTATTCCTGAAGTTGGATGCGCTTCCCGGGATAGAAGAGGCCATCGGTTTTCACCTGCCAAAGCTGATCGATGCGGGCCTCGTCGCCATCCGCGCCAAAGCCCGGGCGCAAGAAGAAACCCGCCAGAATCAACCAGGCTTCCTCGTGATCGACGGACGTTTTACGGTCGTCAATCTGCTCGAAGAGGGTTTGCCAGAGTCGGCGAATGAGAACCCAATCCCAGTTCGCCTTTTGTATGCCGAAAATCTGCTCCAGATTCTTGAGCAAGTTGGTTGCAGTGAGCTTGTCTCGCTTGTCGAGAGATCGTGAGAAAACCAAGCGGATACGCGCTCGCGCGGCTTCCATTCGTGCGTCGTCAACGCCGGTCTGCTGAGCCGATGCGCTTTGGTCCCGAGTTGCGCCGGTCTCTTCCTGTCGCAAGTTGAACTCGAGCGGCCAGGCATGCTTCAGGCGCGGATCAGCGCTTTGGCATGCGACTTTGAGCAATCCGAGCTCGTTCATTTTTGCGGACAGCGTCACGGGCACCCGATCGCTTCGGGAGCCCGGATCGTTGAGCTTCGCAATCGTTTGGAGAGGAGGAAGGCGATGAAAATCGCTCTCGTTCCAAAGAACCAGGGCTCCCGCTTTGTCATTCTCATGGCGAGTCGAATAATAAGGTTGAAAGCGGACGAAATGATTGAGTCTAAGTTCGAGGCCCGGCTGGGAAATCTTGAACTCTTCTTCAGCAGCGGCGTCCTTAGGGAGAATACAGACAAGAGTTGATTGTGCGGCGTCCTTCATCCCTTGCCGATGTACTTCGAGGTAGACGGCGCGTGCTGCTCCCGCTTCGATCCGCTCGGCGCGCCTGGAGACGAGGCTGCCGAAGCGCGCGGCGCCGCGCGCGACCGCGAGGTCCGGTTGGGAGTTTTTGAGAATCTGGGGTTCGTTGCCTGCCTGCCAGGCGGCAATCTGTTGTTGAAGACGCAGCCGCACCGGCTCGGAGTGGAGCGAGCCGCCATTGAAAAGGATAGAATCCACCGATGGCCTTCCGCGGAGAAAATCGGCAAGATAGCGTGTGACTGCACTGTCAGGCGCGTAAGGGAGAGCCCATTCTCTGAGCCCGGCCTGCGCTCGCGAAGGACGATCGTCCGGTTCGCACTCAGGGAAGAATCCATCCAAGACGATCGACTCGACTTCCTTGCGACGAATGCGTGCGGTAAGGGTCTTGCCCAGGAGGCTCGACCCCGGCGAAGGAATTGAGATGGCAAATTCCTCATCTGCCGAATCTGTCAGGGAGCGTTCCTTTAAATCGCGGCAGCGCGCGACCAAGAAATTCCACTGCGGGGCGGAGAGTTCGGCCCCGAGTTGTCGTTCGATATGATGGGCGAGCGCCAGGTCGATGTTGTCACCTCCCAACAACAGATGATCGCTCACCGCGATACGCTTTATGTGGGGAAGCATTGACCCTGCCTTAAGCGAAATCTCGAACAGGCTAAAATCAGAGGTCCCTCCGCCGATATCGACGACCAGGACGTGAGACTCGCCGGTCGCCAGTGCAAGGGCCTGGGGCGAAGGGTGCTCTTCGAGCCAGCGATAGAAGGCGGCCTGGGGTTCTTCGAGGAGCCGGACGTTGCCGGGGAAGCCGGCCTCCGCGGCTGCGTCCAAGGTTAGCCGTTGGGCGACGGCATCGAATGATGCCGGAACGGTGACGGTCACTTCCTGTCGGAGAAAATCGGCGTCTTCGCCGGCAAACCGAGCATCCCATGCCGCACGCAAGTATTCGAGCAACAGCGCCGAAGCCTGTATCGGAGAGATCCGTTTTTCGACCGCTATCTCGTCGGATCTCCATGGCAGGAAAGGTGCGCTGCGGTCGACCGCGTGGTGGCAAAGCCAGGATTTGGCGGAATGGGCAACGCGTCCTGGCGATTCCGCCGCTTGCCTTCGCGCGAACCGACCGGCAATCCATTCACGACCAACAACCCCTTTCCCCAGCATTTGGCCAGCCTCCTCCTCCCGTGGTAAATAGAGAAAGGACGGAAGAGTCAGGGATTCGGTGAGGGAACCGTGCGTCTCCCATTGTGGGATGGAAAAGGTCTCGCTCGTGGAGCTCGCACCATCCAGCGGCACGTAGGCCATGGCACAATTGGTGGTGCCGAGGTCGATGCCGATACTGAACTTGGCCATCTGGGAAAGTGAAAGGTGAGAGTTGAAAGTTGAGAGAGGAGACAATCGCCCGAATAGGGCTCAGAGCGCTTCGGACTAAGGCCGTTGAAGGACGGCAGTCAATTCCTCTCAACTCTCACCTTTTAACTCTCAACTAAAAAATCATTCCATGCGCACTTGGAATTCGACTTTCCAGCGGCGGTCGGAGCCGGTGTGCTTCATCCAGAGCTCCAGATTTCCGAGCTCGGTGACCACAGGATTCATTTGGACCGGGATCGGTTGACCTTCGGGCACGCCTTCGATAGCGGGCAGGGTCACCTCGAGGCGACTCGTTTCCTCGAGATCGCGCTCGGCGTTGGGGATGATTTGTCCGGGATCGTCACCGCTTCGCACCTCCGAGGCGAAAAACCGAAACTCCGCCGGCTGTCCGGTCATCAGGCCGAATTCCTTTTCTGCAATCAGCAACTCGCTTCCCTCCTCCATTCCCTGAGGAACGACGCACAAAGCCTTGATGGGAGGCTTGAAACCGGGGATGGCTGGCATCGAGGATTCGAGGCCGATGTAGTAAGAGCGGGCGGTGCCAGCTTTGATGCGGATTCCCGTGCCGGTCGCGCGGTGCCGTCCATACAGAGCTGCTCCTCTAGCGACGGCCAGATCCGGCTGAAAGCCCTCCAGTTCCCTGACCGGCTGGTCGCCATTCCATGAGGCCAGAAGATCCAAGATTCGTTTGCGGATCCGAGCGGCATTGAAAACGCCGCCGTTGAAGAGAACGGCGGTCGGCTTAAGATAGTCGGAAGCCTCTGCGCTTTCTCCGACGAGCGACTTGAGTGAGTCACTCGCCTTTACATTGACCAGGCTGCGCGTAAGGAACCTTGCGAGATGCTTGCTGACGACCGGGTCAGACGCGTAGGGAAGCCCGAACTCGTGCAGGCCCGAGCTGCGCTGCTCGGCGGGGAGGTCCGTAACCTTCGTGGTGGGAAAAAAACCTTCCAAGACGACTTGCTCGAGCGTGTGGCGATCGAGAGTCGTCGAGATCGTTTTCGCAAAGAGGCTTGACCCGCGGGAAGGAACCGAGATCGGCGCTTGCGCGACGGACTCGTCATTGAACAGATCGATCTTTGCGCGACTGGCAGCGTGGGTCAGCGCCAGAAACTGCCATTCGTCGAGCGATTTGCCTCCGCTTTCGAGCTGTGCGTGGAGGGTGTACGCCAAGGCGAGATCCATGTTATCGCCGCCGAGCAGGATGTGCTCGCCCACGCTGATGCGCTCGAGTTCAAGGTTCCCGTCCTTTCCGCTGATAGCGATGAGGCTGAAGTCGGCGGTGCCTCCGCCAACGTCGCAGACCAGAATCATGTCGCCCGGGTTGACTTGGCTGCGCCAATTTCCTCCGGCCCGTGCGGTCCAGGCGTAGAACGCTGCCTGCGGCTCTTCCAACAGCGTGACTTTCCCCAAGCCAGCTGCTTCGGCCGCCTCCGCCGTGAGAGTCCGGGCCACTTCATCGAAGGACGCGGGAACGGTGAGAACGATCTGACCTTCGGACAAGTCCCAGTTTCGACCTTGAAGGTGCTCGGCGTAAAGGAAGCCGTCCTTCAGATGCTCGAGGTATAGCCTCGAGCAGTCGAAGGCCGAGAGCTTCGGCTCTTGGATCTCTGACTTCCACGGAAGCACAGGGCGCCTTGGATCAACGTGAAAATTTGAGAGCCAGGATTTCGCAGACGTTACCAGCCGATCGGGAACCAGCGCTCCATGGTCGCGCGCAAAGTGTCCGATGATTGCTGTCTGCGAGTGATTGGCCCACGGCAGCCTTAATGCATCGGCCGGAAATTCGTCGGGATGCGGCAAATAGAGCGCGGAAGGCAGCGTCGATTTTTCCCCGACTTGATTGGGTCGAAGGATCTGCGTGATCTCAACGATGGGGGCTTCGTCGCTTTCGAAGTCATCCGCAGCGACGGCGCTGTTGCTCGTGCCAAGGTCGATTCCCAGGCTAAATCGTGCGCTCATCCTTGTGGAAAGTCGATCCCCGTCTCACTTCATCTCGACGAGGGCGGGAGCAATGCTCGAGAGACGCTTCTCGCCAGTTTTGATGATACGAGGCAGTTTGACCGATTCCGTCTTCCAGCCCTTGTGGAGCAGAATTCCCCTAAAGGGCGGGTTTCCCGTGACCTTTCCCATGAGCCGGTATTCGTCAACGGCGTAGCCTTCGGGGATCATCACTTGTGATCCTTCCTCGGCGTTGGCAATCGGCGTGACTTTGAAATGCTCTTGCAAGACGTCCCGGCAGCCGAAGTGGACAACGCGAGCTGCTGCTCCGACCCGGGAGTCATCATAGAGCGTGACATCATCCATCAAAAAATCCACGAGGCGGCCTTTTTCCTGAAGGAGCCCAAGAAAGGCAACCACTTCAGCTTCAGCCTGCGGTTCGGGCTGGGGAGGCGGTGGTTTGGCGACGACGGGTGGCGGCGCGGGAGCCGGAGTTTCGGGGCTGTGAACGAAGGAAAGTGCGATGATGGCAATCGCCAGCAGCAGCCCGAGTGCCGCGATGGGCATCGTGTAAGTACTCATCGCAGGGATCAGCAGCAGAGCATTTAGCACCGCAATCAACGCTGCGGTGATCGGTATGTAGGATTTCATCTTCTGAGTAGCACGTTTACTGAAGCGGAACTCTTTGGCTCCAAGGCATTGGACACGAGGATGTGCCTTTCGCAAGTGCGAAAAGCGAGGCCCAAGCGCTGCATGGCGCTACTGCCGGACCCTGCCCAAAAGAGGTCGCAGGTTGTCCGTTGCTATTGCCCGCCCAGCAGGGCGCGCACATCGGCAGCCGAGGCGAGTTCCTGCGCCTCCGCGGCCAGCGCTTCCATCTCGTGTTTTCCGATTCTGCGGATCATCTCCTTTATTTTGGGAATGAGCGTGGGAGCGAGGCTCAATTCATCAACGCCGAGCCCAACGAATAGACTCGCCGCCACCGGATCGGAAGCGGCCTCGCCGCAGACTCCGACATGCCTGCCGTGCTCATGCGCGGCACGAACAATTCGCGATATGAAGCGCAAGACAGCTGGGTGGAGAGCGTCATGGAACTGCGCGAGACCAGGATTACCGCGATCAGCTGCGAGGAGGTATTGTGTGAGGTCGTTGGTTCCTATACTAAAAAAGTCTACCCTTCGGGCCAACTGCTCGACCAGAATTGCTGCGGATGGCACCTCGATCATAATTCCCAGGGGAATTGGCCAGGCATGAGCCTTGTTTTCGCCCTGGAGGGTGGCATGAACCGCCTCTACCTCCGACTTTGCTTCCTGAAGTTCGTGCAGATCGGTAATCAGGGGAAACATGATTCGAAAGTTGCCGCCATGGGCTGCGCGCAGGATCGCACGCAAATGGATGCGAAAGAGTTCGCGGTGTTCAAGGCAAAGCCGGATGGCGCGAACCCCGAGGAATGGGTTGGCTTCGCTCGGCAGGTTAAGCGCGGGAACCGGCTTGTCCCCGCCGATATCCAGCGTCCGGATGACCACCGGTCTTTGATCCATCGCCTCCTTAAGGTCGCGCAAGGCTGCGAACTGCTCGTCTTCGTCCGGGACATCGTTTCGATTAAGAAAAAGGAACTCGGTGCGGAAGAGTCCGATCCCTGCCGCGCCGTTCTTCAAGGCATCTGCCGCCTCCGCAGCGTGGCCGACATTGGCGAATATCTCTACGGTGCGACCGTCGGTGGTAACGGCTGGCTCGTGGCTGCGGCGGGCAACTCTCGTGGTCTCTTGTTCACGCGCTTCCTTCTGCCTCTGCAGTTCTTGTAGTTCTTCGGCCGAGGGATTGAGCCAAAGCTGGCCGTTCTCGCCATCGAATGCGGCCGTGGTTCCGCCTACCGGCCTGAAACCCTCGCGATCGAACACCGGCTTCGCCCGGGCGATTGCGGGAATGCCCCGGGCGCGCAAGAGAATGGCCGCGTGCGATGTCCTCCCGCCTTGCAGGCAAATCACGCCGAGCACTGATTCGCGCGACAGGCCGGCGACCTCTGCAGGCGTCAGATCCTCGGTGACGAGAATTCCTGGTTGGGGGAAATGAGGAACCTGGCGGCGTTGGATTCCGAGTGCCTCGAGAACTCGATGGCCAATGTCCTGGACGTCCGCGGCGCGTTGGCGCAGATATTCGTCGCTCAAGCCGTGGTAAGCAGCGGCAGCGGCCTGGTAGGAGCGCTGCCAGGCTGCGGCAGCATTCTGATGCCCATCCCCAATTGCCTTCTCGGCGGCTTCGAGGAGTTCCGGATCTTCGAGGACAAGCGCCTGCGCACGGAAGATTTCCGCTTCTTCCTCGCCAAGAGACTGTCGAAGCGTCATTTCATCTCGTGCCAACTCGGCTTTGGCAACCTCGATAGCCCGCCAGAACTTCTCTCTCTCCTTTCTTGTGTCGCGAACCTTCTCGACGGGAATCTCGTCGTGCCTGGTTTCTGCATGGAAGAGTGCTCCCATGGCGATGCCGGGCGAGACTGGCACGGGACCGAACGTTGCCGCTCGATCAGCAAGCGCCGTAGCAACTACCTTTGGGAGAGTCGCAGGTTTCAGCGTCTCGCCCAAGCCCGCCTCGATTCGACTCTTGAGCTCGGTAATGGCGCTCCTGGCGTCTGGCCCTCGCGCGGCGAGCTGAATCTCATGACCTTGAAGAATTTCAATCGCCGCAAGTGCGCTCATACTCTTGGCCGAGGCAGGTCCTTTGCCGTTCGTGAGATTGCGCACCAAGATTTCGCAGTTAAACTTGGCGGCCAGGCGAATAAATTCGGCGGCAGGCCGGGCGTGCAGCCCATGAGGATCTCGCACGATGACGGGCGCGGCGAGAAACGCTTCGCTGCCGGAGATCGTCTCGTCCGCCTGCAAGTCGTCGCGGTCCTCGGCCGAAGCGTCGAAGTGCTCCGCCTTATGGCGCAGGGCTTTCTCAGCTTCTCTGCTTACCTCGTCCAAGCTGGCTCCAAGCGCAGCGAGCACGCCTGCAGCCACGGCACCTTCCACAAAAGGCCCTCCGCACAGGCGCACCTTTTGTCGCTGCGCGTCATCAAGAAATTCCAGCGCAGTTTCAGCACTGAGGATAGCACTTCCAATATCGAGCAACACGAGGACGCCTGCTTCGCTCATGACGGAATTGATGCCGTCCAAGATCTCGGCCGCGTCGGTGCCCAACTCCGCACGCTCCGGACCGGCTCCTGCAGCGATCGCAATGGACAGCTTCAAGCCGCTTATGGAAGTCACGAGTTGCTGAACCGCGATTGCCAGAGCACGGCTGTGGGAGACAAGGACAAGACCAACCATGATTGGCCGGAAAATACAACTGCCTAGGCAGTCACTTTAAGCGTCTCTGCCAGAGCCTCGATAAGCAGGGCCGAGGAGGCGGCGCCCGGATCCTGATGGCCAATGCTGCGCTCTCCCAGATAGCTCGCGCGTCCCTTTCTTGCGATCAAGGGGATCGTCGCCTCCGCAGCTGCACGCGCCGCCGCGGCCGCCCGCGCGACCGCATCCTCGAGCGAGTCGCTGTTGTTGGGATGAAGGGTCGCGAGAGCCGGAGTAAGCGCATCAACCATCGTCTTGTCCCCCAGAACGGCCTTGCCGAGCTTCACCACGCCGGTGAGTCCAGCATCGAAACATTGGCAGAGCTCCGTGTGGCTGAGTGTAGTCTTACCGTTGGCCGGCCTGGATGCCTGCAGAAAGAACGTGCCATACAGCGGACCACTTGCGCCGCCGATCTGAGAAATGAGGGTCATGGCGCTTGTCCGAAAGAGAGAGCCGATGGATTTGTCGACGAGCACGTCCAATTTTGCGGGTATGGCCGTGAATCCGCGAGCCATATTCGCGCCATGATCGGCATCTCCAATCTTGGCATCCAAGTCGGTGAGCTCCTCCTTATGCTGCACGAAGACTTCTGCGCAGTGTCGGAGCCATGCTTCAATATTTGCCGCGGAGATGGCACTCATCTGATTCCCTGCCTTAGCGCCGGCGTCAGGACGGGAAGGTCCCAAAGATGGGTCAATTCGTCATCCAATTTAAGCAAGGTGATCGATGTTCCCGCCATTTCCAGGCTCGTGATATATGAGCCGACCAGACTTCGCGCGATTTTCAACCCAGCGCGGTGGGCGATCTCGGCGGCCTTGCGATAGATGATGAACAGTTCGATCAAAGGCGTGCCGCCCAGCCCATTAACGAAGAGCAGAATTTCATCGCCAGACTTGAAGGGAAGGTCACTGATGATGGGTTCCATGAGGAGCTCGACGATCTCATCAGCCGAGGCCAACTTGGCGCGCTTGCGCCCCGGTTCACCGTGAATTCCTACTCCGAGCTCCATCTCGTCTTCCGGTAGATCGAACGTTGGCTTGCCAACGTGAGGCACAGTGCAGGAGGTCAGCGCCATCCCCATGCTGCGCGCTTGAGAGTTTACTCTCTTGCAGAGGTCGCGGAGAGAGTCGAGTGGGCGCCCGTCCTCGGCTGCCGCGCCACAAAGCTTTTCTGCGAGGACAGTGGCTCCGACGCCCCGGCGACCCGCCGTCCAGGTGCTGTCCTGCACGGCGACATCGTCGTCGATGACGACGCTTTCAACAGGGATGCCTTCGGCTTGCAACATCTCGGCGGCAAGATCAAAATTCATGACGTCACCGGTATAGTTTTTGACGATATGCAAGGCCCCCTTCTCGCCAGCAACGGCTTTCGTGGCGGCGTGCATCTGATCAGGGGTGGGACTTGTAAAGACGGCCCCAGGGCAGGCAGCATCAAGCATACCCTTGCCGACGAAGCCTCCGTGCATCGGCTCATGTCCGCTTCCGCCGCCTGAGATCAGCGCGACTTTGCCTTTCACTGGAGCGTCGGCCCGCATCACAAAGTGCGGGTTGTATTGCACCTTGATCAAGTCTCCATAGGCGAGCTCCATTCCTTTCAGGGCTTCTGTAACGACGTCTTCGGCACTGTTAATGAGTTTTTTCATGAGAGTGAGCGGCGGCTACGTCGCAGGGCACTTGCCCAATTGCGCGGACGCGCGCTTTGCACGGACCAGGAGGAAGGGGGTTTAGAATTGCTAACATGAACTGGGGAACTCTGAACGAGGGGACCATTCGAGAGAAGAACCACGAGCTTACGAGACTACCGTGAATTTCTCCCGCTTTTCGAGGACAACAAGGTGAAAAACCTCGAATTATTTTTGTCCCATGCGCAGAGGCTGGGAATCAGCCGAGTGCTCAAGCGAATCGTCTAAGACGCCGCTGGAGTATCGGAAGCTCGTCGAACACTCGGTGATCGAATGGGAAGCGCAGCCGGGAAGCATCACCCGGAGTTCTGAGCTGGTTTTTGAGTTGGCGCTGTATTGTGGCTCCCGGGTTTCCAATAGAACATGATCGCAATGCCGAAACAGATTCCAAGAGACCCTATCCATTTCAAAAGCCAGCCCGGATCGTAGAGGACTTGAAGGGTGGTTTCTTCGAGATTCCTCGGGTTCCACTCCGCTTGTGAGAATTTGTAGTTGATACCGGTAAAATTCGCCAGCAGCGTGCCCGGAAAGCTGGCAGGATGGTTCATCTTGGCGACGCCGATCTTGGTATCTCCTGTCGCGGAGTTTCGAAATTCGATTGTTGCCAGAAAGTTGGAAGGAGTGTCGGTTCCCTCGTCGCGGGGAACCTCGAAGTCAACCAAGCGGAGCGTGAAAGGAATCGACTTGGCTTCAAGGCCGTAGCCGACCCGGACGACCCTGCTACCTTCGGTCAAAGCGGTGATTTGGCCTGACTCGATCCACATATCAGGGCCGCGCTTGCCGTCGCCGGAAACCAGGTGCGCACGAAAGCCCGGCAAACCGTGCTCGCCCCTCGCGAGCGCTGGACCCGGTTTGATTTCAGTAATGAGCTCAGCACTTGGCAGAGATTGCACCACTTCGGCCTTCCAGTCTGCCCACCCGAGCGCAAATGATTCCCCGACCTTTGCCTTTCCGCTGGCGGTCACTTGTTCGCCCCGACGCAGTTGATACGTGATCCCGCCTTCTGCCGGCGCAAGTTCGAGAGAAGGTTTGGCGTCTCCTGGTTGGCTTAGCTTCGAGATTCGGACCAGAGCCGCGGGGTTGTTTGGAGAATCCGACTTCGTTTCCGGCCTGCCCGCTTTCATGACGAAATCCGGCCAATAGCTCTCTACCAAGACAAGAGAGTTCGCTTCAGCGACAGGTCGATTCATGATTTCGCTGCGCAAGTAAGTGGCGCCCGACCCCTCTGTGGACAGAATCGTCACCTGGGACCCGTCTTCACTTAGACGGACGATGACGTTCGAGGGACTTTCCTCGGACTGAGTAATCGGCGCATAATGCGCAAAGACCATCCGGGTCTCATGAGGCGCGGTGGAAGCGGGTTGGGCTAACGAAGGATGAAGCGAAATGCGAGCCAGCCCGAAAAAATCGGTTTCGGATGACTGATCATCAGAAAGCGACAAGGGAAAATCCACCGACTGGCCTACCATATTGCTGGACAGTTTTAGCCGCACCGCCGGTCGGGCAGCGGACCCTTCCGAAGCAACAAATCTCTGGTCACGAACGAGATTTGGGCTGAAGTCATCCGCGACGATCTTGAGATCTGTCTTTGGGACTTGGAACGTTCGCGGTCGGCGCACGCTCGGCGGCGTGGCCTCGGCGTCAAAACGCATCAAATAGAGCGCCGCATCCGCAGGGCTGGCGAGCTGAATAATGCTTCGATTCGTGGTGATGCGATTTACGGGCGGAGCATTCTTGTGAAGTGTGACGTTGCCTTCGAAACCCGTTTGCATCCCGATCATCGCCCCGACCAGCAGGGTAATTATTCCATAGTGAGTGATCACAAATCCGATGTGGCTCTTCTGCCATGGCCAGCGGGTGAGGGTCACTGCAAAGAGGTTGAGGCAGAGAAGAGCGAGCCAAAGCGTAAACCAGGGCGCCTTGTAGATGTAGGTTTGCGCAATCTTGGTGTTAAAATTGGACTCGGTGAAGGTGGCGATGGCGCAAGCAATGGCAATCGTTGCGAACAGGGTAAGCGCGAGTTGCAGCGATCCGAGCATATGAATCAGGCGCCAAACAGCGGAACGTTTTTGGCGTTCAGAGATCATCTGCTTGCGAGCGGGGGCAGATGCGACAGTGGCGCTCATTGGTGGCTCAAAACACGAACTACGGCTTGCATTCCCCGAGAATCCTATTTCGTTGACAGCGCATTTCAACTATTGGCGATGGCGATTCTCTAAGATAGCTTCCGCTCCAGCTTGTCATGAACAGCCGAGTACTTTGGATTCCTCTGGCTTCGGCGCTATTTCTTATTGTTGTAGCCGCCCTGGTCGCTTCGGTCTTGGTCAGTCGATTTTTGCGGAGCGAAGCCTTTCGCAAGCTGATGGGGGCCAAGACGGGCGAAGCTCTCTACGCGGAAGCTTCCTACAGTCCTTTGAGCTGGTCCGGGACCTCGATGTTTGTTGATTCGTTTCAAGCCACAGGATTGGAAGGCTCCATCGTGCAGAGCTTGCGTGCCGACCAGGTTCGGGCGGATGTCAATTGGCGAGCCATCTTTCAAGGAGCCTGGAGAGTCGATCAGATCCAAGTCGTCAGTTTTGATGCCACCTTCCGCCCGGGATCGATTGTGCCAAAGGAGCCGGTGGCTGCGCCTCGATCGCCGCCGCCAAGTGGCATTGCCTCATGGCTCCCCACGCGTTTTGAGGTCGGTGAGCTGGACATCGGGCGAGCTCGTCTTCGTTTCCACAGCCAACGTGGAGTTGAAATTGCCTCGCTGCAGGACACCGCCTTAGATGTCTATCCGGACGGCTCCGGGTGGGCGATCGATGGCAAAGGAGGACTCCTTTCGGTCTCCCAGCTCCCCGCGTTGAACGTGCTGAGCTTTCGCTCGCGAACTCAAGGTGACATGTTCTTTCTCACCAATGGGGAATTTCGGCTGGGCGAGGCGGGCAAGATATTGGCCTCTGGCGAATTTGGTGACAATTCGAAGCTTCGCGTCGAATGGAGCCAGGTTGATATCGATCCATTTCTCCAGGAGCCTTGGCGCTCACGCCTTGCGGGTGTTATCGCCGGCACCGCTTCGATCGAATGGCCGGAATCGGGGATCACCGCAGGTAAGGCGATCGGAAATTTTCGACTGACCGAAGGAGTCGCTGAAAATATCGAGATGCTCGATCAAGTTGCCACCTTCACCGGAGCCCCTCAGTTTCGGCGGATGCCGCTTCAGGAACTCTCGGGGAATTACGAATGGACCCGGAGTCTCTTAAAGATCACGAATCTGGTTGCGGAGTCAAAAGGGCTCCTGCGCTTGGAGGGGGCATGCACAATCGCGGAAGGGGGCCTGCTAAACGGATCGCTTCGCGTCGGCGTAACCCCACAGACTCTTCAATGGCTTCCAGGCTCACGGGAGCGCGTCTTCACCGTGGCCCACAATGGCTACGTCTGGACAGACGTCCGGCTTGGCGGTTCCATCCAAAATCCGCAGGAAGATCTTTCCTCTCGCTTGGCAGCTGCCGTTCGGGATGAAACGATCTATCAAGGCAGACGTTTTATCGAGGATCTTCCAAACGCCGCCAAGGACGGTGCTAAAGGCGTGCTCGATTCCCTGACTCCATTAATCAAATAGCTGGCCGACCCATAGCCGCGCAAGTCGATGCCTGCCGGCGTCCAAAGCGGCTCGAGCTTACGAAGAGACTTGAGAAAAACTCAAGGCGAGAGTAGTATGGCGACGTTCTGCCAAGAATCCCCCCGAAAAGAATGTTGGCATGCCTAATGCTCAACCATAAGTCCCGATGATCCATGCGAATTGTCGGATGCGGCTGACGGCGGACGACTTTACGTTCGTCGTGAGAGTCCTGTCGAGAAGCGAGGCGGACCACGTTTCGCTGGTGAAGCTATTAATCGACGAGGACACCAGGGATGCGATTCTGGATCATGAACTGCTGGCCAAGGCCATTCTTGAATCTCCGCAGCGGCTTCCGATCTCTCCGCAGCTGCTGTTTTACGTACTTTGCCGAAAGGTTCTTCGCGAAACGCAGGTTAAGAGCCGCGAAGCAGCGGACTTCGTGGCGTCGGTGCTCGAGGGATTCATGAGGACCGCGCGAATGGAACCGTCGGACGAGACGGGGACACGCAGCATGCAATATCTCTCCGACATCATGCATGCCATGAACAACGCAGGAACCCGGGAGGCCTTTCTGCTTCGTTCGCATGCGGCGAACTATGCGCTCTTTATCAGCGGGATCTTTGCGGACAATGTGGAGATGCGGACGCGCCAGCGAGGGGCGCCCGATCTTTCCTTTTATGAAGCTGTCGGCCAGATGAACTACCGCGCGGCTTCCGAATACCGCGAAGCGAAGCGTTTCAAGCTGCAATCCATCTATGAAGAACTGGCGGGTGGTTTCCGCGAAGTGCGCTTGGCCTTGAATGATTTGGCCAGCCGCCTGCTGCACCTTGATGCTCCCACGACGCTCATCATTGCGACATGAGTACCCTATTCAGTGAGATCCAGCGTTTGCTCGAACGGACCTATTCGAGCGTCGGAGTCAATCTCGAGGAATGTTTGATTGACCGCCGGCGATGTAGCCAACTCTCAGTGCTCGCTGGCGCGCAGGCGGCCGAGTTGAGCATGCTTGCCCGAACCTTTCTGCGAGCCGCAGACGGTCGCTTGCGGGTTGGCATTTACTATTCGAGTTGGCTCATCGAACAGCTTGAGAAGCACGATCCGCGTTCCGGTCTGAGCAACGCCAATATCAAGGCCCTGATCGCCTTCGTTGAAGAAATAAACCACGCCTTGCATGCGGCGCTCAAATTTCAACAAGGGGAGGCGCCGACGCGTGACGAAGCCTATGCGCGCAACTTGGAGCTGCAAGCGCAGGTCGATACTTATCTCGTATTGCTGCTCTTTGTGGCGTTCTTCCGCAGGCCGGGGACGATTACGCGCGCGGATCGGCGTTGGCTGCGTTTTCACATGTTTGAATCGCGACACGACCGTTCATTTCGCGACAGGACGATCGGCGCGCGGTATGCAGAAACAACCCATTTGGCGAGGTCCTACACGCATTACCTGGAGAGCCTTGCCGCGGCGAGACGCGTAGAGGAGATCCGGCTCTTTCATGCTCTCGAATATGACCGGAAGCGTGAGCGGATCCTCGCATTGCGGGACCGCAACCCGAAATCGTAGCGCGCTAGCATTCTCTCATCCGATTCGCGAGGTCGGCTGAACACCTGATCACACTTTCACGATTGGCTGGTCGGCTCGCCAAGGCGCCTCGCACGTGGCAGAGATCGTGCCATGCTAAGAATTTATACCTACTCGAAATGTGACACGTGCAGGAGAGCTCTAAAATTTCTTCGTGAGCGCAACATCGCGTTTGAAGAGATTGCCATTCGCGACATGCCGCCATCCCGGTCAGAGTTGAAGGCGATGGCCACCGCCTATGGTAACATCCGCAAGCTCTTCAACTCGTCAGGTTCGGACTACAAAGCGCTTAAACTAAGCGCAAAGTTGTCGAGCATGTCCGAGGAAGAAGCCCTCGGCCGTCTGGCGAAAAATGGCAACCTCGTCAAACGTCCGTTCTTGATCGGCGACAGTGTGTGTCTGGTGGGATTCAACCTTGCCGAGTGGCATTCGGCGTTCACAGGCGCGACAAGGACGATGTAAACCTCATCGTAGCGACGATGTCCTCATCGTCGGAGAGGCTCAGTTTCGCCAGTTTGCATCCTCAATACCCATGACCCTTTGCTAAACTGTCAGGGTATTCGAACGCCTTTTGATTCACGGCGTATCGCCGGATGGCCAGCGATCAGGCGAAGCGAATTCTCGAGAAGGGTCTTTCCCGGTTCGGCGTGATGCCATGTTGAAGCGCCGGAGGGGTGTGGGAGCGGAATCAAGTCTTGCGCCCGTCCATTAAAGTCGATCCTCCAGCATTTGCCGACGACATCCGCGAGGGAGTTAAATTGAAGAAACTGGGAGATCGCCAATCGCCCCACAGGCAGCACCAATTCGGGACGGAGAATTTCGAACTCTCGTTGCAGCCAATGAGCACATTCCTGAACCTCGAGCTCGCCCGGAACCCGATCGCCGCCACGAGGGTCTTTTCCGGGGAAGCAGCGGCAGACAGCCGCAAAGTAAATCCGGCTGCGCACCGTCTCTTCGTCCCAACCCAATGCGGACTGAAGCCAGCGAAAGAGCGTCCTGCCCGCCGTCCATGCGAATGGACGGCCTAGGAGAGGTTCCTTGCCGCCCGGAGCTTGTCCAATCAGGAGGATACGGCTGGTAATTGGTCGTCCAACAACCACGGGCTTGTGCATGGCAGGGCACCTGCGGCAGTTCGCCAGCGCTCGAAGGTGCGCGCTCAGGGAGCTCACGACCCGCCAAAGAGCACCGAAGCCATTCGAAAGGCCATGTAACCAACAGCCAGAGCGATAGTGACGGCAATGGCGAGCACGACGGTCAAGAGCACGATAAGAAAAATCCAGTCGGCGGTCGTCGAGACGCGAGCGCTGCCCGAGTGCCGCTTCAACAGGCGATAATTTTGCTGGTTGGACTTGAACCACGCAGAAAACAAGTCGCCAATACCTGGAACAGCTCCAAGGATAGAGTTGATCAGAATATTCAATGCCATCCGAAGGAGCACGACCCGAGGCACCCCAGCACGAACGCCGTGAACGAGAATCACGGATGAGAACGCTGCCGTAGAAGTATCTCCGAGACCGGGAATCAGCCCGATGAGCGGATCGAGACCGATCCGATATTTTGTTCCAGGAATTGGAATCAGGTCGTCAAGTATATAGGCGAGGACGCGGGCAAACTCATCCTTTTGAGCCTTGGACTCGGGAGGAAGCACCTCCATCTCGATCTCCTGGGGCTTCTCTTTCACGAGGCAATTGACTGCATGGCGGGCAGGCCCGCAAGCTACTTTGTGTCTTTTCGCTGGCGGGAGTTCGCGCTAAGTAATAAGGAGGTGAAAAGGTTCTTTTTGTTTGTCAGCGTGGCTCTACTGGCGGCGTGTTCGAGCACTCCGCCCCCACCGCAGGCTCGTTATCTCAACGATAGCTATGCCACACTCTATCTGGGAGAGGAAGGCGTCGTGGTGACTAAGCAGACGCAGGCTGCGCGACCTCAGGAGGAAGGGTATTGGCGCGGTGGTGATGTCTCCGGCGCTCCCGCCATCGTCATCGACCTCGGTTCTCAAAAGGCATACTTTTACAAGTCCGGACAGGTTGTCGGCGTTTCCCCAATCTCAAGTGGGCGTGAGGGGTACCGAACTCCGACGGGAACATTTCGGATTCTCCAGAAAAACAGGGACCATCATTCGAACCTCTACGGAGACTATGTGGACTCCCAAGGCAACGTTGTCGTAAAGAACGTCGGGATTGAGGAGGATCCGAAACCGCGCGGCACCTACTTTCGCGGTGCCCCGATGCCGTATTTCATGAGGATTTATAGCGGCGTCGGGATGCATGCTGGCTACCTTCCCGGAGTGCCTGACTCCCACGGATGTATCCGCATGCCGCTGAGAATGGCGCAGCTTTTCTACGCGAACGCACCGTCAGGGACCCCGGTCACCGTGACCCATTAGCGATTTTCCGCAGGACGTTTGGGGTGACTTTTATCGCTTCACCTCTGTGCTGTAACTCATCTCATACGAGAAAAGCTCATCCGGTTCGAAGAACCTCTGGAGTTCGATCTCTGCATTTTCGGGTGAATCCGAAGCATGGACGATGTTCACCATCACATCGATACCAAGGTCGCCGCGAACCGTTCCCTTTTCAGCTTTTCTGGAGTCGGTCGGGCCGATGATTATCCGGACTCGATCGACCGCGTTTTCCCCGGTTAACGCCAGGGCGATGACCGGGGTGGATTGCATGAACACTTCGAGCTGAGGAAAGAAGCTTTTATCCAGGAGATGGGCATAGTGTTCCTTTAAAAGTTCCGGGGACGCGCGGAACATTTTGCAACCGCGAATCTGAAATCCATCATCTTCGAAACGCTTGATCACATCGCCGACTTTTCGCCCTGCCACGCAGTCGGGCTTTAAAAGGATAAGAGAGGTTTCCATAGAGATTTTAATGTAATGTGCTCGAGTCCCGCGGGAAGCATTATCTACCGCCGCCTAGATCGCGTATCTCCAGACGGCCACGGTATGGCACAGAGAGCCTGCAAAAACGAACAGATGCCAAACAAAATGCGCGTAGCTTTTATGCTTGGCGGCGTAAAACGTAATGCCGACGGTGTAAGCGATTCCCCCTGAAAGGACCCAAAAGAATCCCGCCCAACCAACGCTCTCAATCAGCGGTCGAATCCAGAAGATTCCCAGCCAGCCCATGCACAAGTAGATCAGGTTGGATAATCGCCGGTACTGAATGCCACCTGCCCATTTGAAGGCAATGCCAAGCGCCGCCATCGTCCACTCGATGATCGCTAGGAAGAGCCCGCCGCTCTCTCTCAGGGGACCGAGTGCGAAGGGCGTGTATGTCCCTGCGATGAGAACGAAGATCGCGGAATGGTCGAGGATTCTGAGGATGCGCTTAGCCCTGCAAGGCACAAGCGCATGGTAGGTCGTCGAACTCAGATACAATCCAAGGATCGATGTGAGGAAGATCCCGGTGCTGGCAAGCGCCAGAGGTTTTTCGCTGCCGGACGCCGCGGCCATAAGAAAAGGAGAAGCTCCCAGAAAGACGAGAAGGCCTGCCGCAGCTGACAAGGTATTAGCGATCTCTTCACCGCGCGTGTAGCCATGCTCTACGGAGAGTTCTCCCGACGGCATAGCGCGTGGTCAGGAGACAACGCGCCCCGGCGTTTCCAGGATCCGTTTGAGCGCGATGTGACAAACCGCCTCTGCAGTGGCTAGACTGACGATGTTGACCTGGAGATCGCGCAGGATCCCATCGTGGAGCCCGTAAATAAGACCATGGACTGCCAGTTCGCGACCATTCCTCCAGGCCTCTCGAAGAAGCGCGGAACGGCAAAGATTTCGGACCTGGAGGATGACGTTGATTTCGCAAAGCTTTGCCACCTGGCCCACTGGATCCTCGATGGCTTCAATTTGCTCACGAAAGGTCTCAGAAGCTTCGGAGATCGGCGAAAGCCAATTGTTGACGAGACCGACAGCATTTCCTCCCAGCGCGGCCTGAACCCCGCCGCACCCATAATGTCCGCAAACAATGATGTGAAGAACCTTGAGCACATCGACCGCATATTGGACCGTCGCCAGGCAGTTGAAATCGGTGAGCGAGATGATGTTTGCGACGTTGCGATGGACGAAAACCTCACCCGGTTGGAGACCGATGATTTCATTGGCCGGCACCCGGCTGTCGGAGCAGCCAATCCACAGGAATTTTGGAATCTGTTGCTGAGCCAGATTTTCGAAGAACTGTGGCTGCTTGTCCCGCATGCGCAGCGCCCAGTTCCGGTTGTATTCAAAGAGCGGCTTAAGGTCTACGCGCAGGTCCCCGGGCATCGGTGCGCGACACTAGGCGGGACATGCAACCCTGGCAAGGGTGGTTATTTGCGCTGTAGTTCCTTGCTCGGAAAGGGTGCTTGGGACGCGAGACGTTCAACACGCCGGATCTTGCGAGCCACCGCATTGTTGGGATGTGTCGGCGACCACTTCAGGGGGTTCGGCAGGATCGCGGCCAACGCAAGCATTTGGCTGCGAGCGAGTTGATTCGGTGTGGTGTCGAAGTATTTCCGCGCGGCGGCGCCGATTCCATAGATGCCGGGACCAAGCTCGATGTGATTTAAATAGAGCTCGAGGATGCGTTGCTTGCCCATCAAGAGCTCCATCCAAAGGGTATAATACGCCTCGAGGGCCTTGCGGAAGTAGGAGCGCCCCTGCCAGAGAAAGAGGGTGCGAGCACATTGCATCGTAATAGTCGACACGCCGCGTGGTTCTTCATTGCGATCCTGCGCTTCTTCAATTGCTTCGCGGATCCGCTGGATATCGAAGCCATGGTGCTCGAAGAATTGTTGATCCTCGGAAGCCCAGACAAAGTGAATGAAACGCTCGGGGATGTTCCGGAGAGGCACCCATTGAAGGGGGACCTCCTCAACTGGCTCTCCCTGGTGCCAAGCCTCGAGCTTCCTTTGGATCCGCATCGGCACCAATGGAGGGTCCCATATAGTTGCCAGAGCAACTTGCACCGGCGGAGTCAGCAGCACGACGAGCGCCGCAAGAACGAGAACTTGCGCCGCGCGGACAAGTCTGAACTTTTTCCTGGACGACACGGGCGGGCATTCTCGCGAAGCGCTCTCGCTTGAAAAGCCCGATTAGAGTGGTTCTGGTAAAAAACTTCCGAAAAGCTTCGCTCTTTGCGATCCAAGGGCGGTGCCGCCGAGGGCCCCTCGAGCGTAAAACACAGTGTTAAAGCGTGGCTGTATTTGAATTAGGCGCGGGGCAGTCGAGAGGCCCTCGGAAGCGCCCGAGTCCGTGCCCTCGGGCGCTTCTATCCCTCCCACGTAGCCTTCGCAGGGTTAGCGGCAGTAGCCGCCGCCGCCAAACGAAAAGCCAATCTGAAATACTGGAGGCGGATAGTAGTACGCACGTCGATAGTAGCGAACTGGGCGATAGTATCCGTAACCCCGATTGTAGGGCCGATAATAGCCGCCGTACCCACCTCCCCCTCGGTAGCAATCATTATAGTTGTTGTTGTAGTATCTCCGTCCGCCAGCCTCGGCTGGGGTCGCCAACAGGCCGAAGGCACCTACGAACGCCGCCATCAAAATTGCAAAGGATCGTGCTCTCATACACCATTGAACACGCATGCCGTGCCGGAGTATTCGAAAATCTTTGCGATTTTTGACGATTTTTTTTGATCGAGTTTCGGTGCGAAGAAAAGCGCGCCATTTTGTCGCACGATTAGGCGATGGCCTCTAGCAGAAGGTCTTTGAGTTCTCGAATCGCCACCCGATCTTGCTTCATGCTGTCGCGGTACCGCAAAGTCACGGTATCTTTCTTTGTCGGTCCGTTTTCACCGATGGTATCGAAATCGACGGTCACACCAAAAGGTGTGCCAGCCTCATCCTGGCGGCGGTATCTCCTGCCAATGGCCCCCGCCTCATCGTAGAAGATGGCCATCAAGGGGCGCAGCGCGCTGGCGATCTCCCTCGCCTTGGCCACCAGTTCGGGTTTGTTTTTCAAAAGCGGAAAGATTCCGCACTTCACCGGTGCCATTCTCGGATGAAGGCGCAGGACAGTGCGCATCTCGCTCTTGCCATTCTCACCCGGAACAATCTCTTCGTCGTAGGCTTCGCAAAGCAGGGCCAAGGCCGTGCGATCGACACCCGCGCTGGGTTCCACAACATGTGGGACAAATTTTTGCTTTGTCTCCTCGTCGAAGTATTCGAGAGGCTTGCCACTGAATTCGATGTGCCGAGAGAGATCGTAGTCGGTGCGGTAGGCGATCCCTTCAAGCTCGCTTACTCCGAAAGGAAAATCGTATTCGAGGTCGTACGTCTTCTTCGAATAGAAGGCGCGTTCGTCGTCTGGAATATCATGGACGCGCATCTTTGCCCGCGGGATGCCAATGTCCTCATAAAACCTGAGGCGCTCCTCCAGCCAATAGTCTGTCAAACGCAGTCCCTCCTCAGCGCGGCAGAAGTATTCAATCTCCATTTGCTCGAACTCGCGGGAGCGAAAGGTGTAGTTTCGCGGGTTGATCTCGTTGCGGAAAGCCTTCCCGATTTGGGCAATGCCGAAAGGAAGCCTTTGCCGGGAGGTTTCCAGGACATTCTTGAACTGCACGAAGATCGCCTGAGCGGTCTCGGGCCGCAGGTAGACCAGATTTTCATCGTTTTCCAGCGGCCCCGCGAAGCTCTTGAACATCAGGTTGAACGCCCTCGGCTCCGTCAGATCGCGACTCCCGCAATTCGGGCAATATTTGGTGCCATCCTTGAGAGGCAATTGGTCGGCGCGATGCCGCGACTTGCACGAGCGGCAGTCGACCATCGGGTCGCTGAAGGTATCCTCGTGTCCACTCGCCTTCCAGACCGCTCGATTCATGATGATCGATCCGTCCATGCCGACCATATCTTCGCGTTCGCGAACGTTTCGACGCCACCAGAAGTCCTTGAGGTTGCGCTTGAGCTCCACACCCAGCGGGCCGTAGTCCCAAAAGCCATTCAGCCCTCCATAGATTTCAGAAGATTGGAAAATGAAGCCCCTGCGCTTGCAGAGGCTGACAATCTTTTCCATGCGTTGCAGGGCGGGATCTTTCGACATAGAGAAGGTGACCTAACGGATTCGGGGGCGTGCGAGGCTCGCGTGGGACGCCCGGCGTTCGACCGCGCGCGTTCCGAGTGCGCCGCGGTTTTCGGCCCAATACTGAAGATTGCACGCGACGAGGCGCGCTTTCGGCATCGTCACGCGGCCGACTTGACGCGCATCCCTTTTCTGACCGGGAGCGCGGCGACAATCTTCTCCACCGTCGCCTCAGCGGTAAGACCGTACTTCTTGCGCAGGATCGGAACGCTTCCGTGTTCTATGAACTGGTCCGGCCAGCCTACTCGAACGACCGGGGTGGTAATCCTCCGCTCGGCAAGGTGTTCCATCACGGCGCATCCAAATCCGTTGTAAAGGACATGGTCTTCCATCGTGCAGACCACCTCACATCCGCGCGCGAAAAACTCGATCGTCGTCGCATCGAGCGGCTTAATCCAACGACCGTTGATCACGGCCGTCGAGATGCCTTGCTCCTCGAGCTTCGTCGCGGCTTCCAAGGCGACCTCAACCATCGTTCCGAGAGCAATGATCGCCACGCGCGAGCCATGGCGGAGAACCTCGGCTTTTCCTATCTCCAGAATCACGGGTCGTTTCTTCGGTTCGGCGCCCGTCCCCATTCCGCGGGGATAGCGAATGGCAATCGGGCCGGAATGAAAATTCGCCATCGTCCAAAGCATATCGCAGAACTCATCTTCGTCCTTCGGCTGCATGTGGACGATTCCGGGAACCGGACGAAGGTAGCCGATGTCGAAGAGCCCGTGGTGGGTGGGGCCATCGTCGCCGGAGAGCCCGGCTCGGTCCATACAAAGCGCGACGTTCAGATTTTGCAACGCGATATCGTGGATGATCATGTCGTAAGCGCGTTGCAGAAAAGTGGAGTAAATCGCCAAAAAAGGCTTCATCCCGCGGACAGCGAGTCCGCAGGCGAACAGCGTGGCATGCTCTTCCGCAATGCCGACATCGAAACAGCGGTTCGGGTGCCGCTTTGAGAAATGGACAAGCCCTGTGCCGCTGGGCATGGCCGCGGTGATGCCCACGATCTTGTTGTTGTGATCGGCGAAGTCGGCAAGCGTCTTTCCGAGCAGCTCCGAATACGTCGGTTTCGCGGAGGCAGCCGTCTCGCCTGTATCGAGGTGAAACTTACCGAGCCCATGAAATTTGTCGGGTTTTTCCAGGGCGGGAGCGTAGCCCTTTCCCTTTTTCGTTAAAATGTGGAGGATGACCGGCTCGTTTTGGGTCTTCAGGAACTCGAAAGTACGAATGAGCAGTGCGATGTCATGGCCATCAATCGGACCGTAGTACCGCAACCCGAGGTCCTCAAAGATCACGCTGGGTGCGAGTAGATTTTTGACCCCGGCTTCTACCTTATGGGCGAAATGTCGCGCCTCCTTTCCGGCGAGCCACTCAACGAACTGCCCAGCTTTGTCGTGCAAGTGGGCAAATGCTGGATTGGCGACGATGCGGTTGAGATACTCGGCGACGGCGCCCACGTTTTTCGCAATAGACCATTCGTTGTCGTTCAGAACGAGGATGAGCCGCCTCGTGGTGGCCGCAAGATTGTTGAGCGCTTCGAAGCTCACTCCACAGGTAAAGGCGGCGTCTCCCGCCACACAGACGACATGTTCGTCTCCGCCCATCATATCGCGCGCCGCGGCCATGCCCAGAGCCGCCGAAAGCGCCGTCCCTGCGTGCCCGGCTCCATAGCAATCGTGCTCGCTCTCAGTCCTCAGGAGAAAGCCGTTCAGACCTTGGTACTGTCGGATGGAAGAAAAGCGTTCGCGCCGGCCGGTGAAGAGCTTGTGGACATATCCCTGATGGCTGACGTCAAAGACAAACTTGTCTTTTGGGGTATTGAAAACCCGGTGGAGCGCGATGGTCAGTTCGACGACCCCGAGGTTCGGTCCCAAGTGGCCACCTGTTTGCGAGAGAACGGCGATCAGCTCCGCGCGCACTTCTTCCGCCAGAAGGGGCAGATCTTTTTCCTCGAGGGCCTTCACGTCCGCGGGGGAGTGAACGGTTGGAAGAAACGACTTATGGTTCATCGGCAGCAAGAGGAAAGTCCTCCAAACCTGGTCGTCCAGAGGAATTTTTGGTGATAATTTGAATTTTTTTGGCGGCGGCGTCTAGTTTTTCCTGACACTGGGTTGCCAGCTTGACCCCTTCTTCGTAGCTGCCGATGAGCTGCTCCAAAGGCAGTTGGCCTGATTCCATTTCGCGAACCAAACTCTCCAATCTCTCCATCGCTTGTTCGATGGAGAGGAGTTCGACGGCGACGGTCTCCTTGTCGCTCATGGTGCTAGCAGATCGGTTTGCTTCCGGTACGGACGATCCGAGAAGACGATGCATTGGCCGTCGATTGGGAAGCGAGGCAAATTCGGAAAGCGGACGTCGCTGGCGAGCATCAAGTGAGCGTGTTTTTATTGATGTTCAGTTCCTTCAAACGACGATGCAGTGTTCGGCGACTGATTCCAAGAATCCGTGCCGCGTGGGTGCGATTGCCGCCGCTTTCTTCAAGGGCCCGGAAAATAAGGTTTCGTTCCGACTGGTGCAAATTTAATCCTTGAGACTCTTGCGGCGGGCTGTCCAGTAGTTGAAGTGGCCGACGGACACTCGCCGGCAAATCACGCACGCCAATTTTCGGCGTGCTGCACATGACGACCGCATGTTCGATGGCCGCTCGCAGCTCGCGAACATTTCCGGGCCAATTATACTCGAGAATGCAGGCCATCGCCTCGGGAGCAAGTTCCCGAGCAGGTTTCGCATTTTCCTTGGCCGACTCTTTGAGGAACGCTTGTACGAGGAGGGGCAGATCCTCCTTGCGTGCGCGGAGCGGAGGCATCGTCAAGGGAACGACGTTGAGGCGAAAAAAGAGGTCCTCCCTAAATCTTCCCCCAGCCACCAGCGTGGCGAGGTCCTTGTTTGTCGCGGCGATCAAACGGACATCTGTCTCGAGAGTTTGGTTGCCGCCTACGCGTTCGAAGGTGCGCTCGCCGAGCACGCGAAGAATTTTGACCTGCGTGTTCTCATCAATTTCACCAATCTCATCGAGAAAGAGCGTTCCCCCAGCGGCCTGTTCGAAGCGTCCAATGCGCCGTTCAAAAGCGCCCGTAAAGGCGCCCTTCTCATGGCCGAACAACTCGCTTTCAAGAAGTTGTGGTGAAAACGCCTTGCAGTGCACGGCGATAAATTTCTTCGCAGCCCGCGTGCTCAGGGCGTGGATGGCGTGGGCGGCGAGCTCTTTGCCCGTGCCGGTTTCGCCCTGGATGAGCACCGTAGCCCGCGAAGGAGCAACTTGCTTGATCGTCTCGAACACCTCCACCATTGCCGAAGAATGTCCGAGCATGCTTTCCAAGCCCGCACGTCGGCTGACCTGCTGACGAAGCTCGACATTCTCGCGGCGGGTATCCCGCTCGCGCAACGCGCGCTGTATCAGCAACTCAAGCCGGTCAATATTCACCGGCTTTGTCACGAAGTCGTAGGCGCCGCGTTTCATCGCCTCCACCGCGGTGTCAACACTACCGTAAGCGGTCATCATGATGCAAATCGGGGGCTTCGGCAGCTTCTGCGCCTTCTCCATCAATTCCATTCCGTCTTCACCTGCGAGGCGCAAATCAGTGATCAGGACGTCGGCGGGCTCTGTCTCCAACGCCGCAAAAGCACCTGCGATGTCCGCAGCTGCATAAACTTCGTAGTGGTCCTGCAAGGCGTTCCGCAGCCCATCTCGGGTGTTCTTCTCGTCATCTACGATCACAAGAGTCTTCTTTAGTGCCATTTTGGCGCAATAAACGAGCGGTCAATTCTGAAATCAAGTCCGATTTTGGCATGCCTCAACCTGCGGAGGCGGCGATTTTTGCGGTCGACCGCGCCAGGAATGCACGGAGGTGCTGGTGCTGGGTCTTTTGCAGTTCGGGATCGTCCGCGAAGACGGAGGCGGCGAGGGCCGCGGTTTCTCTCATGAGCTGAGCGTCGCGAAAGAGATCTCCGAGCTTAAGGGGAGGCAGTCCCGTCTGCGCGGTCCCGAGCAGATCGCCGGGGCCTCGCAGGCGAAGATCTGCTTCCGCGATGGCGAATCCGTCGGAAGTATTTTCGAGGACGGAGAGCTTCTCCAACGCAGGCTGCTCAGCCTTGGCGTCATGGAGCAGCACACAAAATGACTTATGCTCGGCGCGTCCAATGCGGCCGCGAAGTTGGTGGAGTTGCGCCAACCCGAACCGCTCCGCATTCTCCACCACCATCACGGTGGCATTGGGGACATCAACCCCCACTTCAACAACCGTCGTGGCGATCAGCGCGGCGAGGTGTCCGGTCCGAAATTTTGCAACCACGTTTTCCTTGTCGGTCGGTGGCATGCGGCCGTGAAGAAGCCCGACAGAGTATGGCGCCAAGAGTGGTCGCCACTTCTCAAATTCGGCCGTCGCAGATTTCACCGCGAGTTTGTCGGACTCTTCGACCAAAGGATAAACGACATATGCTTGGCGTCCTCTGGCGATCTGCTTTTTGACAAAGTCGATTACCTCGGGCAGTTTCGCCGTTTCGCGCACAACGGTGACGATGGCTCCGCGATTAGCTGGCTTTTCCTGCAGGGTGGAAACGTCTAGATCGCCGTAGATGGTCTGTGTGAGGGTACGCGGAATCGGCGTCGCGGTCATGACGAGAACGTCCGGCGAGTCGCCGCGGGCAATCAACCCCGCTCGCTGCAGCACGCCGAACTTGTGCTGCTCGTCGATCACAATAAGTCCGAGATCGTCGCATCCGCTCGATTCGTAGAGGAGCGCATGCGTGCCAATGATGATCTGGGGAGCATGCGCGTCCCGCGTGTGCTGCTCGGCGTCCCGCCGAGCAGAGTTTTCCGGCGGGACGCTCCGGCAGTTGCCGGACGCGGACGCGTGCGCTCCCCGATCCCTCGCATGCGCGAAGAGGGGTAGTGGCGCGTTATCTTCGTTGCGGTCGGCAGTCCGCAGTGCAATGGGGATACCCAGTGGCTCGAGAAGTTTTTTGAAGTTCAAGTAGTGCTGCTCGGCCAGGATTTGCGTGGGGACCATGAGGGCAGCTCGCCAGCCCGCCTCCACCGCCAGGAGCATGGCGGCCAGGGCGACCAAGGTTTTTCCGGATCCCACATCGCCCTGAAGAAGGCGATTCATGCGGCGCGAGGCAGAAAGATCGCGGCGAATCTCGGCGATGACCTCAGCTTGCGAACTCGTGAGGGAAAACGGCAGATTTTGCGAGAGCTGTTCGAGCAGCGCACCCTTGGCAATCTTTGCCACGCCAGGGAGCCTTCGCCAGTCGGTGCGGCGAGCATGAATCAGTAGCTGGATGGAAAAGAATTCCTCACGCACCAGTTGCTGCCTGGCATTTTCCAAGCGTTCGAACGTTGCCGGAAAATGAATCTCGCGGAGTGCGGCCACACGGGACGTCGGTAATAAGGAAGGCACTGCTGAAAGATCGGTTCGGGCGAGGGCCTGGAAGATCAACGTTCTGAGCAGCCGAGGCGACACCCCGTCTCCCGCAGGGTGCACGGGAGTGATCCTATTCATGTGAATGGAGGTTTCCTCGTCTTCTTCGACGGCTTCGAATTCGGGGTGATCGATGAAGATTTTTCGGCCCTTTTTCTTTGGCCTTCCAAAGATCACCAGGTGCTGGCCGACAACGATCAACTTTTGCATGTACGGCATGTTGAACCATCGACAGGTCACCGGCTCGCTCAGGACGCCGGCGGACTCGTTTTCCAGCGTGATCTCAAACATTCTCCGCCACCCGCCGATTCGCTTGAGCGAGGTCCGCGCCACCACGCCGAACAGACAGACGGGATGAGCCATTTCGTCGTCGGGGAACCGATCAAACCGCCTACGGTCTTCGTAGCGTCGAGGGTAATGTTCGATCAGGTCGCCGAGGGTCGCGAAGCCGAGACGCCGCAGCGGAGTCAGCTTTCCCTTCGGAATCCACTCCAATTCGCCGATTGGCGTATCTGGTTTGAGCAGCGACGAAGTCATCGAATCAATGTCACTATGCCAGCAGAACCGCGAAAAAGCCCGTCGCTCGCTATCCTCGTTTGCTGCCGCGAGAACAGCCAGGAATGGGCGGGCCGCTTTCGCGGGCGAGACTGCTCAACGTCATCGGCGATCGTCGTGCGGACTCAGGCGGCCGCTCGAATTGCCACGACTTGCATTTGCGCGTCGATACGTCCATTGAATTCGTTGCGCTCGAGGGTAAAGGCAACATCCCACGGCGGGCGCGGAAGCGTTTCTTCAGCGCCTCGGAAGTAGATAGCCTGGACGAGACGGCGTCCGGCGCGAAAGTCGAAGCGCAAATGCCGGTCTTTGAGAATTCGTGGGGCGGTCGCCGGCGTGACCGTGCGCGCAGCGAAGACGGGCTGGGAATTACCCATTCCGTAAGGCTCGAGCAACTCCTGCACATTAAGCAGGGAGAGCGAGATATCTTCCATCGGCAGTTCCGCATCGAGTCGCAGCTTGGGTGTGAGGATATCGTCGTTGACGCGTTCCCTTGTGGAAATTTCGAACGCCTGGCGAAACCCTTCGAATCGATCCTGATGAACGGTCACGCCGGCCGCCATTTCGTGTCCGCCAAATTTCTCCAGATGACCGGCGCATTGCCGTAGGGCCTCGACCAGTGAAACTCCTTCGATGCTCCGCCCGCTGCCCTTGCCAAGTCCACCTTCGTCGAAGCCCACCAACAACGTGGGGCGATGATGTCTCCGCATGATGCGAGCCGCGACGATCCCAAGCACGCCGTGGTGCCATTCGCGACGACCTGCAACGATGCTGGCGTGGCTGGCGGCATCATAGTGTTCCTCGACCCATTGTTCGACTTCCAGGATGAGCTCTCTTTCGACGCCCTGGCGGGCGCGATTCTGGCGATCAAGGCTGTCCGCCACCTGGGTCGCTTCGCAGATGTCGTCGCAGAGCAGAAGGCGGAGAGATTCCAGCGCCGTGCCCAGACGTCCCGAGGCGTTGATGCGCGGTCCGAGGCGAAATCCGATATCACTCCCACGGAGGGGTGCACGCACATTGGAAATGGTCATCAAGGCCGCAAGTCCGGGCCATCGGGTTCTTGCCATCTGTTGGAGACCTCGATAAACGAGGATGCGATTTTCGCCGACCAATGGAACCAAATCGGCAAGCGTGGCGAGAGCGACCATGTCCAGATAGTCCTTGAGATCAATGCCGGTGTTCGGCCATCGCTTCAGCAAGGCGTGAGCAACTTTAAAGGCGACCCCTGCGCTGCAAAGATAGTGAAACCTTCCGTCGGTCTTTGGATTGACCAGCGCCACGCAATCCGGCCTCTCGCTGGAGAGCTCGTGATGATCAAGCACAATTACGTCGGCCCCGCGCTGACGAATGACCGCCACCTCGCGTGCGGAGTTGGTGCCGCAATCCACCGCGATAAGAAGCTCGGGAGAGTATTGCTCGAAACAGCGTTCCACCCCCGAGGGGCTTAATCCGTAACCCTCTTCGGCGCGGAGCGGCAGAAAGCAGCTTACCCGCGCCCCCAACGCCGTGAGGATGCGCTGAAGAAGCGCCAGCGAGGCGACGCCATCGACGTCATAGTCGCCGTACAGGACGATGCCTTCGCGCGTCTCGATGGCGTGGCGGATGCGAGCGACCGCTGCCTCCATCTCCGGAATGAGGAAAGGATCCTCGAGTTGGCGAAGACGCGGCTCGAGGAAACTCGTGGCGGCGTTGCAATCTCCAAGCCCATTGCGAAGCAAGACCCGCGCAAGGAATCCCGGGACGCCTAATTCACTGCTCAGACGGCCAACGGCGCCATCCCCGTCCAAGTTTGGGAAGATCCATTGCCGTTGCATCCTCGAGATCTTAGAGACTCACAGCACTGCATCAATCATGCTCTTTGTCTCAAATACATTTCGTAAGCGAGCGAGGCGCTTTGATAGTGAGTGAATTGTTAGGCCGCCTCGGAACCAAGTGTCCGCAGGGACTGGATCAGCTCGGCGGCAAGTTTTGGGCCCATGCCTTCCTCTTCATGCTTGAAGTAGACAAAAGCGTCGCTCCATTTGCTGGCTTGCGAACGCAGGATTTCTGACCAATGAGTGATGTCGGACGGGCCGTAGTCTTCCCGGCGCAAGCGGAGATAGCCGAAGTTGGCGGTGGCCTGAAAGGGGGTCGTCAGATCGGCGCTCTCGGCAATGCAAAGAGCGGCATTGTGGGTGCGAAGGGCTTCGTAGATTTCATCGTCAAACCACGATTGGTGGCGAAATTCGAACGCGGCGCGAACACCATCTGGTAGTTCGTCGAGAAAAGCCTTGAGGATCTGCGAGTCCTTTTTAAAGGATGGCGGTAACTGGAAAAGAATCGGCCCGAGCTTGTCTTCAAGGCCCTGAACGGCACCAAAGAAGAAGTTCAGGGTATCACTGCAGTTCTGGAGTTTGGCGAAATGCGTAACGCGTTGAGGGGCTTTAAGGCTGAAGGCAAATCGTTCCGGAGTTAGCTGGCACCAGTTTTCAATGGTCTTACCGCTTGGGATTCTTCGGAAGGTATAGTTGATCTCGGTTGTCTGGAACCGCTCGGCATAGAATGGTAGCATTTTCGCTGCCGGCAGCTTCTCCGGATAAAAATGTCCCTTCCATTCGGGATATTGAAACCCAGAGGTGCCGATCCACGAATTCATATCCTAAGCCTGGCAAGTCTGATGGTGTCGATTTTCAGGTTCATCGGGATTCGCTCTTCCGTGCTAATCTAAGCTGAGATCTAAGGCGAGCTAGCGATCTCATCCCGAAATACGCAGAGAAGACGCCAACCAGCAAGAATGGCAAAGCCGCCAGGTGAAGCATCCACGACACGCACCAAAAGCTGAGCGGTGGGGCGGCAGGATTGTCGATGAACTTGGCGATTTGCTGGGCCATCTTCCACGGTGGGGTCCCGAATGGAGCGTAAGCTGGTGGCGCGTTCCAGTGGCGCCCGTCCGCCAGTCGCAGCGTCAAGACCGCGTCGATTGCCGGGCGCGCGGTTTGAGTCTGCGCCGAAGAGCCATGAACAGAAACCACCCCCACGACATTGGGCAACGTAGTTTTTGAAATGGGGATCAGGCCAAGAAGGCTGCGCTCGACGGTTACGCTTGCCATCTTCGGTTGCGCCGCCTCGCTCGAAGCGGACCCGCCACGTTCGCAACGAACACTCATGAGTGCACCCATCCAAAGGCAAAGAATCCCCATCGCGAGAAAGGCGATCGGCATGAGCAGCCAGGCCGAAAAAGCCCGACTCGCCTCCGCGGGCCTGATGCCGTCTTGATGGGAAGGCCGTTCAGTATCCCTTGTCTCCATGCCTCAAAACTGATCCCTCCTTGAGCCGTCTCGCGTCATGCTTAAAAAGTCTCACGGCCGAACGCCCCATAGTTTGACGAGCTGACCGCTGATGCCTTCCACCGGATCGGCCTTTGGCAGGGGAACAGCGAGAATTCGCTCGTCGGCGGCTGGTCGCTCTCCGGCGTTACCCCGCAAGAGATCGGCACTTTGGCCGACCGGATACCCGCCCACGACGTGAAAGTCCGGACTACTCCCGACGTTCTGGTGTCCGACGCCTGCCGGGATGACGATCACGTCTCCTGCTTCGACGTGCGCACTGATCCCTGAGGTGTGTCCAAGGCGAATGAGAGCATGGCCTCGATAGACGCCCAAAACTTCGTGCGCCGTGCTGTGGTAGTGAGGAAAAGGATAGACGCCATAGCGCCATGCTGCTCTCCAGCTGTTCTTGGCGTAAAGCTCCTCGATCAACCCCGCGGCCTCCTCTCCGCGGGCCGAAACCGCGCCTTTGTAGATGAGCAAAGGCAGCCTCGGATTGTTTGGGATCTCGCCTCCATCGGAAAACTGATGAGTTTCGACCTGACTCATGGATGCTCCGCGACAAGATCATAGAAACATTCGCGGAGAACCAGGGAAAAATTGGCCGCCTTATCAGACGTGGATCGCTGGGATCCCTTAAGTTGCCTGTTTTTTTCTCTGCCGAGCATTAACTTCTGGTATGCTGCAATTTTCCATGGGCAGCGTGCGCAGGTTTGTCGATTCATTTACGATTGCGCTGCTCTTTACGGTTCTGCTGGCGACGGTGGCACCGTGTCAAGGACGCGTCGCGCAGGCGTTCGAGGTCATTACAAGTGGCGCCATCGCCCTCCTCTTTTTCCTACACGGTGCGAAGCTGTCGCGCGACGCGATCATCGCCGGAGCGGCGCACTGGCGCCTGCATGCGCTGGTATTCTTTGGCACCTTCGTGCTGTTTCCTATCCTGGGATTGCTTCTCCGCCCTCTCGGTTCGGTGTGGCTGACCCCCGAGCTTTATCTCGGGATCTTGTTTCTTTGTGTCCTGCCTTCCACGGTGCAATCGTCGATCGCATTTACCTCGATCGCCGGCGGCAACGTGCCCGCAGCAATCTGCAGTGCTTCGGCATCCAATGTATTTTCAGTTTTTCTCACACCAATCCTCGTCCGCGTGTTTATTGGTGGAGAGGGCGGTGGAGTTTCCCTGGCGGACTCGTTTTGGAAGATTGTCCTGCAGATTCTTGTTCCTTTTGTGTTGGGCCACCTGCTTCAGACCCTTGATTGGTGCTTGGGTGGAGCGCCGGCGAACGTTGACCGGCTTTGTTGATCGCGGATCGATATTGCTGGTGGTCTATGCGGCATTCAGTGGAGCCGTGGTCGCGGGATTGTGGAGCCAAATTCCCTTGCGGGTCTTGGCGGGCGTCCTCGCGATCGATGGCCTGCTCTTGTTTATCGTTATGGTGACGATGTGGTTTCTAAGCAGCCTGTTCGGATTTGATCGCGCGGACAGGATTACGATTCTGTTTTGCGGCTCGAAGAAGAGCCTGGCGACCGGGGTGCCCATCGCCAACGTGCTGTTCACCGGCAGTATCGTCGGGGCAATGATCCTTCCGTTGATGCTCTTTCATCAGATCCAATTGATGGTTTGTGCAGCCTTGGCACAACGGTGGGCGGCGCGGCGCACGTCCGCGCTCGAAACCGCCTCGACCAGGCAGACGTCGCGGACATTCTAAAATGCCGAAACGACGCGCGCAGATTGGCGGCTGGTTCCGGCAGCATTGGCGAGCCTGGATCCTGGCGTTGGCGGTCTTTCTGGGGGCGGCGATCGTCTTCGGTGTTCTTTTCATCCGCCGCGACCTGGTGGAGTACTATCTCGACCACCAGTTTAGCGTTGCGGATCCGGAGTTCTTTCCTTCCGCGCACGCCTTGGCGGATCCCTTGGCCGTGCCGGGAAATAAGATCGAGCTGCTGCACAATGGGAAAATGATTTTTCCGGCCATGCTCGAGGCGATCAAAGGCGCGCGTGAAAGTGTCAACTTCGAAGCGTTCCTCTTTCATTCCGGGCAGGTAGCGACGCAGTTTTGTGATGCGCTTGCCGAGCGGGCCCGGGCGGGCGTGCGTGTGCGCGTGTTGCTGGACGGCATTGGTTCGGGCTTGGATTTGGATAAGGCTGACGTCGAGCGGCTCAAAGAGGCGGGCTGTTCGTTGGCGTTTTATCATCCGCTCGCGTCCTGGCGCGTTGACCGATTGAACCGGCGCACGCATCGCCGCATCCTGGTCGTGGATGGTCGGGTTGGCTTTACCGGGGGAGTGGGTTTTTCTGACGAGTGGTTGGGCGACGCGGATGCGCCGGGGCACTGGCGTGAAGTTCATGCCCGGCTGGAAGGTCCCATCGTCGGCAAGCTGCAGGCCGCCTTTCAGGAACATTGGTTCAAGGAACTCGGAGAAACCCTTAGCGGAAGCGGAGAGTTCCCCGAGTTAACCCCCGTGGGAAACCTTCGTGCGCAGGTTATCGCGAGTCACTCATTTTCCGTAGCGCCACTTTCCCTGGTACAGGCGGTCGCCTTCTCCGCTGCACAGAAATCCATTTACATTACGAACGCGTACTGCGCTCCAAGCAGCAGTCAGACTCGTTCGCTACTCGCAGCGGTCAAACGTGGCGTCGATGTCCGCCTGCTCCTTCCAGGCAAGCACAACGACCAGCCCGCCACCAAAGCTGCCGGACGCACGGCTTACGGAGAGCTGCTCGAGGGCGGAGTAAAGATCTATGAATATCAACCGACGATGATCCATTCCAAGGCCATGGTTATCGACGGCATATTTTCCGTTCTAGGTTCGTCGAACTTCGACGCACGGTCCGCGCAAATCAATGAGGAACTCGACATCACTGTCTATGATGAAGCCTTCGGACGCGAGATGCAGGCAGTTTTCGAGCGCGACCTCTCGCAGTCCAAACCTTACACTCTCGAAGAATTCAAACAGCGTTCGCTCTGGGAGCGTTTCACGGAGTGGTTGATGCTGCCGTTCCATTCGCAAATATGAGCAAACGAGGTGCCACGGTGCTGCTCCACGTCGGGGCTGCGCACCCTGAAAGAGGGCGAGACGCAATTTAGGAGAAGGCGGTATGAAGGAGACAAATAAGACCACAAAGGAAAAGAAGATCTCGAAGAAGGAACGGAGCGGTCAGGCACTGATCCTCATTGACGTGATTAATGATTTTGACTTTCCGCGCGCCGAGCTGCTCTTGCGTTACGCTTTACCTGCAGCCAAACGGATCGCGGCGCTCAAGGAACGCATCAAACGGAGCCGCATCCCGGTAATATATGCAAACGACAACTTCGGTCGGTGGCGGTCCGACTTTCGGCAACAGATAGAACACTGCATGAACCGGCCAGGCCGAGCCATCGTCGAAATGCTAAAGCCGGACGATGACGATTACTTCGTTCTTAAGCCGATGCACTCGGCGTTCTTCTCCACGACGCTCGAGGTTCTGCTGGAGCGGCTGCAGGTTCAACGTCTCGTCCTGACCGGCTTCGCTGCGGACATTTGCGTTTTATATACAGCGAACGACGCGTATATGCGCGATTTCAACGTCGCGGTGCCTTCCGACTGTGTCGCGTCCGAGACGATCCGCCAATACCGATTCGCGCTGGATCACATGGCGCTGCGACTAAAGGCCGACACCAGAACGTCTGCAAGGTTTCGCTTTTCCTAAGAGACCACTGCGGAACTTTCTAAGGCTGCGAACACGTCTGCTTCTGCAAACCTTAGGAAGATTTCCGTGACTTCGTGAGACGCGGCGCAGCGGACGACGAACGTTGGCCCTTCCACTCCGCGCGGGCGGAGAGAGGCGTCATCTGGCGCCCCTTCGGTTGCCTGTCGAGTGCTCGTGGACTTAAGATCCCTCGCGTTTCAGGAACTCGCGGTAGTATTGTGCGACATGTTCCACGTTGTCGTTCGCACTGATTGCAAGTGATCCGCTCCGCGTTTTTGGGAGCGTCAATCGCAAAGGTTGCTGATCTCGTGCAACCAGCGGGATACGTTGCCGACCCAACTCACTCCGGAAGTCCTGCAGGTGTCATTGCCGGGGAGGCAGCAGCACTCGATTCGTCCGAGCGTTTGATTGTGACTTCGGCTGAGCCGTCTCCTGTCTGGTTGGCTTCGATCCGAAATTCGCCCTCTTCAGTGGTGACGGAGAACTGGCCCGCCGCAATGTCGGCATAGGTAACGGTCGCGATTTTTCCGCTATCTCTGATCCGGACTGTTATCGTTCCTGCCTGCTCGTCCACGCTTACCAGCTCCAGTTCAGGATTGACCTTGACGAGCAACTCTGCTGCGGCTTTGGCAGGATCCTTCCCTACTTTTTGAGCATACTCAGCGGCCTTATGGCCGAAGAAAGCCACCGCCGTTACAAAAACAACCAGGGCGATGAGGAGGATGCCGCCGCATCCGATTCCCACCCATGCTAACGCTGACCACCCCTTCCGGGAAGTCGGCAGCGGCGGAGGCGAAGCGTTGCTCATGCCAAAAACTCTTACTTAGCGGGAACAGTTGCCAAATTTGGCATTTCCGCAGCAATCCATTCACGGACTGGCGAGCCTCCTTCGATGTGTTCCTTGAGGATGCGTCGCAATTTGTCCGCGTTCAGTGTGCCGTACCAAATTCCATCAGGGTAGACGACGAGCCACGGGCCAGCCTTACAGACGCGAAAGCAGGCTGCTTTGGTGCGAAGTACCGGCACGGAAAGTTTTCGTGTTTCAGTCTTGAGGACACTCCACAACGCTTCGCCCACGGCCGAGTCGCAACAATCCGGGCCGACGCAGAGGAAAAGATGCCGCGTCGCAATCGTGATCTCCTCGAGCGGCATCTTCGCATCGGAGGGATAGGCTTCGAATCGGCTCATCGGCCATCGATCCGGGAGTTGGCCGCAGCCGAGTTAACGACATCGGATGAACTGTTAGGCGACATTCAATTGAAAATCGCAGAAACTACCTCGCCTGTCTTGGTGTTGGAAACACTCAGCACCTTGAGTTTGTCGCCGGATCTTGTCGAGGTGATGCGCATAGTCGCGCTTTGGAGCGACGGAGTCCCTGGCTGGGCAGACTTCTGGTAAGCGGTCAAAAACCAGATCCAAGTCGAGAACACCGGCGGGGCGTCGGCGGCTGGTCCTACCCATCCCCGTCGGGCGAGACGGCCGCTCGCCTCGAAGGAATTCGCCGATCCAAGCCGAAACTCAGCCAGCGGCATTGGCGTTTGCTTGTACAGCCGAATTGATATCGAACCGTCTCGAGCGCGCGCACACACGGCATCGTAGACGAGGGATTTGCCTTTGCGCTGCCATCGGATAAGAGCCTTTTCTGATGAATCCGCTTCGAATGCTGTAAACTCGCGGCTCGCGAAGCAACCGGCAAGGAGCAGGGCGAGACAGATGGACAGAGCTTGCTTCATGAAGCCTTCGGGGCGAGAGGAAGTCGCGGAAAGATGTGAAATCTGCGCTGCACCGCGACGATCAAATGAAAAAGCCAAATTCTCCATTGCAGCGCGAAAGATGCGCCCACGTTCCCCGCCAGGACGGCATTTACGGCGGGGACGACCTGAAAGAACTCACGTGGAGCGAGAACGGTCTCGACAAACTCCTGACGATACCAGGAGTAGACGAACTTGAGATAAAGGCGCATGACTTTGGCCAGATGGCGCTCGTAGCGGGCGAAAACCTTGGCCGCTTGCTGAGGAGCTGCCAGCGCTTTATCGATCGCCTCGGCGGCTTTTTCACCGCTGAGAATCGCCAAAAAGACGCCACTGCTGAAAATCGGATCGATGAAGCCGGCCGCATCGCCAGCCATGAGCCATCGGTCACCATAGAGCGAAGAATTTCGGTAAGAATAATCCCCACTCGCATAGACTTTGCTGACCCGTCGTGCCCCGTTCATGCGCTCGCGCATGATCGGCTGTTCAGCCAAAAACAAATCGAGAACCTCTGCCGGACTACGACGAAACGAGCGGTACCGGTGTGTATCCATCACTACTCCGACGCTGATTTTTTCGTTTGAAAGAGGGATGATCCAAAACCAATGGTCCTTGCCGCGGACCATTCTCGTAAGCGTCCCATCAATTCCGCTCGGTTGCTTTGCGCCTTCGTAGTGCGCGTAAACCGCAAATTTCTGGAGCCCGGTATATTCGCGCTTCAGACCAAGTCGTGTGCCGATGATGGAGTGGCGTCCACTGCAGTCCAGCAGGTATTCGGCTTCGATTTCTTCAACCGCTCCGGTGTTCGCCTTGATGGTAAGCCGGGGACGCCGTGGCGCGAGAGCAATGTCCTCAACGCTGATCTCCTCGCGGACGTGCGCCCCGCACTCGCGCGCATGATCCAGCAGAAGCTTGTCGAATTTGGAACGTTCCACTTGAAAGGCAGTGGGTGTTTTCGAGCGAAATCCATCTTTGAAATAGAAGCGGATCTCTCCGCTCCCGCAGCCCGAGGTGATCTCGGCACCGTATTTGCGGATGAACCCCGCGGCATCGAGCTTCTGAAGAAGGCCGAGCCGCTCGAAAGCTTCCATGCTGAAGGGGAGCAAGGATTCTCCGATGTGAAAGCGGGGAAACTTTTCGCGTTCGAAGACGGCCACGGTTCGGCCGGCGAGCGCCAGCGAGGTGGCAGCGATGCTTCCGGCAGGTCCCCCGCCGATCACGGCCACATCGAACGATGCCCTTCCCATCCGTCCGCTCCTGCTCAAACGCTTGCCGATAGGGGACTAGCCGCCGGCTGCCCGCTCCAGGTGACCTCCGAATTGGAAGCGCATCGCGGAGCAGACTTTTTCCGCCATGGTGTGATCCTTGCGCGAGCGAAACCGCGCAAAGAGCGCCGCACTGAGAACATCCACCTCCACCGCTTCATCGATGGCGGCCATAATGGTCCAACGCCCTTCCCCGGAATCAGAGACGCGGCCGGAGAAGTTTGAGAGGGTGGGATTGTCGGCAAAGGCTGCCGCGGCCAAATCCAGCAGCCATGAACTGACCACGCTGCCACGACGCCAGACTTCGGCAACGTCCGCCAAATTGATATCGTACACGTAGTCGTCTCCGACCGGTGCGGTTTCCGCGTCGGCTTGACCTTTTTTCAGACTGGCGTTCGCGCTGGCGAGAATGTCGAAGCCTTCGCCGAACGCGGCCATGAGCCCATACTCGATTCCGTTGTGGACCATTTTGACAAAGTGACCGGCCCCGGAAGAACCACAGTGCAGATAGCCCTCTTCCGAAGTGCCCCCGAGTTTCTCGCGTCCCGGCGTCCGATCCACGCTGCCACGCCCCGGAGCGAGCGCCTTGAAGATCGGGTCCATGCGATCGACCGCCTCTTTGTCACCTCCAATCATCATGCAATAACCGCGCTCGAGTCCCCAGACTCCACCGCTGGTGCCAACGTCCAGATAATGGATGCCCGATTTTCTCAGATGGGCGCTGCGCCGGCGATCATCTCGAAAGTAGGAATTACCGCCATCTATGATGGTGTCTTCGGGTTGAAGGTGGGAAGCAAGTTCATCGACGACCTTGTCCGTGATGGCGGCAGGCACCATGATCCAGGCGTTTCTGGGGGCGGTCAGTTTGGAGGAGAAGTCCGCCAGTGAGCTCGCGCCAACAGCGCCTTCGCCCGCGAGTTGCTTCACCGCTTTAGGGTTCGCGTCGAAAACGACGCATTCGTGACCTTGTTTAATGAGCCGCCGGACCATGTTGGCGCCCATCCTGCCGAGACCGATCATTCCAAGTTGCATGACGAGTGGGATTCCAACGGCGAAGTCTGATGATGTCGCACTTCGGGAGCAACAAGATTTAACCGAAGATTTTTACCGTTTCTCAAGGCGGGCGATCTGTTCGGCCTGCCGGGAGGCTTCCGCATGTCGGCGCTGGCGAAATTTCAGCACACCGAGAACCGCCGCGCCGACGGCCAGAATCATGAGCAATGTCCGGACAAGCAGGTGGTCCTTTGCTGGTCGACTGGTCATCATGAAGGTCTGGGAGGGGGCCGAGCGACGGCCCTGTTCATCGATGGAGATAATGCGAAGGAACCAAACCTGCCCCGGTGCAAGATTCTCAAAACGCGCTCCGACGGTGCCGCCCAGCTCGAAAAAGCGGACATTGCTAAGGTCTCTCCAAACCACCTTGGGTGGACCAGCGCTTGTCATTTCCAAGTGCCGCTGCTGAACGATCCACGCCACGGGCTCTGTGTTCGGCTTATCCCAGCCGATCTCGAAGAGGCGATTGTCGGCCTTGAGGATTCGCACTCTCTTGACTGCAGCGATTGTGTCCGCGGCGGGCTGACCTTCCGTGGCGGCAACAGTTGGACGCATCGCGGAACTCAGCGCCTCCGTCGGAATCTTTTTGGCGTCATCAGATTCGGAGGTGGTCTGGCCGAAAACGGGAACCGCAAGCGGGTTCCCTCCGCTGGCCTCGATGGCGATCTCTGATTGATAGTTCCCTGGCGAGGCGACTTCGAAAGCAACTTCGAAGACCCGAGTTTCTCCGGGTTGAAGCACCGCCGAACTCGGATCAGGCACGAGCAAGATCTCAGGTGGAACCCTGGCTTGCAATCGCGCTGCGCTTCCTCCCGCGTTCTTAATCCGAAGAAATCCTCGGTATCGGTTGCGGGGTTCAATCTGTCCAAAGTCGAGCCCCTCGCTTGGTTCAATGTGCAAGATTGGTGGCAACGCAAAAACGCGCACTGGCAGGCTGCGCTTGAAGCCTTCGCTTTCCAAGGTCATCGTCGTTTCCAGGTCGCTGAGAAAACCTGGCCTTGTCTGCAGGGTGATTCTTTTCTCGCCGCCGGCGGGAATGACGATCTGGTTGGGCGCGGCGAGTTCCGCTGGAACCGTGATCTGGACTGTGCGATCGCGCGAGGTGCTATTTTTTATCACCATTCCGCCGGAACGCTCCGTGCCCTCATCTTGGCTCGCGAGCTCTAGCTCCCGCGGAGGGCTAAGCTCAAAGGGCGAAGTGGCATTTGCCCTAAGATCGACCGATGTCCGCGCGTCATGCGAAAAAACGAGCTTCCCGGCATACTCCTCGGGTTCGGTGGGTGCGCAGAGGAGCCGGACCGTTCGTTCCTGCTCGCGGCCTAGGCGGTACTCTGTTGAGCCGACGATTTTCCATGGAGGAGGAGCCTCCATCTGCCCTTTCAGTTCTCCTCCTCCGCTATTTCGCAGGATGATCTCCTCCTCGCGCCTCGTTCCGACCTCCAAGGTGCCGAAGTCAACGGAGTCTACGACCGAGAGCGCGGGAGGTTCTTCGGAGATGGAGATGCTTATCGGAGCCGCGGCGGACACCGGACTGTCAACCGCCTGAACGGCAAACGTGAAAGCATCGCTTCCCTCACTCGTGCCGTCGTGGAAATAAGTCACTTCCGCCAATTTCGGTCCTTTCAGACGGATCTCACCAAGCTGTCCCTTCGACGGATATGAGCGGATGAGAAATTTCAATTGGCTTGGCGCGCGTCCTTGAGCGCGCAAGGGGACGTCGACAGTGTGTCCACGAAAGATCGCGAGGCTTTGCGGCTGGGCCATCGGGGGCGGCACGAGCGGTGCATCCTTCGGTTCGGCCTGAACAGAAGCTCCCGCGAGCAGCGCAAGCAGAACCAAGTATTGGCGACGCCTCATGGAAATCTCGTTGCGAAAAATCATCTCAGCGATTAAGCGGATGTCCACTCGGGAAATAGAATGACCACGGTTCTTCCTTCGCGCGAACTCAAGCTGGGCAAGCCCGTGTTGCTGTGTCTGTTGGCAATCGGGTTACTTGTCTGCGGCGCTCCCGCTCAACAGATTTCTTTTGGTCCTCCGAAAAAGCAGCAAAAGCGGGCTGGCGAGCTGATTCGCAAACAGGAGCCACCTAAGGTGATTCCGCGGGTTCTCGAGAGGGCGACACCGGAAAACGTCTCGATCTATATTTCATTGGGCAAGCAACGCGCTTACTTCCGGGTTTATGACGAGATTGCCGTTGATTCTCCGATATCCTCAGGCAAACGAGCGGGTATGACTCCTCCTGGCAACTATAAAATCCTCGAAAAGGATGCCGACCATCGCTCGAACATCTACGGAGACTTTGTCAACCCTCGGACCGGCAGGGTCGTTCGCGCAGGCATTAGCACGCGCATCGACTCCGCGCCCAGCGGGACTGTCTATCGTGGCGCGCCGATGCGATGGTTTATGCGGCTTAGTGACGCTGGAGTAGGCATGCACACTGGCATCTTGCCTGGCTATCCAGCCTCGCACGGTTGCGTGCGCCTACCCGAGGAAATAGCGAGGCTTTTTTACGACCGTGTAAAGATAGGAACTCCTGTGACGATTGGAGATTAGTCCAAAGCCTGTTGGGATTCCGGTCAGCATGCTCGGAGGTTTAGCGAGCGTCGAAGGTCCGGACGCAACTCTGATGATTTCAAAGCAGACTTTCGCAAAGCCTAGCCGCTCGTCGCTGTAGCGGCGGTGTCCCCACCGCCGGGAAGCCCCCTTCGACCGTGGGGACACGGCCGCGACGGGAAGCCCCCTTCGACCGTGGGACACCGACGTTACAGCGGGCTCTGCTTCGCTGCAGCTTTGACGGAATGACGATTTTCCTTATCGTGCTTCCAATGCAGTTGTCCATGCGAACCGACTATGCGCTTCGGGCGCTTTTCACGCTGGTCGAGCACCACGGGGGACCCCCAATTCCAATCATAGAGCTTGCCAAGCGCAATGATATTCCCAAGCGCTTTCTCGAGCATATTATGCTCGACCTGAAGGAGCGCGGCTGGGTCGATAGCGTTGCTGGGAAGCGCGGCGGTTATCGCCTCGCGAAGAGTCCCGGCAGAATTACGATGGGCGAGGTTATTCGACACTTCGATGGCTATCTGGCGCCGATTGCGTGCGTTTCGGTGAGCGACTACAAGCGCTGTTCGCAGGAGCCGGTGTGTCGATTTCGCAGGGTGATGCTCCAATCGCGGAACATGGTGGCTCTGTTGATGGATCGGTCGACCCTGGCCGATGTGATGCGCGGCAATCCTGTCACTGACGCGGAAGTCGTCGCGATCCAGGGTATTCACGGAGAGGGCATTTAGAGGATCAAAAGGACCCCTTAGCGGATCCTTGCTCTCCTCTCCGAAGCCGGCAAGATGGACGAATGAAAACCGTCCTCTGCCTTGCGATCTTGTCGGCGGCGTGGCAATTCGCGCCGGCCGAAGAGAGCCTACGGGTCGGTCTTTTTCCTAACGTCACGCATGCGCACGCGCTCGTGGCAAAGAACTTCAGCAGAGAGGGCCACGGGTGGTTTGAACAACGGGTGGGCCTGCCCATTGAATGGTTTGTCTTCAATGCTGGACCCTCCGCCATGGAAGCGATTTTTGCCCGCTCCATCGATTTCACCTACGTGGGACCAAGTCCGGCGGTGAATGCCTACGCCCGGGCGAACGGTCGCGACATAAGGATCGTGGCGGGTGCCATGCGCGGCGGCGAAGCCCTTGTTGTCCGAGGAGACACCATCAAGCAGGTCGAGGACTTTCGCGATAAAACGATTGCCACTCCGCAATTGGGTAACACCCAAGATGTCGAATGCAGAGCCTGGCTGATCAATAACGGCATCCACGTCACCTTGGTCGGCGGCGATGCGCGTGTTCTCCCCACTGCCAACCCCGACATTCTCTTGCTTTTTCAACAAGGAAAACTGGATGCCGCTTGGACCGTCGAGCCGTGGGTGAGCAGACTTCTGACCGAAGCCGGAGGGCGCATCTTCCTCGAACCCGAAAGCACCGTGACAACAGTGCTGGCGGCACGCGAGGAGTTCCTGACCAAGAATCCCGACGTGGCGCGCAAGTTCGTGGCTGCGCACCACGAGCTCACGCGCTGGATCCGCGACCATCCGGAGGAGGCGCAACGTCGGGTGCGCGATGAACTCTCGGCGCTCACGCGCAAAGAAATTCCGCTTGCTCTTGTTCAGCAGGCCTGGACGCGCCTTCGGTTCGATGACACGATCTCGGTCGAGCCCTTTCAATCCTTTCTTGATCAAGCCCGCTTGGTTGGTTTCCTGCGCGCGAAGGTCGATCTCTCCAGCATCGTTTGGAATCCATGAGCCTCGAACAGGAACTTGCCAACGTCGAGCCTGACCGCATCGAAGTGCTCGATGTCAGCAAGAGCTTTACCACCAAACGCGGCACGCTGGCAGCGCTGGAGAATATCAACCTGCGTGTTTCGGAGGGAGAGTTCGTCTGTTTGGTCGGACCCAGCGGATGCGGTAAGTCGACGCTGCTCAACATCATCGCGGGACTGGAGAAGCCAGATAATGGCCGCGTCCTGGCAAATGGAGCACCGATCGTAGAACCGGGAAGGGATCGCATGATGATGTTTCAAGAGCACGCTCTCTTCCCCTGGCTCGATGTGATGGGAAATGTGCTCTTTGGACTCAAACTTAAGCCTGGACTGAATTCGCGGGAACGCCTCGAGGTGGCCAGCTATTATCTCAAACTCGTCGGCCTCGAGCGCTTCACCCATTCAAATATCCATGAGCTTTCCGGTGGAATGAAACAACGTGTCGCCTTGGCGCGTGCCATGGCGCCAAATCCCCGCGTTCTGCTTATGGATGAGCCATTCGGTGCACTCGATGCGCTCACCCGTGAGCACCTCTACGGCGACATGCAGCGCATCTGGGAGGCGCGCCGCAAAACGATCATCTTCGTCACCCACAACGTGCGAGAAGCCGCCTGTCTCGGAGATCGTGTGGTGCTCTTCTCCCCCAATCCTGGGCGCATCCGGCAGGAGTTCGCGGTGACCCTCGGCCGTCCACGCGATATCAACAGCGTGGAACTGGCCCAATACTCCTTTGCGATCATGGCCGCCCTCAAAGGCTTTACGCAGGGAGAGGAGGTGGCCGAATGAAACGCGCCGCCACCTCGGCCGCGTTCTTTGCTCTGTTGATTCTCGTGTGGGAGGGGCTTTCCCGCACGGGTTGGTATTCGCCGGTTCTCCTGCCATCGCCCCTCTTCGTTGGTGAGTATATCTGGCAGTCCGCCCGCGATGGCACACTTTGGACCGCCACGTTTGTGACGATGCGCCGCCTGATCGTCGGCTATCTCATTGGAATTCTTTTTGGGGTTCCGCTCGGGCTCCTCACGGCTCGCCTCAAGATCTTTCAAGACACCATCGGCCTTTTGGCTCTCGGAGTTCAGACCCTTCCCAGCGTCTGCTGGGTTCCCCTCGCGCTCCTCTGGTTCGGTCAAACTGAAGCGGCCATGCTTTTCATCGTCGTCATGGGCACTCTTTGGTCCGTCATCATCGCCACGGAAAATGGCGTCCGCACCATGCCTCCAATGTACCTTCGCGCGGCCCGCACCATGGGCTCCAAGGGTTTGCATACATGGATCAAGGTCATCTTGCCCGCCTGCCTCCCGTATCTCGTCGGCGGGATGAAACAGGGCTGGGCCTTCGCCTGGCGATCGCTCATGGCCGCAGAAATTTTCGTCACCATCCTCACCGGCTTCGGCCTCGGCCAACTCCTTCACTACGGCAGGGAACTGCACGCCATGGACCAGGTCGTCGCCATCATGCTCATTATCGTTGTCATCGGCCTCGTCGCCGACCGAATCCTCTTCTCCCCCTGGGAGAATTTCCTCCGCCGCCGCTGGGGCCTCGGAACGTTTAACTAAGGCGAAATTGACGCGCCTAAACCGCTCCTCCACCAAATAACGACAAAATTAGTCGTTTTTCTGGTTGACGCTCTTTTGCGGCCCTCTATGGTGGCGCGGATGAAACTGTTTTCCGTGTTGCTGTCGGTGGTCTTGGTGGGGGTGTTGAGGGCCGGGGAGACCACGTTGTTGAATGTGTCGTATGATCCGACGCGCGAGTTTTATGCGGATTATAATGAAGCATTTGCGAAATATTGGAAGGAGAAGACGGGGGAGGCGGTTGTGGTGAATCAATCCCATGGGGGCTCGAGCAAGCAGGCGCGGGCGGTCATCGACGGTTTGGAGGCGGATGTGGTGACGTTGGCGTTGGCGGCGGATATCGATGCGCTCTTTGAGAATGGGAAACTGGTGCCCAAAGACTGGCAGGGTCGGCTGCCGCACAATAGCGCGCCTTATCAATCGACTTTGGCGTTCTTAGTCCGCAAAGGCAATCCGAAGGGGATCAAGGATTGGGATGATTTGACCAAACCAGGTGTGGAGGTCATCACTCCCAATCCCAAGACCTCGGGTGTGGCCCGGTGGAACTATCTGGCGGCGTGGGGATATGCCTTGAAGAAGGACGGTTCCCAGGAAAAGGCAAAGGAGTTCGTTGGGGAGTTGTTTAAGCACGTGCCCGTGCTGGATTCCGGCGCGCGAGGGGCCACGACCACCTTTGTGGAGCGCGGTTTGGGGGACGTTCTCATCAACTGGGAGAACGAGTTGTTATTAGTAAAAAAACTCCGTGGGGACGATTTTGAAATCGTCGTGCCCTCGGTCAGCATCCTGGCCGAACCGACGGTCGCGGTGGTCGATAAAATCGTCGACAAGCGGGGAACGCGCGAAGTGGCCACCGAGTACTTGACCTATCTCTATAGCGACACCGGCCAGGAAATCGCCGCCAAGCATTTCTTTCGTCCGAGCAACAACGACATTCTCGCTCGGAACGCCAGCCAGTATCCAAAGTTGGAGCTTTTCACCATCAACGACGTCTTTGGAGGTTGGACGAAGGCCACCAAGGAGCACTTTGTTGACGGGGCCTCCTTCGACCAAATCTACAGCGGACCCGCTGCCAGCAAGTAATTAGCTTCTGTTGTTGGCGCGGGGCGTTTTGAAACAAAGCGTCCGTCCAAGCCTAAAAGCTTAACCTAAGATTTGACCTAAAACTTAGAAACTTAAAACCTAACACTTACCCCTCTACCATGAGCACCTACGCAACTCCCGACAGTTTGGTTGAAACCTCCTGGCTCGCCGAGCACTCAACGATCCCGAGATTCGCATCGTGGAAAGCAACGAGGATATTCTCCTCTATGGAACCGGCCACCTTCCGAATGCCATTCACATTGATTGGCGCGCGGACCTGAACGATCCGGTGCAACGGGACTACATCACGCCCGATGCTTTTGCGCGGCTGGCTGCGCGGAACGGCATTTCGCCTGACACCACGGTTATCTTCTATGGCGACAAAGCCAATTGGTGGGCGGCGTATGCGCTCTGGGTGTTTCGGCTATTTGGACACGAAAAGGTCAAGCTCCTCAACGGTGGGCGGTCAAAATGGGAAGCTGAGGGTCGCGCCTATACGCGCGAAGTTCCAAAATTCCCCGAGGCGGTCTATCCGGTTCCGGCCGCGCGGCTGGACGCCGCGATTCGCGCTTTCAAGGAAGACGCGCTCGCGCAGAGCAGCGCGCACCAACCGCTCATCGATGTGCGCTCTCCGGGCGAGTTCAAAGGGGAGATCACTCACATGCCTGAATATCCGCAGGAGGGTGTGCTTCGCGGGGGGCATATTCCGGGAGCGCGAAGCATTCCATGGAAGACCGCCGCTAACGATGACGGCACTTTCAAATCGGCCGAGGAACTCCGCAAGATTTACATCGAAAATTTGGGGGTCAATCCCGGCGACGAGACCATTGTTTATTGCCGGATTGGCGAGCGCTCCAGCCACACCTGGTTTGTGCTTACCTACCTACTTGGGTTTCCGACGGTAAAGAACTATGACGGCTCGTGGACCGAGTGGGGAAATTCGGTTCGTGTGCCGATCGAGAAAGGCGCATGAAGTTCTGGCTGCTCAGCCTGGTCCTTGCGGTTTCCGCGCTCGCCGGTCCTTCTAATATTCTCAACGTCTCCTACGACGTGACCCGCGAATTTTATCAGGAGTACAATGAGATGTTCGCCCGCGCCTACAAAGAAAAACATGGCATTGTCCCGACGGTCGATCTTTCGAATGGCGGATCGAGCAAACAAGCGCGAGCCGTTATCGACGGACTGGAGGCCGATGTGGTCACGATGAACCAGGAAACGGACATCGATGCTATTGTCAAAGCTGGGTTGATCGACGGCGATTGGAAATCCCGGTTGCCTAATAGTTCGGCCCCTTACACTTCGACGATCGTTTTTCTTGTTCGCAAGGGAAACCCAAAGAACATCAAAGACTGGGGCGATTTGGCCGCACCTGGCATGTCCGTCATCGTGCCGAATCCGAAGACCTCTGGCAACGGCCGGTATAGCTACCTGGCAGCCTGGGCCTATGCGAAAATGCGTCCTGGCGGCGGAGAGGCGGCGGCCGAGCAATTCGTAAAGGCGCTCTTCAGAAATGTTCCGGTGCTCGAGACAGGAGGACGCGCCGCCACGAACACTTTCGTGCAGAAAGAAATTGGCGACGTTTTGCTGACCTTTGAAAGCGAAGTGCTTCAGATCACCAAGGTTTTCAGTCCCGACAAATTTGATGTGATCTACCCGCCGGTGAGCATTCTGGCCGAAGCGCCAGTCAGTGTGGTGGATAAAGTTGTCGACAAGCGCGGCACGCGCCAGCTGGCGACCGACTATCTCGAATATCTCTGGACCGATGATGGCCAGGAGCTTGCGGTGCGCTCGTACTTTCGGCCTCGTTCCGCCAAGCTGCTTGCGGAGAATGCAGCTCTTTTTCCGGAGATCAGCCTGGTGAGCGTGGATGATGTTTTCGGCGGGTGGGAAGCTGCGCAGAAGGCGCACTTCGCGGACGGCGGATTTTTCGACCAGATCTATCAGGGCAAATAAGATGCCGGTTCGCGTGCCAACCCCTCGTCCATCCGTCAAGCCGCGTCGATCGCTTCGCGCGCTCCTACGCCCGCTCGATGAGTTGGCGCGCGGATCCGACCATCTCTTTGCGGCGCATCTGGCCTATGGGGATTCCCTGAACGTTACGCAGGGCCTTCCACGTTATCTTTTCGCCGGCCCGGGAGAAAAGCGAAGCTACCTGCGGGTGGGTCTGTTCGCGGGGGTGCACGGCGATGAAGAGAGCGGGATTCACGCCGCGATTGAGCTCTTGGAACGCTTGCATGCCGATCCTGAAGGGGCGCGTGGCTACGAGATTTTTGTCTATCCGGTCTGCAATCCTTGGGCGTACGTCGAAAGATCGCGTTGGACGCAGAGCGGTCTGGATTTGAATCGTTTGTTTTGGACGGACTCGAGGGAGCCGGAGGTCGAAATTCTCGAGCGGCAGCTTCGCAAGCTCGATTTCAATGGCATCATCGCCCTGCACAGTGATGATACGAGCGAAGGGCTTTATGGATTCGTCAAAGGTCACGAACTCACCCGTCATGTTCTTGAACCAGCACTCGAGGCGGCCGGGCGCGTCCTGCAGCGCAATTTCGACAAAAGTATCGATAATTTCGAGGCCAACAACGGAATCATCGAGCAGGGGTACGACGGAATCCTCTCAGCTCCTCCCGAGCAGAAACCCCGACCTTTCGAGATTGTTTTTGAGACCCCGCACCACGCCGCCTTCGATAGGCAAGTAGAGGCGCACCTTGTGGCGGTGCAAACAATTTTGGACCGCTTCAAGGTGATGATCTCGGAAGCACAAGATATTTGATGGCTAATTCGCGTCGCGTTCTCCCGGGCTTCGGCCTCTCGTTAGGATACACCCTTGTGTATCTAAGCATTCTCGTGTTGATCCCGTTTAGCGGACTTCTCCTCAAGACTTTTATGGGAGGCTGGGAGCATTTCTTCCGAACCATTACCGAGCCGCGCGTCGTCGCTTCGTACTATGTCAGCTTCGGCATTTCGCTCGTGGCGGCGCTAATCAACGGCGTCTTTGGGGTCATCGCCGCTTGGGTGCTTGCGCGATATGAGTTTCCCGGCCGGAAGATCCTCGACGCAATCGTCGACCTTCCCTTCGCCTTGCCGACGGCTGTGGCGGGAATTGCCCTTACCACAATCTACGCCAGGAATGGCATCCTTGGGTCAATGCTGGAACCGTATGGGATAAAGGTGGCGTTCACCCAACTGGGGATTTTGGTCGCCTTGACGTTTATTGGTCTGCCCTTCGTGGTCCGCACCGTTCAACCTGTCATTCAAGATCTTTCGGCAGATGTGGAGGAGGCAGCGGCAACCCTCGGCGCCAGCCGCTGGCAGACTTTTCGACGAGTCATCTTTCCTGCCTTGCTACCTTCGATTTTGACCGGCATCACCCTTGCCTATGGTCGTGCCGTGGGCGAGTTCGGTTCAGTCGTCTTTATTTCCGGAAATCTTCCTTTCAAGACCGAGATCACGCCCCTCCTGATTATTACAAAGCTTGAGCAGTACCGATTACAGTGGCGCGGCCGCACTGGGATTCGTCATGCTGGTCGCTGCGTTCGCGATCCTCTTGGTCAGCAATGGCCTGCAAGCTTGGGACAGTCGAAGAAAGGGGGTGGCCTAAGTGGCCGGCGCCATCACAACCTTTCCGGCAAGAACGGCAGCGCCCCGGCGCGCTACCGCGGAGTCGCCTCTGATCAGAACGCTGCTCGTGGGAATTCTCCTCGTTTTCTTCGGGCTATTTCTGGTGCTGCCTCTGCTGGTTGTCTTTCACGAGGCGTTTGCGAAGGGTGTGCAGGTTTTCTTAAGAACGTTCCAAGACCGCGCGACCGCTCACGCCGTGCAGTTGACGCTCTTGACCGCGGCTATTGTCGTCCCGCTCAACGCGATCTTCGGCCTTTTCGCGGCCTGGGCCGTGACGCGGTTTAGCTTCCGCGGGCGCTCCTTGCTTATCTCGCTGATCGATTTGCCGCTGTGGGTCTCCCCAGTCATTGGCGGACTTATTTACGTTCTTATCTTTGGGCGACAGGGCTGGCTGGGTCCGCTCTTTTTCCCTAGCCAGGAAACCCTGGAGAGCAACTTTATCGCGCGCTTCATCTACGATCATGATATCAAGATCATTTTCGCCGAGCCCGGAATCATCCTCGCAACGATCTTCGTGACCTTTCCCTTTGTCGCGCGGGGTCTCATCCCGCTCATGCAGGCGCAAGGGCACAAAGAAGAGGAGGCCGCCATGACTCTCGGCGCGAATGGTTGGCAGATCTTTGCGCGCGTTACGGTGCCGAAAATCAAGTGGGGGCTTATTTATGGGTTGATCCTATGCAATGCCCGGGCGATGGGAGAGTTTGGTGCCGTCTCCGTGGTCTCTGGCCACATTCGGAACAAGACCAATACCATGCCCTTGCATATCGAGATTCTCTATAACGAGTATCAGTTCGCCGCCGCCTTCGCGGTCGCCTCCGTGCTTTCTGTGCTCGCGCTTTTGACTCTTCTCATCAAATCGTATACGGAATGGCAGACGGAGCGACAGATCCAACAATCCGTCGCGAGTGCAGGATGACGCCATGAGCATCCAGATCCAAGACATCACGAAAAAGTTCGCCCGCTTCCCGGCACTCAGCCGTGTGAGCTTTACCGTGGACAGCGGAGAGCTTGTGGCCCTGCTTGGCCCGAGTGGGTCGGGCAAGACAACTCTGCTGCGACTCATCGCGGGACTGGAGTTTCCGGAGGAGGGACGCATCTCCTTTGGCGATCGCGATGTCACTATGCAGAACGCCTACCAACGCAAGGCTGGCTTCGTCTTTCAGCATTACGCCCTCTTTCAGCATCTGAGCGTCTTCGAAAACATTGCTTTCGGGCTCCGCGTTCGGAAAAAAAGCCAACGCCCGTCTGAACCTCAAATCCGCGCCCGCGTCGAGCAACTTCTCGAGACCATTCAGCTCACGGATCTGGCCAAGCGCCTCCCCAGCCAACTCTCCGGAGGTCAGCGGCAGCGGGTGGCCTTCGCCCGCGCGCTGGCTATCGAACCCGAAGTCCTCCTGCTCGACGAACCCTTCGGCGCCTTGGACGCCAAGGTAAGAAAAGAATTGCGCCATTGGTTGCGCCGCTTCCACGACACCACGCATTTGACCAGCCTTTTCGTAACCCACGATCAGGATGAAGCTTTCGAAGTGGCCGATCGGGTCGTCCTCATCGACAAGGGCGAGGTCCAGCAAATCGGTACGCCCAACGAGGTCCGCGATCTGCCAGCCAATTCCTTCGTCGAGGAATTTCTCGACCTCGACGGCACCGTTCCCGCTTAACCCTTTTCCATGTCAAGCCGCGCCTTCCCGGAAGGTTGGGCTCTCGGAGTTCGGCCGGCATTATCCCGCGCAGCTTTCGGGGGGCATGCAACAACGTGTTGGTCTTGCGCGGGTTCTCGTCAACAAGCCGCGGGTCATGCTGATGGATGAACCCTTCAGCTCTCTCGACGCGCAGACACGTCTGATGATGCAGGAACTGCTCCTGCAAGTGTGGACTGAATATGGGATGACGGTCTTGTTCGTTACCCACGATATCGACGAAGCGATCTATCTCGGCTCAAGGGTCGCTGTCCTCACGCCACGTCCGGGACGCCTCAAGGCGCTTCTTGAGGTGAATCTTCCGCGTCCTCGAAGCCTCCACGCACTGGTGTCAAAGGATTTCATGAAGCTTAAGCGCACCTGCATGGATCTTCTTCGAGAGGAGATGCTCGGTATTCCTGGTTCCGTCCGAAATCCGGAGGGAGGCTGCGAAGTGAGCGAAGGGGTTTCCCTGGAGGAACCAGCGGATGTATCCGCATGAAACCGCACAACTGATTCCTAACTATCATGAGTAAAATATTAAGTGAAATCCTCGCCGCAAATCGGAACATATGTTGAAACCTTTGGCATCAAGGGAACTCTGGCTCTCCCACCCGCCCGGCAGTTTGCCATACTCACGTGTATGGACGCCCGGCTAGATCCGGCCAAGTTCGCTGGCTTGAGCGAGGGCGACGCCCACGTAATTCGCAATGCGGGCGGGCGCGCTAGCGATGACGCGATCCGCTCACTCGTCATCTCCCATAAGCTGCTTGGCACCAGAGAGTGGTTCGTCATCCATCACACCGACTGTGGAATGGCGCTGTTCAAAGACTCCGACATCCGCCGGCTGCTGAGGAACAGTCTCGAAACGGCGCGGCTCGATCAGGGGGAGTGGAAGGATGTCGGGCAAGGCCCGGGATCAGATGCCGCTGACTTTATCAACTGGCTCACCTTCGAGGATGAGACAAGCAGTGTAGTGTCCGACGTGGCGCGCATCCGTGGCCATCCGCTCGTTCCACGCTCCATACCAATTTACGGCTACGTATATGACGTCCGTTCCGGGAAACTGATCGAAGTGCCGGCGGCCACCGAGATTGGCGGCGCACAGCCTTAGTTAGTCCCGCCTACCTGGCTGTGATGATTTTGTAGCGGCGGTGTCCCCACCGCCGGGAACGCCCTTCGACCGTGGGGAGACGGTCACTACAACTCTCCGGCGGCGGGGACGCCGCCGCTACAATTTGGACTCGCGCCAGGCGCGATTCATGGCTTTGCCCTCGAGGACTTCGCGCCGAATGCTCACACTCACTTGATGCCAGCGGCCGCAACCACACCTTGTGTGACGCGCTTTTGAAAGATCAGATAGGCTAGCGCGGTGGGAATCGAAGCCATCACCGCCACGGCCGATGTTTTAGCGAAGGCGACGCCGTAGGCGGATTGCACCTGTGTCATTCCCACAGGAACTGTCAGCATTGGCGTGGAGTTCGTGACAATAAATGGCCAGAGGAAGTTATTCCAGGCGCCAATGAAGGTAATAATGGCCATCGCCCAAATGATGCTCCAGTTGAGTGGAATGTAGATATTGAATAAAACGTGAAAATCGTTGGCGCCGTCGATCGTCGCCGCGTCCCGAAAATCCTTAGGAACCTGGTCAAAGAATCGTTTGAAAACGATGACCGAGAGTGGCGTCGCTATTTGCGGCAAAATGACCCCCAAGTGGGAGTTAACCAAGTGCATCTGGTTCATCAGCATGAAAAGCGGGATGACCATCGCACCAAAAGGAATCATGAAGCCGAGGAGAAGCCATACGTTAATCAGCCCCTTGCCCTTGAAGTCCATGACCGAAAGGGCGTATGCACACATGAGTGATACCAGAATTGAAACGACGGTTATGACCGATGCCACCAGAATCGTGTTATAGTACCAGCGAAAAATTGGGCTGTTCTCAATGACGTAGGCAAACGCCTCGAAGTTCGGCGGGAGCGGGACGAAAGTAGGCGGGAGCGCGATCGTGTCGCTTTCGGCGGTCAGCGAGGTCGTGACGATCCAATATAAGGGAAAGAGCCACGCCAGCGCCATAATGATGGTCAAGACGTTGCAAACGAGACGCAGAAGCGAATGGCGGTTCTCTTTCACTTGGAACGTCTCCCTTGCATCGCCCGGAAGGCGATGGCCGACCCAATGAGCATTACGATGAGCAGAGCCACGGCCACCGCCGCGGCATAGCCGCCTCGGTTCTGTTGGAACGCCTGGCGATACATGTAAAGCAACACGACGACCGTCGAGTTATACGGCCCGCCCTGAGTCAGTAGATATACCTGATCGAAGATCTTGAACTGCGCGATCAATTGAAGCAGGAGCACCAGGCTCGCCACGGGCCAAATGAGCGGGCAGGTTATGTAGAGGAACTGCTGCCATCGGCTGGCTCCATCAATCGAGGCGGCCTCGTAGACGTCCGGGGAAATGTTATGTAGTCCGGAGATAAAGAGAAGCATGTTAAATCCGACCGTCCACCAAATGGTGACGACCGCCACCGCAGGCATGGCCCAATTTGGATCTTGAAACCACGAGATGGTGCTTCCGGTCAGGTAGTTGATGATGCCGAAGTTCGTGTCGAGCAGCCAGAGGGCCCCAGTGGTCACCACACTTACCGGTAAGACGTAGGGAAGGAAAAAGGCCGACAGAATCGGCAATTGCAGCCGCTTCAACCGAGTGACGAGAATAGCGAGGAGAAAACCGGCCGCAGTATTAGGAACGACAGTCAGGAGGATGAAATAGAGGGTGTGCCACAAGGACGCCCAGAAATCAGCGTCGCCGATCAGCTCCACATAGTTTCGCAGTCCAACAAAGCTGCCCTGTCCGGTGATGTCTGCGTTGGTTAAGCTTAGATAGGCAACCTGGATCGCCGGGTAAATCAGGAAGGCGACGTAGAAGAGCAGAAAGGGAGCGACAAACAGCCAGGCCTTCGGCAGCTTGTAGCGTCTTCTAGGCGCAAGCACCTCCGCCCGAACGTCGGATTTCGGACTCACATCGCGGGTCGAGATTGGATCTTACTGCTGTTTCTTAGCAAAGTTCTCCAGCTCGGCGGTGAACTGAGCGATTCCCTTATCGACCGGCAGTTGCCCATTGATCGTAGGGATGAGAAAGTTAGCTACCGCGCCAAAGCTCGGGCTGCCGACGCCGAAAATCGGTAGGACTGGCTCGAGAACCACGTGCTCTGCGGCGGCGGCGCTATATTGGCTGTTGGGCTGCATTTGCTTGTAAACGTCGCTTTCCTGAAGTGGCAAATACGCAGGAATATGACCTCCGCCCGCCCACGCCGGCTGCTTGACGACATAGGCGATGAACTTCAAAGCAGCCGCGACTTTCTCGGGGGTGGGAGGAGTTTTCGCGTTGTTTGGAATCGCCAACTGATGGGAATCACCCCAAGTGTCGGGATTGTCGAACAGCTTCGGAAAAGCCACAATTCCGTAATCGAACGGCAGTTTTCCTTTTGTCTGCAGGTCAACGAGGGTGGGAACCTCCCAGTTGCCATTAATCATGAATGCGCTTCGGCCGGAGCTGAACAGCGCCACCATCGCAGGGTAGGCGGTATTCTTTGTGAGCAATCCGCTCTCAGCCATGTCCACGAGAGTCTGCAGAGAAGTCTTTCCCTGATTTGCCATATCCGCGAAGGAGAGTTGTCCGTCTTTGAGGAAATCCCCATTTTGTTGTTTGAAGAACGTATACCACGCGCGCCAGGTGGAGGCCTGGTCCGCCGGAGCGCTCGAGAAGGCAATCGGGGTTAAGCGAGCCTTTTCCTTTACTTGGGCGAGCATTTTCTTGAATGCGTCAAGGCTCTCGAGCCCGATCGGTTTGCCCTGCGCGTCCAAAGCATCGGCTTTCTGCAAAACGGTCTTATTGTAATAGAGGACGAGCGTGTGAATATCCAATGGAACGCCGAACAGCTGCTCGCTTTGTCCGTATTTCGTGCTCGCCTCGCGTGATCTTTCAACGACCGATTGCTGGAAGTCCGACTCTTTGAGGCCAGCTTGGGAGAGTTCTTCTGGTGTGATCGGCCTTAGATCCTTCCCAGCGATTCCCGCTGGAAAGTGCGAGAGATGATAACTCATCACATCGGGGGTCTGTCCGGCAACGACCGCAGTGTGAACCTTTGTGTAGAATGGCTCACCCCAGGTAAGGGTCGTCTGAGTGACGCGGACCTCTTGTTGACTCTTGTTAAATTCCTCCACAATTTGCTTCATCCGGATGCCATCGCCGCCGCCGAAAAAGTCCCAGTAAGTGATTTCGACTGGATTGGCTTGGGCCAACGTTAGCCAAGTGAGGCATCCCGCCACCGATAAGAGGAGTTTTTTCATAGATTTGGTTGGTGTGTTCTGAACTTAGATATGGGAAAGGGTTAATAAGAGATCGAGAGCATGTTCCACGACAACGGACGCAATGTTGCCACGACCTTGTCGGCTTTGACTAAGAATTCGGCATGTTCCTTGGGAATGATGGTGTTCGGCCTTTCTGCGGAATTGGTAGCGAGCAGATCCGGACCCGAGATCTCGAGCGCCGTGCAGCCGGTGGCCGCCGGGAATCCGTGCAAGTCGAGTGACACCTCGACAGAGCCGTTGGCTTCGCGATTAAGGATAAAGAAGCTGACGGTATGCTTGCCGGTGTCGTGCACGGCCGCTGCGACAATGTTATCGACGACTCCGGCGGTTTTCGTTTCGTGCTGTTGGGACTGGACCTTGGCTGCCAGCACGGTGCCATGCGCGTGCTCAGTTACGATTTTGAAGGGATGAAAGATTGTCTGGCGCCAGGCCGCGCCACCCGCTTCAGCGAAGATGAGGCCAATCACGTTCACGAGCTGCGCCTGGCAGGCTACCTTCACGCGATCGGCATTATTCAAAAGCGTGATCAGTGCCCCTCCAACCATCAGCGCATCCTGTAGATCGTAAATTTCTTCAATCAACGGCGGCGCCACGGGCCAACCGGGCTTGGCCATGTGTTCGCCAGACCGCGCCTTGTACCATACGTTCCATTCGTCCATGGAAAGCATGACCCGCTTCATGGATTTGCGCTTGGCGGCGACCGCATCACAGACAGCAGCGGTTTCCCTAATGAAGCGGTCCATGATCTCGACGTTTGCCAGGAACTCCTGCACGTTCTCGAGCGGGTTTTCGTAGTACATGTGCAGGGAAACAAAGTCAGTGATATCCAGTCGTATGTTCCAGCACTTCGTCCTCCCACGCAGCAAATGTTGGCATCGCCCGGCTAGAAGAGCCACAGGAGGATACCTCGATGGTTGGATCGACCCATTTCAAAAGCTTGCCCGTCTCGGCAGCGATGCGGCCGTATTCGGTCGCTGTTTTTCGGCAGATCTGCCAGGGCCCGTCCATTTCGTTTCCCAGGCACCAGAACTTTACCGCGTGAGGTTCCTTGTAACCGTGGGAGGCGCGGAGATCGCTGAGCCGTGTCCCTCCCGGATGATTGCAATATTCAAGGTATTCTCTCGCCTCGTGCGGGCCGCGTGTGCCCAGGTTGACGCCCGAGCATCGGGCTCCGTTTGGGCGAGTTTGCACCACGTGATAAATTCGTTCGTTCCAAACGCGTTCGTTTCGGTGCTCATCCAGGCGAGATCCAGCCGTCTCGGCCGAGCCTCGACCGGGCCCACCCCATCTTCCCAATTGCAGCCCGACATATAGTTGCCGCCCGGATAACGAATAATGGTCGGGCCAAGTTCTCGCACCAGTTCAAGAACGTCACCGCGAAAGCCGTTAGCGTCCGCGGTGGGGTGGTCGGGTTCAAAAATCCCCGTATAAACACACCGTCCCATGTGCTCGACGAATGAACCGAAAAGACGGCGATCAGAGCTGGGAAATACAAAAATCAGCATCGACGATTATGCGGGCCTCTTTCTTCACCTTAAGATTCGGTTGAAATGCGTGCGCGGCCGTCTGAAAAACTTGTTTTTGGATGTTTCGCGACTCATGCGCTCAGCGGCTCGTTTCGGCGTTCAAGGGACATCGAGGTAGTGTCACGGGCGTCAGGCTCTCCCTCTAGAAGTTCCTCTGGTTTCAGCAATTGCCCGTCATTGGACCGCTCCCCGCTGAGAACGTTCGCCAAGGCAGCTGTTACTGGGGAGGAGGGCGTCATAACAGGGACACCTAACCTATGCGACCCCGATTTTGGGAAGTCAATTGATTTTTGGCGGAAGAGAGGTAGTTTTGTCCTCCAGCGTCGTAGGACGGCTCGAACGTCTTGCTAATATGTATTTGGCGTCGCGAAGTAGGAAGCAGCGGGCTTAGAAATCACGTGATCGTGGTAGAGAGAGGCCAAAACTTATGGTGGTAGCGGAGAGGA
>CAWGQS010000017.1:0-78860 GCA_963824895.1 uncultured Verrucomicrobiae bacterium | reverse complement strand
AATCATGAACTGGGAGACTCTGGCTTCCGGCTATGCGGCCGTGTGGGCGAAGGAAAATACCCGCGAGGCGCTCTTCGACGCCATGGAGCGTCAGGGAAACCTACGCGACCACAGGACCACGGATGATCGTCCGCTTCTTCGGCGGCTGGGACTTCGAGAGCGGGACACGCCCACTTCGCCAGCCGGCCGTGGTCGGCTACCATAAGGGCGTGCCGATGGGCGGCGACCTGAGCAAGGCTGCCGCTGGCAAGGCTCCGACCTTCCTCGTAGCCGCACTCAAGGACCCGATCGGCGCCAATCTCGACCGGATTCAAATCGTCAAGGGCTGGGTTGATAGCGATGGCGAGCGCCAGGAGAAAATCTACGACCTCGCGGTATCGGACGGCCGCACGATCGGCGCGGACGGCCGTTGCGAAACCCCGGTCGGCAACACGGTGGATGTGGCGAATGCGACCTGGACCAACACGATTGGCGACACCGAGTTGATCACCGTCGGGAAGGACCCGGACTTCGATCCTGCATTACGGGCATTCTACTACGTGCGGGTTCTCGAGATCCCGACCCCGCGCTGGACGGCCTACGACGCCAAATACTACAGCGTGAAACTCGACGCAAAAGACTCTGGGATCCAGCAGGAACGCGCCTACACCTCGCCGATCTGGTACACGCCGTGAAGAAGAAGTGTCGTGGGTCGCGGCGGCGATACGAGTGTCGAGGGTCGTGTGTCGAGGGGGAAACTCTCGCCTCCCGTCACTCGCCACCCGACCCTCTCGCTTATGAACGCGATTGAGAAATTCGGAGCGTATCAGAAAGCGAGGGAGCTCTTCGATCTGGTGGTCGAGGATATGTCGGCGTTGCAGGGTGAATTCGCGCTTGGACGCTTGATCTCCCAACAAATTGCCAGCGCCGATTCCATCTGCGCGATTATCGAGGAAGGTTACGGACGCCTGAGCCGACAGGAATACATTCGCTTTCTCGACTTCGCGCGTGGTTCGGCTCGCGAAACGCGCGGTCGCTACCTTCGGATGCGCCACGGGCTTGGCGCGAGCATTACTGACGAGCGTGCGCGCCTTCTCGACGAGATTATCGGCATCCTCACCGCCACGATCACCACTCTCAAACGGCAAACCAGCTCTCCGCCCAATTCCTCAACCATCCGCGAAGAACCCAAATCTACGAATCCGATCCCCTCGACACTCGAACCCTCGACACTCGACACCACTAACCCTCGACCCTTGAAGCCTCTCGACACCCGACACCCGCCCCTCGTCCGATAAAGAAACTTCTGCGCGAACCCCTGCTCCACTTTGTCCTGCTAGGCGCGCTGCTCTTCACAGCCTACCACCTCGTGAACCGCGAGCCGAAGGGCAATCCTCAGCGAATCGTCGTCAGTCCGGGTCAGATCGAACATATGATCACCACGTTCTCGCGGACATGGCAGCGCCCGCCGACGACCGCGGAGGTCAAGGGGCTTATTGATCAGTATGTGCGCGAAGAGATGCTGAGCCGCGAGGCGATGAAGCTCGGCCTCGAGCAAAACGATACCATCATCCGCCGACGACTGCAGCAGAAGATGGAATTTATCGTTGAGGATCTCGCTGCCGCCGAGCCGACCGACGCGGACCTCGCCGGCTATTTGACGAAGCACGTGGACGCAGTCCGGCAGGACCAGCAGGTCAGCTTCCGCCACGTCTATCTGAACCCGGAGAAGTACGGCGAAGGGCTCGACGCCGTGGCCAACAAACTGCTTGCCGAACTCAAAACCAAAGACCCCCAAGCCGATATCTCGACTCTCGGCGATGCGACGCTGCTCGATCCTGCTTTTCGCGATGAGTCCCAGCGTCGCATCGAGGCAGCCTTTGGTAGCGCCTTCGCTGCAAAGCTCGCGACATTGCCGGTTGGCGAGTGGAGCGGCCCGGTAGTCTCCGAATTCGGCACCCATCTCGTCTTGGTTGAACAACGCACGGAAGGAAGTGTGCCCACGCTGGACGAGGTGCGGCCGCAGGTGCGTCGCGAGTGGGAGAACGCGCGGCGCATGGAAGCGAACCGGAAGTTTCTCGAGGAACTGCTGACGCAATACGAGGTTAGCATCGACTGGCCGAAGCAGGAGACGAAAGGCTCCAGTGCAAAACGATGAAATCCGGGCTGGCTAGTTTGTTTCTGTGGTACGCATTGACGCTGGCCGCTTCTGCGCACGAGGTGCGGTCCGCGTATCTGGAATTGCGCGAGACCGCGCGGGAGACCTACGATGTGTTGTGGAAGGTGCCCGCGCGCGGCGAGAATCTGCGGCTGGCGCTTTACGTGCGCCTTCCCGCTGACGCCCGCAACGTCACCGAACCGCGCGCGCTCTTTACCGAGGCCGCTTATCTGGAACGCTGGCGCATCCAGCGGCCCGGTGGACTTGCCGGGCAGGAGGTAGCCATCGAGGGACTGCCCGCAACCAAAGTGGACACGCTCATTCGCGTCACTGATCTCGAGGGCGTCACGCAGACGATGCGCGCCACTCCCGATTCACCTTCGGTCACCATTGCCGCCACTGCGGCGCGCTGGCAAGTAGCGGGCACCTACCTCATCCTCGGCATCGAGCATATCCTCCTGGGCATCGATCACCTGCTGTTCGTCCTCGTGCTTGTGCTGTTGGTGAAAGGCTGGAAGCGGTTAGTCGGCACGATCACCGCGTTCACAGTTGCGCACAGCATCACACTTGCCGCTGCAACCTTAGGTTTCGTGCAGGTGCCGGGCCCGCCGGTGGAGGCGTGCATCGCGCTGAGTATCGTCTTCGTCGCAGCGGAGGTTTTGAGGGTCGGGTTTTGGGTCGCGAGGGACGAGGGACGAGAGGCGGCAGACGCGGAACACTCGTCACCTGACATTCGACCTTCCTCGCTCACCTCCCGCGCGCCGTGGGTCGTCGCTTTCATATTCGGCCTACTGCACGGTCTAGGCTTTGCCGGCGCGCTGAGCGAAGTCGGCCTGCCGCAGCACGCCATCCCCGTCGCCCTCCTCTTCTTCAACATCGGCGTCGAACTCGGCCAACTCGCCTTCATTGCTGTCGTGCTCGGTGCGGCCCGACTGGTTTGCCATCTTCGTGTTCCTGTGCCGTCCTGGGGCTGGCGCATCGTGCCCTATGCTATCGGAGCCCTGGCGATGTTCTGGGTCTTCGAGCGGACTGTCGCCTTCGGATTGTGAACTTCTATGCAAGAAGTTCCTCTCCATCGCCGCGAAAAGCCGATTGCATGCACCGCCACTCAACCCCAACCGCGGGTGCCGCTCCCATTCCTGGTCGGCTTTTCATTCCACTCCTAAAGATACAACCGAACTTCAGGCTGGAGTTCGAAATGCTGTCACAAGATTGCAAAGCGACTTTTGACCATTCTGCTCGGCAGTCATGGAGGACGAAAGTAGTCTCTCTATAAACAGCGTAAAATTCATCATAAGCACCTTGCAAATAGCGAGAACGACCACATCTCGCCTCAGGAGTCGCCTATCGTTGCAGCGCTCGTCGGTGGGATTGCGAACCCTCCAGTTCGCGTTAAGCGAAGGATAAAAACACTCCCCGAACCGCCGCCGGCAACCATATCGAGAATTCGCGGTTCTTGAAGGGTGCTCATCAATGCCGAGAACCGAAGAGATCTTAGACGCCACTTAGCCCTGGCGGGGGAACTAGCTTTGATTTTGTCCCGGACGTGCGATGGAAAAAGTCGGCGCGTTCCTCCGCCGGCCATTAATGACACGCGGTCAGAACCGCGGCAGCGCTCATCTCGGTTCGAGTCGAAATATGATGAGGCGTTGGTTCTTGAGAAGGCAGCAGGAGCGGCTTTGCAGCTCCTCGAAGAGACGCGGGTAGATTTGCTGCCACCAGAAGGCCGACCATAGGAAGATCAAGTACCTCACGCCTTGGCCTTGCAGGCGCTCCAGTTGCTGGAGCGCAGCTTCGTCGTCGGCGGGAGCGCCCCAGTCCACACCGTCACGCTCCACGAAAAAGAACCGTCGATAGAGAGAGAGTTCCGCGTCCGTCCAGCGGTATTCTGGGTCGACGAGAGCGATTGGTTCTCCTGGCGCTATCAAAGCTCTCACTTCTTCGATCGATTGATCCGTCTGCAAACCTGCAAGCCCTTCGATAGCCGCCTGGAGATTAAGCGCTTCTCGATTTAGCTGACGCCCTCGACGTTCCATGCACAGGACATCGCCGTGCGAGGCGTCCTTGTAAGCGACGAACCCGCGGGCGTAGAGGTCTGAGACGAGTGATCTGGTTTTCTCCCGTTCGGCGTGTCTAGGATGTAGCTCCATCACGATTTTTCGGACCGTTTCCAGATCAATGTCGGGGAATAGCTCGAATTCCCCGCCTTCGATGTCCATCATGAGGACGCTGGGTTGGATGCGCGCGATCTCTGCGTTCAATAGCTTTACGGACACCTTCACCGGTCTCGTCCGCTGACCCCGCAAAGTGAGCGATGACGCCAGGAAGCTCTCTTCGAGATAAAAGGTGCGCACACCGCACTTATGAGCCAGAACACACATTTCCAGATGCGGAGAAACTCTATTCAGCGCGTACGTGTCCCGTATTACCGACTCAAGCTCTGGATTTGCCTCGAACGCGTAAGTGTTTTCTGAACCCACTATCTTGGCACAATATGAGGACAAAAAGCCAATGCCTGCCCCGAGCTCCATCACGACGTCTCTTGGCGTAAGGAGAGCAGCCAGGGCTCGAATCTCTTCCTGCTCATAACTGCCGAACAGGATGCGTTCCTTAATGCCCGTGCCAAGATGCCCTCCGAGCCGAACTTTGACGCCCGAAACCTCGGCGATTCCGCCTGTCAGAGCCACGAGGCTTGAATGCTGATGGGACTTATAGGAAATCACCTTCGGTGCCGGAGACGTTGCCGGCATTTGAAGCCGGACGAGTGCGCTTTGGGGTGCGCAGAGTGAGAAAAGGAGCCCGGAAAGTCAAACGCTGCTTGCCCCTTGCTCCCTTCCTCTTTGCTTCCCCGTGAGAAAGCAATCCTCAGCCAAAGTCTAAAAAAGGAAGTCTCCCTAATCACCGTGCCCGCCGCGCTAAAGGGAGTAAAGATCGGCCTTCTGCTCATTATCGGAGGAGCTTTCCAGAACATAACTCATTATTAAACCCGACATCCCGCTAAATGACGCCAACTTAGTCTTGGATTTTGGGTGTTAGCTTGGTCATACGCCAGCTTCAAGTTCATTCGTGAGGACAGCAAAAACACTGTCAACAAGACCGCCAGCAGTTCTTAATATCTGGTTCGCCATCGGACGAGCCGGAGTGCTGATGCGCCGCCTCGCTTTTCCGGTCGCGCCAGTGACCACCGGCATGCTGCTCGGGCCGACGGGAGAGAAAGCAACTTCGCTTCCCTCACGAGACTAGATCGACTCCTGAGAATGTAGACGCTGGCGAGGCATCCGAGCGCCAATCCGTGGATCACCGCAATATCGGCATGCGAGCGGCAATGTTGCAATCCGGCGGTAAGCTGTCGCAGAGGTCGCCGCGGGCAAACTACAGGACGATTTGCTCCTGTTGCTCGCTTCCCGGGTGAAAGTGGATGCCGAGATAGGTTTGCAAAATTCGCGGCGGACGAGTAAGCGTGCGAGCCTGATCCGGATTGTAATGACCGAAGCTCACGTTGCGTATCTTTACCTTGTGCTCTGCGCAATGGCAGTGAGCTGGATCTTGCTCTACAGGTCAATCGTTCGGCAGCTGCATTTGCGCCATCCAAAGAAGTTTTTGGCGATGCGGGTAACCTCGGGAATCCCAAAAAACAGCGTCGATTGGCTGTTTTCATTTCTGCGGTATCTATGCTCTGGCGAACATCGTGAGCTACGGGATCCGACGATATCTGGTTTGTGCTTGCTCCTTCAGGGATGCAGCGTCGCCATTGTTCTCCTCTTCGTATTCCTGATGTTTAGTCCAATCTTCGTGTCATTGCGTCACTAGACCAACTAATCGCCGCAGTTTCCGAGCGACATTGTTGCGCCGTCGAGACCCGTCATGACTCACGGAGTGAACTTTTCGATTGCATCAACGACGGTCAGGGCAGAGTTTGCGCCTAAGAGGTTCTCTCACATGGCGTCAACTGCTCAAAGCCCAACCGAAGAAGAACCAAACATAGAGACTTCGGTTGGGGAGATCGTTTCCATCGACGAGGGCAAGACGAGCGTTCGCAGCTTTTTCCGTCTGGAGGGCGGCAATCTGGTCCATTCCGAGCCGAACGCGGCCGAGATCATCACCTACACGTCGCCAACTATGGACGACGAGGCGGAGTTGCAGGAGCAATACAAGATCGATTACCACACACTTCAATCCTCGCTTGATCCGGACGAGCTCTCGCGCCTCGAAATCGAGCACGGTCACATATCGATCATTTTTAAGCGGCCCAAAAGTTTTTGCGCCGGCGACAATTTCCTGATGAAGCTGACCTCGACGGGCGCCTTTGTTTACGAGAAATATCTGGTCATTGTGATGGCGGACGACTCCTCCATCTTCGAAGGCCGAGTTCCCTTTCCCGTGAAATCAATCCATGATGTCATCCTGCGTCTACTCTATCAGGCAACCATGCATTTCGAAGGACACCTAAAGGCCATCAACATGCTGGCGGACTCCCTTGAGCGGCGGATCAACACCTCTCTGGAAAACAAATATCTCCTCAACATGTTCGCGCTCGAAAAGAGCCTCGTCTTTATTCTCAACTCCATCAGCTCGAACGGCTCGCTTCTGGAAAGAATGAAAGCTTCATCTGAGAAGCTCGGTTTTAACAGCGATCAAACCGAAATCTTGGATGATCTGATTATCGAGAATCAGCAGTGTTATCGGCGCGCCGAGATTCACACCCAGGTCCTCGCCAACCTCATGGGGACGCGGGCGTCCATTGTTAGCCACAACCTGAATCAACTCATCAAAACATTTACCATTTGGACGGTGGCCATCATGCTTGCGTCGCTGGTCGTGGGACTCTTCGGGATGAATGTCGCCCTGCCGCTTCCGATGGAGGAGGCTTTTTGGCCGTTCTACCTAATCGTCATCCTGGCTGTGATTACCGGGGGGATGATCTTCTTCCTTCGCCGGCTAAACAAATGGTAGTCGGCGCGGCTATTTCGCATCCGCGTCGGGAGATTGATTCTGGTGACCCGCGCCATGCCGACTTCCCGAGCGACAGATCCGGTGGCTTGGGACCAATCAGGTCAGCATAGCCTCGAAAGACCTAGGCAGTCCTGGAACTGTCCTTTTACCCGTTGGCTGTCGGACTCGTTCGCTCTCCCAGTCTCTATCGTTCGCGAGCGCGCCCGGAGGGCTTGCGAACCGGCAAATACTCGACTGATGTCTGCCTGCGTATCGGCTGGCCTGCCCCCGGGCGCCGTTCGCCCGAGCACGACGGCGCGGAGCCCGTCGGAGGCGGCATAAACTGCCGGGCAAGCCCGGCTGGCCCTACTCCAACTACGACCAAGTCGTAGATAACCGCTCCAGCGGTTGACCGATACCGATCTCTCCGGCGAGCTCACGATTCGACGGATTGCGCAGGAGCAGCATCCGTGCGCAGGCCACCACCGGCGTTTCGGCTTCGGTTACTCCGAAACGGGTAAGCAATTCGCGGACCTGCGGATCGCTTTCCACACCAAGCCATGTAAACAGCACCCGATTCCTGGAAGCATTACTTTCTAACCCGCATTTCGTTTTCGACGATGCGCTGGACTTCGGTTTGGCTCCCATCGTTTGCTGTAACTCTATCCGGCGCGCGCTTCCCCGGCGAGCCGATCGGCAGGCCGGACGAGTTCCAGCATGGTTGTCGAGCGCAGATGCAGTCCTTGCAATGGACACTCATTTGCTGTTACAGACCCGAAACAACGTCTTAAAACAAATTTGCGCATGCTCCTCACCGTTCATTTTCGAGTTTCAGGTCTGGCCGCTTCACTCCTGTATCTTTTGCCGCTCGTCTTGGGCAACGGGAGCCTTTTCAGGGTGCGGTATTAATACGTTAGATCAAACTAAGGCACAGATGTCCTCAGAATTTAAATCCGCCATCGATAAGTCCGTTGCCGGGGTGAAAGACCTGGTCCTAAACAGCCTTAAATTCCGGCTGGCCCGCGATACTGCGACCGCATCGAAGCGCGACTGGTGGCTGGCGACGTCCAAAGCGGTTCAGAGTATCATTGTCGAACGCTTGATCGCCACCGCCACGGTTGGCAACAGCAGGAATGCCAAGCGGGTCTATTACCTCTCCCTGGAATTTCTGATGGGGCGGCTCTTTTCCAACAGTATCTACAACGCGGGAGTCATCCACAACATGCTGCGTGCCATGGAGGAACTCGGTTTGGACTATGAAGAACTCCGCGAAGAAGAGTACGACATGGCGCTGGGGAATGGAGGTCTTGGCCGGCTCGCGGCGTGCTTCCTCGACTCGTTGGCCACGCTCGATATCCCGGCGGTCGGATACGGAATCCATTATCAATATGGGCTCTTCAAGCAGAAGATCGTCAATGGCCATCAGGTCGAACTGCCTGACGCTTGGTTGCAATACGGAACGCCTTGGGAAATCGTCCGACCGGAGCAGACCACGGAAATTCAAGTCTATGGCTACGTCGAAAACATCTTCGACGACCGCGGCAACTACGTCCCGCGGTGGGTGGGTTGGAAGAAACTCTTGGGCGTTCCTTACGACATTCCCGTCCCCGGCTACGGAACTAACACGGTGAACTTCCTGCGCCTCTGGGAATCCCGAGCGTCGGAGGACTTCGACTTCGAAGCCTTCAACCGCGGCGGTTACGAGGAAGCCCTCCGTGAAAAGAACCATAGTGAAATCATTTCCAAAGTTCTTTATCCGAATGACGAGACGGAGAGCGGCAAGGAACTCCGTCTGCTCCAGCAATATTTTTTTGTTGCCTGTTCGCTCAAGGACATTATCCGTCGCTTTCGCAGAACGAACGATGGCTGGGAAGCCTTCCCAGACAAGGTGGCCATCCAGCTCAACGACACACATCCGGCCATCGCCGTGGTCGATCTTCAGCGCATTCTGCATGATGACGAGGGGCTGCCGTGGGAGAAGGCCTGGTCGATTGTCATCCGCACATTTGCTTACACCAATCACACCCTTCTGCCGGAAGCTCTGGAAAGATGGAGCGTCAGCCTCTTCCAGAAGGTCGTGCCGCGCCACCTGCAAATCATTCTCGAGATCAATCGATGCTTCCTTGAGGAAGTGGAAGCGAAATGGCCAGGAGATGCGGCGAAGAAGCGGATCCTCTCGATTATCGAGGAAGGCCCTGTCCAAATGGTCCGGATGGCCAATCTTGCCGTTATTGGCAGCCATTCAGTCAATGGAGTGGCCGCGCTGCATAGCGCGCTTCTGAAGAAAAATCTTTTCCCCGATTTTGATGCTCTCTATCCGGGAAAATTTAACAACAAGACCAACGGGATTACTCCGCGACGCTGGCTATTGGCGTGCAATCCCCGCCTTAGCGTTCTCATTACGTCTAAAATAGGTCCTGGCTGGGAACGCGATCTCGACAAGCTTCGCGCGCTTGAACAGTTCGCGGACGATGCGCAATTCCAGGCAGATTTCACGAGCATCAAGCAGGCCAACAAGGTCGACCTGGCGAAAATTATCGAGCGAGACTGCGGCGTGATGGTAAATCCCTCGGCGCTCTTTGATGTGCAGATCAAACGTCTGCACGAATACAAACGTCAGCATCTGAACCTCCTGCACATCCTCGCGCTCTACCGCCGGTTGTTACAGGATCCGAAGCTCGACATTACGCCGCGAGTCTTCATCTTCGCCGCCAAGGCTGCGCCCGGCTACGTCATGGCCAAATGCATCATCAAGGCTATCAATGCCGTGGGGAAGTGTATCAACAACGACAAGCGCATTGAGGATAGAATCAAAGTCGTTTTTCTTCCGAACTATCGCGTCTCTCTCGCTCAGCGCATTGTCCCCGCGGCAGATCTCTCCGAACAGATTTCCACTGCTGGCAAGGAAGCCTCAGGCACCGGAAACATGAAACTTGCCCTCAACGGGGCCCTGACGATTGGCACTCTCGACGGCGCGAATATCGAAATTCTAGAGGAGGTGGGCGAAGACAACATCTTTATTTTTGGAAACACCGTCGAGGAAGTCGCCGAGCTGATTAAGAGGGGTTACCGTCCGCAGGAGTACTTAGAAAAGAACGAGGAACTGCGCTCCGTCGTGGATTGGGTTGGATCCAACTACTTCACTCCCGACGATCCGCCCGGCGTGCTCACGATGCTCCGCGATAATCTCTACCATAGCGATCCGTTCCTCTGTTTGGCGGACTTCGAGTCTTACAGCGAGTGCCAGAAAAAAGTCGATGCCGCCTTTCGTGATAAATCCCGCTGGGCGAAAATGGCTATCCTCAATACGGCACGAATGGGAAAATTCTCAAGCGATCGTACGATCAGCGAATACGCACGCGATATCTGGAACGTCGAGCCGGTCGCAATTTGAAGGGCGGACGCCGAAATTGCTCGGCCAAGCAAGACAGTGACTTTCATTTCCGCAGCTGGAGCGCCGAAGGTGGCGGCCTGACGCCCTGCCGCCACGTGCTCTCGATCGTTCTCCGCGCTGTCTGTGAGGACGCGGCGGCACGTTCTTAGGATAGGATCTCGCCAGCGCAAGTCTCCCCGCTCCCATTTCAACCCGGCTACGAAACCACGGGCTGCTAAGCGTGCCTAAATCGTAGGATGTCTCCTTGTCTACTGAATGCGGCCCTCCACTTCACTGCTATATTCACGCTGGTCTTTCTTTTCAAGCGCGCTCTGAGCGGGAGTAATCTGGTCGTTCTTGTTGGCACATCCGAATACTAGCGACACGGCAACGAGGGCAAGGGCGATAGAGGGAAGCTTCATAGAATGGCTTTTCCGGCATTCAACATTAGAGAGCTAAAAAAGGACAGCAAAAAGAATGAGCCAAGGCAGGTCTTTGCGCGAGCTGCGGATGAACTCGAGTGGCAGATTCGTCCTCAATAAGCGCTTTGTCAGGACGAATCTGCCGTGTCTCAATGCATGTTGATCAGTAGCTGAAGGTCACGCCAGCATTGGCCCAAACCTCATTTCCTTGATCTATCTGCTGAAGCGCAGTCATGGCCGTGCTGTAGCTAATGCCTCCATAGACTGATACGAAGCGGCTGATCTGCCAGCTCGCCTTAAGGCCAAATTGAAAGTGATTCCAACCGTAGTAGGCGGTCGTATTGTAACCAAGATTGAGACCGAGAAGCGCATAGGGTTCTAACACGAAAATACCACGAAGAAGAGGAAGTTCCCCGTCGACCCGTATTTGCAAGTACGAACCGGGCGTGTTGTTAAGGTCGCAGACGAAAAGCAGACTCGGAGTGACGTGCGGGATTGCTTTGGTGCCAAGAACGAAGAAGAGCTCATTGCCGTAAGTGCCGTGCGAGTGTCCTGTATCTTGGAAAGTGTGCTCATGATGGGCTTCCTGGTGATCGAGATGCTCGTGCTCTTCCTGGGCTCCATGGTCATGGCTGGCTGATTCAGAATGTCCATGCTCGACGACACCGGGCTGATAGCGAAAATTATAGCCTGGAGTGAAAAAGAACACCTTCGTTTCAAAAGTGTAGGCAACAGTGAAGTCCCATTCCTGATAGTCATTTCCAGTGCCAAAGCCCGACCAAACGCTTAGCGTTAGCTTCTCGATGCGGAACGCAAGCTCGGTTGTATAGGCACCATAATTTCCGGTCTCGTCGACGCCGTAGTGCATTTCCCTGCTGGTCCAGCCAGTGGTCAGAGTGGTCCCCCACCAACGATCCCTCTCGGCAAGAGACTCATTTAAGGACTTGCCGCTGGGAGAGCTCTGTTGGTCACGAGCGAGCGCGGGATCGTGCTCCGTGGTATAAAGTTCCGCACCGATGCCGTGGGGTGCAGCGGAACGCACACTAAGGATGAAGAAGACAAAGGAAAGAAATAGATTTTTCATAATTAGCAATCGAAAATGGCCCGACGTCAAGGTCCGGCCGCAAGGGGCTGCCACTCCGGCATACGCCGGTTTGACTTTAGGCGTCGAAACGAGAGAACCGTTTCGATTCCAGGAGAAGCACTCTGCTCCCCGCGACCACACTTAAGCCACGAGAAGAAGAACCTTTCGAGGTTTTCTCGATACTAGGAGACGATCGGAACTGGCGCCGGAGGCGCCTCAAAACGCTTAGTCAGCGTGCCTGCGTTCAGATCAAAATACCTGTAGTCCTGACCTTCTGGCCTCTTAGCGGAAGGACCAACGGCCGCGAAAAAGATCTCGCCTTTTTTCCCGAACTTGAGGGTCGCGGGTGCGCTATTCTCTTTTTGGCGCTCCTGAGAAATTCTCGTGCACATGCCACATGGGGAGCGGCCGTTGAATGTCTTCGCAATGGCTTCCGTAATCGATGCCGTTTTCGAGTAATCTCGCATCATCTGCGCCCAGGCAATCGACTGCAAGACGGCCCAATGTCCACCCGACAAGGCAAAGAGTGTCAAACAGATCAGCGGCATACCGACGAACCGTAGCAGCCTGAGCGGATAACGCGGCATTGAGAGACTTGCAGCGCAATGAGGCGAAAAAGTCGAGAGATTTTGTTGGAGCACCAATCCACGAGCGAACGAGACGGCGCAAAATGACCCTCAGACACCACGCTCTCTGGATTGGATCGGAGCCCGTCAAAGCGACAAGGGCGACAACTTGCATGCCAGTGACGCCGGTTACAAGGCCATGGCAGGGTGTTGCGCACGCTGTAGCGACCGTGTCCTCACGGTCGAGGGTGGTTTCCGGCGGTGGGGACACCGCCGCTACATCGCCAAGCAAGCTATTCGATAAGCCCCGCTGCCGAAAAATCTATGCCGACACTCCGGCGGATCATGTCCATCGTCGCCATGGTATTGAGGGACGAATCGAGCGTGCGATACGGCGTCTCCAGGTCACCTGCCGTAATACGCCGGGCCACCTCGGCAGCCTCGTAATATAGGCCCTCGAAGTGCCGCCCGGAGGGTTCCTCATAACGCAGCGTTTGGGCTCCGTCGGCTGAAGCAACGGTGAACGGACCAGGCAAGTGAAAAGGGCTATCGAACTGAATGGTTCCTTCGGTTCCGATGAGGATCGCGTTGGTTGGCGTGAAGCCGTAGAGGGTCGTCCAAAAGGTTCCCTGATTTCCGTCCGCGTCGGTAAGGATCGCGGAAAGTTGGCCATTGACTCCGCTGGGATCGGGTTGACCAATGCCTTCGACACGCTTAGGCACTCCAAAAATCTCAGTGAGAAATGAGACTTGATAAGTGCCCAAGTCCAGGAGTGGGCCACCGGCCAATTTCGGATCAAAGATGCGGTGATCGCGAGTAAAGTATTCCCCATAGTCGGTGAATACCGACTTGATCTCCCCGATTGCCTTAGCTTCAAGCAACTGGCGAAGCACATCAAACTTCGGTAGATAAAACGTCCACAAGGCTTCCGCAAAAAACCGCCTCTGGCGACGGGCGAGCTCCACCATCTCGAGCGTCTGCGCACGGTTAAGCGCAATCGGCTTCTCTACAAGGACGTTTTTTCCGGCATTGAGCGCCAGGGTGACTCCTTCAGGATGCAAATTGTGGGGAGTGGCCACATAGATTACGTCCAGATCAGAAGCCGCCACTAAATCATCATAGTCCCCGTATGCTTTCTTCAATCCCATGCGCGAGGCGAATTCCTCAGCCCGCTGCTTGTTACGCGATCCGACCGCGACGATATCCTGTTTCGTATGGGCGCGTACCGACTCGATAAACTTGTTCGGCAATCCAGCCCGAGCCGAGGATACCCCAACGTATGGCTGGCGCCTCGCTGGCGGGTTTGATTCGTGATGGGGGTAACGATTTGGGGAATGACATCGGGTTACATCCTTCGTGGTTCAAAGGCGTGAGGTCCTCGACCTATGCGAATCAGACCGCTGTGTGTCGAGCCAATTCTCCGGCGCAGTTCTGAAACATCGCCTCCTTTGGGCGAGTTGCGACTGCACCGTGTGGACGGAAAATTTCGGGGGAATTAGCCCGGCGACGCGTTGCGGACTTCAATCCAATTGCTGACACCGTTCACCCAAATCGAGCCTCAATGATCGAGAAGTCATCCTCGAGGCGATGCGATCCGCGCAGCTGCATAAACATGATGCACGAGTTCATCCATCAGGTTTGCCCTGCTGACCTGCCGACATGGCCAAGTAGGCGATGCACGCATCGAGATTCCAGGCATCACATCCATCGCGGAAGATTTCATACACGCCGTCGCTGAAGATCAGCAAGCGCGCACCGACGGGGATTCGACACGACTGAGCTGGAAATTTGGCCTTCCGGAGCACACCCATCATGAGCCCGGAAGAAGGAAGAGGGAGGGCATTGGATTCTCCTGGAATCAGCACAATCGCGGGCGGATGGCCGCCTCCACTCCAAGTGATTGTTCGGCTCAAGCGGTGATACACGCCATACCAGATGGTGAAGAACCGTTGCCCATGTTGTTCGCCTTGGAAGACGTTGTTGAGCCTAGCGAGGACTTGCTCAGGATGCCTCATATCTGCGCCAGCCAATGCACCGGCGCGCACGACGTTGTGAATGGTAACAGATAAGAGCGCAGAGTCGAGACCGTGTCCTGTGACGTCGACGAGATAAAGAGCGAGGTGGTCATCATCCACCCAGTGATAACCAATGGTATCCCCACCCAATGTGGACGCAGGCAGATACCTCCAATCTACCGAGACCAGACCATTCATCGGCGGAGGCATGCAGTCACGAACGTATTTGACCCCTGCGGCGAATTCCGCTCGCATCCGATCATCGCTCAAGGTCTCGAGCAGGGCTGCGGCATCCACAAGGTCGGGCGTCGCGAAACCTTCGCTGAACGTGCCGTGCACCACGCTGAGCGCCTCGAAGGCTTTTTCGCTACGAGCTTGCTTTCGCCAGAGTCGGGCAAGACTCATCGTGGCTCGCAATTCCCAAGCCCTGCTTTGTTGGCGACGAGCCGTCCCGATGGCACGTTGGAAGAATTCCAGAGCAGCGGCCTGATTGCCGGATTCTGCCAGAGCTAGTTCGCCCTGGAGCCGCTGCAGCTCCGCTTCTTGAAAGCGCTCGTCGTTCTTCTCAACAAGTGAAAGTGCCTCCTCGAGTGCCGCGCGGGCTTCACCCAATCGACCTGCCCGTAAACAAGCGTCCGCCAAAATGCTCAAATAGTATGGGACGGCCAATTCGGCACCGGTCCCTCGATAGGCTTGGAGTCCACTTTGCAGGAGCCGGATGCCCTGCTCCAGTCGGCCTTGCAGCAACATGCCACTTGCGGAGTAGAGCGTGCCCGAAGCGTGCCAAAAGAGAAATCCTTGCTCGATTGCGATACGAATTTGTTCGTCACCTGCCGCCTGCGCTTTCGCTCCGAGTCTGCAGTGTTGATGAAGCCATCCGCTGTGATGCAATGCGTATTCGAGGCTGAAGGGGTGATTGATGGAGCGGGCCAGGTCAACCATTTCCGCATTGAGAGCAAGTGCTCGATCGGCAAAGCCAAGGTGCCATAAGGCAAGCGCCAGGTAACAACGATGGGTAACCCCCGCATCCTCGCCCACGAGGCGCGCCCAGAAAGCCGTGCGCTCACGATCGTCGAAGTCTTCCAGCGCTCGTGCGCAGCAGTCGCGGGCGCCCGCGAAATCACCGCGATAAAGTCGAGTGAGTCCCTTGAGAAAGAGAGCTTCCATCAGGATGCCCGGATCGTGAAAGCGTTCCCCAAACATCATGGCTTCATCCGCCAACTCGCTGCAAATGCGGAAGTCACCCCGGACAATGTGGTAGGCGAAATTCCCCCACATCAGCGTGAAGAGCTCGGGCCTCTGCTCCACTCGTTCGCAGAGCGCGCGAGCGCGATGGAAGATCGGACCCACTTCGGGGGCCGCATAGCCGCGCGAGGCGATATAGGCGGTCCCGAGTGGACCAAGCAATTCCAGCTCGCGAGTATCACGTGAGGCCGAAGGCTCTAGCGCTTCGAGCAGTCTGAGGCCCTTGGAGAGATGGCCGATGGCTTCAGCATGGGCGAACCGGTCTCGCGACCTCATTCCGGCTTTGAGGCAGAACCCGATGGCCTTCTCGGTGCATCCTGCTACGGCGAGATGCTCCGCGATCACTTCGGGCTGCGTCTCACCCAAGTGCGCAAACTTCGTTTCCATCGCTTCGGCGACTTGAAGGTGAAACTGTCTTCGCTGGGCTTCCCCGATGGCACTATAGAGCGCCTCCTCGATGAGGACGTGCTTAAAGGTGTAAACGCACTCCGGGGGCTGACCGACCGCATAGAGAATTCCCGCAGCCATAAGCTTGGACAACTCGCCGCGCAGTGTCTGTTCGTCGAGAGCCACCACGGCTGCCAGTAAACTATAGTCAAACTCGCGGCCGATGGTCGCCGCCACTTGCGCCACGTCTCGAGCACAAGCCATTTGCTCGAGTCTTGTCATGACGAGCTCTTGCAGGCTCGCGGGAAGTTCCTTTAGCTTTTCCGGAGCGCCGGCGTGTGCCGGTCCTCCCCTCGACTCGAACATCGCTGAATCGCATGCCAGCCTGCTAAATTCCTCAACCAATAATGGCACGCCGCCAGTGCGACTGTAGATCTGAGCGATCAGGGCCTCGGGTAAAACTCCGCCGGCATCTCTGCGCATCCAATCGGCTACTTGACGCCGTGTCAGCCGATTGAGAGCGAGATTGGTTTGGTGCGCCAGCGCTGGCCACGGTGTTGTGAATTCTGGCCGAAACGTCAAGAGAGTGAGAATTCTATCGTGCGGACCTTCGCTGATAAATTGCTGGAGGAACTCCAAACTGGAGGCATCGATCCAATGCAGGTCCTCGACGATGAAGAGGACCGGGCGCGCGCGAGCATGAGCGAGCAACCACTCGCGTAGCGCGCAAAACGTTTCCTCACGCTCACGTGCCGGAGTGAGGGCGGATTCTGGATACCGTTCATCCGCAGGCAGCAAAAGCAATTTGGCAAAGAGCGCAACGATCTCTCGACGGCCCAGACCGTAATCTTCCAAATGCTGCGCCAATCGCTCAAATTGGTCCGCCGGGTCTGGCTCTCTTTTAGCGTCGATCAAACGCTCCAGATAGTCAGTTACGGGAGAAAGCTCCGAGTTCCGGAAATCCTCTGAACATCGCCACTGTATTACCACTGGACCCTTATCTAACTTGCGCGACGGGCTCTCATCGGGCGCCGCGCAATCCTCACTGTCTCGTTCCCGCACGAATCTCGCCAGGGTCTGGATGAGACGAGACTTTCCCAAACCCGCCTCTCCGATCACGAGAACAACCTGGCCCATTCCTTCTTGAGCTTGTTCCCACCGATCCTTGAGAAGGCCCAATTCGGTGTCCCTTCCAGTCAATGGGGTCTCCACGGGCGGCAGTGAAGCCGCCAATGCCTTGCTTTGGCTCGATTCAGAGCCCGATCCCCGCCTCTGGGATTCCTCAGCAAGTCTAGAGAAATTCATAGCCTCCCTTCCAAATAACAGAATCCTGAGCAACGACAATGCCACACGGGTTCAGGCAATGGGAATAGAACCCACTGTCGAAGGGAAAAATTAGAGCGATGGCTGTGCTAGAGCCAGCCGGATCGCTTGAAACCCACCCAGAGACCGCTGCACACCACGACGATTGCGCCGAGGACTACAAAGTAACCGAATCGCCAGCCCAGCTCGGGCATGAATTCGAAGTTCATGCCGTAAATGCCAGCGATCGCCGTCGGCGCGGCAATGATCGCCGCCCAGGCCGCCAGGCGCTTTGTGTCCTTGTTTTGCGACACGGAGATAATGGATAGATTGGCATCAAGGGCGGTCGCCAAGATCTCGCGGAGGGTATCTGCCATTTCGTTGATGCGCATCGCATGGTCATACACGTCCCGGAAGTAGGGCTTGGTATCTTCGGGGACCAACTCCAAATCGAATCGCATGAGACGGCTGCAGATATCAACAAGTGGCGAGACAGCCCGCTTGATGGAAAGCAGCTCCCGTTTGAGGTGATAAATGGTACTCGTCGTCTGCTGGATAAATTTTTCGTCCAAGACGACTTCCTCCAGCTCAACAACTTTCTCCTCCAACGCTTCAAGAATCGGAAAATACTGGTCGACCACAAAATCCATCAGCGCGTAGAGCACAAACCCGGGTCCCTTGGCCAGGAGGTGCTTGGACGCCTCACAGCGCGCCCGCAAACCGACATGCGACTGCAACGACCCATGCCGCACCGACACCACGAAACGTGGTCCCACAAAAACGTGCGTCTCACCAAACTCCACATGCTGCGGCTCACCCGTCAAATGCGCCGTGCGCAGCACTACGAACAAACAATTATCATACTGCTCGAGTTTCGCCCGCTGATGGGCAGTGTGAGCATCCTCGATCGCCAAATCGTGAAGGCAGAATTCCTCCTGGATCTCGCGCAGCAAATTCTCATCAGGCTCGTAGAGGCCAACCCAGACGAAGCGATCGTCGTGCTTGAGTTCCTCACTAATGTCCGCGATTTCAACGGTGGCTACGCGAACGCCGCCCGAGTAGGAGGCGCAATCGATTACTCCCGGCCGCTTGGTGACTGCTGGCAGACTCGCGGCTTGAGGGTTATCTCCCGACATGACTTTAGCCCTAGTTGCCATTGACGCAGGGAACGACCAGCCGAGGGTTGCTATTTCTGTAAAGCATCGGCCACCCTCCCATATTAACGCAATCGCAGGTCAATCTCATGCTTCGGTTCAGCCGTTCAACCAGAAATTACACCGACTGACAAGCAGACCGAGGCGGTTCGCTTTCCTGCTCTCTGGCGAGCAAGGGGTGACGTCAACTGGGCGCGAATCGTCGTGACGAGACACTTTGCGAAAGCGAAGGATACCTCCAGTGCTCCCATAATTTAATGAAGTCTCGATATATAAGTGATTTACGATCCTATAACCCGGGGCTTTAGTAACAACCAGCGCTCGCGCAAACGCCTTGGAGTTGCGCTCCAACACGCTCCGAAAGAGCGAGCCCAAAATGAACGTCTCTCCACGAACCATACGCAGGGAAGTTAAAAACCTTCTTAAACGGCAGCACCGCTCATGTCGCGCTTTCGCGCTGGTGCTTTATTCCTCGCTCACCAACGCCTCCCTCGCCGCAAATAGTTCCTTCTTCTTCGCGGGGCTGACTTCCGGGTAATGCAGGTCCAAGGAGGCAAGTGCATCAATTACTGCGGCGGCGACAATCACACGGGTAAACCATTTGTGATCTGCCGGCACCACATACCACGGTGCCTCCTCTGTCGCCGTCTCGCGAATCATATCCTCATAAGCTTCCATATACTTGTCCCAAAAACCTCGCTCCTTCACGTCATTCGCCGAAAATTTCCAGTTCTTGTCCGGGTTATCGAGTCGCGCGAGGAAGCGCTTTCGCTGTTCATCCTTTGAGACATGGAGGAAGAACTTGCGCACGATGGTGCCATTGCGCGTCAGATATCGTTCGAAATTGCGAATATCTTCAAAGCGCTCCTTCCAAATCTCTTTGGTGACACATTCCTTGGGCAGCTTCTGTTCTAAGAGAAACTCGGAATGCACGCGCACGACGAGAGTCTCTTCGTAATAGCTGCGGTTAAAAATCCCGATTCGTCCCCGTTCCGGGAGCGCCTTGATACAGCGCCAGAGGTAATCGTGATCGAGATCCTCGGCGCTGGGTGACTTGAAGGATGTCACCTGGCAGCCTTGCGGATTTATTCCTGACATGACGTGTTTGATGGCGCTGTCCTTACCGGCTGCATCCATCGCCTGGAAAATCACGAGCACCGCCCAGCGGTCCTGGGCATAAAGAACGTCTTGCAACTTTGATAGCGCTTGCACGCCCGATTGCAGCGCCTCTTCTGCGCGCGGCCTGTCTTCGGAGGTGAGCTCGCCCGTGTCGCCCGGCTCGACACCGGCCAGTCGAAATTTTTTACCGTCGGCAATTCGATACGGCTTGGAGAATCGCTTGGCGGTTTCGATCACTTCACTAGTCTTCATAGTGGCATCGGCATCGGAAATTTTTCCTACTAAGTTAAGGCATACTGCACAGACACGCCTTGCTCAACTTTCACACCAACGGAGGGCGGGCCCGCGGCATTGAGCAATTCTTGTCGGCATCTCACGCCTGCGGGGTATTGTCGGCGGTTCCGCGCTCTGGATCGATCGGGCGCACTTCAAAGAAAAGCCCACAGGCGAGGCAAGGATTACCATTAGCGATCTGCGCCGCTTCGTCAAGGTTGCTTGCGAGGATGAACCAGTAGCCGCCGATCACTTCCTTTGATTCTCCGAAAGGTCCGTCCGTGATCACGTTTTTCTGGGTGATGGTTTTGCCCTCGTAGGTAAGACGCTGTCCCCGTCGCATTTTTCCCTCATCAACTAATCGGTCGAGCCATGCGTAGAATTGATCAATGACGCTCTCTATCTCATCTCGCGAGAGAGACTTGTTCCACTGGCCGCGGGAAATCACCAGGTACTCGGCTGCAGGAGGCGGTTCGTTCATCGCATTTCTGTTTACCTGATAGTGTCGAATCAACCCGAGTATCTGTAAACTGCGACGGCATGACAGATGGCGCCGGCGAGCACGAAGAGATGCCAGACAAGATGGGAGAAGCGCAGCCCCCGGGCGCTGTAAAATGCCACTCCTGCGGTGTAGAAGACACCTCCCGTCAAGATCAACGCATTGCCAATTGGGGGAACATTGTCGATGAAGCCTGAGATGAAAAACAGGCCGAGCCAACCCATCGCGATATACAGAGCGTTCGAGATTCGCGTGCGATCGTGTCCTCCGCACAGCACAAAGCAGAGGCCAATCAGAGCCAGCAGCCATTCCAGACCGAAGAGCAAGATTCCGCCGTGCCCACGGAGAGGTCCGAGCGCGAAGGGAGTATAGGTTGCCGCAATGAGAATGAAGATCGCCACGTGGTCGAAAGTCCGCGCGAATTCCTTTGCACGTTCGGCAACAAGTCCGTGGTAAGCGGTTGACGACAGAAAGAGAAGCGACAAAGCCACCGCGAATGTCCACTGCCCTGCGTCAGCTCCGCGCCAGGCTAAGGCCATTGCAAATCCGAAAGCACCGGCGAAACCAAACGCCGCACTCCAGGTATTCGCTCGCTCCTCCAGAGGAGACTGAACATTGACCAACGTAGCACTTGGCTCGCAGACCAGTGGGGTCGGATTCAGTGCGGGTGGAGAAAGGGCGACGGCCGCCGAAACGACGGAGGGAGCTTTCACGACAAACGGCGGATGATTGTCAGGCGAGCGAATATCACCGCGGTAAGCAAGCGCACAATGCAATAAATGAAAAGCGGTTTTTTCGGTTTGTTAAACTGGCGCGCAAAGACATCGCGTGATAAGAATTCCATCGAGTTTCATGCGCTCGCGGCTGACACAGCTTGCCCAAAATCTGCCACGTGGGATTATTTCCGCGCTAGGCCGCGGCAAAGAGGCGGCACCGATTTCCGGCCATGCCATGAACACGTGGTCATTTGAGAGCGCTGGGGCCATGCTCACCAGAGCCGTCGTGGTCATCGACGAACTGCTGGCGCACCGTGGGAGTGTGCTTTTAGTGGCGTGCAGCCGCGAAGACCTCGCGCTGCTTGAAGATGGGAAGCCGAGAGACAGATTTCACGTCCTTCGCCCGAACGTGACAAACCTGGCAAGGAAGCCTGGTCATGGCAAAACCCAAGGACATCGCACGCGTGATAGCCTTCCTCTGCAAGCCGGGATCCAGTTGCATCGGATCAGGCCATCGTTGCTGATGGCGGATCTCTTGTACGCGGGCATTAACCAGACGACCAACACATGATCAGGCTATGAGCAGTGAAACGACTGGCGGAGAGAAACCCGCGGCGCCGCCGCCATCTGAGACACACAACCCCGGACCCAAACCCCAAGCCGGGCCCGGGCCAAAAGCGTCGAGCTCCACCAAATCCAAGAGGACCAATCTAAAGTTTCTGATCATCGGTTTGGTGGTGCTCGTTGCCTTGCTTTGGGGTGTGCCACGAATCCTTCACGGACTGAATACCGTCTCGACCGATGATGCCTATGTGAACAGCCATGTCACCTTCGTGGCGCCGCGGGTCGCTGGCCAGGTGCTGCGCGTGCTCGTGGACGACAATAGCCGCGTGCGCAAGGGTGACGTGCTCGTCGAGCTCGATCCCGAACCGTTCCGCGTGCAGGTTGCCATAAAACAGGCGGCCGTTGAGGTTGCCCAGGCGAACCTTGTTTTGGCTGAGGCAAACGTCCGTGGACTGGTGGCGCAGGCGCGCAGCCAGCGATTCAAGCTGGTGCACGCTATCGAGGAGGTGGACAACCAGGTTGCGCTGATCCGGCAACGCGTGGCGACGTGGGAGGAAAGCAAGGCCAGTCTGGCACTGGCGCAGCAGGAGTTTGATCGCGCCCAGCGGTTGCTCGCGAGCAAGGTGGTGAGCAACGAAGAATACGATCAAAAGGAAGCGGCTCTCGCCGTGGCGAAAGCGCAGGTCACCCAGGCTCTGGAAAACATTTACCAGGCTCGCGCCACCCTCGGTCTGCCAGCCGTGCCGTCTGCAGGAACCGATCTCGCGCAAGTTCCGCCTAATCTCGACCAGACTTTCTCGTCGGTGCGGCAAGCTTTGGCGGAACTTCTTCACAGCACCGCACAACTTGGAGTCATGCCATCTTCCTACAATCTCACGCCGAAGGAGACGATTGACGAATTCTACCGGCGCGACCCGCAAGGGGATATTGACAAGATCTACGCGCAGGTGATTAAGGACGCACCAACCCTGAAGCAAGCCCAGGCGAATGTGGAGCAGGCGCAGCGCGATCTCGATCAGGCGAAGCTCGAGTTGAGCTATTGCACGATTGTCGCGGAAATCGACGGGGTCATCACACGCCGTAATGTCAATCCCGGCAACAACGTGCAAATCGGCCAGACACTCATGGCGATCCGCTCATTGCGCGACATTTGGGTCGACGCAAATTTCAAGGAAACTCAACTTCGTCACCTGCGCATCGGTCAGCGGGCCGAACTCGAAGTCGATATGTATGGGGGCAAGCACACATTCGAAGGGCGCATTTCCGGCTTTACGATGGGGACTGGCTCGACACTGGCGTTGCTGCCGCCGCAAAATGCCACCGGCAATTTCGTCAAGGTCGTCCAACGTTTGCCAGTGCGGATTGAAATCGTCGACTACGATCCGGACAAACTCCCCCTCTTCGTCGGCCTGTCGGTCGAACCATCTGTTGATGTAAAGAGCGTGCCGACCGGACCGAATGCGGGCAAGTTTCTTCAGGAACTCGCAGAGCCCGCGCCCGAAACGAAACCGTGAGCACGGCCACGGTAGAGACGGTTGCGGCGCACCCGAGCGCCAGGCCGGCGCTCAGTCCATGGATCGTCGCGCTCGCCGTGATTATCCCGACCTTCATGGAGGTGCTGGACACGACGATCGCCAACGTGGCGCTTCGCTACATGGCGGGCGGACTTTCCGCACCCTCCACGGACAGCGAGTGGGTCATCACCAGCTATCTGGCCGCCAACGCCATCATTCTTCCGATGTCGGGCTGGCTCGCGGTGCGGCTCGGCAGACGGCGTTACTTTCTAATTTCGATCGCGATCTTTACTTTCGCCTCTGCCATGTGCGGGATGGCGATGAACCTCGAAATGCTGATCGCGTCCCGTGTGTTGCAGGGTCTGGCCGGTGGAGGGTTGCAACCCTCGAGCCAGGGTGTGCTCCTCGATGCGTTTCCGCCGGAGAAGCAGGGTGCCGCGATGACGTTATTTGGCATCGCTGCTCTGCTGGCCCCGGTCGTCGGACCGACTCTCGGCGGATACATCACAGACAACTATGGCTGGCGCTGGATTTTCTATATCAATATCCCGACCGGTCTCTTTGCCTTATGGTTCTGCAGCAAAGTGGTATCGGATCCCGACTACTTAAAGGCCCAACAATCCGCGATGCGCAAGTCGGGGGCCCGCTTCGATACCTTAGGTCTCTGCTTGCTGTGCCTGACCATGATCTGCTGGGAAATCGTCCTCAGCAAAGGACAGGAATGGGACTGGCTCGGAGATCCCTTCTATCGCGTGCACGTGCTGCTTGTCCTGTTCATCGGGGGCCTGGTCACCCTCATTTGGCGCGAATTGAGGATCCGGAATCCGCTCATCAATTTTCGAACTCTGGCCGACCGAAATTTTCGCTGGTCGTGCATCATTATTTTCTGCGCGTTTGGGGTCCTCTACGCAAACACCACCACCTTGCCCACGCTGCTGCAATCGCTCTTTGGCTACGATGCGACCACTTCCGGAATGGTGCTCTCGCCAGCAGGCCTCTTCGCCGTCATGGGGCTGATATTTGCCGGAGCCTTGATGTCACGAGGTGTCGATGCGCGCTATTTCATAGCCGCGGGCCTGATCACGATGGCCATTGGTAACTATTGGACGTCACAGCTGACGCTCCAGATCAGTCCCTGGCAGGTGGTGTGGCCGCGCGTCGTCGTTATCACGGGCCTCTCCATGGTCTTCGCGCCGCTGAACGTGGCGGCATTTCTTTATATTCCCAAGGAACTGCGGGCGGCCGCGGTCGGGCTGCTCGCGTTGCTGCGCAACGAAGGCGGCAGCGTGGGCACGTCGATCGCCAAGACCATTCACGAGCGGCGCGACCAATTTCACAGTTTGCGCCTTGGCGAATATCTCGATCCTTTGAATTCCAACGTGAATTCGTTTCTCGAGCAGGCCCAAGCCTACCTGCTGCAGTTCGGTGGTGATCCGGTGGCGGCACGTCAAATGGCTTTGCAGGTCTTGGAAAACCTGCGTCAGCAACAATCCTCCGCCCTCGCCTATTTTGACACTTTTCTCGTCTTTGCCGCAGTCTCGATCCCGCTCGTAGTGCTTGTTTTCATGATGAAACGCTCCGTCCCGCAGAAGGGTGCGCACGTCGCTGCGGAGTGAGCACGCAATTGAAACGACCCGGCCGAACACCGAGAAGACGCAACGTAAACGGAGCTCGCCATGAAAACGATGAAGGTAATGCGCTTTAACGATCCACCCTAGACGGCGGCCTTGAGTGCGGACTTCGTCCCCGTTCCCCAGCCAAACCTCGGAGAGATTCTTATCCGGGTCCACGCCGCGGGCGTAATGCCTACAGAGTCGCAATGGTATCCGACCACCCACAGGCGCGACGGCGAACCAAGACGCGGCGCGATTCCGGGTTATGAATTCTCCGGTGTCATTGAGGCGGTGGCTCCCGACGTGGATCCAGATCAAATCGAGCGCAAAGTTTACGGAATGAACGATTGGTTCACAGCTGGGGCTACCGCAGAGTATTGCCAGAGTGTGATTGCGTAGTCCCCTCCGATATCAGTCATTACGGAGCGACCCAGGCAATGATCAGCATCCGAGAGGCCGCACGCGAAGCCGGCTAGGCATTTATACCTGCTGAGTTTCGCGACGAGAGTGTGGACGCGATTCGCAGTCAAGTGGAGTCTCCTCCTTCCGCAGAACTCATAACGTACAGCCGACGTTTGTGGAACGGCTCAGCTCCGCCGCAGGAACCCTTGCTGCTAAAGAGCGCGCGGTTGTTTGATCGGATCACCCCCTTCGGCACGCCATCAATACAGAAAGAAATCCGGGCTTTTTAGTTACCCGTTGCTACAGCGTTGCGCAGTTGTTCGTTAATTTTCACGCCTCTGGGACGAGAGTTCTGGAAGGGATGAGCACCCGCTCCCGCCATCCTCTCGCCACAGATTCAGCGGAAATGCCAACACCATCCTCACCAAGAGGCAGACAGAATTTTCGATGAAGGCCCGCAAATCGTCGCCGGGTTACGTCCCCTTTCCTGGAATATGCTAGCGGTTTGCTATAGCATGGGCCCAAGGCTTCTTTTCCGGCACCACGTCGAATGAAGCATCCTGTCGGGCCCTCTCCGCACAGTAGCTGGTCTTTGATAACGTGGGAAATCGCTCCATCGCCGCGCCTGACTTAGAATAGCCGAATTGCGGTTATGGCAATACGCCCTCCAAAACAAACGTCGACGTCTGCACCGTGCGTGCGCTCGCGAGAGCGATACACGCCATCATAGAACAATCCGCCGCCTTCCTCGTGTCGGTAGCTTAGCGGCAAGGGATGGGGATCGAGCGCGCAGAATACCATTTCAGGTTCATCCTCTGACGGTCTGAGATGCGGCAGATTAACGTTGTAAAACAGTCCCGATCCAATCGGTTTCCGCGTGAGCTCCCTCAGGACCCGTGCAACCCAACTTGCCGCCCGCGTCCAGTCAAACTCCATCCTCTCATGGCGATAGTGTGAGACAGCCACCCCCGGCCAACCATGGAGCACCGCTTCTCGCACCGCCGCCACAGTTCCCGAATAGTGGACGTCCGCGCCCAAATTTCCCCCGTGGTTAATGCCGCTCAGAACCCACTTGGCATCAGGAACGAGCTTGAGCAATCCCACCCGCGTGCAATCTGCCGGGGTGCCATAAACGGCGAAGCGCTTCTCTCCCCGAGCTTCGATGTGCAGTGGAGCATGCGCTGTCACAGCATGGCTTACTCCCGATTGCGGGCCAGCCGGCGCGACAACGACCGGTTCTCCAATCGTTCGCGCGGCGGAGAGCAGTGCCTGCAAACCTGGAGCGTCGATCCCGTCGTCATTGCTAAGCAGGAGCTTCATCGAATCACGCTAGCCGAGGATGGTCCCGCGAGAAAACGAAAAGCCTCCGTCGGCCAAGCGGAACGGCTTTGCCTATCAAGTGAGAACGTGAATGCACAATGATGCACAAGCATTCGTCAATTTCCACCCTCGTCAGCCCGATGTCGGTGTCGCAAAAATTAAGAAATTTTGAATGAGCCCGACGGAGTCATTGAAGCGGTCCTCGAACTGCTAGCCAACTCGAATGCATCTGCGCTCCCATTCGTCATTGGATGCGACTCGATTGCCCACATTATCCGCTAACTTGGGATTCTCCATTGGATCTGGCAAGACAGTGCCGCGAGCGGGCAACGGAAAGGCAGAATTCATCCAATCGTCGCGATAACTCGTTAGGATTGTGAGGGACGTCGAAGGACCAATCTCCCAAGTGAAAGCCGGGGCAACAAAGATTCGCTTGGAATCTGCAAAGTCGACAAAGGAATCCGCCGTGCGAAACAAGGGTTGAGACGCAGTAGACCGTCTTGTTCATATTCCCCGGAAAATTGTCGCTTAATGGTCATGCGGGCTTTTTCCGCTCTGGAGTGAAAACGCTTTCGCTTTATCCCCTCGCCCATTATCGTTGAAATCATCCTCATCGAGTTTTAGACACCGATCGGAGCCACCAGAAAAACCCCCGTGAATATCGAGTTTCTTCCCGTTTTGATAGTCGAAGAAGTAAGGACCTTGTTCGACGCTGATTCGCAGTTCTCCACAATGCTCCCAGAGATGGAGAGGGCTTCGCTCTCTCCGCAGGTTCGGAAGGCGATCAATCGCCGGCGAGATTTGGAGCAATTTCAAAGCATGGCCCTGATAGAAATTCTGGCCAGATTTCACGCTCAGCCCGGCGGGGGGCAATGCCATGCTATGCGCGGTTTGATTGCGGAGGCCGAGGAAGTGCTGCGTCGGGAAAGTGGCATGTATCCGGCACGGCTCGAGCCGAGACTTTTGGGCGTGTTGCGCAAGGCTGGCCATTTGCGGATGGCTGCCCTGAAAAATCTCATTGCGGTCGCCCAGCTGCTCGAGGCGCATGAAATCAAGAAGACGCTCGAGGACTGCCTTTCGCAGGAGGTCGAGACGGATCGCTTCGTCGCTGCACTCACCGATGACATGCTCCGTTTGATGACTGCGAATTCGCACGGTGAAACGACCAATGCCCTCGATGCGCTCCAACGCTATTCTTAAGCCGCGGGAATATTGGTGCGGTTAGCTGGGCAGTCCTTTTGCGAAACTGGCAATAGCGCCCGATGTAGCGCCGGTGTCCCCACCGGCGAGGTTTGAGAGGTCGACGATGAGGACATCGTCGCTACAACGAGGAATTCGCTGACGAAGTCTTTTCGAAAAGTCGCTGCGACGATCACCCTGGACGGCTTGTTGGAGGCTTTGGACCGATCGGAGGCAACTTACTCGCTGCCCTTTGGTGCGCATCAAAAGTGCTCATTATGACGAACCGCTTGGCTGTTCCGCAGGAAAGATTGCTGGGCCATGTTTGCCCAAGCCGAAGCCTGCCAACAGCAACATTCGAGCAGGCTCTGACATGGCTGGCGGTGGCAAGGCTGAGCTCGAAAAAGCGCGCGCCAATTGGCGCCGACCCCGCGCGTTCAGATCGCTTCGAATCCTTCTCAGGAGTGGCGTTCTTGCATTCACAGGTTCTGTTCGACCGTTCGATTGTCGAAAAAAGCCGCAAATCATTAAACTAACATTGACTTGTCGTCACAATTTTTGTCATTTTTCGGTCCAGGAAACGCGCTTTCGGCTTACAACTTCCGGCCAACGTCGCGAAGGACCAGGAGCACTTTCCTTCTGGAACCCAACAACATGAAAAAACAACTGCTTCTAACACCTGGGGCGAGGGTTGGCTTTCCGTTGATCATGACCTTAGTCGCGATATGCCAGGCCGCTGCGCAATCCGAAAATTTTAGTGAGGGCAGACGTGAGGCTCTTACGCCGCTCATCTTTCAAGCCGCCGGACCAGATGAGGCACTTGGACCAGATGCTGCAGCGATTCAGAGCATGGTGGATGCGTTTCGCGCTAAGCTCGGTGAACCCAACAACGCCAACGATCCGGGACCGCTCGCAGCCGGTCGCCGCGAAATCAACTGGGACGGCGGCGGTAACGTCGATGCTACCACTCCTCCGGTCACACCGTTCGAGGTCTTCTTGAACACACGTGGCGCACGGTTCACCACTCTAGGAATAGGCCTTTCGCAGGCGCCTCCAGCGGGCGGACCCCAAGGAGGTCTCGTAGGCCTCTTCAACAATCCAACCTATGGTGACAACATTTTTACCGTCTTCAGCCCACTGCGATTGTTCACTCCAGTCGGAAGCAACATTACTGAGGGCACTTTTTTTATACCCGGCACTAACGGTGCTACTCCCGCGAAGGTGAGGGCATTCGGTGCCGTCTTTACAGACGTCGACAGGCAGGACGGTGAGGACAGGTCTAGGGGGAATCGTCGCGCGAGCACGGTCATCGAGTATTTCGCCGCAAATGGCCGGCTACTCTTCAGGGGGTTGGTGCCGGCGTCCCCAGGTGATGGCGGCCTTTCATTCTTCGGAATTGTGTTCGACCAGCCACTGATCGCGCGAGTTCGGATCACGACGGGCAACGCAGCACCAGGTCGAAATGATAATGATCGCCGAGACATCGTGATGATGGATGACTTTATCTATAGCGAACCGCAGCCGCCAAACGGCGTCACCGGCGTGTCATCGAGCGAGGAGACCGCAACGGAGGAGCCGCAACGGAGGAAACCGCAACCGAGACGGACGCCACAAGCGCCGCGGCGCTCGGAACTCCTGCTCTGACGGTCATCAATGGCAGCGCGAGTGGTACCGCTCCGGGCACAGTAGTCACGGTGACTGCTAATCCCGCGCCGGCCGGACAGAGGTTTGCAGGTTGGACTGGGGACATTACGATTCTTGCGAGTCCGTCTGAGGAAACCACGACAGCGACCGTGCCGCCGACTACTCCGGTCACGATCACCGCTACCTATGTCAACGACTCTGCTACAGAGCCATAATCGCTGAGTTGGGTAGGTAATCCGGTTATCTGGTCGTTTCGTGATCGCGAGCAGTTGCGAATCACCCTGGTAAACGTGAGTTGAAGACTTCAGGATGGTGTCAGGCGCCGGCACATAACGTCTCCGCCTTGGCGACGAGGCCACGCCCGCAAGCACTACGCGCCAGCGCGGCCGGATCCCCACGTCGAGGGTTCCCCGCGGTGGGCCCACTCAGGCGTGCCAGGGCGAGACACGGCCACTACAAAGAACCAGCTTTTCCGAACTCCGAAGAAAATACCCCTCTAAGCCGCAGCCTCTGCGGCGCTTAACGACGTTTCTTCTGCCGTTTCCCGCTCCGCCCGGTTGATTGCATCGATCAGCAGCCGAATCGTCCCAAAATCACGTTTGTGCGGCGTGAGCACGATCCGATGAAAATGGGCAAGGTGGGTATCGTCTGCCTCCTCGGGCAAAGCCGCGCTCTGTACGATGCGATCGGCCGCCAGGAGCGTATCGAACTCCCGATTGAGCTGATCGATTGCCGATTGCTGGAGCCGATGAGTGGTGCGAATGACCATTCTGTTCTTCACCCAACGGTAGGAATGAAAGTTGTTATAGAATTGCACGACCTCGTCGAGGGTCTCCTCAAGACTGTGCGTGATCCTAAAAAGACTGAGATCCGTCGGCGAGATGAGGCCTTGGTTCAGAAGGTCGTCGACCACAAAGCGCCTCCATGTTTCCCAGTAGCGGCCATTTGGACGATCGAGCAGAACCATGGGGACGATCGGGCTTTTGCCCGTCTGCATGAGAGTGAGCACCTCGCAACCTTCATCGTGAGTGCCAAATCCTCCCGGCAGCAGAACGAAAGCGTGCGTTTCTTTTACGAAATGAAGCTTCCTGGTGAAGAAATACCGGAAGTTGATGAGCTTCGGATCGCCATGAATGGTTTGGTTTGCCCGCTGTTCGAAGGGCAAGCGGATGTTGAGGCCAAAGCTCTTTTCTGCCCCTGCTCCTTCCTGAGCCGCTCCCATGATTCCATCCCCGCCACCCGTGATGACCATCCAATCAAGTTCGACCATGTGACGGGCGAGTTCCCTGGCGAGCTTGTATTCCTCCGCGTCTGATTTCATCCGGGCGCTTCCGAAGATCGCCACCTTGCGGATGCCCTGATATTTGCCGAAAATGTTCGAGGCATGCCGCAGCTCGCGCATCGCGCGGTTGTAGAGCTTAAGGTCGGCTATGGCTGTCTTGTCTTTCCCGAACCGCAACACGGTCTCAATCATCTCTTCTAATATTTCGGCCTGTTTCCCTTCTGCGACTTCGGCCACGAGACTCTTGATCCGGGGGTCCTTCACTTTTTCTTTCATAAAAAAACCTGTGCTGGAATTTCTGGCAAATCGCCCCAGTCTTTCCGGCTCACGCTAATATCCGAACCCATGATCATAGTCATCCGCCCCAAAGCGTCAAAAGAACAAATCTCGGAGGTCATCTCCGAAGTCGAGAAGCTCGGCTACACGCCTGCACCCATTCATGGAGCCATGCAGACGGTGGTGGCAGCGATTGGCGATGAACGGACGCACGCGAATCTCGAATCACTCACTGCCTTGCCGCAGGTGGAAAGCGTCCTGCGCGTGCAGAAGCGCTACAAACTCGCCAGCCGGGAATCGCATCCGGAAAATACCATCGTCAATGTGGACGGACTGGAAATTGGCGGCGACGGGTTTTCTTTGATGGCCGGTCCTTGTTCCGTAGAAAGCGAAGAACAGCTGCTGGCGACCGCAGCTGCGGTAAAGGAGTCGGGAGCGAGCGTGCTCCGTGGCGGCGCATACAAACCGCGCACCTCCCCGTACGAATTTCAGGGTCTCGGCAAAGAGGGCCTGCGCCTCCTCGCCCTCGCTCGGCAACAAACTGGACTCAAGATCATCACCGAAGTGCTCAGCGAGCGTGACGTCGAGCATGTCGCCGAGGTCGCCGACATTTTGCAAATCGGAGCACGGAACGGGCAGAACTTTCAACTTCTGATCGAGGCAGCGCGCAGCGGCAAGCCGATCCTTCTCAAGCGAGGAATGAGCGAGCGCATCGAAGAATGGCTGCTGGCGGCGGAATATATTCTCGCGCACGGAAATCCGAATGTCTTGCTCTGCGAACGTGGCATCCGAACCTTCGAGACGTACACGCGCAATACCCTCGATCTGGCGGCCGTCGCTGTCGCCAAAAAAGAATCACATCTCCCAGTCATTGTGGACCCAAGCCAGGGTTGCGGACGCGCGGATCTAGTCATTGCTCTCTGCTGCGGAGCCGTTGCGATGGGTGCCGATGGGTTACTTGTTGAAGTTCACCCAAACCCCGCGGAGGCCTTGAGTGATGGCCAGCAACAGGTAGATTTCGCCTCCTTCAAGAAGCTGGCGAGTGCGCTCCCTCCATTTCTGAATGCAACTAAAAGAACCTGGCTAACATTGGAGTCAACAAGCGCGAAGGCCGGCGAGGTGGCTATGCCTCATTCCCGTAGAACTTGACTCCGCGTTGGATTTTCGGTCTCCCGTTGAGCGAGCGCCACTTGTTGCTGTCGCGCAGCGAATAGATGCAGCCGCAATACTCTTGCATGTAAAAGCCCTCCTCTTTGGAAATTTCGATCATGCGTTGCGCGCCACCTTTCTTACGCCAGTTGAAAGTCCAGTAAATCACACCGGGATAGCGTGAGGCAGCTCGCACGCCGCAGGTATTGATCTGCTCCATGTTTTTCCACCGCGAGATTCCGAGACAGCTGGTCATCACTGGGAAGCCGTTCTCGTGCGCGTAGAGTGCCGTGCGCTCAAACCGCACATCGAAGCACATGGTGCAGCGGGCGCCACGCTCTGGCTCCCATTCGAGTCCCTTGGTGCGAGCAAACCAGTTCTCGGTGTCGTAATCGGCATCGACGAAGGGAATGGAATGTTTCTCGGCGAATCGAATATTCTCAGATTTGCGGAGATCATACTCCTCGCGAGGGTGAATGTTAGGATTGTAAAAATAGATGGCAAAGTCGATGCGCGACGCACGCATCGCCTCGATCACTTCACCGGAGCAGGGAGCGCAGCAAGAATGCAAAAGGACCCGCCTGTGTCCGCCTGGCGGCTCCAAAATCGAGCGGTCGAGCTCTTTTGGCGAGGAAGGAGAGGACATCGCATTACTTGTTGAACACGATCATCCGGGCGTCAATCGCCGTAATGTCGCTCACCCATCTTCGCGGAGGTTCCGGTCGCATATAGGGCAACCAGCGTGTCTCGATCTTGCCATGGTTGCTGCGCCGAGAAACCGGATACCGGTCCACCCGCGGAGGCACCTGCTGGAATGTGACCTCCCGGCGCGTGGCCGCGCTCTTCAGCCAGACGGCATCGGCTCCATGAATTTGAGCATTGTAGATCATGCTTTTACGAAGAAAATTCCAGCCGCGGTCGCTTTCGAACGCGAGCCGGCCGATCACCTTGAACGGCCGCCTGGGACGATTCGTGAGGACGGGAATCTGGGCGTCGGGCGGCTTGGCGGGAAATTTACGGAGCGATTTGTAGTACTTCACCGTCGATTCGACCGAGGCGCAGCCTGAGAGCAAGGCTAGGATTCCCGCCGAGGCAGCAAGAATCAGAGTTGCACGAGGCGAGCTCATGAGCGTTAATGTAGGGCAATATTGCGATGCCGTGAAAACGAAAATCGTTATCAGCGCGGCTCTGGCACTTGCCGGTGTGCTCAATCTCGCACAGGCGGGCCCTCAAATTGGCATATATGCGCGCTCGGCAGGCGGCTGGTGTGCGCCCGCGCGCACAGTTTGCCCGCCCTTTAAAGCCTACCCAAAGGTCGTTCACTGCGCCTGGCCGAGTTACTATTTTCCCTCCTATTACGGCTACGTATCCGCACCGATCGTCGCTTCGACCAGCTTCAGCAATGTCTCACCGGTTTTCGACAATGGCCAAACGGGGATTTACCGCGTTCCGTCCCCGATCATTTCTCCTCCGCCCGTGATAGTTCCGGCGGAGGCCGCTTTCGGCTGGCAACGCTGATTTCCCCCGCAGAAGTGCGGCCTTCCTCTCGGTTAGCAGACCTAAGGAAGGCCGCCTCTGATTTCTGACAGTGGCTTTCTTCCGCATGTGCCTTGGAGATTGACCTGGAATTCGCCGGTTGACAAAGCAGCAGGGAATACCGAATTAAGATCTCACGGCTGCGCGCGAGAGTGCTTCAGCCTGCGTCATCAATGGTGGCCGTAGCTCAATGGTAGAGCTCCAGATTGTGGTTCTGGCTGTTGCGGGTTCGAGTCCCGTCGGTCACCCCAGTGCCGACGGGACGAGAACGTCGTTCGACTACCCGCGCGCCAGCGCTCTCATTGGGCGAAGCCACTTTCGTAGAGCCCTGGCCCATGCCAGGGATAATCCCGTCGGTCACCCCAGTGCCGACGGGACGAGAACGCAGTTCGACTACCTGCGCGAAAGCGCATTTCCGAGCCGAAGGTCATTTTCGTAGAGCTCGCCGCAGGCGAGATAATCCCGTCGGTCACCCAAGTGCCTGCGGGACGAGAACGCAGTTCGACTACCTACGCGAAAGCGCTCCCGTTGGGCAAAGCCACTTTCCTAGAGCCCTGGTCCATGCCAGGAATAATCCCGTCGGTCACCCTGTGCCCGCGGGACGAGAACATCGTTCGACTACCCGCGCGGAAGGCTCTTATTGTAAGCGTTCGAATGGACGGCAGCATTCCACATGGGGAAGCGCGCCCGAATCTCTACATGCAAGGCCTCCTGAACTTCCGGCAGAGTATCCAGGAGAAGAGCGCCTTCTTCGCCCCAGCCGGTGACGCGCACATCAGCGCGGTGGATGTTCGCGACCTGGCGGACGTGGCGGTTGCGGCGCTGACTACCTCGCATCACGACAACAAGATCTATGGGCTCACCGGCTCGGACGCCTTGACGTTCGCAGAGATGGCCCACAAGTTATCGACAGCCATCGGCCGCACTATCACGTTTGTCGATCTGCCGCCTGAGTCGATGCGGGCGGCGCTGGCCGACCTGGGTTTCCCGGCTTGGCAGGCGGATGGTCTGCTCGAAGAGTTCGCGATGTACCGTCGTGGCGAGGCTGCCGGAGTCGAATCCGGCGTGCGTGAAGCCTTGGGCCGCCCTCCTCGTTCGTTTGACGAGTTCGCGCGTGACTACGCGCCGCTGCTCTCCTGAGAACGGAGCCAGTCATTCATTCCGAAGACCTCGCGAGCGATTTGGTCCTGATCGACATCCCATTACACCCTCGACGACACCGGAAGATTCGTGGCCTGGAATCGCGCCTGTTTTCCTTCCCCGATGCGGATGAGCATTTCCCCGCGGCCCGGCTAGGACACCGGAGATGCGCGATCAAGGCGGGATCATCGGAGGATTCGTTAAAGCGGATGCCTCTTTCGTCCTCATGGAGGGTCTCTTGCAGGCGCAGTTAGATGACAGAATCAGCCAAATGCTTAAAGTCGAGACGTTGCTCCCGCCTTTCTGATCGACCTGGCCGAATCGCTTGGTAAAGTTCCAGTCGAACCGACAAGCTTTTAACATCAGAAATTCATTCGGGCCAACGCCCCGGAGGACCAAAAGCGATTTCCTATCGATATTCAAAATGCGTTCGCCTCAATGCGCTGCCGGTCCTGCCGGAGCAGCGGGGCAGGAAATCTACGACCGGACAAGCGACGAGATTTGTTGGAGGAAAGTATCCATGAAGAGACGCCAAACGTTGAAGCTCTTCGGAGCCGCTGCCGTGGCCGCTATCGGCATCTCCGGCCTCTCCTTTGCAGAGGACCAGAAGAAGATGGTGACGGTGGTCAAGATCGCCGGCATCCCCTGGTTCAACGCGCTGGAAAACGGCGTGAAGAAGGCCGGCGCGGATTTCGGCATCGAGGCCTCCGTGGTCGGCCCGACCCATGTCGATGCCGCGCAGCAGGTGAAACTTTTAGAAGACGTAGTCGCCCAGAAGGTCGACGTGATCGGCCTGGTGCCACTCGACGTGAAGGCGGCCGAACCGGTGTTGAAGCGAGCCCAGGCGGCCGGCATTCCCGTCATCACCCATGAGGGTCCCGAGCAGGAAGGCCGTACTTGGAACGTCGAGCTTATCGATTCGGTGGCGTTCGGCGAGGTGCAGATGCAGAAGCTCGCCAAAGAAATGGGCGAGGAGGGCGAATACGTCGTCTGTGTCGGGACGCTGAAGACGCCGCTCCACAACATCTGGGCCGATGCGGCGATCGCCTATCAGCAGGCGAACTATCCCAACATGAAACTCGTCGCGGACCGTTTCCCTGGCGCCGACGAGATCGACACCGCCCACAAAACGACGCTCGACGTCATCAAGGCCTACCCGAATCTGAAGGGCATTTTGAGCTTCGGCTCCAACGGCCCAATCGGCGCCGGTAATGCGGTCCGCGAAAAAAACCTTGGCCAAAAAATAGCCGTGGTCGGCACGGTGCTGCCGTCGCAGGCTAAGCCGCTGATCATGGATGGCATCATCCGCGAAGGTTATCTGTGGAACCCGGCCGATGCCGGTTACGCCATGGTGGCCGTTGCTAGGCTGGTGCTCGCCGGTACCCCGATCGTCGACGGCGTCGAGGTCCCCGGCCTCGGCAAGGCGGTGGTCGACGTCGGCAACAAGCAGATCAAGTTCGGGAAGATCATGATCGTCAATAAGGATACGGTCGACGGCCTGATCAAGCAGGGTCTCTGACCGCCTGACCGGACACGTATCGAAGTGGATTGGTGGTAGCTGTTCTCATGATGCCTCGCATAGGTTGAGAATCTCGTCCGGGATTCATTCGTGGCGCGTTGACTACGGTTGTGTAGTTTGGATTTGGTCGCAATGAGGCTGCGGCATGAATCCGATCAAGCTCGCCTGCCTTCGCGAACTCGGAAGCGCTTTGGATAAAGCAGATTTGCTGTCCGGGCTGAGGCGCCGAAGGAGGGTGACGCGTTCTGTCTCTTGTGACGGCTCGGACGTTATGTGAAAACAGCCCGCTTCTGAGCGGGAGACGGCGCCGGCGAGCATCCCATGGGCGCGCGGCAACAGTGACGATTACGACTTTTCGTCACTGGATGGTCACCCCCACCAATGGAATTTTGACCGAAATCCAAGGCTTTACGGCCTTCTCAACAAGCCGGCCGGCATTAAGAAGCTCGGCCTCGCTCAGAGGCGGACCGATGAGCTGTAAGCTCGTCACGGGAATGCCTTCATAAATGAGGGGCATAGGCATTGCCATGTCCGGATTGCGACCGAAATTCAAATAGCGGAGTGGGATCGGCATTGCCAGGGCAGGGTTCCCCGCAAAGTTGACAGGGACCGTGTTCTGCAGTCCGAGCACGCGGGCCTCGAAAAGGCCCGCTTTCAGAAATCTTGGGAATGGGATCGCAGCGGTCTGCAAGGTGGGCAAAGCGATAAAGTCTACCTTCGTCAGAACCTTTCGCAGGCTCTCTTGCCAAGCTCCTCGTCTGGCAAGCGCCTCCTCATACATTGATTTAAAGCTGATGCGGCCGGCGAAGATCGCCAGCTTCGTCCGGGCCGTCACGCCCGAGGCCGCCCGAAAATCCCGGTCGCTTATCCAGACGCCGGCAGCGGCGACGGCGTTGCCGTCTTTTTTCGCTTGCTCCCACTTCTCCCTGAAGTCGTCGTCCAGCGGCACGACTTGGAAACCTGCCTTCGCCAGAGCTTTATCGATGGCGGCATCGACTCTCGCTTCCGTGCCTTTCAGATAAAGGCGTCCGACGCGGATGTTCGGCCCGGACGGACTGGTGGCTTGGGCCGCGGCAAGCTTTGCGTCGAATCCGCTTTGCAAGAGATCCATGCCTTGGGCAGTGCTGGCGATGTCCTTTCCCATCGGTCCGACGGTGTCGAGATGGTCGGGCTCGATCGGGAACACACCCTCAAGAGAAATGAGGCCGTGAGTTGTCTTCAATCCGACGATGCCACAGCAGGCGGCCGGCACGCGGATGGAACCGGCCGTGTCCGTCCCAAAAGCAATATCGGCCATTCCACTGGCCACGGCCACGGCAGAACCACACGATGAACCGCCGGGAATCAGAGCCCGCATGAAATTGAAGGGATTTCTGGGCGTCCCGAAATAATCGTTCAGGCCGGAGGGTGACGCTGCGAATTCTGTCAGGTTCGCCTTGCCGACAATGCGCACGTCGCGCTGCCGCGCAATTGCCAGGCAGGGCGCATCTTTCTTTGCGGGCGGTCGAGTTTTCGCGAAATACTCCGAGCCGGCCGTCGTGACCACCCCCTCCATGTCGATATTGTCTTTGACAGCCAACTTGAGTTGGCGGTCGCCTTCTTTTGCAGGCCAGTGGACAATAAAGGCACGATTCCCCGGGAGGAGAGCGTTGACACGGGGCATGACCGAGCAGCCGCTAAAGAGAAGCGAGGATAGCAGCGCCAGTGGAACGAAGGGAGAGGTGAGACGGCGAAGTTCCTTCATAAACTCAGATGAAGAATAGTGAACGCCCGGGCCATACGAAGCAAAAGTCGCATCGGCCGCCTCGCTGCCGAGTTGCCCGGGCAAATGCAAGTCGCGCGCGGACTTCGAATGTTCGGATCCTGCAAAGTGTTTTCCGCAAGTCCTCACCACAATCGCCATCGACTATCTCGATCTGCATTTGGGCTTGAACTGGAAATCACATCGGGAAACTACTTTCTCCGATGAGCGAATCAAACCCCTACGAGCCAGTTCCCTACGTCCAGATCACACATCCCGAATGGACGAAGAACGCCGTCATCTATCAGATCAACACGCGCCAATTCACGGAGGAAGGCACTCTGGCCGCGGCCGAAGAACATATTCCAAGGCTAAAGGATCTCGGGGTGGACATTTTATGGCTAATGCCCATTCATGAGATCGGTCAAAAGCACCGAAAGGGAAGCCTCGGAAGCCCCTATGCGGTGAAGGACTACTACAGCGTAAACGCGCACCTCGGCACCTTGGCCGATCTCAAGCAATTCGTCGCTGCCGCGCATCAACATGAAATGTACGTCATTCTCGACTGGGTCGCCAACCATACAGCCTGGGATTGCAACCTTGTGACCGAACATCCGGAGTGGTATGCGCGGGATTGGAAGGGCGACTTTTGCCCAACTCCTTGGTGGGACTGGCCGGACATCATCGACCTTGATTACCAACACAGCGCACTGCGCGAGTACATGACAAAGGCCATGAAATACTGGATTTCAGAGGCCGGTATCGATGGCTACAGGTGCGACGTGGCGGGCTTTGTTCCAACAGACTTCTGGAACAATGTTCGGAAGGAACTCGACGCCATTAAGCCTGTTTTCATGCTGGCCGAGTGGGAGTCGCGCGACCTCCACGCGGAAGCTTTCGATATGACCTACGCGTGGAGCTGGAACGAGGCTGTTCATCGCATTGCCATGCACCAAGCGAATCTGAATGGTCTCTTCGTCTTCTACTCGTGGAATCAAAAGGCTTTTCCGGAGGACAGCATGCGAATGACGTTTGTCAGCAATCACGACAAGAACGCTTGGGAGGGGACCGAATTCGAACAGTTTGGAGATGGCCTGAAAACGGCGATGGTCCTGTCGGTAATTGGCGAAGGCATGCCTCTCGTTTACAATGGCCAGGAAGCGGGCAACTTCAAGCGCCTGGAATTTTTCGAGCGAGATCCAATCGAATGGAAATCCCATCCGAATGGCGACCTGTATAAGAGCCTCTTCGCATTGAAGAAGGCTAATACCGCGCTCTGGAACGCCCGATGGGGAGCGAGGATGATCAATGTCCCGAATAGCGCTCCCCTCGAGGTCCTCAGCTTTGTTCGCCAGAACGAACGCGACAAGGTGTTTGCCGTGCTTAATTTCTCTGCTCAACGACAAAATGTCGCCTTTCAGGAGAGCCTCTTCTGCGGGAAGTATCTCGATTATTTTTCCGAACGTCCCGTGGAGTTAGGCGAGTCGTTTCGATTGCCGCTGGCTCCATGGGAATATCGCGTCTTTGTGCAATGAACCGCCCTCCGAAGCTCGCCGTCTTAACTCCTTAGCAATTGCCGTCGAGCTGCGAAACGGCCTGACGGCGCGACCTCGGTAGACTTAGCCAATCGCCACTATTCGAAGTTAATAAATTAGCCAATGCTGCACCCACTTTATCAAGAGCCTTTCCGCCCCCAGTTCCATTTCACGCCAGAGCGAAACTGGATGAACGATCCGAATGGCATGGTCTACCATGACGGAGAATATCATCTCTTCTACCAACACAATCCCTTTGGCGACAAGTGGGGCCACATGAGTTGGGGTCATGCGGTCAGCAGTGACCTCGTTCATTGGCAGCACCTTCCTCTTGCCCTGTCCGAACAAGAAGATCTCAGGATTTACTCAGGTTCTGTGGTCGTCGATTCTTCCAACTCGAGCGGTTTTGGCACGGATGGCCATCCTCTGGTTGCCATCTACACGGGACATCGCGAGAGCAGCAGGAATACCACACGCGTAGAGGATCAGCGATTGGCCTACAGCAATGACCGTGGGCGGACATGGACACAATACTCTAGCAATCCGGTCCTCGATTGTGGGTTGCCGGATTTTCGCGACCCGAAGGTATTCTGGCACGAGAAGACAAGGCGCTGGATTATGGTCGTCGTCCTGCCCATGGAGAAGACGATGCGTCTTTACGCTTCATCGGATCTCAAACGTTGGACGCAACTTAGCGAATTCGGCCCGGCGGGCGCTTGGCGCGATCCAATCATTTGGGAATGTCCGGACTTGTTTTCACTCGAAGTTGACGGGGAGCCGCACGTGAGCAAATGGGTACTTATTGTCAACATCAACCCAGGCGGTCCTGCAGGTGGCTCCGGCGCCCAATACTTTGTCGGGGAGTTTGATGGCACTCAGTTTATTTGCGAGTCAGAGCAGTCGAGCGGAGCCGCCTTATGGCTCGACCATGGCAGCGATTTCTATGCCGCTGTCACCTGGTCAAACGTTCCTGAGTCGGATGGGCGGCGCATTCTGCTCGGGTGGATGAGCAACTGGGCATACACTCGCGACGTGCCCACCGCGCCCTGGCGCAGCGCGATGACCATTCCTCGCTTCCTCATGCTGCGACGCACACCCGCAGGCTTGCGACTCGCGCAAATGCCGATAGACGAGCTAGGGATCCTGCGAGAGGAACCCGCGCTGGTCTTCTCCGGCGGATCTTTCGCGGCCGCCGATAGCTGGCTCTACCAACAGAACGATCTCGGCGAGCTACTGGATGTGGAAATGACCTTTTCTGACGTATCCACGGATGCGCCGTTCGTGATGAACATTCGGACGGGCGCGGGCGAGGTGACAACGATCGCAATAGATCCGCAGGGAGGCCAACTTGCTCTTGATCGAACGCATTCTGGGCTTAAAGGGTTTCATCCCGCTTTTGCGACTTCCTCCAGCCACGCGGCGCCTCTCCGAATTGCCAATGGCAAGCTCAGGATCCGATTCCTACTCGATACTTCATCGCTCGAGGTATTCGCGCAGGATGGTGAAACCGTTTTGACAGACCTCATCTTCCCGAGTGCCGGCAGGCGTTCGATTGGTCTCTCGTCGGAAGGAGGAAACGCTTTCTCGATGCCCAAGGTGGATCGAATCACGATACATAAACTTAGATCGGCGGTGATCGATCACTAAAGAACCTTTTCCGCAGGATCTGATGAGAACTCGGTGTGTTCCTGATTTTCTACCGTCGATTCGCTCAAATAATCTTTGGAGGTTGTAGAGGCGGTTGTGTCAACCGCCTGCAGGCCCTTGGCACAAGGGCCTCTACAATTGGCCTCTACAATTGGTCGAAGGAGTCGGAGACTCTCGGGCAGAGCGTGCGGTCGCTGGCTGCCAGTTCCATTGCCCTTGACGTTGCCAGTCTCCTTCGAACATCTTTGACGCATGAACGCGCTTCCTCACGGCAGCATTGGGTCCGGCGACTTTGCTAACCCGGAATGCCCCATCGACTAGAGGAGTCGCTTTGGGCTTTAGAGTTTTGGCAACCTCTCCTCGCAATCCCGGAGCACGATCGCCCTCGCGAGACACCTTGCCGCACGAGTCGCGAGTGGAGCCCATGGCGTCCGACTTGGCCAAGGCGACGCAGGTGTCCAAGGGCGAACGCCATCTGCGCTTGGCAGAACGTCTGGTACTCGCCAGCGGCATTATTTTGTTTTGCTTTCTGGTGGCCCGCCTTGGCGCGGACAACATCCTCGCGAATCTGCGCTTGGTTGGTTGGGGAATTTTCCTGATCATCGCGGCAGAGATACTGGCCTTTTTAGCAAATACGCTGGGGTGGCGCGCAGCCTTTCCTCGTCAGGAGACTGTGCCCTCTTTTGGACAGCTTCTGCTTGCCCGAATCGCCGGTGACGGTGTGAACTATCTGACTCCGACTGCGACGATGGGCGGCGAATTCGTCCGCGTTCGCATGCTGCAAGCGCAGGCGCCGGTGACCTCGCTTGCTGCCTCAGTAATGGTCGCGAAGCTGACCCAGACGATAGGTTTGCTGGTCTTCGTCTCCTGCGGATTGTTCCTCGTCATCGACGAACTGCGGCTGCCGTCCAGTGTGAAATGGGGAATTCTGGCCAGTTTAGTTGTCTTCGCCGCCATCGTCGGTGGGCTGCTGTTTCTGCAGCGCCGCGGTTTGCTAACGCCTGCTCTCGAGTTCGCGGTCCGCGGGCTGCGACTAAGATTTTTAACTCGCTTCCGCGCTCCTCTCGAAGAGCTTGATGCCGAAATGGCTAGGGTGCACCGGGAGTCTTCATTTCGCATTTTCCTCTCTGTCGGATTTTTCGCCCTTGGGTTCGCTCAAGGTGTTATCGACACTTGCTTGATCATTTGGTTCTTTGGGATTCCGGTAAGCCTGAAACTTGCCCTGGCCATTGAGGTGCTGAGAGTCGTGCTCAACAACCTTACGTTTTTTGTCCCCCTCCGAGCGGGCACTCAGGAAGCAGGCCAAGCCCTTGCCTTTGCCATGCTCGGCCTCAGCGCAGCGCAAGGACTCGCTGCCGGCGTCATCTACCGGATTCGCGAGCTGACCTGGGCTTTGATCGGTCTTGCCATCCTGGCCCGCTCCCGTCTTTCGACTGGATCAGCCTCGACGGCGAAACCGCATTCGATGCCGTCGACCTCTCCTTCACAGGGGGAGGACAGCCACGGCAGGCTGGCGGCATGAGCAATCCATTGTCTGTTTCACTTGCCACCTCGACAAGCGCCTGTCCGGTGCGCTCGTTCAACGAGTGGGATCCACTGGAAGAGGTCATCGTCGGCAGCCTCGAAGGCGCGGTGATGCCGCCCAGCCATATCACCGTGACTCGCACCATTCCACCGGTGGCCGCACAGCTCTACCGTTTGTTCGGTGGGCATCGATATCCGCGGATTATGGTGGATGCTGCCCGTCGTGAATTGGAGGGTTTTGTCAAGCTCCTTCAGACGGAAGGCATCACCGTGAAAAGACCGGACACCATGGATTTCACCGTCCGAACTCGAACGCCGTCTTGGAGTTCAAAAGGCTATTGTGTGGCCTGTCCGCGCGATGGATTCCTCGTCGTTGGCGATGAACTCATAGAAACTCCGATGGCTTGGAGGTCGCGATACTTCGAGCCACACGCCTTTAGGAAACTGTTCAAGGACTACTTTGCGCGTGGAGCCCGCTGGACCGCGGCGCCGCGGCCTGAACTCCGGGATGAACTCTTCGATTACAAGTGGTCGCCACCGAAAAAGGACGAACCGCTGCGTTATATGATTACTGAGTTTGAGCCGGTCTTTGACGCTGCGGATTTCGTTCGCTGCGGTCGCGATCTGTTCGGCATTCGCAGCAACGTAACAAATGCGGCCGGCTTTGAGTGGCTCCGCCGGCACCTCGCGCGGGATGGTTATCGCATCCACGAACTGCAACACCAGTGTCGCACGGCGATGCACATTGATTCAACCTTCGTGCCGCTTTGCCCAGGCAAGGTCTTGGTCAATTCCGAATACCTGGACCCACTCAAGCTTCCGGCCATCTTCAAGTCGTGGGACGTTCTGGTCGCTCCTCGTCCGGATCCCGCGCCGCTTTCGGCCTGGCGTTTTCGCGTGTCGCAGTGCAGCCCCTGGATCAGCATCAATGTTCTCATGCTTGATCCGAAAAGGGTTGTGGTCGAAGCGAGTCAGAAGACGCTTATCGCCGCGCTGCGCGATTGGGGATTTCAACCGGTCCCTTGCCCGTTTCTTAATTATGCGCCCTTCGGCGGTTCGTTTCATTGCGCGACTCTCGACATTCGTCGACGCGGAGAACTCGAGTCCTACTTCTCGTGATTTCAAAACAACCCTGCGCCGGTGCTGACTAAGTCGTCGCCACTAAACTTGGACCCGAGGTTGCGCGTGGCCTTCGCTACAGCAAGGGCTTAATCTCATTTTCGAATGTTTCTCTCGGAGTGAAGCCCACGTGCCTCGCGACGATGTTGCCTGTTCGATCGATGATCACAGTGGTGGGGATCGCCGTTCCACCAAAAGCTTGCATGAGTGTTACATCGCCCAGCACGACCTGATAGTTCATTCCGAGGTCCGCCACGAAACGTTTGACGATCGCCAGTCCCTGATCGTCAAGCGAAACTCCGATCACGACCAGACCTCGGTCGCCATATTCCTTCTGCAGCGCGATGAAGCCGGGGATTTCAGCCTTACACGGCGCGCACCAAGTAGCCCAAAAATCCAGAATGACAACCTGGCCAATGAAGTCAGATGACTTCACCCGCTTGCCATCAAGATCCTTTAGCTCCCACTCCGGTGCTCGCTCAGTTGAAACGGAGCTTCTGGAAATCGAGCGAAACAACGGACGCAGGCTGGTCATTCCCCAGGCGAGAAACGCCAAGGCCAAGACGATGGCCAAGCCTAAGTTTCGAAAGCGTCCTATCCCGCTCATCGCAACATCTTGCCATAGATCCTGCTCGTAAAAGGATCGTGTTTGCGGGTCCCAGTTCCGATCTGATCCAACCCGTGCTTTCCCGACGGTGGGGACACCGTCGCTACAAGAACAGATGGTTTTCTAGAGCTCACCGCAGAGATCACCCACGAACTATAGTCGAGCTTTCGTCGGCACCAGCACTGCTGAGGTTTCATTCAGGGGACGCGAGGCGAACAAAGCCTGCTTCAAGACGGCATCGACCGAAATCGCCCCGGGTCCAAAAATGAAAACGATCACGGAAGCCAGCAGGAAGAGGAATGCGGCATCCGAAACAAAGGCGTCAGGATCACTGAAAATATTCAAGAGGACGTCGCGGCTCGCCGTTAAATAGGCGACGCAGAAGTTGACGATAAGTGGAATGGTGACCAGCCGTGAGGCAAAGCCTGCCGCCAGCAGCAGCCCACAAACGATCTCTGTGCTCGCAGAGAGATAGACGTTGAAAGTCGGAAACGGAACTCCCCAACTCTCAAAGCGATCGACCATGGCAGGCACATCCGACAAATGAGCGCTCCCAGCGACAAACATTTGCCAGCCCCAGTAAAATCGCACGGCAAGCAAGAAAGGTGAACTCAGACTCGAGGCGCCAGCAGCAAGGAGCTCGTAGCCATTGCGGACAAAGGAGGTAAGTTGGTGAAATTTCATGGTGGGTCTTTTTCCATCGGTCGAAAATTTGCCTGATTTCTTACACAAAAGATTTCGCCCAGAGCCTCTCTCCAAAATTATTTCCGGAAAAGCTCACCCGTTTGCTGATCCAGCGGCGGCGTTCACGCCGTCGACACAGCCAACGTGCGAGCGCGAGGAACGCGATCGCTGGATGAGAGCGTGCCGCTGCTCGCACCTGCGCTCGGCAGGGCTCCTCTCGCGAAGTCTCCGAAGCGTTTCCTAGGGCCTTGGCATCACCGAAGGCCTGAAAAATTCCGGGTCGGTGCCGGCACCGGCAAAGTGGTCCAACTCCAACGCGATCAAGCAAACATCGTCGGCAAAATCCTCCGCGCCGGCAAACTGCTGAACTTCCTCAACGAGCTGCTTGCAGAGTTCCTCGCCCCTAAGGTCGATGCGTTGACGCACGCACTTCAGCAAGCCCCGCTTGATCAAAAAACTGTGAGTTACTTCCGGTGACTTCAAAGAGCCCGTCAGTAAAGAGCAGGACAGTATCGCCCTCGCCGAGTTCGCACGAGAAGCCTTGATACTCCGCGTCGGCAAAGATCCCGAGCACCGGATCAAACTTTGAGGCCGGACGGGGCAGCGGTTCTGCGCTTCCGCGTGAGCGACGAATCAACAGCGGAGACGGATGCCCGGCGTTGGCGTAACGCATTTCCCCGGTTTCAGCGTCTAAGACTAAATAGCAGGCCGAGACAAAGATCGGCAGGTGGGTATTTTTCAAGATTTCGAAGATCCCGCGGTTGAGCTCTTGAAGAAATCTTGATGGTTCTGCGGCATACGCCCGCGAATCTTCCACGAGGGTGCGCAACATGGCCGCGACAAGTGCAGCACGCACACCATGTCCCATCACGTCCGAAATGAAAACTCCGGCCACAGAATCAGAGATTTGATAGACATAGAAGAAGTCGCCCGCGACGCCCGAACAGGAACGGAAGAAATGGTGGAACTGCAAGGCGCTGGCCTCAGGGGAGGCAGAACTCGGAAAGGAGGGATATTGCTGAGGAAGGAGAGCATTCTGCAACTCGCGTGCCGTTTCCAAATCTTCTACGAGTTGTGAATTCTTCTCACGCAATTTCTCTGCGTAGCGCGCCAACTGCTCCTCGGCATCCTTGCGTGCCGTGATGTCGTGCGTGGCTGAGACCAATCCCAGGAGCCTTCCATCCTCGTCGCGCAATGGCATCTTTGTGACCGACATCCAGACCCGGTTTCCTTCACTGTCAATGGATGGATCCACACAGCGAACCAGCGGTTCTCCGGATTCCAAGACCTGAAGATCTTCCGCGTAGAACTTAGAGGCGATTTCCGGTGGAAGAAAATCGAAGACCGTCTTGCCGACCACATCGGCGGGTCTGCTTGCACCGAGAAAACGACAATGGGCGGCATTGTCGAAGACATAGCGCCCCTTGAGATCTTTGATCGAAATGTTGTCCGCCATGGAATCGAGGACGGCCCGCAGCATCTTGTTTTCAAGCTCGAGCTTGCCCGCTTCCTGTTGAGAGTCGCTGTCGACGCCCGGCCTCTCGGGCGCGCTCTGAGTACGCGGATCGCTCATACAATGACGTTCACTCTATCACCTTTTCGCCAGAACGGAATGACATCATACAAGGTGCCACAACGCATCGCGCCATGTCGGCTCTGGCAACCAGAGTACTCGACAGGCAGGAAATGGACAAGTTCCTAGCGTTCAAACAGGCGCACCGCTGTTATCGAGATCAGGACCAATGCCCCGCCCAGCAGTTGAAGACTCGACATAGATTCGTCGAACAACACCCAGGCAAACAGGGCCGCCGACACTGGTTGAATCAGCAGCCCGATCGCGGCTTGCGCGGGCGGAATACGACCCATCGCGTGGACGATTGCGGTTTGCCCGAAGACCTGCGAAACCACCGCCAGGCCGATCAGCCAGACCCAGTCGAAGCCGATAGACGGAAGAAGGGCCTCCCCAGCGAGCGGGATGAAAGCGCCCAGCGCAAGGCTGCTGAGAAGTGAGCTGGCCAGCGCCAAGGCGGGCGCGGTGATCCGCTCGCGAGCCGCCGCAACGGCAACCAAGTAGATGGCGTAGAATGCTGCCGTCAGCAGGGCGAGTGCATCGCCCAAGAGTTGCTGTCCTCCTATGTGCAGCGAAGGACTGCTCAGCAAAGCTATGCCCACGAAGGCGAGTGCCCCGTATGCCATGGTGCTCAGACGAACAGCACGGTGCAGAAAGAACCACGAGAGAAGCGGCACGAGAAGCACGGCACAATTGGCCAGCAATGTCGCGTTCGTCACTGAAGTGAGCCGAATCGAGAAATGCCAGGCGGTTAGATCCAAGGCAAAGGCGAAACCAGCGACCCAGATCCACGGGGAGCGCAAGGCGACTTTGCCGAGACCTTTCTGCTGCCGCGAAATCATCCACAGGATCGGCACCGCAAGGGCCATTCTCCAGAATGCGGTGGCGATCGGACCAGTTGAAGCTAGCCGGACAAAAATTGGGGCGAACCCGATGGCAATGGCCCCTGCGACCAGCAAAAGGAAAGAAGGTGACATTACGAAGTGTTCTGTCTCGGAAGACCCGCTTCATCCTTCTGGAACGTGCCTCGTGCAAACCACTCTGCCCTCAGCGCACCCAAGTAGAGCCCACGGCCAACGCCGTCCAACGGACTTTTGAAACGGCCATGCGTCGCTCGTGCGCCGCCTCGCGTCGAGACGCATCAAAGCGATGCTAGCCGGCAAATGAGGATCGACCGATAAGCGGCGCATGCCCAAGAGCCTTGCCAGCCGCGGAAAGTTGCACAAGTATAACCTCTCGGAAGGGTCCGTGCATTGCGAAACCATGCCACATCGATCGACATTGAAACCTGTTTCGCGGTCGGAGCCTATTCTGCCAAATCATGGCGGCTCGCTGGGCGTATCTGGCGAGCGGAGGCATGAATTTCGTATTACTGGAACAAGACGAAAACCATGAACATATTCGACATTTTTAAGCCGCTCCGGCTATCACCTCGCGTCTCGGTGGGCCTGCTGATTCTCAGGGTGGTCGCGGGATTGGCACTTATTTTTCACGGCTACGGCAAGATCACAAAGCCGTTCACGTGGATGCCGCCGGAGTCGGGTGTTCCTGGAATCTTACAAGGGCTGGCTGCCCTTTCGGAGTTCGGAGGCGGATTAGCTTGGGTACTTGGTCTGCTGACACCGCTCGCTTCTGTTGGCATCGCGTGCACGATGGCCGTCGCTGTCTGGATGCACGCGGGCATGCTCGGAGACCCATTCGTTCGATCAGGTCCGGGAAGTTCCTATGAACTGGCCAGTATCTACCTTTGCATCGCGGTGTTGCTTTTGCTCAGCGGGCCAGGGCGCTTCTCCCTGGACCGTGCCGTCTTTGGCAAGAAAATGGCCGATCGCCACGAAAAAATACTCTTTTGAGAGCCGGAACGTAGCGCCGGGTTTTTCAGGCCCGGGTATCAGAACTCTCGAAAAGTTCTTATTGAAGCGTCCTTCGGGCGCTCACTTGATCGTCTTAGTATTGACTACTTCAATTTGACCACAAACACGGATGCGAAATCAAGCTTGCTCCTGGTTTTTGCCACCGTGCGAGTGCAGCCAATAATTTTTCGTCCATCTGAATAACGTCGCTACGCCAAATGGCATAGCACCAAAGAAAGGCCCGCAATGATCCAAATAGTTCTCATCATCCTAGCCGGCGCGATTGGCGTTCTGCTTGCCATCATCGCTTGGCAGCCATCGACTTTTCACATCGCTCGCAGCATCGCTATTCGCGCGTCCGCACCGGCTATCTTTTCGCAGGTAAATAATCTTCGCAACTGGCAGGCTTGGTCGCCCTGGGAAGGGATCGACCCGTCAATGAAAAGAGTTTACGATGGAGAAGCATCCGGGACCGGAGCAGTTTATTCGTGGGCCGGCAACCCTCAGATCGGAGAAGGGCGGATGACAATTACTGAGAGCCGTCCGCACGAACTGGTCCGGATCAGGCTCGAATTTATAAAGCCTTTCGCCGCCACCCACACCGCGGAATTTCTCCTAGAGCCTGAAGGCAACAACACCACAGTGACCTGGACGATGTCCGGCACGAACAGCTTCGTCGCGAAAGGGATCAGTTTTTTTATGAATATGGACAAGATGATCGGCGGCCAATTTGAAAAGGGCCTTCAGCAGCTGGCGAGTGTCGTCGAAGCGGCCGAGCGGGAAAAATAGCGCCGGCCTCGCGACGTTCAGTACCTTGCTGATTTTCAGTGAGGATCGTTATGCCAACACCGCAGCGCGGCTGAACTGAAAATTCGTGGTGGGACGCTTTAGCCAGACGTCACTTGTGAGTCGATCAAACCCAAATCGGCCGCGAAAACGCCGTGCAGGCTTTAAGTCTTCCGCCGATAGCTCGCTGTCATGAACCGGTGCCAAATTCCATCTTCTCCGAGCGTATGCGAGGTCAGCACCCTGTGGTCATCACTCTTGATTTCGATGATGTCCTGAAACTTGGCCAGACCTTCTCCGGCGAAATTCGGACCTTCTGTATCGAGCGCCAAGACCTTCCCTTCCTCATCAAGTGTTCCCCGGTATAGCCAAAGGAAGCTGGTCATGGATCCGATCCAGGTCCCGACATAGCCACCTTTTTGCGTATCAAATCCGAGCGTCATGAAGGTGGTCGCCTCTCCTCCATCCGGCATTTCGCCGCGCCCTTCGCAGAGGACCCAGAGTCCGCCCAATGAGCGCACGCTCTCGGTCCCCCGAAATTTCTCGGGCGGCTTAGCGGGTTCCATTGTTGCCTCCCCTTCATATGCCCATTCGCCGACAAGTCGGTTCAGCCACTGATGCTCCTTCTGCGCTTCGGTTGTCATTTCACTGCGGTATGTTTGGTATACATGAACAACGAACAGCGCCGAACGCTCAGGACAATTCCCGCCACTTTTTCAAACTCGGCGAGCATTCGACATTTCTTACAGGCCACAGCCTGTCTCTGCTTGAGCGTAGGTTCCAGAGTGAATAGCATTTGGCTCGGAGAAGCCGCTATGCCCGAACCTTCAGAGCAGAACCGTGTCAGGCAGGAGAAGTACTCGCTTACACCGGAAGCAGCGCTGTCATTTTTGGTCGACAAGATCAAGTCCTTGGCGGCAGCTTCACCCGATCGGATTGCTGTCGGTCTCGCCGGGGGCCCGGGCGTCGGCAAGTCGATCCTTGCGAATCAAATTGTTGACTCGCTGAATGCTTCCGCTCCGAACTCCGCCACTTTTGTCCCGATGGATGGCTTTCATATGCGCCACGCCAAGCTCGAATCTCTCGGAACCGTCAAGGACAAGGGTGCTCCGCATACCTTTGAGGGCGCCGAATATGTGCGCTTCTTAAAATTGTTGAAGACTGCCGACAAGCCGATAACCGGTCCTGGCTATTCACGGAAGATCGAGGACGTCGTCGATGATGCTTTTACCGTGGGACCAGAGACGAAGATTCTTGTCACAGAAGGAAATTACCTGCTGCTGGGCCAGGCGCCGTGGGACGCTGTCAAATCTCTGCTCGACTTGGCGGTATTTATCAATGTGCCCAGGGAGACGGTGCGGACGCGACTAATGACACGGCATGCTGAGGAGGGACTTTTTTCTGAAGAGCGCAATCGCGAGCACATCGCCAGAGTTGACTTGCCGAACTACGATCTTGTTGTCGCATCCCAACCTAGAGCTCACCTGGTGATTGAGCTGCTTACTGAAAGCTAAGGGGTCGCGTTTGTGCCGCGCCGCGCGAAGAGAAAAACAGAACCGTAGCGGGAGTGGCAATCGTGCTCGAATATCTGAAGAATTTGCCTTCTTCGTGACCCTTGCCGCCATAACGGGGTGGCGAACGCACGCCAGGCGTTCGTTCGAGCAAGGCGGCGGCGGCCCTGGCAATGCTCCCGCGACTGAGAGATCACCTTCGCCGTCGCCCACAGTCGCTCCGCAATAGCCAATCGCCCGGCTAACGCTCCAGCTACCTTTGCAGCGGGCTCGGCGTTTCGGACGGTGCGCTTCCAGGAGTAGCGGTCGGTTTCGCATCAGGCGTCGCTGTGGGAATGGCGGTGGGCGATGGCATGGGCGAACTGCCGGGCGCAGCCTCAGAGCCGGCTCCCGCGGGAGTTCCGGGATTCGGAGTCGGCGCGCGAATCCCCGAGGGAATACCGGGAGCAGCCGGACGAACACCGTCGGGGCTCGCCTCCGTAGAACCTGCTCGGTTTGGGGCAGGTCCAGCCGTGGACGGCGCTCTCAGTGAACCACCGGTTTGATTCGCTGTTCCAGTTTGGTTCACCGCTCCCGTTTGGTTCACCGTGCCGCTTTGATTCGTGGTGCTGTTCTGGTTCGCCGTGCTACTTTGGTTTACAGCCGCGCCTTGGTCCGTCGTCGTGCGTTGCCCGGATGTGCTGGTTTGTTCGCTCTGACCGGTTTGTCCACTTTGGCGGGTGCCGCCGGGTGCTCCGGTGCCGGCGCCGGCAGCGGAACTTCCGCTGCTCTGTTGAGAGAGACTTGTGCCAATGAGGGCAAATGCCATTCCTAACCCGAGTAATGCACGTTTCATATCTTGCTTATCGAAGAAGCCGTTATTGAGGTTTTCAGGTTCTGCTCGCCGAGCGGTATCAGGGCAAGGCCCCCAAGGATCAGTCAGGTATGTTCCTGACCGATGCGATCCATTCAAGGAGCGAAACTACTTCAACAACACCTATGGATGGACAAGAGCGCATCGAAATTGGTTCCGCCGGATTCGGCGAAGCAAGCAATTCCACTCTGGAAGAGCGGGCGCGACAGATTGCCGCGAGCGACGGACGTGTCGAAGTAAACGATTTGGATCGCGAGGAGGCCCGACGACAAATCAACGATCCGTTATCAGACCGTGAAGACGCTCAGGACTTGATCGCGGAAGGTGATCGACCCGACGCCGGCGTCGCCCCAACTTCGGTTGGCAGACAAAAGGAGAAAATGCCGCCGGATGACGAGGTAATGGTTGCAGAGAAGCTTGTCCGCGAGGGCTTGGAGGAAGCGGAGTTCGACACCCGAGTTCGTTCAGCAGAGAACGACGAATCGTCTAATCCCAACCGTTGAAACCTTCGCCACTGGGATGACGAAAGTCTCTTCACGATAACCACTGAGCCCAAATCAACACGTGAATCAGAATCCCGAAAAAGATCCCAGCGAGTGGACTACGGGCGACGAACCGATGACCGGTCCACAAGCATCTTACCTCAAAACACTTTGCCAGGAGGCGAAAGTTGACTTTGATGAAACACTGACAAAAGCGCAAGCGTCGCAACGGATTGACGAACTTCAGAAGCTCACCGGACGTGGTTCTTCATCGAGGCGCCGGCGAACTGCGCAACCAAATCAAGGCGAGGCAAAATCCCCTCCAGAGGAGGAAGTTAAGAAATGAAGTGGGTCGGTATCGGTTCCGGTCTTGTGGGCGCCACCTCAGTCGCCCTTCTGAATTATCTGGCAGGTCGCTTCCTGCCGGGCGCTCCAAGACTTGACATTCTCGGTCTGCAACTCGCCACTGCGGCGTTCAAGAAACTCGGGATTCAACCTCCGAGCGGTTTTCCCGCCAAAGCGATAGCGCTGCTTGGATCGCTCGCTTCGAATTCTATGTTCTATGGTCTCGTGGGCTGGGGTCGCCCCAAGACAGCCTGGATTCGTGGTGGCGCCCTCGGCTTGGCGATGGGACTAGGCGTTCTCACATTGCCCGCCGCTTTCGGGATCGGCAAACGCGAGACCGGACGGACCCCCACAGCCAAAGGCGGGACCCTCATATGGTACATTCTGGGCGGCATACTCGCTGCGCTCACCTTTGCCGCTTCTCACGAAGATGATCGAAGACTTCGCTGAGGCAGATAGTTGGTCACGCCGCACGGGCGGTGCGGGTACGGGATGGTAGAGGCCTCCACCGAACCTCTTTGCAACGATTCACTCGCATGCGACAGAAGAGCGATAAATCAAAGGGCAAGAAAACGGCCAAACGAAAAACCAGCAAGACTGAACCGGTCCCGCCTCTTGAGCAGGACAAAGGTCACGGCGAAGAGGTCGTGCCGGCCAAACAAGGACAAATGCGCTAAGGCGGTGCCAAACAATCGCCCGCGACCGGCGGCGTCCTGCTTGTGATGGCAGAGCCGTACCGACGCATTGCGCCGCTCTCTGGAACGGAAACTCATTAGTCTCTTATGTCCATCGCGATAAGACAGAGGTCATCGTTAAATTCCTGCGTTGCGAACTAGAGACCTTCGAGGATATGAGCGCGAAAGACGTGGTCGATTTGCCTTGCCCGGATCTTGCGGCGTCTCTCGGCGGCCTCAGCAATGCAATCCCTCCTCAGCGCCTGCGCACGCAACCGGGGTCTTTCTCCGGACTACGGTTCGCATCTGGCTCGCCTTCGCCATTGGCGCGATGCGTTACGGGCTTTTAGAGGCGGGCAAATCGTGAAGCACGATGCCGAGCATTCTGTTGTGGAGCGGCCGTGTCCCCACGACCGGGGACCGGTCGGCGGCGAGGACGCCGCCGCGACAACAGCGCGCTTCTTTGGCCCAGGTTTACGAAATTGCTCTATGACTGCCGGGGCAGATTCCGACGAAGTCACGAATTCACGTAGTCCCTAGGAAAGAATCAGGACTATCCCGATTGAGGATACACAGATTTTAGCTGATTTTCGGAAGCGAGGGATTGGCTTTGGATCGATGATCATAGTCGGTACGATATTGAGTCTTGATACGGTCAGTTGGATATTCGTCCTGGCACTGCTTGCTGCGATGTTTCGCCTGCCGTAACGCAGTCGCTGCTGGAGACGCGTCGCGCGGTATCAAGAAGGTTTTGACAAGCTCAGACCACGTGGGCAGTCACCTGCGGTGACTCGAAACTACTCGCCCCAGAGAATAATCGAAGGCTCCTGTCACGACCGCGGTTAAAGGAGAAAGCTTCGAGCGCGGACTGGATTACTCTCCGCAACCCGCACTCGCGCTCCAATTTTGGAGCAAACAAGACTCGCGGCAGCAGCAACTTTGATTCCTCGCGCAGTGCACAGTCCCCAAGCAAGGCGACGAGTTGATCTCCAGAGCTGAATGAAAGAGGCGGTGAAGACGTTTCTGTTACACCGTTAGGTTACCAAAAACCGAAACGATCCGTGCCTCGTTCAATTGACGGGCGTTGGTCGACGAGTGATTCTCGAGCTTGCCGTCCGCAATGCTCAAATCCTGGCCGGTTCAGCGCGAAACTGACGCACGGCGGCCACGCCGAGTGCGACAAAGAGTGCTAATATGACCACCTGAGAAATGGCAAATGGCAGCTCCGTCTGCGTTGGAGCAAGTTCCCTCAGGGCAGGGGTCTTTTGAAAGAGCTGGGCAACCAGGACGAAGAAATTAAAATAAAGAGCCGTCAGGCCGCTGATCACGTAAACCTTGCTCCAGCCACCCGAAAGTCGGCGAACATAGAGAGCGTAGCCGGCCGCAGCCAAGACAAGGAGCGAGACCACACCGACGGCGAAGGCAGGCGTAAAACCGCGGAATGGGAAGAAAAATCCGGTGACCGTCGTCGCGAGCGTGAAGAGTAGAAACAATGTGGTCCAACCCCGAAATTGCCTGCTGGCGAGCCAGCCCCCCAAAACGACAAGTCCTGCGAGGATGCCGACCAGACTGATCAGAATGTGGACTAAGGTGAAGATCGCCAGACCCATAGTGAATTTTTTCTTCCGCGTTCGATATGTGCCACATCCAGTCTTCCGGCATCAAGACGGATCAAAGCTTTCTTTGAGTTGCGAACAAAGAATGCGGTTCCATAATTGCCCGAGGCCGCACCGGCCAACCCTGGGGCAGACCAGTAGTCGGCACGGGGATGAATGCGGGCCGACCTTTTCGCGTATGGAGGAGCCCTGCCTACCCTGCCGAGAAGCTCAGTTGCTTCCTGCGAGCGAGTTTGCAGCGAATCGTGAGGTCTCGCTCAGGGTTAGCATGCGCATCTTCCAAGCCTCGCCCTCCTGAACAAGAATCGCCGACCAGTAGCCACTTAGAAATATTGGCCCGCTTGAGCTTTGCACTGTCGTCCACCACTGACCGACCGACCACGCGTCCGTGCCCAGAGAATGAAGCTGATCGATCTGAAAGATCTGGCTTGTCACACATGGCCCCTTGAATAAGTCCTCGAGGCCGTCCGCAATGTCCTCTCGTCCGGCCAAAACGCCCTGTGGCGTCACACACACCGCCTCCTGGGCAAAAAGCGCTGCAAAGGCGACGGCGCTATCCCCCTTCAAGGCGGCCTTGAGCTGCATGTTCAACTCTCCGAGATGTTCGAGAGCTCGGGGATTGCCAGCAAGATCGCCCGAAAGGCCAAAGACGGATACGGTAAAGCAAGTCAAAAGACCCGCCACGAGAGGTAAAAGTCGGGTGTGCATCGCTTACAATGAAAAGATACAAGCGAAATCGCAATTGGCAAACGTGGAGAGACTGCTGAAGTCGATGCCTATGGGACGGTTTTTCGACATGAGCTTCCTGGATTGTCGCAGTTCCGTTCGCAGATTATTCTCTTGGAATGCAAAATCCGGAACCGCCCCCACCCCGCGGCAGCAGCGACATAAGAATTACTATTTATGGATGCCGAGGATCGATTCCTGTTAGCGGACGAGAGTTCGATAAATATGGTGGCAGTACGAGTTGCGTCCTAATCACTTCCGATGACGCGGTGAATATCGGCATCATCGACGCCGGGACAGGAATACGGCACCTCGGACGCCATATCATGGAGGATCCCGCCCTTAGGGATAAGCCTATTGTCATTGCGTTTACGCACTTTCATTGGGACCACATCCAGGGACTTCCCTTTTTCGAACCTGCCTACGTCAAAGGACGGAAGATCGCGATGCTCGCGCTCGGTCGCGACCGTCCGATTGACGACCTGGAGCGTGTCTTCTCGGTGCCCATGCAGCGCGAGTACTTTCCCGTGCAGTTATCTGACATGGGAGCGAACTTCGAGTTCATCATGCCCGACTCGGACGTTCGTTTCTTTCCTCACGCCGTCGTCGTGGCTCGAAAACACCCACATCCTGGCAGCGCTTACAGCTATCGACTTTCACGCGGCGGAAAATCGATCGTCTTCTGTACGGATATCGAACACGGGGTGGACGTGGACCCCGACATCGTCGACTTCTGCCGTGGCGCCGACCTTCTCCTCCATGATGCCCAATACACTCCTGACGAGCTGGCCAGCCATCGCGGCTGGGGCCATTCGAGCTACCTGCAGGCAATCGAGTGCGCCCATAACGCGGAAGTGAAAAAACTCATTCTGACCCACCACGATCCCGACCATAATGATCGTTTTCTCGACGAGATTGAGAGACATTCGCAGCAACTGTTTCCGAATTGCGTCCTCGCGCGTGAAAACATGAGTCTGGTGGTATGATCGTGTGGGTGCCAGACAGCCACGGCGGGCGGCCAGGCGCCGCGGTAAATTGATAGCCCCTGGAAAAATCCCTAGCAATCTTCAACTGCATTCGGTCCCTCCCATCGCGGCTTTCACATTGACAACGTTAATTCGTCCCTTGCGGACTATTTTGCCAGGCTAGAGACTAGCCGGCAATTAGCATAGGCATCGTTTCCACCAATCATCTATGCATGCGAGCGATTTCCTCAAGAGCGTTTCTTGCAGTTGCTACCGCTCTGGAGCAGATTCGAACCGAACACGGATATGAAATTTTCTTGGAAATTCCTCTCGCTGATTTTTTTGTTTGTCGGGTTCGTGCTCTCCTGCTCCGAACCCGATCCCAAAATGGCCGAGCTTCAGCGTTACTACGCTCAGAAGGGCGAGGGGATGATCCCGACGATTGAGAAGGTCGAGCAGAGGAATACGAATCCTCAGCGAGGCACAACGCCCCATCTAAGTACGACGAACGCTCCTGTTCAAAATTGATTCGCTCAGAGTCTTAAATGGCTCAGACGTCGGCGCGCATGGAGACAATGTTCGTTGGCACGCCCTCAACATTGACGCAGTTCTGATCACCCAAGCTGGCCGCTGATGCACAGCCATTCTCCTTTTCCTGCACCCAACCTCGATCTGGCTGTTCGCGTTGGCTGCGAATTGATTTACCAAGCTGCCGTCGACACTCCAGCGCTCATCACTCTCAAGCCACGCCACGACGCCTTACAATATATTCGCCAGGAGAGTTTCCAATTCGAACCACAGGCGACCGCCAGCGAATTTGAGGATGATCACTTCAATATCGTCTACCGGACCATTCTGAAAGGCGGACAAAATCTGCTTCGTTACGATGCCATCGTGATGGTGCCGAGTCTGCGCGAGGATTCTCTTTGGCTGGACCATCCCATCTCCCCTCACCTGCTGCCCGCCTCGATGCTCCGATATACTCTGCCGACTCGTTACTGCGATTCCGATAAACTATTAGACTTCGCCTGGCAGAATTTCGGCCACCTTCCTCATGGCCTTGAACGAGTTCTTGGGATCATCGATTGGCTACACGGCAACATTGAATACCGCACGCTGTCGGGCAGTCCGAACCTATCCGCTTACGACATCATCCAGCGAGGCTATGGGGTCTGCCGCGATCTCGCCCACACGGCAGTGGCGCTTTGTCGCACGTTCAATCTCCCGGCGCGCTATGTCAGCGGCTACGTGCCGGATATCGGCTGTCTCGACCCCGGCACACCGCAAGATTTTCATGCCTACTGCGAAGTTTATCTCGGCGGCAGGTGGCAAGTCTTCGATGCCCGCTTCGGCGTGCCGCGTGTCGGCCGCATCCGCATCTCCTCGGGATACGACGCGGTCAACTGCGCCTTCACCACCGTCTATGGTCAGGCCGAACTCTCCAAGTTTGAAGTTTGGTCTTATCAAGTCGATCCAAACGAAGTAACCATAGGAGATCCGGTTGATCTCTCCAAAAGACTCTGCGGCACGCCGCAGATTCGCATCTCATGATTAGAAAAAAACTGATTCAGAAGACCGAACCCGCCGGCGAAAGTTGGCTCGATCTCACCCAATGCGCTGTTTTCGAGGTGACCTCCGAAGAGTCTGCCTCTCCGCTCGAGAATGCTCTAACCCTTGATTCGAAAAAGTGGATCGCTGCGACAACTGGCGAGCAAGTTATTCGCATTACCTTTGATGAGGCCCAGAACATTTCGAAGATCTTCTTGTCCTTCGAAGAAACTGCGAACGCTCGAAGTCAGGAATTTGCCATATCCTGGCAACAGTCCGGCCAGTCGGAATGGAGGGAAGTCGTCCGCCAACAGTTCAATTTCAGCCCACCCGGAACGACGACACAGAGAGAAAGCTTCCAGGTTTCTCTCGAAAGAGCGATCGCTTTGGAACTGTTAATAATACCAGAAAGAAGCGGCGGCGGACAGGCCTCGCTCTCGCAATTGCGCATCGGCTAGCGGCCATCATCATTCGCCAAGGCTGGTGGCACCCGAAGACAAGCTTGGATTGCACTTGGCTTTGACCCCTCGCGAGTTCCTTCGCGCATCCCGATGACGGGATCAGTGAGTTCTTGCGCGTGCATACCGTTTGCCACCGCGCGCTAACCATTTGCGCATCGAATCCACGCATTGGTCACATGGACATTGAATTCTGCGGCACGCTGAGTGCACACAAGCCGCCATCGATGGAAAACCGTCTTTCCGCGCGTTGCGAAACTTGTCACGCAGCCATTCGTTATTTGAGGTCGCCGGGAAAATCTGTTTGAAACTTGACGACTATGAGAGTTCTTAAAAAGGGTATTCAAGGTGATGACGTCGCACAGTGGGAACTGTTTCTTCATGGCGCCGGCTTTACCTTCACCAAACCGCGTGACAAAGTCTTTGACGCCGAGACTGAGAAGCTCACCAAGGAGTTTCAAAAAAAGAACAAGCTGGTCCCGGATGGCATTGTTGGCAATGCGACCTTTGGAGCGGCGATGCTCCAAGGCTTTGAAGCGGTGCCTTTCGTTGAGGAGCGTGCGGCCAAGTTTCCGCGCAAACCCGCTTTTGAGCCGATCCTCGGAAATGCAGCGCGCAACGTTCTTTTCGGTCCGCTAAAGTACCGTCCAGGCCCTCCAAAAGGCGATTATGGCAAAGAGACGATCACGGTAACAAGCGACTTTGAATCCGCTTCGATTGTTCGGTTTGAGGTTCCCGAATTAGTCGGAATCAAAGGCGCCTCGTCGACCGGACGCGTCCGGTTTCATAAGACCTGCGTGCCACAACTAAAAGGGCTTTGGGCTGCCTGGGGACGGAAAGGCTTGTTAAAGCATATCCTGACATTTGATGGAGCGTATTCGCCACGCTTCATTCGTTGCAGCAACAAGACGTTGAGCAATCACGCCTTTGGAACAGCATTCGATATCAACGCGGGCGAGAACCCCCTCGGCGCCCAGCCCGCCCTCGCTGGGCGAAAAGGATGTGTTTTCGAGTTGGTCGCCACGGCAAATCAATTTGGATTCTATTGGGGAGGACATTTCTCACGCCGCGATGGGATGCATTTCGAGATCGCCAAGCGTTTATCACAGGCTGAAGTTGAGAAGCTTCTGGAGCGCTCTTAGGCTGGGGACACGGCAGATCTGTCGATCCTGCTGAGGCGCAGCCAAGGCAAAGATCGAGTCCCGAGCAGGGATTACGCGCGGCTGCACGACGCCAAAACGAATTTGATAGGGCCCAGCAGGCAAGGCTCGATAGGTTATTTTTCCGTTTAACAAACGGCGGAATTGGTGACGGTCTGTGTCCGGTTAAGCTGCTTACGCGAGCTACGACGCAGATGAACTTTGTCCACATCCATGCCGAGATCTTGCAAAAAGCCTTGGTCAAGTCAAAGTGACTGGACGCGAGTAACTGAGCTGAGGGTATTTTCTCAACTATTCCGCTACGCGACCTCGCCGATAAAATTTTTATTTACGTCTGAAGAGCAGCAATCCCATTGGCAAGAATGTGCGTATCGGTCATGTGCACCTGAAGGTCGCGGACCTTGAACGAGCCTTGCACTTCTATTGTGGGGTGCTGGGGTTTGAGCTGATGGTGCGCCTGGGCAACGAAGCGGCCTTCGTCTCAGCCGGAGGCTATCACCATCATATTGGGCTTAACACCTGGGAAAGTCTCGGCGGATCGCCACCGCCTGAAGGCACCACAGGACTTTACCATTTCGCAATCCTTTATCCGACACGCGTTGAGCTCGCGCGAGCCCTGAGACGAGTTTTGAGCGCAGGCATCTCGCTCGAAGGAGCATCCGATCATGGAGTCAGCGAAGCGCTCTACTTGCGCGATCCTGACCAAAACGGATTGGAGTTGTATTGGGATCGTCCACACGACCAGTGGCCACGATTGGCCGATGGCAGCCTGACCATGTTCACGCGCAGACTGGACCTCGATAGCTTGCTCGCTGAAGAAAAAAGCGGCTGATTAATACATGTCTATCTCGATAGCAGACCGCGCTTCCGGTGCGGTCATGGGCGCGCTGATCGGGGACGCTCTGGGAGTTGGACCTCATTGGTACTACGATCTGGATGAGATGAGGCGTGACTACGGGGATTGGATTGACGGCTATACCGATCCCAAACCGAATCGTTACCATGCCGGGCTGAAGGCAGGTCAGCTCTCCCAGCCCGGGATTATCCTGACGATGCTGCTGCGCTCGGTCGTCGAAAACGATGACTACAATGAAAGTGATTTCTGCCGCCGACTGGATGAAGAACTCTTCCCACTGCTCGACGGTAGTCCCATGGGTGGACCCGGTGGCTACACCAGCCAGTCGATCCGCGAAGCCTGGCGCAGGCGCGTTGAAGAGGGAAAGTCATGGAAGGAAACAGGCGGTCACGCGGACACAACTGAAGCCGCTGAACGCGCCTTGATCTTGGCAGCGCGCTACGCCAAGGTTCCCGGCAAAGTAGCCAAGACGGTTAGCTCGAACTGTCTCCTCACCCAGGCCGATGAAGCGATCGTCGCCATGAGCACCGCCTACTGCTGCGTGCTTGCGTTGCTGGTCATCGGAGAGAAGTTGGATTCGGCGCTGTCGGACAAGTTGATGGATCTCGTCGAGGATGGCGCGCTCCCGTTTCATGCTGTCACAAGTGGCAAGCTTTCCCCGCCCAAACCGGGGCGGGAACCTTCGCGCGCCGGACGCTTCTCTTCACCCGACGCTCTGCTCACCCCTTCGTATATGGCGGAGGCAGCCCGGGACCCGGGAATCAAAATCGAACCTGCATGGAAGGTCTCGATTGTCTACGGGATGCCTTGCGCGATTTATCACCAGCTTCCTATTTCGTACTATTTGGCAGCTCGTTTTCACGACGACTTCGAACAGGCGGTGCTCTATGCCCTCAACGGCGGCGGACAGAATCAGGCTCGCTGCATTCTTACAGGAGCTCTGGTTGGCGCCCAAGTCGGCCTTTCTGGCATTCCAGAACGGTTCCTTGATGGCCTTGAGAATGTTGCCGAGCTGACCGCACTGGCGCGCACCCTTGGAGAACATTCCGAACGACAGCTTTAAGAGAACACGTTCAGTTGGTCCCTTGCTGCGAGATTCGCTACTTTCTTTTCATGGCGTTTCGGTTTGGCTGTGTCATTCCTCACACTTGATGCTCCAGAGCTCTCTGCGGTAAGTTCAAACCATGGATGGCAAACTAGATTGCAACGACAGGATTTTCCCCTTCCCCCTTAGATGAGTAGATGCGCACACGATGTCGATCCCTCGAGCTCTGATCCCTTGAATTCATCCCTGACGGAGGTTCGCTAGAGTAGTGAAGAGTCGCTCCTTAGTAATCGCCCGACTGATCGTGGCCGGGCTCCTCTTGGGTCATGTGAGTGGCTGCTCACTTCCAGCGAGACGCACGGCCACCAAAGATCGCGCATTCATCCGCTATTGGCCGCCGCAAGAGGCCGGCCAACGACTGCGTCTTGCGGTTAAGGATCTTATCGACGTCAAAGGCGTGGTTACCACCGCGGGCTCCGAATATTTAGCGAAGAACCGCGCTCCGGCTACACATGATGCCGAATGTCTCGAGAACGCCAGACGACAAAATGTGGAAATTGTCGGGAAGACAAATCTCACAGAATTCGCGCTCGGTGGATCCGGAATAAATGAGTACTTCGGCACCCCAAGAAATCACTTCAACGGCCGGCGCAAGGTCATTCCTGGAGGCTCGTCAAGCGGCTCCGCAGTGGCGGTCGCGAACGGAATGGCTGACGTGGCCTTCGGAACTGACACGGCTGGATCCGTCCGCGTCCCTGCTGCTTGCTGCGGGATTCTGGGACTAAAAACGACCTTCCGACTCATTTCTTTAAAGGGCGTGTTCCCCCTTTCACCTAATAATTTGGATACCGTCGGCCCGATGGCTCGGGATGTGCCCCATCTCGTCCAAGGAATGGATTTGTTGCAGGATGGATTCGCAGCGCAATACCGGAAGGCAGCCGCGGCCAATCCATCGGGCGAAAACATCACCATCGGGAGACTTTACCTTGACGGCACGGATCCTGACATCGACAAGGCCATCGATAATGCTCTCGCTGCGCGAAAGTTTAAGGTGATCAAACTTGGGACGGCGTTTAAGCAAAAGTGGAAAGAAGCGGACAAGTACAGTCGAATTATCGCCACCGCCGATGCGTGGGTGCATGGCAGACAATATTTGAAGAAGAAGGGAGTTACGGTCACCACCAAAGCGGGTATTATCCTCGGGGAAGTCGAGTACAACACCAACTACCAGAAAGCGAGGCTGGTCCGGTCACGCTGGAAAAAAACACTTCGCCAGCTATTCAAGAGAGTTGATTTCATTGCTCTCCCTACGCTGCAACGTATGCCGCCCAAAGTTCCCTTCTTTGGCAGATCTACCGTCTTCGAAGCGCTGGTTCTGGATCTACAAAACACTGAGGCGGTGAACCTTGCTGGCAATCCGGCTATTGCCATACCCATCCCCTTCGATGCCAAAGATGGGAGCCTCACTAGCCTGCAGCTTGTTGGGCCTCCTTTAAGTGAGGCAGAACTAGTGAACGCTGCCCGCCTCCTCGAGCTGGATCAGGGATCCCCACAGCTTGCAGGTCGGGGGCACAACTAGAGAATTGGTCGCACAATGCTTTCTACTTGCCTGAAAGCAGAATTGAACGAGCGATAGGTAGGTATTCCGCACACGGGTTGTCTGTATGTGCCTTCGCTTGTTCATCCACGCATGCTGCTCAACAACCGTTTTGGTTTGTGCAGCTATTGGTGCGGAGTTTCCTGACGATCTGATTGCGAAGGGAGATGCTTTCGATCAGAAGTTAAAGGCCACGGAGGCCCTGCAGTATTACCTTCCGGCCGAGAAGCTGCAGCCGACCAATGTGCACGTGCTCGTTTGCATCGCACGGCAGTATCGCTATCTCCTGGCGGACGCCCCGACACGTGAGGAGAAGCTCCGGCTTGGGAACGTTGCCCTCAATTATGCGCAAAAGGCCGCTGCCCTTGCGCCGAAAAACGCGGAGGCGCAGCTCTCCATCGCCATCAGCTATGGGAAGATGTTGCCCTTTATGGACACGAAGTCTCAGATGGAAGCCTCGCGGCACATTAAGGAATACGCCGACAAGGCCATACAACTTGATCCGGGCAACGATCTGGCTTGGCACGTGCTTGGTCGTTGGCATCGGACGCTTTCGGATGTCAACATGCTCAAACGCAGCGTCGCTGCACTCATCTACGGACAGCTGCCAAAGACCACAACTGAGAGAGCCGTCAGCTGCTTCGAGAAGGCTCTCGAGATCAATCCCCGTCGTCTGATGCACTACATTGAACTGGGCCGAGCGTATGCTCAGATGGGGAAAACTGAAGAAGCGCGCCGGTTCATCGAGAAAGGACTCTCGATGCCGAATCTCGAAAAAGACGATCCGGAAACGAAGCGCCGCGGTCAGGAAACTTTGGCCAAGCTTCAGTGATCGCTTATTGCCGCGCCAGCGTCGACGGGGCGGAGATCCCCGTCCAGGTCGGCAAATCCGCGAGATTGCCATCAATATAGAGGTGATGCCACAACTGGGTGCCGACCACGGCCACCAAGCCCATCTCCACGGACATCCGGGGCAGCGAACCAGGTCGCATTTGCCGAAAGGCCCGTCGCCAATGGCGCACCGCCGAAACGTCAAAATAACCAGTCCGCTTGAGAGAGTCTTCACTCAACAATTGTGCGACGAATGGCGGCTCGGGATCGATGTGGAAACTATCGAGCGGAGCGCGGAAAATTACTTTGCTGCGCCGATAAACCGAAGGCGGCAGCCAGCGCTCGGCGAGCAGCCGCAATAAATGCTTGTCGCGAAACCCTCGCAGTTTCCATCGCGGGTGGAGTTTAGCGAGAAAGGCGGAGACATCCTCATCAAGAAAAGGATACCGCACCTCCACCGAGGAGTGCATGGCCACCCGGTCGCCTTTTGCCTGTAACAGGTGCCCAGCCAGGGTGACACGCGCGGCGACCCAAATTCCACGATTCAGCGGGTGCCAGCGCCGGGCGCGCTCGACATCAAGCTGAAGTTCTGACCAAGGATCGGTCTGTTCCAAAATCTTCCGCATTGGCGGTGCGTAGAAGCGAAGCTTCGACAGCGCGAGTAACCCGTACGCATCGATCCACGCATTCGGCCCACCGATAGCATTCTCCGTGCGACGCCGAACCCCACGCGGAAATTGCGGCACGCCATTCAGGCGGAGATACGCGCGCCGAGCCAGATCGCTCAACCGCACCCCCGGAATGGCGTCTAAAAAACCGAGAAGCTTGGCCGCCTTATACCACGGATAACCGATCAGCCACTCATCAGCTCCTTCTCCGGTGAGAACGACCTTTTGACCGCACGTATTGACCCGCTGAGCCAGCATCAGTAAAGCGGCGCAGGAAGTATCGATGACGGGGGCTTCCGCCGCTTGGATCAACCTTGGATAGGCGCTCAAAGCGTCCTCGGTGCGGAACTCCTGCACCACCGGAGACTTGGCGCCAATGTGCCGGGCGGCAAGACTCGCCGCGCTAAGTTCGTCCAATTCCGGTGCATCGACGCGAATTGTATAAGTGTTGATCGCCGCCGGGCCCTTAAGATGACAGGCAAGCGCCACGATGGCACTCGAGTCCACACCTCCCGAGAGATAGGCGCCGACGGGCACGTCTGCGCGGAGTCTTTTCGCCACCGCTTTCAGGAGCAGATCCTCGAATTCGTCGACCAGGCGACGCGGGTCACGGCCTGGATCCTCCTGTCCGCGATCGGGAAAATCCATTACCCAGTAAGCTCGCTCGTTGATGACCGAGTCGGTCCCGGGACTGCCCGGAACGATCTTTAGGTAATGCCCCGGCGGCAGCAACTGCACCCCTTCAAAGCAGGTCACCGGCGCCGGCAGAGCGGAAAAGGTAAAAACGTGATCGATACCTCGCAAATCCGGCGTGGCCCGGACCATTCCCGAGGCCAGCAACCCTTTGATCTCGGAAGCGAAAAGGAGCCAGTCGCCTTGTCGACTCCAGTAAAGCGGGCAAATACCAAAGCGATCTCGACCCAGGATCAGTTGCTGTTTGCGCTCATCCCACAAGGCCACGGCAAACTGACCGCGCAGCCGGGCGAACATCTCTTCCTGACTCTCTTCCCAAAGGTGCGGCAGCACCTCGGTGTCGCAATGCGTGACAAAGCGATGGCCCCGCGCCTCCAATTCGGCCTTTTGCTCGATGTAGTCAAACAACTCACCGTTAAAGACAACTGAAACGGAGCCGTCTTCGTTGGCGATCGGCTGCTGACCATCGGCCAAGCCGACGATACTGAGCCGCCGGGAGGCCAACTGGACTCCGCGACGCCGAAAAAACCCCTCCTCATCCGGACCTCGATGCACCAGTGCCTGGGCCATAGCCTCGACGGCGCCCTGTGGCGCTACACGCTCACCTGCTAGATCTAGGATGCCTGCGATGCCGCACATTGTCCTTCCTCTATCGTTTTCGGACTTGTTGCCAAGCCGGTGTTTTGTCAAAATTTTTGATCTTCTCAAAAAGGCCCAGCCTTAGCAAAACAGGGCCTGACATCAGAACGACCGATTTTCTCTCTTTAGCTCTGCCAGATAATCGTATGCACAAAGAAGGTATTGCCATCGTTGGAATCGGGTGCCGATTCCCCGGCGGTGTCAACGACACTGACTCGCTTTGGAAGCTCCTTGTGGAAGCACGTGAGGCTGTCTGCGAGGTTCCCCCGGACCGCTGGAATCTGGACCGGTTCTACGATCCCGAGCCTGGGGTCCTGAGCAAATCGATCGCCAAGCGCGGCGGATTTATCGATGGAATCGACCAGTTCGATCCGCAGTTCTTCGGAATCTCCCCGCGGGAGGCTCCTTACGTGGACCCCCAACACCGGCTTGTTCTCGAGACGGCTTGGGAGGCGATTGAGGATGCGGGCATTGTTTTGGATTTAGAGCGCGGAACCGACCTCGCGGTTTTCATTGGAATTTCCCACAACGACTATCAAGTAATCCAAGGTAGTCCTTGGGACTCTTCAGGAATTACTGCGCACTCGCCGACCGGCACCGCCCATAGTATCGCGGCCAACCGCATCTCTTACTGCTTTAATTTGCGAGGGCCGAGTATTGCGTTGGACACAGCCTGCTCTTCGGCACTCACAGCAGTGCACTTGGGATGCGAGCATATCTGGTCTGGCCACGGGGATACGGCTCTCGCCGGAGGTGTCACCGTCATGATCACACATGGCGGGTTTATTGGGTTTTCGCAGGCCTCGATGCTTTCGCCCGATGGACATTGCAAGGCCTTCGATGCCTCAGCCAATGGTTTTGTCCGCGGAGAAGGAGCCGGCAGCCGTCATTCTCAAGCGGCTCTCCCGGGCCATTGAGGACGGTGATTCAATTCATGCGGTCATTATTGGATCGGCAATGAATCAGGATGGCCATACGAACGGGATATCGCTTCCCAGTGCGGAAGCTCAGGCTCGCCTTGTCCGCGACGCTTGCGACGATGCGGGGATCGATCCCTCTCAGGTCGGTTTCGTCGAGGCGCACGGAACCGGCACAGCGGTGGGCGACCCGATCGAAGCGCATGCCCTCGCCGAGGCCCTCTGCGCCAACCGCCCGGCCGACGCTCCCCTGCCCATCGGCTCGGTCAAGACGAACCTGGGTCATTTGGAAACTGCCGCAGGTATTGCGGGCTTGGTGAAGGCCGCGCTCGTTCTTAAAAACGGACAGATTCCCGCGAGTTTGCACTTCGAGAAGCCGAACCCGCACATCGACTTCGCCGCTCTGAAACTTCGCGTGCCGATTTCTTTGGAGGGCTTTCCGAAGACGAGCGGAGTGCGCATGGCTGGCGTGAATTCCTTCGGGTTCGGAGGCTCCAATTCCCACGTGATTCTGACGGAGCCGCCGCCACGTCCCCGTGCGCCAACAGTCCCAGACAACACCTTGCGAGCGTGGCCCCTCGTGCTATCCGCTCGCTCCGAGGGAGCGCTGCGTGCTTCGGCTTCACGATTGAGGGAGTGGCTGGAAGCGAAAGAAAAGTCCAATGGCAGCACGCCGGTGCTGCCGGATCTGGTCTATACGCTTGGCGCCAGGCGCAATCATCACCAACATCGACTTACTTTGGTGGCGCCTTCCTCGGCCGAAGTGACCCAGGAACTTGGTGCCTTCACTCAGAATTCCGGTGCTTCGAAGGTTAGGACTTGTTTCGCGCCGCGACGAGACCAGTCGCCGCGCATCGCCTTTGTGATGAGTGGACAGGGGCCGCAATGGTGGGGGATGGGCCGTGAACTCATGGAGCGTGAGCCGGTCTTTCGAGGGATGATCGAGGCGTGCGACGCGGCGATGCGACCCTGGAATTACTCCTTACTGGACGAACTTTCGCGTGAAGAAGCCGACTCCCAGATGAGTCGCACAGAAGTCGCTCAGCCCGCGATCTTTGCGATGCAGTTGGCGCTCACCGAACTCTGGAAATCCTGGGGCGTTTCCCCGGTTGCCGTCACTGGGCATAGCGTCGGCGAAATTGCTGCCGCGTGCATTGCGGGAGCATTCAGCTTGGAGGATGCCGCGCAAATCATTGTTTTACGGGCGCGATTCATGGACGCCTGTGCCCGAGGAGAAGGAACCATGCTCGCGGTGGGCCTCGATGAAGATCAGGTGCGGGCTGTTACTCTGCCGCATGGCGACGCCGTGACGATCGCGGCGTTCAATGGTCCACGTTCGCTCACTTTGTCGGGTCCGCGGATGTCCTTGGAGACCATCGCCCGCGATCTGGAGCAACAGAGCATTTTTGCTCGCCTGGTTCGTGTTGACCATCCGTTCCACCATGCCCTAATGCAGCCGGCTTCCGAGGCGCTGCAGAAGGCGTTGGCGGATCTCGCGCCCAAGCAAGAGACCATTGCGTTTTTTAGCACGGTAACCGGGGAGAGACATTCCGGAGCGGAGTGCGATCCCGAGCACTGGGCGCGCGGAATAAGACAGCCGGTCCGCTTCGCCTCAGCCGTTAATGCGCTGGCCGACTTTGGCGTGGACATTTGGCTCGAAATCAGCGCGCATCCCGCTCTCTTGATTTCGATTCAGGAATGCCTCGTGGCCCGCGGTGACAAGCATCCTGTCATTGCGTCGGCGCGGCGAGAGCGCGAGCACGAATCAGTGCTGGAGACAGCAATGGAGTTGCATCGCCTGTGTGTGCCCCTGGATTTCGCGGCGATGACACCATCGCGGCGCCTGCTTTCTTTGCCGGCGTATCCTTGGGACAAAACACGTTGGTGGAACGAAGCCAATGATTGGCGTGAGGGCAGACTGGGAGCGGGTGGCCGAGGGTTGCTCGACTCGCGGTTGCTTCGCGCAACTCCGACATGGACCGCTCGGCTCGACAGCCGCCAAATGGCGTTTCTCAAAGATCATCGTGTTGAAAACTTCACGATCTTCCCAGCAGCCGCCTTCATTGAAATGGTGCTCGAGGCCGGGGTGCAGTTGTTCGAGGGACGTCCCTTCGTCATTGAGGACTTTGAGATTCGCAAGCCCCTGATCTTGCCCGACCCCGCCTCTGCATTGTCGTTGGAATTCGCGTACGAGCCTGGTGCGCGCACCTTTACAATTCAAAGCCGACTCGACCAAGGAGTTGCATGGTCCCTTCACGTTATTGGGTCGATTCGCGGCGAGCGGACAGATTCGGCATTTGCGGCGTCTGCATGGAGTGGCCTGCCTGACGCATCCCTGCTCCCAGTTGAGATCGGGGGATTTTATGACCACATGAGCGATTTGGGCCTTCGCTACGGTGATGAGTTCCGACCTATTCGCGAGCTGTCTGCCGGTGCGGGCAAGTCTGCTGGCAGAGTATCGCTTTCCGAGAAGGTGGCACCTCGGGCGGGAGAGTATCGCTTGCACCCGGTTCTTCTTGATGGCGCACTGCAGATCTTCTCCGCAGGCGCGGCCACCGTTGAGGGGCGAAGAACGCGCCTTAAACTGCCGGTTCGCTTTGATAGAATTCTGTTCCTGCGTTCACCGGGGGCATCAAGTTTGGTCCAAGCAGGAGTGCAGGAGTGTGGAGATGAATTCGTCCTCGGCCGAATTCAACTTTACGACGAGACAGGCAAACCGTGTGTCGTTGTGGACGGGTTCCGGGCGATCAGCATGAATCGGGCTCGTCGATCGAGCGCACTGGGGAGCCGAGACATTCTCTACCATGTTCGGTGGGAGCGGACGCCCGTTTCTTCGTGGCGATCATCCCTGCCGCCAGTTCCTCTCAATCGGTTGGAAGAGGCCGCCCGGGTGGCCTTGGAGCAGGTCATGGCGTCCCGTGGTCGCGACAAACTCGAAGCATCTCTGGCTGCTTGCGATGATCTCGCTGCCGCCCAATTGGGAAGGGGCCTCCGGGAGATGGAGCCTGAGCTATTCGCGAAAGGCCTCATCACGCCTGGCTCGCTCGGTGTGGCGGAGTCGATGGAACCGATATGCGAGCGACTACTCTCGAAGCTGGCTGAACGCGGTCTGCTGGAGGGAGATGCTAGTGGATACCGAGCGACCAATAAGCTTCAAATCCTCGGAGATTCGGCAGACCAGGCATTGCGCTCATTTATCTCGAACAATTCCGGACACCTCACTGAGGCTTTGCTCTGCGCGGCGACTTGTGCGGAATTGGGACCTGTGCTGCGCGGCGAAAAGGAGGCCGTCCAGATTTTGTTTGCGGGAGCCGGATCTGATTTGCTGGATCAATTCTACGGCGACGGGCTTTTCACCAGTCAATGGCTGGCGGCGATCGCCGCCGCCGTTCAGGAAGCAGCTCGTCATCTTCCCGAGGGGCGCGGGCTGCGCATCCTCGAGGTGGGGGCTGGGACAGGTGGATTGACCTCGTTGGTCCTGCCGCTGCTCGAGCGTGGCTTGCACGCCTACACTTTCAGCGATGTTTCCGCGGCATTCTTCTCCGGCGCGATGCAGAAACTGGCGACGTTCCCCGAAGTTGAGTTCAAGACTTTCGATCTGGAAAAGCCAGCGACCGAACAGGGATTTGAGGCGGAATCGTTTGATATCATCTTAGGCGCCAATGTGCTCCATGCCGTCAGCGACGTTCGGATGGCTTTGCGGCACGTTTACGACCTTCTCGCGCCCGGCGGCACGCTGCTGTTCATCGACATCGCCACCCCCCAACTCTGGACCGAATCGGTTTTTGGCCTGACCAGCGGTTGGTGGCGTTTTAGGGATCGTGACCTCCGCCCGGCGCATCCGCTGCTCGAACGTCGCCAATGGGAGGCGTTACTGCGGGAGGCCGGATTTTCCGAAACGACTTCGTTGCCCGGCCTCATTGGTTCCGCGGGCGGTGAAGGTCAAATCGGGGTTCTTGCGCGCAAGGCCTGGCCTGGGGTGGTTTTGGAAAACTGCGCCGGCGGGGAGAGTTTCATCGGACACGAACTTGAAGAGCGGTCCTGGCTGATCTTCACGGACAACGAGGGAATTGGCGCACGGCTGGCCGGGCGCCTTCGCGCAGCGGGCGGGCGATGTCGCGTCGCGCGCCGGGGATTAGAGTTTTCAGCCAACGAAAAGGACGGCTTCACGATCCGTGCGGAGGCTGCTGTGGATTGGAAGCGGCTCTTTGAGGCCTGTGCCGAGGACGACCCTCCGCAACGTGTGGTTTATCTTTGGACTCTCGACGAGCCGTCGGAAAGCGAGCCCGTTTTGATGGGCACCGGCTCGCTACTCCACCTTACTCAGGCGATTGGTCTCACCCGACCGACAGCGAAACTGCGTATTGATATGGTCACCCGAGGAGCGCAGCCGGTAGGCCGCGATATGAAAGCCATGGTCGCGAGGCAAGCTCCTGCCATCGGGTTGCTGCGCGTGATGTCCAGCGAACACCCGAATTTCGTCTGCCGTGCAATCGATCTCTCGCCCTTGGACTCGCCAGCGGAGGAATCGATCCTGTGGGAAGAATTGCTGCGCTCCGATGCAGAGCGCGAAATCGCCTTTCGAGGCGAAGCACGCCATGTAAGACGACTCGCCCGTGGGCGGCCGCAGCAGGAGCAATGGCTCGAGCCGAACGTGCCGCTGCGACTTGAGTCCCGCGAACGGGGACATCTGGACACCCTGCATTTCGTTCCCTTTCAGAAGGCATCCTGCGGGCCTCGCGAGGTGCTGATCGAAGTAAGAGCAGCAGGGATGAATTTCCGTGACGTTCTCAAAGCGCTGGCTCTCTATCCCGGGGAGGCGCCGGACGCACGGATCTTCGGCGATGAGGTGGCGGGCACCGTCAGCTCGGTCGGCACCGAAGTTACGCATCTGCAGCCAGGAGACCGCGTATTCGGCATCGCGGCGTTCGGTCTTGGCACTCACACACTAGCGCGAGCCGGGGACGTGCGCCGCATTCCGGGCAAGCTTTCCTTTGATGAGGCCGCCACGCTGCCTGTCGTCTTTATGACTGCCTGGCACGCACTCAAGAACGTCGCTCGAATGCGCGCCGGGGAGCGCATTCTGATCCACGCCGGTGCCGGTGGCGTGGGAATGGCGGCGATCCAAATCGCGCAACACCTGGATGTGGAGGTCATCGCCACGGCCGGCAGTCCCATCAAGCGCGCTCTTTTGGAAACGCTGGGGGTCAAGCATGTGATCGACTCGCGTCGAGCCGATTTCGCAGAGGCGATTATGGAGCTGACCGCTGCACGTGGCGTAGATGTGATTTTGAATTCGCTCGCCGGAGAAGCTATCCCGATGGGACTTTCCTGTCTTGCGGAATTCGGTCGGTTCGTTGAGATCGGCAAGCGCGACATCTATCAGAACACGCGTATCCCGCTGTGGCCCATGCGACGAAACGCATCCTTCCATGTCGTGGCGATGGATGCGGTCTTCAGCGGTGACGAGCAGCTTGCTTCCCAATTGCTTAAGGAGATAGCGGAGTTGGTGGAGGTGGGCGATCTCTCCCCCCTGCCGTTCCGCTCGTTCCCTGCATGCCGCGTCGATGCGGCTTTTCGGCTGATGGCCCAGGGAAAACACCTCGGCAAGGTCGTGGTAGCCTTTCCCGAAGCCTTTGTTGCCAGACGTGCTGAACCACTTGCGTCTTCCTTCGCAATCCAGCAGCAGGCTTCCTATCTGATCACTGGAGCCTTTGGCGGTTTCGGAAAGGTAATCGCTCGATGGCTCGTCGAAGGCGGCGCCCGACACCTCGTCTTAGCCAGTCGAAACGCTGCATCCAGTCCCGAAGCCGAAACCTTCGTAGAAGATCTACGAGCGCGGGGCGTGGACGTGCGCGTCGTCAAGGCGGACGTGAGCTCGGCTTCCGACGTGACGCGGCTCATCTCAGAACTTCGTGGAGGTGATCACCCGCTGAAAGGACTCTTCCATCTCGCGATGGTCATCGACGATGCGCCGCTCGATGCGCTGACGGGCGACCGTATGCAAAGTGTGATGGCCCCGAAATCCTATGGCGCGTGGCTACTGCACGAGGCAACTCGCGATATTGATCTCGACTGCTTTGTGATGTTCTCATCTGTCTCGAGCATCTTTGGCAATCCGGCTCAGGGAAATTACGCGGCGGCCAACGCCCTTCTTGACGCTCTCGCCCATTATCGGCGCGCGCTCGGTCTACCGGCTCTAACGGTGAATTGGGGCGTTCTCGGGGGTGAGGGATACGTGGCGCGCAACGAAAGAGTCGCCGAATTCCTTGCACGGCAAGGAACTTCGTCCATCTCGCCGGGCGAAGTGCTAGCTTTGCTCGAGTCGTTTCTCACCTCCGGCTTCGCTCAGGTAATGGCTATTCGGGTGGACTGGGCGAAGTGGCGGCAGTTCTTCCGTGGCGCGCAGGAAAATCCCTTTCTCCAAGAAATTTTTGCCTCTGGCCTTGACGATCAAGAAACAACCGGCGCGACGAGCGACTGGCGACTCAAGATCGAATCCGCTCCCGCGGAAGAGCGGGAAGCCGTCATTGCGCAGGCTGTTCGAGAGATCGTTGGATCCGTCTTGCGGGTGAAGCCGGATAGTTTACGCGATGACCAGCCCCTCACCGACCTTGGACTGGATTCGCTAATGGGCGCGGAGATTGAAAACTCGCTTGAAAGTGCCATCGGAGTCGGCTTGCCGCCGACGAGCTTGATGCGAGCACGCACCGTCAGCCAGATCGCCGCGTTGATCGCCGGTCATATGGGCGGCGTGCCGGTGCCCCTTGTATCGCCGGAATCGTCTCCTGCCCAAACGGCACCACCGGAGGAGGTGGATGTCGAGGCGCTTTCGAACGAAGAAATCGACAAGTTACTGGAAGGTCAGGCCGGCGTTCATGACAGTCTGGAGATGGACCCAGCGCGGCCTAACGCCATGCCGGAAGTTGAACTGTCTCCATGTCTGAGGACCGACGAACGCGTCTAAAGCGCTGGCTGGAGAGCGGAGAAGTCAGCTTGCAACCGCTGACGTTCCCGCAACGAGAATTGTGGGAGGCTTCGCCGATTCCGGTAGCTGATCCCTCCAATCACATTTGCACGTTCATCGAGGTTCGCGGCCTGCTTACCCCGGAGGATGGCCACGCGGCAATACAAGACGTGGTCAACCGTCAGGAAGTCATGCGGCTCTCCGTCTTGCCGGGCAAAGACCAACCCGTCCAGGTAATCCGTGCGAGCAGCAGTCCCAAAATGCAGTTCCGGCAATTGTCTCCATCGGAACGACGGCCTGAAGCGATGGAGGAACTGACGCAGGAAGCCTTCAGTGAACCTTTCGACCTGGTGCAAGGTCCTCTTTATCGGGTGAACGTGCTCCGTCGGAGTGTTGACGACCACCTTCTTGTCCTTACCATTCATCATGCGATTGCTGACGGCTGGAGTCTTGGTGCGTTCATTCAGGATCTGTGTGCCGCCCATCTGTTGAGATTAACGGGAAAGTCCGAGGGGCTTCCGCCAGTTCCACTCTCCTACAGTGCGTGGGGCGCGGCCGAGCGGGCCTTTTGGAAGAGCGCCGAGATCGATCAACACATTCCGTTCTGGAAATCTCAACTCTCGGGAGCAAAGCGGTTATGCACCACTCCTGTGGATTTGGCCGCCACGGCCGCGCCGCTCCAAAGATTGGTGTCGCATGTGCCGGTCAATCTCGGTCGGGCGGCACGAGAATTAGCTCGACGCCATGGAGTCACGCTCTTCAGCACATTGCTGACCGTTTTCCGCATCGCGTTGTCACGCTGGCTGGATGCACCAGACATTGTCGTCGGCACTCCGGTTGCCAACCGAAGCAAGCAGGCGATACGCGAGACAATGGGCTATTGTTCGGGCGTCGTCCCGCTTCGAGGCCAGATCGAGCATGATCGACCCTTTTCGGAGAACCTGCGCACCGCGCATCAGACATCCGTTGATTGCTTTGCGCATGCCATTCCATTTGCCGAACTCACGCGGGCGCTCGGTGATCGGCCGGCTCCTGGACACACTCCGATTTTCGATGTGCGTTTTGCGCTGCAAAATCATCCTGTGCCTGATGCGGCTGTCTCGGGAATGGCCTTCAAACTGAAGATGCGCTCGACTGGCACGGCCCGTTTCCATCTCGGCTGCGAAATCACTGAGGATGGCGAGGCTTTGGAGGTGGTCTGGCTATTTCGACCGAAATTGTTTCCAAAAGAAGAAATCAATAACTTGGGCTCACTCTTCGAAGCGGTGCTGGCGCAAGTCGCTCGTATGCCGGAAAGTCGAACTGCTGCCCTCACGATCTGACACCAATGAACGCGACCTCAACGACCAGTCCAACGATCGAACCGCATGAGCCTCATTGGGTGACCAAAGCGGCCTTTCCGGTGGTCATGACGATTTTTTATCTGACGCAGATTGCCTTGGGTTTCGCTGTTTATCGAAGTCTTTACTGGCTGGCGGTTCCGCTGGTGCTCATCTCCAGTCACCTCATGCACGGCATCCTTATCGCCTTGCATGAAGCATCCCACGGCCTGCTGCGGAAGAATCGAACTTTAAACGAAATCGACGGTATTCTCATAGCGGCCTTCGGCGGCATGAGCTTCAGCCTCTACCGCGTCACCCATCAATCTCACCACGCCCATCTGGCGACTGAGCGGGACGAGGAGCTTTGGCCGTTGGTCCATCCTGGAGTTTCGCGTCCTGCGCGAATTCTTGCCGCTGTTCTCGAACTTGGCCTGGGCATCTTTTACACGCCGTTTCTGTTCATCCGCGCGTTTGTCCGGCCTGGATCAACTATTCGAAGAAAGAACCTGCGCCGGCGCATTTGGGCGGAGTTCACCCTGGCGATATGCCTATGGATTGTTATTTTGGGAACCGTTGCCTGGTTCGGAGTTTGGAAATATCTCGTCTGGGTGTATTTGGCGCCGGCGTGGCTGGCCGCAAACATGCAAAGCTTGCGCAAATATATCGAGCATGTCGGTCTGACTGGCTCCACCGTGAACAGTTTGACGCGAAGCATCGTCGCCCGCGGATGGCTTGGAAAGCTGGTCGCTTTCACCTTGTTGCACGAACCTTTTCATGGTGTCCATCACCGGCATTCCGGGCTCCCCCACGCCAAACTGCCCCAGTTTGTGGCAGTCCTCGAGCCCGCGACGCCGAATGAGAGACCACCCTTCCCGAGTTATTGGGACGCGTTCCGAGATCTCTTCCGGAGTCTGGCCGATCCCCGCGTCGGCGCACAGTGGAACATCGCCAAGCCCGTAGCTGCGCAACAACATCTGGCAAAGGTTGGCTAAGCACCCGTCGGTGGCAAGCGTGCCTGCGTTCAGCTCGCGAGTTCGGCCATGAATCATTCATCGCCGGATCGAGAGACTACCAAGCCCCTCGTTTTCGAGGCGGTAGATCTGAAGAAAGATTTCGACGATGGGCAAGTTCAAGCCTTGCGAGGCGTGAGTTTTCGCATCGCTGAGGGCGACTTCGTGGCCGTAACCGGTCCCAGCGGTTGCGGAAAGACCACTCTGCTTCAGTTGCTGGGCGGACTCGACCAGCCCACCGCGGGGACATTACGCTACCGGGGAAACTCCATAGAGGATCTCCCGGACCTGGCCGCCTATCGCGCGCGAGAAATTGGCTTTGTCTTTCAGGCTTTCCATCTCCTCCCCACCTTTACGTCGTCCGAAAATGTGCAGATCCCGATGTTTGAAACAGACCGACCCCGATTGAAGAGGGCTGAGCGCGCTCTCGAGCTGCTCAAGGCTGTAGGATTGGAGCATCGGCTCGACCATTTCCCGGCCAAATTATCCGGAGGGGAAAGGCAGCGCGTCGCCATAGCTCGAAGCCTCGCCAATGGCCCTTCGGTCCTCCTCGCCGATGAACCCACCGGTAACCTCGATAGCGTAAGCGCTGGACGGGTCCTGGATCTCCTCGTGCGAATCCACAAAGAGCAACAGATGACACTCATCCTGGTCACACATGACATGGAGATCGCCCGGCGCGCGTCGGCAACCTTGCTCATGAAGGACGGCCAGTTGCTCGCAACCTCTCCGAAAAGCTGAGATGAGCTTTTTCACGGTGGTAGCGCGAGGCCTGATGCGGCGTCGAGTGCGAACCGGATTGACGCTGATCGGTATCTCGATCGGAATCGCCGCCGTTGTCGCGCTCGTCGGCATCTCGCGAGGTTTTGAGAAAAGCTGGGAGGTGGGCTTGAAAGCACGTGGCACCGATATCGTTGTTAGCAATATGAGTACTTCGCTGACCCCCAAGCCTTTCAGTGCGTCCGTCCGTGACCGTATCGCAAGCCTCCCTCACGTGTCGGCTACCTGTCCCCTCATGGTTGAATTAATGAGTATTGAAAATTCCGAGATGATGATTGTGTCGGCGCGCGAGTGGAACTGTTTCGGCTGGGAAAATCTGAAACTGGTTTCCGGACGAATGCCTCATGACGCCTCTGAACCCGCGGTCGTTCTCGGCCAGACGGCAGCGCAAGTCCTTGAAAAGAACGTCGGGGACACGCTCCAGATCGAGGCCACCGAATTATCTGTCGTCGGCATTATCAGCGGTGGCGCACTCGTCGAGGACGGGTCCGCCATTCTCTCCCTGTCACTTTTCCAGGAGATCACCGGAAACCAGGACCAGATCAACGTCATCGACATCCGCGTTTCTCCGTCCACGAGCGAAAAGGAGCTTAACGCCCTGTGTGAGCAGATCCAGAAGACTGTTCCGGAAGTTCGGGCTGTGTCGGTTAGCCAACACTTGAGCAGCAGCCAAGGCTATCGCATGGTTCGCGCCATGAGCTGGGGGACTTCACTCCTGGCGGTGCTGGTCGGCGTGCTGGGAGTTATGAACACCATGATGATGACCGTTTTCGAGCGCACGCATGAAATCTCCGTTTTGCTCGCGATTGGCTGGAAACGTTCTCGCATTGTCCGAATGATCCTCTGCGAGTCGGCTTTGCTCGGATTTCTCGGCGGAGTCGTCGGCGTCCTGACCGGCGCCGCCGCCGTCAAAATCTTGCAAGCCACCCCCGCGATTCGCGGCCTTCTCGAACCCGACCTGAGTTTCGGACTTCTGAGCATTGCGGTCGTCATCGCGGTTTGCGTTGGAGTAGTCAGCGGTGTCTATCCGGCGTGGCATAGTTCTCGGCTGACGCCGGGCTCGGTTTTACGCGGATGAATCCACGCCCGCAGCGCTCCAGTTGCGAATCCTCTCATGAACCCGCCTGCCCCATGATAGTTCGCATTGTCGTTCTTTTTTTCCTTACCGCGCTTGGATTTCGCAGTCTGGCCGCCGAATCGGCACCTTCCACGATCTCCGCCACGGATTTGGCTGCTCGCTTGAATGCCTGGCAGCAGGATGGCTCCTCCTATGTGCGTTTGCGCATGGTCGTAAGCGACCCAACTAAGAGCGCGTTTCAGATCCAGATTAAAGGTCGCCGCACGAAGACCAGCACTGAGGTCGTTTACCAAATTCTCTGGCCCAAGGAGAGAAAGGGCGAAGCCGTCCTGCTCCAAAGAGTTGCTGGTCGCTCCCCGACAGGCGCAATCTTTGTTCCTCCCAATACCTTGCGTCCGCTCAATGCCTCGCAAATGAAGGAGTCACTCTTCGGCAGCGGGCTTTCCTACGAGGATCTGGTCGAGAACTTCTTCTCATGGGAGCAGCAAGCCATCGTAGGAACCGAAGATGTCGATGGGGTACCCTGCTATATCCTCGAATCCAAGCCCGGCCAAGGCGGTCGCTCTTCCTATGGCAAAGTGCGTACCTGGATCGATAGCCGCCGTCTCATCCCACTTCGTATTGAAAAGTACCTGGCTTCAGGCGAACTGGGCCGCCGAATCGAAGCTTCCAATGTGGTGACCGACGATAT
>CAWGQS010000016.1:0-76196 GCA_963824895.1 uncultured Verrucomicrobiae bacterium | reverse complement strand
TGGCTGCCTCGCATGGATTCGAACCATGACAAAGTGATCCAGAGTCACTTGTGCTACCGTTACACCACGAGGCAATGATCCCGGACTTTTCCGGGGTTGGTTATCGTGTTTGTGGCCGTAGGAACCTACAAGCAATTTTTCCGAGCGCGAGTCCGGATAGAGCGTCGAATGTGGGCTCGAATGAAATGCCTCGGGTTCGCGTCGAGTGGGAGGACCGACGCTGGAGCAGCTCCGAGCTGCAGGAGAACTTCTCCAGGCAAAGCGGAAACGAAAGCAGTCGGCGAGGCGCCAGGGAGGATCGAACGTCGCGCTCAGGCGTTGGTGATATTGTCGCCTCTCGTCGGAAGGCCACTTCCTGATCACCTAACACTTCAATCGCGCGTCGGCTTCCGTGCGGCGGGCGATCCCGCCTCAGCCCAGCCACTGTGGATTGTGCGCCGTTCCGTCGTATCGGTTTGAAGTCTTGAACAGCTCGTATTTGCCAGTTGCCGCCGCATCGGCTGTGCGGGCGAGTAACTTCGCGACCGCTTCCTGGCTCAACGGAGTGAATGTGCGCGCTGCTTCCAGCGCTTGCGCAAGGATTTCCATGGTGTCAATCCCTGTGATCACCGTCGAAGTCGGCAAATTCATTGCGTAGTGGAGACATTCCATCGGCGTTACGGTGTTACTGCGGAGAATGAATGGATCCCCCAGCGCCTTCATTCCTAGGACGCCGATCTCGTCCTTCAACAGCAACGGGAGCACCTCGTGCTCGAAACTGCGAAAGTGCGCATCCATGACGTTCAACGGCATTTGCACGGCGTCGAAGCGGAACTTGTGATGGGCGGCGATTTCCAGCATGCGCAGATGCACCAGCGGATCTTTGTGGCCGGTAAATCCGATGTAACGAATCTTGCCGGCTTGTTTGGCGGCTTGGACCGCTTCCATAGCTCCATCCTCAGCAAAGATGCGATCAGGATCTTCCATCCGGATGATTTCGTGGAACTGCATCAGATCAATGCGATCGGTCTGGAGCCGTTGCAGGGACTCGTCGATCTGTGGCGCCGCGGCTTCCTTTGTGCGGCCATCAATCTTGGTCATAAGAAAGACTTTGTCGCGGTAGCCGTCGCGCAACGCCTTTCCCATGCGGATTTCGCTGGCCCCACCGTTGTAGTCCCAACAGTTATCCATAAAGGTGATGCCGCCATCGATGGAGCTGCGGATGAGTCGGATGCTTTCCTGTTCATCGGCCTGTTTGCCGATGTGATAGCCGCCGAGACCGATGGCGGAGACCCGCTCGCCGGTGCGTCCGAGGGTGCGGTAGGGCATTCCGCCCTGCTTCTCGCTGGCCCACGCGAGAGAGCCGGCGCCCGCGGCGGCGATAGTGGTCGCCGCAGCCAATTTTACGAATTCGCGCCGCGTGAGGGTCGCGTCGCTCTCCACAGTCGAGAATTCTGGAGTTACCATGGTAGTAAAATCTATCCCACAACCCGGAAAATCCACAATGGCTGGAGCGTTAGCTTTCCTGGCCCGACAATCGTGAGGTGAGGACAAACTTGAACAGAGTTTCGAAAATTTTGCAGTTCCGAACTTTTTCGTTGCCACTTGGCTTCGCGCTTGAATTTTCGCTACTCGTTCCACGGGATCGTTCCCCAGTGGCATAGCGCCAGTTCTCAGGTGACGACGTTGATCGGCTTGGCCGCGAGAAAGGCGTGAATATTCTTCACCGTCATCATGAGCATACGTTCGACGGCCTCGACACTGTTAAACGCGACGTGCGGCGTGAAAACGACGTCGGGTCGCGAGAGCAGCCGCTCGTTGCGAAAGAGCGTCTCGATCTGCTCAATCCCTTCGGAAGTGCGCATCCTGGCTTCTGGCTGAGACGGCGCATTGTGCAGCCGCTCGATAATTTGATCGGTGACAATTTTGCCGGCATCCTTTCGCAGAACACTTTCTTCTTCGAGCACATCGAGTCCTGCTCCGCCGATGATTCCTGCATCCAGCGCCTCAACAAGTGCATCGGTATCGATGACTGGACCGCGCGCCGTATTGATGATGAGGGCCCCGCGTCGGCATTGGGCAAAGGCCTCGCGATCGAGAAGATGGAAAGTCTCCGCAGTAAGGGGCGTGTGTAACGAGATGATATGCGACTCACGCAGTAACTCATCGAGCGGGACATAGCGAACACCTTCACTCAGATCTGTCTGCTGGTAGGGATCGTAAGCGAGAACCTTCATTCCGAACGCCAGCGCCAGGTGAATAACGCGCTGCCCTATCTGCCCGGTTCCAATCACGCCAAGGGTCTTGTTTTCCAATTCAAATCCGCGCCACCTTTCAAAGGAAAAGCGCGTCTGTTTTTTTACTTCTCTCGCTTCGATAATACGCCGTGATAAAGCAAGCATGAGCGCAAAGGTATGCTCGGCCACGGTGTTCGCGTTGCTGCCGGGCAGCTCGCAGACAATCACGCCACGCCGCGAGCATTCGCTTACATCAATATGGTCGTGGCCAGCCGACCTTGTGGTAATCAGCTTTAGCTCCGGACGCTCGTCGAGGAAGGCCGCATCGATTCGGGAGGTGATATAGATGCAGAGAATTTCCGTATCGGCCTCAACCTCTGTTATGTCGGTGGGAAATCGCAGATCGTGTTCAGTAAGCGCGGACTTGAAGAAGTCCTGCTCGGGTTGCTCCGTCTCGGTGAAGGCTATTTTCATGGCGAATGTCACTCGGCGTTCAAGTCAGCACCATACCGAACATCTTACGGAGCGAGCATGTGTCACGCACCTTTGTTCCCGAACGGCCTTTGCCGATCGCACTCGGTTCCGAATCGTTTGCACAAATTTGCGCCTACTTGAGTTTCGCTCTTCCGAACGTTCGAGGAATCGTTCCCTTCACCTCGGGGCGGCTTCAATGAAATCGTACGGATAGGGTAACGTAGGCTGGCTCGCTTCATCCAGCTGTTTCAGGTGATCGGAATCTAGCTCCCAACCGCCCGCGGCCAGGTTTGTCTCGAGCTGTTCCAGGTGCCGCGCTCCAATGATGGGCGCTGTGACACCCGGTTTGCGTAGAAGCCAATTAATCGCGACCTGCGCCGGCGTTTTCCCAACGTTCTTGGCAACCGCCTGCAGGGCATCAATAACACGCCAGGTCGGTTCGGTATTATATTGCTGCCAAGCTTCACCCCAACCTTTCTCGGTCGCGACTTCAATGCGACTGCCCTTTGGCGGTGCCGTCATCCCGCGATGGAACTTGCCCGACAACCAGCCACCTCGCAATGGGCTCCAGGGAAGCACTCCGAGCCCTTCGCGCAGGGCGACCGGAACCAGCTCCCATTCCGTGGAGCGGCACAGAAGATTGTATTGCGGCTGGAGGCAGACAAATCTCTCCCATCCTGATTCACGGCTGAGATCAATCGCGCGCTGTAACTGCCACCCGGCATAGTTGCTCGCACCCAGATAGCGAACAACCCCCTTTCTGACGAGTTGATCCAGGGTCGAAAGGGTCTCTTCCAAAGGCGTCATCGGGTCCCAGCAGTGAACCTGAAAGAGGTCAATGTAGTCGGTCTGAAGTCGCCTGAGGCTCGCTTCCGCAGAGGCCAGGATATGCTTACGGCTCAGTCCTAGGTCATTCGGACCCTTCCCCATTGGAAACCGCACCTTGGTCGCGACCACCCACTCTTCTCGATTCTTCCCTTGCAACCATCGTCCGACAATTTCCTCCGAAATTCCGAGCGAATAAACGTTAGCCGTATCAATAAAATTACCACCCACCTCCGCGAACCGATCCATCATTGCCCGGCTCTCTTCTTCGGTTGCTTCATTCTCGCGACCAAAAGTCATCGCGCCGAGACACAGCTCACTAACCCGGAGCCCGGTTTTGCCCAGAAAACGGTAGTTCATATAGATTTGACGTAAATTTGAGTTTTCGTTCGATGATCAGTATCGGTGCCAGCACCTACGACCACCACAACCTATTCTGTCCTCCAAACAAAAAAATCGAAAAGGTCTGGCGAAAGTTGTGAAATTTGGTCTGGTCCGATCATCGACCATAACTTGGATTTTCGCCGTCCATCGCGAGCTAAGCGCCGGGCGCGCACTTTCCCAGAGTTCGTCGCGAAATGCGTCAATTCAGGCAAACTGCAGCGGCTTGCTTCATGGTTGGTTAGTAGAGCCAGGATCGATACTCCGGGGACGCGTCCTTCATCTCGCTATAAAGCAGAACCATCCGATCATTGAACCACGACTTGAAACCTCAGATCTAAACCAACCCAAAGTCGTTGCCACGCTATATATCTAACGAGGCCCAAGCGAAAAAAAGAGCCCGCGATTGAACCTACCGTAAGTAAGGGGATGTTCAATTGAGGGCCACCGGGAATGGGAACATTCTTACGATTCAGACAAACGCGTTCACCCAGGACCTCTTGCGATCCCCAATTGAGGAAGCTTAAGATGCTCGGGTTCAGCCAAAGCCAACCAATTGAGAGTGCGATTCATATCAGTGCCCACCTAGCCATTTGCGCAACCAGTCCATCAGCATGGGGAGGGCAGCGTAGCGCGTCCAGACGCTGGTCAGCATCCAGGTGGTCTCGTTACCTGTCGCGACAAGCCCTCGATAGTAGAACTCACGAAGACGGCGCTTTGAACGCCACCGAGGCTCTTCGACAACGATTGCAGCACTTGACACAGCGAACCGCCGGTCCACAGGATCTCATCGTCCATCCCTCTTAATGAAAATTGCGTTTATTTCTGTTCCAGTGCCCGGACACCTCAATCCAATGAGTGTCCTGGCCCGCCAGCTTCAGTCACGCAACCACGAAATAGTATTCATGTGTTTGCCCGATACAGAACCGTTTGTTCGTGCGGCTGGGTTATCATTTCTTCCCTGTTGCGAGAACGAATTTCCAATTGGGTCCGTGGATGAATATGTCCGCGGGATCGGCACGCGTCAGGGAGAGGAGGCTCTGCAGCTTTCCATCGACGCTTGCGCGGTCATCACTAATGCCCTCTTCGATTCCTTTCCTGCGATGGTGAAAGCGGTTGGGGTGGACGCTCTGGTCCTCGACACCTACCTTTTTTACGCTGAATTGCTGCCGATAAGTTTAGGCCTGCCGTATGTGCATGTCTCAAACGCACTGCACTTCGATTACTCTGGCTACACACCACTCCCTGTCTACGATTGGCCGCACGAGACTCGCCCGGAAAACCTAGATAGAAATCGAGAAGGTGTGGCAAATTTCCTCAACATCATTAGGCGAGCCAACGGCGGAGCCAGAGCTTACGCCGAGCGGGTCGGCCTCAAAATCGACTGGGACAATCCCCAAGCAACGATTTCGAAGCTTGCTTGGCTCACGCAGACACCGAAGGAGTTCGACTTCGATAGCCCTCATTGGCCGTCTCAATTGCACCATACCGGACCATTTCATGACGGTGCTGGCCGAATAGATCTCGAATTCCCATGGGAACGACTGACTGGGGAACCCGTCATCTATGCGTCGATGGGAACACTGCAGAACCGTGTGGCGAACGTTTTCCACACGATTGCGTCAGCCACCTCCGGACTTAAGGATGTGCAGCTCGTCCTTTCACTCGGCGACCACGTTGACCCGAAGGAGATCGGGCCTCTTCCGACAAACGCGATCACTGTAAAATACGCCCCGCAATTGGAACTTCTGAAGCGCGCGTCAGTTTGCATTACGCATGCAGGATTGAATACCGTGCTCGAAGCACTCGCCCAAGGTGTTCCCCAAGTCGCAATCCCGGTCACCAATGACCAACCCGGTGTCGCGGCGAGAATTGCCGACAAGAAAACCGGGCTTGTTGGACGGCTAAAAGACCTGACCGCACCCCGTCTTTCGCGTCTCGTGGACGAAGTGCTGACCGACCCTACGTTTCGTAACAATTCACGCTATATCCAGAAGATGATTGCGAAGACAAACGGACTCTCAATGGCAGCTGATATCCTGGAACGATCCTTTGGGCTCACTCAAGACCCCATCCATGAGCCCGCGCCTGAAAACATACCGCCAGCGACCAGCAGCGCCGCGGCTTGACGCCGAGCGAGAACACGGAACGCTGCGCCGCTCGTATATCGGCGTAAACGTCAGAGCCAAATTCGAAGCGCCTGAGACGCGCCCTCGATGAAAAGCTGCTCGGGTGCTCGAGTTGAGTTTGTCCACGCGCCAAGCGAAGGGATTTCCGCTACGGGACATTCTTTTTCACAACGCTAACAAGTTGCTCCCAAATGGCAGCAGGGCTTAGATTGAGGCAAGCCCAGCCGGCTTGTTGCTAGCTTCCCAAGAGCTTCGCCCTGTACGGTTCCAGCGCTTCCAGCAGGGTTTCCTCATCCTCAGGATTCGGGAGAGTGACGCCGGAAAGACCACCCAGGATTCTGTGTGAACGAGCACTTCACCGGCGGAAAGGCTCTGCAAAGGTCCGAGGGTCTCGAGTTCCAGGAATTCGGAATTTGTAAACGTCTCGAAGTTTGAACCCATGTCCGGATAGGTGGCATCATCAATCAGCGGAACGCTCTTGATGAACAAGTGATCACCGAGAACATAGGCGGCCCAGCCCTCGGGATGGCGCAAGCCGATCTTGAACGCTCGCCTTGCTCCTGACTCAACCGAATGGTCCGTCGTCCGACCCGAAACCTGCGGTCCGAGAGGTCCGTGAATGGCCAAATGACGATGACACGGTTCGGCAGATAATCGGCCGGATGCGTGCCAAGCTGCGGGTGAGACAATACCGCCAAGCCGCCTGGTGCCATGACGGAAAGTCCCGGACCCTAAGATCCAAGCCATGCCAAGAATCGTTGGGCAGCCTGAATATTTGATGAGACCCCAAGCGAGAAGGAAAAGATCAATCATTGAAAATACCGCGACAAAGGGAATGCTCAATTGATGACGAGCCGGAATGGGAATCTTACGATGCAGCCAAACGCGTTCACCTAGGATCGCTTTGGACCGCCCAATTGTTAGTGGATAGAGGAGGCCTAAAGATTCTCGGATTAAGCCAAAGCCAAAAGATCGATCGTGATATCGGGATCAATGACCGCCAAGCTAGCCACTTACGCGACCAAATAGAGGCAATCAGCAGCGGAAGGGCGGCGTATCGCGTCCAAACGCTCCAAGGATTGCTATGACAGGCGCCATGAGTCGCTGCGGCGCCTTGAGACTGGACGCAAATTGCTCTGAGGTCAGCTCTTACCAGCTGTCAATGGTCTTGCCGCCTGGCATCCCCCGAGAGGTGTAGTTGATTTCGGTCGTGGAAATCGTTCCGCGTAGAACGGTAACATTTTGGAAGTCGTTAGCTTCTCGGGATAGAGGTTTCCCTTCCATTCCGTTACTGAAAACCTGAGGTACCAATCCAAGATTTCATGTTCTAATGATAAGACGATGAACTGCGGCGCCTCCTCTTTTGTTGGTAGTCTTCGAGTCGTCGACTTCGCTGCTTGCCGGTTGTGAAATCTTCGTCTAAGGATGAGTCGGTCGGGCGGATGCACGGATGAGCCCTTTCGAACAAACCAATCATTACATTCTCGAGGCGTCTCGCAGGATGGAACTTGGCACGCGGGTCGAGCGCCTTCTTCTCACGCCAGAGGGCGAACATCACGTCACGGTTCCCATTGAGCGGGATAACGGAGAGTTGGCCGTCTTCGCTGGCTATCGCATTCAGCACAATTCCGCCCGAGGCCCGATGAAAGGAGGGCTCCGCTTTCACCCTTCGGTCGACGCCGACGAAGTGCGCGCGCTAGCATCGTTGATGACGTGGAAAACGGCGCTTGTGAACGTCCCCTTCGGAGGCGCCAAAGGAGGCGTCGCCGTGGATCCCAGCGAGCTTTCCTCAGGCGAGCTGGAGCGACTGACGCGTAAGTTCGTTCAGCGCCTTGGCGCGGAAATCGGCCCGCAAAAAGATATCCCAGCGCCGGACGTGAATACCAATGCCCAGGTCATGGCGTGGGTCATGGACGAGTACTCGAAGATCCATGGCTTCTCGCCTGCGACTGTCACCGGCAAGCCCCTTGACCTTCATGGTAGCGAAGGTCGCGAGGCTGCGACAGGGCGCGGCGTCGTTTTCGTTGCCGAAGAGTTTCTCAAGGACTGCGGCTCGACCTTGGAAGGCGCGCAACTCGCGATCCAAGGTTTTGGAAACGTCGGCTGGTTCGTCGCTATGCTCGCACATCGGCTCGGCGCCAAAATTGTCGCTGTAAGCGACGCCTCGGGCGGCATCGCATCGCCTAAGGGCCTTGACATACCCGAATTAGCGGATTTCGCGCGTCTCCGCCGGCCTTTGGCGGAGTACGATGGCGATGATGTGTCGCACATCTCCAACGAAGACGTCCTCGTCATGCGGGCGGACCTCCTCGTTCCTGCGGCGCTCGGCGGCGTGCTCACGCCTGATATTGCACAGCATGTCCAGGCGAAGGCCATCATCGAAGCCGCCAACGCACCCACCGATCCCGAGGCCGATGAGATCCTCAATAAACGAGGGATTCCCGTCATCCCAGACATCCTCGCCAACGCTGGAGGGGTCACCGTAAGCTATTTTGAATGGGCGCAGAACATCCAATGCCTGCGATGGACAGAGGAAGAGGTCAATGAGCGCTTGCAACACATCATGACGAGCAGCTACGCCACGGTGCGGAAACTGAAGAAGCATCGGAACCTCACTTGGCGCACCGCGGCATTTATCGTCGCCCTTGGGCGCGTCGCCAAGGCTACTGTGCTCCGAGGAATTTGAGGAAACCCGCGCAATGAATTCATCTCTCCAGTCTGAGACGCTGAAGCGGTTTTTCTGCTTCGCCGATCTGACGTCAGGGGAAGCGCGCGAGGTGGCTAGGCTGCTTAGCACAATCGACCTCGAGAACGGGGAAACGTTGTTTCAACAGGGAGAGCCCTCCACGGCAGTGTATCTGCTGATTTCCGGGGAAGTGCAAATACAGATCGAAGGTTTGGATCGAGCACCCCGCAACCTGGTAACGCTGGGCCCTGGAGCGATAATTGGCGAAATGGGTCCATTGACGAGTGAGCCGCGTGGCGCCACGTGCATCGCACGTACGGATACCCACCTTGCGCAGCTTCCCTATAGCGCGCTCAATGCCGGGCTCGAGCGCGGGGATCGCTGGGCAACCAGTTTTCTTATGGCGACCGCGAAAGTACTCGCCCAGCGGCTCGCAGCATTGAACAAGGAAACCCTTTCGATAATGGTTCAACTCGAAAAGTCCAAATCAAACGTTCGCACGGAGGATGAGTTGGAGAGACTTCGGCGGCGATTGCTGACGGAGTGGACGTTCTAATCGCCAGATTCTGAAGCGATCTCTGCCGCGTGCGAAACGAAGGAAAAAAGTCTGTCTGACATCTCCTGAAGAGCAAACACTCAATCGCTCGCGTGGCGAACCCAAGTTGGCGTCATCCTACTCGATCAACTTTCTGAATCTCGGCCTCGCCAGGGTGCTCAGTGCGACGAGCACCGATGACACGGTGGCTCACAGCGAGCATAGCAAGCTATTTGGACGATGACGCTGACGTATCAGGCAGCCAAGCCTCGCGACGACTCAGTGCGATCGCCGTGCTCGATCAGGAGGCTAAGCAGCGTCGTTTCGATCGCGCCAAGTCTAGTTCGCGGTTTGCGACACGGGTTTAAAGTTTTCCTTATCAACGTGCGATGCGGCCCTTGCCTAGATGGCTTTTGTTCAATATGACAGAATTGTCACAACTCTCCTCTTGCTAGACATTCGCTAACCGCGCAAGAAGTGCACGCCTTATTCGGATGACCCTAACAATTCTAGAAGACACGAGCGAGTTGCTTTTCTTGGAGCTTTCAGGTTCCCTTGATTTGGCAGGTACGCAACAAATAGAGACGCGGTTCCTTGCTTATACAGCCACGACCACGCGACCGGTTGTCGTGGACTTTTCGCAAGTAACCTTTCTCGCGTCATTCGGATTGCGAATGATCTTCGAGGCGATCAGGGCTCTTGATCGAAATAAAGGGAAACTTGTCATTCTGAATCCACAGCCTCTGGTAGCAAAGACTTTCGAACTCGGCGGAGTAAACGAAGTAGCCGTCATGGTGCACGATCCCTTTCGAGGTCGTCCGCACGAATCTCGCGAGGTCGTCCGGTAGAGATTGGAAGGATCCGTTGTCCTTCGGCGCGCCGGATGATATCACGTAGCAACTCGCTGAGTCGCTCGAGTCTGTAACTTAAGAGCGGACAAGCTTATTGCCTCGAAAGCACACATTGATGTTACGGCGCTCCGGTGCCAGCTGAGCACCAAGTGATACATCCCGATTCCGCCCAGGCCACCTGTGACGATTGGGATCCGAACCAGCGAGCTCGCAAAGGAAGTATCGGAACCGTAGCCGCAGACAGCCCGGCAGAGAACGCGCGGCTGAAGTCTTCCACCTCGCAAGCGGCCGCACTTCATGGAGAAGGACTTCGTGGCGGCGAAGCAACAAGTCTCTTCATGTTCTCCTGAACCTAGTGGATTTATTTTCGCGAATTTTCACGATTTCGCGACTTCTTTCATAAGAACAAGCGTGAGAAGAGCGTGGCTCTGAGGCATCAAGAAGCGCCCAGGACGATGCAACCAAACAGCGATTACACCTGGGCAGACACAATCTGCTTTCCTCGCCTGGCGAAACTTGCCGTCAAGGTGAATCGGGCCGCGAGGGTCACAAGATCCCTTTGCAAGGCGCCTTGAAGTGTCGCGCTCGCACCATTAGGGAGCTGTTTGCGCATTGGGCGACCAGAAGCTGAAGCGATGGCTTGCATCCCTATTTAGCGCTGGCACGAGACTTGCAAAGATTCTTTCGATGCTGAAAATCCAGAGATTTGTGAATGGGGAATTCGTGATTCCTGCATTGAGTGGTCGAATCGAGGCCGAAAATTTAGAGCACTTGCAAGCGCTCCTCCGGGCGGAACGGCAACGCATCGTGCTGGATTTGAACGAGGTGAACCTCGTGAGTCGAGACGGGGGAAATTCTTGGCGCGTTCCGAGCAGAATGGCATTCGGCGCAAAGGCTGTCCGGCTTACATTTGCGAGTGGATTGCCAGAGAGCGAGGAGGAGAGTGACTCTTTCTTCCTCAAGGTCTCGCGCGATAGTATGTGACGCCGATCGTAACAATATTGCGAAGACTTTTGCCGAAAAAACGCTCTCGAAAAGACCGTGGATCGTCGCACTCGCCGTGATGGATGCGGTGGTGCGCGTTCAGCCGAGCGTCCAACGCCTACTGCGGAAGAATCGAGGAGCAACGGGGCTGCGGGAAGATCGTACTCTCCATCCGCGCGATTTGACGGAGGGCTGAGTCAAGGAAGAAAATGACAAAAAAAGTGAGTACCCTTCCCGCTTACACTATGGTCGCGATGACAATTACGTCCTTTGGACATTGGCACTCAAGTCGATGCTTAACCCACAAAAAAAACCCAAACGCAAATGAAAATCCTCATCGTCTACTACTCCCTTTACGGACACATTTTTAAACTGGCACAGGCTGTCAAAGAAGGAGCTGAATCCGTACAAGGTGCCGAAGTGCTCTTCCGTCGCGTAGAAGAGTTCGACATCGTGCTCAAGAAAACCGCGAATGACGAATATCTCAGTCAAGTGCGGGAGCAGCAAAAGGACATCCCCGTCTGCACGCTCGACGACCTGCGCGCAGCTGACGGTGTTCTCATTGGCTCGCCGACGCGCTACGGCAACATGACGGCTCAAATGAAGCAACTCATTGATTCCACGGCTAGCATTTGGCTCAAAGGTGAGATGGAGGGTAAACCGGCGGGGGTATTTACAAGCACGGCCTCCACCCATGGTGGCCAGGAAAGCACTCTCATTACGATGATGATTCCGTTATTGCACCTCGGCATGTTGATTGTTGGAGTGCCCTACTCAGTGGAAGGGATGCTCCACACGGAAGCGCGCGGAGGCACACCCTATGGCGCTACCACCATTGCCGGTGGAAAAGGCGAATTGCAGCCAACGTCGGAAGACCTCGCCATCGCCCGAGCATTGGGCCGCCGGGTTGCGGATATCGCTGCCAAGGTCCGCGGCTAAGCTAACATAATCTAAGCGACGTCTCACAGACACAATCGACGGCTCTAACCTTCACAAGTAGGTTTCCCTTTTCAAGTTGCCTTATCGCTGAGGGGACTTAGAAGGAGCAGATCTACTGGCCGAAAGAGTGTGAATCGAGGACCACTCGGCGCTTGAATCATCCCCACGCTCAGACGCCTTCGAGTATTCTACTTTTCCGCGAGCTTCGCCCTATACGGTTCCAAGGCTTTCAGCAGCGCTTCCTCGTCCTCGGCGTCCGGGAGGGTGACCCCCGAAAAGACCACCCAGGATTCTGTGTGAACGAGCGCTTCGCCGGCGGAAAAGCTCTGCAAAGGTCCGAGCGTCTCGAGTTCCAGGAATTCGGAATTTGTAAACGTCTCGAAGTTTGAACCCATGTCCGGATAGGTGGCACCATCAATAAGCGGAACGCTCTTGATGAACAAGTGATCACCGAGAACATAGGCGGCCCAGCCCTCGGGATGGCGTAAGCCGATCTTGAACGGCTCGCCTTGCTCCTGACTCAACCGAATGGTCCGTCGTCCAACCCGAAACCTGCGGTCTGAGAGGTCCGTGAATGGCCAAATGACCATGACACGGTTGGGCAGATAATCGGCCGGATGCGTGCCGAGCTGCGGGTGAGACAATATCGCATAGCCGCCGGGCGCCATTACCGAAAGGCCCCATGGCGAGACCTCAAGCGCACCACCACCTTCATGAACGATGCGGTGCTCAATCGTGACTTTGGGACTTGCTTCCGCCAACTTGATGACCATTTCCCGGCGAATCTTGGCAGGTTTTTCAATGAGGTTCGAAACTCGAACAGTAAACTCATCCTCAATCGCATGCTGCACCTCCGAGTTGTCGAGCGCGTAGCACAGGCTGTCGTCCTTCCCAAAATCTTCCGGGGCAGTCCATAGGCGGTGCCCTCCCCGGATTTTCCACTCCTTCTCGCTGGATTTACCCGCCTGGTCGCTCATCAGCTTGAACACGCTTCGTCCCTCGGCCGGCCGATACGAGATGATACGCGGTCCCACGCCGACGGTCACGATGAGTTCGGCGAAACTGTTCGAGAGCTTTAAGTTCTTTTCCCAACCGGCAAAGGACGAATATTCAGCGGACATATCAAAATGCTTTCGAGCTTGTTACCATGGTTTGACGATCAGGAACAGATTACTCGAGCTTACTCGAAAGATTTCGCCGTCCGGCTTTGCCAACAATCGAGCAACCGCCAGGTCGTGCGTTGCACGACAGCGCAGGAGTTCTAGACAAATTTGCTAGTTATCAGCATGGCTGCGCAATCCAGGCGATGTACGCAGGAGAGCCGCCGAAAGCATCGATGAGGCGTGCGATAACCCGCGGTTTTCTCAGCATTGGTTGATGCTGACCAAATCTTCGCGTGACCAAATCGCGATCTCTGCGGCTACTTCCTTGCATTAGGTGGAGCCACAGCCACGGCGCTGGGGACAGCGCCGCTACAGGTCGGCCGGACTCACGCGGATCCTCTTAGGAGACGGCCACGGGCTTGCTTCTCAAGCGCTTCACCGTTTCGGGTTGTGCTACCCGGCAGCTGATAGGCGGCAAGCCGCGCAGAAGCAGCTCGATGTCGCTCACGACCATGTTCCCGATCTCGGTAAAGGCTTCCTGAATACCACCCGAGCGATGAGCTGACAAAATCACATTGGAAAGGGCACGAATCGGGTGGTCTTTAGGCAAAGGTTCTTCCGGAAAAACATCGGTCGCGACCTTAAGGTGGCCCGACTCTGCGGCGGCCACGAGCGCTTCAAAATCGACCACCCCGGCCCTGCTCATAAGGACAAAGAGGCTCCCTCGTGGAATCAGAGAGAGCTCACGTGCACCGAGAAACCCCTGATTTTCGGCAGTGACGCTCGCGAAAACAAAAATGGCGTCCGATGTGGAGAGCAGGTCATCGAGCTTGGCTGGCAAGCAGTCGTTGTTGAGAATCTCTCGCTCGGGTAACCAGGGATCGTAAACTTTAACCGGACAGCGAAATGGTCGCAGCAACGGACGAAACACCCGCGCAAGATCGCCATAGCCAATAATCCCCGCGCGCAAACCCGTGAAGAGGAAGCAATCCCGATTGCTCTCCAAGCCATATGTTTCGTTCCTTTCCCGGAAGGCGCGATCGTTTTTACTCACCCCTCTGGCGAGGTCGAGCGCGAGCGCTAGAGCCATTTCGGCCACGGGAAGGGCAAACGCCGGACTTGCCACCAGCACGCGGATGTTGTGAGCAAAGCAATAGTCGTAGTCGATATTCGGAAGGAAATTGCCTTCAACATTGAAGATGGCCCGGAGCCCGTGGCAGCGCGCTAATCTTTCCCGCGGCAAGTCGCTTTGCCCAATGATTATCTCGGCGTCCGAGAGAGCGTCTTCAAGCATCTCGGCCGGCATCGGACCGGTGTCGAAGACCGTGAGATCCGCCAACTCCGAAAGCTTCTTCTGCGCTTGTTCACTGAAGATCAGCTCCATGGTCCGGGGTTGTGGGTCAATGATGATTTTCGGTTTACTCATATGGGCGTTCGCGGCTCCTATTTAAACGGCCCAAAGTATTCTGTGAAATTCGGGTTGTCAGCGCATAAACCGCAGAGCCACAGCACCGCAAAAATCCTGAAAGTCCCGCCACCACTGTCGCGCGGACAAGCTCTGATGGGACGAGATCGTTGAGATGTTCGGTGCATGGAGGGAGCCGACGAGTAAGCGATGAGCATTTCGCGAAGGCTTGTTTCATGTTTATTCTCGGCGATGCCAAAAATTTCCTGCAAAGCGATCATGTTTGATATGGATGGAGTTCTCGTCGATTCCACGCCCGCGGTGGCGAGGGTTTGGTCGTGGTGGGCGCGAAAACACGGCTTTGATCCTATCGAAACCGTCCACCACGCCCATGGTCGCCCGAGCCTCTCCACGATCCGCGACCTCCTTCCAAATGCAGATCATGAAGCAGAGAATCGCGAAGTAGAACGCCGTGAAATTCTCGATGTCGATGGTGTCATTCCCCTCGCGGGCGTTAACGAGTTGCTGACCTCGCTTCCGGCGGACCGTTGGACAATTGTCACTTCATGCACAAAGCCCCTCGCTGACGTGCGGCTGCGCGTGGCCGGGATTGCTCCGCCACCGCAATTCATTACCGCAGCCGATATCACCATCGGCAAACCGGATCCCGAACCTTACCTCAAAGGGGCTGCGTTGCTTGGTTTCGCCCCGGAAGACTGCATTGTAGTAGAAGACGCCTCGGCCGGCGTACGTTCGGGCAAAGCCGCGGGGGCGCGTGTCCTCGCAGTTCTAAGCACCGAAACAAACGAAAAACTCGCCAAGTTAGGCGCCGACTGGATCATCAAGGACTGCAGCTCGCTGTCGTTGAATGGAGCTACGCCATCCGGAGATCTCATTCTTGAAGCCACTTTGGCGGGTGCTCAGCCACCCACGGCCGCGTAATTGAGGATCTTCAGCCTGCCAACGTCGGCATTTGCTTAGTCTCTGGGAAAATAATTTCCGAAAGACGCAGCCATTGCGGGCTGCAGCGGCGGTGTCCCCACCGCCGGGGAAGCCCATCGACGATGGGGACATCGTCGCTACAAATGTGACGCGCGCTGCAAGCTTTTTAAAAAGAATTCTAATCCAAAGAAAAGCTGGCTTAGCGAAGCCTGAGATTCATTGGACCGTTCAGGTCGCCGGCAGCTTCGTCCAAACCGCACCGGCCTTCGCGCTTTGCACGGCTGCCGCTATGAATGCCATCCCTTCAACACCGTCCTCAGCGGTAGGAAAATCCAGGTCCGGCGGCAGTGCTTGACCCGTCACTTCAGCTTCGATGGCTCGGCTTGCCTCCAGGTAGATGTTGGCAAAAGCCTCAATAAAAGCTTCGGGATGACCAAAGGGGAGACGCGTAAAGCGTTTGGCGGCTTCGCTAAGGTAGCTATTTCCGCGCCGGTAGGTTTTCCGCGGAGCATCCTGGAATTTTACAATGAGCTCGTTGGGGTGTTCTTGATGCCATTCCAATGACGCCTTTGTGCCATAAACCCGAATCGTGAGATTGTTCTCCTCACCGGCGGAGATCTGCGAGGCAAAGAGAACGCCACGTGCACCACCTTTGTAGCGCACGAGCATGTTCCCATCGTCTTCAAGACGCCGACCTTCAACAAAGGACGTGAAGTCGGCGCAAAGTTCTTCAATCTCCAAGCCCGTGATATAGCGTGCCAAATTTTCCGCGTGAGTTCCGATGTCGCCGATGCAACCACTTGCGCCGGCGCGTTCGGGATCGGTGCGCCACGATGCTCCCTTGTGTCCTTCCTGGTCGATTGGATTTAGCAACCATCCCTGAGGATACTCGGTCACGACCTTCAGGATTTTTCCGAGTTCGCCCGCCCGCACCATTTCGCGTGCCTCCTTAACCATGGGATAACCGGTATAGTTGTGCGTGAGGGCGAAAACCTTTCCGCTTTGCCGGACAACCTCTCGCAACTTCAACGCTTCTTCGAGGTTCAAAGTCATCGGCTTGTCGCAGATCACATTAAAACCGGCTTCGAGGAACGTTTTGGCGGCAGGGTAGTGCGCAAAGTTTGGAGTGACCACGGAGACAAAATCAATGCGTCGGTCCGCTGGCAATTCGGCTTCTCGCTCGGACATCGCCTCATAGCTGTCGTAAACCCGATCAGGGTCCAGCAAGAGCAGCGCCCCGCTCTCATGCGACTTCTTCGGATTCGATGAAAATGCACCTGCGACCAGTTCGATGCGGCCATCGAGATTCGCGGCAAAACGATGCACGGCTCCGATAAACGCGTCCTTGCCGCCGCCGACCATTCCCATTCTCAGTTTGCGTGCCATATACGAGGATCCTCTTTCGGATTTACTTTTTCTTTTCGAAAGCGGAATCAAAGGCAATTCCGCTCGGTGTGAAGTCGTAATTCCGAACGTTGCGGCAGGCTTCAGTGGCTCCATGGACTCGATCCATGCGGATGTCCTCCCATTCGATGGAGAGCGGACCGCGGTAGCCGATATCGTTAAGCGCTACGATGATGTCCTCGAACTTGACGTCACCGTGGCCGATCGATCGAAAATCCCAATAGCGTCTGTAGTCACCAAAGTCGGTGTGACCACCAAAAACGCCCGCGTCGCCGTTGCCGTGTCCCCACCAAGCGTCCTTCATATGGGCATGGTAAATTCGATCACTGAACTCACGGATGAATTTCACGTAGTCGACTCCTTGATAGCCTAGATGCGAGGGATCGTAGTTGAATCCAAAGCGTTTGTGTCCCTTCACCGCATCGAGCGCGCGCTGAGCCGACGCAATATCGAAGGCGATTTCGGTGGGATGCACCTCGAGGGCGAAGTTTATGTCGACTTCCTCGAAGACGTCCAAAATTGGAATGAATCTGCGAGCAAAGTCGTCGAACCCCTTCTGCAAGTAGGCTTGGCTGGTGGGCGGAAAGGCATAGCAAGCGTGCCAGATGCTCGAGCCACTGAAGCCGTTGACGACCGCAGGGAAATCCAAGTCGCGATGAGGCTTGGCGTCGAGAAAGCGGCGGCACGCGCGCGCGGTCAATTTCAGCTGTTCTGCAGCCCGCTGGCGCACGCCCTCCGGTTCACCATCGCCCCAGAGCGTTGGCGGCAGAATGGCTTGGTGACGCTCATCAATGAGGTCGCAGACCGCCTGCCCAACCAGATGGTTGGAAACGCCAAAGGCGGTGAGACCGGCATCCGTCAAAATCCGCCAGCGTTCCTTGCAGTAATCTTGCGATTGAGCGGCTTGATTGACGTCAAAATGGTCGCCCCAACAGGCGAGCTCTAATCCGTCGAAGCCCATCTTCTTGGCGAGGGGCGCAAGTTCCGTGAGAGGAAGATCGGCCCATTGGCCGGTGAAAAGAGTTACAGGTCTGGCCATTCATATATGCAACAGAACTCGCACCAGCACGACAAATACAAAAAGACAGTTGCGGCGTCGGGAACGCAGAAAATAATTGCAAACCAGCGATCAGCTCGAATGGGCTTTGGCGGAAGAGTCGGAGGCTGGCAACTGGACCTCAGCCTTGAGCTCACGCTCATCTTTAGGCGAAAAACGTCCAAAATTCTGAGGAATTGTTCTATACGGGTGCCGATGTAGCGTTACTCTTCTACCCAAGCAGGACGCAAACCGCGCACGTAAAATTGCGCGTGAAACCGGAGGAACGAGGAAATGAAAACGAAAGAAGATGGTTCCGTAAAAATCAACAATTTGGTCAAGACCTACACCGATGATCGAGGACGGCCGACCTTTACGGCGGTCAAGAACATCAATTTGGAGATCAAGGACGGGGAATTCATGGTGTTGGTGGGGCCTTCTGGATGCGGGAAGTCGACGACTTTGCGGATGGTGGCCGGGTTGGAGAAGATCTCCAGCGGGACGATCTCGATTGGGGGCAAGGTGGTCAACGATCTGGAGCCGAAGGATCGAGGGATTTCGATGGTGTTTCAGAGCTATGCCCTCTATCCGCACATGAATTTGTTTAACAACATGGCCTTTGGACTGAAGCTGGCCAAGAAGCCCAAGGAGTTTATTTCGGATATTGTGGGCAGGACTTCGAAGGCCTTGGGGCTCGATCACATGCTGGAGCGCAAGCCGGGGGCGTTATCGGGTGGTCAGCGTCAGCGGGTAGCCTTAGGGCGGGCGATCGTGCGCAATCCGACGGTGTTTTTGTTTGACGAGCCGTTGTCGAACCTGGATGCGAAGATGCGGGTGCAGATGCGAACGGAGATTTCGCGGCTGCATGTCGAGTTGGGTTCCACGATGATCTATGTGACGCACGATCAGGTGGAGGCGATGACGATGGGGGATCGCATTTGTGTGATGCGCGACGGCTTGATCATGCAGGTGGCCGATCCGCTGACCTTGTTTCGGCAGCCGGAGAACCTGTTTGTGGCGGGGTTTATTGGCAGTCCGCCGATGAACCTGCTCAAGGGGAAGGTTCAGAAGCGCGAGGAAGGTCTTGTCTTTGTGGAGAACGCGGACGCCAATCCGCTGACCCTGCCCTTGCGCGGCAATGCGGAGGCGTTGGCGGCCAAGCACATGGATAAGGAAGTGGTCTTTGGGATTCGGCCCGAGCAGATCAGCAGTCAACCCGACGGCGCCGTCGGGCCAATTCCCATGAAAGTGGAGATTGCCGAGCCGATGGGTGCGGAGTCGCTGGTGTATCTGAAGACAGGGTCGGGCAGTATCATTGCCCGAATCCAAGGCGACCATATCTTCCATCTTGGTGAAGAAGTGCCGGCCTATTTCGAAATGGAGAAGGGCACCTTCTTCGATCCCAAGACCGAAAACGTGCTGAAATAGCGTGCCGGCGCCGTGGGCGATACCAGAATAACCGGCGAAGCCGGGGATCGCTCAGGCAGTTCGAAAGTAATTTCGGACGTCAAACCAAAGACAACCGAAGCCGCCTTTGACGCTCGCCGACCGGTACCTGTCGGGGTTGCGCGGCTCACCCATGGTCACGTTTCGTGGATTTTCGAACGTGCTGACGAGGCGGACATCGAACTCGCAGGAATCTACGAACCCGATCTCGAAGTTGCGAACCGCTACGCCCGCAAGTTCGGATTCGATCGGCGTCTTCTGCATACCGACCTCGGCAGGATGCTTGATGTCACCACGCCGCGTGCAGTCGCGGCATTCGGCTCGATCGCCGAGCACGTAACGGTAGTCGAAGCTGCCGCACCGCGTGGGATTCACGTCATGGTGGAAAAACCCCTCGCCTTCAGCCTGGACGATGGGAAGAGGATTGAAGCTTTGGCAAAGCGGAACCGCATTCACGTGCTGACCAACTACGAGACTACGTGGTATCCGAGTGGCTACGCCGCCTTCGAACTGGTGCACGAGCAACACTTGATCGGTCCGATTCGGAAAGTGGGGGTGCGTGACGGGCACTTCGGCCCAAAAGAGCTCAATGTTGCGCCTGAGTTTCTCTCCTGGCTCACTGATCCGGAACAGAACGGTGGCGGGGCATTGATTGACTTCGGATGTTACGGTGCAAATTTAGCGACGTGGCTCATGCTGGGTGCGGTTCCACTATCCGTCACCGCGGTGACCCAGCAATTGAAAGGCGATCCGACCTACGCTCGCGTAGATGATGAAGCCACCATCATCCTTACCTACGCGAATGCCCAGGCAATCATTCAAGGCTCGTGGAACTGGCCCGACCATCGCAAGGATCTCGAGATCTTTGGGACTCATGGTTATGTCTTCACTCCCGACGCAACCAACGTCCGCCTGCGCCTGCGGGGCGAACCAGCCGAAAAAGCAGTCGCAGCTCAAAAATTAGAGCGCAAGCACGGCAATTGTTTCGCCTATCTCGCCGCGGTCGTCCGTGGGGAAGTGCAGGTCACAGATATCGATCGCTCTTCGCTCGCAAACAATCTGACCGTGGTTCGTATTCTTGAGGCGGCGCGGCACTCCGCGCAAACCCGGCAGACTATCATTTTAGAGGGTGAATGCTAAATCGATCTGATGAGACTTATTAAAAAGTTGCCCCGCTCGTTAGTTGTAGCGGCGGTGTCCCCACCGCCGAAGAACCCTCGACCGTGGGCCCCCTAGGCGCGCCCTGGCGGGGACACGGCCGCTACAGCCGAAATACCCTCGACGGTGAGGACACCGTCGCTACAATTGCGCTCGACGATGGCGGCACCGTCGCCACAAGTCGCGAGTTTGTGAAATCATTCGATCACCTTTCGATACTCCGCTAAGCTTCGGCGAACGCTTCATGACGGCATCTGACAACCCCGTACGCATTGCGCTCATCGGGTATGGCTTTGTTGGCAAGACCTTCCACGCTCCGCTGATTAAATCCGTGCCGGGTTTGGAGATCGCCGTCGTGAGCTCGCGGAATCCTGAGAAAGTGCACGCCGATCTGCCAGACGCGCGAGTTGTTGCTGATCCCAACGAAGCGGCAACTACTCCCCAGGCGGACCTCGTTGTCATCGCCAGCCCTAACGAGACTCACGTCTCTTTAGCGACTGCCGCCCTCTACGCAGGGAAGGATGTGGTCGTCGACAAGCCGTTCACGGTCACCCTCGCGGAAGCACGCAAACTCGCTGAGTTGGCAGTTAAAAAGGAACGCCTTCTTTCAGTTTTCCAAAACCGCCGCTGGGACAGTGAGTTCCTCGGAGCGCGCGCCGTGATCGAGGAGGGTCGTCTGGGCGAAGTCCTGCACTTCGAATCCCACATTGATCGCTTTCGTCCCGAGGTTCGTGATCGCTGGCGCGAAATGCCCGGTCCAGGCGCAGGCTTGTGGTATGATCTTGGTCCCCATTTGGTGGACCAGGCGCTGCAGTTATTCGGACTGCCGAAAAGCATTGGCGCTAATTTGACCAGGCAGCGTCCTCAGGCTCAGACCGATGACTGGTTTCATGTCTTGTTGAATTACGAGCGCCTGCGCGTCATCCTCCATGGCTCGCTCCTTGTTGCCGGAGGCACTCCCCGTATGGCGATACATGGGACGCGCGGAAGCTGGCTGAAGTACGGGACGGATGTTCAGGAGGACCAGTTGGTCAGCGGTGTGCTTCCTGGGCAGCACGGCTGGGGCCAAGATCCTCGACCAGGTCTCTTTTATGATGGCCGAGATAGCCAGCCGCTCGAGCTTCCACTACCCGCCGGCGACCAGCGCCAATATTACTTTGGAATTCGCGATGCCATGCGCCGTCAAGGAACGAACCCTGTTTCCCCGGCTCAAGCAGTCGCGGTCATGGCGGTCTTGGAAACAGCCATCGAGTCTTCTCACACGGGCCAGGCCTTGCCGCTTCCCCTGACAGAGACTGAGCAGACTGCATGGCACAAATCGCTTCTCCCGTCCACTGACGAGGAGCGTGCGGCGCTGTGAAGTCCTAAAGCGTGATGATCTTCTTTTCCGCCCAGGATCGCGTGGCCGCATCCGCGAGCTCTAAAGCTTTCACTCCGTCCTCAATGGTGACGGGGACAGGTCCGCTCTCGCGCACGGCCCCGAAGAATTGCGCCATCTCTGTAGCGTATGCTACGCTGTACCGCTCGAGAAAGAACGCCTCAGGGACATCGGTGCACACCGCCTTGCTCGTGTAGGAGGCTACCTCGGTAGGTCGCACATTTCCGGCCTGAAGCATTCCCTTGCTTCCAAGGACCTCGAAACGCTGATCGTATCCATAGACCGCGCGCCGGCTGGTGTTTATTTGGCAGAGTTTGCCTCCGCGGGTTCGAATCGAGACGACGCTGGAGTCGATGTCCCCGGCCTCGCCGATCGCAGGATCGGTCAGGCAGCTCCCGGTTGCGTAGACCGTCTCCGCATCCTCGCCCAGAATGAATCGAAACATGTCAAAGTCGTGGATGAGCATGTCCTTGAAGATGCCCCCTGAGCCTTTGATATAAGAAACCGGAGGCGCTCCCGGGTCGCGACTCGTGATGATGAGCATCTCCGGTTCCCCGATCTCGCCGGACTCCAGCCGTTTTTTGAGGGCGGCGAAGGTCGGGTCGAAACGGCGGTTAAATCCGATCATGCAGGTGACACCCGCCTTCGAGACAGAGTCGGCACACTTGCGCGCGCGATCCAGATCGAGATCTACGGGTTTTTCGCAGAAGATCGCCTTGCCTGCCGCCGCCGACCGCATGATCAGATCCGCGTGTGTGTCGGTACTTGAAGCAATGACCACTGCCTTGACAGAGGAGTCTCCCAGGACGGATTCGCTAACGGCAGCTTGCGCTCCGTATTGCCTGGCGAGTTCAGCAGTCGCGTCAGGGGAAATATCGACCACGTATTTAAGCGACATCCCAGGCTGCCGAGCCAGGTTGGCAGCATGAATTTTTCCGATTCGACCAGCTCCAAAAAGTGCAACGTTCATAAAGACAAAGTAGCTAAGTAATGGTTTATCCGAGAGGCGTTCAATCAGAATGGTAAGCGGCTAAGTTGGTAACTCCATACATCGGTTCTGCTGAGCGTGTCGCCGTTTAGAATTCCTGCTCTTAGAGTAAGGCATCGTAGAGAATTTCTGCGGGATGGTGCGCAATGCGTCCGGTGCCATCCTTGATTTGATGACGACAACTGGTGCCGGGCGCAGCGATGATCGTGTCGGCAGGAGTGGAGCGCACCGTCGGCAACAGCACCAACTCCCCGACCTTCATTGACACATCGAAATGCTCTTTCTCATAGCCAAACGATCCCGCCATTCCGCAGCAACCGGACGGAATGACCTGAACCTTGTAATCGACTGGCAATTCGAGAGCCTTGACCGTCGGCGTGAGGGAAGCCAGCGACTTTTGGTGGCAGTGGCCGTGCAGTTTGATATGCCGAGTCTCGTGAGTGAACGCTTCGCGACGGATCCGACCTGCGTCCGCCTCGCGAGAGATGAATTCATCAATCAGGAGCGCATTGGCGGCGAGGGCTTTTGCTGAATCGATCAGTCGTTCCGGAACGAGATCTGGAACCTCGTCCCGGAAGCCAAGGATGGCCGAGGGTTCGATACCCACAAGCGGACTTTCTGCAGAGACGACATCCTTGAGGAGCTCGACGTTGCGCGTGGCCAGCTTCGCAGCATCCCGCAGCAAACCTTTCGAGATCTGCGCGCGACCGCTATCCACATGCCTCGGGATGATCACTTCGTAACCGAGGCGATTGAGTAACTGAACGGTCTTAATGCCGACATCGGCGTCGTTGAAATTGGTAAATTCGTCACAGAAAAGAAGGACGCGTCCATGAGAATAGGGACCGTTCTTGTTGCCATACAGGCGATGCCAGCGGCGCAGAGGGATTTTGTTCAGCTTGGGAATCGAACGACCGGTGGCAAAGCCGGCAAACCTCTTGAAGAGATTCGATGTCACTGGATTGGTGACAACAAAGTTGAACACTCCCGGTGCGACCGAGGCCAAGGCCATCGCCTTGGAAAATCCACCGATGAGTCGCGCACGCAGCGGAATTCCTCGCGCATCGTAGCGTTGCTGCAGCCACTCGGCCTTGAGGCGGGCGACATCAACGTTCGACGGGCACTCGGCCTTGCACCCCTTGCACGAGAGACAGAGATCCATGACCGGAGCAATCTCGTCACTGTCGAAAGGGTTCGCTTGGGTTGAATTCGTAAGCACCTCGCGCAAGATGTTTGCGCGCGCGCGCGTGGTATCACGCTCGTTGCGCGTCGCCATGTAGCTCGGGCACATAGTGCCGCCCATGAGATGGGTTTTGCGGCAGTCGCCGGAACCATTGCATTGTTCTGCGGCCCTCAAGATACCACGAGCCTCCGAAAATCTCAGGACGGTCTTGAATTCACGCACCGGTTGGTTGGGCTTGTAGCGCAAGCTTGCATCCATCGGCGGCGTATCGGTGATCTTGCCCGGGTTAAAGATTCCTGCCGGGTCCCACGAGCGCTTGATCGCGCGAAAGAGAGCATAATTCTTTTCCCCAACCATCATCGGAAGAAACTCGCCCCGCAAACGACCGTCGCCATGCTCGCCGCTAAGCGATCCGCCGAAGCGCTTGGTGAGCTGCGCGATCTCAGTCCCGATAATGCGAAAGAGCTTTTGATGCTCTTCGAGTTTAAGATTCAAGATCGGGCGGAGGTGCAATTCGCCGGAGGCGGCGTGACCGTAGTGGACGGCCGAGAGACCGTGACGCGCCAAAATCTCGTCGAACTCCCGCACGTATGCCGGCATGTCCTCCGGGTCGATCGCAGTATCCTCAATCACCGCGACCGGCTTGGCATCGCCAGGGATGTTGGCCAGCAGACCCAGGGCGGCCTTGCGCAGGTTCCAGACGCGATTCTGGTTCGAACCCCAAACAACCGGATAGTGGTAGCCGAGGCTGGCGGCGCGCAATTCGCTCTCCAGCTGCGCAGCGACCGCAGCCACCTCCTCGCGTGTCCCAGCCGCCAACTCGACGGCAAGAACAGAGCCCGGGTCGCCCTGCACAAAAAAACGATTCTTGCTTTGCTCGAGATTGGTCTTGGTGCACTCGAGAATATTGTCATCCATCAGCTCGCATGCGCGCGGCGCGTGACGCAGCGCCACGAGATTCGCCCGGAGGGCCTCATCAATGGTCGTGCAGTGAACGCAAAGGAGGGCCGATTCGCGCGGTGGCAACGGCTCGCACGCCAGCGTGATCTCGGTCAGGAAGGCAAGCGTACCCTCGGAGCCCGCGAGCAAGCGGCAAAAATTGAAAGGAGAACCATCCGGCGTCAAGGGTGAGCAGTCCGAAAGCAGGTCGATGGCATATCCTGTATTGCGGCGGTGAATCGACCTTTTCGGAAACTGACGTGCGATCTCGGCACGATTCTCCGGGTTACCCAGAAGCAGCTTGGTTTCGCGGTAAATCGCCGCTTCAAGCGTATCACCAGCGCACTTGGCTTCAAATTCCTTTGCGGAGAGCGGTCCAAACTCCGCGATCGAACCATCGCTCAACACCGCTCGGGCCGATATCAGATGCTCACGCGTGCTCCCATAGACCACGGAGTTCGCGCCGCAAGCGTTGTTCCCGACCATGCCTCCAATCATGCATCGATTTTGCGTGGAAGTCTCAGGAGCGAAGAAAACCTCATGGGGAACGAGCGCAAGATTCAGCTCGTTTCGGACCACCCCAGGTTGGACGCGCACCCGTCCGCGCTTGGCATCAATCTCAAGGATACGGTTAAAGTAACGCGATACATCGACCACGATTCCGGGGCCAACCACCTGCCCTGCGAGAGAAGTTCCAGCCGTCCTCGGAATCAGCGAGGTATGATGCGTGCGGGCAAAGGCAACCAGCTTGCGAAGATCATCCTCGCTCTTGGGAAAGGCGACGGCCTGCGGCATCTCCCGATAGACAGAGGCATCCGTGGCGTAAAGCTTTCGCGACATGGCATCAGAATGAAGCGAGCCGTCGAGCTCGGCGGCCAGTCGCCGAAAATCGGAAGTGCTATCTGAACTCACATTACTTCCCCTGCCAGCGAAGGTTTCTCAGGTCCTCAATCAACCGGAAAGTGCAAACCCTTGCAGAAAAGTGGGTCCGCCGCGTCCAGAACGTTCATTGGATTTCGGAAATCTTGACCGGTCGGCTTTCCTTCCAGCTTTTGGTGACCGCAATTGCCAGGCGAAGAGTCTCCAGGGCATCCTCAGGTCCGGGAGATGGCTTGTTACCCTCCTGCAGACTCTTAAAGAAACTTAGCAGCTGAAGCTGGTATGCTTTTTCAAATCGGTCCGGGAAATTCTCAAAGTGATCGAACGACGAGGAAAATTCGCGAGCAAAGAGCAGCGGAGTCTTTTGGGGAGCTTCGATGACAACCTTGCCGGTCGCTCCCGCAACCTCAGTCCGAATATCATAGCCCCAATTCGAGCGGCGGGACGTTTCTGTGACTCCCAAAACGCCGTTCTGGAAACGCAAGAGCGTCACAGCCGTATCGACGTCGTTCGCCTGTGAAAAGCGATCGTCGATCAAGACGGCTCCCCAAGCCTGAACCTCCTCAACTTCGCCGACCAAGAACCGGGCAAGGTCAAGATCGTGTACCGCCATGTCCAGAAACAAGCCGCCGCTAGATTTAAGGAAGTTGAGGCTGGGCGGGTAGGTGTCACGACTCAGCGCGCGGAAGGTTTCCAGCTTCCCCAACTCGCCGGCAGAAATGCGCGCCTTGGCGCGGGCATACCCTGGATCAAACCTCCTCATAAATCCGATCTGGACCGAAGCTCCCCGGTTCTGCGCCAGTCGCACTACGCGGGTTGTTTCGGCAAGATCAAGCGCAATTGGCTTCTCGCTGAAGACCGCCTTGTCGGCGTTGACGGCCAACTCAATCAGGCGGGCATGGGTCTCGGTAGGTGTGACGATGACCACAGCGTCAACTCCCGGATGGGTAATTGCCTTTTCGATATCCGTGAGGGCAACTTCCGCACTAGAGATAGCCTTCCCGCGCTCGGCCGCTTCTCGATTCGGATCGGCGACCGCCACCACCCGCACTCCACTTAGACCCACCAAGTTTCGGAGGTGCGTTTCCCCCATGCGGCCGACTCCGAGAAAAGCGACACCGATACCGCTCGTGGCCATACAGCTATTTAACCAATGTTTTGATTCGCTCGCTCAGGCGAGTCGGAGACATCTGGAAGAGGTCAAGCAGGTAGTCATTCGGCGCTGACTCGCCCCAGCGGTCTTCGATACCAAAGCGGATGACTTTTCGGGGAGAGGCTTCGGAGAGAATCTCGGCAACCAGACCACCCAATCCTCCGTAGATGGTGTGTTCCTCAACCGTGATCACCAGCTTTGCCTTCTCGGACGCGCTGACGATTTCCTCCTTATTGATGGGCTTGATTGACGGCAAATGCAGCACCCCCGCAGAAATGCCCTCGCCTTCGAGTAGCTCAGCGGCCTTTAAGCAGCGGAGACTCTGCGGTCCGGTGGAAATCAACAACACATCGCTGCCTTCCCGCAACGAGATCGTCTTTCCGGGCACAAAGCTATAAGACTCATCAAAGAGATTCGGCGAGGCATCCCGCGCCAACCGTAAATACACCGGTCCCTGGAAGTCAGTGGCCCAACGAATGATCGCTTCACCTTCGATGGCGTCGGCGGGCGCCAAGACGGTCATCTCCGGCATGGCGCGCATGATCGCGATGTCCTGAACATCTTGGTGGGTCTTGCCGGTCAAGCCCGTCAGAATTCCTGAATAGGCCGCGCCGATCTTCACATTGGCATGGGTTTGCGCAACCAGCATACGAATCGGATCAATCGCTCGATGGGTAAAGAAGACCGTGAATGTCGAGAGCCACGGGACAAATCCTAGCGATGCCAATCCGACCGCGACCCCAACAAAGTTCTGCTCCGCGATACCCATCTGCAAAAACCTGTCCGGATAGGCCATCGCGAATTTGTCCGCCTTGGTGGAATTTGCCAAATCCGCATCCAGGACGACGACATTGGGATTTGTCCAACCTAGTGAGACCAGGGTATCTCCAAATACATCTCTCAACGCTTTCATGCTCTTGCCTCCTCGATGCCAAGCTCCTTGGCAATAATTCTCAACTCATCTTTCGTGGCTACTTTCGAGTGCCATTCGTGCTTTCCCTCTGTGAAATGCACTCCCTTGCCCTTGACGGTGTGGGCGATGATCATCGTGGGTTGATCGGATTCCCCCGACGCCTTCACGCTCTGGAGGGCCGGCACGATCTGCGAGTAATCATGCCCGTCGATTTCGATACACCGCCAGCCAAGCTTTTCAAAGATACCTCGCAGATCGACGCCGGACCAGGGGTCACGACGATCGCCTCGGTGTTGCTCGTTGACTGCGAGCACCCAGCCGAACTGCTGCAGGCCGTTCCAGTCAAGAATGGCGGTGAGATTTCCCAGCTTATAGCGGGGCGCAATATGCAAGGCTTCCCAGACCATTCCCTCCTGGAGTTCGCCGTCGCCAAGGACAACAAAGGTATGAAACTTTTTGCCTCGTAATCGTGCGCCCAAGGCAAAGCCTAGGCCGACCGAAAGCCCCTGACCAAGCGAACCGGTCGAAGTATCGATGCCGGGAAGCTTGGTCATATCGGGATGCCCTTGCAAACGCGAATTCCCTTTGTCAAAGGTCTTCAACTCCTCAATCGGAAGATATCCGCGCAACGCCATCACCGCGTACTGGCCGATGGACGAGTGGCCCTTCGAAAGAATGAAGCGGTCGCGATCTTCCCATCGGGGCTCTTCCGGGCGCACGTTCATCACCCGGAAGTATAGCGCGATCAAGAGATCCATGGCCGAGAATGGACCCCCGACGTGGCCGGCGCCACTGCTGGCAACGGTGCTGATCGCCAGCCACCGTCCTTTGCGGGCAAGTGCCTCAAGGTCTTTATAGTCTGAATCGTTGCTCATATTTTTGTCTTAGATTCTAAGGTATTGGCGTTGACTTAGCTTTTCGTCGAGATCCACTGGCCGGAGCGGGTCGACTGATCCATTGCTTCGATGATCTCCTGATTTCTTGCTCCGAAGGAGAAATCCGGAAAGCAACCCGCGTTGGTTCCAATTCCCTGAACGAGATCGTGGACCTCGAAGACTTTCATATCGAAATACCCGAGTCCCCCGCCGGCGAAATCGAAACCAAAGAATGCCGAATATTGCGGCACCTGCGAACCACAATAAATGGTTTTGAAGCCTCGATCGCGCTTCTCCTCACCCATTCGGAAAACTTGAAGTTCGTTAAACCGCTCTCCGTTGTTATAAATCGTCCCCTCCGTCCCAGACACTTCCCAGAAGACGCCGAAAACCCGGCCGGCGCAGACGCGCGAAGCTTCGATGACTCCGGCGGCTCCCGATTCGAATTTGACGAGAGACTGGATCTGATCCTCGTTTTCGACCGCCTGCTTTTTGGCGTCCGCGGTGATTTTGCTCCCGTAACCGGCATCGAATTCCGGGACGGGACGCTCCTTGAAGATGGTCTGCCCGGAGGCCAAGACATCGGTGATATCACCCATCAAGAACTGTGCTACAGAGACCGTGTGGGCACCGAGATCTCCCAAGGATCCACTGCCGGCAAGTTCTCTCGAGCAGCGCCACGACCAGGGCAACAATGGATCGTTAAAGAATCCTTGATCGAACCTCCCTCGGAACCTGATTGGCTCTCCGATTTCACCCCGGTCAATAATCTGTTTGGCGACCAAAGCAGCGGGAGTTTTCAAGTTGTTGAAGGCGACCATCGTGTGAACTCCGGCTTTCTCAGCGGCGGAGGCCATTCGCTGAGCGTCCTCAACTTTCACGGCCATCGGTTTCTCGCAATAGACGTGCTTGCCTGCTTCCATCGCGACCAGCGCCGGCTCGACGTGCAAATTATTGGGCGTGGTAATATCTATCACGTGGACGTCGGGATCTTCAATCATCCGCCGCCAGTCGCCGTACGCCTTTTCAAAGCCCAACCGCCGGCGGGATTGCTCGGCCAAGGTGTCGTTCTGATCCGCAACCGCATACAAGACCGGCGTGCACGGCAGATTTCGATAAAGTATCCCCGTTCTTCGATAAGCATCCGCATGCGCCTGCCCCATGAACCCGGATCCGACCAGTCCAATATTTAGTGTCTTTGACATAGTATTTCTCCACCGAAACTTAGAAAAGCAGGTCCTTCGCAAAGCGGTAGGCCTTCTCCGCATACAGCTTTGGGGTCGCTTTCGCGGGGTCTTGCTCCGCTTCGACGACCACCCAACCCCGATAACCTGAGTTCCTCACAAAATTTGCCAGCGCGGAGAAATCCACATCCCCATCGCCAGGAACGGTAAAAAAGCCCTCCCTTACTCCGGAGTTGAAGCTCGAATCACTGTCAAGAACCTGCTTGAGGACATTTCGGCGCACATCTTTAAGATGAATGTGCACGATCCGGTCGCCAAACCGCCGAATAATCTCGGCGTAGTCTGCGCCGGCGGCAGTGGCATGGCCGGTATCGAGCAGCAGCCCAACCGAATCGTCCGTCGCGTCACAAAAAGCCGCGATCTCGTCGGCTTTCTCCACGAGCATCATCAAGTGGTGGTGATAAGCTAAAGTAAGTCCCTGCTCCTTCAGCCGCTCGGAGAAGGCTTCCAGCGTTTTAGCATAGGCTGCAAGATCAATCGATTTTAACTCGGGACTTTGGCTCAGCGGCAAATCGAGGTCCGCGTTGCCCGGCATTTTGCCGCACTCTCCGTAGACGAGGATCCGCGTCCCACACCCCTTGAGTAACGCAATGTGATCAGCGGCCGCTGCCCACTCAGCTTCCAACGGCCGTTCCGCCAAATACCCGGAATACCAGCCCGCGGCCAATTGCAGTCCAAATTCGGAGAGCTTCGGTCGCAAAACCTGTGGATCTCGGGGAAACTTCCGACCAAGCTCCACACCTTCATAGCCGATTTCCGCCGCCTCTCGCAGACACTCTTCCAGCGGAATTTCGTCTCCGAGATCCTTCAGCACATCGTTCGTCCAGCTCAGCGGACTGATTCCCAAACGGACACGCTCTTCGAGGTTCTTCGAGGCTTTCATCTTGCTACTTCATAAAACGATTTGTGTGCGGTGCGTCTCGGCTGAGACAAGGAGGGGGACCGCTTGAGAACTACGCCCCAGTCGACAAGCTATTCTCTCGCAAACAACGGCGCGCTTCTCTTTTGCCACTATTCTCGGCTACGAAGCAACCCAATTTAAGTAGGCCGCGGTCCATTCTGGGTCGAATTTCTGGGATCATAACGAAGATTCATTCGTAATCGATTCGTAAGTCGAGCGTCAAGGAAAAGATTACCGCATTGTTTCTCCCGCGTTCATTTTAGGCGTTCCCTTGCTCCCAGTAAGACCCCACGACGTAGCGCCCTGTTTATTTACCGATAATATCTTTATCATTAATGACTTATATCTAGAGATCAAATCCTGATCCTCGGCCAAGGAATAAAGACCGCCTTTTCTAATTTTTTCCTTGATCTTCTCGCGAGGAATCGGCAAAAGTTGCACTTTCGATTGAAAGCCAACCTGATTATTCGGCGAAAGCAGCAGTTATGACGACGACATTTTCTCTACAGGACTCCGACCTCTTTCGCCAGCAGGCCTACATTGGCGGCCGCTGGTGCGATGCGGAGAGCGGCGTGACCATTGAGGTAAATAATCCCGCGACGGGAGAGATCCTGGGAACGGTTCCTCGAATGGGCGCGAACGAGACGTGGCGCGCCATCGAGGCGGCCAAAGACGCCTTCAATGACTGGAGCCGAAGACCGGCCAAGGAGCGAAGCAATCTCATGCGGGGTTGGTATGATTTGATCATGGCCAACGTTGACGACCTTGGTGCGCTCATGACGGCCGAGCAAGGCAAGCCCCTTGCCGAAGCCAAGGGCGAGGTCGCCTATGCCGCTTCCTTTATTGAATGGTTCGCCGAGGAAGCCAAGCGGGTTTACGGAGACACGATCCCTTCGCCGTGGAAGGATCGCCGATTGGTGGTGATCAAACAGCCGATTGGGGTTTGTGCGGCCATGACGCCCTGGAATTTTCCCGCCGCCATGATCGCGCGCAAAGCAGGCCCGGCGTTGGCGGCAGGCTGCACCATGGTTGCCAAACCCGCCAGCTCGACCCCCTATTCAGCTTTTGCGCTCGCAGTGCTCGCCGAGCGTGCAGGGATCCCTTCGGGAGTCCTGAATGTGGTCACCGGCGACTCCAAAGAGATTGGAGGCGAGATGACTTCCAATCCGGATGTGCGCAAGATCACCTTCACCGGCTCCACCGAAGTAGGTCGTCTGCTGATGAAGCAAAGCTCTGCCACCATTAAGAAGATGTCGCTCGAACTCGGTGGCAATGCGCCTTTCATCGTTTTTGACGACGCCGATCTGGATGCCGCCGTCGAAGGAGCGATCATCTCGAAATACCGCAACGCCGGCCAGACCTGTGTTTGTGCAAACCGCCTTTATGTCCAAGCAGGGGTGTATGATGCCTTTGCGGAGAAGCTAGTGGCCGCTGTCGCGAAGCTTAAGGTTGGCAACGGCTTTGAGCCCGGAGTTCAGCAGGGACCGTTGATCGATCGTGCAGCTGTGGAAAAGGTCGAGGAACATATCGAGGATGCAGTTTCGAAAGGCGGCAACGTTCTGCTTGGCGGCAAGCGACATGCTCTCGGCCAGACCTTTTTTGAACCCACTGTGCTGGCGGGCGTTACTTCGCAGATGAAGGTCGCCAAGGAGGAGACCTTCGGTCCATTGGCTCCTCTCTTCCGCTTTGAAACTGACGAAGAAGGGATCCAGATGGCCAACGACACGGAGTTTGGTCTGGCCAGCTACTTCTTCAGCCGCGATATCGGTCGGATCTGGCGCGCGGCGGAGGCTCTGGAGTCTGGGATGGTCGGAATCAACACCGGCCTGATTTCGAACGAGGTGGCGCCATTCGGAGGCGTTAAGCAATCGGGGCTGGGCCGCGAGGGCTCCCATTACGGGATCGAAGAGTTCCTCGAGATTAAATATCTCTGCTTCGGAGGGCTCGACCAGTAGCCGTAGTAATGAAGTTCCCCTTGCAGGACTCCGACCTCTTTCGCCAGCAGGCCTATATTGGCGGCCGCTGGTGCGACGCGGAGAGCGGCGCGACCATTGAGGTAAATAATCCCGCGACGGGAGAGATCCTGGGAACGGTTCCTCGAATGGGCGCGAACGAGACGTGGCGCGCCATCGAGGCGGCCAAAGACGCCTTCAGTGACTGGAGCCGAAGACCGGCCAAGGAGCGAAGCAATCTCATGCGGGGTTGGTATGATTTGATCATGGCCAACGTTGACGACCTTGGTGCGCTTGATGACGGCCGAGCAAGGCAAGCCGCTTGCCGAAGCCAAGGGCGAGGTCGCCTATGCCGCTTCCTTTATTGAATGGTTCGCCGAGGAAGCCAAGCGGGTTTACGGAGACACGATCCCTTCACCGTGGAAGGATCGCCGATTGGTGGTGATCAAACAGCCGATCGGGGTTTGCGCAGCCATCACACCCTGGAATTTTCCCGCCGCCATGATCGCTCGCAAAGCTGCTCCGGCCCTGGCTGCGGGATGCACCATGCTTGCCAAGCCCGCTGAATCCACGCCCTTTTCTGCCTTGGCCCTCGCAGTGCTCGCGGAGCGGGCGGGTATTCCGGCTGGCGTCCTCAACGTCCTCACCGGAGAGGCTAAGGAAATCGGCGGGGAGATGACCTCCAATCCGGACGTGCGCAAGATTACCTTTACGGGCTCCACGGAGATCGGTCGTTTGCTCATGAAACAAAGCGCCGAGACCATTAAGAAGCTTTCGCTGGAACTCGGCGGCAACGCCCCCTTTGTCGTCTTCGACGACGCTGATCTGGATGCTGCCGTCGAGGGGGCAATTATTTCCAAATACCGCAATGCTGGCCAGACCTGTGTTTGTGCAAATCGTCTTTATGTTCAAGCGGGCGTTTATGAGGCCTTCGCTGAAAAACTCGTTGCTGCGGTTGGGGAGCTCAAGGTGGGCAATGGATTTGAGCCAGGGGTCCTCCAAGGCCCTCTGATCGACTTTGCCGCGGTCGAAAAGGTCGAGGACCACATTCAAGATGCCGTGGCTAAAGGCGGTCAGGTCTTGCTTGGCGGGAAACGGCACGCTCTCGGCCAAACTTTTTTCGAACCCACAGTTCTTGGGAACGTAACTTCCCAGATGAAGGTGGCCCGCGAGGAGACCTTCGGCCCGCTGGCACCCCTTTTCCGCTTTGAGAGCGATGCGGAAGGAATTCAAATGGCCAACGACACCGAATTCGGTTTGGCGAGCTATTTTTTCAGCCGTGATGTCGGTCGCGCCTGGCGAGCCGCGGAAGCCCTCGAATGCGGAATGGTGGGCATCAATACGGGATTGATTTCCAATGAAGTGGCCCCATTCGGGGGGGTAAAACAGTCAGGACTCGGACGCGAAGGTTCTCACTACGGCCTGGATGACTTCTTAGAAATAAAATACCTCTGCTTCGGCGGACTCGCCACGTGAGCTTGCCATCGCGAGAAGACGTGGCGACTCCGCTTGGCTGGATGTCGAAGCAAGGCGCGATGAACATGAACAAGGAAAGGCGCATGGTGCGAGTCGTCAAGAGCTCCCGAACGGAACCGCAGCTGACCATGGACGAACGCCGCGAAGCCATCGTCGATCTCTTAAAAAAGCAAGCTAAGATAAGCGTCGAGGAGCTCTCCGAAAAACTTAAGGTTAGTCAGGTCACCATTAGAAAGGATCTGGACACGCTCGAAAACCGGGGACTAATTGAGCGCCGGCATGGCAAGGCCATCTTCTCGCAGCAAAGCCGATTTAATATCGCTTTCCTCGAAAAGCTTCAACTGCAAGCGCGGGAGAAGGAGCTGATTGCCAAAGCCGCGGCTGGCTATGTTCACGAGGGGGATTCCATCGTCCTGGACTCAGGAACAACAACTCTCTCGCTGGCGAAGGCTTTGGTCGGAAAGTTTAAATCCTTGTTTGTCATCACGAATTCGGTTCCGGCGGCCCTCGAACTGACCAAGGCCGGATACGATCTTCTGTTGGTGGGTGGGCAGGTGCGTAACCATAGTCTGGCCCTTATCGGACCTTGGGGAGTCAAAAACCTCGAAAGCTATCACGTCGACCGGGCGTTCCTGGGAACGTCCGGCATCACCCTTTCGCATGGATTCAGCACGCCGGACTCATTGGACGCCCAAATGAAACAAACCATGATCCGAATCGCCGATAAGGCTTATGTCCTCACAGATTCTTCGAAGTTCGGTCACAACTGCATGGTCAGCTTTGCCAAATGCTCTGAGATTCATTTAACACTTACGGATTCGCGGCTGCCGCAAAAGTTTCTTAAGGAATTCAAACAACATGGAGTCGATGTCCGTGTCGTGGGTCCCAACTTCGAGTCGGAGCATTAGTTTCGTGAAAAAGCTTAGAAAATCAGTTTCGCTTCCTGAAGTCTCCGGCTCGCCGACAGCCGCGCCGAGCGCCCAGACTAGCCATCCTTCGCCATGTCCTCGACTATGTTGTCCCCGAAAGAGAACTGCCGCGGTGAGTTCCCGGACGTTCCTTCCATCGCCGCCACGCGAATTCCGCGACAAAATTTCCTGTCTCCGACAAGCGCGCTCTAAGGATTCGAAACTCTCGCCCGAGCTTGGCCGACTCAAAAAGAAACCTATCCACCATGCCCCTGGAGCCGCTCATCGGGCAGAACTTCCGCCTCCCATCTGCAAAGGCCCTTTCGCACGCGCGCAGAGCCTTTTGCAACTCACCCTTATCGACCGATCGAATAAGTGCCGGCCGACCTTAGATCAGCGGCATTTTTCAGCATAATATTCTTGCATGGATCACACCAATGGCTTACACGAACTCCTAGAGGCTACGTGGACGGCGATCGGCCGCCGGGCGCTTGTCCCGGAGTCGAGCGATGGTCTTTGGTCTCACAACAAAAGTCCCCAGAAAAATCACCAAACTTACCCGCCCGCATAGTCCGGGCGTCACTGCAGGAGAATACACGAAAATGAAACGCTTAGTAATAGCACTGGCAGCTACCGCCCTCACGATGACATTCGCGATGGCACAGAACGTCGGGGTCTCGATGGCTTATTTCGACGACCTTTTCCTCACCAATCTTCGTGAGGCGATGACGGCACAGGCAAAGCAAGCAGGAGTGAAGCTTCAATACGAGGACGCCCAAGGCGACATCGGCAAGCAACTCAGTCAGATCCAAAACTTCATCGCCCAGAAGGTCGATGTGATTGTGGTCAACCCTGTCGACAGCTCGGCGACCGCTCAAATGACCAAACTGATCAAGGACGCCAAGATTCCCGCGGTTTACGTGAATCGGCAGCCGCTTGAGGCGCTCGATCCTAATGATCCAATCGTTTATGTGGGCTCGGACGAGAACGTGTCGGGGAAGCTCGAGGGTGAGGCAATCGCCAAACTTCTTAAGGGCAAAGGCAACGTCGTCATCATGATGGGAGAACTCGCCACGCAGGCGGCTGCGCTGCGCACCGAAGGCGTCGAAAAGGTCTTCGCCCAACACCCTGAGATAAAGGTCGTGCAAAAGCAGACCGCCAACTGGCGCCGCAACGAGGCCATCGACCTCATGAACAACTGGCTGGTGGCCGGCACGAAGATTGATGCGGTGGCTGCCAACAACGACGAAATGGCGATTGGTGCGATCATTGCTTTGCAACAGGCGGGCAAGGCGCCGAAGAGCATCGTTATCGGCGGCGTTGATGCGACTACTGACGCCCTCAAGGAGATGGAGAAGGGCAATTTGGCAGTGACTGTTTTCCAAGATGCCAAGGGGCAAGGCAAAGCGGTGGTTGATTCTGCCGTCAAGCTCAAGAAGGGCGAAAAGTTCGAGTCTCCTTACGTCTACATCCCCTTCCAATTGGTTACTCAGGAGAACTACAAGGAGTTCATGAATAAGTAAGGTTGCTTTGCTGCGCCGCCGCAAGGCGGCGCAGCCTCCTGCGCTCATAACATCTAAACGGAGAGTTAAGTCATGTCGCCCTCAGCTCCTCAGGAACCTTTCAACGTGACACAAGTTGCAGGGGTGGTCTTGCCGACCGCGCCTTACCTCCTTGAGGCCGAGGGCGTCCGTAAAGAATTCCCGGGCGTCGTCGCGCTCGATGGAGTCAGGCTGCAGATTCGTCCGGGAACCGTCCACGCGTTGATGGGTGAAAATGGCGCCGGCAAGTCGACGCTGATGAAGATCATCGCCGGCGTTTATCAGCCGGACACCGGGGAAATTCGCCTGAAGGGCAAACCGGTGAAACTCACGACGCCACTTGCCGCGCTGGATGCGGGGATCGCAATGATTCACCAGGAATTGAACCTGATGCCTTACATGACCGTGGCGGAAAACGTCTGGATTCGACGCGAGCCGATGAGGGGCCTCGGATTTATGGACTTCGTGGATCATGCGGAGATGCGCCGAATGACCGAGCATCTGTTTCGCCGCTTGAACATCGACATCGATCCGGAAATCGAGGTTCGGTATCTTACGGTTGCCAATCGGCAAATCGTCGAAATTGCCAAGGCGGTCTCTTTCGAATCCGACATTCTCATCATGGACGAGCCCACTTCCGCGCTGACCGAGCGCGAAGTCGAACATCTCTTTGCCATCATCGCGGACCTGAAGGCTCACGGCGTCGGCATCGTCTACATCACCCACAAGATGGACGAGGTTTTTGAAATCGCCGATGACGTCTCCGTCTTCCGCGATGGTCGCTACATTGCCACTCATCGGGCGAAAGACATCAACCGGGACATCCTGATAAAAGAAATGGTTGGTCGTGACCTCGACGCCATGTTCCCCAAGGAGATTGTTCCAATCGGTGACGTAGCGCTCTCCGTCAAGAACCTCTCTCTCGAAGGCGTCTTCAACGATGTCTCTTTTGACCTTCGAAAGGGTGAGATTCTTGGCTTAGCCGGGCTAGTGGGTGCAGGCCGAACCAACGTCGCTGAGACCATCTTTGGCGTAACTCCCGCGACGGCAGGCGAAATCCTCGTCAATGGAAAGAAGCTGGTGGTCGATTCGCCGCAGATCGGCATGCAAGCAGGAATGGCGTTCTTGACCGAGGACCGCAAGGACACCGGCTGCTTCCTGGTGCTCTCCGTCCTCGAAAACATGGAGATCGCCGTGCTCATGGACCGCTACGCCAAGAAGGGATTCGTAAGCCAGGCGGAGTTAAATTCAGAATGCGAGAAGCTTAAGAGCGCCCTCAGAATCAAGACGCCAGACCTTGACGAGCGCATCGAAAACCTCAGCGGAGGCAACCAGCAGAAGGCTTTGATCGGTCGCTGGCTTCTCACCCAGCCGAAGATCCTGATTCTCGACGAGCCCACCCGTGGAATCGACGTCGGCGCAAAGGCGGAAATCCACAGGCTGATTTCCAAACTCGCCGGCGAGGGTCTTGCCGTCATCATGATTTCTTCTGAAATGCCGGAGATCCTCGGCATGAGTGATCGAATCATGGTCATGCATGATGGTCACGTGACGGGATTTCTTGACCGCTCCGAGGCGGATCAGGTCAAGATCATGCACCTTGCCTCAGGCTGATTCGTGATCCCACTCCGTCCAAGTCAGGATAACGCAGCAATACCATTGAAATCGGAGGAACAATAATGAGCAACGAGGTCAAAACTCAGGCGGGACAAGCGGCAACTGCCGCTGCGACTCCGGAAAGCAAACGAGGCGGCCGCAAACTGCCCGCCGAAGCGGGCATACTGTTCATTCTGATCGGTATTGCGGTGCTCTTTGAAATCATGGGCTGGGTCTTTAAGGGTGACACGTTTCTCTTCAATCCTCAGCGGCTGTTTATCATCGTTCTTCAGGTTTCGGTCGTTGGCTTGCTTGCCATTGCGGTGACCCAAGTGATCATCACGGGCGGCATCGATCTATCTTCCGGATCTGTCCTGGCAATATCGGCGATGGTGGCGGCAAGTTTCGCTCAGACGCCTGAGAACACCCGTGCCGTCTATCCGGCCCTAACCAATCTCCCCTTCGTAATTCCACTGCTCGCGGGTTTATGCGTGGGTATTTTGGCGGGGTTAGTTAACGGCAGCTTGATTGCTAAAACAGGGATTCCTCCTTTCATCGCGACCCTCGGCATGATGGTAGCGGCCCGTGGACTTGCGCGGGCTTACACCGGGGGTCAACCGGTCAGCATGCTCTCACCAAAGTTTACCTGGATCGGATCCGGATACATGCCGGTGATTATTTTTCTGGTGACCGCGATCATCTTCCACATTGCGCTGAAGTATACGCGATACGGTAAATTCACCTATGCCATTGGTGCGAACCCGCAGGCGGCGCGCGTCTCGGGTATAAACGTCGGACGCCATTTGATCATCGTCTATACGATCGCGGGCCTGCTTTCAGGACTCGCTGGAGTCGTGACGGCAGCTCGCGCATCAACTGGTCAGGCCGGCATGGGCTTGGGTTATGAACTCGATGCGATCGCTGCGACTGTTATTGGCGGCACGAGCCTTACTGGTGGAATCGGCCGGATTGGAGGGACAGTCATCGGCATGGTGATTCTCGGCATCATGACGAGCGGATTTACGTTCCTGGGGGTCGACGTCTATTACCAGGATATCGTGAAAGGCGTGATCATCGTTGCTGCGGTCTCCGCCGACATGTACCGCCAGCGCAAGCGCAGGAAGGCTTAGCCTCGAAGACGGGGTCCTGAAGCGCCAGCCGGGTTCAGTTAGTCATCGGTCAGCGCGAGCAGCACGTCCCAAGAGAGAATGGACTCGCTTGCGAACGAGTTCTCTCGAGCGGGCCAAACCACACTTCACATGCCAGCTAAAACTCCCCGAAAAGTGAAGATAGGAATGGTCGGGGGCGCGCCCGGTGCAGGCATTGCCGGCACGCACCGGATCGCCATGCGTCTCGACGACAGATATGAACTGGTCGCCGGCGTCTTCTCACGAAATCGTGAGAAGTCCCTCGCAGCTGCGCGAGAGCTCGGGATTCACGAAGATCGCGTCTATCCTGACTACGAAGCGATGGCGAGTGGCGAGGCGGAACGTAAGGACGGAGTCGATGCGGTGACCATCGTGACGCCTACCGACAGTCACTACAAGATCGCAAAAAAGCTGCTGGAAGCGGGAATTAATGTCATCTGCGACAAGCCCCTCTGCCTCTCGGTGACCGAAGCAAAGGAATTGCAAGCTCTGGCCGAAAACGGCGGACTCATTCTTTGCCTGACGCACAACTACTCCGGTTATGCGATGGTGCGGCATGCCGCGCGAATGGTTCGCGATGGGTACCTCGGAGAGATCAAGATCGTTCAAGCAGAGCATGCTTCCGGCTGGGCGGCGAAGCTGCTGGAAAAACAGGGGCACACGCAGGCTGCCTGGAGAATGGATCCGGAACTCTCGGGCGAAGCCAGCGTGCTCTATGACTTGGGAACTCACGCACACCAGCTAACACGTTTCGTCACCGGCCTGGAGGTCTCCGAAGTGGCCGCTGAATTGAGCAAGGTCGTTGCGGGCCGAGCGATCAACGATAACGCCAACCTGCTCTTACGTTTTGCTAACGGCGCTCGTGGAAGCCTCTGGGCAACGATGGCAGCCGTTGGCAACGAGCACGGCCTGCGGATTCGCGTCTATGGCGATCGCGGCAGTCTCGCCTGGCATCAAGAGGATCCCTATCATCTCCTATTTTCTCCAATCGACGGCCCGCCCCAAATTCTTGCCCAAGGGGCTGAATGGCTCTCGCCTGATGCCGCCAGATGGACCCGCGCGGGCCTCGGGCATCCAGAAGGTTTTTTCGAGGCGTTCGCGAATCTGTATACGGAAGTCGCGGACGCGATCCTCGCGAAAGCGGAGGGGCGGCCGTTCACAAGGTCAGATCTGGGATTTCCCGATGCCTCCGATGGCCTCAAGGGAGTCGCGTTTGTCGAGGCAGCGATGCGTTCTTATGCGGCTGGGGGCGTATGGACCCAGTTAGAAATCAACTAAGAAAAAACTAATACTCACAATATGCTTAAGGTAGCAGTCATAGGTGCGGGCTTCATCGGCTCGGTTCACGCAAAGAATGTCGCCCTCCATCCCGCGACGCAGTTGGTCGCCGTAAGCGATGTCAATCTGGACGCCGCCAAGAAACTTGCCGCCACGACGGGCGCCAAGGCGGTGACCGATGCCGCCGAGATTTTCAACGACAAGGAGGTTGAGGCGGTCTTCATTTGTACATCAACCGCTACCCACGTCGACTATCTCAAGCGGTCGGCGCAATCGGGCAAAGCGGTCTACTGCGAGAAGCCGATTGGCCTTGATTACAACGAAGCCGTCCAGGCGGTTGATCTGGTCCGCGCCTCCGGGGTTCCCGCGATGCTAGGTTTCAACCGACGATTCGACCCAAACCACGCCGCCCTGCAAGATGAAGTCAGGCGCGGTGAAGTTGGCAAGCTGGAGATCATTCAAATGACCTCACGGGGTCCCAGCCTCCCGGCGATCAGCTATCTCGCGACGTCCGGAGGTCAACTGAAAGATCAGACGATCCATTTCTTCGACCTCCTCCGCTGGATTACCGGGGATGAGGCACAGGAGGTGTACGCGATCGGGGCAGCGATGGTAGATCCGAAGGTCGCTGAAGTCGGAGATGTAGATACAAGCATTGTCGCGATTCGGATGGCATCGGGAGCTCTTTGCCAAATCGATTCGGCCAGGCGCACCAGCTACGGCTACGACGAACGCATTGAGGTGTTTGGATCCAGGGGCATGGTCGAGTCACGACGTCAGCGCGCGCGTGGAGTCTCCCGCTACGTTGGGCAGCAAGTCATTGACGACGGCCTTCACGCAGGATGGTTCGAGCGGATCGAACAGAGCTACTATCAAGCGCTGGACGCCTTTGTCGAAGCTGTCGCCAGCGGAACGCCGCCGAGTCCGTCGCTCGAGGATGGATTAAACGCTCAATTGCTGGCCGATAAGGCAACCGAATCGCTCAAGAGCGGCCAACCGGTCAAGGTTGAACGATAACAAACTCGAACGGCGAAAGCATTCTTGCACAAGACAAAATGAAATTATGTGCCGTCTCCGAAGGTCTCGGGCACCTTGCATTTGAAGAGGCTGCCAAAGTCTCGGCCGAACTTGGGCTGGCGGGCCTCGAGATCGGCACCGGCAACTGGAATGCCGCTCCGCACGCCAACCTGCAGTCGCTGCTGGAAAGCGCCGAAGAGAGACGAAAGTTCCTCTCGGTGTTCGAACGGAACGGTCTAGCCCTGTCGGCGCTCAATTGCAACGGCAATCAGCTTCATCCGGTGGATGGCGAACGTCAGAGCAAAGTGGTCTACGACACGCTTCGTGCTGCCGAACTGCTCGGAGTCAAGGCAGTCGTCCTGATGTCCGGCTTGCCAGCTGGCGGGCCTAACGATGTTAGACCCAACTGGGTCACTTGCGCATGGCACCGGGAGAACCTGGAAATCCTCGAGTGGCAATGGAACGAGAAGTTACTGCCCTATTGGAGGAAGCTGGCGGCGACGGCTAAGGACGCCGGTGTGAAGCTTTGCGTCGAACTCCACGGGCACCAACTCGTCTACAACGTTCCCACTTTGCTCAAACTCAGGAAGGAAATCGGCGACACCGTTGGCACTAATCTCGATCCAAGTCATCTTTTTTGGATGGATGCGGATCCGCTGGTGGCGATCGACGCACTAGGCGACGCCATTTACCACGTTCATGCGAAGGACACCTTCATGAACAAGCCAGCGCTCGACCTCACGAGCCGCCTGGAGACCATCCCACACGAGAACGTCAAGGATCGTTCCTGGAGCTACATCACGCTCGGCTACGGGCACGACGAAAAATGGTGGCGAGAGTTTTGCTATCGGCTTCGCCTAAACGGATATGACGGATGGCTCTCCATCGAACACGAGGACACTGTCCTTTCGCGCATGGATGGCATGCGAAAGTCGGTCGATCTTCTCCAGCGCACCATGATCGAGGAAAAGAGCGACTACGCGCTGCCCGAAAGCTAAGTGACTTAAAGTTTCGAGAGCCGTTCGCGCTCTGTGGCGGCCGTGTCCTCACGGCCGAGCGTCCCCGCCGGTGGGGACACCGGCGCTACAACAACAACGTTCGGCAACGCTCAGCGGACCTCTTGCGGCAAGAGCGGCTGAAGCTTCTTGATGTCTTGCGCTGCATTGCGATGACAGACGAGCACGGCGTCGGGGGTTTCAATGACAATCAAGTCTTCAACACCGCACAAGGCGATCAACCTTCCATTGCTTAGAGCGATGTTGTTGCGGGCTTCGTGCTCGACCACGCCGCCACGCACCGTATTTCCCGCCTCATCGCGTCCTAAGTGATCGGGAAGGGCCGTCCACGAGCCCACATCGTCCCAATCGAAGGCCGCCTTGACGGCCAGCACCTCGGAAGCTTTTTCCATGATGGCGTAGTCAACGGAAATCTTGGGCAGCTTGGGAAAGCGTTCCGCGAGATACTTGGTTGCATCACCCTGTGGGAAGTCGCGGATAAATTCGGCAAGGGGCGGAGCAAGTCTTTCCGCTTCGCGAAGGAAAATTTCGGCACGCCAGATAAACATCCCCGCATTCCAGGCGTATTCGCCGCTGCGATAGTAATTTTCAGCGGAAGCAAGATCAGGCTTTTCGACAAAGCGGACCACCTTGTGGACCGAGTCTTGCCCTTCACCAAGCTGGAGGTATCCAAAGCCGGTTGAGGGATAGGTGGGAGGAATCGCAAAGCTGACCAGCGCATCGCGCTTTGCCGCGACGTCCGCGGCCGCGTTCAACTGTTTCTGAAAGACCGGGATATTGTGAATGACGGCATCCGCGGGAAGCAGCGCGCAAATGGCATCCTTATCGCGAGCACGGGCAAACCCGACGGCCAGCGCACAGGCTGGAGCCGTGTCGCGTTTCTCAGGCTCCGCGACGATGTTCTCGGCGGGAAGAAAGGGAAGTTCTTTGCGAATGGAATCTACCTGAGCCGCATTGGTGAGAATGAACACCTGATCCCAAGGCACCAGCTTTTCGACTCTACGAACGGTGGTTTCCAAAAGCGTCCGGTCGCTCAGCAAACGCAAAAGGTGTTTGGGCGTTTTAGAACGGCTGAGCGGCCAAAAGCGCTCTCCGCTCCCGCCCGCAAGAATAAAGGTAAAAAGGTGATTGGACATGGCTGTATCAACTCTACAGAACGATGTTCGTAACACAGTGACAAGGCTAGACTTCCCTGGACGAGTCTTGAGTTTGCCTAATCTAGGCGGCGAGAGCGTCTCGCGCTCCGCGGAGGGCTTCGAGGCGCGCCGACCATGTTTCAAGACGCCTGCGATGCTCAAAGACAACCTCCTGGGGCGCGTTGAGCATGAACGACTCGGATCCGAGCTTCCGTTGGACCTTGTCGATTTCCGCCTGCACCTTACCCATCTCTCCCTCCAATCGGTTGCGCTCGGTCGTTGGATCAACCACCCCTTCCAGGGAAAGGAAAAAAACGCCGATCTCCGTCGGACAAGCCGCGGCGTGCGGCGGCCGTTCGTCAACCGCCGTAATCGATTCCGCATTCAAAAGCGCACTAAGCACAGCGAGTTCGGCTTTCACCCACTCCTCATCGGACTCTAGCAGCCAACGAAGGCGCTTACTTGAAGGCAGGTTGAAAGTAGCGCGCAAGGTGCGAGCCATGGCCACGGCGCGAAATACTTTTTCGGCCCTCGGCTCTGACGGGAGCGCTTGCGCGCGGGGCCAGGGCGCAAATTGGATGCTGGTGGATCCAAAACCCAGCCCATGCCACAGCTCCTCGGTCAGAAATGGAGTAAACGGGTGCAGCAACAGCAGGATGCGCTTAAGCGCATAATCCATGGTCGCGAGGGTCCCGGCCTTGCGGGGCGAATCCTCCAAATCCGCCTTCGCCGCTTCGATAAACCAGTCGCAAAACTGAGCCCAGACAAGATCGTAGAGCGCTTGCGCGATATCGCTGAACCGATAGTCCGCATAGGCCGATTCAATGCGGGAAATCGCCGCCTCGAGCTTTGCTAATAGGTCTTTCGCGAAGATCGACAATTCATGGCGAGATGGGTCCGCAGCCGCATCGACTGGACCTTGCAGAAGCCGAAAGCGGCAGGCATTCCACAACTTGTTGCAAAAGTTTCGTCCTTCGATGATTTGCTGCTCATCGAAGCGGATATCCTGACCCTGCGGCGCGATACGCATGAGGCCAAAGCGCAGACCATCAGCCCCATACTTCGTGATCAGCTCGAGCGGATCCGGCGAGTTGCCGAGACTTTTGGACATCTTTCGCCCCTGTTTATCACGTATAATTCCAGTGAAATACACGTGGCGAAAAGGCACTTCGCCCATGTACTCCAAGCCAGCCATGATCATCCGCGCCACCCAAAAGAAGATAATATCGGGACCCGTGACGAGCGCGCTCGTGGGATAGAACTTGCTGCGGGTAGGTTCGTCCATGGTTGCATGCGCCCAGAGCCACGAAGAAAACCACGTATCGAGCACATCCGGATCTTGAATCCAGCCCTGACCGGGGGGCTCAAGCTGGCAGCGCACGCGTCTCTCCCCTTGTGACGACTCGCGCGATTCATCTTCTTTATACCAGACTGGGATCCGATGGCCCCACCAGAGCTGGCGCGAGATGCACCAATCCTGAATGTTCTCAAGCCAGTGATCGTAGACTTTTTCCCAACGCTCTGGAAAAAACCGAATCAATCGTTCGCGCACCGCAGCGCGAGCTGGTCCCGTCTGAGGATATTTCAGAAACCACTGCTCGGAGAGGCGCGGTTCTATGGGAACGTCGGCGCGTTCGCTGAAACCGACATTGTTTTCGTACGGTTCCTCGCGAACTAGAACACCAAGCTCACGCAATTTTTCCACCGCTTCCACGCGCGCTTCGAAACGATCGAGTCCCGCGAAGTCTTCTCCCGCCAGCTCGTTCATTGTTCCATCAGGGTTCATGATATCCACGATCGGAAGCCCGTGGCGCAGACCGATTTCGTAGTCGGTCTTGTCATGTGCGGGGGTCACTTTGAGGACGCCTGTTCCAAATTCGAATTCCACCGCATCGTCGCCAATGATGGGCAGCAGCGCCTGATTTTCGACCGGGAGAGGACGCCGAACGCTCCGCCCGATAAGGTGTGCGTAACGCTGGTCCCGCGGGTTGACCGCGACGGCCGTATCCCCCATGATCGTTTCAGGACGCGTCGTCGCAATCTCCAGAAAAACCCCGGGCGCTCCGATGACTTCGACTTTAAAATAATAGAGATAGCCCTTCTGTGGCTTGGGAATCACCTCCTCATCGCTCAATGCCGTCAACGAGACTGGACACCAATTGACCATCCGCTTGCCGCGGTAGATCAACCCCTTCCCGTAAAGGTCGACAAAGACCTCTTGCACTCCGCGCGCGTATGCCTCGTCCATGGTAAAGCGCTCACGACTCCAATCGCACGAACAGCCGAGTTTCTTGAGCTGTGCGATGATGATGCCGCCGTGCTTCTCCTTCCATTCCCACACTCGCTTAAGAAACTCGACGCGGCCGAGATCATGGCGCGTCTTCTTTTCTTCCTTGCGAAGCTTCCGCTCGACGACTGTCTGCGTCGCGATGCCGGCATGGTCGGTGCCAGGAAGCCAGAGCACCTCATGGCCTGTCATCCGGGCGCGCCGGGCAAGAATATCCTGGATGGTATTGTTGAGAACGTGTCCGAGCGTAAGCACGCCGGTGACATTCGGCGGCGGAATCACCATTGAGTACGCGGGCTTAACTGAGTAAGGATCAGCGATAAAATGACCCTGTTGCAACCACCAGGCATACCATTTGTCTTCAACGGCCTGGGGCTCGTAGGCTTTGGCAAGTTCGGACATGAAGCGTCGATTCTGCGCAAAAATGGCCTGCATTCAACCGGCTTCCAACGTAAATTCCACTTGCAGGCGCGAAAATCCCGATCAACTTCGAACCCCGTGCGATACGTACTGATCACCTCCGTTTTGCTGTTATCGGCGCTTTCGTCAGAGGCAAAATGGAACGTCGTCATTCACGATAACAGACGCTACGTCCCGATGGAGGACGTGGCCGCCTTCTACAAGATGAATATGCCGGCCACAAGCGCGGATCGGTTTCGACTCGAGGCTCCGGGCCGGAGCATCGAAGGTGCAGACAATGGTCGCAATGTCTACATTAATGGCGTCAAGTATGCGCTCTGCTTTCCGATCGTATCGCAAACGGGGCGCACACTCATCTCAGCGATGGATGTCGTAAAGATAATCGAACCCATCCTGCGTCCCCAAAAAATTAAGAACGCCGGAACGGTCCGCACCGTGATCCTCGACGCCGGCCACGGCGGAATCGACAGCGGAGCGACGGGTTCGCTGGGCAAGGAAAAGGATGCGACACTCGATGTCGTCGTTCGCGCTAAAAAGCTTCTTCAGGAGAACGGATATCAAGTCCGTTGCACTCGTCTGACCGATTTCCTGGTTCCGTTGGAAAAACGTGCTCAATACGCCAACCGCCATGCCAACGCCATCTTCGTAAGCGTCCATTTCAACAAGAGCAATAACGGCGCTGCGTCTGGCCTAGAAACTTACTGTCTTGCGCCGCGGGGTGTTCCCTCAATGGATGAAGAGAATTTGAGTTATAGCGATTATGTCCAGCATCCCGGCCATACCAACGATCCCGCTAACGTCGCGCTTGCGACCACGGTCCATGCCGCACTCGTCCGCAATTTAGGTTTGACCGATCGCGGCGTGAAGCGTGCCCGGTTTGTTGTCATAAAGAACGTGACCATTCCCGGCATTCTGATCGAAGGCGGATTCATGAGCGGAGCGCCGGACGCACGGCTTATCGCCACACCCGAGTACCGCCAACGCATTGCGCAATGCATCCTTGACGGCGTAAACCGATACAAAGAAGCCGTGGCCAACCAAAATCAGTCCCAAAAACCGTCGGCGGTCGTTGCGGCAACTGATCCTACCAGCGTCCCGAACCTGGAACGCGCAGTTGGCGCGCAAACGGGTATCGAATCATCCGTGGCGCAGGCTCAGGACGCCCTCAAGTCTCCGGCCAACGGTAACTAAGTTCGGTCCTTTGGACGAATCGGTCCCGATCGCAGCCCTGCGAAGGGGAGTTGTCGTCGATTGGTTCTGACGAATTCGGGCCGCGGCTTGCGGTTGGAAGCAAGGATCCTTACCTTGCAAGTTTGCGCTAGATTTCATGGATACCGATGCTCCTTCCGACCCGAGTCTTGATCCCATTGGGGTGTTCGATTCGGGAATCGGTGGGCTAACCGTGGCGGCGGCGCTTAAGAAGCTCCTGCCCTCCGAAACGATTCTCTACATCGGTGACACCGCGCGCGTGCCCTACGGAGGTAAGAGCCGGCGGACTGTCGAGCGCTATAGCATCGAGATTGGCGGACTGCTGCTCGCGGAACAGGCAAAGATCATCGTTGTTGCTTGCAATACAGCATCCGCGTTAGCGGTGCCTCGGATGAAAGAGCTTTTCAAGGTTCCCGTGCAGGGCGTGGTCACCCCTGGCGCCGAAGCCGCTCTGCGGGCCACGCGCAACGGACGGATCGGTGTGATTGGAACGCGCGCAACAATCGCCAGCGGAGCCTATGAACGCGCCATACACTCCCTGGATGTGAAGGCGAGGGTTTTCAGCGGGGCTTGCCCGCTCCTGGTTCCACTGATCGAGGAGGGTATGTTTGACGATCCGATTACCGATCAAGTGATCGGTCGTTATCTTAACTCGCTCCTTGCAGAGGATATCGATACTCTGGTGCTCGGTTGCACCCACTACCCGCTCGCCCGAGAGGCAATCGCCAGGGTCGCCGGTGAAAAAATTCATCTCGTCGATTCGGCCGAGAATTGCGCGCTCGCTGTCAGAGACCTCCTCAAGGAACAGCGGCTTGCCTCGCCACCGGAGCAGCTGGGAAGGCTCGAAGTGGCGCTGACCGACTCAACCGAAGGTTTCCTGCGCACTGCTGAGCGGGCCCTGGAGCTGGATATCGGCGACGTCGAGCTGCGCATGGTGCAGGCAGAATAAGCATCGACAAGCGCGGCGATTTCCGAGTGTCGGCGTTACGCTCGCTATGGACAACAAGCGCTGGCGATGCCAAAATTCCAATCATGGCAGCTGGCCTGGCGGAAAAGAACGTGGTGGATCGAGTGCTCGATGGCGCTAGAATTTCTACCGACGACGCCCGGGCCCTGTACCAACTGCCATTGCAAGAACTCGGAGCACTCGCTGATTTCCGCCGATCCGCTGCCAAGGACGACGCCTACAACGGTCGCGGTGCGGACATTGTCACCTACATTGTTGATCGAAACATCAACTACACAAATGTCTGTAACGTCTATTGCAAGTTCTGCGCTTTTTACCGGACGGAAAGGGACCAAGATCATTATGTTCTTAGCAGCGAGCAGATTGACCAAAAGCTCGACGAACTCGCGGCCGAAGGCGGTGTGCAAGTGCTCCTGCAAGGAGGCCACCATCCGAAACTAGGCATCGACTTCTACCTGGACATGCTTTCGCACATCCGGGCGAAATATCCGCAAATCAACATTCATGGGTTCAGTCCTCCAGAGTTCAACCACTTTTCGCAGGTCTTTGGGATGTCACTGCGGGAGGTGATTGCTCGATTTCAACAGGCCGGTTTAGGCTCGATCCCGGGCGGAGGGGGCGAGATCCTGGTGGACCGAGTGCGCGATCGAATCGCCCCGCTGAAATGCAAGACCGATCAATGGCTCGAGGTCATGCGCATCGGCCATGAACTTGGCCTGCGCTCAAGCGCGACGATGATGTTCGGCCATGTCGAGGGTGTCGATGACCGAATCGAACACCTTCAGCGCCTGCGCGACACCCAGGACGAAACCGGCGGCTTCACCGCTTTCATTTGTTGGACTTTCCAGCCGGAGAACACTCGATTGAAGGCCGAGACCGTTACCTCCGCCGAGTATCTGCGCATGCAAGCCTTATCGCGCATCTTTCTGGATAATTTTGAGAACGTGCAGAGTTCTTGGGTCACACAAGGGCCGAAAATCGGACAGATTGCTCTGAAATTTGGGGCAAACGATTTTGGCAGCGTGATGATGGAGGAAAATGTGGTCTCCAGTGCAGGAACCACCTTCAGGTTGAATGCCGAGGATATCGAACACCTCATTCGCGACGCCGGTTACGAACCCCGTCGCCGCAGCACCTGGTATCAATTGCTCAACTAGAGCTGGTGGTCTCCTCGGGAGGCCTCTAATTTGGCGCAATTCTGCCACGACGGGCGGTATCCCGCCGGGCGCGTGAAAAAAGCTCGTCGGAAAACCTCGCTTATTCATGTCGCGATCGTGTCCCCACGGTCGAGGCCTGGCTGCGTCGGCGGCGGGACGCCGCTGCTACCCCAGCGCTCCTTCGAGTCGCCAGCGGTCACCGCGCGCGAAGCAGATCGAGCGCAGCGATTGCGGGGCGTGGTTTCCCAGCTGGGCTTGACCATTGATCCGCCTGCCTTGAAACTGAACGCGTGACGAAGACGACAGAAGTGTCCGAAACGCTGCCGCTGGTGGATGGAATCTCTGGTCCAGGCCGAAAGACCATTTCCCAGATCCGCGCAGAAGCGCGGAGTGGTGTCCTGGTGGCGCGGGTTCATGCCCAGATCGAAGAGATTGTGCGCAAGGACGCCAGCAATGGGAAACCATTTTGGGAGATCCGATTGCGCGATGCTGCGGACTGTATGGTGCTGAAAGCGTGGAGCGATTCACCGAGTTTCGCTACGTGCGAGGGGCTCGAACGCGGCATGCCCATCGCCATCGAGGGCGAATTTTCTGTCGGAGCATTCGGTCTTGATGCGAAGCGTTGGTCGGTTGTAGCGCTTCCGGAAGACGACGCGCGGGAATTACTTGAAGGTGGGGAGATGGAGCGAGCGGCCGCTCAAGCTGACCTCGAGTTGATCCTGGAGAAGGTCAATGGTCTTGCCGATCCCAGACTTCGCGCGCTGGCTGAAGCTTTCCTAAAGGAATTCGGCTCCCGTTTTCGTCGAGCTGCGGCGGCCCGCCGCAATCATCACGCCTTTCGCGGAGGTTTGCTTCGCCATACGGCGCAGATGATGCGATGCGCCGCTGCTCTTTGCGCAGTTTACCCTGCTCTTAACCGAGACCTTCTGATTGCCGGCGTTCTTGTTCACGACTGCGGTAAGCTGTGGGAAATGTGCCCGCCGGAGACGGGTTTTGAAATCCCTCGCGACCTCCGTGGCGAACTCCTTGGACACATTAGCATTGGGATCGAAGTCGTAAACGCTCTCTGGCGCAAGCTTCCGCTGGAAAACTGGAAGGACCTCTCACCACCTTCAGAAGAAGTCCGACTTCATCTGCTCCATCTGATCGCCGCACATCATGGAGAATTTCAGTTTGGCTCGCCGGTGGAGCCCAAGACGCCCGAAGCTATTGCTCTTCATTTTATCGACAATCTCGATGCGCGGCTCGAAATGATCTTTGCCTCCTACGAGCGGCTCCTTGAAGTGGCGCCGGGCGTATTCGAGCGGGTCCGCGCGCTGAATGTCTCTCCGGTGCGCGCACTTCCAGCTTCTGGTCCTCCAAAGGAGTAACTTGCCGACGGAGTTCGGCTCGCGTCAACCAACTTTGCGATCCGGCAGGGAAAAGAAACGCGCCGCCATAACTAGCAATATCGACACAGGGAGGAGAAGGATGCCTGCTCGCAAGACAAAGAGTCCAGCGCTCCCCGACAAAGCTCCCAGCACATAGCACAACCATAGCCGCGCAGCTCGGCCCGCGGTCCGGCTGTTCGGTCCGCTTTTCTCCCCGCTCATGACAGCTGAGGCCGCCGACTTTGCGAGAGTATCGAGGACTCCCGTAACGTATGTGCTTGGAAACACGGATCGGCCAACCTCCCGTAGCGTAGCATTCTGCAAACCCATGGCCAAGAGCGGCGGCGCTGCGAATCCAAAATACGCAAGAGTGTTGCGTTCAGGCGAACCGCCCCACGCGAACAGGACGGCGAATACCGCAAGCAAGATCGCTTCGACCAATAAGATCGACGCGCAACGCCGATAGGTGGGACCCCGCAAGATACATAGATAGCCAGCGAAAAGCCCGACAAGGAAAATGGGCACTGCGAACAGGTGCGGCAGTCCTGTGCGCCAATCCCCATGTCCGAAGGCTGCTCCGAGCGCGGCACTGTTACCGCTCATGTGCGATACGAAAAGTCCCCCGAGAGTCAATACGCCAATCGCATCGATACATCCGCCGACGCCCGCGAGGAGGAAGGCCTCGATGGGTGCTGGGGCTGATGCGTCACTGCCTATTCGCGCAGACATGCAACTATCGCGAAGTTGCATTTGGCGGCGGTCGGTCTTTGTACCAAAGAATCCCGCTGCGTCTCAAATTCGCAACCAGCGCCCTGAGGTTTTCGGCCATCTCCCGGTCGGAAAGCAGGGCGCCGAGTGCCCCTCTTCCTTGTTTGGCTTGCTGAATGAGCGAACGAATGTCACCGATTGCCTTCTTGAGATCGTCAGAGGCGCTCTTGGCCGAGGTGAACGTTTGATTGGCCGAGGTGAACGTCTGATTGGCCGAAACGAATGTCTGTTGCCCCGATTCGATCGCTTCGCCCGCCTTTTTCACGACACCGTCAATTTTCTTCGAGGCCTCTGAAACGGCAGCACTGGCCTCCTTCAGATTGGAGAGAGTGCTGCTCAGATTCGCAATCGTCGTATCCTTGAAGACTTCGGTATTCAGCTTTTCGGCAACTTTGTTGATATTGCGCACCGCGGTCTGAGTGTCCGCCAGGAGCGATGCAGCCTGATCGAAGACATCGCCCATGCCTGCTTCGCTCTTCCCCTGGATGACCGCGCCTGGGGCAATCGGCGGGGCCGACTTTGCATCTTTGCCCAGGACGATCTGGATGAAACGGTCGCCGAGAAGACCCGAGCTGCCAATGCTGAATTCAGAAGCGGTGGGAATTTTGACCTCCTCGAAGATCCTCAAATCTACGTAAACGCCATCCATGTTCGGCAGGATCACCGGATTATTCTCGACGGAACCGATCTTTGCCCCTGCCAGAAGAACGCTGGCTCCCTTGTATATTCCGCTCGCGTTCGCATATTCGACGCGAATTCTGTAGGCACCATGGATGCTTTCTCCGAAGCGCCCAAAGTAGACGACCATCAGGCCAATGGCGAGTAGACCAATGGCCATGAAGATGCCAACCCGCAACTGTGATGCCCGTTCCTTGGACGTCATAAGCGTCTAATCTTCGCCGTCTTCGGAATGTCCGTCCACAAAATCCCTAACGATCGGATCTTGAGTGACACGCAGATCATCAAGTGTCCCGTAGAAATGCCGCCGGCCTTCGTTCAGCAAAGCAACCCGATCAGCGATCCGATTGCAACTGGTCAAATCATGGGTGACAACAATCGAGGTCACCGACAACTGCTTTTGCAGTCTGAGAATCAGCCGATTGATGCTGTCGGACACGATCGGATCGAGCCCGGCGGTCGGTTCGTCGTAGAGGATGACCTGCGGAGGGGAAATGATCGCACGTGCCAGGGCCACACGCTTGCGCATTCCGCCGCTAAGATTCACAGGCATTTTCTTGTCGTGGCCGCTCATGTTCACGAGGGTGAGCGCCTCGTGCACTTTCTGCCGCACAAGCTTCTCCTTCTTTTCACCGTGCTCCCGAAGAGGGAAGGCGACATTGTCATACACGCTTAAGGAATCGAAAAGCGCGCCATCCTGAAAGAGCATGCCGATCTTGCGGCGCACCGGGGCGAGTTGGCGCTCATCCAAGTTCGCGATGTCCTCTCCTTCGAAGAGGATCTGCCCCGAGACCGGCTTCATCAAGCCGATCAAGTGACGGAGAAACACGCTTTTACCCCCGCCGCTTTTTCCGAGGAGCACCAACGTTTCGCCTCGAAAAATATCGAGCGAAAATCCACGAAGTATCTCCTGAGGGCCTATCTTTTGCACGAGATCGCGCGCGGAGATGAGTGGCTCTACTTCTTCGCTCATCGCTGTCCTGCGGGAAAGAGGATATTGAGGAACATCGTGAGAAAGAAATTGGCGATCAAGATGGAGAGCGAGCAGATCACGACGGTTTCGGTGGTGGCGCGTCCGACCCCGACGGCGCCGTCCTTGGCATTCAAGCCTTCTCGACAGCTGATAAAGACGATGATGTTGGCAAACACGAACCCTTTGATCAGCGACATCGCGATATCGCTTGCCTCGGTAAACTTCTGCATATTGTTGACGAAGTAAACCCCCTCGATATTGAGCACGTAGACGGCCACGAGGTAAGAGGCGAGCACCCCGCAACCGACACACTCGACCACCAACAAGGGCATGGAGATCAGCATCGCCAAAGCACGCGGAACCACCAGGTAATCGACCGGGTGCACCGCGAGCGCACGCAGCGCATCGATCTGCTGGGTCACCTTCATGGTCCCAATTTCTGCGCTCATGGCAGCGCCGACACGTCCTGCGACCATCACGCCGGTTAAAACCGGGCCCAACTCGCGGAACATCGATAAAGTTACCACCGGGCCCACCGCCGTCTCCATGTTCAAGCTTGCAAATTGAAAGTAGGCCTGCGCGGTAAAGACCGCCCCCGTAAATGCTCCCGTGACGACGACGATGAGCTGGGATCCGTATCCAATCTCAGCGATTTGTAACAGCGTTAGCTTAAAACGAATCCGTGCTGCAAAGATTGACCGAAAGGTCTCCCCGGCGAGGAGGGCCACTTGGCCCAGATAGGTGAAGAAGCCAAAAAGCCCGCTTCTGAAGAGATCGAGCAGGCGCATTCAACGGTGTCTACGAAGAGAAGAGCATCTCGCGCTAAGCGGCGGCATTCTCAATCCGCTGCGTACTCTTCTTGGAATTGATCTCAGGCGGCAATTGACCAACGAATTTTGCTTCTAAGCCGGTTTTGATAAAGACGGACTTCAGTGTGGAAAGCGTCGGAACACTTTCGGTGAACTCCATATATATAATGTCATGGTTGGTGTCCACCTTGTAGCGGAGGCCCGAAATCACGTCCAATTCCAGCGCGAGCGCCATCATTTTCTCCGGATTGCGCACACCGGCTGCATACACTTCAAGTTCAATCATTCCAGAATGCTTCGTCGGCGGCGGGTCAAAATCAAGGCACAATTTGAAACAAGGCGAGCCGCTTTTTAATCTCTCAGTTTGCGCGGTTTGCCTTTGCGAGGCGCGCCGATATCGGATACATCGGTCCGCCGTCTAATCATGCCCAAGGATACCTCGCTGCACAAGATTCTCCTGATCGGCTCGGGCCCGATCGTGATTGGTCAGGGCTGCGAGTTCGACTATTCGGGTGTGCAGGCCTGCAAGGCGCTCGGCGAAGAAGGCTATGAAGTCATTCTCGTTAACTCGAATCCGGCGACGATCATGACCGATCCGGAATTCGCTAGCCGCACATACATCGAGCCGATCACTCCTGAAGCAATCGAAAAAATTCTCGCGCGCGAGAAGCCAGACGCTGTGCTGCCGACCCTCGGAGGCCAGACCGCTCTGAACGCTGCGATGGCCTTGGTTGAGAGTGGGGCGCTTGAGCGTCATGGAGCGCACCTCATTGGAGCCAATGCGGAGGCAATCCGCCGCGGAGAGGATCGCCAGATCTTCAAGGAGATCATGCTCGATATCGGCCTTGATTGTGCACGCTCCGACGTCGCACACACACTGGAGGAAGCCCGCAACGTTATCGAGACGATTGGGGCATTTCCGCTGATTATTCGGCCGGCATTTACCTTGGGCGGAGCGGGCGGAGGAATCGCCTACAATCGTGAGGAGCTCGAGGAGATCGTTCGGCGCGGTCTCGATCTTTCACCGGTCTGCGAGGTTCTCATCGAAGAGTCCCTTCTTGGTTGGAAAGAGTTCGAGATGGAAGTGATGCGTGACCGCGCCGATAACTGTGTCGTCATTTGCTCAATCGAGAACTTCGACCCGATGGGAGTCCACACCGGCGATTCGATTACGGTCGCGCCCGTTCAGACGCTGACCGACAAGGAATACCAAACCATGCGTGATGCGAGCTTCGCCGTTATTCGCGCCATCGGCGTCGAGACCGGCGGCTCTAATATCCAGTTCGCGATGCATCCGCAGACCGGCAGGATGGTGGTTATCGAAATGAACCCTCGCGTGTCCCGTAGCTCGGCGCTCGCATCCAAGGCGACTGGCTTTCCGATTGCGAAGATCGCGGCAAAACTCGCAGTTGGTTACACTCTCGATGAGCTTAAAAACGACATCACCCGCGAGACACCCGCGTGCTTCGAACCATCCATTGATTATTGCGTGGTTAAAGTTCCGCGATTCACTTTCGAAAAATTCCCCCAAGCCGATCAAACGTTGACCACGCAAATGAAAAGCGTTGGCGAGGCGATGGCGATCGGACGCACTTTCAAGGAAGCACTGCAAAAGGCGCTTCGGTCGCTCGAAACAGGACGGTTCGGGCTGGGTGCGGACGGTCAGGACTCGCCGCCGCTTCTTGAGGATGGCTCGCCAAACCTGGCCTTTATCGAACAAAAACTTCGAATACCCGGTCATGACCGCGTCTTTTTCATACGCCATGCTCTCCAAGCGGGTCTCACTATCGAGCGCATTCACGAGCTTTGCTCGATCGACCCTTGGTTCCTGGAAAACATCCGACAGCTGATCGAGGAAGAGTCGCGCATCGCCAAGGATGGGCTGGGCAAGCTCAGGCGTCACAAGAAGCTTGGATTCTCAGACCGTCAGCTCGCGGCGATCACCAGCACGACCGAAGGGGAGGTTCGTGCCGCCCGCAAGAAGGTCAATCTCCTTCCCACTTATCGCCTGGTCGACACCTGTGCTGCTGAATTCGAAGCCTACACCCCCTACTATTATTCCACCTACGGGGATGAGGACGAGACGCGCTCAAGCACCAAAAAAAAGGTCATGATCCTCGGTGGGGGCCCCAACCGAATCGGACAGGGAATTGAGTTTGATTATTGCTGCGTGCACGCGGCCTTCGCCCTCAAGGAGCTTGGCTGGGAAACTATCATGGTGAATTCGAATCCGGAAACGGTTTCGACCGACTACGATACCAGTGACAAGCTCTACTTTGAACCCCTTACCCTCGAGGACGTCCTGAACATCTACGAGCGCGAGCGCGCGGACGCAATTATCGTGCAATTCGGTGGTCAGACGCCCCTCAACCTCGCCGCGGCTCTGGCCGCAAACGGCTGTACAATCATTGGCACGTCACCCGCCAGCATCGAGATGGCCGAGGATCGGAGGCGCTTCGCGGCGATGCTCGATAGGCTACAACTCAAACAAACCGAGGGCGGCACAGCGACAAACGAGCATGAGGCTGTCGCCGTCGCCAAGCAAATCGGCTACCCGGTTTTGGTGCGCCCATCCTTTGTTCTCGGCGGCCGGGCGATGGAAATTGTGCATGAGGAGAAGGATCTCCGCCGCTACATCCGAACCGCGGCCGAAGCCAGCCCGGAACGCCCGATTCTTGTCGATCGTTTTCTCGAAGACGCCACTGAGGTGGATGTCGACTGTATCGCCGATGGGGAAAGCTGCGTCATCGGCGGGGTCATGGAACACATCGAACAAGCCGGGATCCATTCCGGTGACAGCGCCTGCGTCATACCGACGTTCTCGCTGTCCACAAAAGTGCTCGCCTCACTCAAACACGCCACGATCGCCATGGCCCGCGAACTCAAGGTGCGCGGACTGATGAATGTTCAGTTTGCGGTCAAGGATGAGGAAGTCTATGTGCTCGAGGCAAATCCTCGCGCCTCGCGTACCGTCCCGTTCGTCAGCAAGGCTATCGGCAAGCCGCTGGCAAAGCTAGCCGCACGCATCATGGCAGGGCAAACGCTCCAGGAACTGAATTTCACGAGCGAAATTCTGCCAAAGCATTACTCGGTCAAGGAAGCTGTCTTCCCCTTCATCAAATTCCCAGGTGTCGACGTCACGCTGGGACCGGAAATGCGGTCGACCGGCGAGGTGATGGGGATTGATGCAGACCTCGGAATCGCCTACGCCAAGGCGCAAATGTCCGCGCAGCCAGCGCTTCCCACTGGAGGCAACGCTTTCATCAGTGTGAAGGACTCCGATAAACAGGCCGTAGTCCCCATCGCCAGAGAATTCGCGGATCTCGGATTCACAATCTACGCCACCGGGGGAACCGCCAGGGTGCTAAACGCAGCAGGAATTCGAGCCAGGTTGCTCTACAAATTGCAAGAGGGTCGCCCCAACATCCTGGACCTCATCAAGAATGGCGACATGCATTTTATTATCAACACGCCAAGCGGACGACAACCTCGCAGAGACGAAGTCATTATTCGCAGCGCCGCCGTGGCGGCACGCATCGCCATGATGACTACGCTACGCGGCGCGCAAGCAAGCAGCGCCGCAATCCGGGCGCTGAAAGATGCGGGATACGCCGTGAAGAGCCTCCAGGAATATCACCACACCGGTTGACCGCTCGTTGCTCAAGGCTCGACCAACAATGAGGCGCGCACAACAGCTAGTTCTGCCTCTTCCATGAGACGCCTGGTGACGGACCTCAAGCGCTTGCTAAGAATCGATGCCAGGCTGATCACGAGTTGCATGCCGGCTTGCGGATAGTTGTTGATGAACTGTTCGAGATCCTGCCGGTTGATCGCCCAATACTGGACTCGCTCGATGACGATTACCGAACACATCGCGCTGACCGGATCAAAAAGATCCACTTCCCCTACCCACTCGCCACTGTGAATTGCCCCCAGCAATACTTCGCGATCCCCGTCACGACGAACGGCATGCAGGAGACCACTGAGAACAAAAAACAGCCGACCGTGAGAATTGCCCTGCGTGATCAGCACCTCACCCTGATCAGCCAAGTGAAAATCACCATATGAACTGAGAACGCCCCGTTCTTCGTCTGATAGCGTTGCCACGGGTCCGACAGCGGGAAGATAGGGTCCTTCAAGTTCCTCAAGCATGCGGCAGAGATTATAGCATCTCTGGAAAATCCCTTCCGAAAAGCTCCCTCGTCACCCTAATCGCCTGTTTTCGAAAAGCTTTAGTAGTCCATGTGGGACCCGGGCTGGCGAAAACTTTCCTTGCCAACTCCGGCGCGAGAATGTAACCCTAGAGGGTTTACAAAGTTAAAGAAGAAAATGGCAAAAGCAGAAACGATCGAGGTCGATACTCTTCGGCTTCATGAGAAGGACACAGGCAGCGCGGACGTGCAGATAGCGTTGCTCACGAAACGCATCAACGAACTCACCGAGCATCTCAAGGGTCACGTCAAGGACCACGCGTCGCGGCGGGGACTTCTAAAGCTGGTGGCTCAGCGCCGCAGCTTACTGGACTATTTAAAGAATACGGCTTCCGATCGGTATCAAACGGTCGTGGAGAAGCTTGGTTTGCGCAAGTAGCACAGCCAGTCGAAACCCCCCGTCTTCGGGGCGTTCCTTGAAACCGTTTCCGGCTTTTTGGGCCGCGGAACGAACCACCTTAGATTATGTCTCATTCTGTTACGGCCACTGTTGGCCAAACCTCAGTCACCATTGAAACAGGCAAGCTCGCGCGACTCGCCGATGGTGCAGTTACAATTCGCTCCGGGGACACCATTGTTCTCGTCTCTGCTGTCTCCGCGACGACGGTAAAGGAAGGTCAAGATTTTTTCCCGCTGACCGTCGATTATCGGGAGAAAGCAGCGGCGGTCGGCAAGTTTCCTGGCGGTTATTTCAAGCGGGAAGGTCGTCCTTCGGAGAAGGAAACTCTCACTTGCCGGATGACAGATCGTCCGTTGCGACCGCTCTTTCCGAGAGGCTATCTCTACGATACGCAGATCATCGGGATTCTGCTGAGCGCCGACGGCGAACACGATCCCGACATCCTCTTCATGAATGGGGCCAGTGCGGCGCTTTGCGTTTCGGACATTCCGTTCGCCGGGCCGGTCGGGGCGGTGCGGGTCGGCCGTATCGACGGACAATTCGTCGCCAACCCGGTTCACAGTCAGCGTGCCGCCAGCGACCTGGATCTTGTCTACGTGGGAACGGAGGATCAGGTGATCATGATCGAAGGCGAAGCCAAGGAGATTCCTGAGGCCGACTTCATCAAAGCCTTGGCCTTCGCGCATGAAGAGGTGCGTGATCTCATCCGGGCGCAAAAAGAACTGGCGGTTGCGGCTGGCAAGCCAAAGCGTCAAGCGGTGCTCTTCGTCGTTCCTGACGAGCTTCTTGAGATCGCCTATCGGGTCGCGGGAGATCGCATCGAGGCCGCGCTCTACACCCCCAGCAAAGTCGCCAGACAAAAAGCGGTCGAGGCGCTGAGAGATGAGGTGACCGCGGCGATCCTCGAGACGTATCCCGAGGCCACGAAGTTTGAGATCAGCCAGGCTTTTGATTACCTGCAGAAGAAAGCGTTTCGCATCAGCATTCTTGACAAGAAGGTGCGCTGCGACGGACGCAGCTATGAACAGATTCGTCCTCTGAGCGCCGAAACGGGGTTGCTTCCCAGAAGTCATGGCAGCGCTCTCTTCCAACGCGGAGAGACGCAAGCCATCTCTCTCGCAACGCTCGCACCTGCCGATGAGGCTCAGGAACTCGATGGCTACACGGGCGGAGAAACCAGCAAGCGCTTTATTCTGCACTATAACTTTCCCCCGTTTAGCGTCGGAGAAACCGGACGGACGGGCAGCCCAGGTCGACGGGAGATTGGTCACGGAGCGCTCGCCGAGCGGAGCATTGCCCCGGTCATTCCTGAGGTCGCTGACTTTCCCTATGCGATCCGCATCAGCAGCGAGATCATGGAATCGAACGGCTCGACCTCGATGGCCAGTGTTTGCGCAGGTGTTCTCGCCCTCATGGACGCGGGAGTACCGATCAGCAAGCCGGTCGCCGGAATCAGCTGTGGGCTGGTCACCGAATTCAGCGGTGACGTGATCTCGCGGTACACGCTCCTGACGGACATTATCGGTAGAGAGGATTATTTTGGTGACATGGACTTTAAGCTTTGCGGGACCGAAGCCGGCGTGACAGGTTTTCAACTTGACCTGAAGCTTCCTGGGATCCCGCTCAAGCTCATGGAGGAAGCCATTCACCGCACCCGAGATGCGCGCTTCGAAGTGCTGAAGGTGATGAATCTCGCTCTTGACGCTCCCCGTGCCGAGCTAAGTCCCTACGCCCCGCGCATTGAAACGATTCGCATCAAGCCCGACAAGATTGGACTGATCATCGGTCCAGGCGGCAAGACGATCAAAGGCATTGTCGCTGAGACCGGCGCGGAGATTAATATCGAAGATGACGGCTCGGTTCATATTTACTCCAACAATGGTGAAAGTCTCAAACGCGCCAAGGAAATCATCCTGGGAATGACGAAGGAAATCACCGTCGGCGAGGTGTATCACGGAACCGTTGTGTCGACCAAGGAGTTTGGCGCGTTCGTGGAAGTTCTCCCCGGCAAAGATGGCCTTTGTCACATTTCGGAGCTCGCAGACTTTCGGGTAAATAGGACTGAAGATGTGGTCAAAGTCGGTGACACAATCTGGGTGAAATGTATTGGCGTCGACGACAAGGGGCGTGTCAAACTTAGCCGTAAAGCCGCTATGAAAGAACGCGATGCCAAGGCGGCCGGAGTCGCTGCCTAGGCGCGGACTAGGGCGGGCTAATAGCGACGCCGTTCGCGTGGCGACGACGCCAGGTTTGTGCTCGTGACCTATGCCGCGACCATTATGCCGCGGCCAGGCAATGCAGAAACGCATAGGCGACCTGGTGCCCGGTCACGTCGCCGTGATCTTTGATGAACTTATCCGCCCGCAAGTTGAACACGCGGTTACGCTGAAAGTTATAGCTTTCGCCCACTGCCTTTAGAGACTCCACAGATCCGGTAGCTTCCGGAGTTCGTTGTGCGCCATTGCGACCGAGGCCGCCATAGGGATCATTCTCATCGCCAAGCGCAGAAGCCACGTGCCGGGCAATCCGTGAGGCGAGTGGATAGGCGACACCAACAGCCTTGTCGTTCTTGGTGTGCGTAATGAGCATCGGACCGCTGATGCGCTTATCCCCAAGCACGGTTCGAAAGCCACCGTCATGTGTGCCGTCGAACTTAACCGCAAAGCCATTGTGCGAGAAAGCGGCCTGCAACAAGGTCATTGAGACGCCATCGGTGTTGGTTCCGAGCGTCGCAGCAGCGGCAGTGACTACCAATCCACCGAAGCTGTGGCCGACGAGGTGCAGTCGAAGATCGGGCTTCGCGGTGCGGACTCGCGCGAGCACCAGCCCGAGGCCAGAACGTCCGACGCTCTTGGCCCGAGACTTCATCTGGTAGTATGTCGCGTAATTCGCAATCCGGCGCGCAGCGGCCCCGATACCATCCAGATGATCACCTGGAGAGCCGGCTGCGCCTTGCAAACTGGTGGCGCCCCCTCCCGAAGTAACAACGCTGAGGGGTACAGGGAGGCTCAGATTCTCGAAGAGCGTCTCTGGATTATTTGAGAAGAACTCAACGGAACCATCATCTTGGTGTTTCTCATCCGGATTGAGGATTGCACGCAGACATTGAACGTATTCGTGCTGCGCCTCTTTTGAGTTCAACTTGGGAACAAGCTCCTTCGCGCGGTTCAGTGCAGGAATTCGAGATTCGTCCAGGTCCCGACTCCCAAGCAGAACGGGATCATGCTTCAGCTCGTCGAGAAGATGCAGGAGCGCGTTCTCATTCTCTCGAGCGGCACTGGCGGCGCCCCCTCCAGGGATGAGGTCTTCCTCCGCAAACTTCTTGCTGGGCCAAAACACCCGGACTGCGGCGATGTGTTTGTCCGGACCGAGCGGAACCACGTCAGCGTCGATAACCTCCGCGATGCTCCTAAAAAAGTTGTCGTACAGGCTTGTCGCCTGGGCCTTGTCGTTATTCCAACCATGCGAGAAGATGACGAGATCAGTCGTTTCCCCCAAGCCGTCGAGCAGGCGCGAAACCTGCGAATCGTCGTGGACAAGACCGTCCTTTCGAAACTCGATATCAAACTGTTTTATGATCATCATTTCTCTTTAGACTGATTGAATGGCCTTCATCAGATCGAGCAGGCCATGCCCTTCGAAATAACGCTCTCGTCCCAGCGGGATCGCGCTCGAAAGGAAGATCCTTTTGACCTCGAGGGGGCGACCGATAAACTCGCGGCGGATTGAGAGAAACGCAGCGATGGCGCCCGAGACATGCGGCGCTGCCATGCTCGTTCCGGTATCCTCCACATAGTAAGCGATTCCATTGGACGGTCTGGCAGCCGGCGCCGGGACGTCATTCGTAACTGGTACTTCCTCCTCCTTCGCCTTTTCCAGCTTCGCACCCGCCGCGCAAGAGATCACGCGCTCGCCCGGCGCGACAAGATCGGGCTTCAGGCGGCCGTCTCCCGTCGGCCCTTTTGACGAGAAGTAGGAAACTCCATAGGTATGCGGAGCCTCGCGATGAGTGGCGCCCACCGTGATCGCGAGCTCCGCGTTGCCCGGATCGTTGATCGTGTTTGAAAGTCCCACTTTGGTGACACGCGCCAGGGCGTTGATCGGACCATACCCGGTATTGCCAGCGGCGGTGACCACGACTACTCCCGCCTGGACGAGACGATTCACCTCGCTGCAAAGTGGGCTTTGGCCGCAAGCAAACATTTCAGCATCGAACTCGTAGCCCACGCTGAGATTGACTCCCTGTACCCGGAGAACTTTGGGATTATCATTGAGAGTATCGCGGACGTACTCAAGCGCACGGATGAGATCGCTTGATCGGCCTTCCCCTTTGTCATCGAGGACTCGCAAGCTGACCAGGCGGCAGTTCGGTGCGACTCCGTGAAACCTTTTCGCCTCCCGATCGCTCACCTTTCTGCGGCGGGTCGCTCTGATGCGCGCCTGGCTGTCATCGTCCAAGTGTTGTGGGTCGATCCGATCTTCACGCTCGAGGACGACAACCGACGGAGAAGCGGCCCCTGCTTCTTGAATCTGAGCGCAGCGATCGTCTGGAGCCCGGCCGGAAATGATGCCCGCGACATGGGTGCCGTGGCCAAAGTCATCTCGAAGCGCCCATTCGCGATGCTGATCGATGATCGAATCCCGATTCGCCGGAAGGGGCTCACTATCCGGGTCAGCCAGCCGAATAGGCTTAGCCGGCTTCTTCGGATCGAACACCTGAGCAAAGCAGCGATGAAGGTCTTTGACGCTCTTATGCCGCAGCACATGTTCCTCATCCGAACTCCCAAAGTGGGGATGCCCGGCAAAGATGCCCGAGTCGATAACGGCCCAGGTGATTTCTTCTCCACTCGCTTCGAACGACCGTAACGCGGCGTCGGCTTTTATGGTGGAAATAGAACGGCTGATCTGTCCGGCAACTGGAAAATCGGGCCAAAGACGATAGATGCATTGATGACGCGATTGCTCATCTGCTCCGATCCTCGCGTTTTCTGCCGCCAGCTTTTCGTCCGCGGCGACGATCGCGCGCCACTCCTTCACGCGTAAATCGCATCGATAATACGACTTCCCTACTCTTTCTGGGTCCTTCGGCTTCGGAATTTTATCCTGGCGCGCAAGCCGGTTGCAGACCTCCTTGTGGATCCCGAGGAACGCCTTGGCCGCACCTGGTAGACCGCTCTTGTACTGAACGTTAAGCTCAATGAGATAAGGTCCGCGCTTATATTGCTGATCCTCTAACTTCCAGCGCTTGCGATTCTCCTCACTGTCCAGTTCAGGTGGGACGGTAACGCGCGCCAACTGGTCACGAAAATTCTCGTGGGAACCCGAATCCTCATTGTGAGTCTTTTCCATGATGGATTCTCAATGCGTGATGCTTCGCGCCCCGCAGATCAAAAGACGCAGGCGCTTTGAACAGCTGAGAAGCAAGCGCATTTGGTCGGTGCTCGTGGTCTCCCCCAAAGCCATACTCGACCGAAGTCAGACATGTCAAGCTGGGCGCGCCCGCCAAGGCCTCTCCATTGGGAAGCGATTCGGCGAACCGGCCGAGCCGCGGGGTGCCGCCAATCACGGAAATCAGGACGTTCCGAGGGGCGTTATTTCGGTCCGAGGTCGCGACTCACGAGCGTGGAAATGCTCGGCGTAGAATTGTGACGAGAAAGTCACAATTCGTGCCTTTGAGTGCCTTGCCGTGGCATCGCAGTCTCCTGCTGCCTCAACTATGAATCCACAACTATTGTTCCGTCAGCTGGCCGGAAGGGTCATCGCCACGCTCGCCGCATTCGTCATCATCGGCCACGCTCATGCCGCGTTCTACGACAGACCGGTCACCGGGGCTCCTCCACCTGAACCATCCGAACCGTGGTTCGAACAGTGGTGGAACGGAAAATACGCCAGTGGAAATTGGTTCGGCGTTCGTGACACCCTCGAGGATCGGGGTCTGAAGCTCGGCGGAAGATGGATCGGAGTCTACTACGGCGTCGTAGATGGTGGCAGACCCGGGTTTCGAGGGAGCTACTTCGACGAGGAAATCAAGTTTACGGGGGAGCTCGACTTCGCTAAGGCGACTGGTTGGGGGCCGCTGGAAGGCCTCAGGGGTTTTGGTGAAGTGCGTTGGCGCGATGGCTTAAATCCGAATCTCCGTGTCGGCGCTTCTCCCAATTTCCAACCCTCTCACTTCCAATCCGGCAAACAGTGGCGCCTCATGACTTTCGGCCTCACCTACTCGACTCCGGAGCTCTTCGGCGTAAAGGAATTTCTCACACTAACCGGCGGTTGGCTTCAACCTCAGAAAGAATTCATTGAGCAGCCGCTTTCGAAACTTTTCGTGAACAATTCGTTCGAAAGCTCGAAGGGCATTGGAGCGAATATCCCATTCTCATCCAGTTTCACAACCTGGGGCGGCACCTTAAAGATCAAACCTGTCGAATGGCATTACGTAAAAGGGGGGCTTTTCATGTCCTATCCGCAGGCTACTTCGACCGATAACCATGGGCTCGCCTTCGAGGGTTTCGGACCCGACCAAAGCCTCAACGGACTGTTTGGGATTGGAGAAATCGGGTTCACTCCGAAGATCGGGTCTTCCAAACTTCCCGGTAAGTACGCCTTTGGTGCATACTACTACGAAGAGGAGAATACTTCCTTTTTCGGAACCGACTACAATGGGCGCTACGGATTCTATTGGCAGGTGGATCAGATGCTTTTTCGCGAGCCTTCTCCAGAGGAACCCGCTCCTTTGGCCAAAGGCCCTTCGGATGGGAAATCGGTTACGGACGGAAAGTCAGGTAAGGAAGTCCTGGAGCCGGCTCCTGCGAAGAAGCCGAAACTCTCGGAGCAGGGTCTCTATTTCTTCAGCCTGTTCACCTACTCCCCGAAATACAACAACATCCTGCCGTTTTACTTCCACACGGGACTCGTCTACAGAGGCCTAATCCCGACGCGCAACGATGACCAACTCATGGCTGCCTTTAGCTTTGGTCAATACAGCTTCTTCAACATCGAATCCCTCCAACAACGAGGCAATGTCAACCAGCCTAATTACACGGGCGTGCTCGAGATAGACTATCGCATCCAATTGAACAAATGGGCCTTCCTTCAGCCTTACCTCCAATACATCATTCAGCCAAATGGCACCGGCGCCATCGAGAATGCGACCATCCTCGGTGTGATGGCTGGGATCATTTTTTGATTTAATTCATCGCGAGGGGAAACGACCGCCGCCGAGGGCTTTTGTTTGCCCCGGCGGCGGTTTCGCTTTGTTGGAATCGCTGGCATCCGAAGGGAAGCTTGGCGAACCCGCTCCTACGTCGCCGGGCTCGGCGAGAACATGCGCGTCGCGCTCACGAACAAGGCCTCATCGGAGGAGGATCGGACGAAAGGATTTGACACAAATGATTACGGCGCTTTCAATCAATTAGTCCCCGTCATGTCATGGGTCCACATCCTGCATGCTGCTCCAATGACACCGGGAAAGCGACACGGGCACCGTCCAATCACTCGATTTCTCCCATGGAACTTGCGACCACCAAATGTCTCGCACTCCATCTTCCACGCCAATCCCTCAAGCAATGACTGCCAAGCTCAACACCGCAAACTTAGATAAACTCGATCCAAAAATTCAAGTGCCGCACTACGATCGACAAAAGGTCGGCCAATCGATCATGCATGTCGGCGTCGGCGGGTTTTATCGGGCCCATCAGGCTCTTTTTTGCGACGATCTTCTCAATCAAGGCGAGGATTCCAAGTGGGGCTTCTGCGGAGTGGGACTGCTTAAGCATGACGCCCGCATCCGCGACGTGATGAAGTCTCAGGATTGCCTTTACACCCTGGTCGAGCGAAGCGTGGCCGGCGATTCAGCGCGCATAATCGGCTCGATCGTCAACTTTGCCTTTGCGCCCGACGACTCTCAAAAGGTGATCGAACAAATGGCATCTCAAGATACGCTGATCGTTTCGCTGACGATCACCGAAGGTGGGTACTATATCGACCAGTCCACTGGTGAACTCGACGCCAAGCATCCGGATCTTCAGCACGATCTGGCTCATCCGCATGAGCCCTCGTGTTCCTTCGGATATCTTCTCGAGGCGCTTGATCGAAGGCGTTTGCGCGGCCTTGCTCCGTTCACCCTAATGTCCTGCGATAATATTCAGAGCAATGGCGAGGTCGCTAAGAAAATGCTCACAGCTTTTGCCGAATTGAAGGATCCCGCTCTCCGAAACTGGCTCGACGAGAAATGCCTTTTTCCAAACAGCATGGTCGATCGTATCACCCCTGCAACGACCGATGAGCATCGCCAGCTCGTTCGTGAGAAATTTGGGATCGAGGACGGATGGCCCGTCATGACCGAATCCTTCAAGCAGTGGGTCATCGAAGATCATTTCGTTCAAGGACGTCCCAAGTGGGAACAGGTGGGCGCGCAGATGACAACAGACGTGCTGCCGTACGAAAAAATGAAGCTGCGCCTGCTCAACGCCAGTCATCAGGCCCTGTGTTATATTGGCATGTTACTCGGGTCTCAGCTCGTGCACGAGACCATGGGGGACCGCGACATTCGCACGCTTGTTCAGAAGATGATGGACGAAGAAGTGACCCCGATCTTGTCTCCCGTTCCCGGTGTCGATCTTTCCGAATATAAGCAAACCCTCATCGAACGTTTCGCAAATCCCGCAATTCGGGATCAACTTTCGCGGATAGGCATTTACGGATCTTCCGGAATTCCGAAGTTTGTCCTCCCCTCGGTCGTCGATCAGCTCAAGCGTGGCGGACAGATCAAGCTACTCAGCTTTACGATTGCGTCGTGGTTTCGTTATTTAAACGGCCTGGATGAATCGGGAAAGGAAATGCCGATGCTTGATCCGATGGCTGCAAAGCTGCGAGAGCGTGCCAAGGCGGCCGGTAAGGATGCGCGGCAACTTCTGGGCATGCGCGAAGTCTTCAGCGAAGAGCTTGCCAACGAGCCGGCCTTTAGCAACGAAGTCTCCAACATTCTCAGTAGCTTTTACGACAAGGGAGCACGGGCAACGCTGCGGGAGTACATTAGCTGATCTGCAATCCGTTCTTAGTCTGCAAAAGCTTATTCCTGACACTTAGGAGTGTCCGGCGCGACATGCAGGCCTGGAAGTAGTCGTTGGCGCGCCTGTGCCGGAACGATCGAAAGTGCCGTCGCTAAGGTGCGGAGGACGCAGCGCATTTATAGCGACCGTGGCCCCACGGTCGAGGGGGGGTTCTCCCCGGCGGTGGGGACACCGCCGCTACAGCAGCAAAAAGGGTCGTCGGATGACTCCGAGATAACGCTAAGCGACTATTTGAGCTCCTCGTCGAAAACGACGGCGACCTTTCCAGACTTGCCGCTCGCCATCAGCGCGTAAGCTTCGTCCGCCTTCTCGAGCGGAAATCTGTCGGTAACGAGATCTTCGGGATGAATTTTCCAGCGCACAATGCGTTCAACGAGATCTTCCATCAGCCAAATGCTCGTGACCCAGGATCCATAAACTGTCTTCTGGTCATGAATCAGGTCCGGGCTTGGTCTAAGTGCGAGTGTTCCGCCCTCACCGACCAGGGCAATTTTGCCCCATTTTCGCGCTGCCTGGATGGCCGTGAGGCGACCTTTGTCGCTGCCACTCGCATCAAAGGCTCTTTCAACTCCCTGTCCTCCAGTAAGGCTTCGAATTTCATCCACGTTTTCCGCGCCCGCCTTGAGAACGTGATCTGCAAGCCCGAGGCTGCGCGCCACGTCGAGACGATCCTCGACCACGTCGACGCCAATAAGCTTGTTCGCGCCCATCGCCTTTGCCAGCATTAAGGCAGCCAATCCCACCGGACCCAAGCCGACGACCAGAACGGCGTCGTTTCCGGAAATACCGATCTTTTCGAGCCCTTCGTAGACTGTGCCGAAGCCGCAGGCGACTTGAGCGCCATCGGTGTACGAGAGCTCGTCAGGCAGGGCGACGAGATCCTTTTCCTCGGCGAGGATATATTGTGCCATTCCTCCATCTCTCTGCCATCCGTAGGCTGCCCGAAAGGGACTCGTGCAGCTAATCATGTAGCCACGGCGGCAATCGTTGCAAACTCCGCACCCTGAGATGTGATAGACGATGACGCGGTCTCCTTTTCGAAATCGCTTCAGGCCCGGCCCTGTTTCGATAATTTGTCCGCACGGCTCATGGCCCGCGATCTTGTTTTGATATCCTTCCGGACCCTTGCCGACGTGCTCACGGTAAATTGCGCGGATATCGCTGCCACAGATCGTTGACGATTTTGTCTTGATTAAGACCTGTCCATGCCCTGGTTCGGGAATGGGAAACTCCTTGAACTCAACCGTGCTATTCCCCGGCAGCACTGCTCCCGTCATCATTTTGCTCATAAGCTATGAGAGTGATTTCAAATTACCGTACGGCTGAATTCTTGTCGGGAGGGCAACCCTACGGAGCCGACTTTAAGAACTTGGTAAGGGTTAGCCCCTAATCATCTGTTCGGTTTGAACGTCGAAGAGATGAACCTTCTCCATGTTGAGTTGGACGGTCAATTGTTCACCGGGATGGTAGTGATGTTCCCCGGGGACCCGGGCGATGAGGTTTCCCGTGCCGGCCTTCATATAGACGATCGACTCCGAGCCCATTGGTTCCGAGATTTCGATGGTCGCGGTCACCGGGATATGCTCTGGATCGCTGACCTGGTCGCTGAGATGCTCGGGACGAATACCAAAGAGAATCGGCTTGCCCACATACGGGGCCGCCAGGCTCTCGAGCCTGCCTCGCAAGGGCACCGTCAAGGCATTTTCCTGGGCGTCCTCGACAAAGGCCAGTCCTCCGCCCTCGAGCTTCTGCACTTTACCCTTGAGCAGGTTCATCGGCGGACTGCCAATAAAGCCAGCCACGAAGATGTTGTCCGGCTGCCGATAGAGAGTCAGCGGATCGGCCACCTGCATGATGTTACCATCGCGCATCACACAAATGCGGTCGCCCATGGTCATCGCCTCAACTTGATCGTGGGTCACATACACCATCGTGGTGGTCAATTGTGTATGCAGACGCGAGATCTCCGAGCGCATGTGCACCCGCATCTTGGCATCAAGATTCGAAAGTGGCTCGTCAAAGAGGAATACTTTGGGGTCTCGCACGATCGCCCGTCCAAGGGCCACCCTTTGGCGCTGGCCGCCGGAAAGTGCCCCAGGCTTGCGGTCCAGCATCTTGTCGAGTCCAAGGCTCTGTGCGGTCTTGGTCACCGTCTGCTGGATAAAGTCCTTGGGCTTTTTCGCCAGCTTCAGCCCAAAGGCGATGTTGTCAAAAACAGTCATGTGGGGATAAAGCGCGTAGTTCTGAAAGACCATCGCTATCCCCCGATCCTTGGGATGGACGTTGTTTACGACGCGATCCCCAATGGAAATTGTTCCGCTGGTGATGTTCTCCAGACCGGCGAGCATGCGCAGGGTCGTGGACTTCCCGCAGCCCGAAGGACCCACCAAGACCATGAACTCCCCATCCTGAATCTCGAGATTGATGTTCTTAACCGCGGCGAACGACGGATTGCCATGCTCGTCAAGATACGTCTTTACCAAATTCTTAATGTGAACCGATCCGTCGCTCATAAGCTGCTTTCTATTTGACCGCTCCGAAGGTCAATCCGCGCACCAGTTGTTTCTGCGTCATCCATCCAAGCACCATGATCGGGGCTACCGCCAAAAAGGAAGCCGCCGATAGCTTGGCCCAAAATAACCCCTCCGGACTCGAATAGGAGGCAATAAAGACCGGCAAGGGAGCCGCGTTCACGCTCGTCAAATTGAGGCTCCAAAACGCTTCGTTCCAGGAGAGGATAATCAGAAGCAGCCCGGTGGAGGAAAGCCCAGGCAGGGTCATCGGCCGCAGCACGTGCCAGAGCTCTTGCAAGATAGTGGCCCCATCGATCCGCGCCGCCTCCAGGATGGCCGCGGGTATTTCGCAGAAGTAGGTATAGGCCATCCACACGGCGATCGGTAAATTGATCAGCGCGTAAATGATGATCAGCGCAACAATGCTGTCGAGCACCCCAAAGAACTGACACAAAATATAGAGCGGAATCAACACCCCCACCGCCGGCATCATCTTCGTCGATAACATCCAAACCAGCGTCGACTGCGTCTTCGGCGTCGGATAAAACGCCATCCGATAGGCCGCCGGAATGGCCAGCGCAAAACACAATAAGGTTGAGCCCACCGAGGCCAGTATCGAATTCCACACGTAGGCGGCGTAGTTGCTGCGCGCAAAGACCTCGTAAAAGGATTCCAAGGTCGGCAGAAAGAACAGACTCAAGGACTGGGCTTCGCGCTCATTCTTGAACGCCGTGATGATCATCACGAAGATCGGAAAGAAGATCGTGAGGGCCACCAGCCAGGCCAAGATCCCCCACGCCCATTTGCTAAACTTCGACTCGGTCATACTCTAGCGTGTCTGCAGGTTCCGCGCCATCAGCCGAACCATGAAAAAGGCCACCACATTCGCCAACACCACCGCCAGAATGCCTCCCGCCGAGGCAATCCCCGCGTCAAACTGCTGCAGGCCGAGCGCATACACCAAAAAGGCCAGGTTCGTCGTGGCCGTTCCCGGACCGCCGGAGGTCGTCGTGTAGATCTCCGCAAAGATCGAGAGCAGAAAAATCGTCTCAATCATCACGACGACCCCAATTGCTCGGCTCAAATGGGCGAGCGTCACATAAAAAAAGAACTGCACCGGATTGGCCCCGTCCACCGCCGCCGCTTCCTTCTGCTCCTGGTCCAGACTCTTGATGGAGGTAAACAAAATGAGAAAGGCAAAGGGGAGCCACTCCCAGGACACAATGATGATGATCGATAAGAGCGGATGGGTGCTAAACCAGTCGATGGCTGGCAGTCCTAGTTTGCCCATCGTCACTGCCAAGAACCCATACACTGGGTGCATCATCATGTTCTTCCAGATCAACGCACTTACCGTCGGCATCACAAAAAACGGAGCAATCACCAGCAGCGTGGCCACGTTCTTGCCGAAGAAATCCCGGTCAAAGAGCACCGCGAAGAGCGTCCCCAAAACCACCGTGATCACCAGCACCGCCCCAATCAAAATGATGCTGTTAATGATCGCCGGAACAAAGGCCGGATCCTCCCACAAATACCTGTAGTTCTCCAGCCCCGCAAAGCCGCTCAGATCCGGATTTAAGAGATTCTTGCGGATGAAAGAAAAATAGATCGTCATCCCCAAGGGCACGATCATCCACAAAAATAGGATGACCACCGAGGGCAACTGCAACAAAGGCAACACCAGGCTCGGCTTGGCCTCCACCTCAGGCTCGACAGAGCTGACGGGGACTACGGGCTGTGGAGCCGTGCTCACTTTATATCTTCAAAAGCACAACCAGAGTTTTTACCCCCTCTTTCGCCCTTACTTCTGCAATCCTGCCTGCTTGACGGCTTTGTTCGCCGCCGCCTGACTGGCCTTTAAGGCCGCATCCACCGTCATCTTCCCCGCCAGCGCTCCCGCCACATTCTGCCCCACCACCGTCCCAAAGGACTGAAACTCTGGAATTCCGACAAATTGCACTCCGGTGTATGGCACCGGCCGAATCGCCGGATTGGTAGGATCCGCCGTTTGCATCGCCTTCAAAGTCACCGCCGCAAACGGGGCCGCCTTCTGATACTCCGCATTGTCGTAGAGCGACTTCCGCGTGCCAGGGGGCACCGTCGCCCATCCCGTCTCGTCGGCCACCATCTTCATATACTCTTTCGAGGTCGCCCACAGCGCGAACTTCTTGGCTTCCTCGGGCGCCTTTGAGCTCTTCGGGATCGCAAACGCCCACGACCACAACCAGTGCGACCCATTGGGTGTCTTCTCAATCGGCGCACTGGCAAAGGCCACCTTGTCGGAAACCTGCGACTCCTTCGGATCAAACAACGGTCCCGCCCCACTGGTGGCATCAATCCACATCGCCGCCTTCCCGGTGGCAAAGATCGTCAGGTTCTCGTTAAACCCATTCGAAGTCGCCCCAGGCGGGCCAGACGCCTTCATCAAGTCCACATAGTAACTAATCGCACTTTTCCACTCCGGGCTATCGATGGTTGCCTTCCACTCCATGTCAAACCACGTCCCGCCGAAGGTGTTTACCAGCGTGCTGACAAAGGCCATGTTCTCTCCCCAGCCCGGCTTGCCCCGCAAGGTGATACCATAGATTCCCTTGCCCTTGTCAGTCAGCGCCTCCGCCCATTTCTTGATGTCCCCATAAGTCGCCTGCTCCGGCATCGTAATCCCCTTGGCGTCGAAGAGATCCTTGCGATACATCAACATCGAGCTCTCTCCGTTGAAGGGCAGCGCGTAGAGCTTCCCTTCATAGGACAAGCCGTCGCGCAGACCCTTGAAGACGTCCTCGATATCGTATTCTGCCGGCAGATTCGCCATCTCCGTCAGCCAGCCCCGCTTCGCAAAGATCGGCGCTTCATACAGGCCAATGAAAATAACGTCAAATTGCCCGCCCCCAGTCGACACGTCGGTCGTGATCCGCTGGCGCATGATGTTCTCCTCCAACACCAGCCAATTCAATTTGATGTTCGGATTGGCCTCTTCGAACTTCGGGGCCAGTTTCTTTAAGGTGATCATGTCCGGGTTATTCACCGTCACGATGTTCACCGTCTTTTGCTGAGCCAGGATATTCAGGCTCGTCAGGAGGATGATAGCGAGGGAGAGAAGGCGTTTCATGGGAGAACTGAGTTGTTGTACGTTATCTTTTATTTCGGAGGGGGAAACTCTGGGGGAAGCCTCTTGCGATTGCATCCACCCACCGTCAGCCATCCTGACGCAATTTGATCGACCACGCAAACCCCTTTTTTATCGCCCAGCTAAACTGGTTAAGACAGCGCCTCGTTTCTATCTCATCAATCAGCTACGCGTTGCGGTAAGCGGCTTCTAACGTCGGGCGAACGGTCTACAGACATTTGCGCAGCTATCTCTTGTGGGCCGTTGAACGTCGGGCGCAGCCGAGTTGTGGTGCGCGTGACTAGAGCACGCTTACTTAACGACCCTGAGATGTGGACAGGCTTAGAAGGCTAACTGCGGCCGCGCGACGTCGGCCGGCCGGCGGGCTGGCTTCTGACCATGCAATGATCGCGCTGTCCACACCGGCGATCATGAAGGCTAGGTATCCGCATTTAAAGAATCAAGCCGCGCGCGGTAGTCTTGATAAAGTCCGGCATAGGGTTCGACCCAAGCCGTCACCGGCTGAATCTCTTGCGATCGGACAATGCTGGATACCTTGTGGCCTGCAGCCGAAGCGCTCGCGAGCGCTGTAGAAACCGGACAAAATCGAGCGCGAGGGTTCGCAGCTGCCGTCCGAGCTGCGAAGGAGGGTGCTCAAGCAACCAGGCACATAGTTGCCCGACGCGGGCGCTCAAGTTACTTGGGCGATCGTGCTCTAGGTCATCCTGATCCTGGAGCGGTTGCTGTGGGAGTTTGGCTGGAAGCTTTGCGGGGGCTGATGGAGGAATCTGCATGTCTGCGCGTTCCAAAATTTTGGAGTTGCGGTTTCGCGGGCAACGCGCCATCCTCTCGCCGACCTGAAACGTGCGACAGTGGCGCGGTCTTAAGGATCACGCCGCGGCAATGAACGCAGCCTCCCAATGAATTCCCTCCAGCCCCGCAGTTCTTCGCCGTATCGACAGCGCATCCAAAAGCGATTTCCTGGCGGGTAGCGGCAGGCCTACGGTAAGACACCGATGAAAACGATTGCAATTTCCAGATTAGTTGGCAGCGAAGCGGCCAAAATCGCCCGGCGAGTGGCCGAGGCTTTAGGGTATACTTTGGTGAACAAAAGCATTCTGGAGGGAATATTCCGCCAATATGGGCTGGAAAAATTTGGCGAATTATATACGTCTCCACCGAATGTTTGGGATCTGGCAAACGCGAAGAATCTGCAAATCGTTTCGATGTTAAATGACACAATGGAAGCCCTGGCCCAACGCGGGGATATGTTGATACTGGGGCGGGGTGGTTATGCCTCTCTGAGCAAGTATGCAGATGTCCTCAACGTGCGCCTCCAGGCCCCGTTCTCAGTCAGAGTGGAACGAGTGATGGCCCGGGAAAACCTACCCAGCCGCTTGCGAGCTGAGCAACGAGTCAAAGAAGACGACACGGCCCGGCAAAAGTTCGTCTCGAGGTTCTACAACCAGGCATGGGACAACGGATCACAGTTCGACCTGGCTATCGATACCGATACCATATCAATCGAGATGGCTACGGACTGGATCATCGAGGCGGCCAAGGCACTTTCGCAAAAAGAATTCGGACCAGATGCAGTCACAGTCGAACGGGCCAAAGTAGACCCTGCCTTATTGGATGCGATAGATGTTGCCCTAGCACGCCAGGTTCCTTCTGAGAATGAGGGGCGATGACTAATTTCTGGAGGCCGTGGAGACGCAAAAAGAACTCGCCTTCTTGCTGTTACGACCCACAAAGGGGTAGTGACATGACTGGGGTTTTGCTTATTCCTCTCGCCGAGATTGCAAATCGCGGCGCATATCAGCCGCTTTTTTCTTGATTTCTATATGAAATGCTAATTTCATCAACAGTCAACAAGTTCCCCAGGAACCTCCCAATGTAAGTGATTGGTGTCGAACGCCTAAAAGGCTCTCCCCATGAACAAAATTCTTGCCAGCAGTTCCTGGCTCGCCCAAGTCGATCACGCGCTCATTGCTGCTGAGACTTTGGCGGAATACCGCAGCGCCAAAAGCCTGCTCCACCGGCATTGAACCCGCTCCTGCGTCGCAATCCCTTCTGCATCAACGCGGGCCCTGAAAAGGGCATTTTCCAGATCATAAATTCAATCAAACATCAACAAATCCAATGAAAAAACAATATATCAAGAACCTATTAGGTGTTCTGCTGGTCATGCTGGTAGGCCTGACAGCGGCTAGCTCAGCAGACAA
>CAWGQS010000015.1:0-148995 GCA_963824895.1 uncultured Verrucomicrobiae bacterium | reverse complement strand
ACTTCGGGCTCGTCGCCTACACGATGAGCTTAGCGCATTGAAGAACGGCGGCGGAGGTAATAGTACGACCGATTCTAAGTTCAATACAGCGCAGCAAAAGCTGGAGGCGCTGCGGAAAAGAAAGGCGGGATAACAAACCCGACCGTCGTTATGGATAGCGTAGATCCCGATTCAGGTGATACCAATTCTCAAGACCCAGCAAGACTCTATCTCTATGAGCGTGGCGTATTAGAGACGACATTTGCCGAGCACGGTGGCGAAATTGATTCCCCCCTCACTCCTTCCAAGATTTCGCAGCGGCTCGCCCGGAATTCCGACCATGTTTGCCGTAGCCCGCGCTGGGGTGAAGTGAAGGCCGTCCTCTGGTTTAAGGTCTGCAATTTCAACGGCGAGCTTGTCCACTATCTGGCTCGCCCGCTGCCCTCTTACGGCAAGGCGAAGTTTGTCGCGCTAATCGGTACCGACTCGATGTCATCCAATCCACCAGAGACTCGCGCCGTCGCGAAGGACATCGACAAGGCCCTTGTCATTTGCGAGGGCCCCGTTAAGGGAATGTCGCTCCTCCAAGCGGGGGCGTTCCCAATCAGCCTAGTGGGAGTCTGGGGCGTCGCCGCATCAAAGAAAAAGACGAGCCCGGGCAGGACCCGTCGCCCAATTCCGATGATGATGATGGTCGAATGGATGATTCCGAAGATCGGAACGATGATGGTCCTGATGATGGCGACCCTGACACGTCCGACCTCAGAGTCTTGAAGATTCATCCCGAGATTGCCCGCTTCGCTCTAGAATATCGCCAGGTTCTCTTTTGCTTCGACGCCGACCATCTCAAGAATCGCAACGTCCGTCAGGCAGAGATCCGCGCGTTCATGCTCTTCTACGCTGCCGGTGCCGACGTCTACCAGCTGACTACATGGAGCCTCGAAGAGGGCAAAGGCGTCGACGACTATCTGGCGCGCAAGGCGGGGAACGACCCCGAGAAACAGAAACAGGTCTTTGCCGAGCTTTGCAACGATCGGGAGAAGGTCCTGCCTTTCACTCTCTCAAGACGCTCGACCGGCGCGATACGAAGCTCTGCAGGAAGGAATTGCATCTTGTACGCAAGACGACCCCGCCAAGTTCAAGGAGCCTGGCGAACGGGCTCGCAAGCAACTCAACATCGCCATCGCCGATCTCGTACTTTTCCAAGGCCCTCAGCAAGGCGCGAAGCAATATCCGAGCGGGGCTAAAGCTGTCGATATTCCCCCGACGGCTGAACCCTGGGGCGAGCCGGTCGTTGCCGGTGAAGTGCTCGACGAAATCTCAGCGACGATCAAGCGCTTTGTCTATATGGACCCTTCGTATTATCGCGCGGCAGCGTTGTGGATCGTGCTCAGCTACCTCCACGATGCGGTCGACATTCTCCCGATTCTACTTATCACTTCTCCCGTAGAGGACTGCGGCAAGTCGACGCTCCTAAAACTCGTTTTGTATCTTTCCAATCGTCCGATTCAGGCAAGCAATATTAGCGCGGCAGCTATCTATCGCGTGATCGGAGATCCATCATCCGACTCTCATTTTGGACGAAGCCGACGCCTACATGCAAAAAAGAACGAACAAATGCGCGGAGTAATCAATTCCGGTCCATCAGCGGCAGCTCGCTTACGTCATCCGTGTCATAAACGACGCTGGCGAGACTGGGCAATTCTCGACGTGGTCCCCAAAGGCAATCGCCAGAATCGGTCAGCCGAAACGCACGATCCTCAGCAGGTCGATCCCGATTAGGCTCGAACGCAAATCCAAAGAGAACATGTAAGACTGAGAAGCTCAAAAGCGGTCACAAGCTGGAATTCGAAGATTTGCGCCGCAAGATTTCCCGTCTCGCTAACGAGATCCGTAGCAGCGTTCAAGTCTTCAAATTGCGGGCCGACTGGCTCAGTAATCGCGCTGGCGACAATTGGGAGCCACTCTTCGCCATCGCTACTGTTGCTGGCGACGACTTGGCTAAAGGCGACCGAAGCAGCGGCGCTCACGATGAGCAGCAAGTCCGCTCAGGATAGCAAAACCTTCGGCCACTACTTACTTGAGCGCTTGGGCGACATTTTCGCCAAACGCCGCGAAGAGCTACAAACATGAATCTCTCCTTGAGCCCGAAGAACGATTCTTTTTCAAGACTAAAGATCTGCTCTCGCTGCTTAACGCTGATGACGAGGCTCCGTGGCGCGAGCACAAAAGACCAAGTCCTTACCGCGCATAAGCTGGGTAGAGAATTGAAAGAATACGACATTACGCCGGACGAAGTTAAAGAGGGTCCAGAGCGAGGAAGAGGATACTGGTCTAATCAGATTGAAGCAGCGGTTGAAAGTAAAAACACAGCTAGCAGACAAACCGGGAGAGGGAGAGAAATCGGAAGCAGGAGAGCAACCAGAGGACGGCGATGACACGGAATTTCCGTTTTGACTGTTTTAAAGTTCGCAAGCTCGCGCGGCACTCGCAAAGATTCGATCCAAGCGGACTTAAGGGGTGCGAGCTTTGGAAAATCGAAGAGACAAAACAGAGCAAAGCTCGCACCGCGCCACATCTTTATTCACAGTGCTTTACAAGTGCCGTGCGAGCTTGCGAGCTCTAAATTGACTAACTCGCTGTTCCGCGTTTACGCACCCCTATTCGATCCCTTTTTAGCGCGAGCAAGAGCGCGACGAGACTCAATCTGGCGTTGACGAGTCTTACCGCTACAGAAACAAATTGGTACTGCGACGGTAGCTCAATCACGTATCCCCTGGGTCCAAACCTGTAGAAGATACCGAACCCTTATGAACTCAAAAAACAACCCAGAAGACTTACAGCAAAAGATTCGTCTTCTCGAAGAAGGGATTTCGCAAGATACGGGTAAGGGCGCCGAACGCAAAATGCACAATCCGGTTAAAATACCTCATCCCGCACTTGAAGAAATTCAGGCTAGGACGGACTCCGATTACAGCGACTATTTGACGACGAATGGACATCTTGCAGGAACTCGATAAGGCGGGTGCTGTATATCTGGATCGCCACTTCATCTATACGAGTGGAAAACACGGTTCTGGATACATCAATCTTGATCCCATTTACACAAATGTCTCGCTGGTTTCCGACCTTTGCCGCGAGCTGATCGCATCGTTCCATGGAGAAGTTGACACTGTGGCAGCACCGGCTGTTGGAGGCATCGTGCTTGCCGTGCTCTCAGCACGTGCATTTGCTGACAAAGGCGAAGACGTTGCCATCACTTGGGCTGACAAAGCCGACGGCGAATTTATTTTCGAGCGTGCTGGTTTTGCGCAAAAGCTCGTAGGTAAGCGAGTGCTTGTAGTTGAGGACCTCCTCACAACCGGAGGGTCCGTCGACAAGGTATGCCGCGCTGTCGAGGCAGCCGGAGGTCAACTAGTCGGCATCAGTGTGGTCTGCAATCGAGGTGACCTGACGGCAGAGAAACTTGGTGTGCCCAAACTCGAGGCACTTGCCAGCGTCAGCTTTTCGGCGATGGACCCGGTCAGTTGCGAACTGTGTGACAAGGAGGTGCCGATCGTTGAAGACATTGGACACGGCGCCGCCTACAAAGCCGAACACCCTGGTTACACGGGTGGCTACATCAAGCTGCTTGGAGCATAAGGCCATGTCAGAATCTCGAAACTTGACGACAACGAAATTACTTAACGACGTTAAGGGGTAACAGGTTCTTTGGTCAGTTCTTCTTCCGTCACGCGGCGAAGCGGCCCAAAGGCGCGCCGACTGTCATTCAAAATTCCACGCCCAACTTGGTCGTTTTATCAAAAAAAGCGCTCGTAGGCTCAGTCCAAGGGTCAAAAGACGTTTTCGGGGGACCAATTGGCACAACTGTATTCGGGGTAAGCTTTCCGGACTCTTTCAATTCAGTAACCTTCTTTTCGAAAGCCTCTTTGGGAATTGCCGATATCTTCTGCGCACGACTGGAATAAGACAACTCTTGTCACTCTGAACCGAAACTGCTTTCATCTCGACTTTGGGGTGTCAACCGCACTCATGAAGCATGAAAATGTTCGCTAACCGCGCAAATCTCGGAGATGAACAGGTTGGTTCAATCACTTGTTCGGCTCCTTGATTACGCCTACGACAATGACAATCGTTCTCTCGAAAGGAGGCCTGTCATGAGGCTCGTAGCGGTGACACTGGTTGCCGGCCTGGCGGCCGGGCTGTGCGCGGTCGGCGACGACAAGGCGGGCAACAAGGACCTGAAGCCTTCACAGGCGTTCAAGGAGTGGGGGGACTACTTCGTCGGTGGCGTCTGGACCACCACCAATGCCCGGGGGGAAAAGGAGAAAATCCGCTGGGAGTGGATCCTCGACAAGTCCTTCATCCGGCTGACCTGGAAGATCGGCGAGGAGTCCCGGGAGGAGATTCACGGCATCGATCCCGCGACCGGTCAATGGACCATCTGGGGCTTCGACAGCAAGGGCCGGGCCTATAAAGGCATCGGCGAGAGCGCGAAGGCGGGCGAGTGGAGTTACCAGGTCTCGGGCCAGGGCAAGGACGGGCCGCTGTCCATCAAGCACAGGGACGTCAAGCTCGGGCCGGACGAAGAACGGTATGAGATTCAGGAGTTCATCCTGGACGGGAAAAAGCAGCGCCCTGAGGTACAAGTGTGGAAGCGGACGAAGTAGGGCGGCCGAACAAGTCGCTGAAGCAGACGGCGGCCGCGATTCTAGATTCTCGAAGTGAGTTTATTGTCCATGCCAACGGCCGGGCCTGCAAGGCTGGCGCGCTCGCATTCCATTTATCCCGGTGGGGCGAATGCTTCAACTAGGACCGGCCGTGCCGCAATTCCTGAACAAATCTTCGAAGTCGCTTTCGGACTCTTAGGAAGGAAGAGGTGCCCCCCGAAGCGGTTTTTGGAGCGCCTCCGCTGAATTATGTGTTCACCGCTTTGATCACGATGGACATCGACAAGTTTTAGGATACTCCTCAAGGTTCCAATCTGATCGGATGATGATCGGGAACCGTGACGTGGAACTCGCCTTCAGGCTGGGTGGTTAGAGGGATGAAGGGACCGTGCTGCCGGGTGCGTTCGTAACCCAAAACGAGCAGCGCTTTTGAGCGACTGATGCCAGCCTCTTCGACAGTAAACCTGTTATCCTCGCCGATGATAACAGGTTTGTGTATAGGATCATGCGCGTGTGTTATCTGCCCTGCCGCTTTAGTTTACGGTTGATCTGCGCCGTTTCGATCGCCTTGGGAGATGTCGGAACAATTGTTGCGAGATGTCCCGAGTTGTTAATCAAGCATTTAGCGATCTGCGATTGCCATCGCTGGCCAAGTCGACGAAAAGAGCAAGCGTGGCTGAAGTAATCCACCGCTATGAACCGTCGCCGCTTTCGGTCGAGAAAGCTGCTGAGCGTAAAGCTGCTGAGAAACGTCGAGCCGAAGAGGCGCGGCGCAAGGAAGTTGAGAAGCGAGCTGCGAACCGCTTGCCTCGAAGAAGTGAATCGCCTCCCACGGGCCAGTGTCACGAAGAAACGAAACCTGGAGCAAAATCGGGGAGTAGCTGACGAGAAACGCGAATTCCCGGGCGGGATTCCACTCTGCTACAAATTCCAGCTGCGTTCCCATAAAGTGTGCGCTGCTTGTATCGCCGGGACCTGAGTCGGAGGCGCGAACAATATTTCCACCTAAGCCGTAAACGGCATCGTGCGCGCTGTAGCGCCAATAGGGGCCGCCCTGGACGGAAACCGCAACTTGGTCAGTCAATGTCAAGCCAACCGCGCCAAGCAGATTGATGAGATTGTAAGGACCAACAGGCGTGAGTTCGCCAAAGTATTTTCCCTTGGGAAATAGCGGATTGAACGTCTGAAGATTCGCGGAGTCAGCGCTCCTGTTTCCGCTGATAATGTTGGCTCGCAGGGAAAGCCGCGGCTTGGTGAAAGTGTCGATCGTGTAGCCAGATCGCTGTTTCCAAGTTTGCGCTTCCGCAATTTTCTGAACTCCTGTCGTTGAGGAAAAGGTCGGAGCGAATTTGCTCCGCGTTTGCATGGCCGTCGCACCCGTTCTTGCTCAACCTGTTGCGATCTTGCTCGAAACCACGGCTTGAAACGCAGGCCGACAGCCCCCATGGGAAGGGCAACGGCCACAACGCTTTTCCTCGTTTCGCGGAACAGTCGCCGCGCAATCCATCCGGAAATTGATGCGACAGCGCGCAGGGCTTTTCCGGCTTCCGATAGTGGCTGTTTCTGTTATCAGGCGGGCCTGATGGCTGATTCTTCTTCAACATCCGAGGGTCGCGGGCTTTTGCGGGGCCGGGGCGGGCACGAGCACGGCAAGGTGAGTTTTGTCGAGCTGTTCTTTGATCTCGTTTTCGTCTTTGCGATCACTCAGCTCTCGCATTCGCTCATCGGGCATTTCACGCCGCTGGGAGCGGTGCAGACGTTGCTGCTGATGCTCGCGGTCTGGTGGGTGTGGATCTTTACATCGTGGGTCACGAACTGGCTGAATCCCGAAAAGCTGCCGGTGCGGCTCGCGCTGCTGGTCTTGATGTTGTTCGGGTTGATCCTTTCCTCCTCGCTGCCGGAGGCGTTCGAGTCGCGCGGCCTGGCCTTTGCGGGCGCTTACGTCGCGATGCAGGTGGGACGGACGCTGTTTTTCATCTGGGCGGTGCGGGGCCATCCCGTCATGGTTCGCAATTTCCAGCGCATCCTTGTCTGGCTTGTGGCGGCGGCGGTTTTCTGGATCGCGGGTGCGTTCGCGCATGGCACGGCGCGCCTGGCGCTTTGGGCGGTCGCGCTGGCGACGGAATATGTCTCGCCCTCGTTGGGCTTTTTCGTGCCGGGGCTCGGCCGGTCAAGGACGAAGGACTGGGATGTCGAGGGCGGGCATATGGCCGAGCGCTGCGCGCTCTTTATCATCATCGCGCTGGGGGAATCGATCCTGGTTACCGGCGCGATATTCAGCGAACTCGAGTGGACGCCCGCCGTCGTGGCGGCGTTTGTCATCTCGTTTGCAGGGAGCCTGGCGATGTGGTGGCTCTATTTCGATACAAGCGCGGAGGCGGGGAGCAAGACAATCTCGTCCTCGCACGACCCGGGAAAACTCGCACGCCTCGTCTACACCTACATTCACCTCTTCATCGTCGGCGGCATCATCGTCGCCGCGGTTGCCGACGAGTTCGTGCTACATCATCCGACGGGCCATTCGGACTTCAAAACGATCATCGCCGCATTGGGCGCGACCGCGCTTTATCTGATCGGAAATCTCCTTTTCAAATGGACGATTACTGGAAGGTTGCCTGTTTCGCATGTAGCGGGCCTTGTTGCGCTCGCCGTGCTGGCGCCCATGGCGTCGCGTTTCCCGCCGCTGCTGCTGTCGCTCACCGCGTCGGCGGTGCTCATTATCGTCGCGGCTTGGGAGCGACGGTCTCTGCGCAGGCGAGCGGGGTGATTTCGCAAATCCTTTCTCAGGGGTTTCGTGTAGTTCCCGGCGACGTAGCCGGTAGAGGCGGCTCCCTCGTGGATCAGGATGTCGCCACCCAGGTTCGTAAGATCGCGGCCGTCCTCGAGGCAGGCGAGCCCACCTAATCCGCCGCAACGCTGCGAGCGATGGCGAGAAAACGCTGTGCCGCAACCGTGGATGCGCTTGGAATTGTGTAGGCACAGCCGACGATCATCGGAGGAAGTGTCGGTTCGATCGGGCGCAGTTTCACACGTGAGCCGGCCAAGCTGTGAAAAACCTCGGGCACTATAGCCACACCCCGCCCCGATTCGACTGCCGCCAGCAGCGACGTGGCCCCATCGCACTCCACTGCAATTTTCGGCTTCGCTTCGAGCGCTGCGAAGATTCTTTCGAGCATTTCGTGGTATTCCGTGTAGTCTGCCCTGGCATAAGCTGCGAGGGGCTCGCCCAGCAGACGAGCGAGCGGCACTTTCGTCATGCGGGCGAAGCGATGTTGGCGAGATACGGCCACCCGCAATGCGTAGCGCACGATCTCCTCGAAGCGGACTCCTGGCTGCGGACGGCTGCCCGGTTTCACCATCAGGGAAACGTGAACGCGTCCGTCAAGCAACGCGCGTTCGAGGTCGTCGCTGGCGAGATCCAAAAGCGTCACGCGCACGCCGGGCGCAGCTGCCTGAAATGCCGCCAGCGCGCGTGGGAGAATTTCCGTTGTCGGCGAAGGCGCGTAACCAACGCGGATTTCGCCGATCTCGCCACGAGCCAAGGCACGAATGCCCTGCAAAGCTTGGGCGGCCCGGGCAAGCACGGCGGTTGCTTCATCGGCAAAGAACTTTCCGGCTTCGGTGAGTTTGATCCCGCGTGTACTGCGCTCAAGGAGTTTCACACCAAGCTCCTCTTCGAGATCTCGGATTTGCCGACTCAACGCAGGTTGGGCGACGTGAAGCCTCCTCGCCGCCTGCGTCACGTTACGGAGCTCGGCGACCGCCGCGAAATATCGCAAATGGCGAAGTTCCACACCGTAGCATACCAGAAAGGCATCGCTGGGTCAGGAACAAGGTATTGGGAAGAGCTTACGCCGTGGCGTAACGAACGTTCAGAACCGTTAGAGAATATGAAGACAGAACATGAGGACCTCGTTGAACCCCGTCCGACTCGCCGCGTGGGCGGCGCTCCATCACCAGAACTCGTCGACCTCTGGCTCGCGAGAGCTTTCAACGCGCAAGACATCGAGGCCGCGGCAGCGATGTACCACCCCGAAGCCAGCGTCGTTCGCCTGGAGCAGGTGCATGGCAGCACCATCGTGGCGCGCGGCGCCGACGATATTCGCGCCACCATGGCAGGCTACATCGGACTGAGGCCGCACATGGACGTCGTCGTTCACCACACCACTGTGTCTGGAGACTTCGCTCTGTGCCGCTCGCAATGGCGCATCACCGGTACAGACGAGGATGGCAAGCCAATTGAAATCCATCATCACGCGATGGAGGTCATGCGCCGTCTGCCGGATGGTGAGTGGGTCTTCTTCATCGACCACCCGTGGGGAGCGGACCCTTCGTGGGCAGTGGACCGCCCCCCACGGACCGAGTGAGGTGCGCGACACGCTTGCGCCTTTAAACTCTAGAGCTCGTTATGGGTGCGATCGTGAGCACCGGTGGCGAGGGGTTCACCGGTCGCCATCATCCAACTCCTGGCCGCGAGTGGGTGCCGTGTCATCAGCTACCACCGGAACTTCGCGACGAACAAAGTTTGAGCCTAGAGGTATTGGGTGAGCTGTTCGACTTGCCATGCCTCGTGCGCGTCCTCAAGGAGCATACGATCGAGCAGATTGTGCAGAGTGCGGTCCTATCGCATGCAACGTTGTCGCTGGATTTCCTCCTCAGCTACGAAGTAAGCAAGCGGTTTGCGCCGCGGTCGCACCCGTTGTTGGTCGACCTGTCGCCATCTTGCTCAAACCGTGCATTAAGGAACACTGATGACGACTTTTCCTAAATGCGCGCCGCTTTCCTGGTAGCGATATGCCGCTGGAGCGTCGGAAAATGGAAAGACGCGATCAATGGCCGGCTTGAGCTGGTGCCTGGCAATGGCACGGTTCATCGTCTCAAACATTTCACGGCTGCCTACATAGATACCCCGGATGAGCGCCAGTTTTCCCAGGATCTCCCCGAGCGGCATGTCGCTCGTAAACCCGCTCACGCCGCCGATGACGCTGATGGTCCCTCCCAACGAAAGTGCTCGCAGCGATTTTGGGAAAGTGTCGGTTCCGCCGACTTCGATGATGTGATCTGCACCTGCCTTTCCCGTTAGGTGGAACACTTCTTTCTCCCAATCAGGGGTCGCGCGGTAATTGATCGTCTCGTCCGCACCGAGCGATCTTGCGCGTGCCAGCTTCTCCTCACTGCTCGATGTGATAATCACGCGTGCGCCGTGCATTTTCGCAAACTGGAGACCAAAAATCGAAACGCCGCCGGTGCCGAGCAGCAGCACCGTTTGGTCGGCGGAAACCTTTCCCTTTGTCACGAGCGCGTGCCACGCCGTGAGCGCCGCACACGGTAACGTCGCGGCTTCTTCAAAGCTTAGGTGGGGCGGAATTGCGACGACACCCTCCGAGGAGAGAGTGACATACTCGGCGAGCATTCCGTTGAGGGTGCCGCCCAGGGCACTGTGAAAGGCCTCCCGTCGTACCGGGCCTGTCGGCCAGTTCTGAAAGAAAGTGCCCGCGACGCGGTCGCCCTCCTTCCATTGGGTCACCCCTTCGCCCACAGCTGGCGATCTCGCCCGCGCCGTCCGAGAGCGGGATCAATGGCAGCGACACTGGGGCGCCGTAGCGGCCGCTGGCGACCATCAAGTCCCGGTAATTCAGCGAAGTTGCGCGAACTCGCACTAGGACCTGGAGAGGAGCGGGTTTCGGCTCGACGATTTCATTGAGCTGCAATGAGTCTGGGCCGTTTTGCCCGGTTAGTTGATAGGCTTTCATAGTTTCAATTTTGCGCCCGCCTCGGTTACGCGCTCACGCGGCGGCCATCGTCGAGAACGCGCGCTGGGCTGCCGCGCGCGGCATGATCGGTTGTTCTCCTCTCACCGTTGTTCGCGGAGGGGCATAAATGCGCGCTTGTTTTTGAGCTGGAGATCGGTCGAAAAACCGTAGGCCAAGTCTTTCCAGCCGCCTTCGATCGATGATCTGAGCCGGCGACAGTCGGAACTTGCGTCGATGAAGCTGGGGAAACCGATGGCACACACCTAGCACCCCAAATGAAGATTGTCGCTGAGAATCAATGGCGCCGAAGGAGGCATCCGCCTCGAGTTTAGCTACACCTGCTGCGCGGCTGAATTCATTGTCAGCCGAACTTTCGCAATTCCAGCCAAGGTGGCGACACCGCTCCTTCTCGTGTTATCCTATCACAATGAGAGTAACCCTTAAGGAAGTAGCCGAGCTTGCCAAAGTATCGGTAGCTACCGCCTCGATTGCCTTGAATGGCGGAGAGGTTAAGGAATCGACACGTACCCGAGTTCTGGAATGCGCCAAGCGCTTAAACTATGTGCCCAATCGCATCGGTCGCACTTTGAACACCGGAAAATCGAACACCATCGCCTTGCTGATGATGACGTCCGCTCAAATTGCGAACATCGTTCATAAGACATCGCTCTTTTACTATTTGCAGCAGGGCGTTTTGGCAGTGGGCTACCAAGCCAACTACAGCCTGCGGCTTGATGTCAAAGCACACGAAGATCCTGACTTGATGGACTATTTTGAACGCGTCGTCGGAGATCGAACCCTCGATGGGATCATCATTGTCCCGCAATACCTTCGCGACTACCCATTTCTCTATCCACTGCGACAACGCTCGTTTCCTTACGTGATGATGCGGCCGGCTTGCTTTGGAGCTGATGTCAACTACGTGGATCTGGATAATTACCATGGCGGACAGTTAGTCGCGCAGCAGTTTGCCAAACGCGGATGCCAGCGCGTGGCCATGATCAATGGGCCCGAAACGCACGTCGACGCCATCGAGCGCGAGCGGGGTTTTTTTGCGGGGCTCGTTGCCGCCGGTGTGAAAAAGATAACCAAACGCTACGGCGACTTTACCATCGCAAGCGGGACGGCCGCCATGGAAAGCATTCTCACAGAGTTCACGCCGGACGGGGTCTTTTGCGCCAATGACTACATGGCCGCTGGCGCCATGAAGATTCTGCGGGGCCGTGGACTCACGATCCCTGATGACGTTGCTGTGGTTGGCTATGACAACACCGACCTTTGCCTCGCGCTCGATCCCCCCTTGACCACGGTAGACTACCGGGCGGCCGAAGTTGGCCGCTGCATGGCTACACAGCTGCTTGCCCTAATGAGCGGTAAGGTCAAAAAGGTCAGTGAGGTAATTCATCCTTTCTTAGTCGAAAGGGATTCGCACCTAAAAGCCATGACACCGCAGACTCGGCGTCCACGAAAGGCGCGCTCGCGGTGACCGGCTGCGGCTCTCTCAAGGACAAATTTCTTTCGTCTCGCGCACGCTAAAAGCGTCCCCAGTTCGGGAGCGCCGCAAACGTCGCTGCGGTCCTGGCGATGGCTGGTCGCCCCTTCACCATCAACCAGGCGAGGTCGACGGCGGCATTCACTCTGCTGCCGGCCATCATTCGGCACCTTGATAGTCAACCATCTAAAACGTCTCAGCTTTTTGGCGCTGCCGTCTGGAATTCTTGGGAGAGTTTCTTTGGTCGGCCTAGTTTGGTGTAGTAATAAATAAATGATCAAGAGCTAGTTATACTATATAACCTCTCCAGCAAGAAACTATTTGACAGATCGATCCGCCATGCGAAACTATCTGAAACGTTTCAGACTAATGCCCTCAGAACCGCAATTTGACTTCCAAGCGCTCGGCCGGCGGGCGTGCCGCGATCTGGAAAGCGTTTTCGATGCGATCGACCCTACTCAACTCGAACTTCTGAGCCGCGAGCTTCTGAGTGCCAAGCAAGTCGTTTCCTTTGGCGTAGGCCGCGAAGGTCTGATGATGGAAGCGATCGCCATGCGGTTGATGCATGCCGGCTTCAAATCATACGTGGTGGGCGAAATGGTGACCCCGGCGGTGGGGCCGGAGGACCTCTTTCTGGTCAGTGCCGGGCCCGGACATTTTCCGACGGTAGAGACGCTGCTAAATGTGGCGCGAGAAGCGGGAGGGCGCACAGCGGTGATTACGGCTCAGCCGCAACGGGCCGCCCAGATGCCTGTGGACGTTGTGATCCATCTACCCGCGCAGACGATGGCAGACATCGCTGCCGGTCGGAGCATTCTCACGATGGGGACTCACTATGAGACTTCTCTCTTGCTCTTGGGCGATCTGCTGGTTTTGCGCTTGCTGGAGCTGACTAATCAAAAGCGCGAAGACATGTACACGCGATATACCAACATGAAGTGAGATTTCCCAGCCCCTCTCAACGTCACCCCTACAAAATACCCTCAACAAACTAATCCTATATGAAATCAAAAGTCCTATTGCTGGCCGCAGTTGCGGCGTCCCTCCTGCCGACAGTTCCCTTAGCACTCGCCGAGGAGGCTTCTTCAGGCGGAAGTGCTGACAAAATTGAATCCGTCGATCTGGAAAAGAAATTCGGCCCGGTTCCCGCGCCGACCAAGCCGATGCGTTTTGCTTATGTCACGAAAACATTGATTAATGAGTTCTGGCAAGACGTTGCCGCTGGCATCAAGAGCGAGAGCTGGCAAACACGACATCAAGTTCGACGCCCAGGCGGCCAAGGACGAGTCTTCACTCGTTGAGCAGCTTAACTTGGCGCAAACGATTCTTTCGCAGAAACCTGACGCCCTCTTGCTGTCGCCGCAGTCAGACTCAAACCTGGTCCCGGCGGTTCAGAACGCTAAGAAGAGTAATATCCCCACCGTCGTGGTCGATGACGCACGCACCGAAGGCGCCAACTGTTACGTCGGAACCGACCAAGTGGCCATCGGGGCCAAGGCGGCGGAGTTCCTCCATGAACTCTACCCAAACGGCGGCAAGGTCGCGCAAATTGAAGGTCAAGCCGGCTCGCCGAATGCGCGGGCGCGCATCAAAGGGTTCACCGAGACACTCAAGAAGTACGACAACCTCAAGTTGGTCGCCAGTCAACCGGGTAATTGGGATCGGATGACGGCGCTCAACGTCACCTCCAACATCCTCCGCCAGCATCCTGACCTTGTCGGCATCTACGCTAATAATGACGGCATGGCGCTGGGCGTGGTGGAGGCGGTGAAGAAGGCTGGCAAACTTAAAGAGGTTGCGATCGTCGGCACGGACGGCATTCGCGAAGCGAAGCGCTCGATCGCTAATAATGAGATGCGTGCGACGGTGGCCGAGTTTCCGTACGAAGAGGGCATCCTCGGCGTGCAGGTGGCGTTGCGGATCTTAGCCGGTCAACCGATTCCTCCCTGGGTCGTCTCGCCGCAAGCGGTGATTACCGCCGACAACGTCAAGGATTTCCCGAATCCTCCTGAATTCCAGAAGTAAGAGGTTATGCCCGGCCCAACCGAAGGAACAATCGAGATGTTGGAGACTAAGTCCCAGACCCTCCTTCAAGCGCGAGGCATTGCTAAAGCGTTCTCTGGGGTGCAAGCCTTAAAGGGCGTGGATTTTGATGTGCGGGCCGGAGAAGTCCACGCCCTGATGGGCGAGAACGGAGCAGGCAAGTCGACGTTGATGAAAATCCTCTTCGGAGTGCAGCCACCCGATTCGGGCTCGATCGAGCTCGCGGGCCGTGGGAAAGTCACCATCGAAGACCCACGGCACGCGCTGGCGCTTGGCATTGGTTTGGTCAGTCAGGAGCCGAGTCTTATTCCTCAGCTGGACGTCGCGCAAAATGTCTTCCTCGGACAAACCGAAGCCCTCAACATCGTTCCGCGGAGTCAATTCCAAACCAAAGCGCGCGAAATTTTGAAGCCGTTGGCGCCTCGGCTTCCCGTCACGGCCAAGGTTTCCTCTCTCGGCATGGCTGATATGCAAGTCGTAGAGATCGCACGGACGCTGGCGCGTGGTGGGCAAATCATCGCGTTCGACGAGCCCACGTCCAGCTTAACGCCGGCGGAGCGAGACGGCCTCTTCGATCTGATCCGGAATTTAAAGAAAGGCGGCAGGGGAATCATCTACATTACGCATCGTATTCCGGAAGTTTACGCGATCACTGACAGAGTGACCGTGCTGCGGGACGGTCTGGTCGTAGCCAGCAAGGCGACCAATGAAGTCAGCCCGGAGGAACTGATCGACATGATCGCCGGGCGACGACTAGCGGACGAGTTGATGCATCCCGTGCACCGGGTGGGGCTTAAGGGAAACGAGGCCTTAAAGCTCGAAGGGGTTTCCGTGGCTGGGAAATTGCAGGACATCAATCTCACTATCCACAGTGGGGAAATCTTTGGCCTGGCGGGTTTGGTTGGTTCCGGCAGGACAGAGCTCGCGCGGTGCATCTTTGGAGCCGATCCTAATGATGCCGGGACGATTCGGGTGAATGGGACAGTCCTGGACATCCGGCAGCCTTCCGACGCGAAGGCGGCTGGAATCGCCCTGATACCCGAGGATCGTCGCAAACAGGCTCTCGTTCCGGTGATGGATGTGGAACGTAATTTTGGCCTGGCCAACTATGGACAGTATGCGCCATCTGGCATCCTGCGGCTCCAGGCACGGCGTAAGGACATTGAGCGCTATATCGAAGAATTGTCGATTCGACCGCGACTGACCGGTGTTCGCATCCGCAATCTCTCCGGCGGCAACCAGCAGAAGGTGATCATCGCGCGGTGGCTGCAGTCCGGAGCTCGGATTTTCCTGTTTGATGAGCCAACCCGAGGCATCGACGTTGGCGCCAAATTTGAGATCCACGAGCTGATGCGTCGCTTAGCAAAGGAAGGTTGCGCCATTCTGGTGATCTCGTCGGAATTGCCTGAAGTGATGGCCGTTAGCGATCGGATCGGCGTGATGCGCGGAGGGCGGTTGGTTCAAACTATCGATGATTGTTCGGGGCTCACCGAAGATCTGCTTATGAAATACGCCAGTGAAGAGATCAAAACCGTATGAACAACGCACCATTAGATAAATCAACCGGGGAGGCCGCTAAGCAGCCAGCCACGGTCGTTCCGAAAAAAGGGGCCCAGCTCGAATGGGTTAGACGCGCCAGTGTCATCGCCGGTGTGGCGCTCCTCTTCATCGTCTTCTCTCTGCTGACGAGCAGCTTCTATCAGCCGGCGAACATTCTTGACATCCTCCTGCAATCCTCGATCAACACGATGATCGCCGTTGGCATGACCTTGGTCATCATGACTCGCGGAATCGACCTCTCGGTCGGATCGATGGTGGGGCTCACGAGCATGATTACGGCAAGTCTGCTCCCGCACAACCTTTTCCTGGGAATAGCAGCTGGCATGTTGATGGGAGTGGTTTGCGGTTTGATCAACGGACTGATGATTGCTAAGCTCAAGCTACCGGACTTCATTGTGACGCTCGGCATGCTAAGCATCTACCGCGGTGCGGCCCTCATCTACACGGACGGGCGGCCTATCTATGGCATTGACGAAAGGTTTCGATCGATTTTCGCTGGCGAACTCGCCGGTATTCCAACGCCGGTGCTCCTGGCGGTGGCGATCGCGGTCGCAGCGTTTTTGCTCGTTCGATATACCGCCTTGGGTGAGCAAATCATTGCGGTGGGTGGTAACGAGGAGGCGGCCCGGCTGTCTGGAATCAACACCGACCGCGTCAAGATCTGCGTCTATGTCATCTCTGGTTTGCTTTCGAGCATTGCGGGTTTCGTCCTCATCGGCCGAGTCGGCGCTGCCGAACCCATTGGCGGTAACGGCTTCGAGTTGCAGGCGATTGGCGCGGCCGTCATTGGTGGCGCGAGTCTGTTTGGCGGCGAAGGCAACCCCTTAGGTTCGCTCATCGGTGCCTTGACCCTGGGTGCGATGCAGAACGGCTTGACGCTCATGAATGTGCCGTCGTTCTGGCAATTCGTGGCGACCGGCGCAGTCGTGATCCTGGCAGTCTTTGTCGACCAAGCGACCCGGAAACGCCAATAGGCATCGTTGAGTTAAACATTACGGGCACTGTGCAATCGCCACTCGAAAATCAACTCGCTGGGCGTAAGACCGGCGGCGGTGAGCGCCCCGTGCCGGTTGCACAATCTGTGATCGATCCACACCATCACCTTTGGGATCTCGGGCGTAACAAATACCCTTGGCTCCAGGAGCACCTCCTGACGCCGCGGCTGGAAGGCGACGTGAGCCCAATTGCCAAGGACTACTTGCTAAAGGATTATTTGGCAGATGCCCGCAACCAGAACGTTGTCAAATCCGTGCACGTCGAGACCGGATGGGATCCATCGGATCCAGTCGGTGAGACAAGATGGTTGCAAGGCATCGCCGATAAGCATGGCTTCCCGCATGCGATCGTCGCGCGTGCAACGCTGGATTCGCCGAACGTCGAACAAGTTCTCGAAGGTCATGCCCGGCACAACAACGTGCGCGGAATTCGCCATGCCGTAAATTGGCATCCTGATACCACAAAGACCTATGTAAACCGTCCCGACTTGATCAGGACGGAGGCTTGGCGGCGAGGGTTTGGACTACTCCGACGGTTTGGTCTCTCCTTTGACCTTCAGCTTTATCCTGCTCAGATGGTTGGCGCCGCGGCGCTCGCACACGCTTACCCTGATGTCTTGATCATCCTCAACCACGCCGGGATGCCGGTAGATCGGGACGAGGAAGGCCTTCGCCTATGGCGGCGCGGCATGCAACAACTAGCCACCGCCGACAATGTGGTTGTGAAGATCTCGGGACTCGGAACGGTAGATCCGAAGTGGACAGTAGAAAGCATCCGGCCCTTTGTCCTGCAAACGATCGAAGCCTTCGGCGTGGCCCGCAGCATGTTCGCGAGTAACTTTCCTGTGGACAAACTCTTCAGCGACTTTGACACGCTCTACGCGGCCTTTCATGAAATCACGGCCTGCTTTAGCGCCGAGGAACGGCAGATGCTGTTTCACGATAACGCCGCCCATTACTACCGGCTCTTGGATGTTTCTGAGCCAACTGTGAGTCCAAGTCCGAACTACGCACCTCTGTCTTTATGAAATACGCTACCAGATTAAATTCCTTTGCTAGTCGCCCCGAAAAGTTTTGGGGAAAGGCAAACTATAAGCCAAGCGCGCTGGAATTGATTCAGCGAGCGAGCAAGGTCAACGGACTCTCCGAAGTGGACCTCAACTTTCCGGATCACTTCGCCGGCACCACGCCTGGAGATATCATTTCCGGAGCACGCGATCTGGGATTGACGGTCAACGGATTGGCGATGCGCTACTACTCAGAGCCAGAGTTCAAGCTGGGTGCATTCACCAACCCTGAGTCGCGCGTCCGCCAGGCGGCAATCGATCTCACCAAAAGAGCGATGGACGTTCTCGAACAAACGGGGGGCAATTTGCTGACAATTTGGCTCGGCCAAGACGGTTGGGAATATCCCTTTCAAGTCGATTACGAAACGCTTTGGAAGGCGGAAATCGAAGGTATTCGGGAAGTCGCCGACCATAATCCTCGCATCAACGTAAGTATCGAATACAAGCCTAACGAGCCACGCTCGTTCAGCCTGCTGTCCAATCTCGGGATCACCCTGCTTGCGATCAAAGAGATTGATCGTCCCAATCTTGGGGTAACCTTCGATTTCGCTCACGTTCTTTACGCGGGCGAGCTGCCGGCCTTTGCCGCCGCCATGATTGCGCGCGAGAGCCAGCTGCTGGGGATCCACCTTAACGACGGATATGGCCGCCGCGATGACGGCTTGATGGTAGGGACCGTCAACTTCATGCAAACCTTGGAGGTATTATTCCAACTCATGCGCAAAGGCTTCGACGGGGTCATCTACTTCGACACCTTTCCCGATGTGAGCGGCTTAGATCCGATTCGGGAATGCGAGAACAATATCGCCATGGTCAATGCCCTCTGGGAATTGGCTAAGACCTTAACAGGGCAATCGGGCTTGTTGGAAGCCATCGGTCGTCAAGATGCGGTGGCTAGTCAGGATCTCGTCAGACGCGCCATCTTTAGTAAATAGGGTGGGAAGCGTCCCTACCAACTAGGGCAGCCGCGCTACTAATAGACAATGCGGTGGCGCCGTTACTTAGAAAAACAGCAAAGTTTTACAACGTGAGTTGAAGAAGAAAGGGAAACAATGAAGTTATTACAAGATCGAGTCGCGGTCATTTCAGGTGCGGCGACGCAGAAGGGTATCGGACTGGCGACGGCGCAGCTTTTTGCGGAACATGGGGCTGCCGTCGCGCTCCTGGACCTTGAACGGCAAGAACCGCAGCGAGTTGCAGCCAGCCATCGGAGACGCCCATCGTGGCTACGTATGCGACGTGACTAAGAAGGATCAATGCGAAGGCGTGGCGCAACAAATCATCCAGGATTTTGGCGCCGTGGATATCTTGATCAATAATGCAGGCATTACGCAGCCCATCCGGATTATGGGGATTCAGCCTCAAAACTACGACGCGGTTCTCGATGTCAACTTGAGAGGCATGTTGTATCTGTCACAAGCTTTTATTCCCCACATGATCAGTCGCGGGCGAGGCTCGATTGCTTCGACTTCGTCGGTTTCCGCGCTAACGGGCGGTGGCTTTTTTGGCGGGCCGCATTACTCTGCGGCCAAAGCCGGCATGCTTGGTTTGACTAAGGACATGGCCCGCGAGCTTGCGCCCAAAGGCATTCGGGTGAATGCAGTGGCCCCCGGAATGGTCGATACGGAGATCCGCGGCGATCTGATGAGTCAGGAGATCTTTGACAAAATTTTGAGCACCATCCCGATGGGACGCATTGCGAGCCCCACAGAGATCGCAAACATCTTCTTGTTCTTGGCCTCGGACCTATCCTCCTTTGTCACCGGTGCGACCATCGATGTCAACGGCGGCATGTTCATCCATTAGAGCTCCGAAGGACGTGGCCTCACGCGAGCCGGCAATCGTGCGCCTGCGGGCAGGTGGAACCCTCCTTTAAGCAGAATGAGAACGGTTAAGCGGGTCAGAGTGTGCTGGGTCCGTAGTCAAAGGCGTAATCGCCCTTCAGCGAAAATACCGTCCATTGAATAGTGAAAGGCTCGCTCTGGAAAGCGTTGCAAAAAATTATGAGCGTCACAAACAACGAGGAAAAGGGTGCGCAGTCGCGCACCTCGAACGAGCAGGTATCAGCAAAAACTTCGTCATCGACGGTTGCGGTGCTTGGCAGCCTGCACCTAGACATCATGGTGAATGCCCCCGACCGGCCAAGAAAGGGGGAGACGTTACCTGGCAGTGCCTGGAGTTACAAGGCAGGCGGCAAGGGAGGGAACCAAGCCGTTGCCGCCGCCCAATTTGGGGCGCAGGCTTTCATGATCGGCCGGGTGGGGGATGACGATTTTGGTAAACGTCTGCTGAGTCATCTGCAAAGTTTTCAGGTTGACACGAAGCACGTCCGAACCGACCCCGCCGCGAGTTCCGGCATGAGCGTGGCCATCATTGATGCCGAAGGCGATTACGGTGCCGTCATCGTTTCTGGAGCGAATCTGCGGCTCGCCGAGGAGGACATTCGCGACGCGCTCGAAGTACTCCAGCGTGCGAGTGTTCTCGTGTTGCAAAACGAAATTCCCGACGCCGCCAATGTCTTAGCCGCCGAAGCTGCCAAACGCCAGGGAGCTCGCGTGGTTTTCAACGCAGCCCCAACGCGACCTCTGGATCCTCTGTTGGCTCAGAACGTCGATATTTTGGTCGTCAATGCCGTTGAGGCAGAGATGATGTGCGGCGTCGTGGTGGGGAGCCTCCCTGCGGCCGCGGAAGCCGCTGCCCAGTTATCAAGCCAGATCAGCAATGTGATCGTCACGGCCGGTGGCATGGGCCTCGCGCTGGTGGAACGCGGGCAATCGCCTCAGGCCCAGGCAGCTCATGCCGTCAGTTTAGTCGACACACATGGCGCCGGAGATACGTTCATCGGCGCGCTCGCCGCCCGATTGGTCGACGGGTCATCGCTTTTGGAAGCCACTCGCTTCGCAAATGCCGCGGCATCGCTTTTTGTCAGCACACCGGCTGACCAAAAGAAGTCAGTCACATTCGACCGGGTAATGCGATTTCTCTCTGAAAATTCATGACACCTCCGGTAACTCCCAATCTTGACCGCATGGCAGCAAATCGTCGTGAAGCTTCGCATCGGAAATGCTTTAAATGAAAAAAAGCGCTCTTAGCGAACTCTTTGAGCCTTCGGCACTGCTTCTGAAGACAGAGCGTTCACTAAGCTCGAAGACCAGCCAGTCGCTTCGTTTACGATGCGGCAATGTTTCGGAAGGGACCAGGGTCGTGATAAAGGATAAAGGAGGCCGCAAAACTCAAGGCTTATGAGGTTCCGGCGCCGATTATTTAAAAACCCCTAGAATGAGCAAGATCGAGTTGTTAGAAGCACCAAGGGAGGCCGGCCCTATTTCCGGTCAAGAAATCAAGGTCTGGGCCCGCCGGGAGACGCTCCCATACTGCTCAGGGAGAGCGAAGCAAGACCCGCCGCCCGCTCCATCCCTAGCGGTCCGACTGCGCGCGCGCTTGTCCAGTTTAACGGCCTTGGAAGCATACGCGCTGTTCACCCTAGTCCACCGACGGGTTACCGACGAGGACACCTTGCTTAAATGCGCCGCCGCGGAGGCTGGTGTGTCGGAAGCCCTGATCGTTAAAATCGCCAAAAAGCTCGGTTTTGAAGGATTTCGTCAATTGCGGGAGGCTTTGCGCGAGCACAACCGGTTGGCCCAGGCGGATCTGCACCAGGAGCTCTGCGTCGCTGAGGGAGCTTGCGCCCGGCTACAAAAGGTCTTGCACGCCTCCGTCCAGGCACTCGAGCAAGGCTTAGCGCGCGTGTCGCCCGAAGCGTTGGAGCGGGCGGCGGATTGCCTGCACGAGGCCCGCCATCGCGACTTTTACGGCGAGGGCGGATCGGGCCAGGTGGCCCGGGATGCCGCCCACCAGTTTCTTCGCATCGGTGTGCGTGCTTCCGTCTTTGACGACGGCCAACTGATGCTGATGTCGGCCGCGCTGTTGCAACGCGGGGATGTGGTGATGGCTTTTTCGCACTCCGGCCAGACGGCCGCGGTGGTGGAGGCCGCGCGCCAGGCACGTCAAAACGGGGCGCAGCTCATCGCATTGACCAACCGCTCGGACTCCCCGCTCGGCCGGGAATCGGACGTGGCGCTCTGTGCTAACTTAGACAGCCTGCCATGGGCGGGGGAAAACGCGGCGGCGCGCTTGGTGCAGCTCGGCGTTCTCGACGCGCTCTTGAGCGCTGTCGCCCAAAAAGATTACGCCGCTACTGAGGCAAACCTTGGCCGCACCACCGCCGCGTCAGGCCGCAGTGGTTTTTAGGGTCAAGACCAAAGCCCAAAAATGTTGCCTTGTCCAACGGAGCTCTGGCCGATGTATTAACTCTGTAACTGCAGCCCGGACGAGCACGCCAGTCTTTAAGCACAAACGGGCGCTAATACAAAAGGGCGCCCAACTTGCTCACGATGGAAACGTTAGCCAGGCGATGCAACTCCGTTCAACGTTGTCCTTTAGCCTCGTTCGTAACCCCAACCAATCGCGTTGTAAGGGACGAAACCGTTTGCTTTAGCGGATCCTCCGGTGGTCTCCGTGCCCTGTCGTTAAAATCCACTGTTACTTTACGTCGTAAAGTTATTGTTTGGAGATGCCGTTGACGCAAGAGCGGAGCTACTGATCTTTTGCATGAAGTGAATTAACCAAGAGGCACCGCATGCTTAAAAATATTTCCTCCGTCATTAGCCCAGATCTTCTGTGGCTGTTGGCTTCCATGGGTCACGGCGACGACCTGGTCCTCGTCGATCGCAATTTCCCCGCACTCCAGGTTGCCAAACAGACCTCGACCGGCCGGCTCATTGAACTGGCTGGTTTGAACATCCCGCAGGCCACACGCGCCATCCTCTCTCTGATGCCGCTTGACCACTTCGTTGAAGAACCGGTAACACGCATGCTCGTCGTGGACGACCCTGAGCGCGTCCTTGAGATGCAGAAGGAAGTTCTCGGGATTGCCTGCGAGGCTGAAGGTCGCCAGCTTAAGATGGGCGCCCTCGAGCGTTTTGCCTTCTATGAAATGGCCAGTAAGGGCGCCGCAGTCGTGCGCACTTCCGAATTCCGTCCTTACGGTTGTTTTCTCCTGAAAATGGGCGTTATTGACAACCCGTCCTGAGAGCAGTCTCGGGAGATCGCGGCGGCGGTTTGTAAAAGAGAACCCGCCCCCCGGTTCCCTTCCTAAGCTAACTTTACGGCGTAAAGTTTTTTTGGGGAGAAGCGCTTGACCTGCCACCGGTGCGGCCTCGATCTTAGTGCGCACATTGAAAAGGTGAATTTGTAGAAAAACAAACCCTCATCGTTAGAAGCTCATTATGATTAAATCGCTTTCTTATAGGCAGCTGGCCGTCATCTCCTTGTTGTCCTTGACGCACTTTGTAACCATTCCCGGCCGCGCGGCCGACAACGACGTGCCCGTGGTTGTGAAGATCGCGGGCATTCCTTGGTTCACCGCCATGGGGAAAGGCATCAAAGAGGCCGGCAAAGAGACCGGGCTCAACGCTTACATGGTCGGCCCCACCACGGCCGACCCGGCCCAACAAGTTCGGCTGGTGGAAGATTTGGTTGCTCGGAAAGTAAAGCTCATTGCGGTGGTCCCCAACGATGCGACCGCGCTCGAGCCGGTGTTCAAGCGCGCTCAAGAGGCGGGCATTCCCGTCATTACGCACGAGTCGCCCGACCAACAAAGCAACACCTGGGACATCGAGATGATCGAAAATAAGGAATTTGGGGAGTTGTACATGCAAAACCTGGCCAAGTACATGGGTGAGGAAGGCGAATATATGGTTGTGGTGGGGGGATTGACTGTGCCGCTGCACAATGCCTGGGCCGATGCCGCGATCGCCTACCAGAAAGAGAAATATCCGAAAATGAAGCTGGCGGCAGATCGTTTCGGCACGGGAGAAAGCCTCGACGAGACTAAACGCGTTACTCAGGACACGATCTTGGCTCACCCAAATCTCAAAGGTGCGCTGGTTTTTGGAAGTTCCGGCGTGGTCGGTGCCGCCCAAGCGGTGAAGGAAGCGGGTAAAAAGGATCAGATTGCCGTGATCGGCACCTGTTCGCCCTCCCAAGCTCGTAAACTCATTAATGAGGGGATCATTCGCGAGAGCTACATTTGGAATCCGTTGGAGGCGGGAAAGGCGATCGTCCAATTGGCCAAGATGGTGATTGATGGCACCCCGATCGTCGACGGGATGGACTTCCCTGGTTTGGGTAAGGCCACGGTTGATCCGCAAAAGAGGGTTATTCGGGTGATTAAGCTTCAGCCCATCAATAAGGATACTGTCGCGGAGTTGGCCGCGATGGGGTTGTGAGCAAAGGTGGGCAAGGTCCCTCAAGGAAGAACAGGAGTAAACCCGCATTCGTCTCCGCTAAGCTGAGCAGGCTTGGCGGGAGAAATCTCTTCGTCGAAATTTCTAATACTTAAAAGGCATCCTGCTTGTGGAGCCCCTCTTCGACTTATTGCCCTGGAATCAGGTGCGCAGCCCATGACCGACGCAGCGAACAGCCCTCGAGAACAGCAGGACGGCACGCTTGCTCCATCGGAAGGCGTAACGCCTTTCATCGAGATGCGAGGCATCAGCAAGCGCTTTGGGGGAGTGCGCGCCTTACAGGACGTTAACCTCTCGATTCATTCGGCGGAGATCCACAGCCTGGCGGGCGAGAACGGGTGTGGCAAGAGCACGCTTATCAAGGTGCTTTCCGGTATTCACATGCCCGATGAAGGGCAAATCATTCTGGAGGGTAAGGCCCACAACCACTTAACCCCTGACGCCTCCCAGCGTTTTGGCGTGCAGATCATCTATCAAGATCTTTCGCTGTTTCCCAACCTTACCGTCGCCGAGAACATCGCCTTTCGGCATCACGTGGAGACGCCGGTGCGGTTGGCCAACAAGAATGTGATGCGCAAGCAAGCCCAGGCAGTGATGGATCGGCTGAAGGTGTCGCTGCCGTTGGATGAACTTGTCGGCACGCTACCGATTGCCACGCGCCAACTGGTGGCCATTTGCCGCGCGCTGGCGGCGGACGCGCGGCTGGTGGTGATGGACGAGCCGACAGCGTCCTTGAGCCACCAGGAGGTGGAAGCGCTTCTGGTTGTTGTTCATGAGCTGAAGCGCCAGAAGATAGCCAGCCTTTTTGTGAGTCACAGGCTCGACGAGGTGCTGGATATTGCCGAACGGGTGACGGTGATGAGGGACGGGCGAAACTTTGGAACCTATCCCGTGAGCGAACTTGATCGGCGCCGGCTGGGCGAGCTGATCACAGGCCATCTCTTCGATAGCAGCGTCAAACCACCTTTCTCCAGTGAGGCGGCTCCGGCGCTCGAAGTGCGTGATTTGAGCTGTACGGGTCAATACGCCGGCATCAGCTTCGAAGTGCGGCCCGGCGAAATCCTGGGCCTGACGGGACGTATGGGCTCGGGACGCACCGAGCTCGCCCTTTCGCTTTTCGGAATGAACCCTCCGGACTCCGGCGAGATCCGGGTCAAGGGAAAGCCGGTCCAGTTTCACAATAATCGCGAGGCAATCCGCCAAGGCATCGCCTACGTTTCAGAAGATCGTCTTTCTTTGGGGTTGGTGATGCCCCAAACAATCGCGGACAACACCGTTATTTCGGTGTTGAACAGGCTGACGGGGCGGCTCGGGCTCATTGACGGAGCGCGCCGGGCGCAAACTATCGAGCATTGGATTTTCAAGGAACTGCGCGTCAAAACAAAGACTGCAGAGCGGCCGGTTCAGCAGCTCTCGGGCGGCAACCAACAGCGAGTCGTGCTGGCCAAATGGCTCGCCACAGATCCGCGCGTGCTCATCCTGGATTCGCCCACGGTGGGCGTCGACATCGGCGCCAAAGCCGGAATCTTTCAGGTCGTTGATGCGCTCGCAGCCCGCGGACTAGCCATTCTTCTTATCTCAGACGAGGCGGATGAGATTTTGCACCAAAGCCACCGCATCCTGGTGATGCGCTCCGGAAAAATTGTCGGCACTTACGATCCGAACCGCGTCAGCGAGAAAGAATTGCGGGAAGCCATTTATGCCTAACGATACATCATTTCTTAAGAGGGCATTTCGCCGGCACGAAATCCAAATCGCCGCCATCGTTGTGCTTATGGCGATCTTTTTTTCGGCCTTGTCTCCAAGCTTTTTAACCGCAAGCAATTTGACCACCCTGCTGGAGAGCTACTCGGTGATGGCCATCATGGCTGCGGGCCTATTGGTGGTATTGATCTCAGGCGGCATCGACATTTCCTTTGCCGCAATCGCTGCGGTGACCCAATATTTGGTGGCGACGATCCTCGTCCAGATGGGCGGAAATTGGGTCGTCGCTTTTGCATTGGCCGCGGTTTTCGGAGGTCTACTCGGCGCCGTGAACGCCTTGCTGATCTACTACCTTCAGGCGCTGTCGGTGATCGTCACCATTTCAACGATGACCCTCTACTTTGCGCTGCTGATGTTTGTGACCGATGGCGAATCCATTTATGACTTGCCGGATTGGTTCACGGCGACCATTGCGCCTTTAGGTATCCCCTTTCCGGTGGCGGTGGCGGCGATCGTCTTGATCATCACCGCCTTCCTGCTGAACCGGCTCTCGATAGGCCGGCAGATTTACGGGCTCGGGGGCAACCTCGAGGGAGCGAAGCGTATGGGTTGCAACATTCTGGGCCTTCAATGCTTTGTCTACGGATACTCGGGGGTGACGGCGGGGATAGCGGGGTTGGTGCAGGCACATCGGGTGGAGGAAGTGGTGCCCAATGCACTGATTGGGCGAGAACTCGACGTGCTGGCAGCGGTGGTTTTAGGGGGGGCTAGCCTCCAAGGAGGCATCGGCACGGTCGCCGGAACAATCTTGGGCATCGTGTTATTGGCCATACTGCAAAATGGTCTCACCCTCTTGGGAGTTTCCTCCTATTCCTTTGGGTTTGTGACCGGGATCATCATTTTGTTGAGCGTGAGCGCGACGGCCTTGGCGGCCAAGCGCCAGCAGAAAAGGACTATTGGAAATGTCGCCTGAAGTTGCCACCACCGCGCCGGTGCCCACTAAGAGGAGCTCCTTAAGCGAGCTGCTCGCAAGAGATCCCACGGTGACCTTGCTCGGAGCGTTCATTGTGTTGGCTGTGCTAGGCTTTGGTGCACTGGCGCCGGAGCGATTTCTTTCCGGGGAAACGTTGCGAGCGATGGCCTTCCAGATGCCCGAGCTCGGGATCCTGGCACTTGCCATGATGATTCCGCTGATGAGCGGTGGACTCAACCTGGCCGTGATTGCGACGGCGAATCTTTCCGCGCTGGTGATGGCGGCCATTCTCACCAAGATGTTGGGGCCGGAGAGCCCTCCGCAGGCGGTGGCGGGTGTGATTGCGCTGGCCTTGGTGGGTGGGCTGCTGGCCGCTTTGCTCATTGGATTGCTCACCGGCGTGATCGTGGCGTTTTTAGGTGTGCACCCCATCCTGGTGACCTTGGGCACGATGACTGCAGTCAAGGGAATTGCCGTTTACGCTACCAGCGGAGGGGTGATTGGGGGCTTTCCTCCGGCCGTGCTGTTCTTGGGCAACGGCACCTTGCTGGGCTTTCCGGTGCCGATGCTCCTCCTTATTCTCTGTGCCATCGTCGTGGCCATCATCATGAGCCATGCTCCCTTTGGCGTCTCTGTGCGCATGATCGGCTCCAACGAGAAGGCCACCCGCTACTCGGGGGTGGCGACCCAGTGGATGTTGGTGGGCGTCTATGTCTTTTCCAGCGTGCTGTGCTGGGTGGCTGCCGCCGTGATGATGGCGCGCTTCAACTCGGCGCGGGCGGGCTATGCGGAGTCCTATCTACTGATCACCATTTTGGCCGCCGTCCTTGGCGGGGTCGATCCCAACGGGGGCTTTGGGAAGGTACTCGGCCTCTTTCTGTCACTCATTTTGCTTCAGATGATCTCTACTGGGTTCAACTTGCTGGGCTTTAGCCCGCATCTGACTCAGGCCATTTGGGGCGCCACGATGATTCTCGCTATCGCCATCTCGCTCGTTCGCGACAAATGGATTGCCCGCCTGTGGCTAAAGAGCGCGTAGGGCAGACAACACCTTTGCTAAGTAACCAAATCCCAAACGTAGCCTAAGGAAAATCCTCTATGCCTAAGCACAAAGAGGCGTCCTGCTGAAGGACGTTGAGCGTGAAGGTGGCGGCATGTTGACTGGAGGGGCCATCCCGGCCAGGATAGCGAAGAATATCCATCCATAGCCCGGCCGTCATACTGATTACTTAGCAAATCGTGGCGCCTGTCTAGCCCTATTCCGATACATGAAAAAAATTGCCCTGTTTGCAGGTTTTTTAGTCTGCTTCATCCTGGCCGACGGCCTTTCCGCGCAAGAAATAAAGAAGTATAAGATCGGCGCACTGACCAAGAGTTTAGCCAACCCGTATTTCCTTCGAATGAAAGAAGGTTATGATTATGCGCAAAGGAAACTCGGAGTTGAACTGGTGTTTGGCAGCACACCGAAGGAAGAAGCAGACGTGGAACAGCTCAACATCTTGCAGAGCTGGTTGGCCGAAGGCAGTTTGCAGGGTTACGTGGTGACTCCATTTCGGGCGACTTCCCTCAACAGCGTCTTGACCAGGGTGAGTCGCAAAAACCTTCCGATTATTAACATCGATGAGCTCATCCCCGAGGATGCCGCTAAGGCAGATGATATCAAGATCGTAACTCGGATCGCTTCCAATAACGTTGAGGCCGGACGGCTGCAGGCTCAACTGCTGCTCCAGTCGCTCCCGCAGGGTGCGAAAGTGGCGATCATCGAGGGCGACCCAGGAACGACCAGCAGCAGGGATCGCGTAACCGGATTCGCCAGCGCCGCAAAGGAAGGCGGCCTTACCGTGATCGCCAGCCAGCCCGCTAATTGGAACCGGAAGAAGGCTTACGAGCTCGCAAGCTCAACACTGAAGGCTGCACCCGATCTGGGGGCGTTCGCGGTCGCGAACGACGACATGGCCTTGGGCGTGGTTCGGGCAGTGCAAGAGACAGGCGCTGCTGGCAAAGTGCTCGTCGTCAGTGTGGATGGCATCCCAGATGGCCTTGAGGCCGTCAAGCAGGGTTCGCTCGCGGGAACTGTCACGCAGTATCCCGAAGCCATGGCTTACCTCGCTGTTGAGGCACTCGTAAAGAAGCTCAACGGTGAAAGCGTCCCGGAAAAGATCGATTCGCCGGTCAAGCTGATTACCAAAGATAATCTGGCCGACGCTGGCTGGTACTTCAAAGACAAGTAACACACTGCATTTAGAGTCGAGTAGGACTGCACGCAGTGGTGCCCGATGCTTCAGCTCTGGCTCTACGGCGGCACGGCTATGGGCGGGAGTCTGAAAGCCACAGGCAAGTGACCGCAGTTTGCCGAACGCGACGAGCTTGCGATCGGATGTGGCCTTGATGGCTGCGTAGGGAGCTGGAGATCCATCGTCCTTGGTAGTCCGAGTGCAATGTTCGAAATAGTGTCGGCATTTCTGTCAAAGCTCCGCGAGAGTAGTCGCGCTTGTTCCCTACCCCCCGATCAGCATCGCACCGATCGAACACCTGCGATGCATCCTCCACATTCGCTACAGGTCACGTGGGCGCGCTAAGTCCGCGCGGCGCTGTGTTGCGCGAAAACCGACCGTGATCCCTAAGGAAGCTTGGAAAAAAGAAGGCTAAGAGAGCAACAATGAAAACGATACTAAGATTAGGCGGCTGGGGCAGGCTTATCTCTGTCGGCGCCAGCATAGTGGTGCTCACCATGGGGGCAGTGGCTGCGCAAGACGCTCCGGGCGAAGGCGGAAGCTTCACGGAAAAGATGAAGGAATGGCAGGAGCGCGCCTGAAGCAACTTTTCGGGATTTGCAAACGGGCTTGCGGTCTCTGTGGTCCCGCCAATATGCTCAGGTGAGCCGCGATTCTTACGTCATGGAAACGATTGCATCCCTGAAGACGCTCAACGCGAACGTCGCGAATCTGGTTGAGGCAGAGATCTCCGCGACAGGTGGCGTTCTTCGCCTCGCCCCTTGCTGGGTTCCACGCGCTTTCCTCCAACCGGGCAGGCGCCTAAAACTGCACCCGGACGATCTCTATGCCTATGGATTGAACCGAGGCGGAATTGACGAACGTTGGTTCGCCTCCACGACGCCTGCGGCGAACGAAGGGCGCACGCCGGACGAGGGCCTAAGCTACGTCGTCATCGGAAAGCATCGCTTCACCTTGCATCAGGCCGTCGCGGAATGTGGCAGCACGCTGGTCGGTGAGACGATCTGGAACAAGTACAAGAAATGGCCGGTCTATTCGAAATTTTTCGATAACATGGGGCCCATCCCGCACCACATGCATCAAAGTGCGGCTCAGGCTGCGTTGATCGGCCAGGAAGGCAAACCGGAGTCTTACTACTTTCCGCCGCAACATAACTACGTAGTCAACAATTTTCCTTATACGTTCATGGGCCTCGAGCCGGGCACCAGCAAGGTGGAGGTTCGCAGATGTCTCGAGAACTGGAACAAGGGCGACAACGGGATCCTTGATCTCTCGAAAGCCTATCGGCTTAAGACTGGTTCCGGCTGGCTCATCGACCCATGCATCCTGCATGCGCCGGGTTCGCTCTGCACCTATGAACCACAGTGGGGTTCGGACGTGTTTGCGATGTATCAAAACCTGGTCGAGGCCCGCTTCGTCCCCTGGGAACTCCTCGTCAAATGCATGCCTGCTGAATTTCACAATGACCTCGACTTCATCGTGGATCAGCTCGATTGGGCAAAAAATGTCGATCCGGAATTCAAGGAACATCACTATCTGGAACCGGTGCCAGTCGCCGATTCACAAAGCGAAGGTTATCTCGATCGGTGGATCGTCTATGGCAAAATTGGCGGCGAACAACTATTCACAGCCAAGGAACTCACCCTAAGTCCAGGGGTGAAAGCGACAATCAAGGATACCGGCGCCTACGGCCTGATCTGCGTCCAAGGGACTGGAAGTATCAATCGCAAACCCCTGAACAGCCCAGCCTTAATTCGTTTCCACGAGCTCACCGAGGATGAGTATTTCGTTACGGAGGAGGGAGCGAAGAGGGGTGTGACTTACGAAAACCGAAGTGAAACCGAGCCGTTGGTCGCCCTTCGCTATTTCGGGCCCGAAGTAAATCCCGACGCGCCGGATTTAGGGGCCTGGAAGCTGTAGTCGATCAGCTGTGATTCGTCGAAAGACGACCTTGACTATCGTTGTTCGTGAGCAATAGTGCACAACCTTCGACGCCGTGAGGTTTGCACCAGCGAAGCGGGGCGTGGGGTGAACCTCCGAGTCGAAGCGTTTCCATGAGTGCTGACGCCAAACCAATCAAGACTCTATCGGCCAACGAGGGAATCAAGGCCGACTCAAAGCTTTTGCGGGGAACTATTGCCCAGGACTTCGCTGACCAGTCCACCGGCGGCATCTCTGAGACCAACAGCCAGCTCACCAAGTTTCACGGCCTCTATTTGCAGGATGATCGCGACCAGCGGACGGCTTTGAAGAAAGCCGGCAAGGAAAAGGCATTTGGGTTCATGCTGCGTGTGCGTCTGCCGGGAGGGCGCGCCACGCCGCAGCAATGGCTCGTGCTCGACGCGCTTTCCGAGGAGCTGTCGTCGCCATCGCTACGGTTAACGACCCGCCAGACGTTTCAATTTCATGGGGTGCTCAAGGGTAATATGAAGCCACTCATTCAAGGCATGCACAAGGTGCTGCTGGATTCCATCGCCGCCTGTGGGGACGTTAACCGCAATGTGATGGCTCCCCCAAATCCAGAACGCGACCCGATCCTTCAACAAGTCTACAACCAGGCCAAGGGATGGAGCGAATATGCGCTTCCGAAGACCCACGCCTATCACGAGATCTGGCTCGACGAGGAGTTAGTGGCGGGAGGTGAGTTAGAGTCTGAACCCATTTACGGGCCAACCTATTTACCACGCAAGTTCAAGACCGCCTTTGCTTTGCCTCCATCGAACGATGTCGATATTTTTTCACAAGATCTCGGGTTTGTAGCGATTGTCGAGAATGGCCACTTGGCGGGCTACAACGTAACGGTAGGCGGGGGAATGGGAATGAACCATGGCAATGTGGAAACGTATCCCAAGCTAGCGGAGGTTCTCGGGTTCATCAGCGCCGATGCAGTCAATTCCATTGGGCGTGCCGTTCTTATCACCCAGCGAGATTACGGAGATCGCACAAATCGTCGCCATGCCCGCCTGAAGTATACAATTGAAGATTGCGGCTTGGATTGGTTCAGAGGCGAGGTTGAAAGGCTCTCAGGGGTTGGATTTGCCCCGGCTCGAGAGTTCGAATTCTCCACCATCCAAGACCCTCACGGATGGCATCGATGTGGGGACGGAACGTGGTTTTATGGTCTTCATATTTTGAGCGGTCGCGTCAAAGATGTTGCTGGCTGGCCGATGAAAACGGCACTTCGTGAGATCGCCCAGATTCACACGGGGGATTTCCGCCTGACGCCATCGCAAAACTTGACCATATCTGGCGTCGCGACGGAGCAAAGACCTGCCATAGAGAAAATTCTGACAAGGCATGGTCTTGCCGGCGAGAACAGGCGCTCCGGGTTGCGCCTCAATGCGCTCTCCTGTGTGGCTCTGCCGACCTGCGGACTTGCGCTGAGCGAAAGTGAGCGTGTATTGCCGGAGATTCTCAACAAGTTTGAGCCTATTCTCGAGGAGGCTGGTCTCAGTGAGGACGCCATCAGCCTGCGCATTACCGGATGTCCGAACGGATGCGCGCGCCCGTTTCTGGGTGAAATTGCCTTTGTCGGGAGGGCTCCGAATAAGTATGCGCTCTATTTGGGCGCAAGCTACAATGGCACGCGGCTTGGTCGGCTGGTGGCGCCGAGCATTACGATCGACGATGCGATCGAATTTCTCAGGCCCGTCATCAAGCGATATGCTCTGGAGCGAAATGAAGCGGAAGGCTTCGGCGACTTTTGTGACCGTGTCATTCTTCCGAAAGACGCCACGATCCATAGCATTGGCACGCCGGAGGATGTTTCCGCCCTAGCGCCCGCATGAAATGACGTCCGAGCAAATCGCAGCATGGAACGCCGAGCTCCGGCGACTCTCCCCGCTTGAAGTCACGCGTTGGGCGGTGGCCCAGGCGGACGGTCGCGCGATCGTCTCGACGAATTTTCGCCCTTACGAGGCTGTCGTTTTGCATTTGGCTGTCCAGGCGCAGCCGAACATTCCTGTGCTCTGGGTTGACCATGGATATAATCGCCCTGCGACTTACAAGCATGCTGAAGAGCTTCGCAGGTCGCTAAACCTCGATGTTCGTGCCTATCTTCCGCGAATCAGCGCGGCACACCGGGACGCGATGTATGGGCCGATTCCCTCGATTGAAGACGAGGATGGGCTGAAGGAATTCAGCGCCCTTATGAAACTGGAACCGTTCCAGCGTGGCATGAAAGAACTGGCACCGAGAGTTTGGATTACCGCGCTTCGCAAGGTCCAGAATCCAAATCGAGCAGGTCTCGATATTGTTTCACGCGACGATAACTTTGGCACTCTAAAGGTGAATCCCGTTTTCTATTGCAGCGATGCGGACCTCGAGCAGTATCTCGAAAAGCACGAGCTGCCCAACGAGTGGGATTATTTCGATCCGGCCAAGGCTGACGAAAAGCGAGAGTGCGGTTTGCATGTGGCTTGGGGCCGAGAGGCCATCAGGGCTTGACTCCCTTTCCTCTGGACGCCGGAGACCCGAGCCGTGAGGATCGCCGCCTCGTTTGATGAGCAGCTACTTTCTCGATCATCTCCAATACCTCGAGACCGAAGCCATCCACGTGATGCGCGAGGTCGCGGCCGAGTTCGAACGGCCCGCTCTTCTTTTTTCGGGGGGCAAGGACTCGATCTGCTTGCTTCGCCTGGCAGAAAAAGCTTTTCGACCTTCGGAGTTCCCGATGCCCCTCTTGAACATCGATACCGGCCACCACTTCCCGGAATTGAACGAATTCCGAGACCGTCGGGCAGCGGAACTTGGGGCAAGGCTCATTGTTAGGACCGTGGATGAGGCTATTGAAAAGGGGATCGCCGTTCTCTCGCCTGGGCAGGTGAGCCGCAACCACCTGCAAATTCCTACGCTGCTCGCCTCGATCGACGAATTTGGATTCGATTGCTGTATTGGTGGAGCTCGGCGCGATGAGGAAAAAGCGCGCGCCAAGGAGCGATTCTTCAGTTTTCGCGACGCCTTCGGTCAATGGGACCCGAAGAATCAGCGCCCCGAGATCTGGAACCTCTATAATGCCAGACTCAATCCCGGCGAAAACATGCGTGTCTTCCCCTTGAGCAACTGGACGGAAATGGATGTCTGGGAGTATGTCCGCAACGAGCGGCTTGAAGTTCCCAGGATCTACTTTAGCCATGAACGACGGTGCGTTCGCCGGAGCGGGCAGTGGTTGCCGGTGAACGATCTCATTCCGCCCAAGCCGGGCGAGCAGATCAAAGACCTCGTGGTCCGAGTTCGGACCATCGGCGACATTATCAGCACGGGATGTGTCGAGTCCCCCGCCGACAATGTGGATGACATTATTGCCGAGATTGCCGTGGCCAGGGTGACCGAACGTGGTTCGCGCGCCGACGATAAGGCCTCAGAGGCCGCCATGGAAGACCGCAAGAAGGCGGGATACTTTTAGCGTGCGATGACAATTCCTCTTCACTACTCCGCCGACCTTCTTCGCTTGAATACCTGCGGCTCCGTCGACGATGGAAAGTCCACCTTGATCGGCCGGCTGCTCTACGATTCGAAGTCGTTGATGGAGGATCAACTCGAGGCCCTGGCGCGTTCCGCTGACATTACGGGGGGTGGCGAAATCAATCTTGCGAATCTCACGGATGGTCTTCGCGCCGAACGCGAGCAGGGGATTACGATTGACGTCGCCTACAGATACTTTGCAACGCCCCATCGAAAATTCATTATCGCGGATACGCCGGGGCACGTGCAGTACACGCGGAACATGGTAACGGGCGCCTCCTCGGCGAATCTTTCGGTCATCCTGGTGGATGCCCGCCTTGGAGTAATTGAGCAAAGCCGGCGCCATGCCTGCATTGCTTCGTTGCTGCGAATTCCCCACCTCGTTGTCGCGGTCAACAAGATGGATCTGGTCGACTGGAGCGAGGAGCGGTTCATCGAAATCCGCAATCAATTCGAGGAATTTCTGCCGCGCCTCGACATGAAGGATGTCAAATTCATTCCGGTGAGTGCTCTTCATGGTGACAATGTCGTTCATTCATCGACTCAGATGTCATGGTACCCGGGACCGACCTTGCTGGGCCACCTGGAGGGAGTTCACATTGGCAGCGACTGGAACCTGAATGATTTCCGACTTCCCGTCCAATGGGTAAATCGCCCCAACAATCCGCGAAATCCGGGACTTCATGATTTTCGCGGCTTTAGCGGTCAGATTGCAGGCGGTATCGTGCGAGTTGGCCAGCAGGTAATGGTGTTGCCTAGCGGCTTTACCAGCACGGTGAAGGAAATTTGGACTCTTGATGGAACCCTGCAGGAGGCTTTCAGTCCCCAGTCGGTCACCTTGGTGCTCGAGCACGACATCGACGTTGGCCGCGGCGACATCTTCGTGGATCCACATGATCTGCCGGGCGCAAGCTCCGATCTACATGCCAAGATCTGCTGGATGCACCCGCGCCCGCTTCAGCGAGGCAAGAGGTACTTCCTCAAGCAGACGACACAGACGGTTCAAGCGGTAGTTACCGCAATCGAGCACCGCATCAACGTTTCCACCCTCGACGTGGAGCCCGAGACTCCCGAGCTGGCGATGAACGACATCGGAGAAATTCGCCTCCGCACATCCAAGCCGATCGTGTTCGATGCTTACGCCGCAAATCGGCTCACGGGGTCATTTATACTTATCGAGCAAGGCACCAACGCCACGGTGGCGGCGGGAATGCTGTTTCCTCCCACCGAGGTGGCGAAACCGGAGTATAAGGACTTTGTGATTTGAAAACGCCAGGCGCATCCCTTTTGGCAAAGACCTTAGATGTGATTTCCGGGAAATGAAGGTCGTTCCCGATGCAAGTCATCCCAGTTCTTGACGCTCTGGATGGATAGCGACGCTCGCAGTTATCGTGGGGTTGAAGGGCATGTTGGCCAAACTCCGCTAATCCGTCTCCGGCGGCTGTCCGAGCTGACCGGTTGCGAAATCTTGGGCAAGGCTGAGTTCATGAACCCTGGTGGTTCCGTTAAAGATCGCGCTGCGCTCGGGATTATCAGTGACGCGGAAAGTCGCGGGCAGTTGCGGACTGGAGATACCATAGTGGAAGGCACTGCGGGCAATACGGGCATCGGTCTCACCGTAATCGGGAATGCTAAAGGCTATCGGACAGTCATCGTCATCCCGGAGACGCAATCGCAGGAGAAGATCATCCTTCTTCGCACTCTGGGGGCCGAAGTTCTCACCGTCCCAGAGAAGCCCTATTCCGATCCGGGAAACTACAATCGCGTCGCTCAGAGGCTTTCGGAAGAAAAGGGCTGGTTTTGGGCGAACCAGTTCGACAACACAGCCAACCGCCTGGCCCATTACCGCACGACGGGCCCGGAGATTTGGGAACAGACGGGCGGCGCGGTAACTGCCTTCGTCTCTTCGATAGGCACTGGCGGCACGCTCGCAGGGGTGTCGCTTTACCTCAAGGAACGTGATCGCAACATCCCGGTAGTGTGCGCTGATCCGTTTGGCGCTGCCATGTGGTCATGGTTTTGCAAGGGAAACACCGACACCAAAGAAGGTGACTCGTATGCGGAAGGCATCGGCCAGACGAGAGTCACCAGGAACTTGGAGGGCATTGTGGTCGACGAGGCTTACCGGATTTCCGATCAGGCCGCACTCACGGTTGTCTATCAACTTCTCCGCGAGGAGGGATTGTTTCTGGGGCTTTCCTCGGGCATCAATATTGTCGGCGCGGCGCGATTTGCCAAACAATGCGGGCGAGGTCAAACAATCGTGACCGTGCTCTGCGATTCGGGTCACAAATACCAGTCCAAGCTCTTCAATGTCGAGTGGCTGGGCGCGCATCATCTTGATCCCAACAGGCCGTTGGAATCTGTGCTGGAATTGTAGCAGCCTAGCTCTCTCACACGCCTCGGGGCGCCATATGTCCTCATGGCAACCAATGGTCGCTGCGACAATTATGGCGAATTTGTAACAGGACTTTTATCCGCGAGCGGCCGATAGCGGAACGCATCACTAAGATGACCAGGGGAATCGAAGACCTTTTGATTAGCTTTCCTCGGCATTCGGAAGCCAGTTTGTGGCAGCCGAAGTCGCGGCGGTTGCCCAAGAGCGCCAGGTTTCCAACGTATCGTGTTCTGGCGATCTTTGTCTGGGCAGTCCTTGGAGTCGTCGGCGCGAAAGCGCAAGCAAGACTAGACGGGCTCGTGCTTGTCATCGCCGATGGGACGTCGCTGGAGTTGATTACCGCCGCGCGCGACTACTCTCTGGGAGGGGAAGGGCGGCTCGCACTGGAAGGCTTTCCGCATACTGCTTTCGTGCGGACATATTCCGGCTCTGACTTGGTGACGGATTCGGCCGCCGCGTCCACGGCCATGGCCAGAGGTATCAAGGGGGTCAATCGGGTGATCGGGATGGCGCATCCGGGAGCGTCCTCGTCTCCGCCGAGCATCTTTGACCTTGCCAGAAAAGCGAACTGGTCCACCGGTGTGGTCACGGATGATTCGGTGACAGGCGCAACGCCGGCGCCGTTTCTAATTGAGCATCCCAATCGCGATCAGCACGAGGTTATCGCTTTCAAAATCATTGATCAGCTGGCCGGACGCTGGGATATCGTTCTCGGAGGAGGATCGAAGTGGTTTTTTGATCGCGTCAAAGATCCCAACGTCGTCTACAAACCCGGTGAACGGGACCTGGTCCAGCAAACCCAGGAAAAACTGAGCGCCCTGCCGGCGGCAGTATTCGACAATTGGAAGGACTTTCAAAATTACGCTCCGGATGATGGCAGTGAGTTTAAACCGATCCTTGGCGTCTTTTACCCAGACGCCTTCCCGTTTTTCGCCGATGGCACGAGAACCTTGCGGCTCAGAGATATGGTCGAGAAAGCCGTGACCCTCTTGCGGGCGCGCGGACGACCCTTTCTTTTGGTGGTGGAGGCGAGTCTCCCAGACAAGGCTGCTCACTTGAACCAGGCAAAGCGAGCGCTTATCGAAGTCCTCGAACTCGATGCGACCATTGATTGGCTTCGGAAGAACCTGAGTCGGAGCACGCTTCTTCTTGCCACCACCGACCACAACAACGGAGGATTTTCATTTAACGGTCCGCCGGCGCCCCTCAGGCTCCGCGGCGAAGCGCTCTTGGGCACGGATGCTCTGACGAATACCAGCTACTTTACTTGGGCGAGCGGGCCCGGGGCAGATCGCCAGGCCTCAAACACACGAATCCGCATCGTTGCAAAGCCCGGAGAACCGATGCGTTCTGTTGAGGAAGTCATTCAACAGACTGATCCTGATTACGCGCAGCCTGCCCTGCTTCAAGTCAGCTCGTCGTACCATACTGCTGGCGACGTCTGGCTCGTCGGCGACGGACCTGGAAGCGAGAATGTGCGGGGCTTTTTGGACAATACCGAAATCTTCGATTTGATGGCGAAAGCCATCGAGCACTCAGAAAAGTAGATTTCAAGACACCACCTGAATGAGAATGCTCACTTGAGACCTGAGAGGAAAAGAATCCCAATCGTCTTCAAATCCCGAGGAACAATTTCCCGATAACGCCGAGGAGACCGCCTGCGAGCACCACGGGAACAATGTCCCATTTACCTCGCCAGAGCCCGACAAAAAACAAAAGAGCGAGGAAGATCGCGTAGAAGTCGGGCTGGCCACGCGGAAAGAGAACGTGCTGCCCGAACCACACTGCCAGGTTCAGGATCACTCCCACCACCGCAGCCGTGATCATCGAAAGAGCGGCCTGAAGTGGCTGGAGATAGCGAACACGGTCGAGGAATGGCGCAGAGACCAGAATGAAGAGAAAACTCGGTAGGAAGGTTGTCCACGTTGTCATGGCTGCTCCTAATGTCGCTGCCAGGAGCGGGGGAAGATTTGCCGGGTTCTGCCAGGCAGCCACAAAGCCGACGAATTGGAGGACCATGATGAGTGGGCCGGGAGTTGTCTCGGCCAGGGCAAGGCCTGCCATCATTTGGGAGGTGTCCAGCCAACCATAGTGCTCGACCGCTTGCTGCGCCACATACGGAAGGACAGCGTAAGCTCCTCCGAATGTGATGAGCGCCGCCTTGCTAAAGAATGCACCTTGTTGAACGAGTATGTCGTTCCACCCGCGCGTAACTCCTGCAATTATGATCGGAGCGATCCAGAGCCCGAGACAAACGGCCGCAACTCGAAGAATGCGCCAGATCGGTCGTCTTCTCTCCTCCTGCGCAGGTCCGGACGAGACGTTCGAATCCTTGGGCTTGGTAAACAGGTTTGGGGCGAGACGGCTGCCGAGAAATCCCAATAATGCGGCTGCGAGGATTATGAAGACAAATGGAGTCTTGAAGAAGAAAATCGCGATGAACGCCACCGCCGCAACTGACCAGGCAAAAGAATTTCGTAAAGCCTTTCCGCCTATTCGCAAGACTGCGACGGCGACGATTGCGACAACCGTGGGTTGCAGTCCGTAAAAGATTGCCGCAATCCAGGCGAGGTCTCCTCCAGCCATATAGAGCCAACTCAACAGCCAGAGAACCAACACGGCTGGCAGAACAAAAAACGCCCCCGCCACGACACCACCCCATGTGCCGTGGAGCGACCAGCCGATATAGATGGCGAGCTGTTGAGCCTCTGGGCCCGGCAAGAGCATGCAAAAATTCAGCGCATTCAAAAACCGCTCTTCGCTGATCCACCTTCTCTTTTCGACCAATTCGGTATGCATGATGGCGATCTGGCCGGTCGGGCCGCCGAAACTAATGAATCCCAACTTTAGCCAAAAACGAAGCGCTTCACCGAAGGTCGGTTTCTGCAGCGGGATCAAAGGGGCACTGTTCGTCGGCGGTCCGTTTGTGTTCTCAGTCGTCATCCCTTTCTCTTTTTCGATTGACAGAATGGATGGCGCACATCCTCCGCAATGAAAGCATTACCACAAACGTTTCGCCTAAATCGCGTCGCACTTTTTTCCGGCGGGTGTTGACCAACTGCGCCGTGGCGGCCAGGAAGTCCAGGCGCCGACGCGTGTTCTCGACCGTGGACATGCGGCGTGGAATTTTTCATCGGACTTTCTTTTGCGTTTCGCCAAGTTGTAGTCATGAGCTTTGATCCCAAGCAGCCATATAATGATCTCCCGCTGCTTCCCCCCGGCCGGGAGTTGGAGACCAGGGCTGTCTTGAAGAGGTGTGTCGCGGCGAATCGGGCATTGGCCGAGCTCAAGGGGGCGGGTGACCTGATCCCGAACCAAGCCATTCTCATCAACGCGATTCCGCTGCAGGAAGCTAAACTCAGCTCTGAAATCGAGAATATCGTCACCACCCAGGACGCCTTGTTCCAGGCTGCCATTGATGAAAATCGGAACACCGATTTTGCCACCAAGGAGGTCTTGCGTTATCGCAGGGCCTTGCGTCGAGGAAGCGAGGCTTTGAAGAGTGAGCCGCTTCGCTTGGAACTCCTCAAAGAGCTTTGCGAAATCTTGCGAGACGAAAAGGTTACGTTCCGCACAGATAACAGCGTTTACGTGGGAAATCCTTCGTCCCGGACCATTACCTACACTCCTCCGACGGGCGGCAGAGTCGTTCTTGAGAAGCTTCGCAATCTGGAGGAGTTCCTGCTGGCTGAGGATGAGCTTGATCCCTTGGTCCGAATGGCCGTCACTCACTATCAATTCGAGGCGATCCATCCGTTTACAGATGGCAACGGCCGCACCGGGCGCATCCTCAATATTCTCTTTCTGCTGCATTCGGGTTTACTCCGTATCCCGGTTCTTTATCTCAGCCGCCACCTCATCCAGAACAAGTTGGAATACTATCGCCTACTGCGTGGAGTGACCGAACACGCTCAATGGGAGGATTGGCTGCTTTTCATGCTCGCAGCTGTCGAGGAAACCGCAGAGTGGACAACCGGGCGCGTCGTTGCGATTCGCGATCTCTTTGATCAGACGCTGGCTCGATGCCGTGCCAAGCTCCCAGCAAAGGTCTACTCCAAGGAACTCGTAGAATTGGTTTTTACCCAGCCCTACTGCAAAATTCAGTTCCTGGTTGAATCGGGAATTGCGAAACGACAGACAGCCTCGGAATACCTTAAGGAATTGGAGAAGATTGGCGTCCTCACCGCGGAGAAGCAGGGTCGTGAAGTTCTTTATAGACACCCCGCGCTTCTCGCCGTCCTTACGGCCTGACTTGTCGATGCTGTCAGCATTAAATTAGGGATATGTCGATGTATTAGCAATATTTCGACATGTCTGTGGCTTCGTGTCGATGACGACGACAGATGGAACGTACTTAGGCAGGGCGGTAGCTTCGGAAGCTTGGTAAGCGGCTCGGGTCTGAGCCCGCTTTAGAATTCGAGGGTTCGGACCTTTACCGCAGTGCGCGAGTCGGGGTCTTGTGTAGTCCCCTCCGAGTCGAACGGTGCATGGACGCCGACTTTTCCCCCGCAACCGGAGCAGGATAGGACGATCAATAATAGGAAGATCGAGATCGTCGCTACCCTGGACATCCCGCTATTCTAAGGGTTGAGTCTGGACGCAAAGCGGAACCAATCGCCAAAATTCAGTCTGAAGGCGAAAAGACGCCACCCGAAGCGGCCGCATAGTGCGGCCCCTAGAGAACTCCCTCGGCGCGCGCTTGGCGCATCGCGTGAGAAAGGCTCAAAATTAGGGCCATGCTTTCCTGAGCCTGCTGCTCCGCATTTAATGCCCCCGGCAAGCCAATAATGATCTCAGCGGGCTGTCGGTCGCGATTTGGAATCGGCGTGAACGTCCGGCTATAGGTGGGACGAACCGGATTGGCTCGCCACCTAAAAAGGGGGCTGGTGGAGGCATACCGTTTGAGCGCGTCGGAAAGTGCCGCCTTTTGCTCGTCTTCCGCGAGCCAGGCTTCGACATCCGCATCAAGGGCGCGAGGGTTTTGGCGCAGCAGAAAGATCGCCTCGTAACTGTAGCGTTCCAACTCTCGCTCGAGAACTTGGACGTGACCGCATTGGGAATTCTCCCAGCAGCGCATCCCATCTATTTGCTGCTTGCTGGTCAGGAAGACCGTCTGTCGATGGGCCTCGAGGTTTGCCACCGGGTACGCGGTGATTTCGATACCCGCTGCCAGGCGGAGGCGCGATTCCAAGGCGACAAGAAGTCGTGCGATGGCATAGGGCGTGATAATTTCGGTCCCGACCCAGCCGCCAATCACCAAAACCCGCAAAGGTTGCTTCTCAGCAGGCGTGCCGCACACATGGAAATAGGGGATCATCTCGCTGCGAGACCCCGCTTCCGGTGCGCCATAGCCGACGATGAGCGATGACGATCGCGCCGAAAGATCGATCAAGGGAGCGATCAAATCCTGCACATCTTGCCGACCGGCGTTGAATCGATCGGTTATCTGACTATCGGCAACGTAGTCCACGGAGACCTCCTTTTTTGGTGTCTGGCAACCAAACATTGGAAGATTATTTATTGCAATGGATAATGCGCGAAAAAGGCGATTATTTTTGAGGGCAAAAACAGCTCCGAATCCGTCGCGCCATCAGCTCCCCGCACTCGGAAAAACCCCTTGCAGCCGGCAGCATAGACTCGAGGCGACTGCGGTCACAGATTGGCAACTGATGGCACCGAAATCGCCCTCAGAAAATGACACCCAGTTGAAAGCCAAGGACAGTGGCGTTCTCGACCAGTCCCGTGCCGTTTGGCCGAATAATGTATTGGATTAAGGGCTGAGCATAGAACCACTTGTTCACTTGGATGCGATAGTCGAACTCAAGCACCGCTTCGTAGATCTGCGCTGTTCGACCCCTCTGCTCGTCAGCAATCTGCTTGTAGTAACTGTAGTTGCCGTAGGCGAAAGCTACGCCCAACTGGTCCTGATCACGACCCGGAATCAGTCCTTTATAAACGAGCCCTGTGTGGAAGTAAAATGGCAAGGCATTGTTGTATTTCGGAGCGAAATTTATCAGGCTGAAAAAGTACAATCCCTGCTCGCTAAGCTTCGGCTTCGAAGGCTTTACTTCCTGGACGCTTTTTCCATCAGTAACGGACTTGCCGTCGGACGGCACGGAGACCAGACCGGGCGCCGCCTCGGGGGAGGGTTCCCGAAAGAGTTGCTGATCCACCTGCCAATAGAAGAGCAGTTTTTGGTCGTAAGGCTCTCCGAAAAACGAGGTGTTCTCTGCGCCCCAATACATCAAGCCCGCGGCGTAGCGCCCGGGAAGCTTCGAGGGACCTATCTTCGGCGTAAAGCCGGTTTCCGTCAGCCAGAACAAACCATTGCGCTCAGGAGGTTGAGCGCCGGCAAAGAATAGGCCGTGATTGGATGGCGTGCTCGCATCCGGAATGGCCATGTATAAACCGCTCTGAACGTAATACCAATCCAGTGGCTTGACCTTGATGTAGCCGCCCCATGCCGAGTAGCTGCCTCCCCACCCAATACCGTTCGCGCCGATCCCTCGATTGGAGGTGAAGGTGTTGTTGATGAAAAATTTGTTAAGCGGCTGATTGATGAAGATGTCGGTCGGATTTTGCCAGCCTCCCGAAAGGGTGAGAAATTCCTTTACGCCAAAGAGCTCCGGTGTCGTGTAGGTGAAATAGACCTGCTGAAACCGCCAGAGTCTGCCGCCTTGGAACGTGCTCGGAGCAAATTGACTGCTTGCCCCGACCCACTTGTTTACGCCGGCCCCACCGCGATATCGCAGGTCCGAGTAGAGAGTCAGGCCCTCAATCGCCTCCCAGCCGGTCGCCTTCGCAAAGTCCAGCGTTGCCCGGAACTTCCACTCGTCGTCGTAACCAAAACGTTGCTGCAATCCGCCGTCGACGTTCCAAAGGAAGTTGGCCTTCCACTCCACACCCAGTTTCAACCCGTGGTCTTCCAGCGTGTCTCGAACTCCAAACCAGTTCCCCGACGCGTATTTTCCATTCCACCAACTCTCCAGAGCAGATCCGGCCGATTTCGCCTCCGACCCCGCCGAAGTCTGCCCCGCCCGCACCATCACGGGAGAACCCCACGCAAATCCCAGCGCCGCTAAACTCAAAAGCACTTTCTTTTCCTTCATTTGTTTCCTTCGTTGTTGGGCGCCACAGCAATCCACTTGCCCTGCTTCCCCAATGTTGCATCGATCAAATAACGATTAATTAGGTCGTTATTCAGGGCAGCGTTTTAGGGACTTTAATTGGGGTGTCAACGGAAAAAGTTGGCGAGTTTATTTCGCTATGCGGGCATGTAGAGGATGCGGCCGCATTGTGGGCAATGGACGATGGCTTTAGCTGCTCGGACTTGGACGGCGGTTTGGGCGGTGACTTTCATGTGGCAGCCCATGCAGACTTCATGTTCTAGGGTAGCGACGGCGGTCCCGTGCTTGGTTTTGAAGAGGTGAAGGTAGACCTCGAGGACACTTTCATCGAGAAGTTGAGCCAGCCGGTCGTGTTCGCTTTTCAATTCGGCGATCCGGGTTTGTAGGTTGGACTTTTTGCTCTCAAGTCCCGCCAGGAGATGTTCGATTTTGCTACGTTCCTCGGAGTGGGCTTTTTCGGCGGCGGCGATTTGGGGGTTGAGAGTTTCGAGTTCCTCCATGAAATCGAGCTCACGATCTTCGAGCGAGGTGACGGCCTTTTCGGCAGCTTCGATTTCGTGGGCCAGGGCGGAGTATTCCTCGTTTCTTCGTGTTTGGAGTTGCTGTTGCTTGTAGCGGGAGATGGCATCGCGCCTGGCACCTGCTTCGATTTCCAAGTTCCGCTTTTCGATCTCGATTTCTCTGGCACGGGTTTTCGCCTTCTCGAGCTTGCTGGCGGAGTCGGCGAGCTGCTTTTCGCGGGCTTTACGCTCGTCGGGCAGGTGCGTTATTTCGGTTTGGAAGCTGCGAAGACGCTGGTCGCGATCCTGCAAGGTGAGCAGCTTTTCGATCACATCATGCATTAGCGAATGATGATCGGCTCGCCTGAAATAATCCAGCGAGCAGTTTTCACGCCTTCCGCAGGGCTGGGAACGCGCTGTCCGTAAGCTTATAAGGCGCGGGTGGTGAGCGGGTGCATCGCCATGAGGACCGCAAAATTGCGCGGCGAACGCAGGGGCGAGCTATTCCTTCCAGCGGCGCACGTTGGGAGCGTCGAGACCGAGTTGGTCAAGGATTCGCCACACCACGGTGTCGGCTAGTTCGGTGAGGTTTGCGGGCCGACTATAGAACGAGGGGGAGGCTGGCAAAACGATCGCGCCCGCTTCGATGGCGGCCAGTGCATTGCGGGCGTGGATGAGGTTCCATGGAGTTTCACGAGGCACGAGGATCAACTTGCGGTGTTCCTTTAGGAAGACATCGGCAGCGCGCGGGATCAAGCTTTCGCTGATGCCGTGAGCGATGCGGGCGAGCGTACTCATGGAGCAGGGAATCACGATCATGGCATCGAACTTTGTGCTGCCGCTGGCGAAGGGCGCGTTCATGCTCTTATCCGAATGCTCAACGATGCCCGCGGGAAGCTTTAGCTCGCCGATCTCCTCGTGAATGACCTGCTTTGCGTAGGCGCTAAAGACGATGTGTAATTCGTGCTCGGCATTGTCGAGATAATAGAGCAAGCGTTGCAGGTAGAGAGCTCCGCTCGCTCCGGTAGCGGCGAGGACGAGACGCATTTCAAGAAAGTGTCTGGCGGAAATTCCTTGGCTCGAGCCTCGGTGTTCGCAGCAGTCTAGATCAACTTTGCCGCTTGGAGAGCTTTGAGGATAGCTGAAGTTCTGCCGAGAGCATCAGCGTAGATAGCCGTGGCGCCAGGATCGGGCTCGTTGCGTGAGGATTCGTCCAATTGGATCAGCCGGTCGCAGATCTCTGCCAGGTTGGCGTCGGAGCCATGTTCCTTGTTCCATACCCATCCCGCTTGAACGGCGCCACCAAGGCCAGCGCCTTCTCCGCTCTGCAGACAGACCGTTGGCACTCCAAAAATATCCGCGCACATTTTCCGCCAGAGACGACTGTTGCTGCCACCTCCCGTGAGACGTATTTCGGAGGGATTCATGCCAAGTTCACGGAAGCGTGCGAGACCATAACCCAAGCCCAAGGTCACTCCCTCGAATGCCGCCCGGGCCATATGCGCGGGGGTGAAATTCGCCAGTCCCAAGCCATGGAAAACGCCGGTGCCATTGGGCAGATCGGGTGTGCGTTCGCCGGTAAGGTAGGGCAGCAGCAGGAGGCCATCACAACCAGCCGGCACCGAGCGGATCTCTTCTTCCAGCCGCGCGTAGTCCCAGCCAAAAAGCTTGCGAACGTGCTCAGTGACAAGCGTGAGGTTCAGCGTGCAAACCAGCGGCAGCCAATTGTCGGTGCTGTCGCAAAAGGCGGCCACCTCCCCTTGGGGATCGACGATTGGCACCGCCGAGAACGCAAACAGAGTTCCGGACGTTCCCAGGCTCGCAGTCACTACCCCAGGCTGGATATTGCCGGTGCCGATCGCGGCCATCATATTGTCGCCGCCTCCCGCGCTGACTGAAGGTGCTTTGGAAAGTCCCCATTTCTGGCAGAGCTCTTTGCGCAGATCTCCGTGAGCAAGTTTCGACGATTTGAGCGGCGGGAGCTTGCCCGAGAGATCCTCCGCAATGTGGTCGACCACCTTCGTCGACCACTGCCGCGATTCTACGTCGAGCAAGGCGGTGCCCGAGGCGTCGCCAAATTCCATTCTCTTGACTCCGGTGAGCCAAAAGTTGAGGTAGTCGTGCGGCAGCAAAACGCTCTGAGTCTTTTTCCAATTCTCGGGCTCATTCTGACGCAGCCACAGGATCTTAGGCGCCGTATAGCCTGTTCGCATGGTATTTCCGACCAGCGTGATGACGGCATTTGGTCCGCCGAAATGTTCGGTGATCTGATCGCATTGGTCGCCGGTCGTCGTGTCGTTCCATAACTTGGCGGGGCGGACGACTTGGTCATCCTTGTCGAGGACGACCAGCCCGTGTTGTTGGCCGCTAACTCCAATGCCGCGAATCTCCTCCTTGCGCGCGCCGAGTTTGGCAATGACCTCGCCGATGGATTGGTCCGCAGCGTCAACCCAATCCTGCGGATTTTGTTCCATCGCGCCAGGCGGCAGATTGGGGACGAACCCATAGGCCTGTTGCGCGGAAGCGAGAACTTCGCCGGTGTCCCAGTCGAGAGCGATGGTCTTGGTGCTTTGCGTGCCGCAGTCGATTCCGAGAAAAATCATGGGAGAACAAGGTTGAAGTGAAAGCTAGGAGTACCAGGCGGCCGCCGGCCGATAAAGTATTTTTGCGCGGCCGATGGACCTCAAACCATGCCCAGCTTCTGCTTGCCCTCTTCGCTGATTCGGTCGGGAGTCCAGGGAGGGTCCCAAACGAGATCAACATTCGCATCCGCAACTCCGTCAAGAGCGAGAATCTTCTGTCGCGCTTCGCTGGCAATGATTGGACCCATGCCGCAACCTGGCGCCGTGAGCGTCATTTGAACGTTAACTTCGCTGCCCCCCTCCTGGTGTGGCTTGACGCTCAGCGAGTAGACGAGGCCCAGGTCGACGATGTTGACGGGAATTTCGGGGTCGTAGCAGGTCTTGAGCTGATCCCAAGCCGCTTGCTCAAGATCACCATCGATTGGCATCTCTGAACCTGAATTGCCCTCTTGGCCGATGGCATCAGCATCCTGGCCCTCGATTCGATAGAGCCCAGCCTGGCTCGGGACGAGAATGGTGAATGAGCCGCCAAGAGCCTGGGTGATGAGCACCTCAGTGCCGGTGGGAAGCGTGATTCTCTCCCCGCTGGGTATACGCGTGACCTCGACCTCTCGAGTGGTGGTGGCGGAGGATTGGTGGCTCATTACGAAGATGTAGTTGAGAGTTGATTTTTGATGGATTGTCCCCTTGGCACTAATCGAAAACCCTTTTCGGTTTTGAACTAGTCATCGTCGTTCGGCGAGATGGCGCCGGCGGACTTGTAGCCCGCGAGATATTGTTCTATAAGGAGCAAGCGACCCTCCCCGGCGCGCTGAACAATTTTCAGGAGTTGGTCCATCGAGCTGACTTCTTCGAGTTGCTCAGTGACGAACCACTGCAGAAACGTGAAAGCGATGTGGTTGTTTTCCCGCAAGGCGGTATCCATCAGGCCATTGATCAGATCCGTGACTTTAATCTCCTGTTCCAGGGAAAGCTTCACCGCATCCTCAGCGAATGGGAAGCGCGCCACGGGCTTGGTCACGGCCGGAATTTCGACGCGAGCTCCGGTGTCGATGAGGAACTTGATGAACTTCATCGCGTGTTGATGCTCTTCATCTGCTTGCTTATAGAAGTGCCGCGCCAGGAAGGGGAGGGACTCGGCGTCGAAGTGAGACGCGATGGCGGTGTATTGGATGCTCGCCGCGAACTCATATCCAATCTGCTCGTTGATCTTGTCATTGAGAGTCTGGGAAATCAGCATGCTTCTCAAGTTCTGTGCAGGTGCCGCAAAGGTCAAGCTTGAGACCCCCGCAAGCTTCCGCAAATTTTCAGCAAGCGATCGTCAGACAGTGACGCCTCCTTCAGGAACTATGAGCCCGTGTACTCTCGGATTTCGCATGGCCGGCGCGGCTCGATTGAAGGGACTTCTTTTGCCGACAATCCGTTGCTGGCCGCGAGAGACCTAACGAACGTGCAGATCGTCGGGGACCGGGCGGTAATCCCGCTTCTGCCTCGCTGGCCGGTGCTATTTCGAGGCCTGCGGACATTTGGCCGGGTGGTTTACTTTTGCCGAAATCGCGGTGCCGCCTTGGGGCGCCTGGGCGCTTATCCCGCGATATGGACCACCCCCTGTGGCAGAAGTGCCTCCGACGGAGATCGTAGCTTGAAGTTCTTCTTCCCAGCTTGGGCGAGCGCTTTTGTCACTGTCGAACAACAGGAAGCGGATTGGCTTTATGGTGTCGAATTCCTCGATTTTCACGGAGATATGATCCACAGAGTTTTCCTCACATCCGGATCCGACCTCGATGCGTTCCGCTGGTGGATTGATATTAATCAGGCATCGAACCCGCGAGCGGGACTCGCGCTCGAGGTGCGGTCTCCCGCCCGCGGCAGAGATCCGACCTTTCGCGCGCGGCCCTTGGGTCATCTATCCTGGGACAATTTCCGCCGCCTTTTGAGAGCGATGATCGAGACGGAGGCGTGCGTCCGGATTTCGGTCGCGAACCAGGGATTGGTCCAGAGCGTGAGCATCAGACCAAGTCGTCTAAGGGAGGATCGATCCACCATCTATTTTGGGGACGAGGAAGTCGGCCTCCAATTGCGAGTTAACCAACTCGCCGAAATACCTCTGTATCGATCGACCCGTTTCTCGGAATGGAGATTGCAGGTTTACGAGTTAGAAGGTTTTCCGGCCTGCGCGATCGAGGTTGAGCGCGGTGAAGCCTCAAGACAGTTGGACTTCCTTTTTACCGAAGGCGAGAGGTCAAGGACCGAGCCCGACGAATAGTTTACACTTAGGGTTCGCGCACGGCATCCTTATAAAAAGTCCGCAACCATTCGCGATGCGCGCGGTTGCATTCTCAAAGCATGAAACGGACAATTCTTTTACCGATAGCAGCAGTGGTTGGCGCGGCGGCCGTTGCTATCTCGCAACCTACCGCTTCGGAGCCAACATCGGCGATCACTCCTGCTTCGGGAGGCTCGAGCTCCACTTCGACTTCTGAACAGCAAGCGCCAGCTGCGACGCCTGCGCAATCCATCGAGACGAAAGTCTCCCCGACGTCGGCCGACGCGCAGAAAGCCTGCAGTTACGATCGCGCTGATGCTGACGGGGGAAAGTTTCGCGGCCATGGCAAGTGGCGGGGTCGTCATCACTCGGACCGCTTTCAGGAGGAAAAGCTTGATCGCCTGTTGAATCTGACCGACGAGCAGAAGCAAAAAGTCAGGGAGGTGATTCAGGGCAGCAAGCCGAAGATACGGGCCATCAGGGAGGAACAGTGGACGAAAATCCGCGGCGTGAGAGATGAGACGCGGCAAGAAATCAGAGCGCTCCTCTCCCCGGCTCAGCAAAAGGTGTTGGACGACGCACACCAGCTCAGAGAACAGGCTTGGAAACTTAAGCAAGAATCCAGGAAACTTCATCACGAGTCCGATGACGAATCGTAGCAATCTCGCAGCCTAATATGAGGGCGGCCGATCGGCCGCCCTTTTTCGTTTCCGAAAAACTTAGTTGTTCGTTGATCTAGCGGTCACCTCTTTGCGCCGGCGAGCGCGGGAACACGATCGCTCCAAGAAATGGACGACCTCCTTCGACGGTTGGATTCCCGCGACTTTCACCTTGAACCATTCTAAGCCAACGCGAGTAAGGAGGTGTCGGCGGTTTTCTCTTGCTTGATAAGAGAGCGCAGGGCCTCGATGATCCAGTAGGCCACCGATGCGGGCGGCTCCTCATAAAAGCGGTGCCAGGCGAGGGCCTTCTCGCCCTCGTAGGTTTCCTCGCTATGATCTTTTAGCCAGGCCAATCTGACGGCGTGTCCGATGAGCACGTCGAGGACGATGTGCGCTGTGATGCGGAATTCGCGATTTTTTTGACAGAACTCACTCAGAGCTGCGAGCGCTTCAATCGTCAGATGGCGATACTCCGGCGCATTGATCTTGGTCAACAGATGCTCGACGGCGAAGGCAAAATTCTTTTCGCCTTCGGTCATTTCCGCCACAAAGGTCGCACTATCCATCCGGTTGCGCCGTTCCAACTTGTCACCGATCACCAAGCCACGGCAGTGATGGAGGATTCGCCAAACTCCAGGGTAAAACTCGGGAGGAGTCTGGCCCAGGGCTCCCGCTCGAACGCGGTAATCCAGCCAACCGGTGGCTGGTGTCGAGGCGGCCATGAAAGGCGTTTCACCTGGCGGCGCTTCGGGATGCCATTTCACCTCGGCGCCCGGCTTGAGCTTGAGTGTTTCCTGAGCCTTCAGCAACTCAGCGGCTTCCGCGTACTCGGTGAGAACTTTCGTTAAACGTGACTGGATTTCCGAGGGCGAAAACCTAAACAACCTTTCGTAAGCTTCGTCTTGCGTTAGCCCAGAGTGCGCCGCGACCTCCGCGGTGAGCAGAAGAATCAAATGGCCTACCCGGAGAGTGAAAAACCCTTGCAGCAACTGCGGATCGAGTTTCATCAGAGCATCCAAGCCCAGCAGAATCTCCTGTGTCAGGACACGCTCCCGAACGTCCTCGCGCGAAAATCGGGCAATGCGGTCAGCAATCGCCTGGCTGGTCATCGGTTCCATGATCAACGAATCCGGACTGTAGGCCTTACCGACAAGGACCTGCTTTTGCCGAATCAGCAGGTTCGTCACAGCTTCTTCAAGACCCGCATCAACCCAGTCTCGCAATCCGGCTACTCGCCGCAGCACGCTCCAATGGCATCCCCAACTGGCCTGCTCCCAAAGATGGTCTAAAAGCGATTCTAAGCGGATGGATCCATTCGAATCCGGCGAAGCGGTGCCATTGCCGGTTGACCACGGGATTTCTCCGTCTCGCCCCAACAAGAGCACCAAGCCCTGAAGGCACTCGGCGTGTTCGTAAATATTATTGCTTGCCTGCAGCCGCTGCACGAGACGCAGTCGATCTTGGTCTGCCTCTAGTTCCAGTCGTAGTTCTTCCGCCGCGCTCAGGGGAGTATCGTTGCTTGGATCGTGACGCAACATGGGAGCAGCCGCTTGGCCCAGTCGGAGATCTGCGTCCGGGAGCGGCCCTATATTGGTGTCCAGCGACATCCAGGTTGCGGAAGGCATGAGTTGCGCGAGGGATCCAAGACGCACCGTTACTGGTCCGCAATGGCCATCGCGCCACTCCTGCAACAGCGAGATGAGATGATCGCTCTTCGGTTCAATGTGGCGCTGGCCGAGAGGAACAACGAGAATCGGGCGTCCCTGGCCCTGCCAGTTACGAGAGAGATAGGCAACTTCACCACGCAGACGCTGCACCAGGATTGCCATGTCCATGGCGAGATAATCCTGATCTGCGAGCAGCGAAGGGGCGAACGCCAATCTGCGATCCCCTAGTCTGTAGAGCCGCGACGTGGTCAAACTCCTCAAGCGCCGCTGGGGCCGACCTGTAAGTCCCAACCCCGGGATAGCGCCTTGCAAGGCATAAAATTGCGCCAATTCCCTCGCCGGCCTCAATTCAATTGTTTCCAGTTCGTCGACACGTTCAACAATGATGCCCAAGCCAGCCAGGTCAGCCTGGGTTTTTGAATCCTCTGCCAGAACCGCGGCTTGGATGGCAACGGGAGGTCTCACCCGCGGGCGATGCCGCCCCAAAGGGTCCAGGTCACTGCCTTCGAGAAGACCATCCTCAAGCATCTGGCCCAACCACCAGAGACTCTGTGCCCACACCAGCGGGACATTCTCGTTCGGTAGGCGTGTTTGACTTCCGGGATTTTTCTTTTCCGACTCTATGCTGGGTGCGGGAACATAATAGAGCTCGGGCAAAAGTCCGACGCCATCGTGGTTCTGTTCGAGCTCCTCCAGGCGGCGACGGTAGTCGGCGGCAGTCTCGCTGTCGCCCCGATAGTGCGCGTCAAGCAGGAGATAGGTGAAGAAAAGCGGCCACTCGCACTCGATGTGCTCGAAAACCTTCAGCTCGCTGGGCTCGTAGTATAATCGATTCGTATCTTCCAGGACCGTCTGATGTCCGTCCCGAAGAAAGCGTTTGCAACCGTAGCGACCCTGCAGTCGCTCAACAATTTTTGAACGCGTCCTTTCAGCAAGCTCGTCATCGACGGCAAAAGCTGGGAAACCGATGACGGCTAGCGTCGCCGCATCCACCTCTTTGGAGGCCGATTCCCAAGGCAGAAGGCTGTGGAGAGTTATCCGGGCGCGCGCGATCTCGTCCGGGAGGACGTGCACCTGGGTTGTTCGATCCCCGCGCGCTCCGTAGAGATCAAACCCGTCCAACGCCTCAAGCGCCGCCAAGGCAATACCGACGGAGCTCGAATTGATCTCGCGGTTGCCGCGATTCATCTTGTGGCCCCGCTCCCAAATTCCATAGTCCGGCGTGCGATAGGCCCGGCCAATGTAGTAGATCAGATTCTGAATGAAGGCTACCTCGACTGGACTCCAGATCAGGTCGATGCCTCCGGCGATCATCTGAGCCATCGTCAGCAAGTAGAGTGATGTCGCGTCGAGTTGGAGATGACCCCATTGGTCATCTGCCACCACTGGTCGCCCGGTGGCGGTCTCATACTTCGCATGCAAGGCATCCAAGGGATCCTGCGTGTGCTTGAACTTCTCAACTTTTGCAGCCTGGCTCATCATTGATACCAGCAGACCGCGCATCAAACGGACGACGGCGTGTTCCAGTTCCCGCGTCCGCCGATGATCCGGAGCATGCCGCTGATAGGCGAGGGTAAGCCCCCAGACCGCATAAATGCTGTAGACATTATCCCTCACCCAAGCATCGGTGTAGTTTCCATGAACTGTCACCGCGGTGCTCGCCGGCAGGAGGCCCGTCACCGGATGTTGGCGCGCCAAAATAATCGACTGAATCGCATCAAAATGGCGATCCAGTTGGGCCAAACGTTCCTCAGGAATCTTCAATTCCGTGTCCATCGTGGAAAATTACGAAAAAGCGGGTTACGGCGGTGGAAAATCGGACGAGAGCGAGCGCAGGCAAGCTTCGATCTCCAACGGGTTGGCGTCTTTTCCAGGATCAGAAGGATGGATCATTCAAGCCTCGCCAGAGCATTGTTCGTGCCGGAACTATGCACCGTGGCCCCAAAAGATTCCACTCGAATGTCGCGGTTGGCTACAACTCCGCCACCTTAAGTAGTTTACACTTACCAGTCTTCGGGATAACGAGGGCCGTAGCACCCAGGGCGCTAGCGGCCCGCCCTTCGGTTGAGCGGGAACACGCAGGGACACACCCCAAACATTTCCGCGAAGGCTTTCGAGAAATGGCTCAAGCTGGAGTAGCCCACGGCCAGAGCCGCCTCGGTGACGTTGGAGCGTCCGCTGCGGAGCAATTCTGCGGCCCGCTCGAGGCGCAAGTTGCGGAGGTAGCGCGAGATGGTCATGCCGGTATGCTCCGAAAAGATGCGGCTTAGATAGAAGGGACTGCAACCTACTTCTCGCCCCAGCTGCGACAGAGTGGGGGGATTCTCGAGATCACGAGCAAGGGCCTGCTTGACCCGATCGACTCGTTCGATAGCCAGGCGCTTGTGTCTTTGGCAGAAGAGCTCCTCGGCCGGTTCGATCAGGGTAAGCGCGCTGATTTCCAGAATCTTCGCACGGAACCAAAATCCGGCCCCAAGACCCTGAATGGGTGGTTGCAGCATTTCCTCGGCGCTACGTCGGACGCGCGGGTTGAGCGGCTGCTCTCGCGCGGTTCGAAGCCGTGCCTTTCCATCAAGGAAGCCTTGGGTTTCGCGATTGAGGACGGTCTCGTGGCCTCGCACAGCTTCGCTGAGCCAGGTCCGTGACATCTCCACCGTGATAAAGCGGTGCCTTTGCCCAGCATGCCGATCGGCTCTCAACCGTGTCTCATCTGCGGCGTAGTGTGCCACTCGCTGAGGGTTTACGATCGTCGTCATGGCGGGATGCTCGTGAATCGTCCCACAGCCTTCGAAGTTTATGCAAATCTCGAAACTCTCGGGATGGAAGCTCCGCGACCAATCGAGGGTTTTGGCGCATTCAAAATCATGCCACTCGACACTCACGCCGTCGCCGGTAAGACTCCCAAACAACGGCCGCCACTCCCCTTCCACACCAGCCCAAACTCGCTTCTCGCAAAACTCGTCCCCTTTTGACACGGATGCATACATATTGAGAACTGATCTCAATAACAAGTGGAAAGTGGGCAATCGAGCTGTTTCCTTCCCGCCAGGACCCTGTCGAGCTTGCGGGTTTTTTCGAAGTCGGTATTTTTTGAGGATGGAAGCCGCTTCTGCGCCGGTCAATTTCCGAGTTGGCAACGAGAAACTGATACGCGTTCTGGATGCTGCGAGTGCGAAGCTGCGTGCTTTACTGGAGCGGCAGGGTCGCGCGAGCGGAGCACTGCGCGTCTCGGTGATCGGTGGCGGCTGTTCTGGGCTTCAGTACAAGATGGATCTTGTCGACGGGCCGGCAAACCGCGACATCGTCGTGGAATCCAATCGCGTCCGAGTGGTTATTGATCCGAAGAGCGCTCTGTTTGTCAGTGGCTCGGAGCTGGACTTCAGCGAGGACCTGCAGAAGGGCGGATTCAAAGTGTCGAATCCGAATGCTGTCGCTCATTGCTCGTGCGGGGAGAGTTTTTCTGCCTAGCCTCTACTGTTGATAGGCGCAGAAAGAATATGGAGGACGCTTTCGCCATTTTTGAGCTCAGTCGAAGGCCGCTGATCGACGAGGCCTCGCTGAAGGAGAGATATCTGAAACTTGCCGCGCATCGGCACCCGGACGCGCCGGGGGGCCAGGATGAAGAGTTCCACTTGGTTCAAGAAGCTTACAAAACGCTGCGCGACCCGGCCATGCGTCTGCGGCATCTTCTCGAGTTGGTATTTCCCGCTTTTCGAAAAGACGGGGGACACGTGCCTCACGCAGAGATTTTTTTGCGAGCAGGAAATGCGGTCCAGGCTGCGCGATCGGTCTGGCAGCGCCTTGAGAACACCAGCTCTGCTCTGGCGAGGGCATTGCTTTCACCGGAAATTGCCGAGGCTCTCCGGCAGATCCGCGAAGCGTTTGGATTTGTCCAGCAGGCAGACGATGAGTTGGCCAGAGAACTGGAAGACCTAGATACCCGCTGGCCGGAGGTGGCGGCGGATGAGCTGTCCACTTTGGCAACTGCATTCAGGTTTGTTTCTCGCTGGAAATCGCAGTTATCCGAATGGGAATTTCAGCTTTCGAACGGCTAGAATCGCACCTCTCACGCGCACGGGTGTGTGGCTGGGGCGCGGCTTGGAAATTTGCGGAGCGGATTGCGAGTTTTTTTGGAATAGCATAGGCTCACTTTGCTTGGAGAGTGAGCGAGCCACTTGGAAGAACTGTCAGATCCCTGCGGACTTGGAGAGTGAAGATCTCTGCGCCGCCTTGGAGCCCACTTTCGGTCTACGCCTAGGGCAACCTTTCCGGGAGAAAGCGACCTTCTACGACACTTTCGAATGGGGAATCTGGTTTAGTCAGCGGCTGTTGTATCAGTCCGAAGGGCAGCTACGCCTTTGTGAGCGAGACCATGATTGGATCGGTGACTGGCAGCGCGCGATGCCGATGGCGGCACGCCGCATTCCACGATTTGTGTGGGAGTTTCCCCAAGGAGAGTTACGCAGGGACCTGGAGCCGCTCGTCGGAATTCGCAGTCTCGTGCGCGTTGCGCGCCTTTCGTTGCGGGAGCAGACAGTGGAACTGCTTAATTCCGCGGAGAAGACGGTTTTGCGATTCGATCTGACGGCTTTGTTCGCAGACAGCCAGGCGGGAGAACCCTTTTACCGCTTGTGTCATTTTCGTCCGCTCAGGGGGTATGAAGCTGAAGCGGCCAAAGTGATCGAGATTTTGCGAGCGCTTGGCGCCAAGGAGATCAGCGAAGGTCCTCTGGCCATCTTCTTTCGCGAGCAGGGCTCGCCACCCCGACATTATACTTTACGGCCCTCCTTCGATTTGCGGCCCGATCTGCCCGTGCGCGAGACGGCGCGTCGAATCATTCATCGGATCCTGGCGATTGCTCGCGAGAACGAAACCGGCATCAAGGAAGACATCGATACGGAATTCTTGCATGACTACCGCATCTGCATGCGCAAGATCCGATCCGTGCTGAGCCTGCTAAAGGGCATCTACCCGGAGGAAAAGACAGCCGAGCTGAAAGCGTTATTCGCGCGCTATTGTGACGCGACCAATAGACTGCGGGACCTTGACGTCTATCTTCTTGCCCGCGAGCAATACACGCAAACACTCCCCGAAGCCCTCAGACCTCCGCTGCAGGAAGTTTTTCACAACTTCGCGAGGGACAGGCGCCGGGTCTTACGGACGGTTATTCGCGATCTGGACTCAACCGATTACCGCGCCACCATCGACAAAGTGGAGAAGTTTTTTTCCGCGCCGACCGCTATCCCTGAAACCGAAGTCTCGCGTGAACCTGCCGGGCCGCTCATCGCCAAGCGAATTTACAAACGCTACAAGCAAATCCTGAAGATCGAGCGTGCCCTCGGAAGCGGCACTGCCGACGAGGTTTTGCACAAGGTGCGCATCCACTGCAAAAAGCTGCGCTACTTGATTGAATTTTTCAGTGAGCTCCTGCCCGGGGGCGAGACTGAGCAGATCGAAAAGCAATTGCGCCGTCTTCAAACCTGTCTTGGGGTCTTCAACGATTGCTCAGTGCAGCAGCGTGCCTTACTCCAGTATTGGGAGGGCAAACGGCAGGAGAGCGGCAGTCATGAGGGACTCGCGCTGTCCATCGGGGGTCTCGTCGCCCTTCTTTACCACGACCAACAGAACGAACGGAATCGTTTCCACGATACCCTAGACGATTTCTGCTCGCCGCAAATCGCTCGAGCAGTGAAGGCTGTTTGCTTGGATTCTGCAAAATTGGGCTCCGGCTTCGTCCAAGGTTCCAAGGCTGCATGAAGATAGTTTCCGCCTACAGCATTAAAGGCGGAGTCGGCAAGACGGCGCTCTCGGTCAACCTCGCCTACGCCCTTCAACAAGCTGGCAAGCGCACGCTTCTGGTGGATCTCGACCCGCAGGGCGCGGCTGCATTTTTCTTTCGCGTCAGCCCCGCGGACGAATTTGACATGGAGTTTCACGACCTCGCGGACGCTGGATTCAAGCGGAACATTCGCGAGTCCGACTATCCAGGATTGGACATCTTGCCGTCCAATCTCGCCTATCGGAATTTCGACATTGTGCTGGATCGGATGCGTAAGTCTCGCAAGCAACTTCGCTGGCTTCTTGCCGACCTCGGCGTGGACTACGATTGCATCGTCCTGGACTGTCCGCCGAACATCACATTGCTATCCGAGAATGTGTTTCGCGCTTCGGACATGATCTTGGTGCCGGTGATACCCACGCCCTTATCGGAGCGCACGCTGGAGCAGCTCTTAGAGTTCTTCAAAGAGGTGGAGTTGCCGACAGAAAGGATTGTCCCGTTTTTTTCGATGGCGCAGAAGAGGAGCCGTATCCACCAGGAAACCATCGCGTACCTGCCGGAGCGTTATCCAAAGTTTCTTACCACCGTCATTCCATTCACTGTCGAGATCGAGAAGATGGGGCTCCGTCGAATGCCTGTCCTTGCTTATGGCGCGACGCTCCCGGTGGCACAGGCCTACAGCGCCTTATGCAAGGAAATTCAGGAGCGATGGCAGAAGTCGTAAACTTCAAAGGCGCGTGTCGACTCCAGCTTTCCTACCGATAGCGCATCATGGTTCCCGTTAGCTTCATGTCGTCGGCAAGCTGGCGAAATGGGCGAATCCCGAGCTTCTGCAATGCGTCATGGTAAGCTTTGACGGCTTCCTCCGCGGTGATCTCATGATCCACGATCCGCCGCAGCATTTCGATGAAGGTGAGGGGATCTTCCGAAAGATTAATTTTTCGCCCGAACAGGGCGACGCGCGCGCCATAAGTTTGTGCATCGGAGATCAGTTTAAAGGCGTCGTAGGTTGTGCCGGCGCTGCCTCCAAGAATGCCGACGATCAACTGGGGATCGTAGCTGACAAGCTCCGCGAGGGCTTTGGGGCCATTGTACGCAATTTTTAGGAAAACCGGCCGTCCTCGTTTGGTGACGCCAGCGAGAGAACGGATGACGTGGTCGTTGACGAAGGCGGGAATTTCTGTTTCGGCAATTCCGGGTTCGATGTTTGGATTAAACACTTCCAGGAAATAGCGGAAATTTTTGCGCTCCGCCTCGACGCGAAACTCGTGGAATTCGCGCAACGCGTAATGCTCGGCAGCCAGATCATTGGTGAACGTGATCGAGTAAAGTCCGAGATCGGCACCGATGACTTTATCGCCGGGCTTCGGGTCAAGATGCCCATACATGATATGGTCGAGCGTTGCGGTGCGAAACGATCGTGAGGCTTCACGCGGATACTTGCCGCCTCGCACCGCCCAGATGTCGGAGGTGTCGTTTGCCCGGGCTGCCGGCGTGACTGCCGAGTTCTCGAAGAGGCCTTCCTCCATGGCCAGAATTTCGACGTTTGATGCCGAGAGGAGCACGATGTCGACGATTCCCTGCCGGATGACATCGCGAATCTGCGCACGAAAGTCTTCCAGAGTCCTCCAGTCGGTGTCGTAGCTGTTTGCCTTCGGGCTGCGACGAGGTCCGGGTGCGGCCACTCCGAACGCCATATCGGCGTCCTTGGCGTCAGCAATGATGAAGGCCTTGCTACCCGAAGGGTTTTGCAGGATATCGGCGACTTTGATATCGAGTGCCTTGGTCATGCTAAATGGAGCGGTAGCCGAACTTCTCGGCTAGGCGGAGACATTCCGCGAGAGGGACGACGCCATCGGAACTGGTCGCATCCGTGAGCGAGGCCGCGGCGGTGCACACGCCATAGCGCAGGGCAATCTCCATCGGCACGTTTTCGTGCAAACCGAGGAGGACTCCGGCGGCAAAGGCATCCCCGGCACCAGTTGTCCCGGCGATTGATGCCTGCGGCATCATCACGCTTGCCTGCACAAGGGCGTTATTTTGACGGTCCACGCGCAAGCGCGCCAGAGGGGAAATGGATGACTACCCATTCGCGCACTCCTGCTTCGACAAGTTGACGAGCGGCGTCTCGGGCGGCAGAGAGATCAACAGCACCTTCCTTGGAGATTGCGACACCGGTCGTACGCTCCGCCTCCAACTCATTCAGAATGCAATAGTCGCAGAACTGCAGCGCGGGGAGCACAACGTCTGCAAAACGGTCACTTTCCACGCTCACCACGTCCACACTGGTCTTAAATCCGGCGGCCTGGGCCCGCCGGAGCACGGATGCCGCGACGGTCCCGCACTCCGGATCCAGTTGATCGAGCCGGTCGAGCAACAGCAGATAACCCAAGTGGAAAATGCACGCGTTGCCCTCCGCGAAATCGAAATGGGTCGCATCCAGAAACGCGTTAGCCCCGCGCTGGTGGAAAAAAGTTCGTCGTCCGGTGGACTTTACCGTCATCACATCGGTGTAGGAGGTGGGCGCCTCCCTGGTGACACGCAACTGACGGATGTCGATCTTATGGGACTGGCAGTCGCGCCGAATGTATTGGCCCTCGGCATCGTCACCGACGAGCCCAACGGCTTGGAGCGGAAAGGGGGCCTTCAGTCGGGCTAGATCGATCAACACGTTGTATGCTCCACCTCCGTTGCTCGAGGTCTCGGACAAGATAGTTGCTAGGGTATCCTGAGGCGGGTAGCCATCGATGATCTTGGTATGATCAACGAGCCAGTTTCCGCCAGCCAAGATCCCTCCTCGTGTCGCTTGGCTCATCGAGATTCTTGACTAAAGGACGGTCGCGCACTGCATACGAAGCTCGCGAGATGCAACAAGACGCCAGTGCCATCATGCGAGATCATGTCATGGATAGATTTAAGAGCTGGCAAACGCCGCCGCTTTTTCGACCAGTTGCGGATCCGGGCGAACACTCGTGTAAAGCACAAACTGTTCGACGGCTTGAAGGGCGATAACGTCGGCGCCGCTGATCGTCTTCTTTCCCAACTTGGTGGCCAACTGAATGAGCGGTGTTTGTGACGGAAGAGCCACGACATCGAAGACAAGCTGTGCCGCGTTAACTAAGTCGTGGGAAAACGAAAGCTGATCAGCCTCGGCGCCGCCCGCCATGCCGATCGGAGTTACATTGATCAGCAGCCCCGGGGTTTCATTTTCGAGTTCCTGCTTCCATTGAAAGCCATACTGCCGGGCCAGGGCGCCTCCGGCAGCTTCATTGCGCGCCAGGACGGTTCCATCGTTGAAGCCGGCATCCTTCAGCGCGCAGGCGACCGCCTTGGCCATGCCGCCGCTTCCGCGCAGGGCAAACCTGGTCGTCTCAGAAATCTCGGCCGCCCGAATCAAAGTGGAAACAGCCGTGTAATCGGTGTTAAAGGCCTTCAGGTAACCATCGGAGTTTACGATCGTGTTGACCGACATGATCCCGCGCGCGGAGGGATCCAGCTCGTCCAGGTATTCGATGCAGGCTTCCTTGAATGGCATCGAAATAGCGCAGCCGCGAATGCCCAAAGCGCGAATTCCACCGATTGCCGCGGCGAGGTCACGCGTCGTAAACGCCTTGTAGATGTAGTTCAGCCCCAGCTCCCGATAGAGGAAATTGTGGAATCGTGTCCCAAAATTTCCAGGACGCGCCGCCAGCGACATGCAGAGCTGCGTATCTTTGTTGATCCGAATCTCCTCCATAATGATGCGCCGTTTATTTGCGTTCGGGCAAGCTAGTGGCTGCTAAGCGCCAGCCAGTGTGTCCCGACCGCAAATGAGCCGAGTTATTGACAGCGATGTTGCTGCCAAAGCCTGGCAAGAGCGCGCTGCGGCACGTCGGGGATGTTGTTGTTGTTGTGCCTCTTTATGGTTCTCAACTCGACGCAAATTTCAGCCTCGGCGTGATCCAAATCTCGCTGGCGGCGAGCCTTCGATCTCGATGGGTCCGCGATAGATTCTTGAAGTCTGGCGATTTCGCTATCGACGTGTTCGAGGATTTCGCGCAGCAAATTTTCAGGCACGAGAGAAGCGAGGGCTTTTCCAGCCTCGGGAGAGGCCTCCGCCTTTGATACGATTTGATCGAGCTCTTCTGTTGAGATGAGGACGGTGTCCGCGCGCCACCGCCAGGGGTCGGTTGTGGAGGGCGTTACAGCCGCGATTTCCTGCTCCGCCAGGACCTTGTTGCTTTCAGATCTCGATCTGTAAGCAACGACCATCCCTGACAGGACTGAAAGTGCGGAGATCACGGTACGACCGAGTTCGGTATCCATAACAATGAAAGGAGCTTTGGTGGGTAAAATTTGTAGAGCTATCCTGCACAGAAAAGCGGCTGGACAGGTTGCGAACCAACATTACTGAAGAATTTGTTTACGTGTAAAGCAAGTTGGCGCTCGTCTCCTTCGGCAACTTCTCTAAGGGAGGCGAGCTCTCCCTTGGGCGACCCACGCGTTCAGCAACCCAAAGGGCGGACGTTCTGCCTCGACGAGCTTTTGTGAGGAAGGCGGCTCGCTTTCGATGTAGATCTTAACGGCTTCGCAAGCAGTTCGGTCGAGGGCAACACTTGCCAGTTCTCCGAGAACGAAAACGTTTGAAGTCTTGCGCCAACGACCGCCGGAGCTCTTCGTAGAAATTTGCAACTTTTTGTCCTGCAATCCTTGGGTGAACAAGAAGTTGCAAGTCCCCGCTGGCGCGTTCGGCTGGAGCTCGACGGTGACAGTCGCGGGAAGGTGGATCTGAAATGGGCGGGCAAAATTCGGCAGGGCTGCGGTCGGATCGGCGGAGTCTTTTGGCCGCAGAACATCTCCGTGTCCCACAGAATGAATGAGTAGACCGGGATCGTATGGCTGTCGTCCAGAACTTGGGACCTCGATCGGTTGATCGTTGACGCTAATCGAAGCGATTCCAGATTCCTTTGGGGGGACAAAGAAGACCCGGTGGTAATTCAAGCCTATCGGACTCGTCACAAAGCGGACATTTTCGGGCAAATCTTCCCAGGGAAAGCGTCGTTCTTCGTCCGATGGTTTGGTGTAGCCCTCGACAGCGACCAGCTTTCCCTCGCTCATCGATTGGCGGTCGAGCGCCTCGGCCTGAGGTTTAATTCGCGATGACAAGTTCCACTGCAGCAAGGCGGGATTGTCTCCGACCATCGAGATGCGCATGTCGGTCGGGAAAGCACGCTCGATAAGCACCCCGAGGCTTCGCCAATCCGATTGGGCGATGAGCGGTTGGGTAAGCTCCGATTTCCAAAGGACCACCACCACCAACGCGGTAAAGAACAGGTCACTCAAGGGACGCAGTGGGGCAAGAGATCTACTGGTGAGAATCGATCCCGTCACCACAAGGGCCAGGAACGCTAACGGCGCGGCGGTATAGGAAGCAACCCGAGCGGGAACAATCCTGCAATAAATGCAAAACGCTAGGAAGGCCACGATGGAAGCTGCCACGCCTGCAAAGGAAACTCGGTCTGCTTTTGTTGCAAAGCGGGCAAAAGCCACGTAGAGCAAACCAGCCAAGGCCAGCAGGATGAAACTGAGGGGGCCGATTTCAAGCAGCTCGCGTGGAACGAAATATTGAAGCGAGAAGAAGACGCCATCCATCGACCCGAAGGTGGAGATAAACGTCGTTTCGTAGCGTTCCGCATAGCCTTCGAAAACCGCGTAAATTTTGGCGGCGATCGGCAAGTACAACAGGGCAATCGCCGCGAGCGTGAGGAAGCCCGCCAAGAACGTCTCCCTGGAGGGACTAAAAAGAAAACTTAGAAGAAGGAGACTGCCTCCGAAGACGACGTAAAACGGAAGGGTATAGGTTCCAAGCACGCAAGAGATCGCCATTAAGTTGAGCCACGTTCGCGATTGCGTTCGAATCCACTGGGCGAAACCCACGGAACCCAGCGTGGCAAACAGGAAGATGAGACCATAGCCGCGCGCCTCGAGAACAGTGTTCATAGTGGCGAAATTTGCTGCGAGCAGCCCCGCGCACGCGAGTCCGGGAAGACTCCATCCCCGCGTGGTGCTGTAGCCGATCAGAAGCGCCAGAGACCCCAGAACAGCGACGAAGGAAATCAGTCGTGCCCGGATCGGCAAGGTGGAATCCGCGCCAGGAATAAGAGAGCTGACAATGTTATAGAAGACGTGATTTCTGGCGAGATTGTAAGTGCTGATCGCAGGAACAAATCCCCTGGAGGTATATCTGACGATGCTCATGATCTCGTCTTCGCGTAGTGAAGAGCTTGCCTTGAAACTCCAGATCGGCCAGGCACGAAAAAGCACGGTGGCGATGATGATCACGGCACAGAGAACGCCGACGATCTTCCGACTGGTTTGAAGGATCCGGGAGCGTTCGAGCGCACTTCCCCAGCCTTGAATTTTCGGAATGATGTAATCTAAGGCGATTCGCGCCTCGCGGTTTAATGCCACATAGGCCCACGCGGCCCCAAGAAACGCCAACAACCAAAGCGCTCCCTTGAGCCTACCCGGAGCTTGATACGCGATGGTGACAAGCAGAACAAAACATGCCAACCGAAAGACAAACCAGGAGCTGATCTTCCGCAAGAATCTAAAGATCGGCACGGCAAGACACCTTTCGGCTGAAAAGCAGATATGAGGTCACAGGCAATTTTGGTGGCTCCACTTTGCGATAGCCTTTCCTAAGGTGCGAGTCTCTTTGATGGAGGTTGCGGCGAGTTGAGACGCAGATTTCCTCCGCCCGGACTCCGTAGACAGCGAGAAACGCATCGATGAACAGATCGGACGAGGTAAGCCGTTCGCAGCGTAAGTCGAGATGTTCGAACCTATTCAACCAGATTGTCCTCGAAAGTCAGCCCAGCCTGAGTATCGGTAGAGGGTGCTTGGTCGCGTTGTCTTCAAGTCTGGAATAAGCATCGTTCTTTGGAGCGTGATCGGCTGCGCCGCGATCGCGCTGTTGGTCGCTCCGAAGCCTTGGGACGATCCGTCGCTTCGGGAACTAAAGGACTACGTGCGAGTTTATTCCTGGTGGGCGGGACTCATCAATCTGATACCTTTGACTTTGCTCGCCCTGACGGTCCGATGGTGGGCGCGACCACTGCCAGTCGCTCTGCGTCCCGAGGGGAAGCTGAAGCTTCCGAGAGGATTTGTGCTTTGTGTCGGAGGTGCGATGGCGGTGTGCGCAATAATTGGATATCCCCGTCTGACGCAAAGCCTTTGGGAGGACGAGGAATACAGTGTCCGGCGATGTATAGTCGGGGGACATCGCGTCGATGATGATGGTCAGGTTAGGCCCAAGTATTTTCCTTGGAGGAATACTCTTTGGAATTACTCCTCCACGACCAATCATATCTTGCAGAGCGTGCTGGCCAGGCTGAGCCATTCGGCCTGGCGGTGGTTTGCTCAGCCCAGCGGACTTCGTCTCAGCGAAGCTGCTATCCGGCTACCGAGCTACCTGGCAGGAATTTTGGTTGTCCCTCTGCTCGCTTTGCTGATGGCGCGTTTTGGATTTCCTTGGGAAGGAGCTTTCGCCTCTTGGCTGGTCGCGATCCATCCCTGGCATTTGCGTTTCGCCACGGAAGCAAGGGGATATGGACTAATTGCTCTGTTGATCCTGCTGGGCTGTTTCTTTGCGGTCGCCGCGCTGAATACAGGAGTGTGGAGGTGGTGGATCGCCCTCGCGGCGGCGGATTTCGCGCTCCTCTACACTTGGCCACCGACACTTTTCACGGTTCTTATCCTAAACCTCTGGGTTGTAATTCGCCTTTTTAGGGAGGAACGGTTTGCTCCCGTGCGAAATGCCCTCTTCCTTCGATGGCTGGCCGCGTCGGCAGTCGGCGGCATGGTGTTTTTGCAAATGTTCCTGCCGTGCGTTCCCGGTCTATTCCGTTACTTGCAGAGCGTCCGTGATTTTGACGGCCACCTATTTTGGCTCAAGAACGTCGGAACACTCTTTCTGACTGGGAGCCTTTGGACCAGGAGCGGTCAGGCTGTCACACCCTACATGGAATACCTTCCCATCGCGGAAGCCAATCCCGTTCCCTTTTACCTCGCCATTGGTCTTGCACTTTTCCTCTTCGCGCTGGGCGTGGTCCGCCTGTGCGTTGTGGAACCTCGCGGTCGCTGGATCATTATTATTCTCATCCTTCCGGGGGTTCTGACCTATGCCTATGCCGTTCTCCAGAAGAAGATGCTCATGGAGTGGTATGTTGGCTTTATGCTGCAGGGTATTGCCGCAGCGATCGCAGCAGGAGCCTTCTGGGCGTTCTCCCCGCTGCGGAGATTTCAGGTTGTTCGTTGGGCAGGACCGTTGCTCGCGCTCCTCATGCTGGTAGCTTTCGCAGCGCTTTCAAATCCCGCCAGAGAATTTTTGCTAACAAAAGGGGCGGCTCTGTATCGCGAATCGGTGCTCGCCACGCGGCCTAGCCTCGATCCAAACGTGCCCGCAAATCATGACATCATCACGGCGGCTACGACCCAGCCGCCCTACGTCTACGATCCGAGAGTGCGCAGGGCCGAAACTATCGACGAATACGTGGCCCTCATGAAGGAAGCTGACGAGCGAGGTGTTCCTCTCTACGTTAACAACGGCTTCCCGACAGCTCTCAAGATCGACTTCCCGGGCATATTTGCTTTGCTGCAGGACGCCTCGGTTTTCGACCCGGTTGGCTACTTTTCCGGCATCGACGTGATGCTTGATCGTACCGTCGTCAGGTATCGACCAGATGGCCTGCGAGCAGCGGATCTTGAACGCTATAAGCGCCTCGAAACGGCACGTCAGGGCACTCGACGACCCTCTGATAAGGGCTGAACGATTCTCAAAGGAGATTTCCCAAAAACCGAAGGAGCGTCAGAGCAGAGAAGATCACGCATTTATTCAGTGATCTTTCCTCATGAGAAAGGGATGCCTGCGACATCAGTGAACGGTCGTGACATTCAAAAACGGCTTCCGCGATGCTCTAACTTTGCGAAAGTTCGTTGAGCTTCTCGACAACTTGCGGAGGCAAAGAAATGTCGCTCGCCCCTGCATTCGCGCGGATCTGATCGGTCGATTTGGCGCCCGGAAGGACAACGGTGATCCCTGGCCTCGCGAGCACCCAGGCGAGAGCCAACTGAGCGGGAGGACAAGAGAATTGTGGGGCGAGTTCGCGCAATTGTTGAGCGAGTGCAAGGAATCGGGGAAGGTTCTCGGTTGCGAAATACTTCTTTTGGTGCCGGTAATCTTCCGCTGGCGGCAGTCGCTGCGCGTCATATTTCCCGCTCAACACTCCCTTGCCAAGGGGGGAATAGGCAATGATGCCGACCTGTTCTTTGAGGCAGAACGGACGTCTGTCCGCATCGATGCTGCGGTCCGCGAGACTGTAAGGGAGTTCATTCGCGACCACCTGCCCGTGGCTTAGTGCGGCTCTCAGCAGATCGTCGGAAAAGTTGCTGACCCCAAACCATCGGATTTTGCCTTGCGCGCGCAGCTTATTGATCGCCTCCATTGTTTCCTCGACCGGCGTCAGCGGATCTGGCCAATGGGCAAGATAGAGGTCAATGGTGTCGGTTCGCAGACGCTTTAAGCTTAGCTCGCAACGTGCGAGAATGTGCTCCGCGGTTAGGTCACAGGTGCGCCCTCCGGATCGTTCAGACCCAAAGAGAGGCCCAACCTTGGTGACAATAATCGCCCTCTCCCGACATCCGAGTTCTTGGAGTGCGCTCCCTAACATTTCCTCTGCCAGTCCCAGACCATAGCCTTCCGCCGTGTCGAATAGGTTGATTCCAGCATCGAGCGATGTTTTAACCATCTCGCGCGTCGCGGCGAGATCCTCGCTGGACGGCACGTAACCGCTGTCGCCATAGTTGCACCCCGGCCACGACATCGTGCCCAGTCCAACAACCGAAACTTGAAGGTCGGATTTACCAAGCTGACGGTATTCCACCGCTCGACCTTATCCCAGCCGATTGGGAAATCAACGCCAGACCAGCCGGTAAGTTCTCCGAACTACCGAGCCGAATGCAAACAACCGCGCAGGTGCCGATAGCACGGCGAACTATCGCCGCAAACGCGCGAACCGGGGTACGCTCCGATGCGGCGGATGTAATCGCGCTTGCAGTCAGCGAGCCGCCATCGCCGACGACGAGCAAACTCGATTGCAAACCTTGGTTTACTCTGCGGCGGCCATGGGAGGCTGAGGAGAAGTACGACGAAGAATTGCGCTCAGGAGGAGAATTAGCAGTCGAAGCAGAGGGCGTCCGCGCCTTGGATTCTCGGCTACAATGCCGCCTTGAACGTTTTCCATCTCGCTATCTGTAAGAACGATTAGTTCCGAGGTTTTCATAAGTTTTGGGGTGTATGTTTCGGCGTTGAATTACTACGCCTTGACTACAAAGTAGGTTGTAATCCCCGCTTCCAAAGATCTTAGTGACAAGCATTCGCCTATTCATTCTGAACGGTCCTGTGGCAACCTCATGGGGCCAAACCGCGAAACGGTATAACCAGGCCAAAGGCTGAAGAGCAATCGGAATGGTGTTAGGATCCTGCTGAACGGCAACTAAGCAGGGCGTATTTAGGTCGCGACTTCTAGCGGCACCTCGCGGTTCGGATTTGCCAAGCGCTCACACGCGAGAGTGGTGTTGGACAGGAGCATTGCAATCGTCATTGGGCCCACTCCCCCGGGGACTGGGGTTATGAGGGTGCATCGCTCCGCCACGGCGTCGTAATCGACGTCGCCGACGAGACGGTAGCCCTTCGGTGAGCTCGGATCTTTCATCCGGTTAATCCCAACATCGATGACCACGGCATTGTCGCCGATGTGATTGGCACCGAGGAAATGCGGTCGGCCGATGGCCGCGATGACGATATCTGCGGCGCGCGTTATGGCTGCAAGGTCGCGCGAACGCGAATGGGCGACGGTCACTGTGGCGTCGCCGGCCTTTCCCCGGCGCATGAGAAGAAGCGCCATTGGCTTCCCCACGATCATGCTGCGACCGACAACGACCGCGTTTGCTCCCGTGGTCTCCACGCCGCTTTCCTGGAGAAGTCGCATGCAACCGCGCGGTGTGCACGGGATAAAGCCCGTGGGATCATCCATTGCGAGCTTAGCCACATTAATCGGATGAAAACCGTCAACATCCTTGGCGGGATCAACGGTCGCGACCACCGTCCGTTCGTCAATGTGCTTTGGAAGAGGAGACTGGACGAGGATGCCGTGAATCAGCGGGTCCTTGTTAAGGTCGCGCACAAGCGCAAGGATTTCCGTTTGAGCTGTATCGGCGGGAAGTTCGTACTTCGCCGAGTGCAGCCCAAGTTCGGCGGCCCTCTTATCCTTGGACCGCACATAGGTTCGCGAAGCTGGATCGTCTCCGACGAGGATAACCGCCAGACCAGGACACAACCCTTGCGCTTTGAGAATCTCCACGCGCTGCCTGGTTTCTTCGTGGACTTTTTGCGCGATAGCCGTTCCGTCAATCCGCTTCATTTCGCAAGAGCACCTCCATACGTGATCGCGTGGTTTCGAATTCTTTGTCGTCCAGTTTGCGTGGCACGTAAACGGGGGGGTCCACCGTGACGGAGACTTGGGAAAAAGGCCACGGGATGATGAAACCGTCCCAGGTCTTCATTCGAAAAGAGCGCGAAAATTTGGCGTGCATAGCCGTGAGGGGACTGCCAGTCAACTGGGCGAGGGAAATCGCGCCGGGACCGAATGAATAGCGAGGCCCGCGCGGCCCGTCCGGGGTGATGGCAACATCGCAGCCGTTCTCAATCAGATCAATGAGTTCGCGCACGGCACGTGATCCTCGCCGCGAACTGGATCCGCGGACGGACCCCATGCCGAGCTGTCCCATAATTTGGGCAAGGACCTCGCCATCCCGGCTGGCGCTGGTGAGCACATTGACTCCCTTGCGGACGCGATGCGGATAGCATCGGAGGAAGGCGAGTGTGATTCCGAGGATCCGATTGTGCCAAAAGCAAATGATGAGCGGCTTTTTGATGCTATTTTTCGATAACTCGGACGGGTCTTCGAATTTGAAGCGCACGGTGGCGAGCAGCACGCGCAGGATCGCTGCTCCAAGAATTGCCAGAAGCCGTTCGCGGGTCACGTGAACTTACTTGGGTGTTGAGAGCGTTTCTTTGAGAATCCGCTGCAGCACGGGACGCGCCAGCGAGGCGAGAGTAGTGTTGGCATAACCTACCCAGGCGATGGCACTGGTGGTGTCGAGGGGAGCATCCGGGAAGCCTCCCAAAGGGTGCTCATAAACAATGCCTGCCTCGGAAAGGAGCAGCGCTGTGCTGACGTCGTAGGGGTGGCAAACCAATGACGCGTCGAGGTTGAGGCGCGGCAAAACCAGCGGCCGCAGATCGCCAATCATGCGATCGTGGCCAGCAAGCAGTTCGTAAAAGGCACCCCCGCTGCATATATATTGGTCGTCAAAGATGGTGGGGGAGGCATCCCTACCCAGCCCGATGAGCTCGTCCCAGAGTCGCTCCTCGATTTGGGCGGTAAGTGCCCGACCCTCCGGGAAGAACTTGGCCATCCAGGCAAATCCGTGCCGAAAAGTGCCAGCGCCAGAGGGAGCGAGGGAGAGCGGAAAATTCGAACCATCGAGAACGTTGCTGGCCTCGGCGACAATTCCCCCGCCACGCGTGCAGCTCACCTGGTCGGCGCGCCACTGTTTCGTCGTGGGCAACTCGGTCATTACCGCAACGAAGATGTCGGAGAGCTTCGTGGCGGATCCGCGCTGGGGGGCAATGCCGCTCAGTGCCCACGCGCTGCGCTTGTCGTACATGATCCCGCGCGTCCCATCGATGGGATCGAGTAGGCATTTCCATTTGGTGTCGCCGATGCGAGTTCCTCGAGGAAAAGTTAACGTTTCTTCTGGGCCTTCCATGACCACTTCGACCGGTTCGGAGGCAGGCCAATGGGAATCGAACCATTCACGAATGGCTTCTTCCCCAAACTTGTCGATGGCATAAATCGTGTCTGCTATCGACTGGTTCGCCACGGCTGAGAGGGCTTCTGTCGACATCGACTTGCGTCCCTCGGCAACCCGATTTCTAATCGATGTGCCAAGCGCGCAGAGGAGCTGACGAAGTTTCTCCGCAATGGTCGTGTTCATCAAGGACGCGAGCGACGCGTGGAACGTGGGGAGGGTGCGGGTGAAACCGCCGCGCTGGGACTTGTGGTCGGCGACGGTGATGCGCTCGATTCGGGCGAGGCTCCGGGAGATGTGGCACCGACGGCTGGAGAGTCTGTCGGACTGGGCGATGCGGCAGTGGGCGTCGGAGAAATTGTCGGACTGGGCGAGACGACACCAGCGCTCGGAGAGACCGTCGGACTGGGAGTCGGTGAGACTGTCGGACTGGGAGTTGGGCTTGGGGTTGGTGTTGGCCAGGGAGAAACGATATCTTTCCAGGCATGCAAATCCGTGGCCAAGCCTCCGATTTCATTGAGCAACTCTTTGCACTTTTGATGCCATCGATCAAGGTCTGGCGGACCTGGTGTTTCTGCGGTTCCGGGAAAGATGAGATAGCTGACCTTGATGTTGCTCACCGCACGGTTTAAGCCTGAGGTCCTCGGATTGATGGCCTTGCAAATACGCGCCGAGGCCTCGCCCATCTTGCTGGACGGTCCCGCGTCTCCCACGATGGCAGGATAGATTTTGCCATCGTAGATCACGGCCGCGTAGTCGCCGATCGAAGGGGAGAAGGCGTTGTCGTCGTTCGAGAGCATGAAGGATGGAACAACAATCGTGGGGTCGGCCTCCGAGATGAGGAAGCTGCTAGTCCTGAGCTCATCAATGACGCGATTCGTTTCGTCAATGGATCGCCTGAGCTCGCGGTTGCGCTCAGGCGCGAGGCCCTTGAGCGTGAAGTCATGCTTGAGGGTGGCCAGTTTCTCTTCGTACGCACGCAGGCAGGGATTGGGACGCTCTGTAAGTTTCGGCCAGCGATAGCTGGTCTGGGGCTGAAAGGTGGGGGATGAGGAATCGATGGGGAAGTTGCGGTCGCCATCCGAGCCGTCGGTATTTAAGTCCATGTCGCCCTGCATAAGGAGAGCCTTGCGGCCACTCTCAGGATCTTGCAGCTCCAGAATGGTTTCGCAGTCGTAAAAGTTGTGACGTGAAAGGATCAGATCGAGACGATTGAGGCGCTCGCGGACGAAGTCGATCTTGTTCTTGTAGAGCTTGTCAAAATAGCTTGAAACACGCGCCGTTTCGGCCAGTTGCGGTATCTTGGCCAACACCTCGGGAAGCTTCGGGTCATTTTGGACAAGTTCTTCGAGCGTGCGGCTGGGAAGTGGGAGCTCGGCGGTAAAAATAATTTGAAGTTTATAGCTGTCTGCCTCGTTGCGCTCAAAAGAAGCCGGTTCGTTGCTTTGCGGCGTTTCAAACTTGGTGAAGAGCGTAATCCCGTTAAAGAGCTGCGAAACATCCAGCGGTTTGCGAGGAATTGTCGGAGTTGGCGTGGGAGTTGGGACGGGGGTGGCCGCAGGAGTGGGCGTCGGCGGCGGCTGGTATTTCGGCCGCTCGCAGGCGCTTAGAAGGAGAACGACGCACAAGACGAACTGACGCATCGTCAAGCGTAGTTGACGAAGGCCGCGGCAATGTCGGCGGGAAGATCGATCATGCTGTAGTCGGAAGAAGAGACAAAGAGAAGCGTCTGCTTGCCTCTGCCAAGGAGTTGGTCCGACGAGTCTTTGACTTCATGCTCGAGCGTCACAAACTTCCGGTTCCAGTCCGCGATGCGAAGTCGGACGGTCACTTTCTCGAACTCACGGGTCTCTCGGACGAACTTGTGTTCGAAAGAACGGGTTAGAATGTAGAAGGGCGTCTCTTTGATATTAAATCTGGGCAGCACCTTGTTGAAAAAGAGCTCACGCGTCTTACCAACCCACATCGCGTACATTCCGAAATAGACGTTGCCCACCGAATTTGTATCCGCGTACGTAGAGATAAATGAATGGACGAACCATTTACCCTCGAAATGTCCCGAGAGATCGTGTCCTCGGAAGCTAGGTTCGCCGTCCTGCTCGGAAGAGGGAGCCGCGGCGACACCAAGCTCTATGGCGCGAGCTTCCGCGCGCTGGCGCATGGCTTCCTTTCGCGTGGTCGTCAACGACTCCGGCGCATTTTCTTCCTCCGGGGGCATGGGAATCTCCGAGGCCGGACTCAAGGCACGGGAGTCGCCGATGAACTCTTGGGAAAATCCCGGTTTAAAAATCAGCCAAATTACGAGCGCCAAAGGGAGCAGGGAACCGAGGATCTGGAGAATCGGAAGGCGCAGGAAGTACCCATAGGCAAAAATGACAACCGCAAGGCAGCCGATGCAAAACATCTTGACCTGTGGAATCACGTTAGCAGGCGTGTTCATGTAACATCGGGTGATGGCGAGAGCCGAGTAGCCGACGAAAAATGTCGCGTAAAAGATCATGAAATACTCGAGCTCAAGTTTGACGACCGACGCGAACAACGCGAAGAGCCCGGCAAAGATGAAGACGGGAATGGGGGAGGCGATCACGTTCTCCGGGATGAGCGAAAAAATTGGACTCTTGCTGGCGGAGGCGTGGGACTGCAAAAACCAGCGCAGGGCGATATAGCCGCTATCGAGGGTGGATAAGATGCAAATGACGAGCCAGACGACGTAGGCGGCGAACGTCCACGCAGAAAACCGCTCATAGAAGAGCCTCAGGAGCAAGTCATGGCCGTATACGTAGTTCGCAATTCCCGTCCGTAAATAGGACCCGGCCCCCCAATTGAGTGCCCACAAAGCCAGGCACCCGTGAAAGAGGAGAAGGACAAAGAATTGGGTGGAACCAGCCCAATACGCCGCGGCTATGGAAATTCGCTCACGGTGCATCTGGATGGCCCGCTGCCACTGCTGCAAATCGAGCCAGGGACCGACGAGAAAGCCGATACAGATCGGAATCGCATAACCCCAATACGCCAGGTCATTGGTGGGAAGCCTTGGAAACCTAACCTCCCCGGGGCCCACGGAAATCGCCGTCCCCAGTAGCCAACAAATTGCCACCAATAGGATCACCGCCATGACTCCGTGGCTGTAACGAATTCGAGTGATATCGAACTCCTCGCCAAGCAGCACGGATGCAGCCAGGACAATGAGCAGGGTCAACGGAAGGTAAAGTGCCCAGGGTTGAAAACCGAGCGGCTGCCAAACATATCTAATAAAGGCAAAGATCGTCAGGGTAATCGCCAGGAGCTGGTAAAGAAAGAAGACCAGGCGAAACGGTCGCGACCACGTCTTGAAAAACCGCGCCAGGGACTCCGATCCCGTCTCGCGACGGGCGATATGATGAGTGACCAAACCGAAGGCGAGCAGGCCAAGCGCATTCGGAATCGCAAAGGTCAGCAGACCGAACAGCCCGAATTGAGTCGTAAATTGGACAGAGAAGAACAGGCCTAGCCCCCACATCCAGGAAAGGGCAATAGAGTTCCCCCACAGCAGGGTGGTAAACCATCGAGAGGTTGTTGCATGAGAGGGCGCCATAAAGCCTCCGTCAAGTATCAGCCGATCGGCTAATCGTGCAAGCTCGGGAGTCTGGCGGTCCTAATTGGGAGGCTTTTCCTGTAAGTGCACCAGAGAGACGAGGATTCACAAGGGGGCCGAGGAACGGAGTTCGCGGATGTTCGCGGACGGTCCCAGCGCCCTTGCTTTTGCTTGGGATCTCTGTTGATTCTGCTCCCGATCCATGGCCAGCCGCCCGCTCCAATATGTGACGATTTTTCTCACCTGCTTCATTGATATTCTGGGCTTTGGCATCGTCATTCCTGTGTTGCCGCTCTATGCAGAGCATTTCGGAGCTACCGCCGTTCAGATCGGATCGCTGGTCGGCATTTTTTCCCTGGCGCAATTTTTTTTCGCACCGATCTGGGGCAAGGCGTCCGATCGGCTTGGTCGCAAGCCGATACTCCTGTTGGGATTGTTCGGCACGATCATCGGTTACGTCCTAATGGGTCTGGCGACCTCGGTGACGATGCTCTTTGTCGCGCGCTTGATAGACGGAATATCCGGAGCCAACATCGGCGCCGCGCAAGCCTATCTGGCTGACATCTCGGCGCCAGAGAACCGTGCCCGAGCGATGGGGCTCCTTGGTGCCGCCTTTGGCCTTGGGTTCGTCTTTGGGCCGGCGCTGGGAGGATGGGCGAGCGTAGCCTTTAACTATTCTGCGCCGATGTTTATCGCGGCCGGCCTTTCGCTAGTGAATTTCTTTTTCGTAATGTTCTGTTTGCCGGAGTCTCGAGTGCCTCATGCAAAGCGCACCGAGGTCCAGCCGATCTTTCCGCATCTCTTCGATCATGTGGAGAGGTCGACCTATGTATGGAGTCTGGCCAGCTATTTCCTGGTCATCGTCGGTTTTTCAATGATGACGGCGCTTTTCGCGCTCCTGCTTTTCCACCGTTTCGGTCTCGATGCGCTGCACACCGGCTACGTTCTTGCCGCCATTGGTGTTCTTGGCGTCATCATCCAAGGTGGTTTGATCGGACGGCTGGTCCGACGATTCGGCGAGGCGCCGATCGCCCTGGCGGGCGCGGTGTCGATGTGTGCCGGCCTGTGCGCTCTCGCACTCAGCTCCGGCGTGGGAGCCATGTTCGCCGCGAGCGGCGCTGTGGGCGTCGGAAACAGCCTGCTCATGCCGACTCTTTCCGCTCTCGTATCAAGAAGCGCCGAGTCGAGCTGGCAAGGGCGCGCCCTGGGTTTAATGCAGTCCAGTGGCAGTTTGGCGCGGTGGCTCGGACCAATGCTGGCAGGACTTCTCCTGAGTGCGCAGCTTCACCGAGGTGACGGGAGCTATGCGCTCTGGCCGCTGTTGGCGGCGGCGGCCTGTCTGTTAGCCGCGGCCCTGACCGTTTACCCGCTTGCCGGGCGCGCTGTCCGCCCAGAAATCGGGCAGCAGGCGAGTTAGGCAGGTTTATCTTTTCGCCAAACGCTGACGGGCGCAAAGACTGCAGTTGAGGGAGCTTTTAGCTCTGCTACGTTGTCGAGGTGCTTCGGGGGGCCGTTACTCTCTTCTGGTTACTATTTCTTGCGGACGGGGTGTGTTCGTTAATCGACGAATCGGTTGCGCTGATCTTCGGTGCTTCGCCCTTGGCGGCGGTCAGAGCTGTGCTCGCGTTTTCAGTGCTCGCGATGAGCTTCCCCATGGCCGCGATAATCGGTCTGACCCCGAAGGCCCCAAAGCGTATTCTCGTGCCGCTTATATTATATGCCTGGTGGGCAGGCCCGGCGATGGCGTTCCCATTGGGTTTTTGGAAACTGACTCATCTGGCATTTGCTTTAGCGATCTTGCAGGTGCTGCTCGCATGTGGCGTGTGGTACTTTATTCCTCGTCGAGCTCGAACAGCTCCATCCCATCTCACTCCTCCCGTTCTCGATCCCATCGGTTCCGAGGGCCTTGTTCAAACCGGCAGGACCTCGCCTCCCGCTCGGAGGGCGACACACGCATTTTCGTGGAAATACCTGATCGTTGCCGGACCTCTGACAGCCCTTTTGTTTCTTCTTGTCGTGGCGGGCAGCGTAGCGCTCGGATTTTCGACCCAGATCGAGCTGCTTACCGGAGGGTATGTCCGGGTGCGTCCAGACGGCATTTACTTGCTTGAGCGCCAATTTCAGTCGGGTGATCGCGAAGTTCGCCTCGCCGGCATGATGCATGTGGCCAGACGAGAGTTTTATTCCGGCGTCTTGCCGCCGCCCGACCCGGCTGAACCGGCAGTTGTTCTGGTGGAAGGGGTCACCGATCACAAGCGTTTGCTCGGTGGACGGACTCTAGACTACGGCCGTTTGGCAAAGCTTTTTAATGTGACTTCCCAATCTGATAGCGTGTTTTCCAATCGGATCGCAGACGAACTGAGTAAGCAGCATTCCCAAACGGGAAGTATGGCCCAGCCAACAACCTCGAAGGGAGCTGGGATTTATTATAAGCATGCCGATGTTGACGTTGAGAGCTTCCATCCGAAAACGATCGCCTTCATCGTGGCTGTCATTGCGATCTTCCAGAGCAACGACCTTCGCGAATTGGTAGAACTTCTTGCCGACCCATCCTCCCCAATCGCCGATGAAAATGCGCAAGAGCAGGTGATGGACGACATTCTTTTCTCCCGCAACCAGCGGCTGGTCACGGAGATAGAATCCTCGTTGAAGGATTACCGCCGCGTGGTCGTGCCCTGGGGCGCCATGCACCTCCCTGAGGTCGAGGCCTGGCTGCGCGATCGCAACTTTGTGCAGAGCGGCGAGGTTCGACGCAAGGCACTCGGTTTCTGGTAAAACGGCTTGAACACGCGACTCCGATCGCCTAATTCGATGGCCCCTTCGGTTTTCCTCACGCCTCAAGCGCGCAGCAATCGAGTGGTTTTTTGATGAAGATTATCGACCGGTACATCAGCATGAGCGTGATCGCGACCGCCTTCTTCGGGGTCGTCGTGCTGAGCCTCGTCCTCGTCCTCGGCAATCTTTTCAAACAGCTGCTCGACGTGCTGATTAACAACCCGGATGTGCCGATTGCAACGGTGCTGGCGTTCATGGCCTTGGTGTTGCCCTTTTCGCTCACCTTTACGATCCCATGGGGCTTTCTAACCGCCCTTCTGCTCGTCTTTGGGCGCATCTCCGCCGACAACGAATTAGTTGCCTTAAAATCGAATGGGATCAGCGTCCCTCGCATTTGCATCCCGGTGTTTGCCCTGGCTGTCGTGCTTTCAGGGATTTGTTTCTGGATCAATATTGATGTGGCGCCCCGTGCCGAGCAGCAGATGACGAAAAGAATTGTCGATATCGCTACCAGTAACCCGGCGGCCCTCTTTCGCGCCGATGAAGTCGTGGATCAGTTTCCGGATCGTCGGGTGTACGTCGGCTCGAAGGAAGGCGATCGCCTTAAGAACCTGATCGTCTTCGAACTCAATGAGAACAGCGAACCGACCAAGATGGTCTACGCCAAAGAAGGGGTCCTGACGCCCGACCCCGCAAATACCCGCCTCTTACTGAGATTGTTTAATGCCCGCTTCGAGGAACGCGACAAACAGGATCCTCGCGATCTGACGAAGATTCGGCAGGGCATCGAGGTGACCGAGGGGGTATTCCCTATTTCCCTTCAGGAATTCTACAAAGAATATCTGAGCGGTCGCAGGCTTAGTTCCTACACCTTGCCGGAGTTACTTGGTTACCTTCCCAGCATCGTTGGTGAGGAAAAACTGCGTGCGACCGTGGAACTTCATAAGCGCTTCGCGGCGTCACTCGCGTGCGTGGCTTTTGCGCTGATCGCCGTGCCACTGGGGATCACGGCTCATCGCAAGGAAACCTCCGTCGGTTTCGCTCTCAGTCTGGTGATCGCCTTCACCTACTTTTTCTTCATCATCATGGCCGACACTTTCCGCGGAAACCCCGCTGCGCACCCGACCCTCCTGATCTGGGTGCCAAACATCCTCTTCATCACGCTCGGCAGTGTGCTTTTCTGGCGGCTATCAAAGAAATAGGAAAAAACGCCTTGCCGCTGGGCGCATTCCATGGTTGCTTCCTAGCCCCTTTTTCCACCTCTCACTATGCCAAAAGAAATCGTTGGTCAGATCAAGTTGCAAATCCCGGCTGGACAAGCCAACCCTGCTCCGCCGGTAGGCCCTGCGCTTGGTCAGCAAGGGGTTAACATTATGGCGTTCTGTAAGGAGTTCAACGCCGCCACGCAGAAGCAGGCCGGAGACATCCTTCCCGTGGTCATTACTGTTTACAAAGATAAGACGTTCTCCTTTATCACAAAGTCCCCTCCTGCTTCGGTTCTCCTGAAGAAGGCTGCCGGCTTGGCCGCTGGCTCCAAAGAGCCGAACAAGAGCAAGGTCGCGAAGCTTTCAAAGAAGCAAGTGATGGACATTGTGAAGATCAAGATGAAAGACCTTAACGCGCGCAGCGATGAGGCAGCCTTCCGCACGATTTGCGGGACGGCGCGTCAGATGGGCATTGAGATTAGCGATTAGCGTTCGCCTCTCGGAAAGCCCACAGAGCTAGGGTAGCTCGAGACTGCGCCCACGAAGACCTCCTGTTCGTCGGCCGGCCGCCCTGTGGATACCCGAAAAACGAAAAGGGCATCCCTGAGGATGCCCTTTCTATTTCAATACACTTGGGTGAGAGCTACCGGCGATCGCGATAGCCGCCTCCTTTTCCGTGCTGGTGTCGGCGCGGTCCGCCACCGCCGCCTCCGAAGTCGCGCCGCGGCGGGCGATCTTCCCGCGGACGTGCTTCGTTCACGATCAAGTTGCGTCCATCGACATTTTTGCCGTTGAGGGCGTCAATTGCCTTTTGCGCTTCCTCAGGAGTGCCCATGGTGACAAAGCCAAAACCCCGCGGACGCTGGGTCATCTTGTCCATGACAAGCATTGCCTCGGTAACTGTCCCGTATTGGGCGAAGAGTTCTTCAAGCGCTCCCTCCGTGGTCTGGAAGGAGAGATTTCCTACATAGAGTTTCATGATGTGCGATATAATTGCTACTTGGGGCCATCGCCAATTCTCAGAGCATCAGCCGCAGACGGCATATCGCTATACTACGTTCAGGCTTCAAAAATCGCGTTCTAACCGGGCGCCAGATTCCGGATTTTTCAACGAATGTAAAGCGAAGTTTTTCGTCGACGCGTGACTGAATTGTCTACCGTCGAAGTGAAGTCATCCTTCCACAGGTTCCTGCGAGCTTGACCCACAATTCCATGCAACGACTAGTTTCTTTGACAACCCGCTTGACGCAGTTGGACGATCCGATAAGGTTTCAAGTTCGCCTCCGACTCAGGGAGGGGAACACCTCAACAAACCAAACGATGCAGGAGACCCGCGTTGGGTCGTTCGCACTGCTTGAAAATGCAAAAAAATCGTAGCAAACGCTATCGTGCCGCGGCCGAAAAGGTCGATAGCAAGCGCAGGTATCCGCTGGGCGAAGCCATCAAGACGCTCAAGACGCTTCCGCCAACCAAGTTTGATCAGACCGTTACCCTGTCCTTCAAGTTGGGTGTTGATCCCAAGCAGAGTGACCAAATGGTGAGGGGGACCTGTCCGCTCCCGCACGGTAGTGGAAAGACCGTGCGCGTCCTGGTCTTTGCTTCGGGACCGGCGGCGGACGCTGCTCGCGAGGCGGGGGCCGAGTTCGTGGGGTATGAGGACCTGATCAAGAAAGTAACCGGAGGCTTTGCCGCTTTCGATGTTGCCATCGCGACCCCAGCTGCCATGGCGGAGGTCAAGAAGCTTGGGAAGGTCTTGGGTCCCCGAGGGCTCATGCCGAATCCCAAAGCGGGAACGGTGACCGAAGATATTGCCAAGGCGATCAGGGAGGTAAAGGCGGGCAGGGTGGAGTTCAAGCTTGATAAGAATGCCAATGTTTCGGTGCCGATGGGGAAATTCTCGTTTGCCGAGGACGCGCTGGTTCAGAACGGTCGGGCGGTCATCGAGGCCGTCGTGAAGGCTCGTCCGGCCACGGCCAAGGGCTCGTTTGTGGAAGCGATCACGGTGGCCGCCACCATGAGTCCTGGTGTCAGCGTTGATCCGGCCCCTTTTCTGAAAAGCTGACTGTCTTTCAATTATCAACTCTCAATCATCCCTTCCTCGATGAGACCTGAAAAAGCTCACATTGTCGCAGATATTCAGACCAAGCTGAAGAACTCCGCCTTCCTGCTAATTGCCGACTATTCCGGCATGCAGGTCAAACACTTCGAGGAGCTCCGTCTGCGCCTCGCTCGTGTCGACGCCGAAATCCACGTGATCAAGAATACTTTTATTAAGCGTGCGATTCAGGGCTTGGGTTTGCCTGAGCTCAACGGCGCCCTGAATGGGCAGACCGCCATGGTCACTGGCGAAAGCGACATTTGCGCCGCCGCCAAGGTGCTCAAGACCTTTGCTTCGGAATTCGAGCGCCCAGCCGTCAAAGGGGGCATTCTTGACGACGCGATCCTCAACGCCGACCAAATCAAGGTGCTGGCCGACCTCCCCTCCAAGGATATCCTCCAAGCGAAGCTGCTCAGCGTTCTGCTCGCTCCCGCAACGAAGTTGGTTCGCGTCCTCAGCGAGCCAGCGGCCAGCCTCGCCCGTGTTCTCCAGGCCAAAGTCGAGGCGGCGAGCTAGGACGATAGCAGGTTGGAAACTAATTTCAGAAATTTCCCGCGGCGTTTGAAGCCGCGTTGCGGGACCACAAAACAATCGGTTCCTTGTCGGGCTGGCGGCTGTCAGCCTCAAATGCCCTGAGGCTTCGGGGTGCGACAATACCAAGGATCAACAAAAATGGCAGACACACAAAACCTCGTAGATCAGCTCAGCGCCCTCACCGTTCTTGAGATCGCCGACCTGGTGAAGCAACTCGAAGAAAAATGGGGCGTCAGCGCCGCCGCACCCGTTGCGGTCGCCGCCGCTGGAGCACCCGCCGGAGGCGCCGCCGCTCCGCCCGCAGAAGAGAAAACGGCTTTTGACGTTATCTTGAAGGAAGCGGGCGCGAACAAGATTTCGGTGATCAAAGAAGTTCGCGCCGCGGTGCAAGGCCTGGGTTTGGCGGAAGCGAAAGCCCTCGTCGAAAGCGCGCCCAAAACCCTCAAAGAGGGTATCGCCAAGGAAGAGGCCGAAGAGATCAAGAAAAAGATCGAGGCCGTTGGCGCCAAAGTCGAAATCAAATAATTCCTCAGGCGCCCTGCAAGTCCGGGATGCAGGCCAAAAAAAAATTAATTTTTGGCTTGCGTTCCCGGCGCGCCGGTTCACTATCAATAATTCCGCCGACTCACGTCTAGCCTTCTGCACCGTTCGGAAAATCGTTTTACAACGCACGTCTCTGCACGCGCCGGGAAAAGTCCTTTCCGGCCCGCGCGCTGGCGTTTGTCTTTTTTCGGTTTTAGCCGCGGGCGCTAACACGTTGAAGCGCACCACCATCTTATTGTTTCGCCATGTCTGAACGCATTCACTTCGGCAAGTTAAAGGAAGCCATTGAACCGCCGAATCTCATCGAGCTTCAAATCAACTCTTACAACGAGTTCTTTCAGAAGGATGTTGATCCTTCGCGTCGCCGGAGCGTGGGATTGCAGGCCGTCTTCAGGGAATTCTTTCCGATTTTCGGGTTTGAGGAAAAGTCCAGTTTGGACTTTGTGAGTTACGAGCTTGGAGAGCCGAAGATGTCGGCGATCGAGTGTCAGCGCGAGGGTCAGACCTACAGTGCTCCCCTGTATGTGACCTTCCGCTATAAGGATGAGAAGAGCACGAAGGAGGAGAAGGTCTACATGGGGGAGATTCCCCTGATGACTCCGCAAGGCACCTTTGTCATCAATGGAGCGGAGCGGGTGGTGGTAAGCCAGCTTCACCGGTCCCCCGGAATTTGTTTCGAAACCAGTGTCCATCTCAACGGAAAGTTGCTGCACGGCTTTCGGATCATCCCGGATCGGGGTTCGTGGATTGAAGTGCAATTCGACACCAGCGATTTGCTTTACGTCTACCTGGATCGCCGCAAGCGCCGCCGCAAATTCCTCGCGACGACCTTCCTGCGGGCGTTGGGTTACCCTTCCGACGAAGACATCATTAAGTTGTTCTATCACGTTATCGAATTGGACCTCAGCGAGAATCTTGACGAAGAAGAGATCAGCACCAAGGTGCTCTTCGAGGACATCCGTGACGGGGAGATTACCGTCGCGCGCGCGTTCGAGCCGCTGAATGCGGCGACGATTCGCCAGCTAATGTCTCTTGGTCACAAGAGCGTCCGTGTCGTCGACACCAATCAAGATGACACCATCATCAAGTCGCTGAAGAAAGATCCGGCGCATGATGAAGAGGAGGCTCTTAAGGACATTTATCGCAAGCTGCGGCCGGGAGATCCGCCGACCGTCCAGAATGCTCGCAGTATGCTCAAGCGGCTTTTCTTTGATCCCAAGCGCTACGATCTGGGCCGCGTGGGTCGTCACAAGATCAACCAGAAGCTTGGACTCCATGTCGCCGAGGACGAGCGCATCTTAGTGAAGGACGATTTCATTGCCGCGATGAAATATTTGGTTGAGCTTCGCAAGGGAGAGGGGATGACCGACGACATCGATCATCTGGGCAGCCGTCGTGTTCGCACGGTTGGCGAACTGCTCGCAAATCAATGTCGGGTGGGCCTGGCGCGCACTGAGCGCCTGGTTCGCGAACGGATGACGCTTTTCGATGCAGGCGTGGACCAAATTACGCCCCAGAAACTCATCAATCCAAAATCCTTGAGCGCGGTCGTCCGAGATTTCTTCGGCCGTTCGCAACTCAGCCAGTTTATGGATCAGACGAACCCCCTTTCGGAGCTGACGCACAAGCGGCGGCTCTCTGCGCTCGGACCCGGGGGATTGAGTCGGGACAGGGCGGGATTTGAAGTTCGCGACGTTCATCCGTCGCATTATGGGCGCATCTGTCCGATCGAGACTCCCGAAGGTCCGAATATCGGCTTGATCAGTTCGTTGAGCACCTTTGCCCGCGTGAACGAATTCGGCTTCATCGAAACTCCTTACCGAAAGGTCAACAGTGGCCACGTGACCGATGAGGTTGTTTATCTAAGCGGAGATCGGGACGAGACTTTCTACATTGCCCAGGCGAATGCGCCAGTGGACGCGCATGGGCGTTTCGTTGAAGAGAAGGTGTCGACCCGTTATCGGGGAGACTTTCTCGAGGTCGAGCCCGGCAAGGTCCAATACATGGACGTGTCTCCGAAGCAACTCGTGTCGGTTGCGGCGGGGTTGATTCCGTTCCTGGAGCATGACGATGCCAACCGAGCGCTCATGGGGTCGAACATGCAACGGCAGGGCGTTCCCCTGCTGGTGTCTGACTCGCCGTTGGTGGGGACCGGGCTGGAAGCGCGCGTTGCACAGGATTCCAAGGCTGTCGTGCTCGCCGAAGGAGCGGGCGTGGTCGCGTCGGTTACCGGCAGTCAGGTGATCGTGACCCGCGACGGGGCCTTGCCGGATGGCAAGAAGAAAATCAAGACGGACCCCGCTGCCGGCATCTGGGTCTACGAATTGCGCAAGTTCATGCGTTCCAACGCCAGCACTTGCATCAACCAGAAGCCGATTGTTCTCAAGGGACAACATGTCAACAAGGGTGATGTCATTGCCGACGGGCCAAACACCGAAAATGGTGAGCTAGCCTTGGGCCGCAACGTGCTGGTCGCCTTCATGCCTTGGAATGGCTACAATTTCGAGGATGCGATCCTCATTTCCGAGCGTGTCGTCAAGGAAGACATCTATACCTCAATTCACATCGATGAATTCGAGATTGGGGCGCGCGACACGAAGCTCGGTCCGGAGGAGATCACCCGCGACATTCCCAATGTCAGTGAGGAGGCCCTGCAAAATCTCGGACCCGACGGAGTCATCCGGATAGGTGCTGAGGTAAAGCCGGGCGACATCCTGGTGGGCAAGATCACGCCCAAAAGCGAAACCGAACTTGCTCCGGAAGAGCGCCTTTTGCGTGCCATTTTCGGCGAGAAGGCTGCCGACGTGAAGGACACTTCACTCACCGTACCCTCAGGCACCTATGGCATTGTCATGGACGTCAAGGTCTCCTCGAAGAAGGAGGTCGCGCGCAACAAGATGACGCCTACCGAATCCAAGCGGCAGCAAAAGATGATCATGGAGGATTACAAGAAGCGTAAAGATGAGTTGCACGAGCAGCTTACCGCCGCGCTTTCGAACATCCTCTTGAATGAGAAGATTCCGCTGGATGTGGTGAACGCACAAACAGGGGAGATCATCATCCCGGCCAATCGGAAGATTACCAAACAGCTGCTTCGCAAGCTGGCTGCCGTTTACGATCACATCGAGATCGATCCCAGCCCGATTCGAAACAAGATTCGCGAGATCATCGGTCAATACGAGCACCGCTTTGAAGATTTGGATCGGGAGAAAGATGAAAATCTTGGCCGCATCGAGAGCGGGGACGATGTGGATCCCGGCATTATCAAGCAAGTGAAGGTCTATGTTGCCAGCAAGAGAAAGCTTTCGGTTGGTGACAAGATGGCCGGGCGTCACGGCAACAAGGGTGTTGTCGCGAAGATTGTTCCGGAAGAAGATATGCCCTTCCTCTCGGATGGAACTCCGGTCGATATCGTGCTAAATCCTTTGGGCGTTCCCAGCCGCATGAACGTCGGCCAGGTGCTGGAGACACATCTGGGAGTAGCGGCTAAAGCACTCGGCTTCAAAGTGGCTACGCCGGTCTTCGACGGAATTTCGGAAGACAAGATCAAGGAGTATCTGCGCGAAGCCAAAACCAAGGAAAATTTCACGTGGGTTACCGAAACGGGCAAATCCACCGTCTATGATGGCCGCACCGGAGAGGCTTTCGACCAGCAAGTGGTGGTCGGTTACATTTACATGCTCAAACTCGGCCATCTCGTGGCAGACAAGATCCATGCGCGCGCAGTCGGTCCTTACAGCCTTGTTACGCAGCAGCCGCTCGGCGGCAAGGCGCAGTATGGCGGCCAACGCTTCGGCGAAATGGAAGTCTGGGCCTTGGAGGCCTATGGAGCGGCCTATACTTTGCAGGAGCTTCTCACGGTGAAGTCCGACGACGTCCAGGGTCGAACCCGCATCTATGAGTCGATTGTCAAAGGCGATAACTCGCTCGAGGCGGGGACGCCTGAATCATTCAACGTCCTCATCAAGGAGATGAAAGGACTTGGCCTCGACGTTCGCGTCGGCGGCAAGGAGCCCGTCTTCACCGAGTCGGCTGCCTAACCAGTAGCGCGCAGAGCGCGAGAGTAACTATGAAAGAAGTCAATATTGGCGAAATTTTTGGGGAACAGCGTCCGGTCGGATTTGATGAGGTAGCCATTACGGTTGCCTCACCTGACAGCGTCCGCAGCTGGAGCAAGGGCGAAGTAAAGAATCCCGAGACCATCAACTATCGAACCTTTAAGCCCGAAAAGGGCGGGTTGTTTTGCGAACGCATTTTCGGACCCACGCGCGATTGGGAATGTTCTTGCGGCAAGTACAAGCGGATTAAGCATAAGGGCGTGGTCTGCGACCGTTGCGGCGTGGAAGTGACTCTAAGCCGCGTCCGGCGCGAGCGGATGGGTCATATCGATCTGGCCGTTCCGGTTTCCCACATCTGGTTCTACAAGTGCATGCCTTCGCGCATCGGACTAATGCTCGACATGACCAGCCGGCAGCTCGAAAGGGTCATCTACTACGAGGACTACATTGTCATCGATCCGGGGAACACTCCGCTGCAGAAGTGTCAACTGTTGACGGAAGCGGAATTCCGCGAGGCCGAGGACCAGTATGGGGACGTTTTCGTCGCGGGGATGGGCGCAGAGGCCATTCAAAAGCTTCTCGAGCAGACCGATCTCCAAAATCTCAATAACGAGATCGAGCAGCAGATGGGAGCGACGCGGAGCAAGCAGCTTCGCAAGAAGCTGGCAAAGCGATTGAAGCTCGTGCAAGGCTTCATGCACTCCAAGACCCGTCCGGAATGGATGGTGCTCAATGTGCTTCCGGTCATCCCACCGGACTTGCGTCCGCTGGTTCCACTCGAAGGGGGCCGTTTCGCCACCTCCGATCTCAACGATCTCTACCGTCGCGTGATCAACCGCAACAATCGTCTCAAGACCCTGTTGCAGCTGAAAACCCCGGAGGTCATTATCCGGAACGAGAAGCGAATGCTGCAGGAAGCGGTCGACGCGTTGTTTGATAACGGTCGCCATGGGCGTGCTGTGACAGGCGCGGCAAACCGTCCGCTCAAGTCGCTCAGTGACATGCTCAAGGGCAAGGGCGGCCGGTTTCGTCAGAACCTCCTTGGCAAGCGCGTAGATTACTCCGGGCGCTCCGTTATCGTGATTGGCCCGGAACTCAAACTCAACCAGTGCGGCTTGCCGAAAAAGATGGCCCTGGTTCTGTTCGAACCATTCATCATTCGGCGACTCAAGGAGCAGGGCCACGTCCACACTGTGCGCAGCGCCAAGAAATTGATTGAGCGGCAGACGCCCGAGGTTTGGGACATCCTTGATGAAGTCACCAAGGGTCACGCGGTGCTGTTGAATCGTGCTCCTACTTTGCACCGTCTCTCGATCCAGGCTTTTGAGCCACAATTGATCGAAGGGGAGGCAATCCGCATTCATCCTCTGGTGTGCACGGCATACAATGCCGATTTCGATGGTGACCAAATGGCCGTGCATGTCCCGCTTTCGGTGGAGGCGCAAATGGAAGCACGGATGTTGATGCTGGCCCCGAACAATATTTTTTCTCCTTCGAGCGGCAAGCCGATCACCACGCCCTCGCAGGACATTCCCTTGGGTTGTTACTATCTGACCCAGAATCCTCGCGGCGAGAAAAACGAGCAGCGCGTCCCGTTGTTTGCCGACGCTTCTGAGGTGGAACTTGCCATCGCCGAGGCCGCCATCAGCACGCATAGCCGGATCCGGTTCAGGAACCCCGATTTTGGAGTGAACACCGTTTACGGAAGCAAAGAGATCAAGGTTCTGGAAACGACCGCCGGACGCGTCATCTTCAATCAGATTTGGCCGTCTGAGCTGGGCTTCTACAATAGGGTCTGCGGCAAGAAACAGCTCTCGGACATCATTTGGCGCTGCTACAAGGCCGTGGGCCAGCAGCACACCGTAGAGACCCTCGATCGCCTGAAAGAGATGGGTTTCCGCTCGGCTACGAAGGCGGGCATCTCCATTGGAATCACCGACATGATTATTCCGCGGGAGAAGTCGACCCAGCTTGAAAAGGCTTACCGGGAGATCGCCGAGGTCGAGAAACAATACCGACGTGGAATCATCACTGATGGCGAGCGCAAGAACAAGGTGCAGGACATTTGGACGCACACTGGTGAGGAGCTTGCCAATGCGCTCTTCCGGACTCTCGAGTACAATGACGGTCGTCGAGACATGAACCCCGTCTTTATGATGGTTGATTCCGGGGCGCGCGGCAATCGCACCCAAGTCAAGCAGCTCGCGGGGATGCGTGGTCTCATGGCCAAGCCATCGGGCGAAATTATTGAACGCCCGATCATTTCCAACTTCCGTGAGGGCTTGTCGGTTCTCGAATACTTCATCTCCACGCACGGAGCTCGCAAGGGGTTGGCGGACACGGCTCTAAAGACAGCGGACTCCGGCTACCTGACCCGCAAGCTAGTCGACGCTTCGCAAGACGTCATTATCACAGAGGAAGACTGCGGAACAATCAATGGGATCATCGTTCGCCCGATCTATGAGGGCGACGAGGAGGTCGTGAGTCTCTCCACGCGCATCATCGGACGGACCACCTGTGAAACCGTCAAGGATCCCGTAACTGGAAAAGCGGTCATCACCTCGGGTCAGATTGCCGACGAAGAAATCGCGGCCGCGCTTGAGAAGATTGGTTTGGAACAGCTTAAAATCCGCTCCGCGCTGACTTGTGAGTCCAAGCGCGGTATTTGCGCCAAATGTTACGGACGCAACCTGGCGACGGGACTGCCTGTGAAGCTCGGCGAAGCCGTTGGGATTATTGCGGCCCAGTCGATTGGCGAGCCGGGAACCCAGCTCACGATGCGGACGTTTCACGTGGGTGGCACAGCAAGCCAGACTTTCAAGCAGCCGATCATCAAGGCGAAAAACGAGGGAGTCGTGCGCTTCAACGATCTGAAGGTCGTCGAGAGCACGGACAACAACTTCGTCGTCCTAAACAAGAACGGCACCGTCAGCGTGCATGTCCGCGACGGACGGGAGCTCGAAAGCTATAATATCGTGATCGGTTCGGTTATTTCCATCGCCGACGGCGGGGTCGTCAAGAAGGGGGAAACCTTCATCCAGTGGGATCCCTACAATGTACCAATCATAACCGAAAAGACGGGCCGGATCGAATTCCGGGATATGATTCAAGGTGTCACGATCCGCAAGGAAGTCGATGAAGCCACGGGCGTCATGGGAACGGTGGTTATCGAGCACAAGGAGGACCTCCATCCACAAATAGTCATCGTTGGTGACAAGAAGGAGGTTTTCGCCAGCTACTCGATCCCAGCAGGAGCGCATATCGAGGTCAAAGAGGCCCAGAAAGTGCCCGCCGGCACGCGCCTGGCCAGAACGCCGCGCAAGATTGCCAAGACCAAAGACATCACCGGCGGTCTTCCTCGAGTAGCGGAGCTTTTCGAGGCTCGCCGTCCCAAGGATGCGGCCGAGATTGCGAAGATCGATGGCGTTGTGGATATCGGCGGCACCGTCCGCGGTAAGCGCCGCCTGATCGTTACTGATCCGGACACCGGGGCCGAGGAGGAGCACCTGATCCCGCTTTCCAAGCACATCATTGTCTTCAAGGGCGATTTCGTGAAGAAAGGCCAGCAACTCACGGAAGGACCGGTGGTTCCACACGAGGTTCTCGATGTCTGTGGACCGCAGGAGCTCCAGGAGCACCTGCTCAACGAAGTCCAGGAGGTCTATCGCTTACAGGGCGTCGAGATCAACGACAAGCACATCGAGATCATCGTGCGGCAGATGCTGCGAAAGGTGAAAATAACTGACCCGGGAGATACCAGCCTTCTCTGGGGAGACCAAGTCGATCGCCTGGAATTTGCCGCCGAGAACGAGCGCGTCATAGAAAAAGGTGGCAAGCCCGCCGACGCCAGCCCTGTGCTGCTGGGCATCACGAAGGCCTCGCTGGAGACTGATAGCTTCATCTCCGCGGCATCCTTTCAGGATACCACGCGCGTCCTCACCGAGGCGGCAACCCTTGGGAAGGTGGACCGGCTTCGCGGATTTAAGGAAAACGTTATCATGGGCCACCTCATCCCGGCCGGCACCGGGTTCAAGAAAAATCGCGAGATTGAGATCGTGCACATGGGGGATGCCCTGCAGAGTGAACCCGAGCCGCACAAAGCCGCGAGCTAATCATGTCCTCGCCAAATCTTCAAATTATGACGGAACTCCTTGAAGCCGGGGTCCATTACGGCCATCAGACCAAGCGTTGGAATCCCAAAATGCGGGATTTTATCCTCGAAGAGAAGAATTCGATCTACATCATCGATCTCTCCATCACCGTAGAGCAGCTGGCCAAGGCGGCTTCCTATTTGGGCGAGGTGGTCAAGAACGGCGGCAAGATTCTCTTCGTCGGAACGAAGAAGCAGGCGCAGGAGGCAGTTAGGGAGGCGGCGGAAGTCACGGGACAATTCTTTGTCAATCAGCGGTGGCTGGGAGGCACCCTCACCAATCTCCAGACCATCCGGCGTAGTGTGGCCCGCCTGCGCGAATTTGAGGACCTGGAAAAAACTCCCGCCTTTTCTCGCATGAACAAGCAGGAGACCTCCGCCTTGCGGCGCGAAGCCGCAAAGCTGCATCGTAACCTCGAGGGGTTGCTCAGCATGGAACAGCTGCCTGATGCCCTCGTGATCATCGACACCAATCGAGAGGAAATTGCCGTCGCCGAGGCGGCCCGCCTGAAGATCCCTGTAGTTGCCATTGTTGACACCAACTGCGATCCCGACAAAATCGACTATCCCATCGCGGGAAACGATGATGCCATCCGCTCGATTCGAGTGATCCTTCAAAAATTGGTAGATTCCATCGTCGAAGGACAGGGCGTTCGCGGTAAGAGCGAGACGGTCAACGAGCTTGCGGCCGTCGCCGAATAAGCTCCGAAATCCCGGGATTCGCTCTTAAGCGCAATTTTCCAACAATTATGGCCGATATTTCTCCAAGCCTTGTCAAAGAACTTCGCGAAAAGACCAACGCAGGAATGATGGACTGCAAGCGAGCGCTCGATGAGACAAGCGGCGATATGACCAAAGCAGAGGAGCTTCTGCGCAAGAAAGGCATCGCTAGCGCCAGCAAGAAAGCCTCGCGGGTCGCCCGTGAGGGAATCGTCGCCTCCTACATCCATCTGCAAGGTAAGGTCGGCGTCCTTGTCGAGATCAACTGCGAAACGGATTTCGTCGCCAAAAACGACGTCTTCCGCGAATTCGTGAAGGACATCACCCTCCACATTGCCGCTTCCCACCCGCTCTATGTTTCTCGCGATCAGGTTCCAGAGACCTTGATCCAGGCGGAACGGGAAATCTACGCCGCGCAAGTCATTGGAAAGCCAGCCAATATTGTCGAGAGAATCGTTGATGGCAAAGTCGATAAATTCTTCAGCACGATTTGCCTGCTTGAGCAGGCATTCATCAAGAATCCGGACCTAACCATCAAGGATTTCGTCAACTCCAAAATCGCGGAACTCGGCGAGAACATCGTAATTCGGCGCTTCACGCGCTATATGGTGGGGGAGGATCTCGGCAGGTGATCGTAGGTTTTGCCTTTCCTCTGTGTTTGGCTTATGCTTTTTGTGCCTCCCCGGCACGATAGAATTTCCAAGGAGTATTCCCCATGATTGATCCAAACTATGCTCATCCCGAGGCTCTTGTAACAACCGAATGGCTGGCCTCGCATTTTAATGAACCCAATATGAGGCTCGTTGAGAGCAACGAAGATATTCTGCTCTATGGGACCGGCCACATTTCTGGCGCCGTTCATATCGACTGGCGAGCGGATCTCCAGGATCAAACGATGCGAGACTATATTTCGCCGGAAGCCTTCGCGGAGCTCTGCGCAAGGAACGGAATCACCAAGAACACGACCGTAATCTTTTACGGAGACAAGTCGAATTGGTGGTCATGCTATGCTCTCTGGGCGTTTCGGCTGTTTGGGCATGAGAACGTCAAAATCATGGACGGTGGTCGCGACAAGTGGATCGCGGAAAACCGCCCGTTGACGCGCGAGGTTCCCAGCTATCCCCGCAGCGAATATCCTGTTCCCGCCAAGCGCTACGACGACGAGATCAGAGCCTTTTTCGACCAGACGATCAAGCAGAGCCAGGAAAAGAAGCCGCTCATCGATGTTCGTTCGCCCGGCGAGTTCAAGGGGGAAGTGACCCACATGCCTGAGTATCCACAAGAGGGCGTCCTGCGCGGTGGCCACGTCCCGGGAGCAAAGAGTTTTCCTTGGAAGCGCGCGGCGAATGACGATGCGACCTTCAAATCCGCCGAGCAACTGAAGGCCATTTACGAGGGTGAAGCGGGACTGGATCCCCAGGGCGAGACCGTGGTCTATTGCCGTATCGGCGAACGGTCCAGCCATACCTGGTTTGTTTTGACTTACCTCCTGGGGCACGGAAAGGTTCGCAACTATGATGGATCTTGGACCGAGTGGGGAAATCGCGTGCGGGCGCCGATCGAAAAAGGTTGAGAAAAGTCGATTTGGGGCGGGCCAGGGTAACTGTCGTCCTCAAACAATGGGCCAAGGGGTTACTTGCCATGCCGTATCCACCGAAGCTTTCTGAGATCATCTCGCTCTTCGAATCCTTGCCTGATCCTGAAAAGCGGGACATGCTAATTGTGTTCGCTGACGGCGCTGCGAACCAGGTGCCGCGCTCCGGAGAAACGTTCGATCTGGAAGACGTTCGGAAGGACGAGGAATGCACCGACACGGTCGGCATTTTCCTCAAAGTGGATCCGGACAATTCCTCACATTTTCGGGTCGAGCTCGGGCCGCAAGTGCAAACCCTCACCAAGGCGATGACGTCCATCCTCTGCAAAGGTCTTGAGGGCGTCAGCCCGCAGGAGTTGTTGGATGTGCCGGCCGACTTTGTTCCGAAAATCGTGGGCGCAGATCTGGTGCGGCAGCGAAGTCAAACTGTTTACTACATCCTCACCCGCATGAAGAGTGCGGCTCGAGTGTGGTTGAATCGCCGGCGGGCGCTTAATGCCGGCGCATCTGCTTGAGACGTGCATCCAGGTCCCGGCCGGCTGCTTCAATTTCCTCGCGAAGTTGCCATGCGGACATCGAAATGGCGCCGAAGGTAGCCACGGTCGTGCGCTCCATCAAATCGTTCGTTGCGACGGTAACCTCGTAGCGCTCGGCATATTTTGCGGCCAGACGTTCGATGACGCTGTCCGCGCTTTGGTCTGCGGTTGAATAGAAGACCTGAATTCCGCGCGGCCCCCTGGTTTCCTCCGAGGTCTTTGTTCCGGTCCCATCAAAGACCACGGCCACATGCCAATCGGTATTGTCCTGGAGGCCGGTAAGCATTCTGACCAGCGACGCGCGGGCTGCCGCCGTGCGTTTGGCATGCTGGAGTGTCAGATCGGGCCACTGGAAAATCATGCTATGTCCGTCAACGATCAGCACGCGGGGTTTCATGAACAGGGTGGGCTTGTGGCAAACTTACCCGGGCTCGCGTCATCCGCAACCGGGCAATGGTTTTTCTCCTGATCGCGGTCGCAAAAAAATTTACGCGAGGGTCTTGCTGGGTTGCGGGATTAAATCTCTCGAAGAACAAGCATGAAAGAAGAGCTGGATGATCTGCTCAGATTGTGGCGCCCGGAAATAGTGGAATCGTCCACCTTTAAGCGTGACGTTTGGCAGCGCATCGAACAATCCCGTGGCGCGGAGGGGCGGCTCGAAAGCCTTTTCGCGTGGCTGGCGCGACCTGGAGTAGCGTCCCTGGCGACAGCGCTTGCGATCCTGGGTGGCGTCCTGATCGGCTCTGCGCTGGCGGGTCAAAACGGCGAAGTCGCGTACCTTCGCGCCGTTAATCCGTATGCGCAACTCGTCTCAAAATGAAAAAGGGCCTGATGGTTTTGTTAATGACGGTCGCTTTGGGACTGTTGGGGGCAGCCGCTGTCTATATCTGGAAATCGGAACGCTCTACCCCGATGAGTTGGTTGCGCGCAGAGTTTGCACTCGACGATCGTCAGGCGAAAACCGTCGAGCGGATTCACCAGGAATATGAGACGGAGTGTGCGTTGATGTGTGCCCGGATCGCCGAGAGCGATGAGCTATTGGCAAAGCTGATCGGCGCCGGCCAGCAAGTCACTCCGGAAATCCAGACCGCCATCATTGAAACCGATCGACTTCGCTCCGAGTGCAGAGTGAGAATGCTGGCACACTTTTACCGCATGGCCGCCGAGCTTCCGGAAAAGAAACGCGCGGAATATCTCGCCGTGGTTCTTCCTTTGGTGCTGCACCCCGGAGAGATGGCGCAGTCGCATTTGCCTTAGGGGTGCTTCGGCCCGCCGGAGCAAATTGAATACCATCTTTTCTCGGCCCGAGCATTATGGATTCGTGTCCGGCTCGCATGAAGATCCCGATGTGCTCGCGATGTCTCAGCTGCGCGACGGAGACGATCTCGCCCTGAACGAAATCATGGATCGCTGGCAGAGGCGCTTGACCGGGTACTTGATCAGACTTACTGGAAGCGAGGCCGTGGCCATCGACTTGGCACAGGAGACCTTCGTCAAAGTCTATGGCAATCGCTTTCGCTACCGTCCGAGCGCGGCATTCTCTACTTGGCTGTTTGCAATCGCGTCCAATCTGGCCCGGCATCATATCCGTTGGCAGTTGCGCCATCCCACGGTTTCCATCGATGCTCCGGTTGGCATGGCAGACGCCGTCTGGCAAGGCGTTCCGGCCGCCGATCTCGATCCGCGCGCGCGTCTGGAAAAGGATGAACGAGCTCGGGCCGTCCGCGACGCCATTGCTGAGCTTGTGCCTGACCTTCGCGAGGCTTTGATTCTTTTTGCATACGAGGAGATGTCCTACGAACAAATCGCGGTAATTCAGGGGTGCTCCGTCAAAGCTGTCGAGACACGGCTCTACCGCGCTCGTGCAGTGCTGCGGAAGAAACTTGAACGCTGGGTGAAAGCAGAATAGGAGCTGCGACTTCAAAACGTTCCGAGCGCAGGCAGCGCGCTCTCCAGGAAACATTTCCTGTCCCCTCCCAATGAAGTCGCGGCCGCTTAGTCCTGACGAGACCCTCGAATCCTCCTCACGGAGTCTTGCTTTGGAGCGCGCATTCAAGGCTCCCCGTTGACCGCCGAACTGTCTTCATGAGCCTTCGTCTGCGCGAGGAAGCGCTCGAAGGCGGCCAACGTTTCGGCGCTCACGTGATGTTCGATGCCCTCGGCATCGGCGCGCGCCGCCGAGGAGGAGATACCCAGCGCCTCGAGGAACGCCACCACCGTTCGGTGTCGGCTGCGAGCCTTCGTGGCTAGCTTGCGTCCGGCCTCCGTCAGAAAGATCGAGCGATAAGGTAGCGAAGTAACCAACCCGTTTCTTTGCAGTCGCTGCACGGTGCGAATGACCGTCACGTGCGTCACTCCCAGGGACCGCGCAAGATCTGTCGCGCGAGCCTCACCGGTTACCGCAATAAGCTCCGCGATCGCCTCCACATAGTCCTGAGCCCGCTCTTGGGCATGCTGACGCCGCGTTCGACGCTGATACGCCGCCGTCTCCTTGTCGATCGATGGACCCTTGGGCTTCTCCCTTGACGTTGGGGAATTCTCACGCTTCATGGTCATGCTTGTATCTGACAGAAAAATGCGGCATTGACAAATCTGGGATGCATCGCGTAGCTATAACAGCAAAATGTATCTAAGGCTACATATGGGCAAGCAAAAAACAATCATGGGCCGAGGGAGGCTCCTTCGAGGGGTAGCGACGGCACTGCTGGGAGGATTTCTCTTTGCCGGCGGCGCCGTTGCGCAGTCGAAGGTGAAGGTGGCCACGACGATTGGCATGGTGGCCGACTTGGTCAGGCAGGTGGGAAGCGAGCGAGTGGAGGTAGAGCAGCTTATGGGACCGGGAGTGGATCCCCATCTTTACAAGCCCACTTCGACGGACGCCGCCCGTTTAAGCAAGGCTGACGTGATCTTTTATAGCGGTCTGATGCTGGAAGGGCGCATGGGCGACCTGTTCGCGAAGCTGGCCCGCTCAGGGAAGAGGGTCTATCCGACGACCGAGAGCGTTCCGGTCGAGCTGCTCACAGAGCCGAAGGAATTTGCCGGGCATTATGATCCCCACATATGGTTTGACGTGAGCATGTGGGCGCAAACCGTCCCCACGATCGTCAACGGGCTGAGTGAAGTCGATCCGGATGGGAAAACAATCTATGAGAACAATGGCGCGGCTTTGCTGGACCGTCTGGGCAAGCTGCATCAATGGTGCAAGGAGACGGCGGCGCAACTTTCCGAGAGCCAGCGGATCCTTGTCACCAGCCACGATGCCTACAACTATTTTGGGCGCGCGTATGGGTTTAGGGTGATCGGACTCCAGGGTGTTTCCACAGTGTCGGAGGCTGCACTCGCCGACATGGCGAATCTAGTGGACTTCATTAAGAAGCAGGATGTGAAGGCCATTTTCGTTGAGACCAGTGTGAACCCGGCCGCAATTCGGCGCGTGGCCGAAGATGCCGGTGTGAAAATCGGGGGGGAGTTGTATTCTGATGCCATGGGGAATCCGGGTGAAATGCGTAAGGGATTCGACACCGGGACCTACGACGGGATGGTTCGCTACAACGTCACGACAATCGTAGAAGCGCTTAAGTGAACCGAAGGCAGGAATCGGTGAATATGCGCCGAAATGAGGCCGCTCCTCCGGAGCGCAACGTGGCCAGCGATCAAAGCAGCCTCCCTCTCGAGATTCACGACCTGACGGTTGCCTATCATAAGAGGCCGGTCCTCTATGGGATCGACTTGGCGATTCCCAAGGGCAGCCTGGTCGGAATCATCGGCCCGAACGGCGCAGGAAAGTCCACCTTGATTAAGGCGATAATGGGTCTGCTGCCGATTTCCGGCGGCTGGGTGAAAGTCTTTGGCAAACCCTTTCGCGAAAATTGTCATCGGGTCGGCTATGTTCCGCAGCGGGAATCCGTTGATTGGGATTTTCCCGTCAGCGTCATGGACGTTGTCTTGATGGGACGTTATGCCAGGCTGCGTCTGGCTCAGCGTCCGACGAAGCAGGATCGTGAAGTCGCTCGCGAGTGCCTCGAGAAAGTGAAGATGCTCCCCTTTGCGAACCGTCAGATTGGCAATCTTTCGGGGGGCCAACAGCAGCGAGTGTTTCTGGCGCGTGCCCTTGCGCAAGAGAGCGACTTGTATTTGATGGACGAGCCCTTTGTCGGGGTGGATGCGGCCACCGAAGCCGCCATCATTACGCTGCTCCGCGAACTGAAAGCGCGGGGAAAGACGCTGCTCGTGGTGCACCACGACTTGTCGAACGCACGCGAATACTTTGACATGCTCATTTTGCTTAACATGCGCTTGGTGGCTTTTGGCCCCACTAGTGAGGTCTTTACGCCTGAAGTGTTACAAACAACTTACGGTGGGCGGCTGACCATCCTTTCGGATGTCGTGCAGACCCTCCGCGCAGAGCCATGAAGGGGCTCCGCATCTTTCTCGTGTTGGTCGTGACAGGACTAGCCTTCGTTCCCGAGCTGGCAGTCGCGGCGCGCATCAACGAACTCTCGGAATCGACTTTGCTCGATCGCACCGTGCGCTTTTTCACTTTCAGAGATCCATCGCTGCGCAACGCGCTCATCGGTTCGGTGCTGCTCGGCATCTGCTGTGGACTGATGGGAGCGTTCCTGGTGGTGCGGAAGCTTTCCTTGCTGGGAGATGCTCTCTCCCATGCGGTGCTGCCTGGCGTTGCTCTCGGGTTTCTTTGGAACATGTCGAAAGATCCCGTCGCAATTTTTATCGGCGCCACGATCGTCGGACTTCTCGGGGCAGGCACGGTCCAGCTCTTGCGCGCCACCACGCGACACAAGGAGGACGCCGCGCTGGGATTCGTGCTGGCTTCGTTTTTCGGCGTGGGAATTTGCCTGTTTACGATGATTCAGAATTTGCCCGGGGGAAACAAGAGCGGACTGGACAAGTTCATGTTTGGCCAAGCGGCTGCTCTGGGGCGAGGCGATGTCATCTTGCTCGCGATCGTTACCGCGCTGGCACTTTGCGCGGTCATTGTCTTCTACAAGGAATATGCCATCACGAGCTTTGACCCGGGATTTGCGCGTTCGCTAGGAATGCCCGTACAAGCGTTTCATTACAGCCTCATGCTGTTGCTTGCCTTTGCGATTGTCTCGTCCCTTCAGGCGGTCGGTGTGGTCTTAGTTTCCGCCATGCTGGTCATTCCGGCCGCGGCTGCCTTCTTGCTGACGGACCGGCTCGGGACCATGCTGATCCTTTCAGCGCTTTTCGGAATGCTTTCCGGCGCGGCGGGCGCGTTCTTTTCCTTTGTCGGCCGGAATTTGCCGACGGGGCCCTTTATGGTGCTGGCGGCGGCGGCGGTTTTCGCGGCCGGACTCTTTTTTGCTCCGCGCCATGGGATCGTCTCTCGCTGGTGGCGTCAGCGTTCGCGATCGGCTCGTATCTCCCGGGAAAACACGCTGAAGGCAATTTACCATGTGTTCGAAGACGAAGAATTTGAAACCGACCAGGTGAGCACACGCGAGCTGGCGGAGAGACGCCGCGAAACGCTGGAGGAAGCTCACCGTGAGCTCAACACCCTTCGCCGCCACCACTATGTTACTTTGTCCAGCGATGGCGACTCGGCAGTTCTTACTCCCGAGGGATGGCAGCGGGCATGCGAGATCGTCCGAAATCATCGTTTGTGGGAGCTTTACCTGACAAACGCCGCGCACATCGCGGCCGATCACGTGCACGAGGACGCCGAGAGAATCGAGCACGTCCTGGGCGAGGAGACGGTGCGTAAGTTGGAAAAACGCCTCAACTATGCCAGGCGCGATCCTCACGGTAGATTAATCCCCGGTCTGGAAGACATCCAATTCGCGGCGGGACGGCATGTCGTTCATCCGCGCGCAACTGGCTTCGGAAGCGCCACAAATCACTAGCATCCTGTGACCGACTTCATTCCCGTGTTCGACTGGCAGCGTGTGGTGGTGCTGCCTTGGACGGTTGACTTCGCCATCACGATCTGGATCGTTGTGATGGGCTTCTTCGTGACCGCTGCGTGCGGACTTGTCGGCAACTACTTGCTCTTGCGCCGAATGGCGCTCGTCGGCGATGCAATCAGCCATAGCATCCTCCCTGGTTTGGTGGTGGCCTTCATGATCTTCAAGACTACGACGACGTGGGTGGCATTCACGGGGGCGCTTGCCGCCGGCATGTTGACGGTTCTGATCATCGAGTTCATTCATCGCCAATCGCGGGTCAAGCCCGATGCAGCCATCTGCATTGCTTTCACGACGCTTTTTGCTGTCGGAGTGGTGCTGATGAGCATGCTCGAAAGCACCGGCAGCTTTCACATCGACGCCGATTGCGTGTTGTATGGAGAAATAGCTTTCGTGCCGCTCGAACCACCCGTCGTCTGGAACGGTCATTCGCTCGGTCCGCCCTCCGCCTTGCGCATGATCCTCGTTTTCTTTGTGGTTGTTGTGGCCATTGTGGCTTTCTACAAAGAATTGCTGGTAACGTCCTTTGATCCTGGCCTGGCCAAGTCATTGGGAATGCGGACGGGGATCTGGCACTATGGGCTTATGGGCGCCCTGGCATTGGTTGTCGTTTCAGCGTTCGAAGCTGTCGGCGCGATTCTGGCGGTCGCCATGTTGATCGTCCCGCCGATGTTTGCTGCGCAGCTCTCCGATCGCCTTCCAGTGCGCTTGGGATTGACGGTCGTCCACGCCGCCCTCAGCGCGACCATCGGATTTCACCTTTCTGTCTGGCTCAATTGTTCTGCGGCGGGAGCGATGGTCGTGGCCGCGGCATGGCTTTTCGTTATTGCCTGGGCCGGGACCCAAGTCCGGCGGTGGATGCATCTACGTCGCAGTTTTTCCGATGCGCAGCTTGATGAAAGTCACGCCGCCGGCGCGTCCGCGTGAGCGGCGGCTGCGCGCAAGTCTGCGCGCTTCCGCGATCCGTGCATGTGCACGTTTCTCGAACTAACCGCGGCGCGTGTCGTCCGTCCGCCTCGCTGACAGATTCGAGGGTTTCTCATTTCTAAGGGAATTAACTAATGTGAAGGTGATTATCTGCGTGCCCTATTTCGAGGGCTGGGGAACCGTTTATCCGTCGAATACAAGAATGGCTTAACTAATGGGCTTCCTGGATGACAATTAATGGCATGGGCAACTCGAAGTCGTGCTGCGACGACGGATCGGAGCATCACCATCACCACCATCATTCCGCGGCCGTGCCACCCGCTCAGGAATGGTATTGCCCGATGTGTCCCGGCGTGGAGTCAGACGAGCCGGGCGCGTGCCCAAAGTGCGGGATGGCGCTTGAGCGCAATCCGGCTTTCGCCAGGCAGCGGGGCGCTCTGTATACCTGTCCGATGCATCCCGAGGTGCGGCAGGATCATCCTGGCGTTTGTCCGATTTGCGGGATGGCCCTCGAGCCGATTCAGGCTTCGACCGCGGACGAAAACACCGAGCTTCGTTCGATGCTCCTGCGTTTCAAAGTCGGCGTCGTGCTGGGCTTGCCAGTGCTGATTTTAGCAATGGGCGCGCACTTTTTTGGCCTCGACGCGATCCCGCCAAGAGTGTCCGCGTGGATTCAATTCGTTCTCGCAACACCGGTGGTTCTTTGGTGCGGGTGGCCATTTTTTGAGCGCGGGGTGCGTTCGATCGTCGCCCGAAGTCTCAACATGTTCACTCTCATTGCGCTGGGGACCGGCACTGCTTATGCCTTCAGCGTCTTCGCGCTGTTCTTTCCGGGATTGCTGCCGCACAGCCTCACGCACGATGGAGAGGTGCCCATTTATTTCGAAGCTGCATCTTTCATCGTGGTGCTCGTGCTGCTCGGGCAGGTGCTGGAACTGCGCGCGCGCGCCGGGACAGGAGAAGCGATTCGCTCGTTGCTGGGCCTGGCACCAAAGCTCGCTCATCGAGTTGAGGATGGCCGGGAACACGATGTTGCCCTCGAGCTTGTTCAGGTAGGCGATGTGCTCCGCGTGAAGCCAGGCGAGAAGATTCCAGTTGATGGAAAAGTTCTGGATGGCCGTTCTGCCGTGGATGAATCGATGCTCACTGGCGAGCCGGTTCCCGTCGAAAAAGAGAAGGATAGTAGGGTGGTTGGTGGGACGCTGAACGGAAACGGAAGCCTGTTAATGCGCGCGGAGAAGGTTGGGTCCGAGACGATGCTCGCGCAGATCGTCCAGATGGTTGCGGAAGCCCAGCGAAGCAGGGCTCCGATTCAGCGGCTGGCCGATGTGGTCTCAGCCTGGTTCGTACCTACGGTGGTATTGATTGCCGCAATCACATTTTTGGTGTGGTTGTTCACCGGTCCGGAACCAGCCTTTGCCTACGCGCTGGTCAACGCTGTTGCCGTGCTCATCATCGCCTGTCCCTGTGCGCTCGGTCTGGCCACGCCGATGTCGATCATGGTCGCGGTCGGGCGTGGTGCGAGCATGGGCGTGCTTTTCAAGGACGCCGAAGCCCTTGAAGTCCTTGGCAAAGTCCGGGCGCTGGTCGTGGATAAAACCGGGACCTTGACTGAGGGAAGGCCAAGCGTTGTGAAGGTTGTGGCGGTTGCGCCTCATCGGGAGAAGGAAGTCGTCTCGCTGGCGGCAGCGCTCGAAGAACGAAGCGAACATCCATTGGCGGGCGCCGTCGTACGCGCGGCCGAGGACAAGGCGCCCCCCCAGGTGGAGAATTTCGAATCCTCTCCCGGTGGGGGCGTGCGGGGAATGGTCGCAGGCAAGGGGGTAGTAGTCGGAAAGCGTGGGCTTCTCGAGGAGTCGGGACTTCGCAATCTCGATCAGCTTGCTACGATTGCGAAGGACCTTCAGGGGGAGGGACACACTGTCATTTGGGTAGCGGTTGGCGGTGATCCGGCAGGTTTGCTGGCCGTTTCTGATCCGATAAAGTCGAGCACTCCCGAAGCTATCGAGGAGCTGCATCGCGCGGGCTTGAAGATCATCATGCTGACCGGCGATAACCAGGAGACCGCACATCAGGTTGCCACCAGGCTTGGCATCGACGACGTCGTTGCCGAGATCACTCCCGCTGAGAAGCAGGCGAAAGTGCTCGAGCTGAAAAGCCGTGAAGGCCTTGTGGCGATGGCTGGTGACGGGGTCAACGACGCCCCCGCCCTCGCGGCCGCAGACGTCGGAATTGCCATGGGCACCGGAACCGACGTGGCGATGCAGAGCGCAGGTGTGACCCTAGTCAAAGGGGATCTTCGAGGGATCGTTCAAGCGATTGCGCTAAGTCGCGCCACGATGCGGAACATCAAGCAAAACTTAGTGTTTGCGTTTCTCTATAACGGATTGGGCGTGCCGATTGCGGCCGGAGTTCTCTACCCGTTCTTTGGCCTGCTGCTCAGCCCTATCTTCGCGAGCGCGGCGATGGCCCTCAGCAGCGTATCAGTGATTGGCAATGCACTCAGATTAAAAAGGATTCCGTTATGAGTGGATTGCGCGTGTGTCGCGATGGTGGCCTTCTCATTGGAAGTTACAGGCTTTGCCTGCTCGCGATCATTCCCATCGCCCTGCTTCTCGCGGTTCTCGCTTCCTGCTCAAAGCCGGCGGAGCCAGAGCGAAAGGTGAAGATGTATCAAAGTCCGATGCATCCATGGATCACGTCGGACAAGCCGGGCAATTGTACGATTTGTGGGATGGCGCTTGTCCCCGTCTATGAGGGAGAGAGAGGCATGGAGGTGGAGCCTGGGATCATCGCTCTGAATCCTCGCTCTGTTGACGTGCTCGCTGTCACCACCGTTCCGGTGCGCCGCCTCGAGCTAACAAAGTCCCTGCGGTTTAGCGGGATTCTCGAGGATGACGAGAACATCCATCGTATCATCGCGGCATTCTATGACGGTAGAATAGATGATATCTACGTGGAGCACGTTGGCCAACATGTGGAGAAGGGTCAGCGTCTTGCGGCCATTTATAGTCCGGAGCTGCTTTACGTTGTCCGTGAATATCAAAACGCCATGCGAAGCGGAACCCCGGCGCTGGCAAGAAATTCAGCGCAGCGCTTGGTTCAGTTTGGGCTGAGCACCGAGCAGGTAGCAGGTCTGGCCAGACAGCCCGAGAACGTTTTCACAATTGACTTGCTGGCGCCGATTAGCGGCACGGTGCTGACGAAAAAGGCCTTTAAAGGCCAGTACATCAAGACTGGAGAACCGCTCTTTGAAATGGGTAATCTTTCGCGCCTCTGGTTTCATGCCGAAGTCTACGAGCGTGACCTGCCTGACATACGAATCGGACAGAAAGCGACCCTGACTACGCCAACTGTGCCGGGCCGGGACTTCGAGGGGACCGTCACATTTATTGATCCCAACTTCGATTCGAGAACGCGCAGCACAAAAGTCCGCATTGAAGTCGACAATCCTCCCGTGGATGGCGAAGCACACGGTCTCAATCGCGTTCTGCCGCATCGAGCCTACGCGGAGGCGGAGATTGCCGCCAAACTCGGTGACGTCCTCGTCGTTCCAAGGTCCGCTGTGCTGCGTGACGGCAGACGCACGCTTGTCTATGTGGAAAAATCTTCTGGTGCCTATGAACAGCGATCGGTTAGGACCGGGAGAGTTGGCGACGAGGGAATTGAAATCCTCGACGGATTGAAGGAGGGCGAGCGGGTTGTGTCGCAGGGCAATCTGATGATCGACGCAGAGGCACAATTGCGTGGGTCGGTCGTGGCGCCGCAGTCGATGGGCACCCTGAGCAATGCTGTAGGACAAGAGTTTATGAAACAGCTGGCCCAAGTTTCCGAAGCCTTGGCGGCCGATGACGAAGTGGCCGCGAAACAGGCAGGCCAGAAGTTGCGAGAGCTGGCGGCCGCGATCGGCGAAACAGGTGAGCCGCAAATCGATCACTTGGTCGCGCAATTAAAGGAGATCCCCAAGATTTCTGCAGCCAATGATCTGAAGGCTCTTCGCCGATCCTTTCTGCCTTGGAGCACGGCGGGCGCGGATCTCGCGCTTGCCCTTAGGCGGGGAGGGCAAACTCCGGATGTCACCGTCTTCGAGTGTCCCATGACGGGGGACAGCTTTCCCGGTGCGCCCGCGAAGGCCAAATGGGTGCAATCCGGCTCCGACATTCGCAATCCCTACTTCGGCGCGGAAATGCTGAGTTGTGGAGCGGAGGTAAGGCCTTGAATGCCGACAGCGAGAGCGGAGTTTCATCCAACGCGCCCGACGCGATTACTCAGCCGGGCAGTTTGATTTCGTGGTTGATCGATTGGTCTCTGAGGAATCGCTTCCTCGTGGCGTGCGGCACGCTGCTGATCATTGCGTGGGGTGTTTGGGCAGTGCGCCACACGCCGGTCGACGCTATTCCGGATCTCAGCGAAAACCAGGTCATCGTCTTTGCGGATTGGTCGGGCCGCAGCCCGCAGGAAGTCGAGGATCAAGTCACTTATCCACTTTCCACCAACCTTCAAGGTTTGGCGGGAGTCAAAGAGGTCCGCGCCTCTTCAATGTTTGGTTTTTCGCTCCTGACCGTTGTTTTCGACGACAGCATTGACAATTACTTCGCGCGCACCCGGGTCCTGGAGCGGCTAAGCTTTTTGCAGACGCTTCTTCCCGAAGGCGTCACGCCGCAGTTGGGACCGGACGCCACCGGTCTTGGCTGGGTCTTCCAGTATTATCTCAAGGTCGATCCTTCCTGGAGTTCACGGAGCGACCCTGGGGCCCCTGCAGGCGGCTTCGATCTGGGCAGCCTTCGGTCACTTCAGGACTTCTTTATTCGCTACCAACTGTCCGCCGTTGAAGGTGTGGCCGAAGTTGCCAGCATTGGGGGCTTTGTTCGCCAATATCAGGTCGCCGTCGACTCCGGAAAAATGCGCCAGGCTGGCGTGAACTTGCGCGAGGTAATGGAAGCGCTTGCCAGCAGCAATATCAATGTCGGCGGCAAGGTGATTGAAGAGAATGGGATGGAGTTCGTTGTGCGCGGCATCGGACTCGTCAACAGCCTCGATGATCTTCGACGGATCGCCGTTCGTTCTCAAGAGGGCCTTCCGATTTACCTGGAGGACATCGCTGAGATTTCGATTGGAGGAGATTTCCGAAGAGGCGCGCTGGACGTCGATGGGCGTGAGGTCGTGGGCGGAGTGGTCGTGATGCGCACCGGCGAGAACGCGATGCGCGTGATCCAGCGTGTTAAGGAGAAGATCGCGCAGCTTGCTCCCAGCCTGCCCCAAGGGGTCACCATCGTCCCGTTCTACGATCGCAGTGGTCTGATCGAGCAGACCATCGAGACGTTGCGCCACGCGCTCATCGAGGAAATCGTGCTGGTCACGCTGGCCCACATCATTTTCCTGTGGCATTTCCGAAGCATTCTCATCGTCACGCTCCCTCTGCCGATCTCGATTCTCATTTCGTTCATTCTCATGCAGGCGTTTGGCATCACATCCAACATCATGTCCCTCTCGGGAATCGCCATCGCCATCGGCGTGCTCGTGGATGCAGGTATCGTGATGACGGAAAACGTAATCCGGCATTGCGAAGAGGCTGAGAAAAGTGCAGCGGGCAAAGGGTGGTCGCGCCTGGAGGTCATTCGGCAGGCGGCGCATCAAGTCGGGCGTCCAATCTTCTTCGCCATGGCCATCATCATCCTGGCATTTCTTCCCGTCTTTGCGCTGACGGGACAGGAGGGAAAGCTCTTTCATCCTCTCGCTTTCACGAAAACATTTGCTATGACCGGCGCGACCTTGCTGGGTGTGACCCTCGTTCCCGTGCTTTGCACGTGGTTGGTGCGAGGGCCCTTTCGCGCCGAAAGTGAAAACCAGGTCATGCGTCTGTTGATGACACTTTACCGTCCGGCATTGGACTTCGCCCTCCGGCATGGCCGGGTGGTGCTCGCCGGTGCGGCAGGTTTGTTTGCCTGCGCCGTCTTTCTGGCGACCCGCATTGGGAGCGAGTTCATGCCGCCGCTCAATGAAGGCAGTCTCCTCTTCATGCCCGTGCTTCTACCCAGTACTTCGCTTACCGAGGTGAAGCGCATCATGGCTTGGCAGGATCGCGTCATCCGAACGGTGCCGGAAGTCGAATCAGTCGCCGGGAAATTGGGTCGGGCTGAGACTCCCACCGATCCGGCCCCGGTCGAAATGATCGAAACAACCATCATGCTCAAGCCCCGGGAGTCCTGGCGAGCCGGAGTTACCAGGGAGAAGATCATCGCCGAGCTGGCCGAAAAGCTTAGCCTTATCCCGGGATATGTGCCCGGATTTTTGCAGCCGATTGAAAATCGCATCCTCATGCTGAGCACGGGAATTCGGGCGCAGGTAGGCATTAAGATCCTCGGGCCCGACCTCGAAACCATCCAGCAAGTCGCCTTTAAAATCGAGGACCTCGTGCGTCAGGTTTCGGGAGCGACTGGTGTCGCCGCCTCACGAACACAGGGAAAGCCGTACGTGGAAATTCTGCCTGACCGCCTCGCGCTCGCCCGCTATGGGCTCAGCATCCGAGATCTCATGGACGTCGTTGAGATTGGCCTCGGGGGACTCAATGTCAGCACGACGATCGAAGGTCGCTCGAGATATCCTATCCAACTTCGTCTCGCGCGCGACGAACGCGAGGATATCGAACAGATTGGCAGCATTCTGGTTCCCACCAAGGAAGGGTTCAGCGTGCCGCTCGGACAGGTCGCTTCAGTGCGCCGATCAAGCGGCGCAAGCGAGATCTCGAGCGAAGACGGATTGCTCCGCGTCTTTGTGCAAAGTAACGTGCAGGGACGGGACCTGGGCGGATTCGTGAAAGAAGTCCAGCAGCGCATCGCGCAGACGATCGACCTCCCTCCTGGCGTAACCTTGAAGTGGAGTGGCCAGTACGAAAGCCAGCTTAGTGCCCAGCGAACGCTGATGCTGATCGTGCCGATTGTTCTCCTGATAATTTTCATGCTGTTGACGGTGGTCTTTCGCTCCGTGATGGAGGCCGCGCATGTTATCCTGGCAGTTCCTTTTGCGCTGACGGGAGGTGCGCTTCTTCAATACCTCCTCGGATACAACTTCAGTGTGGCGGTTTGGATTGGCTATATCGCTCTCTTCGGGACCGCGATTCAGACCGGAGTTGTGATGGTTGTCTATCTCGAGGAAGCCCTTAAAAGGAAGACAGAGGAAAAAGGGAACGCCTTTCAGCTTGGAGACCTCAAATCCGCGGTCATGGAGGGCGCTATGCTGCGCTTGCGGCCAAAAGTTATGACCGTTGGCACGGTTATCGCCAGTCTCCTCCCGATAATGTGGAGCACGCGAACCGGCGCGGAGGTCATGAAGCCGTTGGCGACTCCGGTCATTGGAGGAATGCTCAGTAGCCTTTTGCACGTCCTCATCGTTACCCCGGTCATCTTTTACTGGCTGAGGCGCAGGGCCTTGAGGGTCTAGCGGAGCACCAAATTTTCTAGAAAAAACCTTGGCTATGTCGAGCAAACGCGTATGGTAGCCGCCAATGCTCGCCCGCTGTGCCTTAGCCATAGTCCTTTTTGTGTCTGCAGCCGAAGCCGGAGAAAGAGGTCCTTTGGTGACAAGGACGACGCTTATGGCGGCCGCCATCGAGAGCGCTACCGACAACATCGGTTCTGGCTGGTGCGGCAGGGGGATGCTTTCGATCCTCAAGAATGCAGGCCTTGGCAGGGGCCTTGCGGGAGGAAATGGGCAGGATTGGGAATTGATCCTTAGCAAGGCCGGATGGAAGGCAGTCCGTTGCAGTTCGCCGCTGCGAGCGCCGCTCGGCAGCGTGCTCGTTTACCTTGGCGATGGCAGGGTAGGAAAGCGCGCGCGTGGCACTCCCGGAGGCTATTACGGTCACGTCGAAATGGTCGCTCTCGGCCGGACCGGACAACGGCTTTACGTCTCGGATAACCCGCGCGTTGCGCCGGGGGGCACAGTGCCTGACAATTTCACCGGGCGAGCATGGATTCCTCCCGGACGCGCCTTATGGAAGATGCCCGCAATTGGAGAAGATATTGAATCCATCCTTCAGGAGCGCAAGGCTCTCGCTCTGAGGCACTTTAATCGCGGCGAGCAGCAACTTGTGACGCTGACTCCAGCGATCGCGCAATAAACCTTCTCCTCCCAAAGGGCGCTTGTCTCGATTCGAGGTAGCAGGTCGAATTTCTGTCCGTGCCGCGCGGGATCAGAACTGAAAACGCATTTCGAGGGTGTGGATGGGACCTTCGCGCTTTAGGACGCTGGAAAATAGGGCGAAGCCGGTAACCTTCCAGAGGCCGAACTCAGTGTCCGCATTGCGTCGGAGGAAGGGCAAGAGGGCTGCCTTAGAAACTCCGTTAAGGCGCCCAAGGGTGATGTGAGGATGAAATAGTCGGAGGTCAGGCTCTAAACCTGCGTGGAGGACTGCATCCTGGATGTGCTTGTGCAACGCAAAAAGATGAGGATGTGCCTTTCCCAAACCTGCCCACACGACGGTCGGTCTGCTTCCTCCAAAAGTTCCGACGCCTTGAATCGGCAAAAAGAACGGCGGAACTCGCACGGTCGCGAGAGCGTCCCGAAGGTTTTCTTCCTGCTCCGGATTTACGCGATCGAGAAAGCTCATGGTCGCGTGCAACTGCTCCTCGGGCAGCCATCGCAGGCCTTTGATCTTGGGATTCAAAGCGGCAAGGACCGCACGGCAGCTTTCCGGCAGTTCCAGCGCAACAAACAGGCGCTTTGCCATGGCAAAGGTTAGCTTCCTCGACAGTTGTCGCAAGGGCTCAGAAGTCGCGTATCAGGGGCGAGCGTAGCCTTGTAGCGACCGTGTCCCCACGGTCGAGGGTGCCTTTCTTCGGCGGTGGGGACACCGCCGCTGATACCGTTTCTAAAGTTATTCATAAGCGGCGCAAGAAGGCTTTCAGAGGGCCTTGTTCAGAGTCTGCGCCGGTTGTGAATAACTTTGCCGCCAAGGAGGAGAGCCTTGTGAAGAGTTTGCCTTCCAGCCACGATGGTGGGGAGCGCAAAGCGCCGAGACCGGCACGGTCAACCGCCGCGATCCCTTCGAGGGTTAGCTGTAGAATACCGGCCGGTTCTCGAGCGGCTGTCCGAAGGTCTGAGAGAACGACATCCTGCGAGGATCCTTGTATCAGCCCGACCAGTGACAGGCCTGTGCGAGCGCCAAGACCCTCAACCGGAAGAGCAAAAATGAAACCATGGAAAGAGATTACTCATTACGCGGGCTTCGACTGGGCCCACGATCATCACACGGTCGTCATCGTTGATCGGCTGGGCCAGATCGTGGCCGATTTTGCCATCAAACATAGTGCCGCAGGCTGGCAGCGCTGGGGCGAGCAAGTCGCCGCCCTGGGGGGCGCCGTCGCCGTCTGCGTGGAAACCAGCCAGGGCATCGTCATTGAACAGCTGCTCGAAAGTGGAGTGAGCCTCTACCCGATTTCGCCGGTAAGTAGTAAGGCTTACCGCGAGCGCAAAGTGCCCAGTGGCAGCAAGAGCGACCATCTGGATGCCTGGAGTTTGGCCGATGCCCTGCGGGTCGATGGCCACGGCTGGAGAGCTCTGGCCCAAGAAGACCCGCTCATTGCCGAGCTGCGGCTGCTTTGCCGCGACGAGGTGGCCTTGATCGAGGAACGCACCGCTCTGGTCAACCAACTCCAGAGTGCGCTGCAGGAATACTATCCGGCCGCCCTGGAAGCCTTCGAGGATTGGACGCTGCCGGCAGCCTGGGCCTTTCTGGAAGCCTTTCCGAGCCCTCAGGCGCTGAGGGCGGCAGGCAAACGTAAATGGGAGAAGTTCCTTCACAGCCACAAGCTGGCGCGGCCGCAAACCTATGCCAAACGCCTGGAGATTTTCGCGCGGGCCAGCGAGTTTGTCTCTGGCGAAGTGCTCACCCGCACCAAGAGCCGACTGGCGCTCACCCGCACGCGGATGCTGCGCGTGCTCGAGCATCAGATCGAGGCCTACCGCGCCGAAATCGAGAAGCTCTTTGCCCAGCATCCCGATCACGATCTTTTCGGTTCGCTGCCCGGAGCGGGTCCGAAAATTGCCCCCCGCTTGCTGGGCGAAATCGGCTCGGAGCGCGCCCGCTTTGACACCAGCGCCTTACAGTGTCTGGCCGGCACCGCCCCCATTAGCTTTCAAAGCGGCCAGATTCACATCGTCGCGCTGCGGCTCCACTGTAATAAGGCGCTCCGCGCCGTCGTGCATCTGTGGGCGAATCTTAGCCGGCAATGCCTCTCCTTGGGCCGCCGTCTATTACCAAGCCCTTCGCGCCCGCGGCAAATCCCATGCTTGCGCCCTGCGCTGCCTCGGCCAGCGCTGGCTCAAGATCCTCTGGAAAATGTGGCAAACCCGCCAATGCTACGACCCTGATCTCCATGCCCGCAATCAACTCAAACACGGCTCCTGGGTCCTCAAACTGCAAAGCCCTTAACCGCTCTCTGCCATGTCAATAACTCGGACCAAAAAACTATTTGAAACCCAGAGAACATCTACAGCAGAAGTCTTTGAGCTCAATCGCAGAAACGCTTTCCGACCATCGAGTCGCGCCGGAGCAAAGTACCGCATAGCCATAGAATCCTGCGCTCGCGAGCTTGCGCCAGCATACATCGTCTTCGACGGCATCCGGCGGCTTTGGCAAGCTGGCGGCATTGCCAGACAAGTTGTCCTCACAAATAGCCCTCTACCTTCTGTGCACCTCCACTTCCATTGCGACGAGAAATCCCCTTGTGCAAATTGCGGAGCCAGCGCTGGGCTCCCCGAGTCGATTTGTGCGCTCAAGAAGCAGTTTTAGCAATGCAGGTTGGTTTGCTCAATGGGCTGTAGCCGCCCATGCTAGGACCGAACTCATGTCAGGGAGACTCATTCGTCACTTTACGATTTCCTTTGCATATAAACATAGTAATCGATCGCACGTGGCGGCTCTCTAGGGAGCGCTAAGTTATCATTCAAACTCATCATTTGCCAACGCGTGTCGAAGCCGGATCCGGACTTTATGTTTTTGTCACTCTGGCTGCCTCGGCGTTTCTGAAAGGGATTCAATTCGCATGACTAAGTGGAAAATATGGCGAACTGCAGCGTCGTCTGCGCTTTGTCTAATAGCTGCCGCCTCGGCTCTGGACGCTCTCTCGCTCACCGGGAATGTTGAAACGGATTTCGACCCGACCGAGGCTGTCATTGTCACTGATCCGTCCGACGTGGGTCTGCCTCCAGGATTGCCCTTCGCCACATCGGGATGGGACATCAAGGATTTTCGGTTCGTTTACGATGCGGGAGAAGACGCCCTCTATGTCGGGATCAACTTTTTTGGGATTGCCGGCGATGCCGATGGAGACGGCGATCCTTCGAGAACGATCCCGGAATTGATTTTGCTTGGCGGACAGGATCTTGCCGATCTAGGCGGTAGCGAGGCCATCCAGATCCAGTTCGATTGGGATGGAGACGACGAGTATGACACCATCGCAGGTGTTCCTAATGATGGGAATGCGTCCGCCTTCTCGGTTGCTCCAGATTCGTCTCCCACGGGTGAGTTCCCTGCAGGATCAGTCCGCTTTGATCCACCTCTACCGGAGGTTGGACAGTTTATCGGAGCATTCAATGCCAACGCGCCGGACTTTGAATTCAAGATTCCAAATGCTTCGGCGCTGCCTGGATTCGACCCGGCCAGAGGCTTTGAATTTCGAGCGTTCGCCGGCAGTTTTCAGGACGATGGGATCGGAGAGGACCGAAGCGGGGAATTTGTCCATGTCGATCTACCGGCTCCCGCGCCAGAGCCGGTGGCGGTGCCGGTCGTTTCATTGACGGAACTGATCGTGAGCAGGTCGTACTTCAACTTCTGGGGAACGGCTGCCGGCGGAATCGCGAGAGTCGAATACAAGACCGACCAAAGACATTGGACGAGATTTGTGCCTGCCAACGGAACGACCTCGTGGAAATTCAAAATTAGGCGCGACGGTTATCACAGCCTGCGCGTTGTGATCCGGGCAATCAACAATGAGGGAGATGCTTCTCCCGAGATGGTTATCGAAGTGCAACCATAGCGAGCGCGAGCGAACCGTGGCCAGCCGCATCTCCACAAATTCTTCGCAGTTGTAGGGCGCGAATCGTTTAGCTTAATTACTATCTGATAAGCGATCGAAGATTCCCTCGCCATGAATATTCAAATTCTCTACGAGGACGCGCTGGGCCTTGCCGTCGGCATCTATCGTGAACGTGATACCTGCTTTGCCGACTGAATTTTCTCCTTGGGTTTCATAGGTAAAGGTATCGCGATCCCAGTGAGTCATAGGGAACGCCATCTTTTTCGGGCCTTGGACGATGGCGAGTCCGCCGTCTTGCTCGACGATGGCGATCTCGCCGAAGAAGGCGTTTTTGTAAGCCCCGAGATACGCCGCCTTTGCACTCGCTGACGTGAGTGAGGCAGGCGGTGTGGAAAAGTTCGAGACTTCAGCGGCTTGGGCTTGGCGCATTTGCGAAAACGCCTGCTTAGAGATGGTCAGCCAATCGTGGCGCCCAAGGGTGATGTGAGGATGAAATGGTCGGAGGTCAGGCTCTAAACCTGCGTGTAGGACTGCATCCTGGGTGTGCTTGTGCAACGCAAAAAGATGAGGATATGCCTTTCCCAAACCTGCCCAGACAATGGTTGGCCGGGCTCCGCCAAAAGTTCCGATTCCTCGAATGGGCAGAAAGAAGGACGGCACGCGCACCTCCGCAAGCGCCTCCCGAAGCTGTTGTTCCTGATCCGAATTCACGCGGTCGATGAAACTTATCGTCGCGTGCAGTTGCTCCCTGGGCAACCAACGCAGGCCTTTCACCTTCGGATCCAATGCTGCCAGAAGCCTGCGAATGCTATCCGGCAGTTCGAGTGCGATGAACAGGCGCTTCGCCATTGCGAAGAATAACTCCGTAACAAACAGCCGCAAGGATTCGCGCGAATCAGTTTGACGCGATGCGACCTTCCGGTCGCCCGAAGCGATACTGTAGCGACGATGTCCCCATCGTCGCCTTGGCCCCGTCGACCGCAGGAACGCTTTCAGGCCCGTTCCTAGCGGCGACGCCCCTCGGCGTTTGCTTCCTGAAAATGAGCCGCGACCTTCTCAAGAATGCCCTCGAGGTTTGAGATGTCTACCTCGGTCAGACCGCCCGCGAAATACTTCCTTATCCCGGACCAATAGACCGGCCGGGCCCGCGCCAGCGCGCGCGCGCCCTTCTTCAAAAGGACAGCGTAAGCCCCGCGCTCGTCGTCGCGGCATGGCTCCCGCTTCAGATAGCCCTCGGCTTCCAGCTTGTCCACCGACCGCGTAAGCGCACTGCGGCTCAGGACAATTCTCTCGGCAAGCTCACTCATCCGGAGCCGCTTCCCAGGCGCATTATCCAGTGCCAGCAGCACGTCATACCAGGTCAACGAGATTTCCCCCTTGCGCTTCAGGTCCTCTTCGATGCGCGCGACTACCAGCGATTGCAGCCGCAGAATATAGCCCCAGGCATCAATGTATTTTGGATCCGCGTCCATCCGCAGGACTCTGCCGCCAAAGAGAAATGATTGCAATCGCAACTTTATAGTTGCATACGCAACCAATAGGTGCTTCCTTATATAGTTGCATCTGCAATCAAATCAAACCCAACAAACGTAAGGACACAATGAAAGCGATAAATGGAGAGGAACTAAAAAGACAATTAGACGCGGGCGGAGATCTGGTGGTCGTCGAGGCGTTGCCGGAGGATTACTACCGCGCGGGTCACATTCCGGGCGCAGGGCATCTGCCGCTGGAGAATATTGACGATCGGGCTGGCTTAGTGATTCGGGAGCGCTGGGCTGCGGTGGTCGTGTATTGCGCGAGCGAGGCGTGTGAGAACTCTCACCTTGCGGCGAAGCGTTTGACGGAATTGGGCTACCAGGATGTCTCGGTGTACGCGGGTGGCAAGGCGGACTGGAAGGAGCGTGGCTATCCCCTGGAGAAGGCGGCCTGAAAAGGAGGAATGGCAAAGATGAAAACACTCATTGAACAGCGTCTGCACACAGAGCAGGAACGCGCTGCTGACAACCTCCTGCAGAGCCTGGCGCGGGCGACGGTCGGGACACAGCGAAGCATTGCGGCGCTTGTGGCCCGCTTTACGCTTGCAGTGGTCATGTTTCCGCATGGCGCCCAGAAGGTCTTCGGCTGGTTTGGTGGCGGCGGTTTCTCCGGGACCATGAATTTCTTCACGGACGTGATGCATATTCCATGGATGCTTGCCCTGGCGGCCATTCTCGCCGAATTTCTCGGCCCGATCGCCCTGGCCTTGGGCATTGCGACGCGCGTCGCAGCATTCGCGATCGCCATCAACATGACAGTCGCGACCTTGACCAGTCATCTCCAGCACGGATTCTTTATGGATTGGTTTCGCAACCAGAGCGGCGAGGGGTTCGAATATCATATCCTGGCTTTGGGGCTGTGTGCCGTGTTGCTGATCCTCGGAGGTGGAACTGCCTCGCTGGATCGAAAGCTGTCGTCCGGACAAACTGCCCGGTGAGTTTGAGCGATTGGCGGTCGCTTCAGCCGGAACGAGCGTCGCGGCAGGCTCCTATCTCCTTTTCTCAGGCTTGCTTTGGCATTGGCCTCGGCAGGTTTGCAGAGACAGCCCGGAGCACCTCGTCAAATTTTTTTGCCGGCGGGAGTCACGTTGCCCTTGCTTGCACGCAATGCCGACAGTCTCCGATCCCGTCGAGTTCGATCGAGGACGGTAGATCAGTCGTTTGCCCGCGATGAGGCGGAACGGTTCGCTTACGATGGCGACGTGATTCCCAACTTCCAATTCGGTCAGCATCCGAAGTTGCTATAGGGGTAGGCCGAGCGAAAGCTGGAGTCCGCTTTTTGAAACCGCAACCGGTGAAGGATCTCTGCGCCCACTTTGCGTGACCGCCGACACGAAACGGCGGGGAAGTCGGCAGAGGCCGTAGTGTGTGCTGGGCAGTGCTTAGTTCCGCAGCACAGCTGGCTTCGGTAGGGGCGGTGCTCTCCCGTCGTAGGTAGAAGAGCCCCGCAGGGAAGAGAGCTCGGGCGCTGGCGCCAAGCCAGAGCAACCGGTTTGTGAATAGGGCGTCGAGTTCACTTTAGGCGGAGGCAAACATCGGAAGTTCCTTACGTGCTCACGAAGCCTACTCTTGGTCGTGGATTGCGTTTGGGTTATTGGAATAAAGGCTGCGGTCGGGGTTTCCAGCACTCCCAAGAGGAACTGCGCGAAGTAAAGCTCGATCACCCCCTCAGAGCGAGAACGCAAACCCAAGTCCCATCCAGCCAGAGCTTGGGAGATGAAGATTCGCTGGTCCTCGTAACAAATAGCTCCAGTTTTTTTTACTCGGCGCGTGGCCATGCCAGGATAGCTGATCTGCTCAGGGGTCCCGTTCCACCTGCGCAGGGATGCTTGGTAGAGCTCTGCGGGCACTCGCATCCCGAGGGCTTGGTGCGGTCGCTCTTCATTAAACTCTCGCCGCCAAGTTTCAAAGGCGGCCTGGCGTTCCTCATGGTGGACGCCTTCGAGTTCCCGCGCGATGTCTCGAGGCAAGCGCTCGTGGCCGCCGTTGTCCTGCGGACACCCAGGGCGACTGCGTTCCAGATCAATGCCCATGGCCAGCCACCACACACTGAGTTGGGAAAGTCCCAGCAAACCATTGGGACTGGCAAAGGGAACTCCATTGTCGCTGCGGATGGCTTCAGGCAATCCGTGTTGTCCAAAAAGCCGCTCAAAACACGCCCGCACCGTCGCGGTGCGCGCATCGGGCAGCGCCCGCAGCTCGAGCACATAGCGACTGTATTCATCGCGCACCGTCAACAGCTCGCATCGGCCCTCCCGATCGTGCCACCAGCCTTTAAAGTCCACTGTCCACACCTGATTAGGTGCGCTCGCCTTGCGCCCGCTGGCAATGCGTCCAGCCTGCCTGACAGCTCTCACCTTGCGCTTTTCCGTCAAGCCACAGCGCTCCAGCACCCGTTTAAAACTGCTCTCACTCGGCGCCTGCCCGTGCTGGCGCAGGTAAACCTGCCGAATCTTCTGCCTCCCCAGTGCCGATGCCGTTCTTTGATCCGCACCATAGCGCAGATCTCTTCCTCGCTCAGTTGGCGAGGACAACAATGCGGCCGCCGACTCTGGTCGTTCATCCCGCAGAGACCTTGGGCCATAAAGCGATCTCGCCACTTGTAGCCAACGCGTGCACTGATCCCATACTCTCGGCATAAGGCGCGAAAATTCTCCGTGGTCATCGCTCTGCTCGCAAATTCAGCTCTCTTGTTCATTAGGTTCGAGGTCGCCCATGGCATCCCGGATCCTTTCAGATCCACTCACCAACCTGTTACCTATGTCTTGAACCAGCACCCCCCAGCGGCCGTCGGGCGGACGCCGAGCAGCTCCATCATGGTTGCATCAAGACACGTCAGGCGCGCGGCTCCCACTCACCCCGACCCACTTTGCCGTGATGAATGCAGGCAGCGGCGTGTGGGCATGAGGAGCGCGCGGCAGAGGACGGTGAACCGGTGGAGATGCTGGAAATTTTCGTGCGCCCACGCGAGGACGAATTGCCACCGAACTTCCAGCACCGCGAATTTCCAGAAACCGAGAATCGGACCGCATGGCGGCTCTTGGTCGGGCCGGAGCAATCGAATGCTCCGTTCACGCTGCGCAACGCTGTTTGGATTTACGACGCGCACCTCGACCGCGCTTCGTCGCGAATACTCGCGAATTGTAAGGCGTTGTCGTCATCCGTCGCCTTGATTGACGCCGAGGCAAATGAATGGGAGCGTTACTTGGAGGCACGAGGACATGCAGGCGAGAATGATTGAGTTTGGTGAGATCGAAGTCGAGAAACAGCGCTATGACTACGATGTCGTAATCGAGGCCGGAAAGGTCAGGAAACGCAAGAAGGCCCCCTCCAAGCAATATCGCGAGCAAAGCGGGCATACGCCATTGTCGATCAAGGAGCAGATTCCCTGGGGTGGGAGCCAGCTTATCGTGGGCACGGGGGCTTATGGCCGATTGCCCGTAATGCCGGAGATCGAGCAAGAGGCGACCCGGCGCGGAATCAAGCTCGTCGCCGTCCCGACAGAAAAGGCGTGCCGGTTGCTAAAAGATCTTAAGACCAAGGACGTGCACGCGATTCTTCATACGACGTGTTAGTCCCATGTGCGGACACCCAATAACGCTTCCGCTTTGTCCGGCGGAGACGCCGGACAACTAACACGCGAGACGCGTGTGCTCCACGGAATGGCTCCGTCGCACGCTCAATGTTCGAACCAACAACGCCACGGCACGGGATGAGCTTAGACCTTTGAATAGAGTTCTGCGCCTTTCTCCACAAATTCGGCGGATTTCTCCTCCATTCCGCGCTGCACCGCGTCGTCCTCGCTGATCCCCAGCTCAGCAGCATATTTGCGGACGTCCTCAGTGATTTTCATCGAACAGAAGTGTGGGCCACACATTGAGCAAAAGTGCGCGGACTTAGCGCCTTCCTGCGGGAGCGTCTCATCATGAAATTCTCGCGCCGTTACTGGGTCGAGGCTGAGATTAAACTGGTCCTCCCAACGAAATTCGAATCGGGCCTTGGATAGAGCGTTGTCGCGATATTGCGCGCCGGGATGGCCTTTTGCGAGGTCGGCGGCATGGGCGGCAATCTTGTAAGCGATGACACCATCCTTGACGTCCTTTTTGTTCGGCAGGCCAAGGTGTTCCTTTGGCGTTACGTAGCAAAGCATCGCACACCCGTACCAGCCGATCATGGCTGCGCCGATGCCGCTGGTAATGTGATCGTAACCCGGAGCTATGTCCGTCGTGAGGGGGCCCAGCGTATAGAAAGGAGCTTCCTGACACCACTCGAGTTGCTTAGCCATATTTTCTTCGATCATGTGCATGGGCACATGACCAGGGCCCTCGTTCATTACTTGCACGCCATGTTTCCAGGCACGCTCGGTCAGCTCCCCTTGCACGAACAACTCGGCGAATTGCGCCTCGTCATTGGCGTCGGCAATGCTGCCTGGGCGAAGACCGTCGCCGATTGAGAAGCTGACATCGTAAGCCGCCATGATTTCGCAGATTTGGTCCCAATGCGTGTAAAGGAAGCTCTCCTCATGATGGGCCAGGCACCATTTTGCCATGATGCTGCCGCCTCGGGAGACGATTCCTGTCATGCGCCGGGCAGTCAGGGGAATGAAGCGCAGCAAGACGCCTGCGTGAACCGTGAAGTAGTCGACGCCTTGTTCAGCCTGCTCGATTAGCGTGTCGCGATAAACTTCCCACGTGAGTTCTTCGGCCTTCCCGCCCACTTTTTCCAGCGCTTGATAAATGGGAACTGTTCCGATCGGAACTGGAGAATTGCGAAGAATCCATTCGCGTGTGGCATGAATGTTTTTGCCCGTGGAGAGATCCATCACGGTGTCTGCGCCCCACTTGGTGGCCCAGCGCATTTTCTCGACCTCCTCATCAATGCTGGAAGCGACAGCGCTATTGCCAATATTCGCATTGATCTTGACGAGGAAATTGCGGCCGATAATCATCGGCTCGGACTCTGGATGATTGATGTTTGCCGGGATGATGGCGCGACCTGCCGCGACTTCAGCGCGAACAAACTCCGCAGTAATTTCCGAGGGTATCCGCTGCGGAAAACGGCGAAAGACAGAAGGGACATAATAGCGATTTCGTGCATCGCCCGCGCCGCTGGCAAGTTGCGCGCTGCCCGCATGCTGCTTGTCGAGATCATTGCGAAGAATGTCCTTTTCCATTTGGGCGATTTTGGCCCGCCCAAGGTTCTCACGCACGGCGATGAACTCCATTTCAGGAGTGATGATGCCCTGCCGCGCGTACCACAACTGGGTGACAGGATGGCCTGCTGAAGCTCGAACGGGTTGTCGTTTCGCATTCCTCGGAGCGTGGAGGGGCGAAAGTCCGCCGCGACGTTCGCTTATCGCCCGGGCATGGCCGGCGCTTAGGTACCCGTTGTCTTCGGGTAGAATATTGCGGCCCTGATATTCTGCGACGTCGCCGCGCTTAAGAATCCACTCTTTGCGCAACGGGGGAAGTCCCTGCTCGACATCGCCGTGGAATTGCGGATCTCCCCAAGGTCCACTCGTGTCATAGACCCGAACAGCCGCATTCTCTTCTATCGCGCCAGTAAACGATCTGGTCGGCGCAAGCTCGATTTGCCGCATCGGGATCCGAATTTCGGGGTAGATTTCTCCCCGAACGTAGACCCGGCTGGATTTTGGCAGTGGATTGCTGTTCTCGGCCTCGATGGCGCTTTTAGGTGCACTCATTCTCAGTTCTAAATTTTTCTTTGCATCTCAGGACCGCGGCGGTCAGCAAGGGAGCAGAGACCGGACCGGCTTCGGTTCGCGGCTCAAAATTTAAAACTGCTAACTTAGAACTCATTTCTGCTCCCTACGCCGGTTTTAGCCGGATCAGGTTCCAAGGGTCTCCCGAAATCGCTTTTTCGATCGGGACTCTCAGCTCGTAAGCTCCCCTGCGTTTAGGCATGATAAACTATTCCTCCGATTCGTCAATCCGGTGCTGGGCGATTTCTCCTCTCAGGGATGCGTCGACATCGAGATGGTTTTTTGTTTTCAGACGCCATCGCATTTGTTGAACTCAAGAGCTTTCCCCTTTCTTGCTATGGCCAGACGCTCTCTCAATGTCGGAATGATTGGTTACAATTTCATGGGCAAGGCGCATTCGAACGCTTGGCGTCAGGCGCCCAAGTTCTTCGATCTGCCTGCCGATGTGGTGCTTCACACCATTTGCGGACGATCGCCGAAGAACGTTGAAGCGGCCCGTCAACATTTGGGATGGCAGAATGCCAGTACGGATTGGAGGGCGGTGGTGAGCGCTGCAGACATTGATATTGTCGACATTTGCACACCTAATGACAGCCACTGCGAAATCGCTTTGGAGGCAGCCAAGAACGGTAAAGCAATCCTTTGTGAAAAGCCGTTGGCCATCGACGTGGCGGAGTGCGAGCGAATGGTGGCAGCTGTGAAGAAGGCAAAGGTTGTTAATATGGTGTGCCACAACTACCGGCGCATTCCCGCGATCGCCCAAGCCAAGCGAATGATCGATCGCGGCGATCTTGGTGAGCGCCTCTATCACGTGCGGGCCCGTTATGCCCAGGATTGGATTGCGGATCCGAATTTCCCCCTCGTCTGGCGCCTCCAGGAAAAATTTTCCGGCTCGGGGACGAATGGGGACATTAACTCGCACATCGTCGACATCGCGCGCTACGTGGTGGGCGAGGTGAGCGAAGTGTGCGGGCTTCTGGAGACTTTTGTCAAGAAGCGGCCGATCCTCGAGGCAGTTGGAAAGGGACTGGCAGCTAAGGCGGGCAAGCAGTTGGGAAGAGTGACTGTGGACGATGCGGTTTCGTGGATCGGTCGATTTAAGAATGGTGCGATTGCGAATTTTGAAGCCACGCGCTTTGCGCAGGGGCGCAAGAACCACATCACCATGGAGATCAACGGGAGCAAGGGATCGCTCTTTTTTAATTTCGAGGACATGAATCGGCTTCAATTTTTTAAGCTCGATGATCCCGAAGACGTGCGCGGATTTCGCGACATCCTTGTCACCGAGCCGGTCCATCCCTACGGCTCAGCATGGTGGCCACCCGGGCACATCATCGGCTACGAGCACACTTTCACAAATACGTTCGCAGATTTCATTACAGCAGTGGTCGACGGTAAGAGTGTGCAGCCAGAATTTGAAGAGGGTCTCAAGAATGAAAAAGTGCTCGCGGCTATTGAGAAGAGCGCCCGAAGCCGCAGCTGGGTGAAGGTCTAGCACATCTGAACGGGCCGAGCGGATGTAGCGAATATCATGAGGCGAGCATTATGAAGCGATTTGAGAATCAGGTGGCCATAGTTACCGGCGCCGGTCGTGGAATCGGAGAAGCCATCGCCCGGCGTCTTGCGGAAGAAGGGGCGCGAATTGCGGTCGTCAGTCGCACCGAAGCCAATTCCCGCAAAACCGCCGATGCGATTAGTTCCATCGCGCCTGATGCGGCCAAAGCTTATGCCGTCGATGTCGCAGATTTTGAGTCGGTCCAGAAGACCGGCGAAGCGATCCTGGCGGATTTCGGACGCTGCGATGTGCTCGTGAACAACGCCGGCATTACCCGTGACACTTTGGTGATGCGAATGAGCTCGGAGGATTGGGATGTCGTCCTCGACACCAATCTCAAGGGCGCGTTCAATTTTTCTCGAGCTGTGCTGCGTGCCATGGTCAAGCAGCGCAAAGGGCGCATCATCAATATTAGCTCCGTTAGTGGGCTGATTGGCCTCGCTGGACAGGCGAACTATTCGGCGAGCAAGGCCGGTGTCATCGGATTCACCAAAACTCTTGCCCGCGAGCTTGCCAGCCGAAATATTACCGCAAACGTCGTCGCACCCGGCTTTGTCGAGACTGACATGACGTCGGTGTTAAGTGAAGACGTCCGCAAGGCGGCCCTAGCGCAAATTCCGCTGACGCGCTTTGGTGTTGCCGAAGATATCGCCGCGGCGGTCGCGTTTCTGGCGAGTCCAGAAGCCTCCTTCATCACAGGTCAGGTGCTCGCCGTCGATGGCGGCATGAGCATGTAAAGCCATTCTTTGGCCTTTCCTTCCTGAATCAGCTGCAGGTCGGCAAAACCTTTTTCGCGACTCTCGTGGTTGGTGTAGCTTTGGTCTGAGGTTTTCTATGAAAATTCGTAAACTCGGTTCATTGGAGGTTTCGCCGTTGGGTTTGGGGTGCATGGGGATGTCGTATGCATATGGCCCAACGGACGAATCAGAGTCGTTGGCGGTGTTGCGCCGGTACGTTGAGCTTGGCGGCAACTTTCTTGACACGGCAGAAGTCTACGGTCCTTACAAGAACGAGGAACTTCTAGCCCGCTTCTTACGTGAGGTTCCGCGGGAGCAGCTGGTCGTCGCGACGAAGTTTGGCTTTCGAATTGAGGATGGGACGATTAAGGGAGTAGACAGCTCGCCTGCTAATGTTCTGAAGGCTTGCGATGGCAGCCTCAAACGCTTGGGGATTGAGACCATCGACCTGTATTACCAACACCGCGTCGATCCCGAAGTTCCCATCGAGGAAACGGTCGGCGCCATGGCCGAATTGGTCCGCTCGGGTAAGGTGCGTTCGCTCGGACTTTCCGAGGCTGGTCCCGATACTCTCAAGCGGGCCCATGCGGTGCATCCGATCACCGCTCTGCAGTCGGAATACTCCCTCTGGTCACGTGACATCGAGCGTAATGGAACGCTGGCGACCTGCCGCGAGCTCGGCACCGGCTTCGTTGCCTACAGTCCGCTAGGTCGGGGCTTTCTTACCGGAGCAATTCAGAAGCCCTCTGACCTTTCAGACGATGACTGGCGGCATACCAACCCGCGATTTCAGGGAGAGGCCTTCGAAAAAAACCTTGGCCTCGCCGAACACGTGAAGAACCTTGCCGGAAGAAAAGGCTGCTCACCCGCGCAGCTTGCGCTCGCCTGGGTGCTGGCACAAGGCGAGGACATCGTTCCGATTCCAGGCACCAAACGCGTCCGCTATCTCGAGGATAACATGGGCGCCCTTGAAGTAAGCTTAACCGCCGACGAGTTAGCCCAAATCGACAAGCTCTTTCCGCCTGGCATCGCGGAGGGAGAACGTTACGCAGAGTCAATGATGGCGCTTGTCAATCGCTGAAGGAGCGCGGCGGCGCGGACAAAATACCTGCGGCTGTGATCTGCTTGGTTCATCCGCTTTCGCCCTTGGGTCCGAACAAAGCGTCGACGATGACAAGCTTTCGAGGTTCTGGGGAGCACACCCGTCCCGGGTGTGGTGTTCGACGTCCCGCCGAACACGCCTTTTCCCGCGCGACACATCGGGTGGTGTTCAACTATCTTGTGAAGAGGAGGGTAGCTCAAACTCGCGACGCGGGTCGCCTGAAGATCTCTTCGGCGGGACGCCGAAGAGTCACACCCGGGACGGGTGTGCTCCCCAGCCTTCGTGCCGGCGATAATCCCAAACGAAAGACGAACGGGCTAGGGCTCGGCGTATCCGAGGGCGCGTGCCTCCACAGTAGAAGCCAGGCGAGGGTCCGTCTCGAAAGTGACGATTCCCCGACGTTTGCCTTGCCTGGGTAAACGATCGATGACGAACATTCCGCGTTCTTCCTTGCCATTGGCCTTGAGCACAACCTCAACGTAAACGCCTTCGGCCGTCTGCTCGCCGCGGTTTTCCGCGACGACATTGATGAAAAACTTTCCGCCACGTTCCTGGGGTGGACCCAACTGGAGTTCGATATGTGCTGGCGACTGGCCGGTGGTCACGGCGGTGTAAAGCAAGTAACCGAGTAAGCTGATGACCAACAGTAAACTGATGGCAAAACATATCCACTCCAGCCAATTTTTCTCCAGCTTGGTCATTGCAGCAGGAGGCGTCCGGCGGATGCTCCCAGCGCTGCGGCCACACCAAGCACTACGGTCTGGCCGGCGCTGGTGATGATCGGCTCACCATCCAAGCGACCGAAGAACCAGAGGATGGTCAGCGAAGCAAGCAAGGCGATGACGTAGGAAACAGCGGTCATCGAAATAATGTGCATTGTTCCCGCCTTGGCAGCGAACCGTTTTGATCCACGAAACTCGCTATAGAACAAAATCAGTCCGCTTAAGGCGATCGATAAGAGCGCAAGACCGATCAGCCGCCAGGCGGAGATGGAATGCGCGACCAGGACGATCTCCTCGGTCGGCGCGACATTGGCCGCAAAGAGCACTGCACCGCAAAGAGCAAGGATAAGCTGGTTGATGAAATCTGCCTTCGGCGGGGCGGAGCCTGGTTTGACACCTTTGTCTCGCTCATCGGCGGCGGCACCGCTCCCGAGTTGAGATGTGCCGATCGACACGCCAATTGCCACTGTCATGGCTTCCATGACAAGCTTTCCGATGATCTCGTTCAGCTCCATCTCAGACGTGATCTGTCCGAGCAGGAAAAGCATCAGCCCAGCCGTTACTAGGCCGAGCCCCATTTCCTCCACGGAATCGATTGCGACCTCGACCCAGCTAGCATCCCGCCGCATCCCGGCGTAACGATTATAACCGATTAACAAAGCGAAAGTCGCCGCGATATAAAGAAGTAGCCGCTCCGGTTGGCTGGTAAACCCCGCCCACCACATTTCCATTGTGTAAAGCAACGGCAGGCTGAACATCAGCCCGCCCGCGATCCCCCGCGCATACTCGCGCAGCGACCTGGCGATGGACCGTTCGGCACCCCGAGGTGAAGTTCGTGCGGCCACGGCAGAAAATTTAGATCTTCAACGTTCGTGAATGGCCTGGCGGCCCTGTCTGGCTATCCGGAGATTGCAGAAATTTCGACTGATTTACAGAAATCTATCGGTGTTACGGTGTTATCTGTGGACAAAAGATCTCATGAACTGCATGAGCTGGAAGAATTTCTCGTCAGACGCCCCGAGGACGAATTCAGAAGCACTTGTGGAGGCGCTTGTGCCAAGCGCCTGTGGATTTTTCGCTGGGCGCTTGACACAAGCGCCCCTACAACTCGTCCAATTTTGGTTAATCATTTCTATGCAACTTGCCATTCAAATCGCAGGCCTTCTCGGCTTTCTGGGCGTCGCCTTGGGAGCCTTCGGCGCTCACCAACTCGCCGGGCTCCTCACGGCCAACCAAACCAGCTCCATCTGGCAGACTGCCGTCCTCTACCATCTGGTGCATGCCGTGGCAGCCTTGTGGGCCGCCAGCCGAAATCCCACTGTCGTTTGGATCTGGGCCGCGGGAATTGTGATTTTTTCCGGCTCTCTCTATATTCTGGCAATTACCAATCTTCGCTGGCTCGGCGCGATCACACCAATTGGCGGTTTGTTATTCCTTGCCGGATGGCTGCTCGTGGCCATTAAGCCGCAATGATTGCAAAACACGCGGAAGTCTCGGTTCGCACTCGCGGAAAGGGAACCTATGAGATTACCGAGGATGTCGATCAAATCGTCCGCGAAAGTGGAGTCCGAATCGGCACCGTTACAGTTTTCATCCGCCATACCAGCGCCAGCCTGGTCATCTACGAGAACGCTGACTCCAGTGCCAGGACTGACCTCCACCGATACTTCGAAAAAATCGCCCCCGAATCCGGCGACTACGTTCATACTCTCGAAGGACCCGACGATACCACCAGTCACTTGCGCATGGCCCTCACACGGACAAGTGAAATAATCCCTATTGTCGACGGGCAAATGACTCTGGGAACTTGGCAAGGGATCTTCGTTTTTGAACACCGCCGCGCCGCACATACGCGAACCGTCGATGTCCTCGTGGCAGGCGCCTGAGAGCTTCCGCCCGCCTGAAAGTCCAAAAACTCGTTACAGCTCGCTTTTCTCTTGCGCAAAAACCACTTGTTTTAGAAATTGAAACTCATTCTCAATATGAAAGCCATCCGCTCGCAATTTCTTCTCTTCTCGGTCTTGTTTTTCTTCGGTGCTTTGGGGCCTCGCCTCAGCGCCGACGAAACGGCGGCCAGCGTGAAGAGTTACCTGCTTAAGGGCCTCGAGAAAGTGAACGCTGCCTCGCAAGATTTCGTGGCTAACAGCGAAGCCTATTCGGCGCTCGTTGCGGCGAATGGGGGCTCCGTCGACGCGGCGTACAAAGCCGAGCCCAAGAAAATGGAGCAACTGGTCAAGAAGATGCAGGACAACTACAAGGCGATGGACAGCTTTGGCTACGAGACGATAGAAGGAATTGTCGCCGGAGTGCCAGCTCTTGCCGATTATGACATTTATTTGGATGCTGGAGTTCCTGCGTCGGAGGGCCCGGAGGATGTAGCGCAAGTGGTTTTGGATCTGGGCAATGGCCAAAAGATCGAGAAGCAAGGCGCTCTCTTCACGTATATCATCGAACCGATGTTGTGGGGCGGCGACGAACGTTGGGTGACACCTGTAGACGGGGGAGAAAAGGTGCTGCCCCGTCCGGAGGTTCTGGCAGCTGCTGCCAAGGACGTGAACAAGAAGCTCGGTGAACTGCTGGCCGACGCCAAGGCCTGGAATGCCACAGTCGGCGATTGCTTTGGTGCCATGATCGTGATGACCCCGACGCTTTCCGATTACTTCGAAGATTGGAAGGAATCCCGCTACGCCAAGGAGAAATCGGGTCGCTTCCAGGCGGTGAGTCGCGTTTCCGATATGCGCGGGATCATGGGGAGCTGCCAGGTGATGTATGAGGCAGTGGAGGGACAGGTAGCCGAAAAGGACAAATCTCTCGCGAAGTCAGTTGATGCCGGTTTCAAGGGGATCCTGAGTTTTCTCGACAAGATTGAAAAACGGGAAAAGCAGGGTGAGATCAAAGGAGCGGAGATTGACGAACTGGCGACGCAGGCGAAGGAAAAAACCGACAAGCTTGTCCCACAGATTGAACAAAGCGCCGCGGTGGTCGGTATAAAAGTCGAGAGCTGACTTGGGGCGGCTTAAGCCGCAAATCTATGAAGTGCAGAAGACGATCCTGCGTTGTGCGAGGGCTGAGCATCTCCCTCGGCATGTTCATCTTCCTTAGCCATCTCCGAGCCGATGCAATCGACGAATCTTTGGTTCTGCAAAATGTATTCGATGAGGCGCTCCTGGATATTCACGGCGGCCGCTGGTCACCGACGATCGCAGCGAGTCTCCAGCAGGTCCAGGAACAGTTCGGCCAGACCCTGACGAATCCAGAGGCCCGAGAGCTTTGGAACGCGCCACTCCCTGCATCTCTGGAGGGAGTGCTTTTCACCGCCGAGGCGATTGGATTCATGCAGGCGCGCCTTCAGCACGTTGCCGCCTTGGAGATGATCAGCAACCAGCGCGCGGGAAACATTGGCGCTGCGCGGGAATGGCGTTCCATTATCAGACTACCAAAATTTGCAAATTCGGTCGAGGGCGCACTCGCGCTTCAACGGCTGGGAGGGAGCCCTACCCAGCGGAACGAGGTCAGCCGGCTCCTTGCCAAGGAATATGTTATTTGGCAGATCACCCGGGCTCGTGAAAAGGCGGACGCGCTCGTCAGACTTATCCATGAGAATCGCGCCACTCCCGAGCTCATTTACGCCCGAGCTTCTGAGATTCAGGGGCTCTCGCAGCTGCCAGCTTCATTGCTGCAACTCGCCACCGGGTCCGCCGCTTCGAGAGATTTGCGAAGCGAGAGCGAGTTTGCCTCATTTGTTGCCGGGGTCCGAGAGAACCCCAGTCAGCTGCGAAATTTAGTGGCGGACTGGCGGCTGTCTCTCGAAGCAGGCTATCCCAATCTGCTGAGTCCTGAAGATGTTGAGCGTCGTGAGCGAATCGTCCTCAAGCTTTTGCGACTTATTCCCAAGGAATATCAGTCTGGGGTCCGTGATGGCGAGATAACGATCCCGATCGAGTATCGAGAGGCGAAAAGCTTCACGATTCAGACGCGGCAAATCGTCAACGAATTGATGCCGGTATGGCGCCAAACCAAGGCGCAGGCGTTGGAACAGAACGGCCCCGAGGTCCTGGCGGCGCTTGAAAGCCTTGAAAGTGCCATCGAACGAAAGACCTCTCAGTCGGAAGTCGATGACCTTGTCGCGCGGGCGTCAAATCTGCTCCAGCGCGATTTCGGTTTGACTTTGAAGCGTGCAGGGATGGGAAGCGATGTTGTTGCTGAGACGGCGCTCGAGGTCCGTTCCCTGCTAGGACAGTCACTCTCCGCTGCTCAGAACAAACTCTGGCGGAAGGCAGAGCAGCTTCGTCTGGATGCTTACATCAATTTCGATCTCGAGATAGAGTCGCGCACGTTGCCCCGCGATCCAGCGCTCGCCGTGCGTGCGGAAAAAGCTTTCCTTGATGGCCAGCGGGGCGAGCCAGGTGTCAAGGCAGCCTTGGATGCAAGACTTACGGGAGATGAATTGACCTCGTCGTATCAACGCGCGCTGGATGCGCTTGAAGAATGTGCTGCGCTCGTCAAGGTCGGCCTTTCGCCCACGGCAGCGATTATTGGTGCGGTTTTCATTGTGGCGAGAGAAGGTCTGGAGGCGGTCGTCATTCTCGCCGCCCTGTTGGCAGGGCTGCGGGGAGCAGAAAACGCTAAAATTCGTAAACGCATTGGTGCCGGGGCGTGGCTGGCGCTGGGATTCACAGCGGTAATTTTCGTGGTCTCGCGTACACTTTTGCAGGGACTTTCCCATTACGGAGAAAGCTTGGAAGCGGTGATTTCTCTGCTGGCCGTGATCATGCTCCTCGTGGTCACGAACTGGGTTTTTCACAAATATTATTGGACCGGATGGAACGCGCGCCTCCGTGACCTGAGCAAGGCAGCACAGCGTCAACAGGAGACGCGTTGGGAAAGTCTGGCCCTCATCGGTGTTGGTTTCGTGACCATCTTTCGAGAGGGCTTTGAAACAACGCTTTTCATGCAGTCGCTTATTTTTGAAGCCGGCATGCGACCCGTGCTCTTGGGCTTGGCTATTGGCGGACTCTTCATTGGCGTCGTGGGCTTGGCTGTCTTTTCCATAGGCACAAAGCTGCCTTATCGCAAAATGCTGGTTGTCACCGGCGGTCTGGTGATCTTCGTCTTGTTTACCTTTTTGGGATCGACCGTTAGGCTCTTTCAGACGGTCGGCTGGCTTTCCGTTCATCCAGTCCCCGGTTTGGAGTTACCCGCTTGGATGGGGGTTTGGTTGGGACTTTATCCGACCTGGGAGGGCTTGTTAATTCCGTTTGGAACGTTCGCCTATGTCGGCGGTATGTGGCTGCTCGTGAAGTTCACCGCGAAGCGCGCGCAAGAGCGCGAGGCGCGAGTTGAGCGCTCAGCTCCCCTTGCCGCGTAGATCGGAACCGACGCGGCTCAGTGTCGCAGTTTGTTGCTGTTAGCGGCGGTGTCCCCACCGCCGGGGAAGCCCTTGTGGGAAGCGGTCGCTGGAGAGTGTGCCACGCTCTCCGCCCTTCATTAGTTGCGAGGTTGGGGCCTTCCCGTTAAAAGTGCTCAGCCGTCGCGATCGAAAGTCTGCAGTTGCCGAATCATCTTCGCGACGAGGGCGGTCCAGCCCGTTTGATGGCTTGCGCCCACGCCCGTGCCATTATCCCCATTGAAGTATTCATTGAAGAGAATGTGGTCGCGCCAGTGCGGATCATTCTGAAACAGGCCGTTGTCTCCGTTGAAAGGGCGCCGGCCATCACGACCCCGCTGGAAGAGCGAGACGAGGCGTCTTTGCAGTTCGAGTGACGCGTCCCAAAGATTCATCTGGCAGCCGCTTCCGGTTGGGAACTCCACCTTGAAGGTATCGCCGAAATAAAAGCCGAATTTTTGGAGTGCCTCGATCAACAGGTAATTCATGGGCATCCAAACGGGCCCACGCCAATTCGAGTTTCCACCAAACATCGCCACCGGGCTGTCAGCCGGACTGTAGCGAAGTGTTTCGGTCTCTCCTGCCTCAGTGAACGTGTAAGGATGATCCAGGTAGTAGCGGGAAAGCGCGCGGATGCCGTGCGGAGAGAGGAACTCGCTTTCATCAAAAAGGCGTTCGCAGATCCTGCGAAGTCGATCGGGCGGGACCAGCGAAACCAAACGACGCCCTTGGACCTCCACCCCGATATGATGAAGTTGATCCAAGAGATGCGGGCGGCGGTCACGAAACCACTGCACGCGCTTTCGCAGGAGCGGAAATTGCTTGGCGGTATCGGTGCTGAAACTCTCCACTGCGAAGAGGGGCGTCAGTCCGACCATTGAGCGGGTTCGCAGGTAGTCAACTGTGCCGTCGGGTCGGCTGAGCACATCATAATAAAAGCCATCTTCATCGTCCCAGAGTGTAAATCCGCCCGTTCCCCTGGCGTTGATTGCGGCCGCCAGGTAGATGAAATCGTTGAGGAACTTGTCGGCAATGTCCTCGTAGGCGGGGTCTTCGGTGGCGAGCTCAAGGGCAACATTGAGCATACTAAGCGAAAACATTGCCATCCACGCGGTGCCATCGCTTTGTTCGATCTTGCTTCCATCGGGCAGCAGATAGCGCCGATCGAAAACGCCAATGTTATCCATCCCAAGAAATCCGCCCTCGAAGACGTTGTCTCCGGTCTGGTCGTTACGGTTCCCCCACCAGGCATAGCTCAAGAGAAGTTTGTTGAAAGCGCGCTTGAGATATTCCCGGTCGCCCTCTCCCTTCATACTTCGCTCAATCGAGTAGATGCGCCACATCGCCCAACTGGCAATCGGCGGGTTGGCGTCGGAGAGCGCCCATTCGTAAGCCGGTAATTGCGCGCTAGGCGAGGCGTAGCGCTCACCGTGGAGAATCATATTCTGACGCTTCGCTGTCGCCGGATCCGGGACGGCAAAAGCGACAGAGTGAAACATCAGGTCCCAGGCGCAGAAGTAAGGATATTCCCAGCAATCCGGCATCGAGATGATGTCGTGCGCGTGGAGCTCCTTCCAGAAGGCATTGCGTCCATGCCATCGCTCACGCGGTGGAGGAGGCATTGTCGGGTCGCCTTCCAGCCACTCGATCACCGGATAGTAGTAGAACTTCTTGGACCAGAAGAGACCCGCCAGCGACCGCCTTTGAATCATGGCGGTTTCCTCCGGTAGTTTCGGGGTCAGAGCTTCGTAAAAATCATCAGTTTCCTTAATCCGCTCGTGGAACGTGGTCTCATACGACGAGCCAAAAGGGTCAGGTTGGGGCAGCTCGGTGAGACGCAATCGGATCGTCGAGGTTTCACCGGGGGCGATGGTGCGCCGATAAACAGGGGATGCCTTGGTCCCGCTGTGCGCGGGATTTACCGCGGCGGTCTTTTCGTGGACGATATAATCGTGAAACGCATCCTTGACGTGTGCGCAGCTATTCTTGGCAGCGAAAAGCCGCTCGTTGTTGGTTTCATTCTCGGTGAACACGAACTCGGAGGCACCTTCACAATAGTAATGGTAAACGGGTAGGCCCCACGGCGCGGCGCGAATCGACTTGTCACTCGTAAGATGCATTTGCGGCTTGGTGCTTCCCTCCCGACCCCACGACCACGTGTTTCGAAACCAGAGAGTAGGCAGGATGGTCAGCGGCGCGGGTTCTGGACCTCGATTGACCATGGCAACTCTTATGCAAATGTCGTTTGGCGCTGCCTTGGCGTACTCGATGAAGATGTCAAAGTATCGGCCTTCGCCAAAAATCCCCGTATCGACGAGTTCGAATTCTGGCTCCAAACGCGTGCGGCGGGCACTTTCCTCAATGAGGAGCTGATAGGGAAACTCCTGTTGCGGATATTTGTAGAGCGCCCGCATGAAACTATGCGTCGGAGTATTATCGAGGTGGTAGAAATACTCCTTCAGGTCTTCCCCATGATTGCCCTGAGGATTCGAAAGCCCAAAAAGCCTTTCCTTGAGGATCGGATCGCGACCATTCCAAAAGGCCGCCGCGAAGCAAAGCCGGCAATCGCTGTCGCAAATGCCCAGCAGACCGTCCTCACCCCAGCGGTAAACCCGCGATCGCGCGTGATCATGAGGAAAGAACGACCAGGCATCGCCGTCGGCAGAGTAGTCTTCGCGGACGGTGCCCCATTGACGCTCACTTAGATAGGGTCCCCAAAGATCCCAGGCTTCACGTCGTTGGTCGCGCGCGAGAATACGCTCAGTTTCAGCTTCGGAGGGCATGATGACTTCTTCACCTCGCAAAAATATTGGCTCCTGTCACCTCGCTTTTGAAGAGAGGGCCGCGGGCAGAAGCAGCAAATTCGCCTTTGCAATGGTTCGCGCCATGAAAGAGCTTTAAGGCGCTCTTCAAATCGATTACGCGTTCATTGAGCGATGGCAGAGATTCACCCCAACTTTGACGCCGTGAAGCGAGGGCTGATCGAGGTGACGCCTCAAGAAAGGCTCAAACTTGAGAAAGACGGCTTGGATGTCATTCACGATGTCTATCGCTACGCCAAGCTCGGGTTCTCAGCGATCGTCGAGGAGGATTTTGATCGGCTGAAGTGGTACGGCGTTTACCGGCAAAAGCCGAAGGACAGCGGGTATTTTATGATGCGAACGAAGATACCGGGCGGTCAACTGACGAGCGCACAGGCCATCGTGCTTTCAGAGCTGGCGGATGAATTCGCCCATGGTTTCTGCGACATCACCACACGTCAGACGATACAATATCACTGGCTGCGCATTCAGGATGTCCCCTCCATCTTTGATGCGCTCGAGAAGGCCGGCATCATTACCAGCGGCGCGTGTGGAGACATTACTCGGAACGTGGGATGCTGCCCGGTCTCTGGGATCAATCCAGAAGCCCTTTTCGATGCCACCCCGCAGATGCTGGAGATTAGCCACGGTCTGACGAACACGAAGGACTTCTCCAACCTTCCTCGCAAGTACAAGATCAGCATTAGCGGCTGTCACATTCATTGTCACCAGCCCGACATCAATTGCCTCGGATTTTTCGGATTAGTTAATGAGCGAGGCGAAGTCGGCTATGGTGTGAAAGTGGGAGGCGGTCTTTCGAGTTCTCCCCATCTCGCGCAGACACTCCCGGTTTGGATCTCCACGCCACAAGCCTGGCCCGTGGCGCGCGCGATCAGCGAATTGTACCGTGACGAAGGCTATCGCGCCAAGCGGAACCGCGCCCGCTTCAAGTTTCTCGTGGCGGACTGGGGGGTCGACAGGATTCTTGCAGGAATCGAGGCGCGTCTTAGTTTCAAGCTCGAGCCGCATCGCACCTTCGTTTTTCCGCGCGACCAGGAAGCTGATCACATGGGAATCCATGCGCAAGTGCAACCGGGTCTCTCCTGGGTCGGTCTGACCTTTGCGGGAGGCCGCATCAGAAACGGAGCGCTCTCCAGCGTGGCCCGACTGGCCAGAAAGTACGCCCTCGCCAGCCACGATTTTGTCCGCTTGACGAACAAGCAAAATGTTATCATCCCGCATATCCCGGAAGCGAATTTATCGGCGATGAAGTCCGAAATGGACGAGCTTGGCTTGGTTTACGAATCCTCCAATTTTCGCAAAGGTTGCGTCTCATGTACCGGGATTGAGTTTTGCAATCTGGCCGTGGCCGAGACAAAAAACAGGATGATCGAATTGGTCCAGCAGCTCGAAACGACCAGCGGGTGGTATAAGGACAAAATCCGCGTCCATTTTAGTGGTTGCCCTTCCAGTTGCGGTCAGCACCAAATTGCGGACATCGGTTTTCGCGGTGCAAAGACGAAAATCGGCGGGAAAATGGTGGACGCTTATGATCTTTTCGTGGGAGGACGTCTGGGACGAGACAGTCGCTTCAACGAGCTACTCAAAGGCAAGATCCTGGCTGCGGATGTTCACCTTGTCATCGATGCTTTGTTGAGACTTTACGCCGAGCGCAAAGACGGGGACGAGATTTTCAGCGAGTTTCTCTCGCGCAGCTCCAAGGAAGACCTTCTGGCAGTCTTGCCGGAGCGCTACCGCCGCTGAGCACGCGAAGTGGGAACCCGATTCGGAGAATCTGGCGCACTTGACTTGCAGATGGGACGCCTTTATCCGTCAAGCGCATGAGTGAGATTCAAGACCCTGAAGACCGCCTGATCCGCAGGATTTTGATCGCCGTTCCCACGATTGCTGTCTTGGGCTTCCTTTTCACCGCCTTGCTGATCACGGTGATGATCTCCTACAACTTCAATATTCTCGAGTGGTTGGAATAATGCCGTCTTCCTCTTCCTCGCGCAATTGTTCGATTGCCGCGCAAAGGCATGCTCCGAGGATGATGATAATCCCCGAGAAGTATACCCAGAGAAGCAAAAGCATCAGTCCGCCCACTGCGCCGTAGATGCCGTAGTTTACGAAGTGGGGAAGATAGTTCACGAAGGTGACCTGACAGATCATCAAGGCGATGGTGACGATCAACGCCGGCAACCAGACCTGGCGAAATAAGACCCGGCGCCGCGGAGCAAACTTGTAAAGCATGCAGAAGGAATAGAACAGAAGTAGCGCCCCTATGACATAGCGGCTTAGGTCTAGCAACGCAGAGACAAAATGTATGTCGAACTTCGGGAAGTGAGTCTTAAGGAAAACTTCTGCCGCGATCAGGCCGTTGCGAACGCCTTGAAGGATGGCTGGCGCGATCAGGCCGGCGAAAAGGGCGCTCCCGATGATGGCGATCATAAGCAGGTTTTTCAGGGGAACCTGCCACCACGGAATCTCGATGGTATGCCAGGCACGGTTGACACCATGAACCAGCCCTTGAAAAAAACGCAGCGAGCACCAAAGCAAGATGAGCACGGAAATAGCGCCCACTCCGCCACGCGAGAGTTCGAGCTGGTGGACCGCCTCCCAAATAAATCTTTGCTGTGGATCGTCGATCGGCAGAAAACTCTTGATCGTCGCGATGATGTCTCCCGAGCTGAAAAACGACGAACCCACAATCAGCATCAGAGCAAAAAGAGGGAAGAGCGAGAAAAGAACGTAGTAGGCGAAGGCGGCGGCGCGCTGTTCACCATCGATTTCAATATAAATATTCGAAGCGTGGACAACGATGCGCCATGTCCTACGCAGGGGGGAGCGTTTTTCGCGGCCCATAGCAATGACTAAGCGAAATCCGCGAGCGGGGAAAAGAAAAAGCGCTGGATTTTTGTCCAGCGCTTCATCTGTGAAGATGGGCGGCTGAGTCTAGCGTGCCACCGTAAGACTCTGTTTCGTCGAGTCGTCGGTCTTGGTGCCTTCCTTCGACTTCTTACCCGAACAGCAGTCTCCGGCAAAGGCCGAAGCAGAGATGAACGCGACACAACCCAAAAAGAGGAAAAGTTTTCTCATACGCGCACAACATTCTCATTTTCTCGACAAAGTCAAGATATCGCCTGGCGGCAATGGAAGACAAGCGCCCTATTGGTCTCCTTTCTCTTGATCCTTTCCTTCTTCCTTGGAGTCACCTTTTTTACTCTTCTGGTCGTCGCCCCGTGATTTTTGCTGTTGGGTTTTCGCGCCACCTGATTTCTCGCCTTGCGCTTTTTGCTGAGGGCGCTGCGGCTGTTGTTGAACGTTGGCTTCACGGCGTTCTGCGGGCGGGGCACTGCCCTGCTCTGGACGCGTGTTCTCCGCTCCTTGGCGACGCTGCTGCGCATTTTCCTAGGAGGTACTCTTGGGGCTTCGGCTTGCTTTTGCTGCTCCGTAGTGCGCTCTGAATCCCCGCGGCTCTCGCGAGACCTTTCGGCCGCATTTTGCTCACCGCTGCCGCGCTGACTTCGCTCGCGTGCGGACTGAACATTCGGGTTGTCGGGCGCCGGTGGAGCGGCTTGAAGGGATTCAGATTGATCTGCACCGCGGCCTTGCTTGCGCTGCCCATCGGTCCCTTGTGCCTCTCCTCGGTTCTCCCGACGATTTTGCGGAGGTGGTTGCGCCTGACTGTCGCGGCTCTCGCGAGCGGACTGCCGCTTCGGCGTATCCCCTGGCTGTGCAGGAGGAGCTCCCTGGAGAGATTGTTCAGATTGGTCTGCGCCGCTGCCTTGCTGGCGCTGCGTATCCGCCTCTTGCCTTGCTCCGCGTTCCTTCCCGCGATCTTGTGGCGGCCTCTGCCCCTCAGTGTTGCCGCCTTGAGCCTTCTCCCGTGCGGACTGGCGCGTTGGCGTCTCAGCTGATTGTCCGGGAGGAGATCCTTGGCGAGATTCTTCAGATTGGTCGCTCCCGGCGCTGTAGCCTGCGCTGCGTGTCTCGACCCTCCTGATCTTGTTGCATCTCGCGACCCTGTGGCTGCCCTTGCGCATCGCTGCGTCCGCGCCTCCGTTCCTCGCGAGAAGGCTGGCTGCTTGTAGGCGTTGGCCGGTCCCCTTCCAACCGTTGCGGGTCTGAACCAGGTGGCGTTTGGGAGGACTCTTCAGGCCCTGCGCGCCGCTCTTGCCGTCCTTGCCGATCCCGTCCTCGGGTCTGATCCTCGCTCCCTTGTTCGTTGCGGAGTGTCTCGCTCTCGAGTTCGCGGGAGCCTCGTTCGCGACGCGCCTGACCTTCCGTGACTCGCCGATCCTCTGGAACGTCACTCAAGTTCTCCCGGCCGGGCTCGGACCGCTGATCGCGGCCGTCCGGTGGGGGTGGAAGATCGGCCTCTGCCGATCGATTCATTTCGCGTGTGCGCTCACGAACGCGCCGCCGCTCCTGGCCAATTCTCTGGTCAAAGTCCTCACGTCGGATCGTGGCGGCTACCTTCAGAGGCCTTTCTTCACGGGTGGAGCGGCGTTCAATACGGGGCGCCATCACGCGGAACACATCGCCTTCAACCCGGTTCCTTACTTCGCCGGCCCTGACCACCTCGCGGTCAACATCCCAGCGCCGTTCAAGGCGAGCCCATCTAATCGGCTGCTCGGTCCGCCTTGAAATTCCGGTAAAGTCCGGCCCCTCATTGAAGATCATCACGTTATTGACGTTGGTGATTTTCGTTATGTTTACCGTGTTGTTGATGATCGATACGTTCTCCCGCAGAGGCACAATATGGGGTCGAAGCCGTGGGGCACCGAGATGCCGGACCGGACAAAAGTTGTAGTATTCAGGACCTATGCTGAAGTTCACGTCGACAGACGGTCCGAACCCTGATGCGGGCTGCCAGGTGGCTTCGGGTGGCAATGGCGCCCACCCGACGTAATCATCGCTTTTTCGCCACGACACCCACGCCGGGGCCCATTCGTATCCTGGGACCCACAGCCACCCGAACTCCGTCGTCGGCATCCAGCGTCCGTAATGGTCGGTGGCCCATCCCCATTCTTCGTCGGAGGACCAGGTCCAGCCCGCATTTGTGTAAATCCAACCTCCATTAGTGTACGGTCGCCAACCCTCCTCGACCTGCGGTTGCCAGCAGTAGTCATAGTCATCCACGTAGAGCCAGTTTCCATACGGCGCTAATCCATCATAAAACTCTTGATATGTAATCTCGACCTCGGTCTGCGCCCGGGCGGTCGGCCAGAGGAGACCGTGGCAACAGCAAGGAGGAAAAAAATTCTTCTCATAAGTACCTCCGAAAGAATAACGCGCGAGGGCAAGAGATCATTCATCGGAGCCTTACCTGAGGAATGCCTCAGGAGAATCCCTGGCCACTGGGGAACCGCTCAAGGAGGGCCGCTTATTTCCGATTCACCTCGTGCCAGGTCGCGTGATGATTCTCGCCGAGTTCCGCCGCAATCTGCTCCGCCCAATCCGCGACATTCGTAAGAGTGTCGGTGATCAGCACTCGCTCCTGAAGTTCTCTGCACCGCGAAGAAATGATCTCTGATACCAGCAGCTGCCGCAAAGTTATGGCAAGTTGTGGGGTATTTGTCTGGCGATAGGAGAGTGTTTTTCCGACACCCAGTTTGACGACCCGATGCGCGTTATCCGGTTGGTCATGCGAACGCGGGATGATGAGCTGCGGCACACCCGCAGCGATGCATTTGGCTGTCGTCCCGATTCCGCCATGATGAACGACGGCCCGACAGCGCGGGAATACGTCCTCAAAGCGAGCGTATGCGACGTGAAATACGTTGTCCGACATCGATGCGGGAGGATCAAGACTGATCAGCAAACACCTGAGATTGAGCTCGCGGGAGACCTCGAGAGCCCGGGATTGAAAATGCTGGACGTCAAAATTCGCCGAGCCGTGCGTCCAGCCACCGGTGGTTCGCCCGAATTCAGGAAACTCTCAAGAGAATCGGAGAGGGGACGTGAGTTGATTGCCACTGGAAACCCAAATTGCCGGACTCGTGCCGGCCAGTCAGGCTGTGGAGCCGCGAACCAGCGCGGGAACAGTGCCGCCACTCCTTCGGCTCCATGAAGCGCGTCGTCAAAAAAGTTCCGCAGGCCGGGTAGACCTATTCTCCTGCGAAACGCATTCAGCTGCCTTCGCGCGACTTCCCAAAAAAGCACGTCGACCAAAGCAAAGAAGAGCCGTTTGATCCAGCGTGGCGCTCGTGTCAGCCATGCCAGCTCTTCCATGAAGACTGGGCACTCGTAGATGCTCCGAAACAGTGCGGGCTGCATGTGGAGGGTTAATCGCGGAACGTTTGCCGCCTCCGCCATGGACGCGGCACCCAAAGCCAGAGTAGAGAGGACAACGAGATCGAAGTCGTGTGCTGCCGTCTCAATCGCTTGGCGATAGGCGGGAAGGGACTTGACCATGCTTTCGATCACCATGCGGGTGCCTTGCATGCGGCTCCAGACCCGAGGATCTCGCGCGAATCGGACGAAATCTTCCTTTGTTCCGACCGGAATCCACGGGTAGCCGCGTTCCTCGATGTGTGGCGCGTAGTGCGGAGTAATCACGAAAGTTGGTTCGTGTCCTCGCGCCGCCAGCCCTTCCGCTAGCCACAAGAGCGGGTTCACGTCTCCCTCGCTTCCGAATGGAACGAAGAGGATTCGGAGTGGCACGATTGAGGGAAGGGTGAGCGGAACCGGGCGCGATCAGCCTTGAATCTCAGTCACCTCTTCCGGCGCCAACGTGAGATCGGCGTGAGGAAAAATCTCCTCCACCTGGCGGGCGTTTCTGGCGCCGATGATCGCGCCGGTTACCGCGGGGTTCTGCAGCGTCCATGCCGCCGCCACGGCGCCCGCGGAGACGCGACGTCGATCCGCCACGGCCTTGACCCGCTCGGCCAGGGCCAGATTTTGCGAAAGCTTCGGCTCCTGGAATTCCGAGTTCTTGCTGCGCCAATCGTCCGCTGCCAGATTGGCGACGCGCGCACGGGTCATCGCGCCGGTAAGCAATCCAGAACCCATCGGGGAGTAGGCAATTACGCCGATTCCTTGATCTTTGCAGTAGGCAAGCACAGGACTTTCGATTTCGCGTCGAATCAGCGAGTAGGGTGGTTGCAGCGAGGTTACGGGAGCAATCAGTTGCGCCGCCTGGAGTTCTTCTCGGCTGAAGTTCGATGCGCCGATCCAACGCACTTTCCCCTCTTTCTGCAACGCTCCCAGAGTCGCCCATCCTTCCTGCGTCTCCGACAAATCGTCCGCAGGCCAGTGGATCTGATAGAGATCGATGACTTCGGTGTTCAACCGCCGAAGACTGTTCTCGCATTCCCGGCGGATCGAGTCCGCCCTGAGCGAATAATCGACCATCCGGTTGTCGTTCCAGATCATGCCGCACTTCGTGAAAACGTACGGCTTCGATCCTGACCACGCGGCCAGCGCCTTCGCCACGACCTCCTCCGAATGTCCCAAGCCATAGACCGCGGCCGTATCGATCCAGTTGATGCCGAGCTCAAGAGCGCGATGGATCGCGGCCAATGAGTCCGCGTCGTCTTGGGTGCTCCATCCGTATTGCCAACCAGCGCCGCCGGCGGCCCACGCCCCAAAACCAAATCGCGTAATGCGCATGTCTGAGTTTCCAAGAAGCCTTGTCTGCATGAAGAAGAAAGAAAACCGATTGGCCCTTAATTTCAACTGCCGCACGGCGGCTTTTCGCATATTGTTCGACCATGCCATCCAACGTTCTGGGCGGAGATTTACAGTGCTGCTGCATGAGGCCGGCGACCGGATTTTATCGGGATGGCTTCTGCCGAACAGGCCCCGGGGACATCGGCCTGCACACAGTCTGCGCCGTCATGACCTCTGAGTTTCTGGAATTTTCTCGCTCCCGAGGAAATGACTTGGTCACACCGCATCTGGAGTTCGGCTTCCCGGGACTTGCCGCCGGGGACCGCTGGTGCCTCTGCGTCAGCCGGTGGAAGGAAGCTCTCGACGCAGGAGTGGCCCCGCCGGTGCTCTTGGAGGCCACGCACGCCTCGACCATCGAGTTTGTTTCCTTGGAGGAGTTGACCGCTAATGCCGTCGATCTTGAATAGTGAGTATGAAAAAGCGCGTTCTCTTTTTGCTGGGAACAGGGTTTGAGGAAATCGAAACAGTCACTCCCATTGACCTGCTCAGGCGAGCCGGTGCTGAGGTCGTCCTCGCTTCCGTAAGCGGAGAACAGCTCGTCACCGGGCGCAACCAGATCTCGCTTCGCGCGGACGCTGCCCTCGCCGATGTCGCCGAGCAAGATTTCGACCTTCTGGTTATCCCCGGCGGCCCAGGCGTGAAGGCTCTTCGAGCCGATGGACGTCCGGCCAAACTTGCCAAAGCCTTCCATAGATCGGGAAAAATGGTGGCTGCGATTTGCGCTGGTCCGACTGTCCTAAAGGATGCTCAGTTGCTCGACGGCAAGAGCTTTACGGCGCACTTCTCGGTCTTTGAGGAACTGCCGAATGCGCTGGCGGAAGAAAGAGTCGTTCGAGACGAAGCGATTCTGACCTCACGAGGTGCTGGGACCGCGTTGGACTTCGGCCTTGCCTTAGTCCAGGCACTCTTCGGCCCGGAGAAATCGAACGAAATCGCCCGTTCGATCATGGCGTGAGCGTGCGTCTTCTGGGGAGCACACCCGTCCCCGGTGTGACTCTTCGGCGTCCCGCCGAAGAGATCTTTAGCCAAACGGTGTGGCGAGTCGAGCGGCGTTCTTTTGGTAAGAAGATTTGAACGCCACCAAATGCGTTCGGCGGGACGCCGAACGCCACACGCGGGACGCGTATGCTCCCAAAGCCTTTCGTGAAACACGCACCAGGCGTAAAGCAGACAGTTGTCCTACGCTTTTATCTGCCCCCCTAACCCAGGACGTTATTCCGTGACCCGCTTGCGTCGCCTGCTGTCGCTTGCGCGGACCCCGGTCACATATTTCCACGATTGGCGAAAGCTAGCCTCGGGTTCGCGAACCCAGTCCCGAAGGGCGGTGGCGTGATGGAACAGGCCTGCCGTTTCCAACTGGACGCCGAGATACTCCGCAATCCGACCCGGTTCATCGTATTCCTCGATCCAGTCGCCACTTGACAGAGGTGCAAAGCCGGCCTCGGCTAACCATTCGCCGAGCTGAAGTGCCGCGCGACTGTTGCCTCCATTTCTTTCCTCCAAGTCCCGATAGGCATGGATTGCTCGGCCGAGGGCCATGGGTAGCGGGCTGATCTCTATAGCATCCCAGTCTGGGGCACTCAGCGCCACAAAGCCACCGGGCCGCGTGACGCGATAAAATTCCTTCAGGACCCTAAGTGGTTCGCTCAGATGCTCGAGAAGATCCAGAGAGAAGACAATGTCAAAAGAACCGTCTGGAAAGGGCATTTCATAGGCGGAGCCGGCGACAAATTCGAGATTCACAATCTCGCGCCCCTCCGCGAGGCGGCGGCCCTGGTCTAGTTCCGAGGACGAGATGTCGAGACCCGTCACCTTCCCCGGAAAGACCGCATCGGCAAGATCCGCGCTTATCGTGGCCGGTCCACAGCCTGCGTCGAGGACGTCGAAGCCGCCTTGGAGGAGTGGAGCGAGGAAAAACCCGTGGCTTTCAAGGTCGCGCGACGCCATGAAGCTGAAGGCGTTCGCCGTGTGCCCGGGCGTGTAGTTTTCTTTTAGTGGAGTGGGACTCATGGATACTTTTCTTGATTGAACCCCGGTCCGACCGCAGTCGTGAACGTTTTCCCACGACCTTGGCCGGCCGTGGGCTTTGTGGACGATCTCAGGTCAGCTCCGCAAAGGCACCACGGCTCCGGGGGCTTACGGCCCCGGAAACTACGACTACCTTTACGATGGCAAGCTGCCTCTGCATGCTGAACGGGCTGCTTACGACGTTCTCTTAGAAAAGGCAAGTCCTTCTTACGAAAAAAGTATCCGCACGTCAGGCGACTTGACTGGTCTTCAGACGGGAGTGTCTCAGCCCAAGGCTCTCAAAGATCTGTCGCGTCGCATCGGAACGATTAAGGGTGTAAAAATGAATTCCGCGGGCTTTGTGCTCCAGGAGATCGTGACATTGCTCTGAAGCATGGTGAATGCCAACGCGGGCGACGCTCTCCGGGTCGTCTTGGCAACGTTGCAATGAGCGCAGAAGCCTGGCCGGAAATCGCGCGCCGGCGGCCAGGTCCGCCATGCGTTTCATTCCGACGATGGATGTGATTGGCATGATTCCCGCCACAATCGGCACACTGATGCCGGCCAGTTCACAACGATCCCGAAAATCGAAGAAATCGCGGTTATCAAAAAAAAGTTGAGTGACAATGTAGTCGGCTCCGGCCTCTACTTTTTGCCTCAGATGGTCCATCTCCAGCAACCGATTGGGCGTAGCTGGATGTCCTTCCGGAAATCCCGCGACGCCAATTCCAAATCCCCGCGGGTCGGGATGGAGACCCGATCCGTTGAACTTTCGGATGAATTTTACCAGATCAATCGCGTGCTGGAAATGGTCGTCCACCTTGCGATATTCGTGGCCTTTCGGCGCATCGCCTCCGAGCGAGAGGATATTGCTTACCCCCGCTTGGGCGTAACGTTCGAGGACCGCGGCGATCTCGGCTTCTGTATGGCAGACGCAGGTGAGGTGGGGGACGGCATCCAAAGATGTGGTGCGCTTGATGCGGACGACGAGATCGTGGGTGAGCTCACGTGTCGAACCACCTGCGCCGTAAGTGACGCTGACGAAATGGGGCTGATAGACCTCCAGCTCCCGAATTGTTTGGTACAGACTTTCCACCGCCTCAGCGCTTTTCGGCGGAAAAAACTCGAACGAAAACGTCGTCCGCGTGGATCGGAAAATGTCTTGAGCGTGCATGAAAAAGCCAAGGGCGCGCGAAACGGGACAGGACGTGCTTAATCGCACGCCCGCCGACGCGCAACCGCTCCGCCTCCGGCGAGATCCCGGCCGATAGATCTTTGGTGAATCATTAAAATCAGATCATAGCCGTAAGATTGCAATTGCGCCAGCAGGCAGTCACCGCCTTTCTTAGGCTTGCCTCCGCGAGGCGTTCGGCAAGCTAATTGTCCCGGCAAGCTGCCGTTGCTCAATCATGCGCGGGATTCCGCAATCTGCTCACGAATTCTGCGAAGGTTGCGCAGAAACTGCGCTTCGTCGCGGGTCAACCGTGAGCCAGGCAGAGATAATTCCATCTGCCGGCAAATGGGCGCGTTTTTCGAGGAGATTTTCAAAAAAATATGGCGAAAGTTTTTCATCGTGCGGTTGACTCTATCCCCACCAGTGGGACATTTGATGTCCTATGCCTAAACTGCGCCCGCCAAAAATTGCCAACGAAGCGTTGCGAAGCTTTGCCGGCTCTCGAGTGACCAGACCTCCCTTCCTGCGGATGCTCCGGATCCATGAGCTGCTTTCCGCTGGGCGATTTCCGAACTGTTCGGTCCTGGCGAGGGAGTTCGAGGTTTCGGTGAAGACCGTCCAACGCGATGTGGATTTCATGAGGGACCAGCTCATGCTGCCGATCGAGTATGACAGCCGCGGGCATGGCTTCTTCTACTCGCGCCCGGTGGGGCAATTTCCGTTGATCACCGTGAGTGAAGGCGAGGTGGTGGCGCTGCTGGTCGCCCAGAAGGCCGCCGAGCAGTACCGTGGGACCTCGTTTGAAAAACCGTTGCAATCCGCCTTTCAGAAGCTTGTCTCGAGTCTTACCGGCGAGACGAGTATCTCCCTTCATGAGTTGTCTGAGGCGGTCTCGTTTCACTCCGCCGGCGTTCCTAACAGTCAAATCAAAGTCTTCGAACTCTTGACCGAGGCCGTCGTGGCGAGCCGATTGGTCGAGTTTGACTATTTTTCGCTGCGTGCGAGCAAGCCGGAGCGCCGACGGGTGGCCCCCTATCATCTCGCCTGCATTAACAATCAGTGGTATTTAATTGGCGCCGATCAGTCGCGCAGTCAGCTAAGGACTTTCGCGTTGACCCGCATCGCCGGCGTTAGAAATCTAAAGATTTCCTTTGCGCGACCGGCGGATTTCTCCGTTGCCAAAATGCTCGCGGGGAGCTTTTCCGCCTTTCAGGCCGAAAGGACGGAGCAAGTGAAAATTCGTTTCGATGCGTTCGCCGCGCGTCTCGTGCGCGAACGCCAATGGCACAAGTCGCAAAGAGTGCGGCCGGCGGATGGTGGAGGGACCGAGTTAACCATGCGCGTGGGTGTTGCTCCGGATCTTGAGAGCTGGATTCTCAGTTGGGGTGACCATGCTGAGGTCATTGAACCCCTGGAGCTGCGTGCACGAATTTCCACAACGATTCGAAGCATGGCGGCCAATTACCGGGTGAACGTCACTTGAGCGTTGTCCTCACTTCTCGAACTCGGATAGTTGAAGGTCCGATTCTTTTGGCCTAGCCTATCGTTTTGCTTGAAGCTGCTGTGGGAAAACACGAAACCTTTGCACATGACCGTTGATTCTGCCGCTGAACCGGCAGCCGCTGCAGGGCAGCAGGCTGATAAGGTGACGCCGGAGTTCGAGGCGGAGATTGACGAACTCGTTTCCCACTATCCCGTTTCGAAGCGCAGCGCTTCGCTACCTCTGCTCCATTTCTGGCAGAACCACTTTGGATACGTCGACGACAGCGGGATTGATTGGATCGCGGCGCGGCTCGAGCTTCAGCCGATCAACATCTATGAGCTCGTGACATTCTATCCATGGTTTCGCCGCGGCCCGGCTGGCAAGACAATTATCCGCGTTTGCCGCACCCTGGCGTGCGCGATGGCGGGCAGCTACGCTCTGAAGGAGAAGTTTTGCGCAGCGGTCGGCCTTGACGCGCACGCCGAGCATCACGGCTATGGGAGCGCGCCGCCCACCACAGGTGATGGAAAGTTCAGTGTGGAATTCGTTGAATGCCTGGCGAGCTGTGGCAGCGCACCCGTGGCGCTCATCAACGACGACCTCCACGAAAGAATCGCTCCGGAAGCGGTTTCCGACATCGTGGAAAAATACCGATGAGCCGAAAAAACTTTGTCATGCCTGCGCCGCATCCAAAGGAGCGGCGGATTATCTTCGAGAACATTAGCAAGCCCGACTATGACACCAGCATAGAAACGTACCTCGCTCACGGCGGGTATGAATCGCTTAGGAGAGCTGTCACGATGAAGCCGGCCGAGATTGTTGATGCGGTGAAAGCTTCAAACCTGCGTGGGCGGGGCGGAGCAGGCTTTCCCTGCGGCGCGAAATGGGGCTTTATCAAATACGACGATGGCAAAGCGCACTACATCGTCGTCAATGCTGACGAATCCGAGCCCGGCACTTTCAAGGATCGCTATATTCTCCATTACGACCCGCACCAGCTGATCGAGGGCCTGGCCATCTCCGCCTATGCAACTAATACACACCTGTGTTACATCTATATAAGGTGTGAGTTTCCGGCGGCCGCCCGCATTGTCTGGACGGCGATTCAGGAAGCTCGGTCCCATGGTTTTGTCGGCCAGAACATTCTCGGCTCGGGTTTCGATGTGGACATTTACGTGCATCAAGGTGCGGGTGCTTACATCTGTGGCGAGGAGACGAGCCTTCTCGAATCTTTGGAAGGAAAGCGGCCTTATCCGCGGATCAAACCTCCCTATTTTCCGGCGGTCCTTGGGCTTTACCTTAAGCCGACGATTGTCAACAACGTGGAAACCATCTGCCACGTTAAACACATCCTTCGCCTAGGTGCTACCGAGTATGCACGGATGGGCACTCCTGGAGATGGCGGCACGCGAACTATGTGCGTCAGCGGAGATGTGCTCAGGCCGGGCTTCTACGAGCTTCCGGCCGGAGCGGTGACGCTGGGAGAATTGATCTTTGATGTCTGCGGAGGTTTGCAGCAGGGACGCAAACTCAAGGCGGTCATCCCGGGAGGCAGTTCCGCCAAAGTCATGCGCGCCGAGGATGTCTATAAGATCAAGGCCAAGGATGCGGAGGGCAAAATGGTCGACAAGGAGATCAAGATGCTCGATGTCGTCATGGACGCCGCCAGCCTTGCGTCTGTCGGCACCATGGTGGGGAGCGCCGGTGTCATGGTGATGGATGACTCGCGCAATATGGTCTGGGCGCTGAATAACCTGAATCAATTCTACGCCAACGAAAGTTGCGGGCAGTGCACCCCGTGCCGCGAAGGCAGTCTCTGGATGTCCAAGATCACGACACGTCTACTGGGAGGGGCGGGAAGAGCCAACGATCCAGGCGTGCTCAAGAGCGTCGCGGATAATATCGCCGGGCGGACGGTATGCGCCTTTGGCGAAGCTTGCTCCTGGCCAACACAAAGCTTTCTCAGCAAGTTCCCTGAGGAGTTTGCCGGCGCCGCCTCCGCAAAGAAAGATTCCGCCGCCAAGTAACCTCTGGCTGCCTTCCTTGAGACGCGAACCACTTGCGGTACGATCCCGCAACCCCTGGATATTCCCGGCCTTCATGTCACCCATGGACCCGGAGAGAGCCTCGAGCCAAATCCCCACAGCAGCTGCTCCGGATCGACGTCGCTCAAAACGCGCTGACCCAGGTAGCTCGGGCGGCCTCTTTTGCCGCTGACAGCTTTCGCCCATGCCCGATCGCCCGTCTCTTTCATGAGAATGGCGGTCTTCCTCGGAGCCCGGTCTCGTGCTGGGGATGTCTGAAGTGCCGTGCTCATTAGTCACGTCGCACGAAAACTTCCTCGGCATCATCTATGCGGCTTGTGCCCGAGGTCAATCTTACGATCCTGCAAGAATATGCCCTCGACCCTCGTGACTCGCTATTGCTTGTCTAGAGGTCGAAATTGGTGGGTAGCATAACCACGTCGCGAATGGTAATCCCGCGTGGTCGTGTCAGCATGAACATCATCACATTGGCCACCTCGCTCGGTTCAATTAGGCTGCCTGATTCCTTTGCCTCCTTCAATTTCTCCTCCGGCCAGTCGGCGATAAGCGCGGTGATGACGGGACCGGGCGAGATCGAGCCAACGCGGATGCCGTGCTTGAAGACCTGGCGGCGCACAGTTTGGACGAAGCAGTTTATCGCCCATTTGGACGACGCATAGACCGGCTCCCACGGCGTCGGAAAGTGAGCCGCTAAGGAACTCGTCACCACGATGTCGCCGGTCCCACGCTCGATCATATGCGGCAGGACATCGTGGACGTTTTTCATCACCACGTTGACGTTAAGGTTCAGCATCCTGTCGATCGCGTCCGTATTGGCATCGACCAAGTCGCCGCCGATATAAATACCGGCATTGGCGTGCAGGATGTCGAGCTGGCCTGCCTTCTCCAGGATCTGCGGCATCAGCGTCGCGCAGCTCTTCGCGTCCAGCAGATCGATGACCAGCGGAATCACCGCGGCGCCGTGCTTTTCGCGGAGTGCCGTTAGCGCCGCCTCGTCGCGGTCGACCAGCACCACGCGCGCACCAGCCGCAAGCATCGCCTCGGTGCTGGCCAGTCCGATGCCCGACGCCCCGCCGGTGACAGCGGCGACCTTACCTTCTAATTCCTTTGCCATGTTTCTCTCCTCTTAGGGTGGGTTTGATGATGACTTGAAGTGAACAAACATTCTTCGCTGGCCGAATGTGATTTCCGACTTCACATAATGTATATCCCTTACGCCGCCGTGCACCCGAATGAGTTCCCCGGATTTTTCGAGCTCCCGCAGATCCATTCTTATTGTGGCAGGCGAGGCAAGGATGACCGCTTGCAACTCAGAGAAAGTCCATGCGACGCCGTTTTCGGACGACCTTTGCTATGGCCTTGAGTCGCTCTTGGGCGAACATCATAATTGAGGGATGCTATCAGTGTAGTGGAGGTCACCTTCGATTTGCTGCAATCGATTATAGCTCCCGTGTGATCTCGACGATGGGTGCGAGGTCGAACACGGCGCCGTTGCTAACGAGAATGTCGAGCCCGCCGACGCGGGAACTCACCTCGCTCACGGCCGCATCGATCGACTCGATCTGTTACATCCATGCGCACTGCGAAGGCGCCCTCGTCGATCTCCCTCCCTGATTGTTCGACGCAGTCAAGTTCTCACACTAAGCCACTCGCGCCCTTCCCGGACATAGGCTTCGCTCAACGCCCGGGCCGCCCCGGTAATCATCGCGATCTGGTTCTCGAGTGGGTTCATCCTCTTTCTCCATTCATCAACTCGCCTTGCGACGCTGCAAGCAATCGAATGCTACGGCCAGCATCAAAACCGCACCCTTAATAACCATTTGCGCAAACTGGCTCACGTCAAGCAAGACCAGGCCGTTGCTCAGAACACCCAGGATCAATACCCCGGCAACCACATTGGAAATCCTGCCGAATCCGCCCGTCACACTAACACCACCGAGAACACATGCTGTCAACACGTCGAATTCCAATCCTTTTCCAGACAAAACCTGAGCCGAGTTCGTCCTGGACAATATAACGATACCCGCTATTCCCGCGAAAAATCCCGACAGCGTATATACCAGATATTTTACATTATTAACTTTTATTCCGGATAGATTGGCAGCCTGTTCATTGCCGCCAACCGCGTAGAAATATCTACCAAAATACGTCTTATTGAGGATGAACGACCCAATAGCCAAGATGATAGCCATGATGATCACGGGAATTGGAATGGGTCCTATATATCCCTGCCCTAACACCGCGAAGGATTTGGGAAACCCGTAAATCGGCAGCCCCTTACAAATCATATACGCTAAACCTTCGATGATGATCATCATCGCCAGGGTTACGATCAGGGGCGGCATTCTAATATTGGCAATAATCCATCCATTAGTGAATCCGATCGCTGCGCTCATTATCAAAGCCAAAATGCTTGCCAAAATAGGATTCATCGCGGCGTTGACCATCAACCACGCTGCGACAATGTTCACCAATGTAACCACCGACCCAATCGACAGGTCTATGCCCCCCAACAGCAGAACAAACGCGAAACCGACTGCCGCAATGCCGAGCATAGATACCTGCCTGGCGACGTTAAGCAGATTGCTGGAACGGAAAAAATTCTCTGAGGCTATCGAGAAAAATACAATCAGCGCCAGAAGCACGACATATATTCCGTATCTTTTTAAGAAATCTACTGCGCCAGCCGCGAATTTAAGTTTTTCGAAGTATTTCATTGGAATATTCCTATGCTTTTTCAGGATCGGGACGCAAAGGCCATGATGGTTTCTTGATTAAATTCTGCTCTATTCAACATTCCGGAAATTCGACCTTCCCGCAGAACGATAATTCTATCCGACATCCCCATGACTTCCTCCATTTCTGAAGAAATCATAAGCACAGCCTTACCCGATTCGACCAGTTCATTCACCAATGCGTAAATCTCAGATTTCGCACCAACATCGATCCCCCTTGTCGGTTCATCGAAAATGACGAGGGTCGGTTCGGACGCCAGCCATCTGGCTATAATTGCCTTTTGCTGGTTGCCGCCGCTCAAATTTTTGATCTTCTGCTCGATACTCGGGGTTTTGATCCTCATTGCGTCTTTATAGTAATTTGCGATCCGCTTTTCTTCTTTCGTATCGACCACGAATAATTTGGATATCCTTTCAATGATAGCCATGCTGATATTGCCCCTTATGTCTACTTCAAGCAGCGCGCCCTGCTTTTTCCTGTCTTCCGGCACCAGCGCAATCCCGGTGTCAATTGCTTCTCGAGGCGATTTCGGATCACTCTGCTTGCCATTCAGGACGACGCTTCCGCCGGTTTTCCGCTTCGCTCCAAAAAGCAATTCAGCCAACTCCGTTCGACCCGCGCCAATCAGTCCCGCAAATCCCAACACTTCGCCTTTTCGGATTTGAAAGGTGACATCGTGCACCCCGTTGCCGGTTAACTTCTCTACATCCAGCAAAACCTCATCCGAAATGCAAGCCTTTCGCTTAGGGTAGGTTTCTTTTAACTCCCGACCAACCATTAGTTTGACAAGGGCGTCCAGATTCGTATCGCGCGTGTTTAACGTTGCAATTTTTTGACCATCCCTCAACACGGTGATCCGATCTGTAAGCCTGAAAATTTCCTCCATTCGATGGGAGATGTAAACGATGGTGACCCCTGATGCCTTCAGTTTCTCTACCATTTCATAAAGCCGTTCCGCCTCGGCCTTGGTTAACGGCGCCGACGGCTCGTCCATGATCAAAATATTCGCCTTTTGAGAGATGGCTTTGGCGATTTCTACGAGCTGTTGATAACCGACAGTCAGATTACTAACCAACGCGTTCGGATCGATATCGATATTGAACTGCTTGAAGATGGCTGCAGACTCCCTGACCATAGCCTTCTTATCGATGATCATCCCTTTTCTAATGGCTCGTCCCAGGAAGATATTTTCCGCTACAGAAAGTTCCCCCACGAGATTGAATTCCTGATAAATTACCCCAATTCCGTTTTCTTCAGAAGACGCGGGGGTGAGAGACGAAAACTCCTTGCCTTGGACAATTATCTTGCCGTGATCCGGCACGACTGCGCCCGTGCAACTCTTGATCAATGTCGATTTGCCTGCGCCGTTCTCCCCGACCAATGCATGCGCTTCGCCTTTGACAACGTCAATGCTGACGTCGTTCAGCGCAACGACGCCTGGATATTTCTTCGTTATATTTTGTAACTGCAAAATATACA
>CAWGQS010000014.1:0-35794 GCA_963824895.1 uncultured Verrucomicrobiae bacterium | reverse complement strand
GTCGACAGTCACTTGCCACCGCTTGCTTCTGACCCCAAAGACTGCTCCGCAACCGACGTGCCAGAAGTGCCGAATGCACGGCGGTTAGGTGGACTGCTTTGTTGGGGCATTTCGTTTCTTCGCGTTTTCGTCAACAGCGGATTCTGCGACATCGATAAATTTGTAAATCTCAATCAACCTTTTCTTCATATCAGCTTCTCCGATATGGGTATTGGCGGCAAGATCAGCCAAGCGGACAGCGTGAATCAAAAAAAGGTCGAAGGCATCAAATCTCCACCAAGTCTTTGAGCGGCCTCGCCAGCCATCTTCCAATTTTGCATGGCAATCTGTATGGCGGAATCTCTGAAATGCTTCCTTTCTTCGGACCGGAGCGAACTAGCGACGTCCGAAGAGCCGGGTGGTCCCCGATTAGGTGAAGCGTCTTGTTAGCTGTTCCTGTATGGCTCTGTTTGTGGGCTCTGGGTCGAATTCGGGAATCACCTGGGTGAATGTCCGCCGCGCCCAACTGAGCAGTCTTGGACCATCGATCAGCTTCTCTGCGGAATAATGAGCGAGATAGGCTTCTCGAAGCCATACCGTGCGTGGAAAAATGTGAAAATGAACTCCTGTTTGAGCTTCGCAGAATAGAGTGGTGTAGATCCGTTCTGGTATCAAAACCGCTTGGATGGACCGAGAAATCACTGCAAGTGTAGGTCCCAACGCCGATAAGGCCGCCTCAGGCATATCTTGAATAGCGTCGGATGGGACCTTTGCCGATAAAATGAGGTAGCCGGGCAGCGGACAAGTATAGCAAGGCTGTAGCTGAAAGTATTCGTTCTCGAAAATGGTCATCGCACATGATCATCAGCTAACGCTCGCGCGTTGAGCGGCGCGACAACGGTCGCGCGCAGAGCACGGCACTAAACGCATTCCAACCGCGCTTTCGCGCGTCCGCTCGAACGCGGGGTTAGGCGCCTTGGCCACTGTTGGCTCGGACGGGTTTGAGGCGCACGATCGGCCGCTGCGGCTTGCGACGCGCCACCTCTTCGAACCCGGCGCTGTCGTACATGGACTTGGCACCGAACCACATCTGATCGTCGTTGGACCGGCCAGGTTTGTCCACAGGGTACGCCTCAAGCAGCGTAGCGCCCTGTTTCTTGGCGTAGGCAATCGCTCCGTCCAGGAGCGCCCGCGCGACACCTTGGCCGCGATACTCCGACGGCACAACGAAGCAGATGACTGACCAGACAGGCTGATCGTCGACTGGCTTCATCACCGGTGAGCGCGTCAGCCTGCCGTACTCCTCACGTGGCCCGATGGAGACCCAGCCGACCGGAACCTTGCCGTGATAGCCGATGAGGCCTGGTGGATTACCAGCATCGACGAGCGCCTTGAGCGCAGCGCGATTCGCTTGGGCGCGGGTCATCCCCGGTGGGAATGCTTCACGTGAGCCGCTGAGACGGTAGGCCATGCACCAGCAGCCACGAGCGACCGAGCACCCCTTGGCATTGAAGACCGCTTCGAGGTCGGGCCAGCGATCTGGCGTGAGAGGAGCGACTGTGAGCTTCATCGGCACTATCTCAAGCGCCTAACGACTGCTCACCGAGGTTAGGCGCGCTGAAGAATATGGAAAACGTAACCATAGCTGCGCTCAGACTGCTCAAAGATCTCGATCTCTTTTATCGTCTCCAACGCAAATTTACGAACAGATTCATCGGGATGGTTGAGGAGAACTTTCGCGCGCGGCTGCAGGATCTCGTAGTAACCATCGACCCACGCCTCATCGGGTAATGTGAACGTCTCAAGAGATTTGTAGCCCGAACCTTCCGCAATTTGCACGTTTCTCTGGACTGTTTGCATGTCGGGATAGCCATTCTGAAAGAACTCACGTACTACATTGGGAACTTCCTCCCGTAGCCAGGACAGTTCACTCACGACGAGGAATCCGCCGGGGCGTATCGCAGCCGCCCACTTGGCTAGCGCGTTGGCAAATCCGATGTTGTAGGCGGCCCCTTCAGACCACAGTAGGTCTACTTGCTCAAAGACGGTCGGGATGTCCTTCATATCCATGCAGTGTGTCTGTACAAAGCGTCCAAGCCCCGCGTCATTTGCTTGCTGGTTGAGATGGCTCAGAAACGGCTCATATGAATCAACGGCGTGAATTAGTGTCGCGAGTTCTTTGGCGAGCACCAGTGTTTGACGACCGGTCCCGCAGCCTGCATCGACTACCACTTCGAATTGGCTGCTCGGGAGCAACCGGAGAGCCCGCCGTGTGTGAACGTCACCTCCCGGGCCCAACTTGCTCATAGCCCCAAAGAGCAGATCGATGGGGTTACTTGCACTCATCCGAGCTCCCGCAATAGCGCCTAACGCCCGCATGAGCGGCGCGCTGCCGAAGGACGGCCGCGAAGCACTATCTTCATCGTCGCGTCGGCTCCTTGGGTTGGTTAGATCGCGCGCTGGCTAGTCTCTTCTCCGAACGCCAGGATCAACCCATTGCAATCACTGATCACTAACTCACGCTGCCCGTAGACCCGGTTTTCGGGACCGTCGAGGATATCGGCACCGCGTGTGGAGAACTCCTCTGCCAGCGCGTCAATCCCAGTCACACGCAAGTAGGCGTCATAGCCGCCCTGAGCCCGTCCCGTGCAAAGAGCGGGCTGATCGACGAGGTTGAAAAATATCTCCACCTGGTCGCGGCGCACAACTAGAAAGACTGGAGGTGCATCTGTGTCGAGGCTAACGCGCGCTCCATCCCAATAGCCGGCAATTTGGAAACCCAGAATGTCCCGGTAATACTCAGCCGTGCGCACGAGGTCCGGTACAGTGAATTGCGGAATGGCTGCATCGAAACGGATTCTGGTTGCCTTGATTTGGTTCATTCACTCGCTCCCGAAGCTCCACTGTGAGCATGCACAATCTCGTATTTGAGGCACTCTGGATCCTTAAAGAAAAACGCGTAATAGCCGGGAGGAACGTATTCCGGATATTCCTGCGGTGGGCTTACGATTTACCAAGGGTGGGTTTCATATTGGTGCCGAACGTCCAAGGTCACTCACGCTCGCCTGGTTCGCCCTTGCCTAGGAGACTGTTGAAAAACTCACGTATGCCGCGTGGGCCGAAAGTGGCGCAACCCGGAGGGCGCGAACTCTTTGGGCACCTCTCGGCGTCGCTCCTCAGTTACAGCCCCTTCAGGGGATGCTCCTTCGTCGCTCCCCCGATATCTACCCCAAAGAGCTCGCGCGTGACATGCGTGAGTTTTTCAACAGTCTCCTAGCCGTCGACGCTCATCGCTGCGGGATGCGGGCGATGACCTTGATCTCGAATTGGAAGCCCGCCAACCAGTTCACGCCGACCGCCGTAACGTTGGGCGGTGGCTCACGATACGCTTTCTGCATTGCTTCGATCATGAGGCCAACACTTGCCTCGGGGTCGACAAGAAACATCGTGACATCGATCACGTCGTCGAACGAACATCCGGCGGCGTCGAGCACAGCCTGCAAATTGTCGAAGGCGAGTTGAATCTGGCTCTTGAGGTCGGGCTCGGGCGTGCCGTCCTTGCGGGCACCGACCATGCCGGATACGAATAACAGGTCGTCGGACTGGATGGCCGGCGAGTAGCCGTGCAGCTTGTAGAGAGCGTGCGGATTGTCGGGGAAAATAGCCTTGCGTATGCTCATGGTAGTAGTTCTTTCTGTGGGTGTTCCGAAAAATTGTTTGTTGGGCGAACGTCCAAGCTCACCTGCCGGCCTCGATCGAGAAAAACTGTTCATGAGCGTTAGCGAAATGGCTCGATGGTCGAAGAGTCGGACGGTTGCCGGTTAGGTGGAGCGCCGTGTTAGGCGCGTAAAGTGGGATGGTCACAGCGTGGAGCGAGGATACAACACGAGAACGAACAACAATATGATAGCCAGAAGAAGGCCCCACAAAATCGTAAGAGCAAAGCTACCTGCGATCACAAAACTCGCTCCAAAGGAGACTCTGTCAAATCTCGAATGAACAAGAGCGCGATAATAAATACCGAGGATGATACGGCTTAGCGTACCGAGCGCAGGCCGGAAGTGATCAAACGACTTTTCGCTGCAAATGCGAGTGCGAAAGGCAAGACACAGATTAGCGGCCATCGCTGCTGAAACAACGATCCACGGATGCTTCCGCCAACTCGCTGCAGTCTGGTTAGTCTTCACGCGATTCATATCGCCTAACGTTCGGCATGAGGCGATGGAGGGGTTAGGCCACACGCGATCAGAGGAATGACGTTCTCTCGAATTCTTGGTCAAGCCTTCGAGGGCGAGAGCCACTCAAGGATCATCGTTTCGACCACATCAGGTTTCTCGAGATGAAGGAAATGACCCGCTCCACCAACGATCCGTTGCTCAAAGGGACCAGAGAAGTACTCCTCTTGACCCTTCGCCGCCTCGGGCTCAACACATCAGGGCTATGGTCAGCCACAATCTTGAGCGCAACCCAATACTCAAGAAATGCCTTGCAGGCAGCCAGCACCAAATTAAAGCTACCCATCGAATGCGCGGCGGAGGGCAGCAGCTCACACGAGCCCGGAACCGTTCGCTGCAGCGCATGATTAGGCCTTGGGCTTGAGGCCGCGTAAGCCATAGAATTGGCGGTGTAGGTCGCGTACCTGCTCCGCAAGGCTGGGAACCGGGCCCTCCACCACTAAGCCGGGGACAACTTCTTGGATCGGCAGGGGACACACCGGAGGCGCGGGAACCCCCAACTCGGCGAGCCAGGCGACCAGTTGTTCAGAAGAGCTCACGTAAACGATACGGCCCAGCCCGACCCAGCCATGCGCGGCGGCGCACATCGGGCAATGCTCGCCCGAGGTGAAAACGGTCGCCGCTGCTCGTTCCCGAGGGGTCATGTTCGCGGCGGCCCAGCGCGCTAACTCGAACTCGGGATGCCGGGTGCGGTCGCCAGAGGACACGCGGTTGTGATCCTCAGCGAGCACAGTCCCATCCGCGGCGACGAGCACAGAGCCGAATGGCTCGTCGCCCTCCTCCAGGGCTTTGATCGCCAGTTCTACACAGCGGCGCAGGTGCCTCAAGTCTTCGTCGTTCGGCATATCGGTCTCGCACTTTCGTTCGAACCCGCGGCGGAGGCAATCCCGGGTGGAGCGGCCTAACGACAACCAGGAGCGGCGCGGGCAGGCCACGTCAAAAGGTCACAGCGTTTCATCGCGTCGGCTTCATTGTCTTGTTAGCGTCCTGTGATGGGCGGTACGGTGGTCGGAGACAACAATTGCGCGGCACGCGCCTCTCGTTGCTTGAGCCCAAAAGTCACGGTCCGAACGCTTTGCTCCGGCCTACAGGCTCCTTCAACAGGCTCAGAAGCAACCGTTTGGCAGTCTTGCCGTTCTGGCAACCTCACTGTCGTTCTAGTGGGCAGTTCGCCCGAGATCGCTGGCCTGGATCTAAGTGCCAGCGCGACAGCCACCTCAAGGTCGGCTGACGAATCTCATGGTGCAGCCCAGTCACCCACGTTAGAAGACGCTGATGGACGCGAATATTTTCATGCTCATGCTTGGCGCGGCGGTTGACACCGCGCCCTCAGGTTTCGCTGAACTCGCCGTGGCCTTTGTGACGCTTTGCGTGCTTGAGATCGTGCTCGGCGTCGACAATGTCATATTCATCTCCATTCTCGCTGGAAAGCTGCCGCCGGAACAGCAGCCGAGGGCACGCTTTATCGGGCTGAGCCTCGCCATGATCACGCGGGTGCTCTTGCTGTTGTCAATAGTGTGGATGGCTCGCCTCACGTATCCGCTCTTTTCGATTTTCCAACACGAAGTCAGCGGCCGCGATCTCATCCTGATTATCGGCGGGATCTTTCTCGTTTGGAAGAGCACTCACGAGATTCACGACAAGCTCGAGGGCGGGGAAGAACATGGCTCCGCGCGCGCGGCGGTCTCCTTTAACGCCGTTATTACGCAGATCATCTTGCTCGACATCGTCTTCTCGCTCGACTCCGTCATTACCGCCGTCGGGATGGTCAATAACATTCCTATAATGGTCGGGGCAGTCATCGTGGCGGTCATCTTCATGATGGCTTTCGCCGGACCGATCAGCGGCTTTGTGGATCGCCACCCGACTATCAAAATGCTCGCCTTAAGTTTCCTTCTGCTTATTGGCGTGACGCTGATCGCAGACGGATTCGGACAGCATGTTTCCAAGGGCTACATCTACTTTGCGATGGGCTTTTCGGTCTTCGTGGAAGTCCTCAACATCCGGGTGCGCAAGACCGGTTCCCCGGTCAAGCTGCATCAGCCGTTTAAGGAATCCGCCACTTGAGCTTGTCGGACCCGCCAGCGAACTCCCTCGGTTCTTGCCACTTTGCTGAGGACAGCTGCTGCCGTTTTCCCCTCGCGAAGATTGCAGCACTTATCACTCGGACGCCTTGGCCAGCAAGATTCGGGATGGCTCTCCCTTGCCTGTTGAGAGATTGTGTCTAGTTTTCGGGCGAATGTTGGATACCGAGAACTCCCTTGATCCTGGGATCGAAGTGCGCACGTATTTTGCGCGCGGACGCAATGCCTTGGTGGCGCGGGCGGAGTTTTCGGAACTCTATGCCGCCCTTTACTTGCATCGAATGGACTCCGGCAGCAGTCTGGAAGAAGACACAGATAAACTTCTCCGGGATGCCTTGGCCGCTGTGACCCTGCATAGCGCTTCCCGTCCCTGGAAGGAAATGGTCGCCTGGACCGTCAACTTTCAAGATCCGCTGGCCAACGTGTTTGTCAGCGGAAACAACACCCTCGGGACGGTCGTGGGCAACGTTTTCACCGAAAACGTGAAGGCTTCTCCGACAGGCCTCTTTTACGCCGACGTCATTTCCGATAACAGGCCGCCGCGTCGGAGCGTCGTCGAATTCTCAGGCCAGGAATTCCTGGGGTCTGTCGAGACGTTTTATCGGCAAAGCGAACAGCGTCTCGCGCGCTTCTTCCGCTATGAGGAAGAGGATTTGGTGATGGTCACGGCACAGCCGGATGCCGATCTCGATTGGATCGAATCGCTCGACGAAGAAGCGATCCGTCGCCTCGACAAAGATGTCGAGCTCGGCCTGCTTGAAAAGCGAAGATACCGGTTTGAATGCGGCTGTAATCAGGAGCAAATGCTCGCCATGCTCGCTCCCGTGATGCGGCAACAGCCGGATGAATTATTTCAAGGCGAGGAGGTGATTCGGATCCATTGCCCACGTTGCGGCGCGCGGCATACGATCACTCGCGAATCGCTCGAAGCGCACGTCGCCAGATCAGAGTGATTTTTTCGGCCGGTGCTCTTGCAGACCTCTGAGGAGATGCCCGTGACGCCAGGTTGCGAGCCGGTGCCGGGGAAGAAGAGGCGCGAATAACCAGCTGAGGTTCGAGCAGGATCTGCTTGGGACGGGTGGGCTCCCCTTTTTGCACAAAGTCAAGTAACAGCCGCGCCGCTTCGCGTCCGATCAGAGGCCGTTGCTGTTCAATCGTGCTTAATGGAACCTTAAGGTATTTGCTATATTGGTGAGCGCCTACCTCAATCAGGCCGACTTGTTCCGGAATCTCTAGACCTGCGTCGAGAGCCGCCTGCAAGGCGCACTTGCGCGATCAGTCGCCGAAGGCAAACACCCTCAGGCGATTCTGATGTGCGGAACTGGCATTGGGATGGCCATTACCGCCAATAAAGTGCCAGGCGTCCGCGCCGCCGTGTGCCACGATGTTTACTCCACCCAACGTGCTCGCAAGAGTAACGATTGCCAGGTAATGGCACTCGGCGCGCGTGTTGTTGGCGAGGAACTCGTCAAGGCACTCGTGGATACGTGGCTTGAGTGTTCGTATGAGGGAGGAAAATCCGCAGAAAAGGTCGAGCGCATCGAGGAGATCGAAGGCCACTACGCCAAGGAAGCTAGACCCTTGCCGCCAGTTGGTATCATCCTGGCGAATGCGTCAATTCCGGAGCGAGGTCGGCACTTCTTGGCCGGACTACAGCCGGAATTTTGGCTTTTCGAGAGGCACCTCTGGTGCGGGTGTTGGAGATGGAACTTCTTCGGGGGCGGCGTTGAGATTTGGAGAGGGTGGGGCGCTGGTTGGCGGGGGACTGGCCTCCGGGACAGGCGTTTCGACCGGTTGCCCTCGTGGCGGAGTGGGACCTACGGGCGCACGCTTCCGAGGGGTGGGCTGCGGTTGGCTCTCCGCTAAGGAACCGAACGGTCGCTGCTGAGATCCTGGTGGAGCCGGTGTGATGTAGGCGTTCGCCACGTAGCCCGTGCGCGAATCTTCGAGCAAGACAAGACTGTATCCCGGTTGCTTGCGCAGCAATTTGACCCGAGTTTGAACGCTCAGCGACGCGTCGGATTGGCTGTCTCGCGCGGGTTTACGCAGGTAAAAGGGCGTTGGGTCACGGGTGACAACGTATTCGGGGGCTTCGTCGGGGCGAAAAGTCTGCGTTGCGCAGGCGCCCAAAATCATTCCAGTCGCCACGAGCAAAAAATTTCGCAGATTTCTCATGATACGGAACTCTTATCAGCCAGCTTGGTGTTCGCAATAGCGAGCTCTCGGCGATAAATATCCTCGATCCTCCCCGCCGTGACCGAGGCAGAAAATTGGTCCAGCACCTTCGTCCGTGCGTTCGCGGCAAGTCGCCGCCCGAGCTCAGGCGAATTTTCCAGCCGTTTCAGCTGCCTAGAGAAATCCTCGGCGTCTCCCGCCTCCGCCAGCAGTCCTTCCTTCTCGTCGATCATCACGGCGGAAATGCCTTCCAAGCGCGAAGACAAGACCGGCACTCCGGAAAACATCGCCTCGAGAACCGCCATGGGCAGACCTTCGAACAGCGACGGCAGAATAAACGCGTCGAGAGCCCGATAGAAGGTCGCACGATCAAGGATAGTTCCTAGCAGCCGCACGCGTGCTTGCACCCCGAACTCCGCGGCGCGGCCGGCAATGCGCTCGCGTTCGGGTCCCGCGCCCGCTATGACGACGTAGAGGTTCGGGTGCTGCGCGGCCAGCTCGGGCAGCAGGGCAAAATTTTTCTCGCGGGCGAGCCGTCCAATTCCGCCGGCGACGAAAGCATCCATCGGCAAGGAGAAACCACTGCGCGCCGCTTGCCGTTCCTCGTCCGTGCAAGGATGAAACAGATCCTCGTCGACGGCATTTGGCACAACCTCGATCAGATCGGGGGAGATTGCCTCCCAGCGCGTGAGAAAATCGCGAACACCCTTCGAGACGGCAATGATCCGCGAAGAGAAAAGGTGGGTAGATGCGTCCGGGATGAGCGAACGTAGACCTCGAAACCGCAGATCGCCGCTACTGTGCTCATGCGCAATGAGGATACGTTGGCCGGCCAGCGCCGCGAGGGGCTTGGCGATCCAATTCGCGCCCTGCAGGTGAAAATGGACCACATCAAAATCGGCCCCGCGGAGCAGTCGGAGAAACTCGGTGACATAGGCGGGCGGCCATTTTGCCCGAGCAAGCGAGTGCACTTTGATTCCAAGCTTTTCAAGCGCATCGGCGAATGCCCCGCGACCATGCATTACGGCTACTTCGACCTCGAAAGCAGTGCGGTTGCGGTGGCGCAGCATGTCGACCAGAGCAGTCTGCGCCCCGCCCAAATCAAGATGATCGATGACATGAAGAACTCGGATCATTGCGAAAGTCCCGTCAGAAATGCTTGGACATTTGTTTCGTTCTTGTGCCACTCGCGGACGAAGCGAGCGGACTCCTGCTGCGCGGCGGCCAGCTCATCCGGACTGGAAAGCATCTTCCCCGCTCGGTGGACGAGTTGTTCGAAGTCGCCAGCAGCGCACATACCCGCTCGAAAGTTTTCGAACATGTCGTCGGGATCGACAACCAAAGAAAGTATGGCCGTGTAGCCGAGCCCGGAGTGAATGAAGGTATTTGGAACGCCCTCGTGTTCGGACGTGTTCACAAACATCTCTGATTCGTCGAAATGGCGTTGGATTTCCCGATATGGCACCGCTGTGAGGAATTCCACGTTTTCGAGTTGCCGGGCACGGCGGCTGACCGATTGCCAAAGCGCCTCATCCTGAAGCGAACAGATCATCCGGCAGCGTGCTCGCGGCAGACGTTCCGCGAGGTCAAGGAAGAGGTGAGGTCGCTTTACCGGATGGCATCGCGCCACCCAGAGAAGCTCAATTCGCTTGTCCGGAGGCTTTGAGAAACCCGTTGTCCCAGGAAGAAGCAATCTCGTCACCGTGCAGGGCATCCCTTTTTGATGGAAGAGGCGCGCCTGGTGGTTTGTGATGGCAAAGCGACAATCCGAAAGTCGCATGCCACGCTCGAAGAGCCGGCCTCGGACAGGTTCCGCGCGACGAAATCCGCCGTCGATTTCAGCATCCAAAGCACAAACAAAGGCGAGCCGGAAAGGCACCAAGGTTCGCAATTTCTGAAGGACATAGAGCCATGCAGTCCAACCGTACACCACGACATAGTCCGGCTTTTCATGGCGAAGAGCACGCACGATCCGAGGCAAGGCGCGCAGAGTGTCCAGAAGTCGTCCTGTGTCGAAGCGGCCACCCACCAGAATTCTCACGCCCTTGAGCACGATGCCGTTTGCCTGACCGGTGTCTGCGGCAAGGATGGCGACATCGTGCCCGCGTGCCACGAGTTCCAGGGAAAGCAAGGCGACCTGAAGTTCTGCCCCGCCGGAGGCGCGCTGCGAGGATGGGTCTAGCGCCAGGTGAGCATGACCTGACAGGAAAAGGAATTTCACTCCCGTCTTTGGATCGGGCGCGCAGGATTTCCGGCAACCACGTCGCCAGCCGCAACATCGTGAACAACAACGGAGCCTGCGCCAATGACCGCGTTGTCTCCGATGTGGATCGACCCGAGCACCACCGAGTTTGATCCGATATCGACGTTGTTGCCGATGGATGGACAGTCGGCGGGGCCGTTCTTCATCCCAATCGTCGTGCAGTGGCGAAGAGCACAGTTGCTGCCAAGCACCGCCGCTTCATGAATCACCAAACCGGTTCCATGATAGAGGCGTAATCCTGGTCCGATTTTCGACTTCAGATTCAGTTCGATACCCAGGCCCCATTCGACGTAGATGACATAGAATACGACAATGGGAGCACCCAGCAAGCGAAGCGGAGGAGGTTGGCGTCTCACGGCCTGCGCAGCGCGATAGAGCAGCATTGCACTGCGGCTTTTCCAATTCCCCCTATTGGCCTCCCAATCTTGAAGAATTCCCCCTTTCATCTACGGTCGAAAGGTTTCATGCAGGTCCATTTTTATCTCCCGGAAAGATATCTCCCGGATTCTGCACGGCAGGAAGCCTGGAGGTCTGGAAAAATTACGAAGTTGGAGGAGAAGGGGAAGATCGCGTGCGCCCAATGCTGGATTTATCAGACGTGGCTTGCCCTTGAGCGAAGCGGCTTTCCCGTGAGTCTGACCCATTCAATTCCTGCCGAGGGGATTTTGGTAGCCCTCACCAATTCGCTGGTCGCCGATTTCCGCGTCCCGGAGCAGGTCTTTCTCGTTGGCGTTGTGGCGGACTACTTGGCTGACGCCCGCGCACATCTTCACCTGGTGCAAAACAAGGTTCATGCTCGGCGGTTGCGCAACTCTGCGTTCATGCCGCTTTGGCCCCACCCCAATTTGCTTCCGCGTGATCCGGCCCGTCTGGACCGCTTTGAAAACGTTTGTTTCTTCGGCGAAAGCTCAAACCTTGCGCCGGAACTCGCTGATACCCGCTGGCAAACTAAGCTTCGGAACGAACTTGGGCTCAGTTTTATCGTTGGCGGCGCCGATCGCTGGCATGATTATCGCGAGGCGGACTGTGTTGTGGCGGTGCGAGGGTTCGGACGGGCCACCTATCTCCACAAGCCCGCGACCAAACTCTACAACGCCTGGCTGGCAGGAGTTCCCTTTATTGGCGGAATGGATTCCGCCTATGCCGTAGATGGAGAGCCGGGACGCGATTTTCTGCAAGCCGCAAGGCCTGGGGAACTCTTAGGGCATCTTCGACGCCTTCAAGAAGACCCGACACTGCGAAAACAGCTGGTCGCGGCAGGGGCGATCTCCGGGAGAGCCTTCTCGTCGGAGGCGACCCTCCATCGCTGGAAGCAGCTGCTGGGTGAGACGGTTCCCGAACTTGCAGCCGGCTGGAGAAATAAGAGCAGCTCGAGGCGTCGCGCGTTTTCGACCTTCCAGACTGCCAGCGTGTGGCTGGACACGCGACTCAGGCGTTGAGGTATCGTGTCGCCAGCCAGCTAAGGGTCGCCGTCGGGGCGGTCTTCAGAGCGACTAAGATTTCGGCGAGCGCCAGATGCGGGGAGGGTGAGGAAAGAGCTCCCGCGGCTTTGAGGTGATGCGTTGCCACAGTGCGGCGCATGTCGCCGCTTCGCGAATCGCGTCCAGTGAGCAGCTCATGATAAAGTTTCCAAAATGCCGCTCTGTCGGACGCAACCAGACCCTCGCGAAATCGCGCGATCAATTGTGCTTCAGCCCTGCCAAGGTCGCGTCCGAAGATGCGCCTGGCTTCCCGGTTAGCGACTTGCGTCGCTTCGGCGAAGGCCTGTTCTCGCCACACCTTAGACATCGAGGTCGCGAGGTGCCGATAGCAGATTAGGCGTTGCGGAAGGTTCGCACTTCGGTGTCTCGAGATAACGCGTGTCCACAGCTCGTAATCTTGCGCGACCCGATAGCTGGCGTCATATCCGCCGAACTCGTCACGAATGACATCGGTTCGAAACATGACCGAAGTGTGCATGAATGGATTGAGAAACGGCGCAGTCCAGGTGATGCCTTCTTGTGAGAGTGGTGCGTCGAGGAGACCAACGAGTTTGTCCTGCTCATTGATGATCCGACCATTACTGCCAAGGAGAACAATCTCCGGCGCGCTCTGCGTAAATCGGGACTGAAGGACCAGCCGAGTCGGATGCGCCAGATCATCAGCGTCATGCCGAGCGATCCATCGCCCGCGCGCCAGCCCCAGTCCGAGGTTCAGACACTCAGTTTGGCCCCGGTTGTTGGCATTCCGGACTATCTTAATGCGTGCATCCTTGGACGCCCACGATTCCGCAACTTCGCCTGATCCGTCGGTGGAGCAATCGTCAACAATAAGGAACTCGAAATCTTGAAAGGTCTGCCTGAGGATGCTGCGAATCGAGGGCTCAAGAAACCTACCTGCGTTGTAGACCGTCATGAGGACGGTTACGGCCGGTTCGCTCATTCCAGGAGGCGACGGAAAATCGTCGCATGTCTCTCCACCCACTTGGCACCATCGTAGCTTGCTTCGGCATGCAACCGAGCTGCCAGCGCAACCTGGCGAAGCCTGGGAAGAAGAGCCTCCACGGCGGCGGCGAGTTGCTCGCCAGTCGGCGTGATCAACTTATCCCAAGAAAGCGGAGCCGGAATGAGCTCTCCACAAGAGGAGGGAACCATTTCCGGAAGACCTCCCGAGCCGGACCCCACCACCGGCAGCCCGGAAGAGAGCGCTTCGATGACCACGGTCGGGCATGGGTCGAGATATTTGGCATGGAGCAGGATGTGATGGCGGCGATAAAGTTCCGCGGCTTCCTGCTGGGTGAATGATGACAACACGGTCACTTTCTTCTCCAGACCAAGCTTTGCGATCGCGCCCTGGGTCTGGGCAACTGCACCGGACCAGCCAAGCCGTCCGGCAATCGTCAGCAAACAATCGATTCCGCGCTCCCTCAAGACTCGTGCGCAGTCGATGGTCGAAAGAACACGTTGGGCGTACCCATGAGTGCCCAAAGTCAGAAGTCGCAAGGGGCTTGCTGGAAGCGGAGTGGCCGCAGGCCGGAACTTTTGTAAATCGACTGGATTGAAAATGATTTCGCTGGCTACTTGGCACGGGCCCAGAAAACGCTCGGCGGAGTCCCGGCAAAATGCACTCTGATAGATAACATAGTTGGCCATCGCACGGAACCGACGCATTGGGAGATTATAGCGTTCAACATCTTTGCCAGCCCACGCGGGGTAGGCGACGCCATTTTGATTCCAGACGAGCGGAATCCCAAGCTTTCGGGATGTCTTCAGGAAATCTCCGGCAAAGGCCGGGGAAGCGCTGCTGACAAGATAGACCAGGTTAAATGACTGTTCATTCGATTCGAAAGCGTCGCTGAGATGGAGCAGCTTGACGGCGCCTCCATGGATAAGGTGACGCCCGCTCAAGGTCCCGCCAAAGGAAACCACAGGCTCTTGGCTGCGGCTACGACGGATATTCGAGAGCTTCCGTGCGTGCGCGATGCGCGCCGGAAGAGCGAGCGCCCCACGCACTGCGTAAGCGACGTCGCTTAGACGCATTTCAATTCTGCTTCGATAACCTGCTGAATCGCTTCGGCGAGATCGTACCTCGCGCGCCATCCCGTGGTGGCACGCAGTTTTTGAGCAGAAATTCGACTTTCTTCGACATCCCACGGGAAGGCGGGACAATGGACGACCCTCAGCTTCTTGCCGGCAAAGGATTCCACCAGCGAGACGATCTGATGGACCGAAAGCGATTGTTCGGATGCCACATTGAAAGTGCCGGTCAATCCTTGATGGATGACGATCTGCAGCGCGTCCAAAAAGTCTTCAACAAAAAGATAATCCTTGGTATTTCCGCCATCACCCCAGATGGAAATCGGCGCATCCTCGTGAATTGCTCGACAGACACGAGAGATGATGCCTTGGGGCCTCGTCGACTTTATCGCCGAACCAAAGACGTTTGATATGCGGAGCGCACAACAGCGCAAGGTGTCAAATCGGGTGCAAGCGGAGCGAATGAGATCCTCGGCTTGAAGCTTTGCACGCGCGTAATGCCCTACCGGTTGGCACAGGGTGTCCTCAATTGCCGGAATCAACGTGTTCCCATAGACGGCAGCCGATGAGAAGAAAACAAGAAGTGGGGGTCGCCGGGCTGAGACACACCCATCGAGCAGTTCCTGCAGTAGCGGAAGATCCGTGATCCCCTCGACACCCGGCATTTCCTCTGAAGTCAACGGGACCGTGCTCCATCCCAGATGAAGAACGACATCGAAAGAGGCCAGTGTCACCGGCTGCGTCAGAAGAGAGGTAGATTGAAAACCATTGCCGGCATTCCGCGAAAAGGTCACCACCTCCGCTTGGGACGAGCACAAGTGCGCGGCGACAAAAGGAGCCAAACGACCGCGTCCTCCGGTCAGCGCTATGCGTAAGGGCTTCATTCGAATCGGCTGAGTGGGCTCACGAAACAGTGGAAAAGGCGCGCCATGTCAATGCGGGAACTCCCCTCCTGCGTCAGCAACTTAGTGCCATGAACAATGTTTGTGCGCGTGCTTGTCAAACAAGGTTTCGTGGCTTGCAGGTGATCCAGGCAGGCCGCAAGGTGTGATTCTCGTTGGAAAGAACCGGAATCTAAAATCACCCATCCTTTCGCTGTGGCTGCTTCAACTCCCGCGCTCGGCTCCTGGCTGCGTAGTTTTCATGACCATGCAGAGAAAGCGCGCGTTCTGGAGATCGGGAAACTCACCGGATTGAAGGAGGAAGCTGGACGTTACTTTCCGGCGAATTTCGAAAGAGGGCTCCTCTTGCGCGAAATTATTCGCCGCAGGAAACCCACACGCATCCTGGAACTTGGCACCGGCCGCGGCCTGGGCATTCTCGCGATGGCGGACCAGGTTCAAGCGCTCGCCTATGAGTCGGAGTTGGTGTCCGTTGACATCATTCCGCCTGCTTCGAGGCAAAAGTGGCCAATTTGCTTGGACGGACAATACGGCTCAGAACCGCGGTCTGTCGACGAGGTTTGGAGCAGGCACTTCGCCGAACTGCAAACTCTTATACAATTACGCACTGGCGCAACGACTGCCGTGCTGCCAGCTTTCGTCAAAGAAGGCCGCAAGTTTGATTTCATCTTTGTTGATGCGGGACACGATGTTTATTCTGTCTTTCATGATTTCGGTTACAGCTGCTTGCTGCTCTCCGAAAAGGGCGAAATCTTGATGGACGATTTTGCCCCGACGGAGCCTTTCGGTCTCGGCACCTGTATTGTCGCTGCGCATGCAGCGAGAGTTTTTCAACAGGTCGAAGTCGTCGAATCGAACGGTCTGGTTTTCGAAGACGATTATTTCGGATTCACCCGCGGTATGGTGCATCTTGCGGGAATCAAGCGCACAGGTCTCGAGCTTGATTCTGTGAGTTTGCTCGCTGCTCGCGTTTTGGGGAAGGCCGTCGAGGGACTCTTCCATCCCAAGCTCCTGCCGGTGCGTGTCTCTTGACTTGGCTAACGAAAGCCGAGCCAGCGGACTTCCTCGGGTGAAGCCAAGACCACAAATAGCTGCCGGATCGCCTGTGCGACTCCCGCCACAGTTGAGGTCAGCTGTTGCGGCACCGGAACATTAAGCTCAAAATTCGTGCCCTCCAGCAGAGGGGGAATGACGAGCGAAAATGGCTTGGCGATGTTTCGCGGCCGGTCCGTGAGCGACTCAAAGGAAGGGACAATAAGTGCCTCCGCGCAGGGAGGAATATCTGCGGGAAAATGGTCGGAGACTAGAACGACACTCGCGCCCGCGATTTTCCTCGGGTCGTTGATCTTCAGCCAACTCTCGTCGACTAAATAGTGCCGGCATTGCGCATCGATCCTCTTCCAAAGATCAAATGCCCCGCTTTGCCGCAGGGTGCCAAAAAGAAACTCAAAAAGCCTTCCCGGTTTCCCTTCAGCGATCATTCCAAGAATTGCGGGCGGGCGAGATCTCCGACGAAGAAGTCGCCTTCCGTATGAACCCGAGCAGGCGATCGTCGCTTCGAGAATTCCCTTCTTCGGTTCTTGCGGGATGCTTCGATATATTTTGTGCAAGGCATCGAAGAGTCTTGGCGGAGAATTCTGCCCGACGACGGCGGTGTATTGAGGCTGGCAAGTCGATTCGAGGCTCCCGCCACGGACGTCTTCCAGAATGCGGGTGACTGCTTCGGGAATGGTGTCGAAAAGACTCCTTGTCTCGAGGACGTCCTCCGCAATTCCGACGCGCGTGCTCAGCACCTTGGTCCTGGAGAAACAGGCCTCAAGAATGGAATGGGGTCCCCCTTCCCAACGGGAGCATACCAGATACAAGTCTAGCAGATTATAAAGACGATTGAGAGCAGTTCGCTCGAGGATATTGCTTGCAAAGTCGTCTTCAGCGATTTCGCGCCCGGCAAAGAACACAGGCACAGCCAGGCTCCGCAGACGCTGGCGCAGCCAATGACGCCGCGGCCCGGCGAGCAGGACACAGACGCGCGGTTCCGCTTCGCGAACCCGCCGCACAATTTCCGCAAAGACATCCGGGCCCTTTTGCCATTTCGGCCGATCTCGTCCAATCGTGAATGCAGTGTCCGAATGAAAGTTCCCGATCACATAGGCGTCATCAGGCAATCCAAGTTGGCGTCTGAGAGCCTGCAATCCGGAATCCTTCGGTGGCAGTCGAAAGAATATCTTGGGGTCAACACAATAGGGAGCCCAATCCGCCTGGATGCCAAGCGCCGCGAATTGCTCCGCTGCCTGGGTGGAGCGGACGATCCATTTGTCGACGAACGGCTTCACTGCGAAGAATTCCGGCTGACGCGTGTAGAGCGAGGGGGCGTTATCGACAAAGCAGAGAACCTTCCGGCTTCGAAGAAGGTCGCTTCCAAGCCGTAGTGCGCTTGGCCACCAAGCGGCGTGGACGATACGGCTTCGCCAGGGCGAGGCCTGCTGCAACTCTCCGTCGAGCGCCTGCCGCGCCCAGCGCAAGTCTTCGTCAAGAGCCCACTTGATCTGCTGTTGGCCGGCGAAATGAACGGCCCAGCCCTCCGCGGGCGCCTTCGTTTTCCCTGCTTGCACCGGGGTCAACGTGCCTCCGCGACCAAGCGCTGAATCAATCTGCGATAGTGTAGACACATGGCATCGCCAGAAGGTGGATCACCCAGGATCCTCCTCCTAAGCTCTTCGTAGGCGTCCCGAATCCGGGTGATTGACTCCACGGTATCCGCGGACATTTCCATGCCGTATTTTCGCCCCAACTCGACCGTGCCACCTGTCTCACGATCATAGAGGAGAGGCAATCCGCATTGAAGTCCTTCCACTGGATGCATCGCCCCAGGTTCGTGCTTGGAGGCGGTCACATACACATGGCACTGGCGTAGCAGTTCGGCTAAGCGCTCCACCGACACAGGGGCCGAAGGTCTTTGCGCTTCTCCAGCGGATTCGCTTGGGCCATCTGCCAATGATCCAAATTTCCGCATCGGAAAGCCCGCCGGAGGCGATGTCCTCATCGATTCTGGCGTAGAGCTCGAATCCTTTGCTCATGTTGTCGGACCAATGGTGGGTGACGAGCCGAAGTGGTGCGCCTGGTTTCCATATCGCGGCTCCGATGGGATGGAAGATCGATGGGTCCGCGCCGTTGAGGATCACCGAATGGGGTCGCACCGCGTCAAACCACCGCGACGCATGATAATCGCGAAGCCAATCGGAGACAAAAACCGTGTGATCCGCGGTGCGGTTAGCCTCGGCCAAGACACGATCCATCGCGTCGGTCCCCTTGCGCACATCGTTGTCATTTATGCGCTGGAGGCAGACAAGGCGGGGATTCTTTTCTTTCGCTCGGAGAACATCGTCATAGCTGAAGGCTAATGCGCCGCTGAGACCCGCATGCGTTCCCGCAACGCAATCCACCTTCCGATCGAGATGATATTGGACTGCGTAGCCGCAGCGTTTCAGATATGCAGAAAGCTGATTCAACCACTGATTTCCACCGCCGTACGGGCCGCTGCGTGGAAGCATGTTGAATGCTACCGTAGCGACGGGCCGGCTTTTTCGCACGAACCAGCTCATGCCGTCGTCTCTGGGAAAAAAGTCTCAGCAGCAACTGTTGTTTCCGGGCCGCGCATATACCGCGAACGCTTCCACTCGGCAGTCTTTTTGATACCGATCAGCGCTGAGAGCGCATACCAAAAGGTATGCCATCGCGTTGGTCCGAAAGTTTCAATGATGTTCCGGCGAACGGCGTTTTCTCGATCACGGCTGCTGCGCTTGAGGAAACAGAGATGGAGGCAGCGGAAGTCTGCTTCGTTCCACGAGACTTCTTCGTGCAGCATGCGGCGGTGATCGCCCGAATAGCCGGCGCGAAACCTTATCGTCCCGCCGTGCAGGCGCTCGGGCGTGTAGCCCTTCCATTCCTCGATGGCATTGAAATTGTAGAGCTTCGTCATGCTCCGGCACGGCGGCGCAAGATGCCCGCTTGCGGTGCGGCGTCGCTCATCAAGTTTCGTCACATGAAGAACGTTTCCGAAAACCATCCAGTGCTTGTCGAAGGCGCCTGACAGGATTCTGCCACGGAGGCGAGTGAGCCTTTCCGGTTCGTAGATCTCGTCACCGTCCACTCCAAATATCCAGGTGCGCGACCCGGCAAAATGTCGGATGAGCTCCTGGGATTCGGCGGGATGCCTGACGGTGCGAAGGTGAATATTCGGCTTCTCGCTGGCCAGTCTGCGCAAAATTATCCCCGTCTGATCGGTCGAGCCATGATCCGCAACGTAAAGCTCATCACAGAAGGCGGCGGCATTGCTGACCGCAGTTCCAACAAAAAGGTCCTCGTTCCTTACGAGGGAAATGCCGACGATACGTGGCGCGCTCAATCAAGTTGCTTGCCTTGGACGAGGATCCAAAGCCACTGGCTCTCCCGCTCGATGTGAACCACCATTCGGAAGCGGCGTAGCAGACGGAGGACTACGTCCTCGGTCCGATCCCAGGAGATGGCTTCGAAGGGCCCTCCGCCTTGCTCCATATTGACTCCAACGTCGTAGAGCAAATAGCCATCAGGCTTCAGTGCGCGCGCATGTTCTGCGATCATCTGGTCGAGATCAAACGCATGATCGATACAATTCGAATAGAGCAGATCGAGGGAGTTGTCGGGATCATCAAGTTTCATCATGTCCCCTACGTTCACCAGGGGATTGTCGCTTCCAGGGTTCAGGTCAATGCCGCGGGCCTTGCTGAATCCAAGGTCTCGCAGCACATCGACCTCGGTGCCCTGCCTGGCACCGCAGCAAAGAATGGCTGCATCAAAAGGCAGGAGTTTAGTGAGCTGACGAAAACGCACATAGAACTTCAATCTGTAGTCAAAAATGTCGAAGTTGCTGAACCCTCCTTTCATCTTCACCATCTCATCCAGCTTGAGCTTTTGGTGAGTGATGTATTCCTCATAGTCGGCGTAGTCACGTTTGATCAGGCCGCTTTCTTTTTCGACCTTCCATCCGCCGCCGCCATGATGCTTATGGCGCACCGCGTGTTTGTCGCGCTCATGAACGTACGATTCGTCGCGTCCCGCCCTAAGCTTTCGGATGTAGCCAAAACCGCCGGGAGTTAGCAGATGCAGAAAGGTTTTGACCCAAAATTTCGGGCATGGCTGAGTTCCAAAGAGATTGCGAAAATACGCCATCGTTCAATTCCGGTGCGACGTTTTGGCGATCGCCAAAAGCGCAAGCAAGCTGGGGGCGCCTTCGATATAAAGCAGGTCGTGTTTGAAGGCGCCCACATAGTGCCGGCAGATGCTGCCGGGAGCCCTCAAGTATCCCCAGTTGATATTGTAGGTGGCGGGAAGCAGGCCTCCCCGATTAAGCGCGGAGGCCATGACAGCGTAGAGCGTCTGTTCGAAAAACTGCGGATGATGGGCATTGGTCTCAAATGCGGTGATTAAGCGTTCACTCAGCTCGAGGGAGATAGCGCTCTTCGGCATTAGGCAGATGCCTGTATTTACTCGCTCCCAGACCTTCATCCGAAGCGCCTCTTCAATCTGAGGACGTGGGATGCAGTATTTTTCCTTGGTGTCCTCGTTAAACCAGCATTCCTCTTTTTCTATATCCACCCAGTCGAGGATTTCTCTTGGCCGTTTAAAAAAAATCACATCCGAGTCCAGAACGACAAACCGGTCGTAGGGAGCATACGCGGGAAAGTCGAGGAACTTGAGAAAGAGGTTGTGCCGACCGCGATGGGACAAACATTTCGGATGACCAGAAAGATAAACGGAAGCGCGCGTCTCTGCTTCGGGGCGGGGGACGAAGCGCACCCCGGGCAGAACTCGTTCGATGACGGAGCGCTGAGCCGGCGACACTGAGCCGTCTTCATGAATGAAAAGCGGCCAACGGCGACCGCTGAAATGTTCAAAGCTAATGGCTGCCATTATCCCGGCATCCCAAGTCTTCGAAGAGACCAGCATGTGCACGGAAACAGGAACCTCCGGCCCTTCTCTGCGCCGGTGCATCCAGAAGATGAGCGGCTCGATTGCGTGCCGCCCTAACCAGGCCAACTGGCGTCGAGCCGTGGAGCGAAGACGGGTCAGCACGTGTACGTGCGGAGGTTCTCAGGCGAGGTTCGCACGTGGAGCAAGCCGAGGAGCTTCTCCGTGAGCGCGCCTCGATAATACCAAGCAGTCCTCGCCCGGTGGGCGCGAGCCCGTTCAAGAACCGGGCTGAGCACACGCCATGCCTTCTTGTGAAAAATTCGCTTTAAAGCGTGATCTGTTAATTGCGCGTGGCTGGCGCCAAGAAATTGAGTGTCTACCGAGCGTGCCGCGCACCAGGCGAGAAATTTTTCCTGCAAATACAAGCGCCACCAGATGCTGCCGGCGGCATTTGATCCCAGCGAGTCAACGGTCTCGTGTTTCTTGAGCACAACAGTATCGCTGTGAGCAAAGCGACACGTGACCCCGCAGCGCAGCCAGAATTCGCAATCCTCCGCTTGCCAAATCGCCTCGTCAAACTCACCGACCTCCTCGATCAACGAGCGACGAAACAGAGCACACCCAGTTGTGGTGACAGCTGTCCACCAGAAATTCGCCTGGCACGGAAGCGGCGGATCACCGACTGCCCATGGAAGTCCATGCAGACGCGCCTGCTCAGGTTGGTTGCCGCGCAACAAGACGAATCCATAGGCCACCCCGGCTCCGGTAGTTTCTGCCGTTCGGGAAAGCGATTCCAGCGCGTGGGGAAGAAGCTCGTCGTCTTGATCGAGGAACAGAAGCCAGTCACCGCGACTAGCCCGGACCCCGGTATTGCGGTTGGCGGAAAGCCCTCCATTTTGCGGCCGGCGCACGTAGCGGAGACGTTCTCCGAAGCGGCTGGCCGCCTCTGGCGTGGCATCGGTGCTGCAATCGTCGGAAACAATGATCTCCTCCGGCGGGCGTGTCTGGCGGAGAATACTTTCGATGGCATTCGAAATTGTTTTCGCGCCATTGTAGGCTGGAATGATGACGCTGATTGTCATCGAGCGAATTTTTCGATTTCCGCAAGATAGGGCTGATAAACCACCCGATAGTCAAAGGCCTTGACGAATTGGCGTCCCGATTCGCCAAGCTCTCTTCGGCGCGCAGGATCCCCGCTCAAGGCGAGGATTATCTCCGGATATCGCTCCAGATCGTCGCAGACGATACAATTTCTTCCGTCCTGAACGGGATGGCCGCGCACTCCGACGTGCGTTGAAAGAAGCGCCTTTCCGTGGATGAATGCTTCGAGGACCTTGAGCGAAGTGCCTGTCCCGGAGATCAGGGGTGCAAGGACAAGGTCAGTCAGCTGATAGAGCCGCAGCAATACGGCCTCCTCGACCGGTCCAAGTGCGGTGATCTTGTCGCCATAGTCTCCCTTGGGTAGGCAAGCACCTGCGATGACAAACCGAATGTCTCTCCGATTCGCCAATGAGGCGGCGATCTTGCGGATCTCGTCAACTGCTTCAAGGTTGCACCGCAGGCTGCTCCCGATGAAAAGACAAATGATCGCACCTTCGGAGCGAGCCCGTTGAAGGAGCTCCAGCTCGGAAGATGTCTGTCCGGCGCCCACATTCGGGAGCGGTGGCTCCGTTTCCATGCCATGTGGTATAACGCGCGTGGCGATTCCGTTGGCGTTGAATCGCTCCTGATCGTGAAGAGAGACACTGAAAACAGCGGCGGCATCGCGGCTGGCCCGCCGCTCGCAGGCTCTCACTCGGCGCCTCAACCAACGATTGCTGGTCACCAGGTCGGAGAGCACATCCTCAAACGTCAGGAGGTAATTTTTCTTCGTCTTCCGGCAAGCCCGCCTAACTGCGCTATCCCAGAAGGGACACTCCAAAAAGGCGATTGAGGACCATGCCACAAGTTCGTGGACGCGCCTGAGCAGAGAGGGCTGAAGTTTGACGCTCAAATAATGCCACCATTGCCGCCGCTCGCGCGGAGTGATTTGTGCACGTGAGGAATGGTGAAGAATCCCGTCGTAGAACCAATGTGCAGTTCTCAGAACGAGTCTCTCCAACGCAGAGGGATGTTCGAACAAGTACTCGATATTTCCGCTCTTAACGGCGTGACCACTTCCCGGCGAAAGGATCTTCACTTCAGAATAGTGCGCCGCGAATAGATTGATGAGCGGGACGATCCGACGCGCCGAACCGCGATCCAGAGCAGGCAATCCGGTCCACGGATAGAAAACCGCGACCCGCGTGTCAGCGTTTGTCATCGGCGAGGGCCAGAAGCTGCGAAACAAAAGTATCCGGATGAAACATCAGTTTGTAGTGGGGCCTCAATTCCGCACACCGGGATGCGACCACATCGAGCTCGCGAACTGCGCGCCGGATCGTCTCCGTCAACGACGAAGGGTCTCGATCACGAGCAAGCCAACCGATTCCCTGTCTGCAAACTTCCAGTCCTAGAAAAGAACCTTCATTGACAATGGTCGGCTTGCCAGACGTCATCGCCTCGCAAAACACTCCACTCGTGCGATCCTGGTATCTGTCGACATGATAAGGTAGGAGCAAAACATCAGCATCCTTCAGTAACTGCAGATAGCTGTGGTCATCAAGTGGGTTGGTGATCAGGGAAACCCCTGGAACTTTCGCCGAGCGAAAACCAGCCAGGGCGGCTGATGAGCGGGCATCGGGGTCGCTGCTCTGTAGGGTAAACCGCGCGTTTTCGAGGCCTCCATTGGAGTTGAGGATATCGATGGCGGTGAGAATTTCTGCGAAGCCTTTCTCTTCCCGAGCGTTTCCCAGGCCCACGAAGTGAACCGGCGTTCCGGGTGGCTTGTAGCACTCTGAGGCTTGCCTCGAGATGACGAGCGGCAGGTGCGTCACTGGTCGTTGAAAAATTCTCTGGTACTTCTCCCTGAGAGCGTCACTGTCGGTGACGAAGTGCGCCCGAGAAAATCTGCCTGATTTTCCGAGCGATTCCAGCAGCGAGGAAATTTCCTTGTCAGCTCCAAAGCGTTCCGACGCATACCCGAGATGAAGCACCAGCGTCGGCAAAGGCTCTTTCCGAAAATCTCGCAGCCACCGCAGCCAGCCGGCGAGGTTTCGCGGAGCAAGCATCTCTGCGAAGATGATGTCCTCGCTCTTGATACTGTCAGGAGTGATCCCTTTTGCCAGGTCGGCTTGAAAGCGGTGCCGCGCAAGACTCTCGAGCGCATCCAGCGCAAACCGTGAGCGCGAGAGCAAGGGTGAAGGCGTGTTCCGGACATCTTTTCGGAAAATACCGCGCATGCCAAAGCCGCCCGGAACCTTGGCCACGCACTCGCGGGCACACAAGATGCGCACATCCAGTCCGGCGCGCTTCGCGGCATCCGCAATAAACCCGTTGTAACTGACATGGTGCCCGCGTTCACTGACCAGTAAATGATCCGCAAGCCAGAGCGTTCTCATGTTTCTTTGGGCAGCTGAAGAAACTCGCAAACGGACGACCAGCGCGACTCCATGCTGTGGCTAGTCCGAAAAAGAGCGAGAGCGTTGGTCCTTAGGAATTCCAGGCCGCCTGGGTCGGAGAAGATGCTGACCAACTTGTCGGCCATGAGTTCGGGCCGGATCTCCGGGAGAACAAATCCGTTATAGGCTTGCTGGATGAGCTCCCATGGGCCGTTCATATCGAAACAGATCGGCACGGTGCCGCAGGCCATCGCTTCGTGTGGAGTCATTGGACCGCCTTCGCCCCAAAGCGGGCTCTTGCCTACATTCAATGCCAAGAACACCGAACATGTTTGCATGCCATTGATGATATCGGCTTCGACACCCTCGAGCCGAAAAAATTCCAGCTCCAACCCCTTTGATCGGGTCTGATTTTGGATGGTCTCGACGAAGGTGGCCGTGAGTGAGCCTTCGTCCATGTATCCGACGCGGTCAGGCTTGCGCCGCGTCTCGTCGGGCTGCCAATGCCTTTCATCGACCAGCGTCCTAAGGAGCGAAGCTCTTCGTTCGAAGATCGCCATATGCCAGGCTTGAATCGAGCGGTTAAGGCCGGCGGTCGCGAGGATGCGCCTTCGGCGCATTTGCCGGGCGAGCACTGGAAATTGGCTGCGACTCGTGGTGGCCAGTTCTTGATCCCAGAAGTAAAATCCAGGGCAATGCCGGAGGAAGGAATCGGCGAGAACCCACGACGTGACACATCGAATCGAGGTGGCACCTGTCGCGCGGCGTGTGAATTCTTGAACCGAAAGAAAGGGGGCGTGCTCAACCAGCCAATTCGAATGGGTTCCATCCATGCTGACCATGTAAGCGTCATAGCCATGCCTCCGCAGCAAGAGGACAAGATTGTTCAACAGCTTCTCGCCGCCGCAATAGCGATGGCTTCCCTTGAGCAATTCATCGGTTGCATAGGAAACGAAGATCGACGGCTTTAACGTGTGCTGTCGCTCCAGCTGCTTTCCATACGGGTGCCTTTGCGGAGCGAGGTGCTTCTTGACAAAGTGGGTCACTCCAAAAGGACGTAGTCTTTCCGCGAGAGGATTGACGATGTGCAGGAGGAGATCGAGCCAGATGCTGCGGCGAAGATTTCTCGCCTGCACGCGCAGCTTCGAGACTGCCACGATGGTGTTCTTGAAAAAGTACGACGATGCTCGGAAGCCTTCTCTCATTGACCTCGTTGATACCTGTTCTAGCGTGCCTGGTGTGTTGACCCGTCTTAGGGACCTCTTCGGATTTGCCCGACGCCCACCGTGCGACCTGTGGCTCACTTCGAAAGCCTATTTCCAGCACGCGCGCGCTCGGACTTACCAGAACGAGCAGCTCCGCTATGAGGAATGGCTGTCAGCCTGCGAGAATCAAAGAAACCCGGCGAAAACTCTGCACCAGCAGCACCCGCTTTTTAGTCCGAGCAGTCCCTACCTTCATGGGAATTACCCAAATACGTTTGTCATTTGCCTCCCGCGCGGACGGGTCATGGGTGGCAGAGGCTCCGTCATTGCCGACGATGGCAAGATGCTCTTCGACGTTTCGGTTGACTGGTCTGCCGGCGGTCATGACGCGGCACGGCACCCGCTCTTGCGGCAGAGGAGGCTCCCTAAAGCCGAGCGGTTGGAGGGAAGATCAACAGTTCTCGCCACCTCGGAGTCGGCACGATTTTTCCATTGGATGACCGATGCGCTGCCCAGGCTGCAGATCCTTGAAAAGGCTAATTCACTTCCGTGGGAAACGATCGACCATTTTTTGATCAGTGAGGGAATACCGGCCATCCGCGAATCGCTTCGTCTCCTTGGTGTCGCCGAAGAAAAAATCGTGGTCACTCGCCGTGAAGGTCATTTTTTGTGCGACTGGTTGATCGTGCCTTCGTTTCCCAGCGCCCCAGGGAACGTCCCGCCCTGGGCAATTGATTTTCTAAGATCACAATTCATGAAGTCGCCCGCCATCATGGGGCAAAAACGAATTTATTTGAGCCGTGCAAAAGCGTCTGGACGAAAGATCTTGAATGAAGAGCAGATCCTGCCGCTCTTGTCGCGTCGTGGGTTTCTTCGCGTAACTCTTGAGGAAATGAGCCTCGTCGATCAGATTGCACTTTTCTGCGAGGCTGAAGCGGTGGTCGCACCGCACGGCGCCGGCTTGACGAATTTGGTCTGGTGTGCCCCCAAGACTAAGGTGTTGGAAATTTTTTCGCCCCTCTACGTGAACCTCTGCTACTGGGCAATCGCCAGTCTGACGGATGCAGATTATTACTATCTCTTAGGATCAGGTGAAGGCGTCGTTTCTAACGTTACTGACACTCGGTTTTTTCTCGAGAACATTTTCCTGGATCCTACAGCGCTCGAACGGTCTCTCGACGCGATGGAACTTTGCTAAGACAGCTTTGGTTCACTAACGCAAGAATCGCTTTCGGTAACCGCGTCGGGCGATCAAGCGTGTCCCGATTCCCGCACTGTCAAGGAGATTGATCGCGCGACCTGATTCATAGACGCGTCGTCGCGCCTCCTGCGCGAGCTCCGGAAACCGAAGATGTGCCGAGTTAACAATCTCCTGACGCAAGTCATCATCCATGGGGATCTCGAGGATGTGAGTGCTCTGCAGGTTGCCACTCTGAAGGAGTCGCCATCCTTCGAGGAATTGCTCGACGCTGACCCGTCGGACACAAAAGGGCTCAGGCAGGTGACAGTAGCCGAGACATCCCTGGCAAGGGACATTGCGCGAGACGATCACGGAGCCTGGTGTCTCTGGAAAGAAACGGCCCCACAGCCAACCACTGGAAATCGCAAGAAAGGGCCGAGCACACGCTGCCGCCAGATGCATTGGTCCGGAGTCGCGTCCCACAAAGCCTGCAGAAAGCGCGATAATTCCCAAGGTGGTGACAATTGAGGGAGGATGTCTCGCCAAGTCAAAATGGGCGCAACTTTCTGGGAGCTCTGCCCGTATCCGATCGATCGATGGAGCCTCGGCTTCATTGCCCAGGAAAAAAAACGTCGCTTTGGTTTCGGATGCGATTCGGGAAAGGGCCTCCACCCAATTAGCCTCGCCCCAGTCCTTGACTTCAAGCCCCGGTCTGGAGCCCGCGCAGACCACCCAATACTCTTTTTCTTCGACCCCATGTGTCTGGAGAATGACGCGTGCCTTGCTCAAAGCGGCCGCAGGCGGAGAGAACCTCGCGGGTCTGGCGGGAACCGATGAGCCGAGGATGGCGGACGCAAGCAAGCGATTTTTTTCTAACTCGGGCGCACCCGTCTTTGCTTCTGCCCAAATCGCCAAGCGTTGCGCCATTTCATGTGGTGGTCTGTTGGCCTGCGTGCTCCAAAAGCCTTCCGTGCATCGAAACCCGGCGACTTTCAAGCTCTTGGGAAGTTTGGATAGGCAGATTTCGTCGAAGAAACTGTGCTGAAAGAGTGCGATCACCAAGACATCCGGGGCAAATGCGGAAATTTTCTTTAATTCGGACTTGAAAGGCCGGCGACGAAACCGCACAAGCCGGGCGTAGGGGTCCTCGCTGATCATCTCGACGCGGACTCCCGGCAGTAAGGCGGTCGCGAGCTCCAGAGCGGGCGGGCGCATGAATACCTGGAGTTCATGTCCGGCCTCGCTGAGCGCTTCAAAGAAGGGCATTCGCAGGACAAAGTCGCCGAGGCCGTCGGGACTGCTGACGGTGATCTTCATGCCTGCCGAAAAACCCGCCGTTTAAGGCCCGCGAGTTGCGTTGCGGCCATCTCGCGGAAGAACTCCCCGCGCGGAACCACTCCGGCGCCGACCCTCTTTAGCTTCTCGCATTGCTCAGCGATCCGGTCGCGCCACCATGGCAGGAAAAGCTTCGGCCAGTTCCACTTTGACGAGCAAATGCGCTCATACTCGCCGGCGAGAAAGTCGCGCGTGAGGTTTTTGAAATCTTCCACAAAGAGGATCGGCAGGTCGCGAAACGCGGCCATTGCCGGCGTGTCGATGGCGACAGGAATTGTCCGGCTGTAGAGAGCTTCCCAAAGCCGGTGTGTGTCGGTCCCATTACCGGGCGGGCAAAGCACAAACCGATGCGAAGTCATTTCATCTAGGTACTCTTCAAGATTTAGCGCGCCCTCTTGCAACGTTACCCAATCCGCGCTCTCCATCGCGCGGAAATAGTGCATGATCGGATCGCGCACGGTCGGGTTGCTGCTGGTCCGAAAGTTCACGTAGAGCCAATTCGAGCGGCCCGTGAATGTCCGGGATTTCTTAGCGATCAGGGAGGCTTTTGTCGTGATATCGCAATAGGAGTTGGCCAGACCAAGTGGCAAGGCACTTAACCTCTTATCGTCTGATTCAATGTTCGTGCTAAACCAATGCCCGATTTGTGGCGGACATCTTGCGAGGAATTCCGAGGTGATCGGCCGGTCGCTTTCCGAGCTGACCAGGACCACGCGATTGCGGACCCTTCTCAAGGTATCGAACAGCTCAACAAGGTGGTCAACTTTGCAATAGATGCTCGAGGCGGGGCGAGGCTGCCGCCGCTCAAGTTGAACGTCCGCTTTCCGGTCGGCGCTCCATACCTGCTCGCAAACCCGCATCAACTGCTCAGCCGATATAAAGGCGTCTTGAACTTCTTTGGATGCGAAGGAAAACATCTTAACGTAAAACCCATCGATGGGTGCTCTCATCGAATCTAATTATGCGCGAGGCCGATTGCCCAAGCGTGAAGTTCCAGAGTACTCCCTTGAGGAAGGGTGGGCAATGGTATTCCCAATAGCGGGTTGCTCTTTCTCGCGATGTCTCTGCTCGTGTGCAGGCCCCGGCTTCTTTTCGATAGGCCTCCAAGCTTTCGCTTAGTTGCCCTCGATGGACGCGGAAAGCGCCGAGAAAGCTTAGAACTGTATGGAGTTCCGCCTGTCGCGCAAGTTGGGTCCAAAGAAAATAGTCACCGCCCAGGCGAAATTGCTTAAGTTTCCCCAGATCCACAGAGGCAAGCAGCTTACGCCGAAAGAAAATGCCTTCCTGCTGGATACCGGCATAGGGAAATCCCTTCAAGTAGGTGCCATTCAGGATGAACTCTCGTCTGTATCGGGGAGGCTTCGCGACCGCAATCACCTCGCCGGCTTCATTGATCTTGAGTTGATAGCCGCAAATCCATTCCACTCCTTCGTGAGTCATCACCTCTGATACGACGCGGAAGGCATGCTCATGAAAGATATCTCCAGCGTTCAAGTAGGCGACCACATCGCCAGTTGACTTTGCCAATCCCTTGGCGACGGCATCATACAAGCCCTCGTCCGGCTCTGAAGTGAAAACGATAGAGTCGTGACGATATCGGGAGATTAACTCGGCAGTGGCATCCGTAGATGCACCATCAATGATGAAGTACTCAGTTTCAACGGTGCCGTGAGCCAAGGCACTCTGTCCGAGAACCGATTGAATGGTCTCGGGCAGGTGAGGCGCGGAGTTTCTACAAGCGGTGATGATACTAAATTTCACCGTTCTCGATCTCTCCGCAGTCGCCTTTTTGCCCACGAAAGATAGTCCGTAATCGGCGACATCGAAGCGCCGATCAAAGGCAAGCGCGCAGGCAGCTCGAGAGCGCCAGCTCCGTTCCGCATCGCCCAGGCATTGTACGCGCGCACATTATGGCGAAAGTGCGGATCGTTTTCTCGTTTGGAGGCACCCGACTCGGGATGAGAAGGATGATCTATAAACCCGGCATGAGCTTCATAAGCTCCAATGAGAGACGCCGCTCGTGTAAGCCACCAGTCCACATGGGTTCCTCCGCACCACAGGTCAGGAATATCTCTCGAGAGATAATTATCCCAGATGAGATTTGGGATCAGATACATGTCGACGCCTTGACAGATCTCGCCGGATGGCAGCTCCCGCCGATGAAATCCCAGCACTTTCCCGCGCTCGGCCAGAAGGAATGGATTCTTCGTCAGCAAGACATCGGAATGGCACCACACGAAGCTCGTGCCGACGCTTTCCCGTCGGGCATGTCGCAGGACGTCGCCCAGCTTTACCATTTGGGGCCCCGCAGGAAAAATTGAGGTCTCGAGTCCGAGGGCGTGAATGCTTTCGAGCAGCTTCCGCTGTGCAAGGCGGAGCCGCTCATTAGGGCACGGATTGATCCACTGGAAGGTGATGCGGGGTTTGCCTGGACCGGTCATGGTGAACGGCGGGGTTTTTCGGCGTTCACGCATTTGAATCCTCCCGCGATGCCCTTCTGCGGATTGAGGAGCGCGAGTTCCGGGACGGGGCCTTGCGAACTTGGAATTGGCGAATCAAAAGTTCGATCGCCATCTGTGGGCACCCAAACGACTACTCCATGGGTACTCGCCACCGGTATCGTCTCAACGATTTTGACACCCGGCAGGCGCGGCTCGGATTGAGCCCACGACCACCTGAACTCCCAAGTCGCAAAGAAAATCGGCAGTGCGCTAATAAGGAGGGTTGCCAAAGTCGAGACGAGCCCCACGCGCGGTCCTCCTGCGATGAAGGTCAAGGCAGGACACATGGCGAACATCCAAACCGTTGCGCCGAAGTATCTGGGTTCAGGAGCCGTTATAAACCAAAAGACTGCGTAAACAAGGAGTGGAGCAGCGAGGAGCAGAAACCCTTTGACGTTCCTTCTCAACGAGCCCGTAAAGACTGCGAACGTGGCAAGAATTACTGAACTCGCAACGCCACTTTGCGCGGGCCAGGTAAATCGGTTTGTCAATTCCGGAGCGACCCTCTGATACCAATTGCGCAGCCATTCCCAGCCACTCAATGATGTCGCGACGTTCTCGCGATCCCGTGCCCAGCCCCTGATCAATGTTCGAAATCCATCGACTCGCGTAACCGGCGTTCTCCACGTGACCGGCATAGCCACGGCACTCGACGGAAAGAAAGGGTAGCCAGAAAGGGCCACGCCGCGCCCCATCCAGGTGGTCAACATGAGGGTGGAAAGCGCCGCCATGACAACCACCGGTCGTTGCAGGAACGAGCCTCCGTGTCTTTTCAGTAAGAGAATCGCGCCAGCAACGGACCAGATCCCGATGACTAATCCCAGGCTATTTAGCTTAATGCACAGGCAAAGTGCTCCGAGAAAGAGAATCTCGCCCAGGCTTGGCAGACGCTCTTCCTCTCGGGAAACTACAAACGATGCGAAGACGAGAAAGAAGTGAAGCATGAGGCACGCCGAGATGCAGTCGGGCGAAGCGCTCGACGTATCGCCAGTAACGAATGTGAATACCCACGCAGGTAAAGAAACCCCATAGGCCACCTCTATGGTCTTGACGCGCTCGTTTTGCCAGAAGGTGGCCATCGCGAGCCGTATGATGGCAAAGAGCGAGAGGGTGATACCGAGCCAAGGGAGGATGCCACCGACAAGGAAAAGGCCCCAGCGATTTGGCACCAACGAGTCAAACAGGGAAGCCGGAAGAAAGGCGCTCTGGTTGAAGCCCAGGTGGTCCTGAACGTTTGCCAAGCCCCACACGATCGGAAAACTTTGCGTCCAGCGGATCGTTTTCAGATAGTAAAGACCAAGATCGTATCGGTACATCTCCTTCGTGCAGCTATTGAAAACCGGAATGAAGGCGATCAACCCGACTGCGAGGAGGAGGAGCAACCATGTCAAGCCCCTCAGAATGCTTGTTGTGGAAGGAGGCTGGTGAAATAAACGAATTAGCAAGGCACTCACGGCCAGGAGGGACGAACATGCAACGAAGAGGATCGAGAATCTTCGATCGACTGGGGACATCAGGTGCGCAATCTGAAGCAGTCCCACAAGGACGCCAAAACCAATCCACGGCGCATGGAAGAGAGTCCGTAGTCCGTTCGATCCGAAGAAGCAGGTTAAACCAACCAGCCAAAGAAAGAGCGTCGACCCCGCGAAGAGGGCGAAAAACAAGAAGAAATAGTCAGCGCTCATCGCTTAGAGATCGATGTGCGGAAACGAGGAATTCCAATTAGGGGGATGCTGTTGAGAAGGATTTGCTTCTTATGGCGCAGAGCTCGCCCTCTGAAACCTGAAGCCCCCGGCGGGGCCCTTCTGCGGATCGAGAAATGCTACTTCCGGGGCAGGCCCAGTGGCGCTAGGAATTGGCGAATCAAACGTCCGGTCTCCCTCCAGGGGAATCCAAACCTGGACCCCGTTTGAATTAGTCAGGGCCACCGTTTCCACGACCTGAAGGTCTGACGGGAGAGTTCCCGGCTTGGTCCACGACCAGCGAAATTCCCAGATCAAGATCAAGACGGGCAGTGCATTCACACAAAGATTCGCGAAGGTGGAGGCGAATCCGATCTGCCGCCCGCGGTTGATGAACGTCAACGCGGGACAGAGGGCGAAAAGCCATGCCGCTAGGATGAAGTATCTGGGCTCGGGGAACGTCAGAAACCAGAAAATCGAATGCCCAAGCAATGGCGCGATCAGCAGCAAGCATCCTTTGGCGTTCGCGCGCAAGCGCCCCAACGCAGCACCGGAAGCCAGGACGACCGAACCTACGAGGCCAACCTGTGCCGGCCAGACGAACTGATCGATTGAGGAATGAACGCGTTGAAACCAACTCGGCAGCCAGCGCCAAGTTCGGAGCGTTTTCTTGATGTTTGCATTTGGGTCCGGATCGCGGGCCCAGGCGATCATTGTCCCACGAAATGTATCGACCTGCTTGACCGGCATCCGCCACGACACCGGCATGCCAATGGCACTGGAAGGAAAGAAAGGATAACCCGAGAGGATGACGCCTCGCGCGGTCCATGTCATGAGTATTACGGCTGAGAGAGCCGTCATGAGAACTACTCTTTTGTGCAATAGGGCGCGAAGCCCTTCCCTGTCTGAAAAGTAACTCAAGCCACAAACCATCACTATCCCTCCTACTAAGGCCAGGCTGTTCAGATTGACGCACAGGCAGGTCGCTCCAAGGAAGAGAATCTCCCCCGAATTCCGGGAGCGCTCGGCAGCGTCGCGGGAAGCTAGGAAACATGCGAACACGAGGAACAGATGAAGCATCAAACAGAATGAGATGCTGTTGGGGGAGGCGCTCGAAGTGTAACCAGAAACAAGGATGAAAATCCACGCGGGTAAGGAAATGGCATAAGCGACTTCGATTGGTTGCGCCGCGGCTCCCTTCGAGAATTGCGCGATGGCCATCCGCACGATCGACAAAGCTGAGAGCGAAAGCCCCAACCATGGGAGCAGACCTCCAACGAAGAATATCCCGCCACGATGAGGGAATACGTTGTCGAAAACGGCCGTCAGCAAAAAAGCGCTCTGATTGAACCCAAGGTGTGGCTGCAGATTCACCAGGCCGGGCACGATAGGAAAAGTTTCGATCCAGCGTATTGTCTTTAAATAATAAAGTCCTAGATCGTAGTGAAAGATGTCCTTTGTGCAGCAATTGAACACCGGGACAAAAGCAAGCAGGGAGACGATCGCCAGGAGGGCCAACCGAGTTGTGAGCGGGCCGATGCTTCCATGGGTTCGTCTCATTTGCTGCCAATGTGGCACCAGCCTTGCGACAGCCAACGCCATTAGCGCAGCGACGAGAATGAGCGAGGTTCTCCAGGTGATTGGCAAAAATAAATGTACGACCTGAAGGACGCCGACGACAATCCCGCACCCGAGCCAGGGCGCACGGAATAACAATTCCGTCCGAATCTCAGTGGGAAAAATCGCCGCCCCCACTAACGACAGAAATGCCGCCGAGAGACTAAAGAGAACGAAGCCGTAGAGAAGATGCTCCGCGCTCACTATCCTATTCCCGAGATGAACCGGTGAGCGTACAATTTATCCGCGCTGCCTAAGCTAATCGGAGGATTCCGGCGGCCGGAGGTATTTGAATCCGCCCGCAATTCCTTTCTGGGGATCAAGCAATGCCAGGAAGGGTCGCGGTTTCCAAGAGCTGGGTAATGGAGAATCATAGGTCTGAATCCCATAGGGGTTGAGCCATATGACAACGCCGTGGTCATTTGTGACAGGTCGAGTTTCCATGACCGTAAACTTAGGAAGTCGCTCCTCCGCGTATGTCCATGCCCAGCGAAACTCCCACGCCAGAAAAAAAATCGGTATGGCGGCAGCGCCCAAACAGGCCAGTGTTGAAGACAAGCCGACTCGCGCGCCACTGGCGACAAAAGTCAGCGCCGGGCAGATCGCAAAAAGCCACATCGCCGAACCAAAATAGCGTGGGTCCGGTGCGGTGATGAACCAAAAAAGCGAATAAAGAATCAGAGGAATCGCCAGCGGAATTAGAGTCCGCGCATTTCGACGCAGCGATGATCCGCAGAGAGCAAAAGCAGCTAGCACGGCCGAGCCCGCCACACCGATCTGTGCGGGCCAGGCAAAATGTGTCTTCATCGCTAATACTCGGTCAGACCAACGAGGAAGCCATCGCCATGTCTTGAGGATTTCCTTCGGATCTGATCCAGGGTCGGGGTCGCGCGCCCATCGGACAATCTCCTTTTGAAACCCGATGATCTCCTTTGTCGGCATCCGCCAAGGGACGGGCATCGCAAGCGCGGTGGAAGGAAACAGCGGATAGCCGGAAAGCACAATTCCGCGTCCCATCCACGTGCCAAGCAAGATGGCCGCTAGCAGCGACATCGCGGCCACTCGCTCATGGCGAAAAACTGGAAGCACCTGGCCCCTGGTCTTCATGAACAGCAATGCCGCGCTGATCAGCCATGCTCCCAGGACAAGGCCGAGACTGCTGGACTTTACGGTAACGGACATGACCCCGAGCAAGAGGATTTCGCCAACACCGCGCATCCATTCCTTTTCGTCGTCTGAAACAACAAAGCATGCAAAGACGAGAAAGAAGTGGATGCTTAGGCAGGTAATGATGCAATCCGGTGATGCGCTGGAAAGCGAGAAAGTCGCCAACGTGGAAAGCCAGGCTGGAAACGATATCGCGTAAGCAATTTCGATGGCTGAAGAGCTTCCGTTTCTCCGAAAATTCAGGAAGAGCCTGACGAGCGCAAAGAGGGAAAGCGACAAACCCAGCCACGGCAGGAGGCCCGCTATGAGAAACAGCCCCCAGCGATTCGGAACAAGGGAGTCAAACAGAGACGAAACGAGAAAGGCGTTCTGGTTAAAGGCGAGTTGCTCTTGCACGTTCACCAGACCGGGCACGATCGGGAAGGTTTGGGTCCAGCGAACCAGCTTTAGATAATAGAGACCCAGATCGATGTGACACATCGATTTCGTGCAACCATTGAGGACCGGAACAAAAGCAAGAAAGGAA
>CAWGQS010000013.1:0-246711 GCA_963824895.1 uncultured Verrucomicrobiae bacterium | reverse complement strand
GGTGCCTCGTTTCAAACGACGCATTGGACTCTTGTCTTACGTGCGGGGCAGACCGAGTCGTCCGAATCGGCTCAAAGAGCGCTTTCCGCTTTTTGCGAAACCTATTGGGCGCCACTTTATGCCTTTTTGCGTCACCGCCGCTATGCTCCCGCGGATGCACAGGATCTCGTGCAGGCTTTTTTTCTCCACATGCTCGAGAAAAACACATTGGAGCGTGCCGATCGGGAAAAGGGGCGACTCCGCACCTTTCTGCTGACGTCCCTGCAAAATTTCCTGATCAACGAGCACGAGCGGGAGAAGGCGATCAAGCGAGGAGGTGATCGGATAATCCTGTCTCTCGACCAATTGCTGCCCGAGGCGGAGATTAATATGTTGGCCTCGGCTCACTTGGACGACGTTGCTTGTTATGATCTAACCTGGGCCACGAGCATCGTCGCACGCTGTTGGCAAAGGCTCTGCGAGGCGCTGGAAGCCGAAGGAAAATCCCAATGGCTCGACGAACTCCGACCGTTTCTCGCTGGCGGCACGGCAAACCCGCCAAATCAGGAGGAAATCGCGGTCCGGATCGGTGTCCCAATCGCGACGCTCCGCACTTGGATCTCACGCCTGCGTCAGCGTTATCGCGATGCGCTGAGAGCTGAGGTGGCGAGCACGGTGTCCAACCCGGCGGATATCGACGATGAGCTGAAATATCTTTACAAGATACTCGTCTCCTGATACCCCCTCGGGGAACCGCCGACGAGATGACGGTGCGTGAGAACAGTGCGATCGGCAGGGGAGTGGAGAAGAGCGAAACACAGACGGCAGAAACCTGCGTTGCTTGCGGTAAGGTGTTGATACCCCGAGGTCCAAACGGGGAATGTCTGCGCTGCTTGGGAAGTTTTGCCTTCGGACCGGAAGGCGAGCCCTCGACGGAGACTCCACCTATCTATGCTCACTTCGAAGTTGAACTTGGTGCGGACGGTCATCCGGTAGAACTCGGTGCCGGAGCAATGGGAGTTACCTATCGCGCACGCGACACAATCCTCGAATGCACGGTCGCCCTCAAAATTATCGACACACAAACGGCGGGAAATCCTGCCGCTCGGACGAGATTCTTGCGTGAAGCACGTGCGGCCGCGCGACTTCATCATCCGAATGTCGCGCGAGTCACTTATTACGGCGAGCACGATGGCGAGTGCTTCTATGTCATGGAATTTGTTGAGGGAGAGACCCTCGAACAACGCGTCCGACGGGAAGGACCATTTTCGCCGATGCTGACGCTTGAAATAGCCCTCCAAGCGGCGCGCGCTCTAGCTGCGGCTGAGTCGTGTGGTGTCGTCCACCGTGACCTCAAGCCATCCAATCTCATGATTGCCTCACGACAGGGCGAATCCGAGGCAGGCGATTCCCTCCTTGTAAAGATAATTGATTTCGGGATCGCGAAGATCACCGGAACCGGAATTGACCAGACTCAAGCCGACTTCATCGGGACGCCCGCTTATGCCAGTCCCGAGCAGTTCCCTGGCAGCGGAGAAGCGCCGGTCGACACCCGTTCCGATATTTACTCTTTGGGAATTACACTTTGGTATTTGATATCAGGAAAGACGCCCTTCGTTGGCCGCACTTTGGAAGAAATCCAAAAAAAGCAATCCGATGAGCTCCCTTTGGAGCAGCTGCGGATGGCAAATGTCCCGCATAGAATGACTGGCCTGTTGAAATCCATGTTGGCCGTTGATCCTGGCGATCGCCCGCAATCCGCGCGCGAACTCCTCGACGCGATTCATCGATGCCGCAAGGAAGAGCATGACGAGCCTGCGATGATCGAGGCAGCCCGCCGCCGTGAAGAGGGATTCTGGACGGCGGTGCTGCCGCTTAAGTTCAGCGGTGATCCGGAGATTGCGGCATTCGCTGAAGGGCTGACCGAAGAGATCGTCACCGGAATGGCGCGATTTCCTTATCTCCGAGTTATCGCGCGGAACTTAACGGCGCGCTATCTCTCCGAGTCTATTGTGGTTCGGAGAGTCGGCAACGAACTTGGCGTCCGCTACATCATGGAGGGCAGCCTGCGACAGGCGGGAAACAAGCTTCGTATCGCTATGCAGTTGGTGGACACCGATTCGGGAGAGCAGCTTTGGGCAGAGACCTTCCATCGTGTCTGGCAAGCGGAGGGTATCTTTGATTTGCAGGACGAAATCACTGATCGCATCGTTGGCGCGGTTGCCGATGTGTATGGCGTGCTTGCCCGTGCGATCGCCGCGACCACGGCCAAAAGGCCTCCGGAAACTCTCACGCCCTACGAAGCTGTCTGGCGCTTCTTTCTCGCCCAACAGCGAGGCAGCGCGGACGATCACTTGCTCGCGCGCATTGCCCTCGAAAATGCCGTCGAGCTTCAGCCGGGTTACGCGGAAGCCTGGGCGGCACTGGCCGTTTTGCTTGTCGATGAATATCGACATCTCTTCAACCCTCGGCCAAATTCCCTGGAGCGCGCCATGCTGGCGGCAGAGCGAGCTCTCGCTGCCGATCCTGCCAGTCAAATGGCCAATTATGCCTTCGCCGTGACGCAACACTGCCGCGGCGATCTGGGTGCTTTTCGAGCGGCCGCCGAGTATACGTTGTCGCTGAACCCTCGCTGCAGTTACACCATGGCGTATCTTGGCCGCCTTTTCTGTTACTCGGGCGACTGGGAGCGTGGCATTCAGTTGACGACCAAGGCGATTCAACTTAGCCCTCACCATCCTGGCTGGTATCACTTTGGCAGCGTCCTTAACGAATACCGCCAGCGGCGCTACGCGGAGGCGCTGGCAATCCTTCAGACGATCCATATGCCGGACTACTGGGTGTTGCACATGCTCACGGCGATGACGCAAGCGCAGCTTGGCAACCGGGCGGCTGCGGGGGCCGAAGTCCAACGCACCCTTCAACTGTGTCTGGAATTCGAACAATTCTTTGGCCGAGTGCATCTGCAAAAGTGGTTCCCGAACCAACCGGACTTGGTTGAGCACATTTTGGAAGGCGTGAAACTGGCGGGCTTTCGCATTCTGGAAGAGGAATCGCGAGCGGCAACGCCGGCAACGGCCCGGCCGGACACGCTCTCAACAGTGGCGTTGCCGGCGGAGTTGACCGGGCCGCGACCTGGCTGGTCGGCAAGTCCACCGATTTTCCCCGTCAAACGTCACTCCGTGGGTCGCCAGAAAGAGCTCGCGAAGCTGGGTCGCGCCTTCGAGTCGGCCGCGGCGGGTCAGGGACTGTTCCTGTGCGTGACCGGCGAGCCCGGCATCGGCAAGACAACCCTGGTCGAAGACTTCCTGAGCGAGCTAGCGGCCACCGGTCGCCCGTGTGCTCTGGTGCGCGGGCGCTGTTCGGAGCGCCTCGCCGAGACCGAGGCCTATCTACCGTTTCTCGAAGCCCTGGAGAGCTTGCTCCACGCCGACGGGGGCGAGGCGGCGGCCCGGGTGATGAAGGCGACCGCCCCGAACTGGTACGCACAGGTCGCGCCGCTGGCCGCCGAAGACTCCTCCCTGGCCCGTGTGCTCGCCGAGTCCAAAGCAGCCACCCAGGAACGCCTGAAGCGCGAGCTGGGCGCCTTTCTACAGGAGTTGTCGCACCTGCGGCCGTTGCTCCTGTTCTTCGACGATCTTCACTGGGCCGACGCCTCGACCGTTGATCTGCTCGCCTACCTCGGCGGCAAGTGCACGGGAATGCGTGCCTTGTTGGTATTCACCTACCGCCCGACCGACTTGGTGGTGGGCAAGCACCCGTTCGGGCCGGTCAAGCTGGACCTGCAGGCGCGCGGCGTTTGTCACGAGCTGGCGCTGGAGTTCTTGACCCGACCGGATCTTGATCGCTATCTCGCCCTCGAATTCCCCGGGCATTGTTTTCCGGAGGAGTTCGCGGCCCTTGTCCACGCCCGGACGGAAGGCAGCCCGCTGTTCATGGCCGACCTCCTGCGCTACCTGCGCGACCGGCAGGTGCTGACGTTGGAGCAGGGCCGCTGGACGTTGAGGGAATCGGTCCCGGACCTCCAGCGCGATCTGCCCGAATCGGTCCGCGGCATGATCCAGCGGAAGATCGATCAACTCGGCGAAGACGACCGCCGCTTGCTGGTGGCGGCCAGCGTGCAGGGCTACGAGTTCGACTCCGCGGTCGTGGCCCGGGTACTCGAGCGGGATGCGGCGGAGGTGGAGGAGCGGCTGGACGAGCTGGACCGCGTCCATGCCTTCGTGCGGATGGTGCGGGAGCAGGAGTTCCCCGACAGGACGCTGACGCCGCGATACCGCTTCGTCCACGCGCTCTATCAAAACGCCCTATACGCGTCGCTGCGACCGACGCGGCGTGCGTTGCTCAGCGCGGCGATGGCGCAGGCGCTGCTAGGATGTTACGGAGAGAAGAGTGTGGACGTGGCCGCCGAATTGGCGTTGCTCCTGGAGGCAGCCCGGGACTTCGCGCAGGCCGCGGACTATTTCCTGGTGGCGGCCCGGAACGCGGCCCGCGTCTTCGCCAATCAGGAGGCCGTGGTGCTCGCGCGCCGCGGAATAGAGCTGCTCGCGTCCTTGCCGGACACCCCCGAGCGCAACCGCAAAGAGCTGGCCCTGCAAATCACCTTGGGTCCGGCCCTGTTTGCCACCAAAGACTGGACGGCGCCCGAGGTTGAGATGGCCTACACGCGCGCGCACGTTCTGTGCGGTGAGTTGGGAGAATCGCCGGACCTCTTCCCGGCGTTGTGGGGCCTGTTCCTCTTCCACATCGCGCGCGGGGAGATCCAGACAGCACTGGATCTGGGAGGGCAGCTGCTTGGCCTGGCCCAACGCGCGCAGGACCCGGCGCTCCTTCTGCAGGCGCATCATGCGTTGGGACCGACCTATACCCTCGTCGGAGACTGGGCGTCCGCACGGACACACCTGGACCAGGCGATCGCTCACTATGACTCCCGTGAGCACCGCACGCATGCCTTTCTCTATGGCGGCCATGACCCGTGCGTGTGCTGCCTGAGCTTTGCGGCCAAGTCTCTTTGGATGCTCGGCTATCCCGAGCAAGCGTTGCAGAGGGGCCGGGAGGCCCTCGTGCTGGCCCGTGGGCTGGGTCATCCCGCCAGCCTGGCCCATGCGCAGCTTTCAGTCGCCATCCTGCATCAATTCCGCCGGGATGTGTCCGAGACCCTGGAGCTGGCCGAGGCACTCCAGGGGCTCGCTGCCGATCAGGGGCTTTCGTTCTACTTGTCGGGAGGATTGGTCCTGGGGGGCTGGGCTCTGGTTGAGCGAGGGCGCAGCAGCGAGGGGATGGCACAGATCCGCCAGGGGTTCGATACGGGGGGAGCCACGCGCGCCCACTGGCGCGCTTATTCCCTTGCCCTGTTGGCCGAGACCTGCGGCAAAGTAGGAAACATCACGGAAGGGCTCACTGTTCTGGCGGAAGCGCTAACGGTAGTTGAGGAGACTGGGATTTGTATTTACGAGCCAGAAATGCACCGACTCAAGGGGGAGTTCCTGCTGGCCCTTGATCCGGAGAAGGTGGCGGACGCCGAAGCTTGTTTTCGCCAGGCCGTCGCGATCGCCCGCCGTCATCAGGCAAAGTCCCTGGAGCTGCGGGCCACGATGAGCCTGGCCCGGCTCTGGCAACAGCAGGGCCGCGGCAACGAAGCCCACGCCGCGCTGGCCGCCGTCTACGGCACCTACACGGAAGGCTTAACGACGCCGGACCTCGTGGACGCCACGGCGCAACTGAATAGCCTGGCCTGACCTGCGACGTCCTTTCACATTTTTTCAGAGAAGTGTGTCGGTCTCCGCGCGCAAACCGAACTCGAACGCACCCTTCAACTGTGTCCGGAATTCGAGCAATTCTTCGGCAGAACGCATTTGCAAAAGTGGATCCGTAACAAAGCAGACTTGGTTGAGCATCTATTGGACGGCCTAGAGCATCTCTCACAAATCATTTCCGAAAAGCGCACTGAGAGGCCACGGTTTCGGGTAGGTGTGGGGAGCAACGGTGCGCTCCCCAGACGCTTCGGCGCTGCCAACATTTCGGAGACTTCCTCTGAGAGCCGTTCTGGCAGACTTTCGGATTTTGGAAGAGCCCGCCGATCGCGGAAATTAGCCGGAATTCGGGAGAACGCGGCCACCCCGCGTCACTCGCGCGGAACCCGGACCCCGTGCCACAAGTCGTTTCGAAAGCAACTTCGTCATTTTTGAAATTCGCGACTTCGGAAGCTGTAGAAAGAAGTAGCAACTCATTTCACGCAACAAAAAGGAGCCACGGCTCCGCAATTAGAATCAAACAGAAAGACTAAACATATGGACAAGAAAATGAAAATCGTCGTCATCGGCGGCAGCGGACGCATCGGGTCGAAAGTCGTAGATAACATTCGCCAGGGCGGCCACGAAGTTGTGGCGGCCTCGCCCTCCACGGGTGTCAACACCATCACGGGAGAAGGGTTGGCTGACGCACTGACTGGCGCAGATGTCGTGGTCGATGTCGCGAACGCGCCTGCATGGGAGGACAAGGCCGTCCTCGAATTCTTTGAAACGTCGGGGAAAAACCTCCTCGCTGCGGAAGCCAAGGCCGGGGTCAAACATCACGTGGCGCTGTCGGTCGTCGGCACCGAGCGCCTGCTCGCGAGCGGGTATTTCCGCGCGAAGCTGGCGCAGGAAAACCTGATCAAGGCTTCGCCAATTCCCTACACCATCGTTCGCGCCACCCAGTTCTTCGAATTCGTCGGCGGCATTGCCCAGGAGGCGACCAAGGAACAAACCGTACGGGTGCCTTCCGCCATGATGCAACCGATGGTCTCGGACGATGTGGCCGCCGCCGTGGCGAAGGTCGCCCTGGAGGAACCCGTGAATGGCATGGTTGAGACGGCGGGTCCCGACCCGATTCGTCAGGACGAACTCGTCCGGCAATTCCTGAAAGCAACCGGTGACCCACGGACGGTGGTCACGGACGAAAGCGCTCTCTATTGGGGCATAGCACTGAACGATCAGAGCCTCACTCCGGGCGACAATCCGATCCTCGGTCCCACGCATTTCAAGGATTGGCTCGCGAAACAGCCGAAACAAAGCGGAGCGGTGCCCGCCTAGCTTCATCTGCCGCTCGGTCGTTTGGGCTACGCACTGCACCCAAACGGCCAGCGAGGCACCAATCTCATTCACATCACCATGACAGCCATGAAAACTCTCCTCGCCCGTTGGATAGCGCGTCGTCTCGCAGGCCGCGCGCGCGTGCTCCGTCGCTCCCTCCGGGACTATCAGCGGCGCGAATACGCCCAGATTCGCGTGCTCGAAGAGCGCTCGCGCGGCCTACGCCTCTACGCGGCCTGGGCCCGAAAAGAGAAAGCTATCAGCATTCGCGAAGCGCCGGAACGTTGGCAATTGCCTCAAATTGCTGCCGGAGCCTTTGACGACAACATGAAGGCTGCCGCATAACACATGCCGGCCATCATCAACCGAAACCACGTGTTCCCCATGCGAATCTCGTGCTTCTCAATGTCGATTAGGGTTCGAGACACGCTTCAAATATTCAAAACATGATGACCATTGATCCCACTGAGAACCCGAAGGTAGATCACCGCATTCGGGAGTTTCTCCACGCTCTTAACTCCAGCGGTGGCAAAGCCATCGAAACACTAACTCCGGCAGAGGCGCGGAAGGTCCTGGTGGACGTCCAGGCGTCCGTCCCGCTGGAGTTGCCCCGGTGCGATGTCGAAGAAAAAACGATTACGCAGGACGGATTGGAAGTGAAGCTGAATATCGTCCGTCCTGTCGGAACCAAGGCAGTGCTGCCGGGATTCGTCTTCGTCCACGGGGGCGGCTGGATTCTCGGCGACTTTCCGACTCACGAACGTTTCGTGCGTGATTTGGTGGTGGATAGCGGATTTACCGCCATCTTCGCAAACTATACGCCGTCGCCCGAGGCACACTACCCGACTGCAATCAGCGAAATCTACGCCGCCGCCAAATGGGTATCCGTCCATGGCGAGGAGATCCAAATCGACGGCACCCGTTTGGCCATTGTCGGCAACAGTGTCGGTGGAAACATGACCGCGGCCGTGGCGCTCATGGCAAAGGACAAGGGCGGTCCGGAATTCAAGTGCCAGGTAATGCTCTGGCCGGTAACGGATGCCAGCTTCGACACCGACTCCTATCGCGAGTACGCGGAGGGTTACTTTCTCTCGCGGGCGATGATGCAGTGGTTTTGGGACGCCTATGCTCCCGATCATGAGCGGCGCGATGAAATCTATGCCTCTCCGCTGCGGGCGACGGTGGAGCAACTCAATGGACTTCCTCCAACATTGCTTCAAGTGGCAGGAAACGACGTCCTCCGCGACGAAGGCCTGGCCTACGGCCGCAAGCTCGATAGCGCCGGAGTGGACGTCACGATGGTACGCTATGAAAACCTCATCCACGACTACGGATTACTTAACGCCATCAGTCAAGTTCCAGCGGTGCGCGACGCTCTGCATCAGACCGCCGAAATGCTGAAAAGATATCTGAAATAAGAGGTCCGTGAACAAGGACCGGCTCAACGCACCCTATCTAGAACAGCCACATTGAACTTTACGAACATACTAGCAGGCAAAGTAGCCATCATCACAGGGGCATCGAAGGGAATCGGGGCTGGCATCGCCAAGGCCTTCTCCGCGGAAGGCGCTTCTGTCGTCGTAAATTATTCGTCAAGCAAGGAGGGAGCCGACCGCGTGCTTGCCGAAATAGCGGACGCTGGCGGCAACGCCATTGCCATCCAGGCAAGCGTCTCCAATCCAGACGACGTCAAACGCCTTTTCACGGAGACCAAGGCGGCATTTGGACGGCTTGACATCCTGGTGAACAACGCCGGAGTCTTCAAATTCGAACCTTTCGAGTGTATCTCCGTTGCGGAATTCAATCGCGAATTCTCTACGAACGTGCTTGGGCCGATTCTGACCATTCAGGAGGCGATCAAGCAATTCGGCTTCGAGGAGGGCCGAGTCATTAACATCAGCTCGCTCGCCGGCAGCCATTCCCTGCCTAACGGAGTCCTCTATTCCGCAACGAAGGCCGCCGTCGAGAATCTTACCCAAGGTCTGTCGGCCGAACTTGGTTCGCGGAGGATCCGAGTCAATGCCATTGCGCCAGGCTATACTCGGAGCGAAGGCACCGCGGCGGAGGGGCTTCTTGGCGAGGAGAACGTCAAGCGCTACATCTCCGTTACTCCGCTCGGCCGATTGGGCGAACCTGGGGATATTGCCGCCGTGGCCGTCTTTCTCGCTTCCGACGCGTCTTCCTGGGTCACCGGAGAAACCATTCGTGTCGGAGGTGGCGCCCGCTAAGATTTGTGGTGAAGCCTTGCAAATAACTCGATCGCGGGCCTTCCCGCGGCCAAACTCAACAGGAACCATCAAATGAAAATCGTAGTCATCGGAGGCACTGGCCTCATCGGAACAAAAGTGGTCAACAACCTTCGTCAGGCAGGGCATGAGGTCGTCGCTGCCTCGCCATCCTCTGGCGTAAACACTCTCACGGGTGAGGGCTTAGACGGCGCGCTCGCCGGCACTGCAATCGTGGTGGACGTGGCAAACTCTCCTTCGTTTGAGGACAGCGCTGTTTTGCACTTCTTCCAAACCGCGGGACGCAATCTTCTCGCGGCGGAGCAGAAAGCCGGAGTTCGTCATCACGTAGCCCTCTCAGTGGTCGGCACAGACCGCATGCTCGCGAGCGGCTACTTCCGGGGGAAAATGGCGCAGGAGAATCTCATCACGGCATCCTCGATCCCATACACGATCGTTCGCGCAACCCAGTTTTTCGAATTCGTCGGCGGCATCGTGCACGCTGCCACCGATGGACAGACGATTCGACTCTCGACGGCCCTTCTCCAGCCCATGGCGTCGGATGACGTCGCCCGTGCAGTCAGCGATGCCGCGCTCGCAGAGCCGGTCAACGGTATTGTCGAGGTGGCGGGACCGGACAAAATCGGCCTCGACAACCTTGTGCGTCGATTTTTGAAGGAAACCAATGACTCTAGGGAGGTCATCAGCGATCCGAAAGCACCCTACTTCGGAGCGGAATTGAACGACCAATCGCTCACACCGGGCGAAGGCGTCCACATCGCCGCGACTCATTTCGACGAATGGCTGAAGACCTCCGCCAAAAAGTGAAACCGCAAAATCCAACATCTCGGACCAAACTTATGAAGACTCACTATTGCTTACGCCTTGTTAGAAAGGCGCTCACAGGTGCCTTGCTGTTCTCCACTACAGTTGTTCAGGCACAGACAGACGATCTGGTCAAAGTCACGGAACTCATGACCAAGGACTTGAAAAACGTTCCAGGAAAAGAGGTCACCATGATCAGCGTGGAGTACGCTCCTGGCGGCGCTGATCCGGTTCATCGCCACAACGCCAGCGCCTTCGTTTATGTTCTGGAGGGCTCGATCGTCATGCAGATGAAGGGTGAAAAAGAAGTGACCCTCCATCCGGGGGAAACGTTCTACGAAGACCCTGATGGCGTTCACCTCGTCGGCAAAAATGCCAGCGACACGAAACCCGCCAAATTTATCGTCTTTCTGGTCAAAAACAAAGGTGCACCAATTCTTATTCCCGTGAACGAGTGACGCCGTGACGTTGAGATTTAAGCGACCTCCCAATCCACTCTGAGATTTCCCTCTTGCGGCTGTCCGTGGGGGTGCGATTGCATTGTTGCCTAACGAAAGCAACCCTCGGAAAGAGCAAGCTCCCAGTCGCCCATGGATACTTCGATCATCGCCGCCTTTTCTGCCATCCTCGGTACGACTGTCGGCGGACTAACCACTTTCCTGACGACGTTCCTCAATCAGCGGTATGCTATGCGCCGTGACATATTGACGAAGGACGTAGCGAATCGTGAACAGCTTTACTCCGAATTCCTTAAGGAAGTGGGGAACCTTTACTTCGACTCGGTCAATCGAACCCTCGACGACATGTCCCAGCAGGCTTCGCTGATCACAATGTATTCGCTTGTCGGCCGCATCCGGATGATCAGCAGTGACGCGGTCTTAACGTCGGCGGAGAAAGTTGCCGACGACATCGTCGAATCTTACAAGCGCCCTCCAATGAGCTTTCAGGAATTCCAAAAATCCTGGGAGGTCTCCAATCCGTGGCACGAGTTTACGAAAGCATGTCGAGCAGAGCGGCTAAGCATGCTGGGCCGCGTATAGTTCTTCCCGTAGCAAACCGCGCAAGCTCAGCAAAAAGGTTGTCCAATAAGAGTTAGAAAATGGCGAGACGTGTTCCTAAACGTCCGGCGGGGCGGGCTTGCGGCAGCCGGAAACCCCGAAGGCGTAAAGCGAAGCCAATCCTACCTCAGGAGCCAACAGCTTTATCGTTGGCGAGGCGCGCGAGCGCGAGTCGTTTTGGATTCGAACCCCTCGAGTTAGAGCCGAGCGGAGCGAGACAGACTGACCATAGGTCAACCCCGGGGGTGAGGCGGAGCCGCATCCGCGACTGTCGTACGCGTCGAAAGAAAGGAGTGATCGTGGCTCTTCCTTCTAGGAAAGAAATGACGCTCGATTTGCGCCGCCCTGACTCCTTCGATGTCGCCCGGCCGCGGCAGATAGAAGTCCAGGTGACCAGATCTCATCCGCGCCAATGAAGAATCGTCAGGTCGCGGTCCCCGTCTCGGAAGTTGCCGAAGCCACCCCGGCTCCGTCCGCGACGCCGATCCCAGAACCTGTCAATTTGAAATTTTAGGTCATCTTGCTCACGTTGTTGGCGGAGGGTAACCTTGTTGCGCGAAGGCGTGCGGTGACCCGCTCTAAGAGCAAGTTTTCAGTACGGGCGCAGTTTCCGACGTTTTGTGCGTGGCCGCCTCGACAAACCCGCAAGCGAGGTAATCATTGATTCAAAAAGAGCAATGAGCCGAAACTCCGGTATCCTGATCGCGCTTGGCGCAGCACTGCTTTTCGGCGCGAGCACTCCGCTAGCAAAACTTGCCCTTTCCTCGGCCAATCCGCTGCTTGTCGCGGGTCTACTCTATCTCGGTTCTGGTATCGGCCTTGGCATGGTGCGAACGATTCGGTTTGGTCAAACGACAGAATCCCCGCTTTCGCGGGCAGAGATTCCTTGGTTCGGAGGGGCCATCCTCGCCGGGGGTGTGGTCGGGCCTGCGCTGCTCCTGCTGGGGCTCATGACGACTTCAGCAAGCGCCGCGTCTCTTTTGCTCAATCTGGAAGCCGTCGCAACCGCTTCCATCGCGTGGATCATATTCCGTGAGAACGTGGACAAGCGCGTTGGCACGGGCTTCGCGTTCATCCTCTTGGGGGGCGTTTTACTTTCATTGCCGCAGGACGGTAGGTTCGCTCTCTCCGACGGTGCGCTGCTCATAGCTGCTGCCTGCCTTTGCTGGGGGATTGATAACAACCTCACGCGCAAAATCTCCGGTAGTGATCCGTCGCAGATCGCCATGTGGAAGGGTCTCACCGCTGGCGCGGTAAATACCGGCCTCGCGCTTGCCACCGGCGCGAAATTGCCTGCCATGAGCATTATCCTCGCCGTGGCGGCAATCGGTTTTTTTAGTTACGGCGTAAGCCTCGTTCTTTTCGTTCGGGCACTCCGTCATCTTGGCACGGCTCGCACAGGGGCCTACTTTTCCACCGCCCCTTTTGCAGGCGCCGCGCTCGCCTTCGCAACTGGACAAGGCCGCCTCGATTGGGCGTTCTGCGCCGCGGGAATTCTCATGCTAATCGGCGTCTGGCTGCATGTCACTGAGCGACACGAACACCAGCACGTCCATGAGCCGTTGGAACACGAACATCTCCACTACCACGACGAGCACCACCGGCACGAGCACTCTCCAAGCGATCCTCCGGGCGAACCTCATGCCCACCGGCACCGACACGCGCGGCTGACTCATGCCCACCCGCATTACCCTGACATCCATCATCGGCATAAGCACTGAGAGGCGGACAAGATCGATCGGTGTGACGTTCATGAATGCCTGCTCTTGAGGGCATGAAACAATGCTTCGGCCGCCGAAATTCCGGCAGCCAGGATCTCATCGCTGGATGCTTGCATGTGGGCGAGACCCTTCAGCATGAGGTCAATACCAACGGCCTCTTTGTGATCGAACTTTCTCGTCCTCAAGGTCCGCGTCATGAACCATCTCGGCGATCTGCGAAATTATTGGATCGTTGATTGCGAACCGCAGACGCAGCGTCTCAAATGTAGATGCATCGCCCTGATGGGTAAAATCGGCCTCAAGCATGTCGAAGGTGACTTCCGTACTGCGCCGAGGTTTCTCTGCGGCAATCTGGAATGCTGCCTTGGGGTCGCTGAACTTCCGTATGAGCCACGATGATACGAAATTGATCAGGTGCTAACTATGAAGTGGATAACTCGAGAAAAAGTGAAGGTCGATCGCGTCGCTTGTCCATGGCTCATCAAGAAGTTCGTGGACAAAGACGCTGAATTTGTTTTCGTCCCTGCCAGCAAGGTTATGGACGAAGCCCAGCATCTCGGTGCCACGCCATTCGATGTGGCGGGCGTGGAGTTGGGTCACCACGGTAAGGAGTGTTCGTTCGAGGCGATCGTGAAGAAATATGGCCTAAGCGACGACCTAGCACTGGTGTTGCTCGGCAAAATCGTCAACGGCGCAGACACCGACAACACGCTCTGGAATCAGCCCGAAGGGCCAGGCCTCAAAGCGATCGCCGAGGGCTTTCGCCGTTTGGGTTTCAAGGACGACATCGAGGTCAACGCCGCCGAGTGGATTGTCTATGATGCGCTCTTTGCCTACTGCCAGGAAATGGTGCGCCAGGCAAAGCCGGAAGGGATGTTCAGAGATAACGACTGACGGTTTCATCTTATTCGGCACCCGGGTCGCGCGGATGTTCGCCTACGGATTTTTGTCTGTAGTTCTCGCGCTCTACCTTTCCGAATTGGGTTTCAGCGAAGCAGCCATCGGCGTGTTGTTGAGCCTGACGCTGATCGGCGACGCCATGATTTCGTTGATCATGACCACGGCCGCAGACCGTTTCGGCAGAAAGCGGATGCTCATTATTGGCGCGGCTTTGATGCTATTTGCAGGAACGCTATTCGCTTTCACGACAAGTCTGCCACTCCTGCTGATTGCCGCAATCATCGGAGTAATCAGCCCCAGCGGTTATGAGGTGGGTCCTTTTCTCGCTGTCGAACAGGCCGCGCTCTCCCAAGCGGCACCCGACAAGAAACGCACGAGCGTCTTTGCCTGGTATAATCTGGTGGGGTCGTTCGCAACTGCGTTTGGCGCGCTCGCTGGCGGCGGTCTGAGCGGCATGCTGCAAAAAGCCGGCGCCACACCGCTGAACAGTTACCGTGCGATACTGTTGGGATATGCCGCGATTGGCGTGCTGCTGGCCTTGCTGTTCGCTAGACTGTCATCTGCGGTAGAGGTGTCCGGACCGGATGTCTCGGCCACTTTTCAAGGCCGCTTTGGACTACACCGTTCTCGCGGAGTGGTCCTGAAATTGTGTCTCTTGTTTGGCTTGGACGCCTTTGCTGGCGGTTTTGTGATTCAGAGTATTGTAGCTTACTGGTTCTACCTTCGCTTCGGCGTAGATCCGGCAACACTGGGCGGAATCTTCTTCGGGGCCAACATTCTTGCCGGAATCTCCGCTCTCGCGGCTGCATGGGTTGCCGCACGAATCGGTCTTGTGAATACAATGGTCTTCACTCATCTCCCTTCCAATATCCTCTTACTTATGGTTCCGTTAATGCCCAACTTGCCCTTGGCAATTACCCTTTTGCTGCTGCGATTCAGCATTTCGCAAATGGACGTCCCCGCTCGCCAATCCTACACAATGGCTGTGGTTGCTTCCGACGAGCGGTCCGCGGCCGCAGGGATGACCGGCATTACTCGAACCATCGGCGCGTCTCTCTCGCCCGCGCTGGCAGGCTTGCTCATTAGCAATCCTGCGTTGTTAGGAGCACCGTTCTTCGTCGCTGGTGGTCTAAAGGTGATTTATGACCTGCTGCTCTATCGCAGCTTTCGCGCTCTCAAAGCGCCGGAGGAGCATCGTGAACATGGAAGTTAGTAGCGCAGACGCTTCCTTATAGGAGTACAATAAGGACACCGACATTTTGTTCGGGAGGAAGCGATGGTGAAAATCGGAGCGGAGTATATCCAGGACTTGGACAGTGGCTTCGAGTTGGAGGCGTATTCTTTCGGCTAATTCACTTCCTCGTCGAAAAGCAAAGTGCGTAGGCTGGCGGCTTGAGTGGCAGTCGGTGCTTTGCCTTCAGCGGTCACGTTTTCATTCGCCGTTTTTTGGCCTCGCCTACGAGCGCGTGCGCGCTCTCGACGAGGCAACCGAAATACCCGTGAGCATCGGCCACCTCTTGCTGCTGGGCTTCGAGCGTCGCAGCAGCGAGTTCGAAAAGAAGATCTTGTTTGCCGCTCCCACGCACTCACGCTCGACTTTCCGCTCGGCCCGAGCGCCGAGGTAGCGAATGGTCTCGATCAACGGATCGACCAAGTCGACTGTCAGGCTGCGACCGCCAGTTGCCAATTGATACCCACTTCAAAGACCCTCGGCACCGAGGCAATCGTCGCACCAGCGCGTGGAAATCCTCCGGTACCTAAAAAACAACTAGAAGCCGACTAATCCTACCTCAGGAGCCATTTATCTGGACTCCTCAGGGTTTGATTTACCCGATGTTGAACTGCGTTAAAAGGCGGAAAGGAATGTGCTCTAGGGCGTGGGACCCACGATCATCGCCAGGGATCTTACGCATGAACTGAGTGGCACGCCGGACCATTTCATCGAGGTCTTGGACGATCAGGTAATCAATTTGCTGGGTGCGGAGAAGAGGTTCGGTGACTCTGTTCAACTCGTGAGTAATGTAAACCGGACGATACGCAGGTTGTAACTCGGCAAGCGCCTGGGCCAACCCGCGGTTGCCGCCGGCGACGTTGTAGACTCCGGCAATATTCGGCTTCACTTGCAGCAGCTTTTTAGCGGCATCATAGGTGGCTTCGTCGGAGTCCTCGCCTTTAATGACCTCCAGGACTTCGACGCTTGTAAACTGCTGGCGCATGATCGAACGGAACCCGATTTCGCGGTCTTCATGGCAGCGATAGGAAGAGCTGCCGACCACGACGGCCACCTGGGCACCCGCACGCCCTTCCAAATGGCGCCCCATCAGGTAGGCAGCGACATTGCCAGCCGCTCGGTTGTCAATGCCCAGGTAGGCCGAACGGGCCGACAACTCCAGGTCCGAGACAAGAGCCATCACGCGTTTTCCCCCCTGCCGAAGCCGTTTCAGTTCGTCGATAATCGGCGGAATGTTCTTGCAGACTATGGCCAGTCCATCCAATGCGGGCGTCCGACCTTTGATGGCTTCAATCACCGCCTCGTCGGAGGCAGCGCCCAAACCTTCAATTTCCAAAGCCCGATCACCGTTTCGCTCTTTTTCGACAGCGGTTAAGAAGGACTCGGTAAAGGCGTGTCCCGCTTGAACGACAAACCCGAAGCGCTGGGGAGGCTGGAGATGCCGATGATGTACCGAACGGTTTGAGGTGTTCATATTCCGCCTCAAGCTGGGTGAGCGCTTGGTTCACTTTGTCTCGGGTGCGTGGGGGAACTCCAGCCCGCCCATGAAGGACCCGGTCCACAGTTGCCTTGCTGAAGCCGCTCAACTTCGCAATTTCATCGATTGACGGTCTCGCCCTGGTTCTCATTGCCTCAGAATATCCCAAGCAAAACAATAACTTCAACTCATAGGACCTCATTTCCCATCATTTTCCGCCGCCTGAATGCCACATCATTTTCGGAACGAATGGTGACTGGCGGGAGGCTCCAGCCAGTCACCACCTTGACGTTTACCTACTCCGGGTAGGCTCCGGAGACACGCTGATCGTAATCGATCAGAGCTCCCGTCATGACGCCAGACTCTGGACTCAATAGGTACGCAGCCAATCCGGCTACTTGATGCGGCTTAACGAGCTGCCCCATGGGCTGAGCTGCCTCAGCTTTCGCCAGCCAATCTCCGCCAGCGCCATGGAATTTCTGCTGGGTGGCGCCCTCACCGGGCGTATCCATCCAGCCTGTGAGAATTCCGTTGCAGCGGATGCGGTTGGCTGCGAAGGCATTGGCGACATTCTTGGTGAGGGTAGCCAGCGCGCCCTTTGAAGCGGAATAGGCCGACAAGTAGGACTGCCCGCAGTGCACCACCATCGAGAGGATATTGACGATGCTTCCTGGCTGACCGGTTTCGATCAAGTGACGAACCACCCCCTGCATCAACAGGAAGGGCCCGCGCACGTTGGTATGTAAGATCCGGTCCAGGAGTTCGGGGCTGGTATCGAGAAGGGTGCCTCGGTCGGGTGCGGCTGCGGCGTTAACCAGCCCATTGACAGTACCAAAACGCTCAAGGGCCGCGGCGACCAGTCTGAAGCAGTCCTCTGGAATCGAGGCATCAGCCTTTACGAAAACGCAATCCGGCCCGAGAGATTGGATGCTGGCGGCCGCCCGTTCTCCTTTGTCTACGCTTCGTCCGCTGAGAATTATGCCACGCGCGCCCTCCCGCGCCAGCCGCTCGGCGATGGCGAAACCCAAACCTTGGGCTCCTCCCGTGATGATTGCGGTCGTTGTCCGATTTCTTAAGAAATAGTCGTTATTCATTGCCAGGTAATTTCGCAGTTTGGTTTGAGTTCGATAGCTTTTCCCAGTCGAAGCGATGCTCCGGCGGCTTCTGCCAGGTAAACCGCCCGCAGCCCGTCAAGCGCATTCACTGATGCCGATTGCCCTTGAGCCAATCCATTGACAAACGCCTCAATTTCCAGCCGATAACTGTCGCCGTAGCGTTCCATGAAGAAGGCTCGAAAGCGATCGGGCGCTCCAAAGCTTGTGCTTGAAAATCGCTTAAAGCCGGTAGCTTTCGGATTGTCGGACATCACCATGCCTGCCGCGCCGAAAGCCTCGATTCTCTGGTCAAAGCCATAAGCAGTTCGCCGTGAGTTGAGGATTACCGCCTGCTTCCCGCTCGTTGTGACCAGGGTCACGCAAGCCGTGTCGATATCGCCAAGTTTGCCAATCTCAGGATCGACAAGGCAACTCCCACGGCTGTGAACGTTAATGGGTTCTTCGCCAAGCATCCAGCGGGCCATGTCGAAGTCATGAATCATCATGTCGCGGAAGAGACCTCCGGACTTCGGAATATACTCGAGTGGAGGTGGATATGGATCACGGCTGGTAATCGTCAGTTGTTCGAGGTTGCCGATCTCGCCGCTCTCAATAGCCTTTTTAACTGCAGCGTGTCCCGGGTCAAACCGCCGGTTGAAGGCGAGGAAAACCTCCCCTGCGCGATCGCCCAGCGCATCCACGCACTGTTGCGCCTCGGAGAGAGTCGGCGCCAGCGGCTTTTCGCACATGACGGCCTTTCCAGCCTGAACTGCCTCGATCACATACTTCGCGTGAGTGTCCGAAGAGGTCGCCACCAGAACGGCTTCGACCTCAGGATGAGTCAAAGCTTCTTCAGCAGTCCGAGCTACGGATGCTCCGGCCTTCGAAGCGAGAGTGGTCGCCGCCGCTTCGGCCACATCGAAAACGGTTACTAGTTTCGCACCTGCGGCGGAGATGGCCTCGGCGTGAACCTTGGCCATTCGGCCAGCGCCCAATAATGCAAGCCGGATCATAGTTTACCTCCGATCTGGCGAAATTGTGAGGTGTTATGAGGTTTATAATGATGTGAGTTCATATTTTTATTTGACGTAGTGAGTTATATACATCATATTGAGATTGTCAAATTAAATCATGATGATTTACAACAATCAAACGAACATCGAATAGGAAAATAGAAATGAAACACATAATAATTGCACTAGCAGCTTCCTGCATCCTGATGACCTCTGCGATGGCTCAAAGAATCGGGGTCACTTTGTCGGCATTTGAGCACCAGTTTCTCGTCAAAGTTCGAGAGGCGATGACGGAAAGGGCAAAGGAACTGGGAGTGCAGATTCAATTCGTGGAGGCCCAGGGAGATATTGGCAAGCAGCTGAATCAGATACAAACCTTCATCAGCCAAAAGATGGATGCCATTATCGTCAACCCTGTCGATACGACGGCGACACCTAAGATGACGGCGCTTGTCACCGAGGCCGGCATTCCTTTGGTCTACGTCAATCTCCAGCCTGCTGAAGAAACGCTGCCGAAGGGGGTCGCCTACGTTGGTTCGGAGGAGATCGTGTCGGGCAAGCTGCAGGGGGAGGCGATTGCCAAACTTCTGAACAACAAGGGCAACGTCGTCATCATGATGGGCGAGCTTGCGACTCAGGCTGCCCTTCTGCGGACTGAAGGCGTAGAGAAAGTCATCGCCCAACATCCGGAGATGAAGATCGTGGGAAAGCAAACTGCGAATTGGCGACGGAATGAGGCCATTGACCTCATGAACAACTGGTTGGTTGAAGGGACAAAGATCGATGCCGTTGTCACGAACAATGACGAAATGGCGATCGGAGCGATCCTCGCGCTCCAGCAGGCTGGCAAGGATGCGAAGGAAGTGGTCATCGCGGGCATTGACGCAACTGCAGATGCGCTCGCTGAAATGGAGAAGGGCAATCTGGATGTGACCGTCTTCCAAGACGGCAAGGGTCAGGGCAGGGGGGCAGTGGAAACCGCGGTTAAACTCATCAAGGACGAGAAGGTTGAGTCCTTTGTTTGGATCCCGTTCGAGCTTGTCACCCCGGAGAACTACAAGGAAAACCTCAAGAAGTGATGCGAGACCTGCGCCGTGGTAAGACAACCACGGCGCAGTCTCTGCCTTTTGTTAGGCAGCGCGTTGAGAATGGCTATCACGACAGCGCGTGCCAGGAGGCTTTGCCAAGGTAAAGCCCGGCAGCTGCCATTACTGGAGCGTGGTAAAGGACCAACGAGAACGGTTCGGACCAAATCCTCAGGGATCGTCGTTTCCTTCAGAAATCATGCTTGGTGGCGTTGGGGAGATTGAGTTGGTGAAGCAAAGCGAACCACGCACGGGTCTTCAGCCCCCCAGTTGATGATTTTCTGCTCTCGCAGCGACTATCTGGCCGTATCGGCGAGTGGGGCGCTTTCACCCCATCACAAGCAAATGTGAGAAACGTCTTACCCGTTGTCAGCGGCGAGGAGGTGCTCCATTTCCGTGCGTCGCTAGCGCGATATCGCTGAGCAGCAATGGTTCAAAAACGTCATCGCTCCCGGCGTTTTCGTGTCCGCCGCGACGTCCCAATCAAAAGCAGAAGCGTTGCGCCTCAACTAGGTTCTGCTTGAGAATGTTTGCCGTCGCCGCGAGTGCAACGTGAGTGTGCCGTGGGCGCCACGCACGATTAACCAACTCGATCTCGCGACTGGTCTGCTGGCCTATGGCGAAAGTTCGCGCCCTGATCCATTCGAAATAATCGTGCGGGACGTGTGGCGTTATCACTTAGCTCCTTTCCTCGAGTCGAAGGATCACGCCGGCTGCACGGCCAGCGATGGTCGTGGGAGCAATTTGACTCTCGACTTCTCTCCTTTGGGATTCGTCGAAAAAATTTTGCGTCGATCGTTCGTTTTTCTCGAATCGATATTCACGTAGAGAATTCGTTCAAGAACAGTGCGGCGGACGTTTCAAACTGTGATGTCTTTCACGCGCGAGTGCACCACTTCAAGAGGAGCACCCATCCTACAGCGGATCCCGTCCCTGATTGAAAAAGCTCCAGATGCGAACGCCGCACGCCGATTTGGGTAACCACACTTGGCGAGGCGCACAAGCGCCAATTTTCCGGCTGCGGACGAAGCAACGATGGGTCTGACAACGCAGCGGTTCTTGGAAGGTGTCCGGCGCGCCACAGTTGACTTTCTTGAATGCTGCAGCGATTGCGGAGACCGCCATGGCTGAGGACGATCGAATTTCCGTCGGCGAGTCCGCGCTTTCTTTTTGGCAGCGCGAGAAAGAACTCGTGCTTCTCTTGCACGGTGGCTTTCTCTTGATTGGCGTCGTCACGACCTTGCTTGGTCCTATCTTGCCAATGCTCGCGGCGCGGTGGTCTCTTGATGACGCGAAACTTGGCTTGTTGTTTATGGCTCAGTTCACTGGCGGAATCATCGGTTCTGCCTTGTCGAGCCGGCTGATCGTCCGGTTGGGCTTGTTGCGCCTGATGGCCTTCGGATATGGCGCGGCGGCCGTGGCCGTTGCTTGTCTGGGTGTCAATTCATGGATGATTGGTTTGTTGTCGGTGTTCAGCGCGGGTTTTGCGCTTGGATTGACTGCCCCCGCGATCAATCTCCTGGTGGCGCAGCTCAATCCGGAGCGTCCTGCTGCCGCGCTGAATATTTTGAACTTCGTGTGGGCGCTGGGCGCAGTGGCGGGGCCGCCACTGATTGCCTTGCTCGCTCGCAGTGGGCATTTGACCGAACCCTTGGTTGGACTGGCCGTGTTGCTTTCGGGTGTCGGGTTCCTGATTGCGCGCCGCGCCCTTAGGGATTCTTCCTCGGGATCACAGTATCAAACGCCAGAGCAGAAAGATGACCCACACTTTAAACGCTCTGCTCTGCACGGTTGGGGAAGCCTTTATGCATTGCTGACAGGCGCGTTGATTTTTATCTACGTGGGCACGGAAACGGCCACGAGCGGATGGATCGCCACCTATGCGCTGCGTCTCGGCGACTCCACCAGCGGATTCGAGACGATGACCCCATCAGTTTTCTGGGGCGGATTGCTGATCGGCAGAGCCGTCGCACCGGCGATTCTGAGCCGTGTGAGCGATGCGGCTCTCGTCTTGCTGGGCTTATTCCTCGCTGGCGCCGGTCTGCTCTTGATCCTGGTGGGGAGTGATCTCCTAAGCATTACGTTCGGTGTCGGCCTCACTGGCCTGGGACTAGCCTCCGTTTTTCCGACAACGTTTGCCATCTTCACTCGGCATTTTGGGAGGCGCGCATCGCAAATGACTGGGTTCTTCTTCGTGATTGGGGGCCTGGGCGGGGCGCTAATTCCCTGGCTCGTGGGAGTTATTTCGGAAACATCCGGGGATCTGCGCGTCGGGCTGCTCGTTCCGTCGTTTGGCGTCGTGTCCATGATCGTCTTGCAGATCTCGATTATCCGGCTGCTGGCTCGGAGACAGCAAGCGGAAGATTAGTTTGCAGTCGGCGGAAGCCGAATCACACCGCAGCGCCGAGGGATTCCAGCTCAGGGAAAGCGTTCCATCAGCAAGAAATTCGAGGCGACCAGTTGGGAGCCAAATTGATTGCCAGGAGACCTCCAGTGCGGCCTGCGTCTCACTTGCTCTTCATGCTTTTCCGGGCGCCTTTCAAAGCTGCTTCGGGGCTGGCGCGACCGCTGGTCGCAATTTCAAGGGCCGCCTTCATCGAGCTCCAGAACTTGCCCATCTGCGGAATATTGGGCATCACAATTCCGTTCAGGACATTTTCATATGTTCCCTTTATTAGGGGATTCGCGGCACTCATTTCTTCGGCGAGGGACTTGAGCGCAGGGACGCCCAGCGGCGCCTCGGCATCGATGGCTCGAAGGCCTTCTGTGGTGCAAACGTATTTTTCGAGGAACTCGACGGCAAAGTCGGCGTTCGGACTCGAACGGTTGATGAGCGCCGCGAGCACGCCGACGAATGGCCTTCCGGGATTGCCTCCAACTCCGGGAAGCGGTGCAAGTTCGAAGTCGATGCCGCTCTTGCGAAGGTCTGTCCATGCCCAGGGGCCGTTAACCATCGTGGCGAGCACGCCACTGCTCATTTTCTCTTCCGTCATGCTCTGCGTCGAGCCCTTCGGCAGGACCCCTTCATTGATCAGGTCAACAATTTCCTTTAGACCCGTGAGGGCACCTGCGTTGTCGACGCCGATATCGTCAAGATCGTAGCCGCTCTGAGTCCGTTTAAAGGAATACGCCCCTGCGCTCGCGAGGAACGGGAAGCTAAAGTAGGGCGATGGGTAGTCCCACATGATGGCGATCGATCCCGGAGTCTTTGCCTGGAGTTTTTTGTTGAAGGCGGGAAACTCGGAAAGTTGGTCAGGGGGCTTTTCGGGAACAAGTTTCTTGTTGTAGATGAGGGAGACAGATTCAAGGGCCAGGGGATATCCCCAGATCTGCCTCTTATGCGTAACGGCGTCCCACGCCATCGGAAGGAACGCCGCCCTAAAGTTCGCTCGAGGCTTCAGCGGCCTCAGTAAGCCGGCATCAGCCCATTCACCGATTCGATCGTTGGCCCAAAAGAAGATGTCCGGACCCTTGCCCGCCTGAGCTGCCGCCTGAAATTTGTTGGTGATATCATCCTGGGTCTGCACCTCCACGGAAACGCCAAATTCTTTTTCAAATTTCTCCCCCAGTTCGACTAACGCGGGATAGCCACGATTGGCGCTGATCCAGATGAGGAGTTCGCCATCTTTCCAAGCGAGGCCATGGCCTGAGGAAAGGATCACCAGTAGTCCACACAAAAGCATCTTTCTCATCTTGCAGCAATGTCGGTTGGACAACGTATTCGTATGACGGCGTCGGCGCGTCTGGATGTCTCAACAGGCACGCAGGCGTCAAGTCGTCGAGGCCTGCATGAATACGCCGCCATCGACGCGTTTAAGACTGCAACCATGTTGTCACTGGAGTGCACCTCTGATACGAGTATTGCAAAATGCGCGGAAAGCACTGTCTAAGATTAGTGACAGGCTTGAAAGGTTTGATGTTGACTTGTCAGCCGCGCAAAGACGGTCGGGTTTCCTCGTCTGAGGAGCCGTTGCTCAAGCGCTTGATGACACCACAGTCGAAAAGCTTGAAAGTGTCGCCTGGCGCAATTCTTTCATCGGTTCCGGACCGCTGGCGTGATGCTTGATCGATCGCTAAGAATTCTGAAGCTCGGAGTGATTGTCCTCCTGGTGATCCTGGCAACTTTTCTTGCTATTCGTGTTTATGATACTCAACGAGGCCCGCCATTGCGTCCCTGGCATACATACGTGCCTGAGGAACTGAGCATCAAGGAACTCGACCAAGCTGGCTGGGCCGAATACCTGAAAGCTGAAGGCTCGATCTTCGAGTCGGTGCGGAACGAGGTTACAGGGAAACTGGCTCCTGAGGATCGTGTTCCAGCCAATCGCTATTTTGAAACCAGCCCAGTTTATCCAGGTCATTTTTCGCAAGACTGGAATCGTTCCTATCTCCTCGAACCGGATGGTGCGCCCCTCGGTGTCGCCGTTTTTCTCCATGGCCTCACGGACTCGCCTTATAGTCTCCGCCACGTCGCCCGCCGATATCGCGATCGCGGGTTCGTTGCGCTGGCGATCAGGTTGCCGGGTCATGGAACCGTGCCTGCAGGACTGACAGATGTGGAATGGGAGGACTGGCTGGCGGCGACACGGTTGGCGGTGCGCGAGGCCCGGCGGCGTGCTGGTCCATCAGTTCCCTTGCACCTAGTTGGCTTTTCGAATGGCGGCGCGCTTGCCTTGATGTATGCACTCGACGCGATCGGGAACGACGATCTGGCACGGCCGGATCGCCTGGTGCTGATCTCGCCAATGATCGGGATTACGGCTTTCGCGCGTTTCGCCGGGTTGGCTGGTCTCCCAGCACTCTTCCCGACCTTTGCGAAAGCCGCCTGGCTGAGCGTGCTGCCGGAATTTAATCCTTTCAAATACAATTCGTTTCCGGTCAACGGAGCGCGACAATCTTTCCTCCTCACAGATGCCATGCAACGGAGGATAGGCCGTTACGCGCGTGAGGGCAGATTGCAGGAACTACCGCCGATCATCACGTTTCAATCGGTGATAGATTCTACAGTGAGCACGAGCGCCATCATCTCAGCCCTCTATCGCCATCTGCCCAAGAATGGGAGTGAGCTTGTATTGTTCGACTTGAATCGAAACACCAAGTTCGGACCGCTGGTGCGTCCACAATTGGAGACCGTGCTGGACCGGCTGCTCCCCCCGGCGCCGCGAAACTTCCGAACGGCCATTGTCACCAACGCGAGTTCGGAAAGCAGCGATGTCGTCGAGCGTTCAACGGAGGCGGGGGAGATTGCGGAACAAATCAGAGAATTGGGGCTGATATATCCGAACGATACGTATTCCCTGTCGCATGTCGCCTTGCCGTTTCCGCCGAGTGATTCCCTCTACGGATCACAACCAGATCTCACCGAAAACTTCGGGGTGCATCTAGGGGCGATCGCCGGAAGGGGGGAACGCGGGACGCTCGTCGTGAGCCTCGACATGCTGTTTCGCAAATCATCAAATCCCTTCTTCTCCTACTTGCTGAGCCGAATTGAGGAATTGCCTGCTGGCACCGAACCACTCAAGACCAGTGGGCATTGATTCGCTTGTGCCCGGCGGCGCCTATGAGGAAGGTCTTTTCCCAAAGCAACGCATTCATTGTATCTGTGAACTTCCTTCCCTTCGCTCTCCGCCTCTCTCTCGCGAGAGGCCGATCGCCGTCGACGATCCGAATGACGCGACCGCGAGAACACAGCGCCAACGGCGCTACTGCATGACCAGCCTGCGGCAACGTCCCAGGAGAACAGGAAATCAATACCAGCAGCGCTGAAGGCGCGATTCTCCCGGACGGTCGCGTGAATTCCACACATGGGTTTGCCGATGGGGTTCTTTACATGAATCGCGCTTTCCGCGCTGTTTGTCTGGGTATGAATACGACTTGGGGCGGCGGCGCCCCAGGATGCAATGAGAACGCGCCCTGGCGCTACGGGATAGTTCCATATAGGGAAAAGCCGAAACCGATCGTTCTCTATGCATGGCGACAGTTGCGTCCGCGCGGCGTTTTCATAGTCTCAGCGCTATGTTGAGCCACGTTTCGCCTGTATCAACGGGCCATCTGCCGCCGTCTGAACGCGTGCGAGCTTTGGTCGCCGAGGCTTATGAGCGATTCCGTTCCGTCAATGATGGAAAGAACGCCGACTACATTCCTGCTCTTTCTAAGGTTCCCAGCGAGTTATTTGGCGTATGCGTGGTCGGAAGCAACGGCGTCATCCATGCGGTGGGGGATGCCGATTACGAGTTTTCGATTCAAAGCATTTCCAAACCATTCGTTTTTGCTTTGGTTTGTCAGGCCATTGGCGAAGACCAGGCGCGCGAGAAGCTCGGCGTGAACAGCACAGGGCTGCCATTCAACTCGGTGATCGCCATCGAGCGAACTGAAGATGGAACGACAAACCCGATGGTCAATGCAGGGGCGATCGCAGCGGCCAGCCTGGCTCCCGGCGCAACCGCCGAGATCAAGTGGCAATTTGTCCGCGAAGGCTTGTCAGCGTTCGCCGGACGAGAGCTTGGACTTAATATCGAGGTCTATCGCTCTGAGACCGCCGCAAATCAGCGAAACCAGGGCATCGCCAGCTTGCTTCAGACATATGGGCGGATCTATTTCGATCCGGCGGAGGCCACGGAAGTTTACACCAAACAGTGCTCACTCAACGTGACGGCAAAGGATCTCGCCGCTATGGCTGCCACCTTGGCCAACGGGGGAGTTAATCCCGTTACCAATAGTCGAATCATCGATGCGATCCATTGCCAGCACGTTCTCGCTGTGATGGTGACGGCGGGACTCTACGAGAATTCCGGCGATTGGTTATATGACACCGGGGTGCCCGGTAAGAGCGGTGTCAGTGGCGGCATGGTCGCGGTGTCTCCGGGGAAGGGCGGGCTCGGCGTTTTCGCTCCGCAACTCGACGCTGCAGGAAATAGCGTCAAGGGTCAGCTGGTTAGTAAGTTTCTTTCCGAGCGACTCGGTTTGAATCTATTTGCCTCCCAGCCAAAAGACCGGGACGGCGACATTGATACAAAACAAGGTTGAGGCTTCTTGATTCGAAAAGTTCCCTGGCAAATCCTTCGATTTGCATGGTCGGCGTGATAGTCTCCTCATCGAAACGCGGCTTGAATTTTTCGAAACTTCGTCGCACGCTCCGCCGGTGGCCGCTCAAACCGACACCATCGAGGTTACCGCGTGGCATGCTCTTGCGCCGGACGAGGTCGTTGCAAAACTAGGGACCGGCTTGGAATCAGGCCTCGATTCCGGCGAGGTCTCCAAGCGCGCGACACAATACGGACCCAATCGCCTGCCAGTTCCCGGCAAGAGGGGACCGCTCATGCGGTTCCTGATGCAGCTCAACAATGTTCTGATCTACGTGCTGGTCGGCGCTGGAGTTGGCAAGATTTTGTTGGGCGAATTCGTCGATGCGGCTGTGATCATCGGTGTCGTGCTGATCAATGGGCTGCTCGGCTTTATCCAGGAGGGCAAAGCGGAAAAAGCTCTGGATTCCATCAAGAAGATGCTTTCGGCGGAAGCGATGACGCTGCGTGATGGGAAGGCCCGGATGACCCCGGCGGAAGAACTGGTCCCCGGCGATGTTGTCCTGCTCCAGTCCGGCGACAAAGTGCCGGCCGACATTCGCCTCGTCGAAGTAAAGAATCTCCAGGTCGAAGAGGCTGCCCTAACGGGCGAATCTGTTCCCTCAGAAAAAACGGTCACGCCCACGGGCGAAAAGGCGCCCATCGGCGACCGCAAGAGCATGGCCTATTCTGGAACTCTCGTCGTGTCGGGACGCGGGAAGGGTGTCGTGGTGGCCACCGGCGCGAACACAGAGATCGGCCACATCAATCAAATGCTGGCGGGCGTCAAAGCCATGGAGACACCGCTGTTGCGCCAGATTGAAAAATTCGGTCACGCCCTCACGATGATCATTCTCGCCTTCAGCGTCCTGCTTTTCGCGTATGGCATGCTGGTGAAAGGTTTTGGATTTGTCGACATGTTCAAAGCGGTGGTTGGAGTGGCGGTGTCGGCGATTCCGGAAGGTCTTCCCGCTGTGATTACGATCACTCTCGCCATCGGCGTGCAGCGCATGGCCCAGCGCCACGCGATCATCCGCCGACTGCCCGCAGTGGAGACGCTCGGTTCGGTCTCCCGGATTTGCTCGGACAAAACCGGAACGCTCACACTCAACGAAATGATGGTCGTCACTGCGGTGACGGCCGAGGCAACTTGCGAAGTGACCGGCAACGGATATGCGCCGGCTGGCGAGATCCGTAAGGATGGTCGAGTAGCCGGCAAAGGCCAAGTCATCGAGAAAATGGCGCGGGCTTCAGTGCTTTGTAACGAATCCGAAGTGCACGAAGAGCAGGGCGTCTGGAAACTGTCCGGCGATCCGACCGAAGGCGCGCTCCTGCCTTTCGCCGCCAAGGCTGGCCTTTCTCGTGAACCCGAGCTGGCGGAGTGGCCGCGCACCAACATCATTCCCTTTGAGTCCGAGCACAAATTCATGGCTACGCTCCACGGCTCGGGTGCAGAGAGCGTAATCTTTCTCAAGGGTGCCCCGGAAGTCGTCCTCGGCTTCTGTGATCGCCAGGAGACGGAGACGGGTGAGCAAGTTCCCATAGCTCGTGAGTATTGGCTAGCGCAGGCCGACCGGATCGCAAAACTCGGCCAGCGCGTCCTGGGTATCGCGTGGCTGCCGAACGCGCCAGTCGACGAAGCGACCTTCACGGCAGAAGGCCTTGCCAAGAACCTCGTGGTGCTTGGTCTGGTCGGCATTATCGACCCGCCGCGCGAGGAAGCGATTGCGGCGGTCAAGGAGTGCCATCAAGGCGGGATTCGCGTCACCATGATTACGGGGGATCACGCGATCACTGCGGCGAGCATCGGGAAGATGTTGGGCATCGGAGACGGCGATTCCGTGATTACCGGCGCCAAACTCGAGGAAATGGATGACCGCGAATTGGAAGTTAAATGTCGCGACACAGATGTTTTTGCGCGGACAAGCCCCGAACATAAACTGCGTCTTGTCCGAGCGATTCAGGCCTCCAAGCAGATCGTCGCGATGACGGGCGATGGCGTAAACGACGCGCCGGCGCTCAAGCAGGCCGATGTGGGTGTGGCCATGGGCATCAAGGGAACGGAGGTTTCCAAGGAAGCCGCGGAGATGGTGCTCACGGACGACAACTTTGCTTCCATTACGGCGGCGGTTCGAGAGGGCCGGACAGTTTACAACAACATCGAGAAAGCGCTTTTGTTCATGCTTCCCACGAATGGCGGCCAGGCGCTCACGATCCTCGCCGCGATTCTTCTCGGATTAAACTATCTGCCGGTCACGCCACCACAGATCCTCTGGATCAACATGGTGACCTCCGTCACACTGGCGCTGGCGATTTCGTTCGAGCCTCATGAACGTGGCGTCATGAGGCGCTTGCCGCGGACGGTGAATCGGGCACTGATTACGCGCTTCGGCCTTTGGAGGATCATTTTCATTTCGCTTCTCCTGACCGTTTTCACCTTTGGAACATTTTACTGGTTGAAAACGCACGGTGCGTCGCTGGAACTTAGCCGCGCCGCGGCAATTAATGCCATGATCCTCGGGCAGATTATGTATCTCATCAATAGCCGGTTTCTTCTCGAGTCCTCGCTATCGCCGAAAGCATTTTCGGGGAACCGCTGGGTGCCAATTTCGATTGGAGCTGTTATCGTGTTGCAGGCATTGTTTACCTACTTTCCCCCGATGCAGGACATCTTCGGCGTCGAGGGCTTGCCGTTGTCGGTCTGGAAGTGGCTTCTTCTCGGTGGGGTGATTTTCTTTCTCCTTGTGGAATTGGAAAAGTTCATCATCCGAAAAATGCGCTCGCAGAGCGAAGAACCCTCGGCTGCCTAGTTCCGCCGCGGCGGAGAGAGCGACCTTAAAAAGCGACTTAGGTGCTTTTCGAGCGGCGCGTCAACGTATGATAGATTTCATCCTGGCCGCGCTGCCGATCGTGTTTCTCGTCGTCGTGATGACGAAACCGAATCCGCTTCCATCAACGGTCGCCTTCTTTCTGGCAGCCGGCCTGGCCTATGTTTTGAGGCTGGCCTACTTTGGCACGGCTTTTTCTCTCCTCAACGCGGCGGTCATTTCCGGCTTGCTCGATGCCCTAACGCCAATCTCGATCGTCTTTGGCGCCATTTTTTTCTTTGTGGCTCTCGAGAAATCCGGCGCGATGGAAATTCTGCAGGATTGGCTTCGCGGAATATCCAGCAACCCGATAGCGCAACTGATGATCGTGGGCTGGGCATTCGTCTTCCTCATCGAAGGCGCTTGCGGTTTCGGGACGCCGGCGGCTCTGGCGGCACCGATGCTGGTCGCGCTTGGATTCCCGGCGATACGTGTGGCAGTGCTTTGCCTGATCTTCAACGCGATTCCGACGACCTTTGGCGCTGTCGGCACACCGATGTGGTTCGGCTTTGAGTTGCTCGAACTGCCTCAAAACGAACTTATCGAGGTGGGGGCAAAGACCGCGCTTCTGCAAAGCATCGCAGCGATGATTATTCCGGTGGTCTCGCTGCGTTTCGTCGTGGACTGGGGCGTCATCCGGCGCAACCTGATCTTTATTTACCTTTCGATCCTGGCCTGCGTTGTGCCGATGCTGGTCGTCGCTTGGACGAACTATGAATTCCCTGCCGTCATAGGAGGGGTCATCGGACTCATCGCTACCATTCTTCTGGCGAAATTTCGAATCGGGCTCGAGCGAGAGCAAGGGAGAGGTGCAGCGGTTGGTCCGCTGCTTTCCCGTCGGGTTGCCGTGGCGCTCACGCCATTGATTGTCACGGTCATCATTCTGCTCGTCACGCGAATTCCGGTTCTCGGTCTTCGTGGGCTCTTAACTTCGCCGGTCCCGAACATCGAGCTATCACTCGGAGGGTTTGGGGAGCTTGTCATCAGCGCATCTCTCGTTCTCCAGCTCCGCAACATCCTTGACCAGGGCCTCTCCTGGTCTTACGCGGTCTTGTACGTTCCGGCGATCATACCCTTTTTGATTACCGCCATTCTGGCCTTCCTCCTTTTCCGCTCGCCACGCGAGAGGTTGCCTCTGGCGTTCCGTGAGACGCTGACACGCATCGGCAAACCTGTTATCGCCCTCTTCGGAGCGCTCGTTTTCGTGAATCTGCTTATGGTGGATGGCGAGCGCGCATCCACGATGATTCTTGGTCACGCGCTGGCGAGTGTTACCGGGGGGGCCTGGAAATATTTTGCCCCATTTCTAGGAGCGCTCGGCAGCTTCTTCTCCGGATCCACGACCATTTCGAATCTGACCTTCGGAGGAATCCAGGCTTCCATCGCTCAGGATATCGGCATGGATCCTGGGACGCTGCTTGCTTTGCAGTGCGCTGGCGCCGCCATGGGCAACATGGTTTGCATCCACAATATCGTTGCGGTGTGCGCGGTGTTGGCGCTGGCAAACGTCGAAGGCGAAATTCTAAAGGAAGCCTTTCGCCCGATGATTCTTTACGGAATTACGCTCGCGGCGGTTGCGGCGCTCATCTTTTAACCAGGCTTTCAATGGATGGCACGGAAAGGCCGCGGCTTCGGGTAGATTGAGGAGCGCACGCGTCCCCGCGTGCAATTTCCGGCGGCCCGCCGGAAAACTTTGTTCGGCGAGACGCCGAACACAACGAAGCGGCCAGGAAGCAGGAGAACACGCCGCGATACTCTCGGTATGAGCGTGACAGGACTAAGCGAGCTAGAACAAAGCCACCACGCGACAGGACAGTTCCTCGACGTTTGGTCGCATCAGCCGCGATGTTGATTGCAGGATCGAGGCGATGGCAAGTTGGGAATTGCTCTTGTTTTACTCTCGCCAGTTTGCGACTGTCTGCGCCCATGGATGCGGGGAATCTCCTCGTCGCAGTCTACGACACCAAACCTTACGACCGAGATTACCTGACCGCCGCTGCAGGAGGGGATCTAAGCCTGCGTTTTCACAATTTTCGATTGGAAGCCGATACGGCTTTTAGCGCCGAGGGAGCAAGAGCAGTTTGTGTCTTTGTGAATGATGACGTCCGACGCTCTACCCTTCAGGGCCTTGCTCGAGATGGGGTGCGGATGGTGGCGCTTCGTTGCGCGGGATTCAATAATGTCGAGCTCGAAGCCGCCAAGGAGCTGGGCATCGTGGTCACGCGAGTTCCCAGTTACTCTCCGCATGCCGTTGCCGAGCACACCATCGCGCTGATTCTCACGCTAAATCGCAAGACCCACAGAGCTTACAACCGGGTGCGAGAACTGAACTTCTCACTCAACGGGCTGGTCGGATTCGATCTGCACGGGAAAACGGCGGGGATTGTGGGGACTGGAAAGATCGGACGCATCGCCGCGCAAATTCTCAGGGGCTTCGGCATGCGAGTGCTGGCATTCGATCCCTACCCAAATTCCGAGTGGGCTTTGCAGAACGGAGTGACTTACGTCGAGACGGAGCGACTTTTCAGAGAGAGCGACATTGTTTCATTTGCATGCGCCTCTCACTCCTGAAACCGACCATATCATCGGGACAGAGTCCATCTTTCTCATGAAACGTGGCGTGATGCTGATCAATGTCAGTCGGGGGCGACTGGTTCATACCACGGCGCTAATTGAGGGCTTGAAGAGCGGACACATTGGAGGTGTCGGCCTGGATGTTTACGAGGAAGAGGAGGGAGTTTTCTTTGAGGATCTCTCGGGCGTAGTGCTGCAAGATGACGAGCTTGCCCGGCTCCTCAGCTTCCCAAATGTCCTCATCACGTCCCACCAGGCTTTCCTGACTCAGGAAGCCCTGGGGGAAATCTCCCGCGTCACGGTCGAGAATTTGCGTCGCTTCGCCAAGGGGGAGTCGTTCCTCGAAGGCACGGCGCTGTAGTTGCCAGCAACAGGCACGCGGAAATCCTTTGCCTTATGCCGTGGATTTTTTCCATCGCTTTTCTCGTGGTCGAGGGCCTTGCCGTGGCCAGCGCAGTGCATGCTTTGTTCACGGTTCGGACGCCGCAGGGGGCGATCGCCTGGGTGATCGGGTTGATTGCATTTCCTTGGCTCGGACTGCCACTTTATTGGTTTCTTGGAAGTCGTCGATTCGATGCTCATTCGAAGGTGATGAAGCAGGCCTTGATCACGCACCAAGCTATGATTCATGAGGTGCGTGAGGAGATGAGGCCCTTTCAGGTACCGCGCGTCTTGATCAAGCCAGGTCGGGTCGGAGACCTCGCGGCGATCGCCAACGAAAATTTTCTCAGGGGGAACAAGCTCGAATTGTTGATTGATGGCGAAGCGACCTTTGACGCAATTTTCGCCGAAATCGCCAAGGCCGAGCGATGCATTTTCGTGCAGTTCTACATCATGCGCGAAGACGGCCTCGGGCTTCGTCTTCTCGACGCGCTGGCGGCGCGCGCCGCCGACGGAGTCAAGGTCTGCTTTCTCTTGGATCGCGTGGGGAGTATTTCCATGAAGTCCACCGTCATCGAAAAATGGCGCCGTCGTGGCATCAGCATGGCCACATTTTGTGCGCACAGCGAATGGCGCGATCGCTGGCGGCTCAATTTTCGCAATCACCGCAAGAACGTGATTGTCGATGGCCGCGTCGGCTTTATTGGCGGCCATAATGTCGGGGATGAATACCTTGGCCTTAGTCCAAAATTCGGACGATGGCGCGACACCCACGTGCGGGTGGAAGGGCCCTCCGCGATGCAATTGCAAATGGCCTTTGTGGCGGACTGGTTCTTTGCCACTGGCGAGGCCCTTGCCGGGCATTGGGACGCAGCGTCGTGGCCTGCTGATATCGACGGCGAGACCGCTCTGGTGCTGGCCTCCGGGCCATCGGATCAACTCGAACGGTGCACGCTGTTTTTCTTGAACGTCATCTCGATGGCCGAGCGAAGACTCTGGATTGCGAGCCCTTACTTCGTGCCCGACGAAGGAATTCTGCAGGCGCTCCAACTGGCGGCAGTTCGAGGAGTGGACGTCAGAATTTTGCTGCCCATGAAGCCCGATCATGTGTTCGTGTGGCTGGCCTCCTTTGTGATGCTCACCGAATTGGGACACCCGAACATTCACATTCACCGCTATCGCGGCGGATTTCTGCACCAGAAGGCCCTCGTGGTGGACGATTTGTTTGCCGCCGTCGGCACGGCCAATTTCGACAATCGTTCGTTCCGCCTGAATTTTGAAATCACGCTGGCGGTCTCTGGGCCTCGGTTTGCCTCGGGTGTGGCGAAGATGTTCGAAGCCGACTTTGCTGAAGCGGTGCTGACGAGACGCGACGACTACGAATCCCGGCCGCTTTATTTCAAGGCCGGGGCCCAGGCGGCTCGATTGCTGGCGCCAATTTTGTGAGAGCGGTGCGCGTTGGAGCTTGTTCTTTCCGCCTGCGTCGCGCCCTCGCCTGAAAGAAACTGCTAGCCTTTCCGCGCTCGAACCGCTTGAACGGACTTCGCTATGACGACAAGTTCCACCCCCACGACCGCACGAGAAGCTCTTTCGATGAGCCGTGGCTGGCTCATCACTGGAGGCGTTCTTTCCATCTTTGTAGGACTCCTGGCCATTGGGTCCCCATTATTTTTTTCTGTGGTGATCGCCCAGTTCCTCGGCGCATTTGCCTTAGTCAGCGGTGTTATCGCCCTCTTCCTGGCGCTCTTCGGCAAAGAGGTGACGCACCGCGTCCTCGAGGCGCTCTTTGCGTTGATCCGCATCGCGGCTGGTCTGGTCCTGCTCATCTGTGTCACGTCCAGCGTCGCGGTCATCACGCTTATTTTTGCGGTGTTCCTGATCGTTGAGGGGATATTCCTGATTGGCGGTGCTTTCAAACTGCGGAAGCATAGCGGATGGAGCTGGACGCTAATCAATGGGATCGCGGCTCTACTTCTCGGTCTAATGGTCTATTCGCGATGGCCATCAGACTCACCTTGGGTGTTGGGACTTTTCTTTGGCATAAATTTGCTCTTCAGCGGAATGTCGCTCCTCATGCTGGGCTTGGCTGCTCCAAAGTCTGCGGCCTGATCTGTCGCTTCGATCTGGGGCGAGCATAGCAGGCCGTGCGCGTCAAAATAAGCTCCTTGAATTGGTCGCGCGACATGGAGACAATCGCCAAGGGCAAAGCGCCCCCCACGAAAATGAATTTTCCCAAACTTCTGTTTACTCTCGCGGCTCTTCTCATCATGCCCACTCTTGCGCATGCGCACGGAGGGGTTGGCGAGGCCAATAGATTTCTGCACGGCCTGAACCATCCGCTTGGTGGTGTTGACCACATTTGCGCGATGATTGCAGTGGGTCTTTGGGCGGCTCAGATGGGCGGCCGCTCGATTTGGGCGGTGCCTCTGGCTTTCGTCTCAGTTATGGCGCTGGGCGGGGCAATCGGCATGCTGGGTATCAACGTGCCTTTTATTGAACAGGGCATTGTCCTTTCGGTCATCGTGCTCGGTGTGTTCATTGCGGCGGCGGTTCGTTTGCCGCTGGCGGCAAGCATTGTCGTCGTTGGTTTGTTTGCTCTTTGCCACGGACACGCCCATGCTACGGAGATGCCCGGCGCGCAATCCGGTTTCGCGTATGCGGCGGGCTTTATTGTCGCGACCGCTTGGCTCCACGTCTGCGGCATTGGATTGACCATTGGCATCCAGAAGCTGGCCACGGCCAGAGTCGTTCGTCTGACCGGGGTCGCGGGATCCTTGTGCGGAGCTGGTCTCTGGATTCTCTGACCGTCGCCGACGGCTTGCGGCCGTAGTCGTCTCTGCGGTTGGCGGAAATTGACGCGCAAACCCGGAAATGTCAGTTTCGCGGGCGTTGTCGAATGAAAAGGAACTCGCTGTCCGCTTTGAGCGTGCGCTTCTCGGTCTTTCTGATTCTTTGGCTCATCCTCGACGGAGCTAAGCTGGCTGGGATGGTGATCGGGCTGCCTGCGGCGGCCCTGGCGACTGTGATCAGTATTCGATTGTTTCCACCGTGCGGGAGTCGCCCGCGCGTCATGGCTCTGCTTTCGCTCGGATGGCATTTTTTATGGAGTTCTGTCGTGGCCGGGGTGGATGTAGCCATCCGCGCGTTTCATCCGCGGCTGCCCCTGCACACGGGATTTATCAGCCTGCAAATGCGACATTCCTGCGGGCTCGCGTCGCGATTTTTTTCTTGGCATGGCGAGCCTGATGCCCGGCTCGCTCCCGGTTGGGGAAGACGCCCAGGGACGGATTGTCTTGCACTGTCTGGATACCGAGCAGCCGCTGGCCAGGCAAATGGCCGAGCAGGAGGCGAGAGTGGTGCGGGCGTTGGGAGGGGGGGCCTCTGATGCGTGAGTTTCTTCTTTGCGCAGCTCTCTTTGTTTTGGCGACGGTGGCGTTTGGACTGATCCGGATCCTGCGCGGACCAGACGATGCGGACCGGATGATGGCGGCGCAACTACTGGGCACGGGTGGCATGGCGGTGTTGCTTCTGTCCGCCGGCGGCGGACTGCCCGCGGCGGCCGACGTGGCGCTCATCCTCGCGCTGCTCGCGGCCTTTGCGTCGGTGGCATTCGTCAAGAGTGCAGAGGCTCGACGGGCGAACAGGTCCAGACCGGAGGACGCAAGATAATGGCCGCTCTGAATATTTTGACGATCGTCGCGGTTTCCCTAGGGGCCCTCTTTTTTCTTGCGGGCACCGTCGGGCTGATGCGCTTCCCCGACACGCTTACGCGGCTGCATGCCTTGACGAAGGCAGATAATCTCGGTTTGGGACTCATCATGCTTGGCCTCCTGCCGCATGTCGTCTGGCCGTTCGGCGCGTTGAAGTTGTTCGCGGTCTGGGTGCTCGTCCTGCTGGCGAGCGCAACCACCTCTCAACTCATTGCGCGCAAGGTGCGCGGCTTGTGAACGTTGGGCTGATTTTTTTTCTTGGGCTGGGACTGCTTATCCTCGCGGTGGCGCGCTTTGTGATTGTGGCGCGGGGCAGCTTTGCTGCGATCGTCGGATTTGTCGCTTACGGATTGCTGCTCTCACTCGCATGGATGGGGCTTTCGGCTCCGGACGTGGCGCTCACTGAGGCGGCTTTGGGCGGGGGCGTAACCGGGGCACTCCTTCTGGGAGCCTGCGCACGTCTGCGAGGTCTGAGCGACGCCGAGATTGAGCCTGGCGCAGTCCCGCGCGGGATCGCCCTGGTGCTTTGCCTCGGCGTCACGGCAGGCTTGGTTGGTGTGGTGTTGTGGCTGCCAGATCCTGCGCCTACACTGGCGCCGGCAGCGAAGGAATCCCTCGCTTCAACGGGCCTGGGCAATGCCGTGACTGCGGTCTTAATGGTTTACCGCGCACTCGACACCATGCTCGAAAAAGTGGTGCTGCTCCTGGCTCTGGTAGCTGTTTGGTCTTTGGCTCGGGATCAATTCTGGGGAGGACGTCCGGCGTTCGGTTTTGAGCGCGCCCAGAGCGGACCGTTGGTTTTTCTCGCGCGGGTGCTGATTCCGATCGGCGTCTTGGCGGGTGTTTATCTTTTCTGGGTCGGCGCGGATGATCCGGGGGGCGCGTTCGCGGGTGGGGCGATCATCGCCGCCATGGGAATTCTGGGGTTCCTTTCGGGCTTATGCACCGTGCCCCTGGTGAGTGGATTTCTTCTCCGAGGCGCTCTGGCGATCGGGGTGGCAGTATTTCTCGGTGTCGGGCTGGCCGGTCTTGCGGCCGGTTCTGGTTTCCTGACGTATCCGGCGGCTTTTGCCAAACCAGTCATTGTCTTGATTGAAGTCGCCATGACGCTTTCTATTGGGGTAACCCTCGCTCTGCTGGTTGTTGGTCCGCCAGCAAACCCCCCGCGAGCATGAGCAGCGCTACTCTCTTCGGGATCTGTGCAGCCTGCTTGGTGGGGCTTGGCCTTTATGGGCTTATTGTCCAGCCCGCGCCCCTGCGCAAAATCCTCGCTTTTAATATTCTTGGAAGTGGAATTTTTCTTCTGTTTGGCGCGATTGCCCGCCGTGGGGCGGCGGCGGGAATGGGCGGCGATCCCGTTCCCCAAGCGTTGGTTATCACCGGCCTTGTGGTCGCATTTTCCGCCACGGCGCTCGGCGTCGCGATCTTGTTGCGACTTTGCGAGGAGACGGACGGAACGTCTCTGCGCAGTGACTCTTCCAAGGAATCCCCAGCGCAGGAGACGGATTCCTGATGCTGCCAGAAGCACTTGCTGCCCCAAACCCAGGGACTTTTCTCGTTCTGGCCCTCGCGCTGCCTGTCGCGGGCATTCTGCTGGTTCTATTGGCCGGGGGACGCCATGCGCGCGGCATCACACTCGTTCTGTTGGTGGCGGGGGTCTGGGTAGCGGCCGCCATCGCCGACGGCGTTTGGCGCGCCAGCGATGCGTTGATCTATCTCTCCGGAGGATGGGCTCCGCCGCTTGGGATCAAGCTGCGTGCCGACGGGCTTTCTGCGGCCATGCTATTGATGACATCCATCGTCGTCCTGGCTGTCGGCTTGTATGCGCCACGCGAGTTTCGCTTGGCTCGCGGGCAAGCCGAGACCCGCGCCTCCCTTACGTTCTGGATCCTCTTGCTCTCAGTTTGGGCGGCGATGAATGCGCTCTTCCTGGGCAATGATTTCTTCAATCTTTATGTAGCCCTGGAGCTGGTCACCTTCGCAGGTGTGCCGTTGGTGTGCCTGAGTGGCAGTCCGGCAACGCTGACCGCGGCGTTACAGTACCTGCTCTTTGCGTTGATCGGTTCAGCGCTTTACTTGCTCGGAGCTGTCTTGCTCTATGGCAGCTACGGCACGCTCGACATCGGTCTTTTGGCTTTGCAGGTCCGGCCCGAACCGGCGCTCTGGCTCGCGATCGCCCTGATGACCGCGGGCCTTGCGGCCAAGACGGCCCTGTTCCCCGTCCATATTTGGCTTCCTCCGGCCCATTCGGGCGCGCCTCCCGCCGCCAGTGCCTTGCTGTCCGCCCTCGTTGTCAAGGGCTCGTTTTTTCTGATCGTCCGATTGTGGTTTGACGTGGTGCCGGGAATCGCTGAGGCCATGGCGGGCCAAATTCTCGGCGCGATGGGGGCCGGGGCCATCGTCCTCGGCGGTGTGGTCGCGTTACGACAAGCTCGACTAAAGCTGATGATTGCCTATTCGACGGTGGCACAGATCGGTTACTTGTTTCTGATATTTCCTCTCGCGGCGGACGCCACTGCGCTAACGGGCGGCATTTTCCAGGCGATTTCCCACGCGTTCGCAAAAGCGGCGATGTTCATGGCAGCGGGTCTTATGGCCGGGGCCCTCGGACACGACCGAATTGCTGACCTTCGCGGTATCGGGCGGGCCTTGCCGGTCACGCTCTTCGCCTTCGGCCTGGCGGCGATCTCGCTCGTCGGCGTGCCGCCTTCGGGCGGATTTTTCGCGAAATGGCTGTTGCTCACGGCATCGTTCGCGGCCGGCCAATGGTGGTGGGCAGCGACCATTCTGGTGGGAGGTCTTCTCGCCGGCGGCTATATGTTTCGCGTATTGGCGCCAGCGTTGGCGGATTCCAAGAGTACGCTGAGCGTGTTGGAACCTGTTTCGCGGCCCCGTGAGATTGTCGTCCTAGCTCTGGCCATTTGCGCCCTGCTAGTCGGATTTTTTCCGCAGAAGCCGGTTGAACTCATTCAGATCGGGCGCGTCCATTCCGCGAAGGTCGTCTCGCCATGAATGGTGAATCGCTCCTTTTGGCCGCCGTAGGCCTTCCGGCCGCCTTACTGGTCGCCTGCCTATCGGCGCATTTGAAAAGGATTGTGTCGCGGCTGCTATGGCTGGCTCCCATTCCAGGGTTGGCGGCATCGCTTGTTAGCGCCTGGAACGTGCCTTTGGCGCTCAGTGGCGCACCCTACTATTTAACCTTAAGGCTCGACGCTTCGGGTTCCATGTTACTGACGGCGGCATCGCTTCTGTGGATTGCGGCGGGATTCTACGCTCCGGCATTTCTCCGCGGAAAGGCTCTCGGCGGGAGTTTTCCCGTCTGCTGGCTTTTGACGCTTACCGGCAGCCTGGGGATCTTTCTCGCCGCGGATCTCGCCAGCTTCCTCCTATTCTATGCACTGGTCAGCCTCCCGGCGTATGGCCTGGTCACGTCGGATGGCACACCCGATGCGCGCCGAGCAGGCGCGATTTACATGGGCTTCGCACTCCTCGGCGAGAACCTGCTCCTGCTGGCTTTTGTGTTGCTTGCCCTCAACGCCCCTGATGGCAGCCTGATGATTTCAGATGTTGTCGCGGCCCTTGGGACCGCGCCTAGCCGGGACGTCATCCTTGCATTCTTGATAGCAGGTTTCGGGATGAAAATCGCCCTTCTCCCGATGCACTTCTGGATGCCCTTGAGCTACACGGCATCGCCAGTTCCGGCCGCGGCCGTTCTCAGCGGCGCGGCCGTCAAGGCGGGGGTGATCGGCTTGATTCGATTCTTGCCCTTTGACCTCGCGCTGCCGAACTGGGGAGGATTGCTGACGACCGTGGGCCTTTGCGGAGCATTCTACGGCGTTCTCGTGGGCATCACGCAATCCAATCCGAAAACTATCCTTGCCTACTCAAGCGTCAGCCAGATGGGTTTTCTGGCGGCTGTCCTCGGAATGGGACTTTCCGCGGGCGACGTCGAGGCCGGCCCGATCGCTGCTCTTTACGGCGCTCACCACATTTTGGTCAAAGGCGCCCTGTTTCTGGCAGTGGGCGTTGGCGTCGCGACCGGGGCACCTCGCATGGGCGTGGTCCTTGTGCCTGGAGTGGTCATTGCTCTTGGCCTGGCGGGACTTCCGCTCACCGGAGGCGCCTTGGCCAAGCTGGCAGCGAAGGCTCCGCTCGGTTATGGGTTCGTGGGCACGGTTGCGACTTGGTCGGCGGCCGGAACTGCCCTCTTGATGCTGCATTTTCTTCAGCGCGTTTCTGCGGCGCCCGCCCAAGATCCTCGCAAGGCGCCTCCGGCTACCCTCGTCGTTCCTTGGCTAGCAATAGCGGCTTTCTGCGTCGTCGTGCCTTGGGCGTTCTATCCAGTGGCTGGCCTAGGATCGCTTTCCCAGGCCATCGCGCCTACGACTCTTTGGAAGACGCTCTGGCCGGTGCTGGCTGGCGTTGGATTGTTCGTCGGGATGCGACGCTTGTCCGATCGGCTTCCACGGGTACCCAGCGGAGATATTGTGGTGCTGGGACAAGGGCTCTCGCGTCTCGCAGCGGCCTGGGGAGCGGCGGCTACGAGGTTGGATGACATTTTGAGACTTTGGACGCCTGCCTGCCTGGCGCTGCTTGCGATCATCGTCGTTCTTCTGGCGGTCATGCTCACGACAAGTTGAAGTCCGCGCTCGGTTCTTTGGGGCACGTTCAAGCAAGGCTGGCCTGAACGTCCAGAGGGAGGGGTGTTTGTGCCGCCTCTTCTGGCCAGGCAAGACGGTCCCGGACAACGTCGTAGAATCCGCTCCTCTGAACATCCTGACCCTGCAGGCGGCTCGCTAGGAGATCGGCCCCCGCAAGTCCTTCGCTGAACGTGAAGATCCCGTCTCCCGGTACGAGATCATAGTTTCCCCAGCGGCTGCGGTAGAGTCCCTTGCGGTCCCAACGGACGGCCGAGACAAAGGCTTCGACCAACCCGAACAGCTGGAAGAGGCTCTCATAGAGCCGGGCAATGTCGCAGCAGACCGAGGCGAAGTGTGTGATGTTTGGTCCGTGCCAGGCGCTTCGCAATGGATGCGGGATAAGGCCAAAAAGATTCGAGATACCGAGTCGTGTTGGTCCCTTAAAGCGGGCGAAGCTTAGAAGCGGAAGCCCGCGGTGCTCGATCAGAATCGACGGGCACAAAGCCGGCCAGTTCGGGATGCCGGAGGGTGACTTCTCCGAGCGCAGAGAGGATCTGCTCGTCCGGCGCGCACGCGCCATCCCACCACGCTTCGGTGACGTTCAAATACTGGGCGTCGTGCCTGGCGATGACTTCTGCCAGTCCGGTTCGCCGGAGAAATTCGAGTTCCTGCTGCCGAATCCAAGTGCGATGTTGCTTGGCCTCGGTTTCCCAATCCCAGTCCGCACCACCCAGGTTCCGGCTGGATGTATGCCCCTCCAGGAGGATGGCCTGGCCTGGTAACGCGCTGAGCAAAAGGTCGAGGGCCACCGGATCGGTATACGTCCCCGTCGCGTAACCGTGCCAGGTGACCTTTATGAGGTAACGCTCCGAGCGGGGAAGGATTCCCGAAAGGATTTCGGTCAGAGCGTCCGACCTCCGCGCGCGCCCGAGCATTCCCGTGCGGACCTGGTGCTCCGCGGTGCCTGGTGGTATCCAGCGGCCGCCTACCCACACTTCCGCCGCGGGCGGCGCCTCGTGGTTGATTCGCGAAGGTATCCGCACTGCCTGGCGCGCCCGTTTCGCCTGCCAAAGAGAGCGGACGCGGTCTTCCAGCCATGCGGTGATCGCCGGATGGTTCCCTGGCGGGTCCAGCAAGCGCCATTCGCGTGCTGCTAGGTTTGCCCGTTGATGGTCGTCGAGGATTACTTGGGCGCGGTCGCATAGCTCGCCTGCCCATTGGCACTGCGGGAGCAAGATCCAATTGAGCGGTTCACGCTGGCACCGCTCCAAAGCTGAAGCCAGGAATGGTTGCTCATGGCGAACGAAGCCGACCTCCCCCAGGCCCAGACCCGCTTGTTCCCAGAGAAGGCGCATCAGCCGAAAAGAATCCGCACGATTTCCTGGATCGCCGTGCCCGTTGGCCACAAGAAGAAGGCCGGTCTGGCTTGGCGCAATGCTTTGGGTCGCCAGGGCACTTAAAACCTGGTCCACCAAGCAATCGACGAGCAGCGGGTGGGCGGGATTGATATCGTCGTGATAAATCGGGACGGCTTGATGACGACGGCGAGCCTCGCTTAGCGCCTGGCCGAGGAGCGTGCGCTGCCAGATGTTCAGCTCGAAATCCAATGGCAAGACGAAGAGTTCCGACGCACCTTGCGCGATCTCCCGGTCCACCGTCTGAGCAAGCTGAGGTCCCTCCTCCATCGCTTGGGTCGGGAGGACGGCGATCCTCACAGGTGCGGCAAAGCCGAGAAGGCGAGACGCAAAGGCCGACAGGTTCGCGACCTGTTCTTCCGCCTTGGCCCAACTGGTGTTTCGTGGGTCGACTTCGGTCGCCAGAATGAAGACCGGCCCGGCCACGCTTTTAGAATCAGCTGGCTTGAAGGCGACCGCCAACTCGGCCGTGTTTGACCATGGTGGCCAGCGCGTCGACCATCGAGCGAACGGCCAGGAGTGCAGTTATGTCCGAAATGTCGTACGGCGGCGAGACCTCGACGACCTCCATGGCTACGATCCCCTCCTGGGCGACACCTTGGATGATCTTGAGGACTTCACGCGGGAGAAATCCGCCCGGTTCCGGCCAGCCCGTTCCCGGCACGAAGCCCGCATCGACGGAATCGATGTCGAAGGAGAGATAAACCGCGCTGGCGCCCTTCCAGGCGACCTCCAGGGCGATTTCAAGAGTCTTGTCGATACCGATGCGCTCGATGTCGTTGACGGTCAGAATTGTCGTGCCCCGCTCGCGGCCGACCTTCACACCCGCCCGAGGAACCTGCCAGCCACCGATGCCTAGCTGAACAAGATTTGCGGGCGGGACGTTAGCAATGTTGGTGGCGTGGAACCACGGACAAGTATGCATGATCTCGTCCATGTCCTTCTCCTGAGTATCCACATGGCGGTCCAGATGAATGATTCCGACCTTCCCTTCGATGCACTGAGCCACTCCCCGAGCACATGGATAGCCAATGGAATGATCACCGCCCATGATCATGGGTAGAGTGCCCTGCGAGAGAATATACGCGATGCCTTTCGTGATTTGGTCATGGGCCTTGGTGATGTTAGCGGGGCAGAAAATGTCTCCGACGTCACACATCTTGAGCGATTCGCTCAGATCGATTCCATGCTCGTAGCTGTACTTTTGGTAAAGCGCGGAGATTCGCCGCATCCCTTGTGGCCCGAACCGCGTCCCGGTACGAAACGTGGCGGCGATATCAAACGGGACACCCACGAAAGCCACATCGTAATCACCCACTTTCCGGACATCCTCGAGGTAAGGTGCTCTCATGAGCGTGTTGATCCCCGACCAATGCGGCAGGCTGCCACGCTGAAAACAGCTGAACTCCGTCTTGTCTTCAATGGAATCGGCCGGCTCCAGGCCGAGCTCCTTGATGCGCTGATTATTCGCCGCCCATTTCGCCGAGGGCAGGGTGCCCTCGGCTCGTTGCGACTTCATGCCCTCGTATTGCGCCAGATCAGGAAGCGAACGATTGTGCTTCCGATGGTTGGGCGCATGCGATTCGTAGAAGGACATGAACGGCATGTTGAGATTGCACGAGGAAAAGTTCAACCCTCAAGTGTCCCGGCGGGACGACTCTAGGTCGACTCCTGGGCGGATCGTTGCAAGCTCCAAAGGATTCGACATATACTTAGGACGGGCAAAGTGCGACCGCGACTGCGCAGCCGGCTTTCGTTTCCTGCTCGATCGTTGCCTTTAGAGAAAGCACTGCCGCAGATAGGGGTCGGAGTGAAGCGCTTGTTCGATCTGCGGAAGGCAATCACGGGAGGAGAGGACCGTGTAAAAGTCCGACTTGATCGATGGTGCGCCGCGGCTGGCCTCCAGCCATTCGGCGCGAATGAAGGGATCCTGGGCGATGCTCTGCCAAAATCCGGTTGTGTTGAAGAGATCGATGATGCGATCGGAGCTTTGGCCTTGGAGAAGACTTACCAGATAGGTCGCAACGCCAACCTGCAATCCGTGAAGCCTGGGACGTTGGCTGAGCCCGTCAAGGGCATGCGAAATGAGATGTTCACTCCCACTGGCAGGACGAGAAGAACCGCAAATTGACATCGAAATGCCGTTCAGAAGCAGCGCGGTCCCAAGTAGCTTAATGCCCTCCAAGTCCCGCACGGGACGTGCGAGGAATTGGTAGACGCTGGCGTCGGAGAGGAGGGCGGAAAAATCGTCGACTTCCTCGCCGACCGCGTGAAAGGCCAACTTCCAATCCGCGACCGCCGTAAACTTCGAGACCAGATCTCCGATGCCGGAATGCCAGAGAATCTCAGGAGCGTTTAAGATGACGGCAGTATCGAGGATGACGCCGAAGGGCACGGCGGAAGGAAGTGGGCGTCGGCGATCGGCAATCGTCAGGCTCGATTGTGGACTGCAAAAACCATCGTTGGAAAGAGAGGTCGGCACGGAAATGTAGGGAATTCGCGAGAGGTAGGCGATGTACTTGGCAACATCCAGCGCCTTGCCGCCACCGAATCCGATAATCGCGTCTGCGTTCAGCGGCGACTGATTGAACGTTTCCGTTGCTTTCTCGAAACTGATCGAGTCCACCGCCATTTCCTGGAGCACGCGAATGTCTCGTGAGTGGAGCGATGCCCGCAAACGCTCCATGAGCTGGGATCCAAGACCCTGGCTGCAGAACAGCAGCACTTGCGTGAAGCCAGAGCGCTCCGCGTAGATTCCGATCCGCTCCAGTGCTCCCGGTTTTACGCGCACCAAAGCGGGAATGGGGGTCTGTCTTGAGGTCAACACTCGCTGTTGAGGTCGGAGATCAGGATATTCATCGGCTGTTGGGGTGGTCGTTTCTCAGCCGTTGCATGACAGCTTGGCGATGCTCAGGTCGGACGGAAGCGGAACATAAGGACGTAAAGGACCGGAATGACAATCAATGTGAGGATCGTTGCGAAGAGAAGGCCGACAATTATGGTGACGGCCATTGCGCCGAAAAAGACATCAAAGAGCAGCGGAATCAAACCAAAGACTGTCGTAAGGGCCGCCATAGAAACCGGGCGCACACGACTGACTGAAGCATCCACCACCGCATCCCATGGAGCCTTGCCGGAGGCCAACAAAAGGTTGATTTCCTCAATCAGCACAATCGCATTTTTGATGAGCATACCGGACAAGCTAAGTGCCCCGAGCAGGGCCATAAATCCAAAGGGCATGCCGAAGGCAAGCAGCCCGACGACGATTCCGATGATGGAGAGCGGCACGATCATCCAAATAATCAGCGTGATCCGCAGCGAATTGAATAGCCAAATGCAGATCAACACCATCAACAGAACAAAGGCGGGCAAGGTCCCGGCAAGTGCCGCTTGGGCTTTTGAAGCATCCTCATATTCGCCCCCCCATTCCATCTTGTAGCCGGTTGGTAGAGGGATCGCTTCGATTTTTAGGCGCACACGATCTAGCAGCGCGCCCGCGAGTCCTTGAGTCGGATCTGCGTGGACAGTGATAGTTTCGCGCCTGTCACGACGCATGATCAGCGGATCCTGAAGTTCGGTGGTAAAATCAGATACGACCTGCCTTAGTGGAATGAATCGTCCAGCAACCGGGCTGAAGATCTGGACGTCGCGGATAAAGTCTGGGTCGTTTCTTTCCGCCTCTGGCGCCCGCGCGACAATCGGAATCAATTCGTCGCCTTCCCGATAGATGCCAATCCTGCGGCCGCTGAAGGCTCCCTCCAGCGCAGCCCCAAGATCCGTGCGCGTAATGCCCGCACGCCTGGCCTCTGCCTCGGAAAACTGTGGTCGGAGCGCCAGCACCTGATCGCGACTATCGATGCGGATGCCTTTCGCACCACCGTCCTGGCGCAGAATGTCCATCGCCTGGGAGGCGAGCAAGCGCAATTGATTGTAGTCGTCGCCCGAGAATCTCACCTGGACCCTTCCGCCGGCTCCGGGTCCCAGAAGGAAGCGGCGCGCGATGATAAGAGAATCCGGAAATCCTGCGCTCAGTTCCTTTTGCACCTGGGGCAAAATCGTGTCGATCAGCCTTTGCTCACTGACATCCACGATGAATTGCGCATAGGAGGAGTGCGATTGCTCGGGCGAATAGGTCAGCAGAAAGCGCGGCGCCCCGCGCCCCACTACCGTGGTCACGTGAGTGACGCCCGAGATGGCCTTGAAATAGTTCTCCATCTCCGCCGTGACCTTACCGGCTTCGTCAACCCGGGTCCCCGCGGGCAACCACACGTCGACGAGAAACTGCCTTCGGGTGGAATCCGGGAAAAAACTTTGCTCGACGAATCGAAAGCCGATCGCGGCAAGAACCAGCAACACGACAAGAGTCCCCAGGGTCAGCCAGCGAAAGCGCAGACAAAGGAGCAGGAATCTCTTGTAGCTCGTGTAGATGAAGCCGCCGTACGGATCTTTGCTCTCTGCCGGTGCGGAGTCAGAGGCTGGAGCGGCCATCTTCAAAAACAAAAATCCGAGGAGTGGCGTGATCGTGACGGCCGTGACCCAGCTGATGGTCAAAGCGATCAGCAGGACAACAAAGAGCGATCGACAATATTCACCGGTCGTATCCTGGGAGAGACCGATGGCGCCAAAAGCCAGGATGGCAATGGCGGTCGAACCGAGCAGGGGGATGGCCGTTTGGGAGACCACGTCGCGAGCCGCCTTCAACCGATCGGTGCCTCGCTGAATGGCAATAAGTATGCCTTCGGTGATGACGATGGCATTGTCGATCAGCATGGCGAGTGCAATGATGAGCGCACCCAGGGAAATACGCTCCAGGGGCATCCGCAGAATGTTCATCACGATCATCGTTCCACAGATCGTCACAAACAAAATCGCCCCGATGATCAGTCCGCTGCGCAGTCCCATGCAGATCAGCAAGACGACAAAGACGATGATTACCGCCTGGGCGAGGTTGGTCACAAAGTCCTGAATGGCTTCCGTAACGTTGTCCGCTTGAAAGGACACCTTGTGCAACTCGACCCCCAGCGGAATCTGGGAACGAAGTTCCTCCAGGCGCGTTTCGACCGCATTGCCCATCCTGACGACGTTCCCGCCACTGACCGTGGAGATCCCAAGGCCCACCGCGCTTTTGCCATCGTAACGCAGGAGAGTTTGAGGGGGATCGGCGTAGCCGCGATGAATCGTGGCGATATCCCGTAGATAGACAAGCGGTCCCGATCCGCTCCCGGAATGCCGGATGATGATTTCCCCCAACTCTTCGACGTTCTTGATACCTCCGGTCGGGTCGAGGGTTAGGCTCAATGGCCCGACATCAACAGATCCAGAAGTGACGACAAGATTTTGCTCGCGAAGGACGGCAAAAATTTCCTCGGGCCGAATGGCGAGCTGGGCCAGTCGATCGCGGTCGATTTCCACATAGATTGTCTCTGGCTGTCTGGCAAAGATTTCGACTTTTTTGACATCCTGCACCAGGATCAGATTGCGACGGAGCATCTTCGCGACTTCGTTCAGCTGGGCGTCGGAGTAATCCGGGCCAGTGATGGCATAAAGGATTCCAAAAACATCTCCGAAGTCGTCCAGGACAAGGGAAGGCCCGGCACCCGGAGGCAACTGGCCTTGCACGTCCGTAATTTTTCGCCTGAGCTCATCCCAGACCTGGGGCAGCGTATTGCGATCATAGCTGTCCTTGATGCTCGCGGTAACGGTGCTTAGACCGCGCTCCGAGCGCGATTCCACTCTCTCCAATTGGCCGAGTTGCTGCACCGCCCGCTCGATGACATCGGTGACCTCATCGGCGACTTCCTTCGACGAAGCTCCGGGATAGGTGGTGATGATCAACGCGTCCTTAATTGTGAATTCCGGGTCTTCGAGACGGGGGAGGTTGATGTAGGACCAAATCCCGAGCACCACCATCAAGATGGTGAAGACGAGCGTAGTAGTCTTGTTGCGAATGGACGCTTCGGCCAGATTCATCGGCGCTCAGGATCTGCGGGTTTCGAGACGGCGGACGGTCATTCCCTCGGTGAGAAACCGCACTCCTGAGGAAACCAATTCGTCGCCTCCGCCCAGCTGATCCGAGCGAATTCGTGCGGACCCCCCCGCGATTCCAAGCAGCTCGACCAGAAGGCGCGAAACCTTCATGCTCTTCGGGTCAAGCCGCCAGACCCATGTCTTATTGGCCTCCGTCATGATCGCTTGAATTGGCACTTCGAAGACATGTGGGTCCGAGGTCGGTGCAAGGCTGGGGTCGCGAAAACGCAAGAGGACCGTCCCAGTCATGCCGGGAAGAATGTTGCCGCCCTCCGGCGGATTAAAAGCGAAGGAGACGGTAAACGTTCGGGAAGCGGGATTCGCGCGAGTCGCAAACGACTCAAGCAGCAGACCGATTTGTTTTCCCGGAAGCGAACCGAATTCTGCCCTGGCTTCGATCAGTTCCCTGGCTTCGTTGACCGTGATTCCTCGACTCGCCAGGGACATGTCGCGCTCGGGCAGATTGATATCGATTTCGAGGCTGGATACTTTTTCGAGCAGGGCAACCATTTCCTTAGCCTGAACGTTCTGAAAGTTTCGAGCGATGCGCTGTGAGATTCTCCCAGCGAACGGCGCTACCAATCGGGTGTCTTGAAGAGCCCGTTGCGCCGATCTGAGTGCCGCTTCCGCCACCTCGAAATCTCTTCGTTTCTGGTCGAGTTCGGCGGCAGCGATAACTCCCCTCTGCCGGAGCGTGCGGTTCCGGGTATATTCCTCCCTGGCAGCATGGAACTGGGCCTGCGCGCTGTCCCGCCGCGCGACAAAGTCTGCCGGGTCCAGTTGCCCGATAAGGTCACCTTCCGCAACGATTTGCCCGTCATGGATGGGAAATTCGATCAGGCGTCCCGGGACGTCGAACGAAAGGCGTCCGGTGCGCGCCGCCATGACTTCTCCCGGAAAACGTCGAAAGCCAGGTTCGGAAGCGCCTTCGAGAATGACAGTGTTAACCGGCTGGACAACAGGCGCGACGACCTCCTGTTTTTTTGAACAGCCTGCGGTTATCAGACAGATGGTACTAAAGAAAATTTTGGCGGATTGGAGCGTTAGAGCGCGCGCGTTCATTTTTTGGAAAAGTATCTTGAACCGCACCGTCCAAGCGCGGTCTAGTATCGGTATCCCCTAGTCTAGCCAAGACAAGACCAAAAGCGCAGGCCCACAAGCCCACGATGCTTGTCGGAGAAGGCTCGTCCGAAGAACGATGACCCGAGACAGATCTGAGGTGTCGCCGGGCAATCCGGCATGGAAGGTCTACTATCCACGGGCCGAAGCTGCTTGATGATAGGGCCTAACTCGGTCATGTAAGTTTCGAACATTTAAAATGAAGCGCATCCGGATCATCCACGACACAGAGTATCACTACCACACGCCGGTCACCTTCGGTCCGCATCGCGCGTTGCTACGCCCGCGCGAAGGCCACGATGTGCATATTGACAGCGCGGTGCTCGAAATCGAGCCTAAGGCTGACATACGGTGGTTGCGGGACATTTATGGCAATTCAATTGCCGTCTGCAACTTCACTGAGCGAGGCCGAAAGCTAAGAGTCTTTAGCGAAGTGAATGTGGATCATTACGATGACAATCCGCTGACTTTTGATATTGAGCCGAGTGCCTCGCATTACCCATTTCAATACCCGTCGACGGAACAGGTCGAACTCGTTCTCTATCGCCTTCCTAGTTATCCCTATGATGGTCCGGCCTTGCAAAGCTGGCTCTTGGAGCTGTACCGACCTGGCCAGCTGATCGGCACGTTCGAGCTTTTGAATAGGTTAAATACGCGCATTTACGATTCGTGCCAATACGCACGTCGCGAGGAAGCGGGTGTCCAGCTTCCTTGCCAGACGTTGGCGTCGAAAAGTGGAACCTGTCGCGACTACGCTGTGCTGATGATGGAAGCTGCAAGACATCTGGGTTTTGGCGCGCGATTTGTGACAGGATATATTCAGATGGGCGAGGGGCAGCACGGCGCCACCCATGCCTGGACCGAGATTTACCTGCCTGGTTCCGGGTGGCGAGGCTTCGACCCGACCAATAACAAACTGGTTGGTTTCGAGCATGTCTCCGTCGCGGTGACGGCCGAGCATGCTAAAGCCTCCCCCCTCTCCGGCACATGGGATGGCCCGCATGACGCCTTTGACCGGATGGAAGTCTCTGTACAAGTCGTCTCCTCTTGAAAAGGGGAGAGTGCCAGATCCTATGCAAGCGCGTCCGCGCGAGCTCGGGTGCTCATTTGTAGCCGGAACGGAGTGCGGTTTCCGAGCGACGATCGTTTGGCAGTTGAAGACCCGGCGATCAATTGTCGCATAGGTTTTCTGTAGGTTATTTGCCGCACTACGGTTGACTTTCTTCAAGGCTGCAGCGATTGCGGAGACCACGATGGCTGAAAAGTTTCCAATTTCCGCGGAAAAGACCGACATTCATTGCCTCGGCTAAGATCGTCCGGTTTGCAGGCGGCGCCATTGCCCTCTGCGGTTTTGGTCTGTGGGTTAGCTGAGGCTTTCAAACGGCGCCGGCGGTGAAAATCCGGCGTCGAAGCGAATCTGAACGGAGCAGTCGTTTTTTGCACTGCTGCTTTCTCCAAGGGAAGCGTAAGTGATCACCCGAACCTGGATTGAAGGTCTGCGGGAAGGGACATTTCGGCGGCTGCTTGTGACCAGCCCAAGCGTTCCCGCACCACGTCGTAGAACCCGCTTCGGTGGACGTCTTGGCCTTGCAGTCGGCTGGCGAGAAGGTCGGCGCCGACGAGCCCTTCGCCGAACGTGAAGATTCCGTCGCCGGGGACCAAGTCGTAGTTCCCCCAGCGGCTTCGATAAAGCCCCTTGCGATCCCAACGCACAGCCCATGCCAAAGCCTCGACCAATCCGAACAAGCGGAAAAGGCTGCCATAGAGCCGAGCGAGATCGCAACAAACTGAGGCGAAATAGGTGATGTTGGGCCCGTGCCATGCGCTTCGCAAGGGCTGCGGGAGCAGACCGAAAAGGTTCGAAATGCCGAGCCGGGTTGCTCCTTTGAAGCGGGCGAAGCTGATAAGCGGGATTCCACGATGAGCCCATAGGACGGAGGGGACAAAGCCGGCCAATTCTGGGTGGCGCAGCGTGACTCCTCCGAGTGCCGCGCGAATTTCTTCCGGCGGAGCGCAGGCGCCATCCCACCACGCTTCGGTGACGTTTAGATATTGGGCGCCGTGCTGCGCGATCACCTGCGTCAACCCCGTCCGCCTGAGGAATTCAAGCTCCTCCTGCTGTATCCATGTGCGGTGCTTCCTCGCCGCAATTTCCCAGTCCCAGTCCGGCTCCGCCCAAGTTTCGGCTACTGGTATGGCCTTCGAGCAGAATCGCGCTACCCGGGAGAGCGCGCAATAGCCAGTCCAACGCCAGCGGATCCGTGTATGTCCCTGTCGCGTAGCCGTGCCATGTGACCTTGATCAGGTAACGCTCAGCAGGAGAAAGAACACGTGAAAGGATGTCGGCTAACGCGTCCGCGCCATGCGCGCGGGCAAGGAATGCCGAGCGGAGCTCTGCTTTCGCCAAGGCTGGCGACGCCCAGGTTCCATCGGCCCATACCTCGGCGGTGGGCGTCTCGTCCTGGTGGATTCGCGACGGGATCCGGACCGCTTGGCGGGCACGCTTTTCCTGCCAGAGATGGCGGACGCGGTGCTCCAGCCACGCGAGGATCATGGGATGGTCGCCAGCCGGTTCAAGAAACTGCCAACCGTGCGTGGTCGGATTCGCCCGCTGGTGGTCTGCCAATATTAATTTGCCATGCTGAAACAGCTCGCTGTCCCATTGGCATTGTGGAAGTAGGATCCAGTCTAGAGGTTCGCGTAGACACCGCTGCAGAGCTGCAGATAAGACGGCTGTTCATGACGCAAGAATCCGACCTCGCCGAGGCTCAAACCCGCTTGTTCCCAAAGCAAGCGCATCAGCTTGTAGGAATCACCCCGACTTCCTGGATCGCCCTGTCCATTGGCGACGAGCAGAATCCCGGCTTGTCGCGGAGCAATGCCTTGGGCATCGAGAGCCTGCAAAATCTTGTCCGCGAAGCAATCAACAAGCAGAGGGTGACTGGGATTGATGTCGTCGTGGTGGATCAAGACGGCTTGATGAATTCGACGAATTTCGCTCAAGGTCTGTCCCAACAGCGTTCGCTGCCAAATGTTAAGCTCGAAAACCAGAGGGAGAACGAAGACTTCTGACGCGCCTTCAGAGATTTCGCGCTCTATTGCCTGGGCGAGGGAATGTCGATCGTCCGCTGGTCGCGTCGGCAGCACAGCAAGCCGAGCGCTCGCGGAAAATCCGAGAAGACGAGTTGCAAAAGTTGCCAAACGCGAGGCCTGTTCCTCAGCCTTCGTCCAACAAGTTGCTGCCGGCTCGATTTCGCTTGCCAGGATGAAGACGGGTTCAGCCACGCCTCCTTTGATCAGTTGAGTTGGAGACTACCGCCGCTGCGTCTATTTTCGACGATCGGCGCGGGAGCGTTGATCATCCACCGAGCGGGCGGCGGCGAGCTCACCTGGGAGATATCGAGAGGCGATACCACCACGTACCGCGGCGCACCGGATCTGTAGAAGGACATCGGCAGATCTTGAAATTGCGCCAGGAGAAATTCAACCATCAAGTCTCGGCCCAGTCTTCTCTCGAATCCGCCTTTATGTGCCTAGCGCCATATGATCTTGCTTAATTTGACGGGTATTGCTAAAGATTTTAGCGGTTCTCTGGCGCTCTAAGAGCCTTCTCAGCGATGAAACTGATCCAATATTTTGCCACATGCCTACTTGTCTGCTGGCTGATCACGCCGGCACTGTCTGAAAGCCGCGCGGAGGAATCCTCCCGTAGCACGTTGAGAGGCATTGATCCCCAGGCGCTTGAAATTCTTAAGCGCATGAGCACGACTCTTGCCGCAGCCAAAGCTTTTACCTTTCATTCGAGAATTGTCAGCGAAGTTCCAATCAGGACCGGGCAGTTCATCACCCTGTTCTCTTCGGCGGAGGTATCTCTCAAGAGACCCGACAAGCTTCGTGCACGACTTAGGGGAGAGGCGCCTCATTTCGACTTCTATTTTGACGGGACCACCGCCTCTGCGTTCGCTCCGAAAGACAAGGTCTATTCAACAACAAGAGCTCCGGCCACCGTCGACACGATGCTCCCTGAATTGCAGCAGGAAACCGGAATCCGGTTCGTTTCGGCACCGCTGCTTTTCAGCGATCCCTACGAAGTGCTTACACGAAGGCTGATCAGTGGTGTCGTGGTCGGGAGTGCCAGCGTCAATCGAATTGCCTGTTACCATTTGGCATTTCGATCGCCTGGCGTGAATTGGGAGGTTTGGATTGAGGCGGGAAAGCGCGCTCTGCCATGGCGCCTTGCGGTGACTTTTACCGATCGAGCGAATTTTCCACGGACCTTGGTCGAATTCACGCGGTGGAACCTTCATCCATGGCTGAACTCTCGTGACTTTGTCTTTTCCAAACCAGCTGGAGGACGGGAAATCCCGTTCATCGCCGTGATCCAGCCGCGGTCTCGCTGAGAGAAACAATCACAATTCGATGAAACACATTTTATCACTGAGTGCGGTAGCGACGCTCTCGGTCATGTTTTCAGTTTTGCAAACTGGATGCACTGAGGGGTATGTCGTTACGTCAGGCCCGGGATCCGCGTATGATCCCTACGTCCCCTATGGGGGTGGCTACTACGGCGGCGCAGGATTCTATCACGGCGCCTACTATGGGAATACCGGTTACTACCGAAATCGGTATGGGGGCTCAGCCTATTGGAATGACGGTTCAGGGAGCGCCTACGGTGCACGAGGGGGCTCCGCCCACTGGAATGATGGGTCCGGAAGCGCAACCGGATGGCGCGGCAGCACGGCGTCGTGGGATCATGGCTCGGGTCACATCAGCGGATATCGGGGAGGCTCGGCGAACTGGGGCGGCGGATCGGGCTCGTGGCACGGCGCCGGTGGTCGCTCGGGTTCGTGGAGACGTTGAGCCGGCGCTTGCCACGGCGCGAGGAAGCGGAAGTTACTCTGCACCGATATCCCGACATTCGGGCTGGTAGCAGATCGCGGTTACGAACGGTTGTCTGGCGCGCGGCTTTCTGATTGAACCATCGAATGAAGCTGAGCGCTAGGAATGTGCTGAAGGGGCGGATCGTGAAGATTGTAGATGGGGCGGTGAACTGTGAAGTAACCCTTGAAATTGCGCCGGGAGTAGAAGTGGTCGCGATTATCACCAGAACCTCGGTTCAATCTCTCGAGCTTGCCGTGGGTCGCGATGCTTTCGCGGTTATCAAGGCCTCGAGTGTGATGGTTGCCGTTGAATAGCTGGAGACGACTTGGCTCGGGAGAGTGGCGGAGTGAGCAGAGCGCGTGCAGATATCCGGGTCGCAGTCCGTGATTTCGTCGCTGAAAGCCGTTGCGAGGGTGCGCTATCAGGATGAAAATGCGTCTACCCGCAGCTGCTTAGCAGTCACGAACCGCTGGGACGCGGTTTTGATAGCGGTCGCCTCGAGATGCCGGCGTAAGATGTAAAAGTATTTCCAACTCCATGTCATCGAGTGTTGCAAAGAGCACGACGGAGCGCCGGGTGGTTATTACCGGGATCGGCATTGTGGCTCCGAACGGCCTCAGCGTTTCAGAATTTTGGCGCAATACGCTCAATGGCGTCAGCGGCATACGTAGATTTTCTGCCTTCGACGCCAGTGACTATCCGTGCCAGATCGCCGGAGAGGTTGTTGGTTTTGAGCCGGCGCTTTATTTTCGGGATGCAAAGTCGGTCAAGCGTTCGGAACGCTTCGCGCAATTTGCAGTCGCTGCCTCGAAGCTGGCTTTGGAAGACGCAAACCTTGATCTTGAACGGGTCGATCGAGATCGTTTTGGAATATCCGTTGGCACGGGCATCGGCGGGCTCGAAAGCATGGAGAGATCAGGCCATCGGCTTGTCGCGAAAGGGGCTTCACGCATTTCTCCTTTCGCCATCACCGGAATGATGGGCAATGCAGCGAGCGCGAATGTCTCGCAGCAGTTTGGTTTGCGGGGTCCCAATATCTGCATCGTCACCGCCTGTGCCACAGGTGCCAACTCGGTCGGCGAGGCATGGCGATCTATCAAGTTTGGCGACACAGATATCTTTCTCGGTGGAGGTTGCGAAGCGACGATAACTCCATTCGGTGTGGCCGGCTTCTCGGCGATGAAGGCATTGAGCTTGCGAAACGACGAACCGGAGAAGGCGAGCCGGCCGTTCGACAGAGACCGCGATGGGTTCGTTATGGGTGAGGGCGGCGGAGTCCTTGTCCTCGAGGAGCTCGAACATGCCAGGCGCCGCTCGGCGCCCGTCTACTGTGAACTGGTGGGCTATGGATGCACTGCGGACGCGCATCATATGACGCAACCGCACCCGGAGGGACGAGAGGTCGCTCGCGCCATGAGAATCGCCATGCGCCATGCGAACGTTAACACAGGTGACCTCGACTATATCAACGCCCATGCTACCTCCACACCAATTGGTGACATCTTCGAGACACGGGCGATCAAACTTGCCCTGGGAGCGGACGCTTTCCGCGTCGCGATCAGCTCGACGAAATCCATGACCGGTCACCTCTTGGGTGCTGCCGGGAGCGTCGAGTTGGCTGTCTGCGCCCTGGCCGTCAAGAACGGGGTAATCCCACCTACCATCAATCTCGAAAATCCCGATCCAGAATGCGATCTAGATTATGTGCCGGGGACAGCTCGTGAGAAAAAGGTGCGTGTCGCCATGAGCAATTCGTTCGGTTTTGGTGGGCACAATGTCAGCCTCATCGTTAAGGAATTTTCGGGCTGACAAAGGGCCGGCCCGGCCTCTCTCTCTTGCTCAACCCTTGAGCTGTTCGGCGACCTGACCGGCAAAGTCGCCCGAAGGACAGAATTCCACGACAGGTCGAACTTCCACCTGCACGCCGTGTTCGAGTCCCGGGCAATCCTTAGCGATCTCGATCGCTTCCTCTTCACTTTCGACATGAAGGAGAAAATAGCCGCCGATCGCTTCTTTGGATTCAACAAAGGGACCATCGACGACGGTGTGACCTTTTTTCCCCGAGACGATCTTGCCTTCGTAGGCCAGCGGATGGCCGGACGTGGCCCTGCCTTCCTGAGCGAGCCGCTCGAACCAGTCGTACCACTGGTTCATTACGGTTTGGACGCTCTGGGAAGAAAGACCCTTGTGCCAACCAGTGCCGCGAAACAGCAGCATGAATTCAGATTGTGAAGCGTTTCTGCTCATAACGTTGTCGTGACTGTTGGATTCCTAAACTGCGCTCTCCACGGAGAAGTGCGCACACCCCAGGAACGAAAAATACGGGTTTCGAATTCGCATCGTCCAAGACGATGACGCACCCAACCGAAGAGGTCAAAAGAACAGATGGCGAATAATTTCGTTTGCGAGAGGAGATTGGTCTCCGAATCACTCGACCTCAGCGCACGAGGGCTCTTGAGGAGCCGAGCCGTGCCGGACAACGTTTTCAGCGATGACCTTCGGGAGAAGAAAATTGAGAAGATAGTCGGGACCCCCGGCCTTCGTTCCTCCGCCGGACATACCGAAACCGCCAAATGGGTGGCGTGCGACAAGTGCACCGGTGATTCCACGATTGATGTAAAGATTGCCGACACGAAACTCCGATTTCACGCGCTCGATACGGCGAGGACTGCGGGAGAAAAAGCCGCCGGTAAGCGCGTAATCCGTGCCGTTGGCAATCTGGAGCGCCGTATCGAGATCCTGGGCATCGATGACGGAGAGGACCGGACCAAAAATTTCCTCCTGGGCCAGTTTTGAGTCAGGTGAGACGTTCGTAAAGATCGCGGGGCCAACGAACCATCCCGTGCTCTGCGCAGCGGGCATTTCGAAAGCGAGTGTGGACTCACGGCGTCCCAGCGCGATGAATTCACGCACGCGCTTTTGAGCTGCTTCGTCAATCAACGGGCCAACGGTCACTGCAGGGTCCGCTGGATCGCCCATCAGAAGACTTTCAGTCGCCTCGATGGTCCGCCGGATGAGACGTTCACGGATTCGCGGGAGCACTATCAGCCGGGACAGCGCGGAACATTTTTGTCCTTGGTAGCCGAAGGCCGAGGCCACGATCGCGGGGACGACCTCATCAAGATCTGCGTCATCGTCCACGATCACCGCATTCTTTCCGCCCATTTCACAGACGACTTTTTTCAACTGTGGCTGGCCAGGCCGTGTTCGTCCGGCGGCTTCCCAAATGCGCAGTCCGACTTCGCGCGAGCCGGTAAATGCAATCATGGTGACATCGGGGTGCTCGACGAGGATGGCGCCGACCTCTGATCCGGAGCCAGGCAGGCAATGCAGTGCCTCCGTGGAAACTCCGGCCTCGTGCAGAACCTGCGCAAAGATTGTCGCAACTACGGCGGACTGGCCGGATGGTTTCATGACGACGGGATTTCCGGCGACGAGGGCCGCAGTTGTCATTCCGCAAAGGATGGCGAGAGGGAAGTTCCATGGCGCGATGACGGCGGTCACACCCCGCGCCATGTATTCGTAGCGAATTTTCTCCCCCGGGATACTCAGGCTTCGGGTCGACAGCCGGAGTATTTCTCCTGCGTAATAGCGACAGAAATCGATGGCCTCGCAGACGTCGGCATCTGCCTCCGACCACGTTTTGCCAGTCTCAAAGACCTCCAGAGCTGCCAGTTGAAAACGGCGCTGCTTGAGCAGGTCGGCAGCACGCTGCAGTATTTCTGCTCTCTGCTCATGCGGCGTGTGCGACCAAGCCGGAGCTGCCGAGAGGGCCATGGCCACGGCAGAATCGACGTCATCTTTGCTGGCCGCCTCCACTCGCCCGACGATCTCCTCCGGTTTCGCAGGGTTTCGCGAGACGATCACTTCTCGAGACCGCCGCCTGGCCTTACCCAGCAGGAGTGGGTGCAATTTTCCAAGCATGCCTGCCACTTCGCGCAGTCCACTCCGCATCCGATCGCGAAGCTCAGCGCGGGAGAAATCCGCGTGTGGTTCGTTCCTAAATTCCGGTTCCCGCCACTCTGTGGAGATCTGGTGGACATTGGAGGGATCGCGGAGAAGGACCTCCGGGGCGACCTTGTGGCTAAAAGTCGCGCGCAGAAATCCCTCATTCGAAGTATTCTCAAGAAGACGCCTAACGAGATAGGCCATTCCGGAGAGCATCTCGCCCAGCGGGCAGTATTCGCGAACGCGATAACCGAGTTCGATCAGCGCCTCTTTGATGGGCTCGGCCATGCCGTATAGCATCTGGAACTCGAGTTGGGTTGACGGAAAACCGATTCGTCGTGCACTCGCGATACAAGCGGCGATCGTGCGCACGTTATGGGTGCCAAATGCACCGTCGATAACGTCCGAGCGCTCGAGAATGCGAAGCGCCAGGCGCTCGTAGGCGGCATCGGTCCCTTCTTTGCTTTCATATACCGGAGACGACCAATTCTGCTGACGCGCTTTGATCATCTCGGTGTCCCAATACGCTCCCTTGACGAGGCGCACCGTTATTCGAGCACCTCGTTGTGCGGACCATTCGATCAAGCGTTCGAGATCCTCGGGCGTCTCGCGTAGATAGGCCTGCATGGCGAGGCCAAAATGGGGATAATGCCGGAACTCCTCCTCATCCAAGAGCGACTTGAATAAACTCAAAGTCAGCTCCTTGAGGGAATGCATCTCCATGTCCAGATTGATGAAGACGTGCCGCGCCATCGCGAGGCGCAGGAGTGGACGCAGCCGTCTGGCCAGCTGATCGATGCTGTAGTCAGGCGCTTCAGGTTTGATCTGCGAAAAGAGGGCCGAGATCTTGACAGAAATGTTGACCGCTGGAATCGCTCCTCGCTCGCCGCCATCCAACTTCGGAATTGCCGGCCAGGCCGCCGCGGCATTGGCGAGAACGTTGACTAACTCGAGGTAGCGGGCCGTGTATTCCTCCGCTTCACGCTCGCTCAACACCGTTTCGCCCAGCAGATCCACGGTAAACGCAGTCGAGCGGTCGCGCATGGCACGCAGACGCGGAACTGCCTCCGTCGGGTCCCGCGCAAGAATGAAAGATCGCGCAATCTTTCTGACAACACGTCGCGTTGGCGGTCCGGTTAGAAAAGGAACCTGGCGGGCCAATCCCAGCACCCTTTTCATGGCCGACGGCAATGCGTCGGAACTGTCGCCAAGATATTCGGCAACGTGGCGAGCAACCTCCCTGTTCGAATCGAGCACCGGAAGGACATCGACCAACCGAAAGAGCTGCATCTTCAGGGCCTCCTTCTGCATCGACCATTCCAAAAGTTGTCCCGTGAGGTTTGAGTGGGAAAAGAGCTTCGGCTTCGCTCCGGCCATGCGGGCGAAAATCTCGCGACCAATCGCTTCGACTTCAGATTGCATCTTTTAGTCCGCCTTGCGGCTTTCCCGGCGCGGCCAAATATAACCTAAATTCGGTACCAGCGAGGGATTAGAGCAAGGCGCGTGGCTTCCTGGCGATGAAGCCAGCAATTCCCGGCCGACCATCAAGCTGACGACCTCAGATTCCTTCGTCGAACTCATCGGTAAAGTCTTCACATGCTTGCCGTCGCGCAAGACAGTCACCGCGTCGCAATTGGCGAAGACCTCCGGGAACCGATGCGAGATATAAAGCATGGTGACCCCACGGGCCTTTAAATCGTGGATGACCCTAAAGAGAATCTCCGCGTCGGCTTCGGAAAGACTTGAAGTTGGCTCGTCAAAGATGAGCAGACGCGGGTCTCGAACCAGACTTTTGCAAATTTCAACGAGCTGTTGTTGCCCGACCGTCAATCGACCAACGATAGTATCCGGGTCGAAATGAATTCCTAAGCGATCAAGAATTTGGGTCGTCTTTGCTCTTTGGGTCTTACGATCTACGAAGGCGCCCCCGATCTAGGTTCCGAGCCTAAGAATATATTTTCTGCCACCGAGAGGTTCGGGGAAAGGTTCAGTTCCTGGTAGACGATCGCGATGCCAACGGCCTGCGCATCGGCGGGGCTCGAGAAGTGGACTTCGTGTCCATCAAATTCGATCGCGCCGGCACTCGGGCGCTGGGCGCCCGCGATAATCTGCATGAGAGTACTCTTGCCGGCGCCATTTTCTTCCATGATGGCGTGAATGGTGCCCCGCTCGACGTCGAAGCTGAGTTCCTAGAGGGCGCGCACACCTGGATAGGTCTTGCTGATTCCTCGAATTTTCAGAATCGCAGACATTGATCAATCAGGCGCGCTTGCCCAGCGGCAATCCGTTATTTGATAAATTGATCGACGTTGCTTGAATCGACGACATCAACCCCAGTGTTTATGTCTTCGGCCTTCTTGCCTTCACTGAGATCATTAAGCACATCCATGCATCCGGCTTAGCATCGAATCCTGCGCCTTCGGCGCGTTTGCGGCAACGATTGGCTCATTTTAGAGCGCGAGTTTCAAGACAGCCGCGCGCATCAATTGGGGTTCGAATAGCTTCAAGATATGCGTGCAGATTTGCGGCGCCAGGGGGGCGTGGTGATGTTCGTAAGCTTATATGTTCTGGGTGCGCGGGAGCATGACGAGGTCGCGGATCGTGACATTGCGAGGACGCGTCAGCATGAAGACGATGGCTTCGGCCACATCTTCGGAGCGAAGGCCTTCGCCGGCAGTCGCGCGACGCTCGATCTCTGCCGGATCGCCTACCCCCCAGAGTTCATTGAGCACTATTCCGGGCGCGACCGCTCCGACCCGGACGCCACTTTGCAGCAGTTGGCGACGAAGGCCGTTCACAAAAGCTTGGACGGCATGCTTGGAAGCACTGTAAACCGGTTCCCAGTAAATGGCCTTGTGCCCGGAAATCGAACTCGTCACCACGATATCACCCGATCCGCTCTCGATCAGGTGCGGCAGGGCGGCATGGACCAGTCGAAATACGCCGGAAACATTCGTTTGAATTAAGTGATCCCAGGCATCGGGATCTCCCGAGATGACGTCTCCGGCAACATAAATCCCGGCGTTTGCCAGGAGAATATCCAGGCGCCCAAAGTGTTCGAGAGTGCGTCGCACCAATGGGGCGATGTCTTTGGGATTAGTCATGTCGGCAGGGACGACCAGCGATTCACCCGGGAGTTCCTTGGCCACCGTCTCCAGTTTGTCGGCCGATCGCGCGGTGAGGACTTGTTTGACGCCCTGGCGCGCGAAAGCGAAAGCGGTGGCGCGGCCGATGCCGGAGCTCGCGCCGGTGACGATGGCTACTTTCCCGTTTAGATCCATGCGGGAGGAGATAGCCGTCGTCGGCTTTTCGCGTTCCGGGTAGAAGCGTTATGCATGGCCTGACTGTTTCGAGTCGATAGTCACACGATCGAGCCTCGGCAGTCAACCAAGTAACCGCACGGTCGCATCGGCAGGCGTTGATCCGTCAAATCGCTTGGATCATGCGGCTGATGTTTTTCTGCTCGAGAGCGCAGCTGCTCCAGTTGCTACTCGCGCGAGGCATCCGCTTCACCTCGCTCGGTTCACTACGCCGAGTCTTCAGGACGTAGCACTGTTTGTTCGCGTTCGCTGAGACTTAGCGAAAATCTCGCGACCAATCGCTTCGATTTCAGATGGCATCTTTGAATCCGCCTTACTGCCTCTCCGGCGCGGCAAAGATGATCTAAATTTGGTAGCAGCGAGGGATTAGAGCAGGGACGCATCCGCTGGGAGCTCCACCACTTGGAAGGATAACATCGTCGCTTCAACTTGACGTGGTGGGAGGAAAGCACACCTTAGCTGACATGGTTCGCCGCGTGCCCAGCGCCATCCTCTTTGACTTCGGCGGCACCTTGGATTCTGACGGGATTCCCTGGAAAGAACGCTTTTATCCTATCTATGTCGAGGAGGGAATCGAATGGGACTTTCATACGTTTGCAGGGTTTTTCCACGCCTCGGATGATTCGCTGAACGAGGAGACCTTGGGAGATATTGGCTACAAGGCGACTCTTCTTGAGCAAGTAGAGCGGGTTTTGCGCGCCGGAAATCGATCCAACGACTTGCTTGCGCACCGCATCTCGGATCGCTTCTATCAGGAGTCGCTATTTTGTCTCGCCCGAAACAAGACTCTCCTCAAAGGACTCTCGAAGCGGTATCGGCTGGGAATTGTCTCCAACTTCTACGGCAACCTCGAATTCCTTTGCGAGGAGATTGGCTACCGCAAATTTTTTGACACGGTAATCGACTCTGCACGCGTGGGTGTGTCAAAGCCGCAGCCGGCCATCTTTCTCGCTGGCGTCGAAAAGCTCGGTTGTCTGGCGGAGGAGGTCGTGTTTGTAGGGGACAACCCTGTGCGCGACATGGCTCCTGCCAAAGCACTCGCGATGCCGCACGTCTGGTTGAACACACTTCATCCAGAGCGGCAGGCATGCTGCAAAGACGATCACGTAATTCGATCGCTCCCGGAGCTCAGCGAAATTCTGCCATGATACGCTCGGCGGGCATCATCGCGGCGGGTGAGGGCCGCCGGCTGAAAATGGAGGGACTCAAGGTCAGCAAGCCGCTTATTCCCATCGCTGGCACTCCATTGATCGGTCACACGCTTCGACAGTTTCTCGAGATCGGAGTTGATCGTGTAGCGATCATCTTTAACGAATCGCAAGAGGAGTGCGTGGATTGGGTGCGCGCTCATTTTACATCCCTCAAGCTGCAGATTCTTGTCAAAACGACACGCTCCTCCTTTGAGAGCTTCTGGCGAATCGGACGGGCGCTCGGACCCGGGAGGCACTTGATTTCCACGGTAGATTCCATCTGTTCGACGACCGATTGGCGGACGATGTTTGGGTCGGAAGTGGACTCTGAGCGTGACATCCTCCTGGGGGTGACTTCATTTGTTCATGACGAGAAGCCACTTTGGGTGCGCACGGAACCGGAGAGTTTACGAATCGTGAGCCTCGGGGGTCCCCATGAAAGGTTCGCAACAGCCGGGATCTATGGAGTTGGCGACGCGATTTTCGAGAGAGAGTGGGAGAATGGCATCTCGTCGCTCCGCGTATTCCTGGGACGACTTCTCCGGGAGGGATTTCCCTTGCGAGCCGTGCCCCTCGGCGATGTCATCGATGTGGATACAGTTGAAGACATTAATCTTGCCGAACGTTTCCTATCCCAGATAAGAGGTGACGTTTGAGACCGCGTCCCCTGCTTGGAATTTTTAGAGAGACCCTTCACTCACCTGATCGCGTCTTCGATGATTTTGAGATTCTGCGATTGACCGCGGAGGCGCTTCGGGCTGAAGGCGTGGAGATCGAGCTTGTCCGGCCTGAGCAAATTTCCCCTGGCTGGTGGAAGCGTCCTCATCCGGAGATCGCGTTCGTGATGTGCGAACAGGAGCGGATGCTGGAACCATTGAGCGCCTGGGAGCAAAAGGGGGCCATGCTGGTCAATCCCGTCGCTGCGATTCGGAATACCTATCGCTATCGCATGATTCCGTTGTTGTCTGCCACCTCCGGACGCTTCCCAAAAAGCGAGCTGGTGGCGACTGGTTCTCCAAATTTGGAAGGCCGTTTGAAAACGCATTTCGGACGTGCAGGCACGCACTCGCTATGGATCAAGCGCGGGGACGTTCACAACACGCAAGAGGGCGACGTCTCATTGGCACAGTCCGCCGAAGAGGCTTGGGCGCTCATTGTGGCGTTTCGATCACGTGGGGTAATGAGGTCCGTATGGCAAGAGCACATTGAGGGTGACTTGGTGAAGCTCTATGGAATCGGCGAATCAGGTGAAATGTGGTTCAAATGGTTCTATCACAAGCAACAAAAACTGCAGGGTTATCCGTTCTCCGAAGCTGAGTTGAAGGACGCCTTCTTCTCTGCTGCACGGGCGCTAAAACTCGAAATTTTTGGTGGAGACGCCGTCGTAGCTTCCGACGGTTCAGTATATCTCATCGACATCAACGCCTGGCCGAGCTTTGCACTCTTTCGGAGTGAAGCGTCTGCGGCCATCGCCCGTCACATCCTCACGAAGATTTCTCATCCTGTTGCGTAAGCGCACATGAAGAAGAAGGAGGTTGGGGAGCGGGGAGTTCATCCGAAAGATCGGAGTGGTGGCGCCTCGAGAGCGGCGAAGATCTTTGCGCAGGAGCAAGAATATATCTCGCCGGGTTTTCAAGGGATTGCGCTTTATGCGGGGATTGCTCTGGCGCGGGGACGCAACGAGATCGTCACAGACGAGGACGGGAAAGAATATATCGACTTTGTTTCAGGGATCGGCGTGGGCAGCATCGGCCACTGCCACCCACACTATGTCGGAGGGCTGAAGAGACAGCTTGAGAAGCTGACCTACGGGAGTTTCACGACCGAGGTGCGCATGAAATTCTTGCGCCTGCTATCTTCTCTGTTGCCGCAGCCGCTCGCCCGCATTCAACTTTTTTCGGGGGGTGCGGAAGCTGTCGAGGCCGCCTTTCGATTGGCAAAATCGGTCACGAAAAAATTCGAGTTCGTCGGCTTTTGGGGAGGGTTTCATGGAAAGACTGGAGGCGTTCTGGGCCTGCTGGGAGATGAATTCAAGAAGGACTATGGGCCCTTCATGCCGGGGCTCTATCTTTCTCCTTTTGCCTACTGTTACAGATGTCCGCTGAAGCTGCGCTATCCCTCCTGCGGCATTGCGTGTGCCGAGCATCTCCGTCAGGTCATCAAATTGCAAACCCAGCAGCAGGTTGCCGCTATCATCGTCGAACCAATTCAGGGGACTGCGGGAAACGTCGTCCCGCCCGCGGAGTTTCTGCCCGCCGTCCAGTCGATCGCGAAGGAGTTTGGCGCCCTGCTCATTTCTGACGAAATGCAAACCGCTTTTGGAAGAGCTGGAGAGATGTGGGGGTTTGCGCACGACAAGCTTTCGCCTGACATCTTAACGGTGGGGAAGGGTCTCGGCGGAGGATTCCCACTGAGCGCCGTAATCTCGACCGACGAGTATTGTCAGGCGAGACCTTATTCGCTCCCTTCGGGAAGTTCCTCCAGCTATGGGGGCAATCCGCTGGCGGCCGCAGCAGGTTTGGCCACGCTGGAGATCATCCTGGATGAAAAGCTTGCCGAGAACTCCCGAAGAGTCGGTGACCTTCTCCTCAAGCGGTTTCAGGGTTTTGTCGAACGCTTCGAATTCGTAGGGGATGTGCGAGGGCGCGGCCTCATGCTCGGAATCGAATTAGTCAAGGACAAGAAAAGTAAAGAACGCGTCGACAAGGTAGTTTGCCGTCGCATATTCGACGGTTGTATGGAGCGTGGGTTACTCGCCATGACATATACCAATCCGATTCGCATTATTCCGCCTTTGACGATTTCCGAAAGGTCCGCTCTCCAGGCCGCAGACATTCTCGAAGAGGTCTTTGCGGAGATCCAAAAAGATGGCACATACAAAATGTAGCGCGACGCGCGGGAATGCCGCCGTGGAGAGTGCCAACAGGAACCCGCGTGTCCGTTTCTGACCGCGCAATCTGCCATGTATAAAGGCGCGATTATTGGATTGGGAAATGTGGCCTTGAACGGGCATGTGCCAGGTTGGAAAAGCAGTTCGGAATTTCAAATCGTGGCAGGAATCGATCCCGACGGGGAGCAACGTGATTTATTCTCGCAGGCGTTGCCTGAGGCGTTCTGCACAGATTCCCTTGCGAAATTGCCCGAAGATCTGGACTTCGTCGATATTTGCACTCCACCGCATACCCATTTCAAAGTGGTCATGGAGGCACTCGAGCGTGGATGGAACGTCCTCTGCGAAAAACCGCTGGTGCTTGCGACCTGGGAATTTGATCAGATTTGCAAAATGGCGAGGGAAAGGAGGCGGCTAGCTTTCACTGTCCACAACTGGAAGTTCGCTCCGATCTGCCGAAAAATTACGGAGCTTATTTGGAGCGGTGAGCTTGGTCAAATTCGTCACTGCGACTGGCAGGTCCTCCGCACCGGACCCTCAATCACGACAAACGCGCGCAATTGGCGACTCGATCCCGACCAAGCCGGTGGTGGCATTCTCGTTGATCATGGCTGGCATGCCTTCTATCTGGTGCTCGCTTGGATGGGAAGTGAGCCCTATGCAGTGCAAGCCTCTTTGGAAAACCGCAGACATCTGGAACTTCAAGTGGAAGATACGGCGGCCGTCACCATCAGATTTGTCAGCAGCAACAGCCACTCTCGCACCGCCAATATCTTCCTGACGTGGGCCTCACCGCTGCGTCGCAATTCGGGCACCATCCAGGGAAGTCTGGGGCGACTAACGATCGAGGATGATCGACTGAAGTTGCTGCGGAATGATGGACGCGAAGAAAGGTTCCGTTTCGATACAGAGCTCTCGAGCGGCTCTCATCATCCGGATTGGTTCAAGTCCGTTGCGGAGGAATTTGCCGGAGAGTTAAACGGTTCTTCTGGTGCGGGCACGAATCTCAGAGTCGCGCAACTCTGTCTGCGACTGGTTGAACAATCCAAAGCCTCCAACCGCATCCGAGAGTATCTCCCCTTATGATCCCATGATTGACACGCTGCTGATTCCTTTTTGGAGCGCCTGTCCTTCCGCCCACGTTCGTCTGTTGGGAATCGACTTTGACGACCGTATCGCTCTTCAGGCACAAAAGCTCGGCTTTAAACAAATATCCACGCGCCTAACGCCACTCGAACTGGCCGAATTGCCCGAAGCCTTTCTGCTGCTCTTCCCGAATGTTCTGCTCACTGACACTGCCTGGAAGCGGTTGCGATCTCTGCAGCCTGAAGGAGAAACGCTCATCATGGCCGACGGAATCGACTCGCTCGCCATCGTTCGCTGTAGTGATCGACAATTTCTTTCTCGGGCGTTCCAGGAATCCGAGAGTTATCCCGCTCTGGTTGCCAGATTGAAAGCACGCCTGCGCTGTGAAGGCATCACGCTTGGAGAGCGTGACTGGGTGGCCTTTCAGAGCGGCGATGATCGCGCGCGTGTCGAGAGCTGGCTTCTCCGGGGACTGATCAAGGATTCTGAAGGTTTCATGTCCCGCCACCTGGAACGCAAAATTTCACTCGCCGTAACCAAACACCTCGTGGACACGGGAATCACTCCCAACGCGATGACGATTGCGAGTGTTGGGATTGGCATCATGGGAGCCTGCTTCTTCGCTCTGCCTAAGCCTTCGCACCATCTGCTTGGAGCTCTTCTCTTCTGGCTTCACTCGGTGTTGGACGGCTGTGATGGCGAACTGGCGCGCCTAAAGTTCGCGGAATCGCGTTGGGGTGGCCTGATCGACTTCTGGGGGGATAACGTCGTCCACTCAGCCGTCTTCTCTGCGATCGCCGCGGACCTTCATGCCAAGCAGCCAGGACCCGCGCCGTTTGTTTTGGCCGCTTCGGCCGTCGGGGGGACGTTGCTATCTGCCGGCCTGGTCTATTGGACGACGATGAAGGAAAGGACTTCGGGGGGACCGCTGTTCACCTCGGTAGCTCATGCGCCTGCTCCTGGGGAGAATCATTCCGGTTTCGTTGAAAAGATTGCGGATCAATTGGCGCGACGCGATTTCATTTACCTGGTGATCGCTTTGGCCATGCTCGGCAAAGCCAAATGGTTCTTGCGCCTGGGGGCCATCGGCGCGCCACTGTATTTTCTGGTGTTAGCTGCCTTAAGCCTGAAGAATTCCTCCGCGGAAAGTCATCCAATTATTCCCCAGCAAACTTTAAAATGAGTGACCAAACTTCTTATTATCCAGAGCTCGCCAAGCAAATAGAACCTGCCGAGGGGCGGTTGGGAGTTTTGCTCCCCGGCTTGGGCGCAGTCGCGACGACGTTCATCGCAGGGGCCCTTCTGGTTCGAAAGCGGCTGGCGCAGCCGTTCGGTTCGATTACCCAACTGCAGCGAATTCGCTTGGGAAAGCGGACCAACGCGCGTTTCCCCCTGATCAAAGAATTCGTCCCGCTGGCGGATTTGCAGGACCTTGTTTTTGGCGGCTGGGATATTGCCGGGGAGGACTGCTATCGAACAGCCATTCGCTCGGGCGTTCTTCCGCCGCATGTTCTCGAGCCGGTCCGAAAAGAGTTGAGCGAAATCCGGCCGTTCCCTGCGGCCTTTGATCGTCGCTATGTCCGGAAGCTGGACGGTGTCAAGGTAAAGCAAGCCAGCGACAAGATGGAGCTCGCCCAGGCAGTCATTCGGGATATTCAAAATTTCAAACGAAAAAACCGCTTGAAGCGGGCAGTGATGGTTTGGTGCGGCTCAACGGAAATCTACCTGGAGCCGAAGCGCGTGCACGCTTCGCTCGAAGCGTTCGAGAAAGGTCTCCGGAATAATTCGCCGGACATATCGTCATCGATGATCTATGCCTATGCGGCGCTGCAAACTCGCACCGCATATGCCAATGGAGCGCCCAACCTCTCCGTGGATATCCCCGCTCTGATCCAACTGGCCGAGAGGAATAAAGTTCCGATTACGGGAAAGGATTTCAAGACAGGTCAGACCTTCATGAAGACCATCATTGCTCCGGGTCTAAAAGCGCGAATGCTCGGCGTGAAGGGCTGGTTTTCAACGAACATACTGGGAAATCGAGACGGCGAGGTCCTGGACGACCCGGACTCCTTTAAAACCAAGGAAGTGAGCAAAGCGAGTGTCCTCGATACAGTCTTGCAACCTTCACTCTACCCGGACCTCTATAGCAAAATTTTCCACAAAGTCAGAATCGAATACTATCCGCCCCGCGGGGACGAAAAAGAAGGATGGGACAATATCGATATCTTTGGATGGTGTGGCATGCCGATGCAGATCAAGATAAACTTTCTTTGTCGTGACTCGGTCTTGGCGGCGCCCATCGTCCTGGATCTGGCGCTTTTCTTAGATCTGGCTCAGCGCGCAGGCATGGGTGGCATTCAGGAGTGGTTGTCATTCTATTTTAAATCACCGATGTCGCGGCCTGATTTGAAGCCGGAGCACGACCTTTTCATTCAGCACCTCAAGCTGCAGAACACACTTCGCATCATGATGGGTGAAGAGGTGCTCGATCATTCAGGCTTGGACTATTATGAGCCGGACACTGCAGGCGGCGACAGCAATGGCGCTAAGCGGGCGGCGGACGTCCGAAGATCTACGAAATCGAAAACCTGAGGCGGGTTTCGGCTAATTTCGACTTCGGTGAAAGTCCCAAGTTGCTTTCTGGTTTTAATTGTGGGTGTCGGTCTCGCCGGCTGCGCCTCCTACTCAACGGTCAAGGAAAAGCGGTCTTATCTTCGGACGTTTTCGAACTTGAGTGCGCCTGAGAGCACGAAGTCAACGCTTCGGCGAGCGCTCAAAGAACGGAGGCGGCCTTTGGTGGCGCTCGAGGTCTACCTCAACGTATTGGAGACCGCGACCCGGCAACTTACGCAAAATCCCAACGACGCGGAGGCAATGCGCGAGTACAACTTCGTTCTCGCGCGGGTCTTCACAACCATTCGTGATGCGCGGCTTGATCCGTGGACCCAGCCGCTGACGGTGCCCGGTGCCAACGGAGGATTTGTTCTGACCCATCGCTTCGATCCGCGTCCACAACGAAATCCCGCACTTTATGAATTCGCGCCCGCAGATCAGTTTGATGTGCACGGCAAGTATGTGAGCGAGCGCACGCTCCGAAATGGCCTGGGTGCTCCGCTTGTGGCCATTGGCCGCGAGGCCTATAAGGATGCGCGGGCGGAGTTCATGCTTCCGCGCGTATTCTATGGCGTGACCGCCATCGCTCGCTTTGAGGGCAGACGTTGCGTGCTTTCCTTCGAAGATCCCTTAGCGGTGGAAACCGTTCGCTTGAGCGGGCGGACTTTTCCACTTGCGGCGGATTTTACGGTCCCGGTCGCCGTGATGCTCGCGAGGAACAATCCGAAGAAATTCGAACTGACACGCTTGTTGCGCCCGGAGAAGTACGCCGCCACGGCGCGGATCGCCAGGCTTCAGCCTTACGATCCCAATAAGTCTGTCGTCCTGGTGGTGCATGGCCTGATGGATACGCCGGCCACGTGGACGCCGATGATCAACACATTGCGGGGCGATGAAGAGATTCGGCGCAATTATCAATTTTGGTTTTTTAGCTATCCGAGCGGTTATCCGTATCCGTATTCGGCCATGATCCTGCGGCGTGAGCTCGACGCCATCGAAAAGAAGTTCAAGTTACACAAGCCCATGGTTGTTATTGGACATAGCATGGGAGGTTGCATCAGCCGCCTCCTGATCACCGATTCCGATGAGAAGCTCTGGACGCAGCTCTTCCGCAAGTCGGTGAAAGACGTGAATCTTAATCCCGAACACAAAGAGCTCTTTGTCAAAACCCTCGTCTTCGATCATCGTCCGGAAGTAGGCAGAGTAATCTTCATTTCCGCACCTCTGCGTGGGAGCGAGATGGCGGCTCACCGGCTTGGTCGTTTGGGATCGAGCCTCGTGAAGTTGCCCGTCGCGTTATTGACCGCTGGCCGAGACGCCCTCAAGATCATGACCTTATCAGGGGGTGACTTGCCGTTGAGAAGGATACCAAACAGCATCGACACGCTCGCACCTTCGAATCGTTTTGTTAAGGCAATCAATACAATACCAATAACCGAGGGGATTCCGTATCATTCCATCATGGGCGATCGTGGTCGGGGCGACACGCCGAACTCGAGCGATGGAGTGGTCCCGTATTGGAGCTCGCACTTGGAAGGGGCCCAGAGCGAACTTGTCGTTCCTTCAAATCACTCAGCCCATCAGAATCCGAAAGCAATCCAGGAAGTGCGTCGAATCCTGAAACTCCACGCTGGCGCTCCTGCCACCAGCCACCGTCGAACCTTCCCGTCCAAGAAGAGGGTTCTGACAGAAGCAGATCGGGAGTTGTAGCGCGAAACAGAGCCGCCTTGCTGGAGCATGGAGTTCCGCAGTTCGTGCTCCCAGGCAGGCGAGTAAGCGCCACGTAATCCAACGAATGCGTCTGTCCTGATAGACGCCTCACTATTCGCTGGTGACCGCTGCGACATAGACGATCTCTCAGCAATGGCGAAGCTTTTCCCCGGTATTCCTGACCTGGCCTATCTTTGGCCTGCGATCACTTAACGCGAAGACTTCTGATGCATTTCTGCTCGGTCTTTCTCAAGCACGATCACTTCCTCAACCTGACAGAAATCCAGAAACTGCAGGAGGAACAGGGCTCTTGGAAAGCATTTCCCCCTGAAGGCACCACCGTGGTAAGCTGGGACGTCATGATGAGTATTGGCCAGGTTGTGACGCTTGAAGTTCCGGCGTCAAGATTGCGGGAGGTAAATGTGGCGTTTGAGAAAACGGCTTGGAAGGCCTGTCGGACGGAATTTTATCCCCTCGACGACTTGTATCCGGTCATTAGCGACAAGCTTGCCGATCCGTCAAAGAAATCTCCGTGAAGAAGAGCCTCGCGATTGCTTGCCCATGTCTGCATTGCGTATTTTTTGTGACGCTCCCCTGAGCGACTCTTCGCTGCAGCTTCTAAAGCAGGGGGTTGCTTCTCACGAGCTTGTCTTTCCCCGGCGAGCAACCGGATCCGTCCTCGCTCGCACGGAGCCTGATCCGGCGCTGGCAACAGCCGACATTGCTTTTGGCCAGCCGGACGTTGCCAGTGTCATGGAATCGGACCGATTGCGCTGGATCCAGCTGACGAGTGCGGGCTACACCCGCTATGACACACCGGAGTTTCGATCCTCTGCGAAATCGCGCGGTCTGGTGGTAACCAATAGTTCCGGTGTGTATGCGGAGGCTTGCGCCGAGCATGTCTTTGCCTTCATGCTGGCGCAGGCACGGCTGCTGCCGCAAGGACTTGGCGTCCGCTGCGCCAACGGATCGTCCCAGTGGACGCAACTTAGAGAGGGCTCCGTGCTTTTGCAGGGTCAATCCGCTGTTATTTTGGGTTTCGGGGCAATTGCGGCGAGGCTTCTGCAACTGCTTTCTCCCTTCGAGATGAAGGTGGTTGCCATGCGACGAAAGCCCCAAGGAGATGAAAAGGTTCCCACCGTAAGTTCGGAGAATCTACGCGAAGCGCTCGCGGACGCTGATCACGTCATCAATATACTCCCCGAAAACGCCGAATCCGTAGGTTTCATCTCGGTTGAGCGTCTCGGATGGATGAAGCCTGGAGCGGTCTTCTACAACATCGGCCGAGGCACAACCGTAGACCAACAGGCCCTTTCGCAGTCTTTGCAATCGGGTCATCTTGGCGCCGCTTGGCTCGACGTCACCGATCCCGAGCCTTTGCCGGACAACCACCCTCTTTGGAAGACGCCCAATTGTCACATCACTCCGCACACCGCAGGGGGTCACCAAAACGAGTCGGCGACGCTCGTCAGACATTTTTTGGAGAACTTCCAGCGCTTTCTCGCGGATACGCCGTTACGCGATCGAATCATGTAGGCGTTCTCGTTTGACTGCGATTCATTCTTTGATGCATCGAGGTTAGCGGAGCGCATATGCTTGTCAGCCGCCAGCCGTTCCCCGCCATCGCTGCGCTAGCAACGGAGTGGCATCCCGATCTGGCCCGCGCCACCAGGGCGATGGCCGGCCTCACGCTGCCGCTATTGTTGGCGAAAACAGGCGAAATTCCCATGCATCTGATCTTTGCGGCGATTGCGGCGCAGAACATGGCGATGGCAGACGTCCGCGGCTCGTATTCTTTGAGGCTGGCGATTCTCTCCTCTGGCGGGATGCTGCTCGGCGTCGCCGCGGCGCTGGGCTCGATGAGTTCTCAACACCTCTGGGTGGCCTTGTTGCTGGCGGGCGTTATGGCGGTCGTCGCCGGGCTCCTCAGGCACCTCAGCTCCGACTATGGACCAGCGCTCACTGTGCCAACGATCTTGCTTTTTTTGATGGCGTCCGCAGCTCCTTTGGGCCATGCGGACGTTCTCTCTCACGCCGTTTCGACGTGGACCGGTGGCGCGCTGGGAATTGTCCTCCAGATGGCCCTTTGGCCGTTCCGCCCACAGCATCCGTTGCGCCATGCGACGGCGGAGTGCTGGCAGGAGGCGGCGAATCTCGTGAGCATTTTCAACAGTGATCAGGTCAAAGCAAACAAGAGTGAGGCGGTCGCCGCGCAGCAGACGCAACTTCGCGCGACCCTTGACCGAACCCTGGTTACTCTGAATGCAGCGACCTCGAAGAGGATGCATCCTTTGGTGGCACGGTTGGAACGACTCCACTTGTTATCCGCGCGATTTTCAACGCAGATTTTAGCCTTGGATACTGCGATGGAAACGCGCGGGCTTGAGCGCGGATTCGCGGAAACATCCGGAGCGTTTCAACCGGTCTTTCAGTCGCTCGAAAACGTCGCTCGTTCGGTAGCGTTGACGATTGTCTCTCGGCAGCCGTCACATTTGACTTCCCTCGAGGTGCGGCTTCGACGCCTCACGAATCTCCTCAAGGCAGCCAGGACAAAGGTGAACGCTCGCGTGGAAAGCCTTCCGCTCGGAACGAACCTCCTGGATATCCTTGGGCAGATCGAACGGCTTGTTCCGGAAATCCAGGGAGCTGTCCGCGAGACTATCGATCGGGCCAGCGAGCGAGGGGCTTTTTCCCTTGAGCTGCTGGACTTACATACTTGGAGGCTAGGCACGTTGCGTGCAGCTCTCAACTTGAGTCCAGAGGTCGATCGTTCGCTGATGCGATACATTCTTCGATTGGCATCTCTGCTTGTGCCAAGCGTACTTGTCCACACATGGCTTGGGATTCCGCACGGTTACTGGCTGGGGTTGACCCTTGTCGTGGTAATGCAGCCGGATTACGGCTCGACCAGGCAGCGTGCGGGCGAGCGCGTGTTCGGCACGCTCTTGGGCAGTTTGCTGGCGAGCGCCCTTTTATTTCTCGAGTTGCCGCACTCCGTGCTTCTCGTCGCTGCGGCAGTCAACTCGTTCCTTTTCGCTCTGTTTCTTAAGCGTCGCTACGATGTGGCCGCCGTGTTCTTGACGATCTTGGTTGTGCTTCTAACGGAAATGGGTGGCCCGGTGGACTGGAGATTAACTCTTGAGCGCGTGGTTTGCACGCTCGCCGGAGGCGGTCTCGCCTTGCTGGCAGCACATTTCTTCTGGCCCTCGTGGGAAAAGGATCGCTTCCAACCGCTCATGAGCGAAGCTCTGCTGGCCGGCTGTGGTTACATTAAGTTGCTTTGTCGCAGGTTGCGGGAAGGCACCGGCCGGGGACAGGAGTTGATTCCAGCAAAGAGGCGACTGGAGACGGCCAATGGTGAAGTCTTTGCCTCTTTGCGACGAATGTATGGCGAGCCGAAAAATCGCGCCGACATTCTTCAGGATGCCGCCGCCGTGGCTAATGGAAACTTGAGGCTAACCCGCGTCCTAAACTTACTGCTTCTTCATCTGACCAAGCGCCCCGCCCGAGTCTCTCAACCCGAGCTCTCGAATTGGGAGAACGCTGCTTGTCACGCGTTGGAGGTCCTCGCAGCCAGTGGGGACAAATTGGATGAGAAGGCACTGGAGGAGGCCTTGAACCAGCTCGAGTCAATCCAGCTCGACCAGTCAAGCGCCGACAGCAGTGACGATGCCTGGGTCTTGACTCAGCTGGCACGCGGTTCGACGGAACTGAGCGCGATGATCATCGACTTGCTTCCCGAGCGGGTCAGTCCGCACTCGCAACGAGCTTGAGCAGTCCCGGGAAGCGCCGGTTGAGCTCCTTTTGGCGAAGGGAGGTCATGCATTTGGTGCCCTCGCACCGCGTGAAGATTACCCCGGCGCCCCTCAGAACGTCGAAATGATGTGAGCGAGTGGCCTTCGAGACATCCAAGGGGATTTCGTTGCACGCGAGTTCGCGTCGTGCCTTCTCCAGAAGGGTGCGAACAATCGCGATCCGGCATGGATCGGAAAGGGCCTGCATCATCGCGGCAAGCGGAATCGTCTCGAGTGAGGGGTGGGTGTAAGCCTTCACAGGGACACCGTAGCACACCTACAAAGTTCGAAAAATGGTGGGAACATAATTGACGCCTCACTCGGAATTGGTATGGTTCGAATTAGATCGAACAATGGGCTGTCTGGTGATGTGCGGGTGAAACTCTCGCATGCGAAAAGTCCGATCATCGTGGCTTGACGGCATCCGACAATTCGCCCGCAGGGAAAAGTTCCACAGCATGCTGACCAACGCTCCTGATCTCACCCGGCGCCCACCCCGTAGCCCACGTGTGCGGCTCGGCGGTTATGTGCTTCTTCCACGAATGCTCGACAAAGGTCGCGCCACTCTGGCGGGCACGAATGGACCGTATCATTATGCGTGTCCCCTTGACCAACGTTTTCTTGCCTTCGCGGGCATCGATCCGGAGCGGCTTCGGGAACAATTAGCCCTCGACAAGGGCGACAGCGAGGTCCTGGAGTGGGTTAATGCGACCTCCTCGACGAAACCCACCGAATGGCAGATTGCCCAATGGTCGAATTATATGGAGCAGCGCGCGCCGGGAGACGTCGAGTCACGGGAGTTCTTCAATGAAGAGATTATGAAGCTTGGGAGCACGCGCGAAGACATCCTTACATGGGCCGACCTGCTGGATCTTGACGACTACGTCAGCTACGGGGGAAAGCCCTGAGAAAAATCCGCGCACCGAGTCTTCTCCGACAAGGTTCGGAAAGACGATCCGGCTGAGGTCGCCAGCACGAGAGCCGCATCAATTTGCGGCGGCTTGAGGGACGATGTTTTCGAATGCCACTGGCAGCCCGAGCCAAACTGAGGCTCGTTGGCGACAGCGATTTTCACGAAATTTCGGCGTCAAGTTGTTTCGCAAAGGTGTGAGTTTTTCCAAGCACGCCGGGGAATCATGGCGTACAGGTTTTCAAATTGATGAAAGCCACAATCGTTACTGTTCGATGGGAAGATGGGATTCATCTTCGCAGGGCGGCTCGAATCGCTCAACTCGCCGCGCGATTCCGATCGAGCATCCTCTGCCGATTGGAAGGAAAAGTTGCGGACGCCCGAAGCGTTATCAGCATCCTCATTCTCTGCGCAGGCCTCGGCGCCACTCTCGAGATCGAAGCATCCGGACCCGACGAACGTGAGGCGATCCAGGCGGTCGATGCGTTTTTCTCCTCGAGCGAAGATTCTCGCGGGAAGTAGGATACCGGAAAGAAAGAGCGGGGCGGTTGAGTGGCCCCTCCTGTGCCTCGTTGACTTGGCATGCTGGCTTGGTAGGCTCATCACTGAGGTTCATGAGTGCGACGCAGGTTAACTTGGACGAATGCGTCACTGCCCTAGCCGCGGGCTTTCCTGTGGAAGAAATGTGGCTTCTTGAGCCGGGAAGGGCGAAGGAATGCCACTTGGACAAACCTCTCAACCTTATCGTGATCGTGGCGGAGGGGTCTGAGCCCCACGTCATTTCCACGGCAATGGAGGAGCTGATCCGCACGCGAACCGAGTGGAGCGGAATCGACGTTTTTGTCTTTCCGTTCTCCGCCATCATGAGAATTCCGCGGCCTTTGCTCGTGAAGATGGCTCTCTCCGCCGGCACGAACATCTACAGCAAATAGTCTTAGGTTTTCTGCTGAGAACTATTGTAGCGACCGTGTCCCCACGGTCGAGGGGGATCCCCGGCGGTGGGGACACCGACGCTACAGGGCGCGACGCTACAGGGAGCGACGCTACAGGGAGCGACGCTACAGGGAGCGACGCTTAAGCTCTGGCGAATTTATTCTTAAAGAGGTTTAGCTTAGCAGTTGCCGAAGAACAAATGGCAGGATGCCGCCGTGACGGTAGTAATCGACTTCAATCGGCGTGTCGATGCGGAGCTTGACCGGCTGTTCGATGATCGATCCATCCCTCCGGGTGATACGCAGCGTGAGGTCCTGCCGTGGAGTGATCTCATTCGAGAGCCCAACGACATCGGAGATTTCCGTTCCGTCAAGGCCGAGACTCTGGGCGGTAACACCTTCGGGGAATTGGAGGGGAAGAACTCCCATCCCTACTAGGTTCGAGCGATGGATGCGCTCAAAGCTCTGGGCGACGACGGCCCTCACACCCAGCAGTTTCGTTCCCTTGGCCGCCCAGTCGCGGCTGGAACCGGTGCCGTATTCCTGGCCGGCGAAGATGATGAGCGGCACTCCGTCCTCCTTGTAGGCCATGCAGGCATCGTAGATGAAGGTCGGCTTTCCACCATTTGTGGCGGAAATTTCCTTGTCAGGAGCGGGCACCTCGCGTTGCCCGAAGTAAAGCGTGTAGCCACCTTCCACGCCTGGAACCATCAGATTCTTGATACGCACGTTTGCGAACGTGCCGCGGGTCATGACGCGATCGTTACCACGGCGTGAGCCGTAGCTGTTGAAATCCTCGACTGGCACGCCGTTCTCGAGGAGAAATCTTCCCGCTGGACTGGTCTTCTTGATGGCCCCAGCCGGGCTGATGTGATCGGTCGTGACGGAATCGCCGAAGATACCAAGCGGGCGCGTCCCTTTGATCTCGCTGATATGGCCTGGTTCCATCCCAAATCCAACGAAGAACGGAGGCTCTTGGATGTAGGTGCTCTTGGGATCCCATTGGTAAACTTCGCCGGTCGACGAAGGGATCTCGTTCCACTTTGGGTTTTGCTCCGCAAAGTCGGAGTAGAGTTTGCGATAGACTTCCGGTTTAAGCGCGGACGCCATCGCTGAGCGGATCTCCGCCACCGTCGGCCATATCTCCTTCAAGTAAACGTCCGTGCCATCCTTGTCCTTTCCAAGAGGCTCGGAGCTCAGGTCGATATCCACGGTGCCGGCCAGCGCGAAAGCGACGACGAGCGGTGGGGACATCAGAAAATTGGCACGGATGTTTTGATGCACACGGGCTTCAAAATTTCGGTTACCAGAGAGGACGCTGGCGGCCACAAGGTCGTTCTTGGCGATCGCTTCCTCGAGCGCGGGATGCAGCGGACCCGAGTTTCCGATACAGGTCGTGCAGCCGTAGCCGACGGTTTGAAAGCCCAGCTTGTCAAAGTAAGGTTGGAGGCCGGTTTTTTCGAGGTAGTCGGTGACCACACGCGAGCCGGGACCGAGGGATGTCTTGACGGCTGGGTTCACCTTCAATCCCAGTTCGACAGCCTTCTTGGCAAGCAACGCCGCGCCGAGCATGACACTGGGATTGCTCGTATTCGTGCAGCTTGTAATGGCTGCGATGAGAACGCTTCCGTGGCCAATCTCCGTATCCGCCTGCTTATACGGAGACGCCTGCCTGAGACGTCGGTCGGTCTGGCGTAGGACGATTAGTGATAAGCTCCGCCTCGTTGCGAGGCAACCCCTCTTCAGGGTGATCGGACTTCGTATCCGTGGAGGGCATCCCGGTTTCGGAACCGGAGCGAGAACCGTTGAGGTGCACTGGAACCCTGAGCGATAGATCGCCAGACTGTTTTCCATAGCCGCCTTCGGAGAGCGGTTTCATGAAAAGTGCCTCGAAGGTCTCTTTGAGCTCCGGCAGATTGATACGGTCCTGGGGTCGCTTCGGACCTGCCACCCCCGGCACGATCGAGCCTAGATCCAGCTCGAGTTCCACAGTGTAATCGACCTCACCTTTACGCGGGATTCCCCAGAGTCCCTGCGCCTTGTAGTAGTTTTCGAAAGTCGCGCAGAGCGCGTCGCTTCGCCCGGTGCCACGCAGGTAGGCGAGAGTTTCCTCGTCCACGCCGAAGAAGCCCATCGTGGCGCCGTATTCGGGGGCCATGTTCCCGATTGTGGCTCGATCGGTAACTGAGAGCGCCGCCGCCCCTTCACCAAAGAATTCCACGAATTTTCCGACGACCTTTTGCTTGCGGAGCATTTCCGTGACGCGGAGAACGAGATCGGTCGCAGTGACACCTTCCTTCAGGGTGCCAGTGAGGTGGACGCCGACGACCTCTGGCGTGAGAAAGTAGACCGGCTGGCCGAGCATGCCCGCTTCGGCTTCGATGCCGCCAACTCCCCAGCCGACGACACCGAGTCCATTGATCATGGTCGTGTGCGAGTCAGTGCCGACAAGAGTGTCCGGATAATAAACGGTGCCCTGGGGCGTGTTCCCGCTGAGAACGCCCTTGGCGAGGTACTCGAGATTAACCTGATGGACGATTCCGATCCCAGGCGGGACGACTCCGAAAGTCTCGAAGGCTTGCTGGCCCCATTTCAGGAACCTGTATCTCTCGCGATTCCGCTTGAACTCCATCTCGAGATTCAGACGCAAGGCTTGGGCGGATCCGAAGAAGTCCACCTGCACGGAGTGGTCCACCACCAGATCCACTGGCACCAACGGCTCGATGATCTTGGGATCTTTCTTCAAGTTGGCGACCGCCGTCCGCATCGCGGCCAAGTCCACCAAAAGCGGCACGCCGGTAAAATCTTGGAGCACGATGCGCGCGACAACGAAGGGAATCTCCTCTGGAGCCGGGGATTTCGCGTTCCAAGCCGCCAAGTTGGCGACGTCCTTTTCGGTCACCTTTTTCCCGTCGCAATTGCGAAGCACCGATTCGAGCACGATCCGGATACTGACGGGCAATCGCGAGATCTTCCCGAGCCCTTTCTCCTCCAGGGCCGGCAACGAGTAGTACAGGCCGGTCTTTCCATTGCCGGCATCAAAAGTGCGCAGTGTATCAGTCATAGACAATTATTGACGAAAAAACCAGAGTCTGCGCCAGCTATTTGTTAGCGGTAAATTGCTCCGTCTTTGCGGCAGCTTGTCCTCCCGAGCAAGACGCAGCCGGTGCGGTGCGAAGGATGATCTGCGGAACGTTTCGATGAAGTTTGACTCTTTCGAAGCAACACGCACAATAAGGATCCCTCCGGAAGCCTCATGGTTGCCTACCTTCTCCGCCACGCCGACGCCGAGCCCCGCAGCACGAGCGACCATGAACGCAAGTTGACCGCGAAGGGCCGGGAGCAAGCCGAAAAAGTTGGGAAATTCCTCGTTCGCTGCGGCCTGTTGCCGGAGATTATTCTGACAAGTCCGCTGGTGCGAGCGCGGCAGACGGCCCGGATTGTCGCTGAAGCGCTGGGGAACGAGGATGTTACCGAGGTGGACTGGCTGGCCTGCGGCATGACCGCCGAGACCTGTTTGATGGAATTAAAGGCGCGGCAAGGATCCGCTTCGGTTCTGCTCGTTGGCCACGAACCGGACTTTGGTGAGACCATCGCGGCAATGTTGGGAGTGAAGGACCCCGCAGCGATAAAGGTTCGCAAAGCGGCGCTGACGGGCATTGAGTTGCTGGATTTTCAGCCCGGACAGGGTCAATTGCAGTTTCTCGTCCCGGCCAGGCTCACGTAGAGATTTATGACGCCAGAAATTATCCACTCCTCAAACTTCGTCACCGACGCGGTGACGCTCATTGAACGAGAAGCGGATATTGCGATTTTCGAGCGCGGCGAATTTCACCTTGGTTTGAGTGGAGGGAACACGCCACGACCGGTGTTTCGAGAGCTGGCCCGACGCCGGGACGCCTGGCACGAGTGGATTTTCAGTTTCGGTGACGAACGCTGTGTTCCTCCGGACAGCGATCAAAGCAACTACCGCATGGCGAAGGAAGCGCTTTTCGATGACGCACCGATTTCCGCCGAAAACGTGCTTCGGATTCGGGGCGAGGCAGATCCTCACGAGGCTGCCCGCGAGTATGAAGACGAGCTGCGAAAGCGCGCCGCCGGGCACAGCTTCTATCGTCATGATCTTCTCCTGCTGGGAATGGGGGAGGATGGCCATACGGCTTCCCTATTTCCCGACACGGAAGCTCTCAAGGTAAACGATAAATGGGTAGTGGCGAACTTCGTGCCGAAGTTCAACACCTACCGTGTGACTTTGACCTATCCGATCATCAACGCCGCGCGGCACGTCTGCTTTCTCGTTAACAGCCAAGGCAAAGACGCCATTCTCGCCGAGGTTTTTAGCGGAAAGTCAAACTACCCATGTGCGGCTGTCCGCCCGACCGAAGGCAATCTCACCTGGATTCTTGGAACATGAATGTACTCTTCCTCACAAACGAATTCCCTCCCCACATTTACGGTGGCGCTGGCATCCACGTTCAATACCTGAGCCGCGAGCTCGCCAAGCTTATGTCGGTGCACGTGCGTTGCTTCGGAGATCAGAATGTCGCGTCGGGCAACCTTTCGGCGCTCGGTTTTAGCCTGAATTCGGACAAGTATACCTGCCCGAAGCCGCTAAGATCTGTTTTCGGCGCACTCCAGCGTTCGCTGGACTTCAATACGGTCGAATTCAAAGCGGACTTGGTCCACTGTCATACCTGGTATGTTCATTGGGGCGGCATTCTCGCCAAGCTGAATTACGGCATTCCGTTGGTTATCACGGTGCATTCCTTGGAGCCCTTGCGGCCTTGGAAACGCGAGCAATTGGGCGGAGGCTATGATTTTACATGCTGGCTGGAAAAGACGGCGATTGAAATGGCCGATGCAGTTATCGCTGTCTCGCGCGAGACCAGAGCTGATATTGAGCGCCTCTTCGATGTTCGCCCCGAAAGGGTGCACGTCATCTACAACGGTATTGATCTCGATGAATATCGGCACGTCGAGTCCAAGGCGGCCCTCAAGCGATTCGGAATCAATCCCGTCGAGCCATATGTCCTTTTTGTAGGACGTATCACGCGCCAGAAGGGCATCGTTCACCTCGTCAATGCGATCAAGTATCTGGATGAGGGTTTTCAGATCGTTCTCTGTGCCGGCGCTCCGGATACGCCCGAAATCGCTGCGGAGATGAAGACCGCCGTGGCGGCGGCCCAGCGTAAGCATTCCGGGGTTATTTGGATTGAGGAGATGGTGGACACCAAGACAAAGATCGAGCTTTATAGCAATGCCGCCGTTTTCGTGTGCCCCTCGATATACGAACCGTTTGGGATCATCAATCTGGAGGCGATGGCGTGTAGAACACCTGTTGTGGCGACCGCTGTTGGGGGCATCAAGGAGGTCGTCGTCCATGGTGAGACAGGTTACCTTGTCTCCCTTGACCAAATGCAGGAAAGTCCGTTTGAACCCGTGGCTCCTGATCGCTTTTCGCGCGATTTGGCTGCACGCATCAATGAGCTCATGGCCGATCCTGCAAAGCGCAAAACATTCGGCGAAGCGGGTCGCCGCCGCGCCGAGGAGATTTTTGGCTGGTCTGCGATCGCGCAGCAAACCGCGAAGCTGTACGAATCTCTGATCAAAAAGAAGTGATCACCTCCAGCTCGGACGCAGACGTCCGAAAGCGGCCGCCTTCGGCTTCCTGGGGTCGGATGGCGAAATGAAATTCGTCGATCATGTTCGCATCCATGCAAAGGCCGGAGATGGCGGTAACGGTTGCTGCAGCTTTCGACGGGAAAAGTTTGTCCCGCGCGGCGGGCCGGACGGCGGTGATGGCGGCGACGGGGGCAGCATTATTCTCAAAGCGGACCCGCACACCGATAACCTCGCTAGCCTGTACCTATGAGCCGAACCTGCGGGCAAAACGAGGCGCCCATGGGCAAGGCAAGGATAAGCACGGGCGCAACGGAGAATCGCTGCTAGTTAAAGTCCCCGCTGGGACGATCGTTTTTCGGCTCCCGGAGGAATTTCATCCGCACATGGCGGATCCCGCGGGCGAGGAAGCGGAAAGCAGGGCGCGGCTCGACTTACGAAAACTCGAGTCGCTGGCTGACCTTCGTGAACCTGATGCCGAACTCGTTCTTTGTCGGGGCGGGAGCGGCGGCAAAGGAAACACCCATTTCAAGAGCTCGACGAATCGAGTGCCGCGCCGAACGACCGATGGCACTTCCGGCGAGGAGGGATGGTTTGCATTGGAGCTCCAGACGATAGCCGATGCCGGTCTGGTAGGTTATCCCAACGCGGGCAAAAGTACTCTGTTGGGTAAAATCTCCGCCGCCCATCCCAAGGTAGCCCCGTATCCCTTCACGACGCTCAATCCAATCGTCGGCGTCGTTGAACTGGGCGGTTATCGACGTGCCACCGTCGCGGATATCCCCGGGCTGATCGAGGGGGCGCACGAAAACAAGGGACTTGGGCACGAGTTTCTGCGGCATATCCAACGCTGCAAGCTCCTGCTGTTTGTGCTTGATATCGCGGGGAGCGAAGGACGCGATCCTTCTGACGACTTTCGAACGCTGCGCAAGGAGCTGAAATTGTATGACCCACGGTTGGCCGCGAAACCGTTTGCCGTGGTCGCAAACAAAATGGACCTGCCGGTAGCCAACGCCAATCTCCGGCGGTTCAAAGCGAAATTTCGGAAGATCAGCATTGTCCCAGTCAGCGCCGTTACTGGCGAAGGCCTCGAGAAGGTCAAGCAGCTTCTGGGAGACGCCCTCCAGCACGACCACCGGTAGCATAACTCGGCTACGCTTCGCCGAAGAGCTTGGCAATGCGTCCCGCCAACTTGCGACGTGCCACCGAGTAAGAGAAGAATTTCACGCCCAAATCGTAATTGATCGCGCCCCATGCTTCGCGCAAGGAAGGGTTGTAAAGAATTTCGCGAGTCTGCTCCACGACTTCGTTGGTGACGAGCATCGACATTTCGATGGTCTTGAATCCAAGCGGATCGATGTCCCGCGCGTAAACGGCATAGGTGTTTACGACCACTGGCTTTCGAAAATAGACCGCCTCCAGAAACGCGTTTCCGAAGCCTTCGTAGTAGCTCGGATAGGTCACAAGATCCGCGTGAGGATAAATATCGTAAAGCGTGTAGACTTTCTTGCCTGCGGCGTTAAAGCTTCTTGTCTCGCCGATTCGATCGGCCACAAACAGCGCTTGGATGCCCGCGTCCGCGATCCGCTCTAGGAGCAGCTTGGCGTACGAGTCGCCCTCGTCGCCGCTGGGATGTGAAAGAACCAGCTTCAGTTTCGGTTCCTCCAATAGGCGCAGGAGCTCGATGGCGTGCTCGATACCCTTGCGAGGAACCAACCGGGTAGGTTGGAGCACGAGAATATCGTCCGGGCGAACTCCTATCTCCTCTCGAAAGTCTCGTGAGTATTCATCGAGTTCGGGCGGCGGCGTCTCAAAGTCGATGACGTTGGGGATAATTGTTGAGGCTTGTCCGTATCTGCGCGCCAGCTCCTTTTGCTGCATGGAATTAATTACTATATGAACCAGCGATGGCAGGGTGGGAGGAAATGCGGCCGCCAAATAATCGGCGCCGGAGGTTATCGTAAATCGCTCGCGTTCCCACGTGAAGTCATGATGGTGCGCGATCGAAGGCAATCCGGTCTCGGCGATCACTTCCGTCATCGCAAGCCCCAAGGGAACATGCATCGGAATGGCGAGGATATTCTGAGGAATGAGAAGCTCGAGACCGAAGCGTTCAATGAATTGGTAAATGGACGTTTTTAGGCCTGTTTTGAGCTCGTGAATGCGATCGGTGATATCGCGCGGGCGGGTTGTCTTGCCGAAGAGATAGCCTTGCACATCCAGAATGGCCGGATGATTGAAAAAGGCCACCGGATCGAGGTAGCTCACGGACTCGGGCTTGTCGAGCAGTCCCGCCATCCAGAAGCAATCTGCCCCCTCAGCCTCAAGGATGTGGGCCCATTTAGCGGCTTCCAGGGTGACGCCATCGGTGCCGTGAAAACGCGTCGAGATGAATCCGATCCGCTTGGGAAAATGGGCTAGGGAGGCGCGCAACTTCATGGCTTTTACGATTATTTGTGAGTTAGATTCTTTCGATGAATGAAACTGTAAAGCACCATCTTGCCTTTCTCTATGGCGAGGCCGCAGCAACCGAGCTCGAGAAGGCCGTCGAGATACTTGTCAGGACATCGCGCGAAGGCCGCTTTTCCGAGTTTTCCAAGAAGAACGCACTGACCGAAGCAGATTGCATGTTGATCACCTACGGCGATCAGGTCCGGTCAACTGACGAATCTCCCTTGGCAACGCTCACGAATTTTCTCTCGAATCGCGTCGCAAGCACAATTAGCGCCGTCCATATTCTGCCGTTTTATCCGAGTTCATCGGACGACGGATTTTCCGTAATGGACTACTACTCGGTCGATCCAGCTTTGGGAACGTGGGATGATGTCGAGTCGCTGGGGCGTAATTTTGAGTTGATGTTTGACGCCGTTTTCAATCACGCATCTGCCCAGGGCGTATGGTTTGAGAAGTTTCTTCGACAGGAAGCAGGCTGGGAGTCTGCCTTCTGCACGGTTTCGGGAGATCCGGATCTTTCCAAGGTCGTGCGTCCCCGCGCGCTCCCGCTGTTGACGGAGTTTGAAACGGCTGCGGGCAAGAAGCGAGTTTGGACCACCTTTAGTGCCGATCAGACGGATGTTAATTTTTCGGATGCGCGGATGTTGCTTCGGATTCTCGAGGTGCTGCTTTTCTATATTCGTAAGGGCGCGCGCTACATCAGACTGGATGCGATCGCTTTCCTTTGGAAGGTTCCAGGGACCTCGTGTATCCACTTGGAACAGACGCATCGCGTAATTCAATTGATGCGAGCGGTCCTCGATGAGGTTGCTCCGGAAGTCCAGCTCATCACGGAGACGAACGTCCCGCACTCCGATAATATTTCGTATTTCGGAGATGGATCGAATGAGGCCCAGTTGGTCTACAATTTCGCCTTGCCACCGCTGGTCTTTCACACGATGCGCACAGGAGATGCCACTCGGCTGCGACGATGGGCGCAAGCTCTCGTGCTTCCTTCGGAGCGTGTGACGTTCTTCAATTTTCTCGCTTCGCATGACGGCATCGGGTTGAACCCCGCGCGAGGAATTCTCGATCCGGAAGAGATCGATGCCTTAGTTCAGACCGCCCTCGATCACAATGGCTTTGTGTCTTACAAAAACAATCCGGACGGAACGACCAGCCCGTACGAGCTTAATACTAGCTATTTCGACGCGCTCTCGAGTCCCGCTGCCGAAGAATCTCTCCACACCCAAGTCGCGCGCTTCCTGGCCGCGCACTCTATTGTCTTCGCGCTGAGAGGGCTTCCAGGAATTTACTTCCATTCCCTGTTCGGATCTCGAGGCGATCGAAAAGGGGCAGAGGAGAGTGGAATTTCGCGCCGGATCAATCGCAAGAAGCTGGATGCCGCCGCGCTTGAAGCGGAGCTCGATCAGCCAGACAGTCTTCGCGCTCTGGTCTTCGCGGGAATGCAAAGGATGATGGAAGCTCGCCGATCGCACCCCGCGTTTAATCCTTACGCCCATCAGGAAATTCCCGATGCACCGCCCGATCTCTTCTTGATCGACAGAAGGGCCGAAAGCGGAAAACGCGTGCTCTGTGCGACGAATGTGACACCCAGCGCGATATCCTTTCCTCTGCCAGGGGACCGTTCAGGCTGGAAGCCGCTTGCCGGATTTCCTGAAGCCTCTGCCGACAACACGGTCTTTCTGCCTCCCTACGGCGTTGGATGGTTCCAGAATTCATGACCGATGCCCCTGCGCTTGGGGACATTGTCAGTCAACCAGCGCCTCCGCGCCGAAGAGCGCGCCAGCCAGGCATTGCCAGTTTCCATGGCTGGCGTTGTCTGAGCTGTCCGAAAATTGCCAGGTTTGCCAACCCACCGTTTTTGCCGGCCAGATGTCGTTGTCTTCCCGGTCACCGATCATCAGGGTTTCGGAGCTTGCAATCCGACGATTTAGCAAACGAGCTCGAAGGACTTGAAAAACATAGGGGTCCGGTTTGCTGAAGCCATGCTGGAATGACCAAAATGTCAGATCTGTTTCAAAGATCGCCAGATCAAGAAACTCCCTTTTCAAAGCCCGCTGAAGTTCTCGGAGTGTATAAGCCTGGGCATTTGAAGCGATTCCCAGGAGAATTCCATTTTGTGCACACTTCCGAAGAATCGATCCGCAAGAAGGCATTAGCTTAAGGGTCCGGGAAAGCTGCGCGTGGTGGAAGATGAAGTTCGCAAGCTTGGCTGCGGACAAAGAATTGAGCATGGGGAAGGCTCGCTTCATGACCGTGGGCCAATTGACCTCCGGGAAATCGATTCCACGTCCGCGAGCTTCGCGGTGATCTTCCCGGACGATAGCTTGGCATCGATCCGCGAGCTCTGCGAGGCTCACCTCGCCGGTCTCTCCGAAGTTCCGGACAACGAGAGTGCGCCAACGTTCCTCCGCATCGACCGGTGCCTCGCGCACATCAAGGACGGTTTTATAAATGTCGAAGATTATGGCCCTAACGGATTTCATTCGTTCCCGAAAAGGATGGGGTAGAGAAAGTTGGTTTTAAGCCGCTGCGCGATTGAATCATACTGCGCCCGTTCCACGGCGCGCGCTCTCACTGGCCGCTGTGGGATATTGGCAACAGCGTCCCAAAAGCGGGAAGCATAGGCGCGGCCGCCCACCATTTTGTCAGCATCTTTTGGCCATCGCATCGTCTCGAGTCGTTCTCCCTGGGCGAGAGCGCGCCATTGGCGCAAGAGCGGGTTCGCGGGCGAGCATGCCTCCCACGATTGCTCGGGCCCAATGGCCAGCACCTCCAGCTGACCCGTCAGCGTCAAACGGCTGAAAGGGACTGGTGCGCCGGTGGGAAGGTTCAGGAAGACGGGGCGGTTAGCAAGGCGCCGACACAATGACGGCATGGCGGCCTTCCATTCGCGCCAAAGCCTTCGCTGGCGAGCGCGTTCGCTCTTCAAGTCCAGGAGATCTGGAGCAATCAGAATTTCCTCGTAGAGATGGGGAAAAGAAAATCCCAGTTCCAGCAGATCGGGAACAACATTGGGGAGGTGGCGAGCGATAAGCGGCTTCTCGAAAGCGGCCGCCTCGAGATAGGGAAGTCCAAATCCTTCCTGGGCGGATGTGAGCAACATGGCCTCCGAGGCCATGGCGATATCTTCAATCGGCGGCGCGGCGTTGTTTGAATCGAGAATGCGGAATCGAACTTTCCATTTTTCACGCAGCGCCGTGCTTTCCAGTCGTCGGGCATAGTTTCGCTCTTCGCGTGAACTGACTCCGGCGGTGGTGATGAACCATCCTTCCGGACGAAGCCATCGCGCCAGCAGAACCGCCTCGGCAAGGTTTTTTCTTCGCAAGAACCGCGTTGGAAAGATCCAAACCGGGCACTCATCACCCAGATGAGACCTCAGCCAAGCCCGCGCTGCGCGGATGCGCTCGCTTGATGGTTGTCCGCTGTGTTGGGAAAGATTTGGCAGGCATCTCGCCTGGGGACCAAGATGTTTGCTTAGAACGGCATGGTCGAGCTTGTTGATGGTGACATGGCAGACGCGCGCCTTGGCGGCAAACGAGGCCCTGGCTACGGCAGCGAGCGAACGGAACCCGCAGGTGCGCATTTCGCTCCAGCGCGCCCAGCGATTCTCAAACCACAAATCGTGATGATGGGAGAGAAGCGACACCGCATGCCGCGCCGAAAATTTTGCGAGTTCGTCGGAAAGAATCAGATTGCGCGCGAGAGCCAGATTCTGCGCCCAAAAGAGTGTCTCATGGGGCGTAAAGGTTTCCGCCAACTTCTCAAGAGCTGCCAGCACTTTTCTGCGAATGACCTCGGGCGAGGATCGTTGCTCGGATAAATAGCGAAAGGCAGGTTCGCAGAAGAAATGAACGGGTGTCTCCTGCATGCTCCGTGTCAGCGTCTCGCGCCAATCATCGGCGGGCTTCTCTCCCGTGGCTACAACCACGGCCGCGAGGGAATTGGGAGAGGCGAGCGCGATATGCGGCAGGGCAAGTTCGATGATTCGACGGACGCCGCCGGGACGCAAATGATAGTGGACGACCACAAGGTTGCGATGAATCGGAAGGCGCGTCGGCAAGTCCATGAGACTAGCAGATTTCTTGGGTTGCTCAATTGCATCGGTCAACGGAGTATTGGCCTGCATGGCAGATTTCTTCCAGGACGGATCGATGGCCACCCTGCATCGGTTGGGAAAACCCAATGTTGAACACCTCGAACACGATCTCCTGGAGTTTTCGGCCCAGACGCCGATTGCCCTGACACTTCCTTGTCACGTGAAGGAGTTGGGCACTTCGGCGCTGCGAGGGATTATCAAGGAACTAAAGACTATCCAATATATCAAGCAGATCGTGGTCGGTATCGATGGCGCGAGCCCCGCAAATTGGCAGCGCGCGAGAAGAATCTTTGGCCAGCTTCCTCAAAAACCTGTGCTTATTTGGAATGACGGCCCACGCATGCGTCGTCTGATGGAGCAATTAATTGAGTCCGACCTTGATCCGGGCCCCACCGGAAAGGGCCGCAATCTTTGGCTATGCTTTGGATATGTGCTGGCGAGCGGAAAGTCGCACATGGTGGCGGTTCATGACTGCGACATTCTCACCTACAGCCGCGAGTTGCTCGCGCGGCTCTGCTATCCGGTGGCGCACCCGAACCTGGGCTTCGATTTCTGCAAGGGTTACAGCGCTCGATTCACTGACAAACTGAACGGACGTGTCATGCGCCTCTTGGTGACCCCGCTCATTCGCTCACTCCAAAGCATTATAGGTGTCCACGACTTTCTCGTGTACATGGATACCTTTCGTTATCCGCTAAGCGGCGAAATGAGCCTCGATCATGATATTATTCGCCGAGCGCGAATTCCCTCCGATTGGGGCATCGAGGTCGGCATTCTCGCCGAGGTTTTCCGAGTTTCTTCACCGAAGAGCATTTGCCAAGTGGATCTCTCCGAGCGTTACGATCACAAGCATCAAGAACTCTCCTCACGTGATCCGAGCAGAGGCCTTAACAAGATGGCCGTTGACATCGTGAAAAGTTTTTTTCTCACTTTGGCAGGGCATGGCGTTAAGTTGGACCGGGGAATATTTGACACTCTGCTGAGCGCGTATGTTCGGAAGGCAGAGGATACGATGCGTTTCTACGCGGCCGACGCGGAGATCAATGGACTGAAGTATGATCGTCATGAAGAGGAGTTGGCGGTCGCGACGTTTGTGCGAAGCATTCGCGGCGCGGCTCGTGATTATCTCAGCGATCCATTGGGAAATCCGATGATTGCAAACTGGAACCGGGTGGAGGCCGCCTTGCCCGATTTCCTGCAAGCCTTCAATCATGCGGTGCAGTCAGACAACAGGTGACCTTATAACGAGTAGGTTAGGAAACACTCGTCTCCTTGAACGCGCATTTCCTTGAGGCGGCAGGAAATTGAAGCGGGCAGGAATTTGTCGGGAATTCCCGTGAGCGTGGGCGCTTTGGCGCCGCCAAAGATCAACGGAGCCCAGGTGAGATGCAATTCATCGACGGCTCCGATCTCGAGAAGGTTTCGAAACAGTCTCGGTCCGCCTTCGCAAACAATGGTCCTTACTTCGTAGTCGGTGCGCAGAATCTGCAGCATTGCCGCTAGATCGACCTCGTGGGCACTGAAGATCCATAGGTCGGCATGTTGCGCAACTGACGCGCGTGCGGCTTGAGACATCCGCGCGCTGGAGAAAACGAGGATGGTGGGACCGGGGGTCTGGAAGACCTTCCAAGAGATGTCGATTGCGCCGCTGTTCGTTACGATCACTCGAAGAGGCTCAGGCGGCCGGCCTCGGGAGCAACGTAGCGTCCGCAAATCCTCCGCTGGGATCCGCATGCTCATCCCGTCCGTTTTGACCGTGCTGGCCCCGGCAAGCACGGCATCGCCAAGAGACCGAATCTCCAGAAGCCTTCTCTTGTCCGCCTTGCTTGTAAAACCAGTTGGCGTGAGATTTCGCGTCGAGACCTTTCCATCCGCCGTCAGAGCGAAGTTTGCGATCACCCGTGGTCGCTTGGAGGGTTTGGTCACACTTTGTCTTCGATGGATCCCTCAACGGCGTGAACTTCATCCTGTACCTCCTCGAGATGCAGCCCGCCAGTCGGACGATAGACTAGATACACGCAGCCACCGACCAGGCCCCAGAAAACTACCATGAGAAAGCCGGTGATCGATATCATCACGGCTAGGCTTTCCGGCGTTCCGTAAAGGACCGAGAGCACTTTCTGGAACAATCCTTCCCGAACTCCTACTCCTGACAGGCTGATCGGAAGGGATGCGATGGTCAGGATAATGGGCAAGACGGCAAAGATCTCGATCATACCGTTCAAGCCTGCAAATTCGCCAAAAGCGCGCGCGCTGAAGTAGAAGGAGAGGAAGATGCAAAAATGGGCTAGAATGGAAAGGCCGAAGGTGATGGCGAGCGTTCGGGGATCGCGCGCATAGGTCGAAAAGGCGGCGGAGAGTTCCAAGATTGTTACCCGCATAGGCATCCATTGGGGCAGCTTGTGAGTAAGGTGGAAACGCTCGACGAAGAAGCCCAAGGCAATGAGCGCGAGGGAGGCCACCATGATGAACACAAGACCCGTCAAAAGCGCGCGAGTTAGCGGATGCGACAAGAGGAGGTCCAGGCGAAGGGAACAAAGGACAACCGTGATTGCCACCAATCCAAGCATCCCGACCATACGATCGACCACTACGCTGAGCAGCGCAGCGCTCTTCTTCGAAGAAGTCTCCCTCATCGCATAGTAGATCTTCACGATGTCTCCACCCGTGGCCCCAAGAAGGAAGAGGTTGAAAAATGCGCCGATTAAGTAGACGCGAAAAGTTCTCCACCACCCCAGATTGATGTTCTGGACACCGAGCAGGCGACGCCAGCGTTCCGTCTGCAGCAGAAAAGCACAGCCCAGGCTCATAAGTCCGGGAACCAGCCACAGATAGTCCGCGATCCGGAGCGCTTCGATCATCTGCGTCCGCTTGCCGGAATCGCGAAAGATCCACCAGAGCAGGCAGGCAGTGATCGCAACCTGCAAGGACGTGAAAAGGATGCGCTTCATGAATCAAAAAGCTTTTTCCATCGATCGGCAGCGACGAGAATCTGCTCGCGCGGGGTTTGCGGACGAAGCTCAAAAACGAAGAGGCAGTCTTTTGGGAGTTTGGGCACGAGCTGGGCGTAGTTGATCTCACCCGTGAAGGGCGGGCAATGATCTTTGAAAGGCCATTTCACGTCGTGCACATGGCATCCGATGGCCCACTGCGCGATATGGTCGAGCCAATCACCGTGGTCGAGCAAAGCGAGATTCTGCTTAATCTGCGCATGTCCGAAATCATGCCAGTAGCCGACGTGAGGTGAGTTGAGGATCCGCAGAAAATCTTCAAACTCCCGCTCGGAAGGAACGGCTTCGTAATGTTCTCGGTTTTCGACGCCAATCCGCACGCCCTTTTTGGAGGCATATTCGAGAATTTCGCCCAGACATTGCAGCGCCCGACGCGCATAGACTCCACCCACTTTCTCGCGACTCTTGACGGCTTCGAGCTTTTCGCGCGCGAATTGTTTGCTCAGAAAGTGACCATCTTCAACCAAGCTCCGAAGCCGCCGGGTCAGCTTGAGAGCGCGAATTCTGCCGGTATGGACGACGACAAACGGTGCTTCGAGACGTTCTGCCATATCGATGGTTTGCCGCGTCAAGCGGATGGCCCTTTCCCGATCGCTTTCTCTTGGGGAAGTGAACTCATAGCAGTCGGGTTGATCGACGATTACCTCCGGTGGGAGTGGGCAGAAGTTGTGCAGACTGGAGACGACGAAAGGCTTCTTCTTCCGCAACTCAAGGATTTCGTGCACGACGGGCGCGCTCAGTCCATGGCCGAGTTCGATGGCATCGAAGCCAAGGTCTAAGATCTCCTGAACGATTGCTTTGGCTGGTTTGTTGCGTTCCGAATTCCAACTTGTCGAAAATGATAGCATGCTAAGACATCACGCCGATCAGGCGATGGTTCGGGAGGGTCGGCAACATATCTGGCCTTCTTCGGAAGCGCTGATCATCGGGCACAAGAGTAGCAGCAAAGCTGCTCCCGCGGCCAGCAAGAGATTCGAGCCCCGCTTGCTGCTGCGAAAACCTTGGCAAAGAAACCTCAGAGGTGGCATTCTATAGCCGGTATGCAGCATCGTAACTTTCCGGGAACAAATCTGCGCGTCAGCGAGGTCGGATTCGGCTTATGGACTGTCTCCACTGGTTGGTGGGGCAATTATACGGATGAGGAAGCCATTGTCTTAATGCATGAGGCTTTCGATCTTGGCGTGACGCTTTTTGACGCGGCAGACACTTACGGAAATGGGCGAAGCGAAGAACTTATCGCGAAGGCTTTTAAGGGCAGGCGCGACCAGATCGTCATCGCGACGAAGGTCGGTTACGATTTTACAAAGTACGGGGATGAGCGCCGCGGCCAGCGTGAAATCCCTCAGGATTTCCGGCCAGATGCCATTCGGGCCGCCACCGAGGCCGCTCTTGCGCGTCTCTCGACGGACTGCATCGATCTTCTGCAATTACACAACATCCGGATGGAGCAGGTCGACAACGATGATCTTTGGGCGACGCTCGAGGACCTTCATAAGGAGGGAAAGGTAAAGCAATCTGGCGTTGCCCTCGGTCCAGCGATCGGTTGGCTTGGCGAAGCCGTCAGGACGATTAGGAAGCGCAATCCGGCAGTTGTGCAGCACATTTACAATCTCCTCGAACAGCATCCTGGCCGAAAGATACACGCCGTCGCTCGCGAGGGTGGTGCCAGGACGATGTTTTTGATCAGAGTGCCGCACTCCTCGGGAATGCTTGAGGGAAAATATACCAGCGAGACGGTCTTCCCTCCTCATGATCACCGCAGCCATCGTCCGCGTTCATGGCTTCTCAATGGGGTAAAAAAAGTCGAGCAGTTGAAATTTCTGGAAAGCGGCGGCGGGCGCACGCTCGGTCAGGCGGCCATCCTCTGGCTTCTCTCGGATGATAGGGTGGCCTCCGTGCTGCCAAATATATACAATTCCGCACAACTGCGGGAATTTGCCGAAGCCCCTGATAAACCTGCGCTCTCAGATCAAGAAAAGGAACAGGTGGCGTCTTTGGTGTCGGGCAATTTCGGCCTCTCGCCGGAGGAATCAAAATTTAAGGGGACAATGGAATTGACCGAGGAGCTTGTGACAGCGTGAGACGACTCGCCCGTTATGTTCTAACACGCACTCGGCTAAGGCGCCGGAGACGCCGGACCGAGCCAACCGGCCCGCCGAAGTTGGTGATTTTTGATTTCGATGGCACCATTGCAGATACCTTTGATGCGGGCGTGCAGATATTGAACAAGCTGGCGATTGAATTTGGCTTTCGTCCTCTGCATCCGAAGGACCTTGAAAGGGCGAGGGACATGCGCACACATCAACTTGTCCGCTTCCTGGGAATTCCGGCTCGCAAGATGAGCCGCATCGCGAGGCGCGGAAGTGAAGAACTGCACAGTTGCATTCATTCGATTCAGCCCCTCCGTGGCATGCCCGAAACCCTGCGGGAGCTCCACCGGCTCGGTTATTCCCTCGGAATCATAACGTCGAATACCGAGCTAAACGTGAACATCTTTCTTCGAAGTCACGCGCTGGAGTTGTTCGGTTTTATTCGTTGCTCCTCAAAGCTTCTGGGTAAGGCGCGAATGATCCGGAGCGTCATTAGAAAACTGCACGTTCACGCGGCGGATATTCTTTTTGTCGGCGATGAAACTCGCGACATTGAAGCTTGTCAAAAAGTAGGGATTCGCATTGCGGCGGTAACCTGGGGTTACAACAGCCGGCGGTCGCTGGTCGCCATGAAACCGGATTTCATTTTCGAAGACCCCCAAGAACTTGTCGCCCTGCTTTCCAGCCAAGCCACTCCGGAAAAGGAGGACGCCGCCACCCGCACCGAGAAAGCGGCGAGTGGCGCGTTGGCACACAAGCCCACACCCGCAACGGAAAGCTCTGCACCCGATTCGTCAGGACTTACGCAGGATACGAAGAAATCCGCCTCTAGTCTCCAGCTTCAAGGTGAGGGACGATCGTCATGATTCGCGACTACACCCTGACGGGCTCAAGCTTCCAAATATCGCGCGCGTATTCACGGATCGCCCGGTCGCTCGAGAATTTTCCCACGCGGGCGGTATTCAGAATCGCCATTCTGGCCCAGTGGGCTTTGTCTCGGAAGGCAGCATCCACCTTTTTCTGGCATCGGCTATAGGCTTCGAAGTCGGCGAGACAGAGGAATGGGTCGCTATAGTAGAGGTTATCGCGCAGCATGCTGAGCACATTGGGCGGTTCGTCGGCCGTGAAGTAGTTTGATCCCACCCAGTCGACGACGGCGTGCAGTTCCTCATTCTTTTGGAGAAAATCCTGAGGATTGTAGCCCTTCTTTAGGAGGGCGTTGACTTCTGCGACGGTGAGTCCAAAGATGAAGATATTCTCCTCGCCGACTTCCTCTTTTATCTCGACGTTTGCGCCGTCCAGCGTGCCGATGGTTAGGGCGCCGTTGAGCGCGAGTTTCATATTCCCGGTGCCAGAAGCCTCCTTGCCAGCGGTCGAGATTTGCTCTGACAAGTCGGCGGCCGGGACAATGCGCTGCGCCAGCGACACGCGGTAGTTAGGCAGAAACACCACCTTGATCCTCTCTTCGATGCGTTTGTCATTGTTGATGCATTTGGCCACCGCATTGATGGCTTTGATGATGCATTTGGCCATGTCATATCCGGGCGCAGCTTTGGCGGCGAAAACGAAGACGCGCGGAGTAATCTCGAGGTCCGGCTTTTGCAGCAGGCGACGATAGAGCGCGAGAATGTGGAGGAGATTCAAATGCTGGCGTTTGTACTCGTGCAGTCGTTTCACGTGCACATCGAAGAGGGCCGCAGGATTGACCGCAACACCACAATCCCGCTTGATGATGCGCGCTAGATCGAGCTTGTTGGCCTGCTTTACATTCATGAAATCCGCCTGGAATTGTGGGTCGTCCGCAAAGCTTTCCAGAGCGCGCAGCTTGTCGAGATCGGTCTCCCAGCCGTGTCCGATTTTCGAGGTGATCAGTGCGCTCAGGCGCGGATTGCAGGCCAGCAGCCAGCGGCGCGGAGTAATCCCATTGGTCTTGTTGTTGAACTTCCCCGGATAAAGGTTGTCGAACTGCGGGAAGAGCTGCTTTTTGAGCAGCGCGGTGTGAAGCTCAGCGACGCCATTCACCGAATGACTGCCGACAACGGAAAGATGCGCCATCCGCACCATTTGCATCCCGCCCTCTTCGATCAGCGAGAGGGTCTGCTTCATCGCCGTATCTCCCGGCCACTTGGCTTCCACTTGCTCGAGAAAGCGCTCGTTGATCTCGAAAATGATCTGAAGATGCCGTGGAAGGACCTTTTGAAACAGGCCGACGGTCCATTTCTCCAGCGCCTCAGGCAGCAGCGTATGATTAGTGTAAGAAAAAGTGCGCGTGACAATCGGCCACGCCTCATCCCAAGGCATCCCGTACTCGTCATGGAGGATGCGCTGAAGCTCGACCACTGCGATCGCCGGATGCGTGTCGTTTAGTTGGATCGCGACCTTCTCCGGGAAGTCTTGCCAGTCTTCATTGGCCCGGCGGAAACGGCGGATAATGTCCTTAAGCGAACAGGCGACGAAGAAATACTGCTGAAGCAAGCGGAGTTCCTTCCCGCTGTCCGTCTTATCGTTCGGATAAAGAACCTTCGAGATGGTTTCGCTGTGATTCTTTTCACGAACGGCTTCTTGGTAGCCACCGAGGTTGAACGCTTCTAAATCGAACTCCTCGGGCGCTCGCGATTCCCAAAGCCGCAGAAAATTGACTGTGTTCGTCCCATACCCCGGAACCGGTATGTCGTACGGGATGCCGACAAGCTTCTTCCATCCCATCCAGCGCGGGACGTAGTTTCCACGGTCGTCGAATACATTTTCGACGTAGCCATAGACCTGGATTTCGGTGGCGTGTTCGGGCCTGACTATTTCCCAGGGGGTTCCGTACTGCATCCAGGCATCGGGAAGTTCGACCTGATAGCCATTGCGGAACTCCTGCCTGAAGAGGCCGTATTGGTAGTGGATCCCATAGCCGATCGCCGGGTAATCCAAGGTCGCGAGTGAGTCCAGGAAGCACGCGGCGAGTCGTCCAAGACCACCGTTGCCAAGGCCCATGTCGTATTCTTCGTGGCGAAGTTCCTCGTAATCCAGACCAAGTTCCTCGAGCGCATGAGTCATGTCTCCGTTCACTCCCGCGCTATAAAGGCTGTTGGAAAAGAGGCGGCCCATCAGGAACTCGAGCGATAAGTAGTAGACGCGCTTAACATTCTTATTGTGGTGGACAGCGGCAGTGGCAATCATCCGCTCGACAATCATACTCTGAACGGCCTTGGCTGTGGCCAGCCACCAATCACGTTTGGTGGCCGTTGAGGAATCGCGAGCCAATGTGAATTTCAGGCTGCCTTGAATCAAGGCCTTAAGCCCAGGGACGGACGCGTCCAGCGCGGAATGGAATTCGCTCATGGTGATGTCTTTTCGTATGAATAGGCTCCCAGGAAAGAACAAGCAAGGAGAGCAATAATCACGCCAGGAACTGAGCAACGAAAACTTGCCATGACCTTAACGAAAGCTCGCGAAAGTGGCAGCGGGTCTTTTTTTCAGGAGGTTAGGCCTTCTTTTTGGCTGTGATGTAGGCAGCGATGGTATTGACGCTCACAAACGCCTCTCTGGCGACTTCGGCGTTCGGTGTGGCGACGCCGAAGTTTTTTTCGATTCCGACGGCGAGTTCCAACGCATCGATCGAGTCAAGAGCCAAGCCTTCGGGGCTAAAGAGAGGAGTGTCATCACCAATATCTTCCGGCGCGATCTTTAACATGAGATTATCAACCATCATGCTCTTGATACGGGATTTGAGGTCAGCTTCGGACATGATCCGGGAAGGAACTAAACCGGATTTTCAAGATGAACAGGATTTTTTATGATCTCGGGATGACTGGGAAGACGCGGATCGACCAACTCCTGGTGATGAGGGGCTTCTGCGAATCGCGCCAGCAGGCTCAACGAGCCATCATGGCCGGACGGGTCCTGGTCGGCGGTCAAAAAGCAGAAAAGCCCGGCCTTTTGGTTTCTCCGGAGGCCCCCATCGAGGTCCAGGGTTCGGAGAAGTATGTCGGCCGTGGCGGTTTTAAGCTGGAGGCCGCCCTCAAGAATTTTCAGGTAGCCGTGGAAGGAAAGACTTGCCTCGACGTGGGATCCTCCACCGGCGGTTTCACCGATTGTCTTCTGCAGCACGGCGCGGCAAAGGTTTATGCGATCGACGTCGGACGCGGGCAGATTGACTGGAAATTGAGAAACGACCCACGAGTAGTGGTTCGCGAAGGGATCAATGCGCGGTATTTGAGGCCCGCGGATATCGAGGAGGAGGTCACGATCTGCGTGGCGGACGTGAGTTTTATTTCGTTGACGTTGATTTTGCCTCCGGTGTTTGCGTTACTGCCCAGCGCTGCCGACATGATCGTCCTGATCAAACCGCAATTCGAGCTCTCACCCCGCGAGGTTGGGCGAGGCGGGGTCGTACGGGAGCCGTCCTTGCACGCGGAGGCAATCGAGAAAATTCGAAGGTTTGTCGAGGGGCAAGCCAAACGATGGGTCGACGTAATGGAGTCGCCTCTACGAGGGCGCGAAGGAAATGTCGAATTTCTTGCTTATATCAAGACATGATTGGTCTCATCGCTCATTCGGAGAAAGAGGAGGCCCACGCCGCCGTGTGTGGGATGATCGAAGAACTCACGAAGAGAAACATCGAGTTTGAGCTGGAGGCAGAGACCGCCAGTTTAGCAGGTGTCGACTCGTCGTTGGACGAGACCTCGCTGGCGAGACAATCGGATTTGTTGGTCGTCATGGGCGGCGATGGGACCATCCTGCGCGTAGTGCACCATTTGGGGGAGGATATTCGACCGATTTTGGGAGTCAATATCGGCTCCCTTGGCTTTCTGACCTGCGCGGGCCTCAGCGAGATTCCTCGGGCGGTCGAAAGCATAGTTTGTCAGGATTTCATCTTGAGTGACCGAAATCTTCTTCTCGCAGAGATAACAGCCTCAACCGGCGAAAAAGAGCGCTTTTATGGGTTGAACGATGTTGTCATTAGTCGCGGCGAACGCTCGCAGCTGGTCAAGATTCAGGTCCAAATTGATGGCGCCGAACTCACCCATTACAACGCCGATGGTCTTATTATTGCGACGCCAACGGGCTCGACCGCTTACTCACTTGCGGCCGGAGGTCCAATTCTCATGCCGGACTTGGGGGCGTTCGTGATAACCCCGATTTGCCCCCATGTTCTTACCAATCGGTCGACAGTCGTCAGTGACCGCTCCAACATTGAAGTCCATCTCTTTGTGCCAAGGCAGAAGGTGTTCGTCTCCGTTGACGGCCGCTCCTCGCGCGCGATGCAGGTAGGTGACGTTCTTTGCGTTGCCAAAAGCGACCGCAAACTGCCTCTCGTCATGCTGCCGGAGCGTTCGTTTCCGGAGGTCCTTCGCCAGAAGCTCAAGTGGAGCGGCAGCAATGTATGACACCGATCGCCGACGTTCTTCAGCCCGATCACGTGCTTTTAGCGCTGGCCGCCAGAGACCCGTCCGCGGCTATCGAGGAGGTTATGGGCACGCTTGAGGGTGACGAGCGTGTGAGAGACCTTGCAGCTCTGCGCGAGGCCGTGTCTGCGCAGCCAGCTCCTGCCATCGCGGAGAACGGCTGTGGCATTTGCATCGCTCACGGAAGGACCGAGTCGGTTACCTCGCTGGTGATGTCTGCCGGACGATCGGCGCAAGGCATCGCTTTTCCGAAGCTTACGGAGCCAGTGAGACTCGTCTTTGTCGCAGCAATCCCAGGAGCCTTTACCTCTGAATATTTGAGGATCGTGGGGGCGATTGTCCGCATCTGCCGCGATAAACGCCAGCTCGATCGCATCCTGGCGACAAAGGAACCTGACCGATTTGTCGCTCTCTTGACCTCCGGCGAAGTCAGGCTTTAGGTAGGCAATGCCCAAGGCCTCCAAGCCACAGGGTGCCGGTTGACGACGATGGGCCACGCTCTCATAGTGACGATGAGGGGAATCTCGCGAGCAAGGCCGCTGAGCGGTGGAAACATGAGTTAATTTCTGGCTACAATGAGGACGGAAGCAATCGGCTGGTTGGAAACCATAGAGTTCGTAGACGCCTCAGGAGTTGTGGTTCGCCAGGCGCGTTACTTTGCTTATCCCAAGAATCCACCACCATTCCCATCTCACACCCATTCACAGTGCTTCGAATTTGTGGGGTGGGCGATTCGAATGAATGGCGAGCTGCCGGACGGCCTCTTTGTTCGGGAAAAGTATTCGCAGCTGTCGCGTGTCATCAGAATGGACCAGCTCGACCGATTGACAGCCTATTATGAGACAACGGAATGGCGGTGCGTGAGGATATAGCTCGAGTTTCTGGCAAGAGGACATTCGCGAAGGCGTCTTGCGACGAAACATTGCCGGGGAAAACCTCTTGATCCCTGTTCTCATCGCGAGATAGTGTTCCCGCTCTCAGGATATTCTTGTCGGGCCGTGGCTCAGCTTGGTAGAGCGCCTCGTTCGGGACGAGGAGGTCGCGAGTTCGAATCTCGCCGGCCCGACCAATTAGCGAAAAGGCTCTAGGCAACTCCGGCGAGGTTCGAACTTCAGTTCGACTGCCCCGCGCGAAGCGCGCAGGAAAGGGCGTCAGCCAAACTAGCAGAGCTCGCCGCAGGCGAGATAATCTCGCCGGCCCGACCAATTAGCGAAAAGGCTCTAGGCAACTCCGGCGAGGTTCGAACTTCAGTTCGACTGCCCCGCGCGAAGCGCGCAGGAAAGGGCGTCAGCCAAACTAGCAGAGCTCGCCGCAGGCGAGATAATCTCGCCGGCCCGACCAATTAGGGAAACGCTCTAGGGCAGCTCGGGCGAGGTTCGAACTTCAGTTCGATTGCCCCGCGCGAAGCGCAGCGAGGGGCGCGGGCAGTTTCTGTAGCGGCGGCGTCCCCGCCGCCGGGACCGACCCCCGACGGTGAGGACACCGTCGCTACAGAGCTTGCCTTGATCAGGAGAGCGCAGCCATAGCGCTAAATGCTTGCAGCAGTGGTGGAGAGGTACCAATCTGACCCGCTTCATGGAACGTCTTGATGGTAGGGAGGCATCGCATCTCCGCGAGGTCGTGATTGAGCCTAGTGTGGCCCCGTACGCTCACGGCTCGGTCCTGATCCGGTTTGGTCGCACGCAAGTGATCTGCGCGGCGACGCTGGAGGAGAGCGTTCCCCGCTGGATGAAGGAACAGGGAGTCGAAGGAGGCTGGATCACGGCAGAGTATGCCATGCTTCCCTATTCGACGTCGCCGCGCAAAGCGCGCGATATTACGAAGGGCCGGCCCGACGGACGCGGAACCGAGATTCAGCGTCTGATTGGACGTTCGCTGCGCGCTGCCGTTGATCTTGTGGCGCTCGGGCAGCGAACGCTTTGGATCGATTGCGATGTCTTGCAGGCGGACGGAGGAACCCGGACGGCGGCGATAACGGGCGCCTGTGTTGCCGTCGAACTGGCCTGTCGCACGTTAATTAACGCGGGGAAGATCGCCAGCTCTCCTATACGGCGCAAGGTTGCTGCCGTAAGCATTGGACTGGTCGAGGGCGAAGCTCTTTTGGACCTCAATTACGAAGAGGATAAGGCCGCCTCCGTAGACATGAATCTTGTCATGACGGATCAGCTCGAGTTTGTGGAACTGCAGGGCTCTGGCGAGGAGGCCGTGTTTTCCGATGAACAACTGGCAGCGATGTTGGGCCTCGGTAAGGCCGGGATTCGCCGCCTGATCGATATCCAGCACTCGATCCTTACGCAATGACGAGAGCACTCATCACAGGGATCACGGGGCAGGACGGCTCCTATCTCGCCGATCTACTCTTAAAAAAGGGCTACGAGGTCCACGGGATTATCCGGCGAGCCAGCACGTTCAATACCGACAGAATCGAGCATTTGTATCAAGATCCTCACGTTCATGGGGTCAAGCTCTTCCTCCACTACGGGGATCTCGCCGATTCGGTCCACCTCGTCAAACTGATCTACCAACTGAAACCTGACGAGATTTACCATTTAGGGGCCCAAAGCCATGTTCGGGTAAGCTTCGATATTCCGGAATATACAGCTGACGTTACGGGGGTGGGAGCTGTTCGTATTCTGGAGGCGATGAGAGAGGCGGGAGTAGAATCGCGCTTTTACCAGGCCTCGAGCAGCGAGATGTTCGGCAAGGTGCAGGCAGTTCCGCAGAGTGAGGCGACTCCCTTCTGGCCTCGTAGCCCGTACGGCGTGGCCAAAGTCTTCGCCTACTGGGCGACCGTGAATTATCGCGAAAGCTACGGCATGCACGCGAGCAATGGCATTCTCTTCAACCATGAGAGCCCACGGCGCGGCGAAACCTTTGTGACCCGCAAGATCACGCGCGCCGTTGCCGCCATTAAGCGCGGCTGGCAAAAAGAGCTTTTCTTGGGAAACCTCGATGCCAAGCGCGATTGGGGTTATGCACCCGAGTATGTGGAGGCGATGTGGCTGATGCTTCAGCAGGAAAAGCCGGCCGATTATGTGATCGCAACGGGGGAAACCCATAGCGTGCAGGAATTTCTTGAACTCGCTTTCGCCCGGGTCGACCTCGACTGGAAAGAGTTTGTCAAGCACGACGACCGTTACGAACGTCCCGCCGAAGTGGATCTCCTGGTGGGTGACGCCTCTAAAGCGAGACGGGTCCTCGGTTGGGAGGCCAAGATCCGTTTCCCCGAATTAGTCGGCATAATGGTCGACGCCGACCTGGCGAACGTGCAAAAACGGGCTTGACGCTCTCGTCCCTCGGTTCGAGTATCTCCGCTTTTCCAAATTGCCATGGCCAGAAAATGTGACATCACCGGAGCGCGCCCAAAGCGGGGAGGCAAGATCCACCGCCGCGGACTTGCGAAGAAAAAGGGAGGAATTGGCATGCACGTGACCAAAGTCACCCCGCGGTGGCATCTTCCCAACCTCAAGACCAAGAAAGTATGGGTTCCTGAGCTAAAGCGGTTTGTCACGGTGAAGGCAACGGCTCGCGCCTTCAAGACGTTGTCGAAAAACGGCACTTACAAAACTCTCGCCAAGGCGCGTCTCGTGCGATAGAAGCGGTTGTCCTCCAGTTCACATTCCAGTTATGGCCTTCAGCGTCGTAAGCAAAAAATCGGGTAAGACGTACTATCTTCATGCGCGTCTTCAAAAACTCAGGGGCGGGCAGGAAGTAACCCTCTACTATTTCGCGGGACAGCCGGGCTCGGGCGCGATTGACGCGCTGCCTGCGGGATACAAAGTCTCCGAAAACGAGAAGACTGGTCTGCCGCTCTTAAAGAAGGGATAGTCTCAGCTCGACGCGGAAAATGCTCAAGCCCTTGGGTGGGCGCGTGCGTACGCGCGCTTCATCCTTTCGGCCGTCACATGCGTGTAGATCTGAGTGGTCGACAGACTGGCGTGCCCAAGCAGCGACTGCACGCTGCGCAAGTCTGCGCCGCCATCGAGCAGATGCGTTGCGAAACTATGGCGTAGCTTGTGGGGACTGAGATCAGCAGAAAGACCCGCCTCACGAAGATACTTCTTCATCGCCAGCCAGATCGAACGAGCGGAAAGCCGGCGACGCAGCTTGCTGATGAAGAGTGGTCCAGCATGCACGCCCGCCCTCTGCCGATAGCGGGAGATGGCCTCCAGGGCCGGTCGTCCCACCGGACAAATCCGCTCTTTAGCACCCTTTCCGAAGATTCGAACCGTTTCGCTGATCGGATCGAGATCTCTTACCTCCAACCTGACCAATTCTGAGAGCCGCAAGCCACTCGAATAGAAAAGTTCAAAAATTGCTTCGTCGCGGCAAGCCATCCAGAGAGGAGCCTGCTTTTTCCGCTCAGTTTTCGGAGGTCTTTCAAGGAACGTCTCAACCTGGGAGATCGTTAGAAATCTTGGGAGAGTCTTCTGGAGCTTTGGCACCTCGACAGCCTTCAGAACGTTTGCATCCAGAATTTTGCGAACGACCAGGAACTGGTAAAAGCTGCGCAGCGCGGCGAACGTCAGCCGTATACTCGAGCGCGCCCGACCCGATTTCATGAGTTCGAAAAGGAATGCGCGAAAATCGTCCGCGGTAGCATTCTTCCACGCGAGGCCGGGCCGAAACGCTCGGAAGGCGCGAAGGGCAATCCGATAACCCGTCAGTGTGTGAGGCGACGCGTTCCGCTCGCCTTCGAGGTAGATTAGAAATTGTCGCGCGAGGAGGTCGTCCGAAGCGGCGTAGCTTCGTTTTGACTGGGAGGAAAGAGGTCTCTCTTTCAGGAGACTGAGCCCATCGGAGGGGCCAGCGACGGTTGCGAAGTATCGTCGACTTTCCCCTTTTTTTGCGTGCCGCGTTCGAAGCGCAGAATAGCCGATCGGGATTCCACACCGTCTGGTGAGACCGCGACGATAGGAATCTCGTAAACACCATCCGGAAAGATGAAGTGGTGCCGAAACGTGCCGTCGGGATTAAGGGTGATCGGCTTTCCGTCAATCGTCACCTTCGCGCGGGGGTCGGTTCCCCCGTAGAAGATGACCTCAGCGTTAACGTGCATGAAAAAGCTGCGCGGAGCGGAAAAAGAACTTACCCATTCAGAGGCGCTGGACCAGCTCGTCACAGAAGCTTCCGACCAGCTCGTGACGGCGGCCGAGCCCCAGCTCGAAATCGCAGCTTGTGCCCAACTGCTTTGCGCCCCCTGCAGCCAGCTGGCCATGGCCGCCTGCGCCCAACTGCTTTCGGCCCCTTGGAACCAGCTTGAAATCGCGGCCTGCGCCCAGCTGCTTTCGGCCCCTTGGAGCCAGCTTGAAATCGCGGCCTGCGCCCAGCTGCTCTCAGCCCCTTGGAGCCAACTGGAGATTGCCGCCTGTCCCCAACTACTTTCAGCCCCTTGGAGCCAGCTTGAAATCGCGGCCTGCGCCCAGCTGCCTTCGGCTCCCTTGAGCCAGCTTGACAGGGCCGCTGCACCCCAACTCGATTGCGCCGTTTCAGACCAACTGCTGAGCGCTTCACCGCTCCACCCAGCCGAGCTTTGGCCCGCGCCAGCCCAGCTCGACAAGACGGCAGCAGCCCAGCTCGAAAGCTCCGAGGGGCTCCAGCTGGTAACTGCCCCGCTGGACGTCGCACCAAGCGCACCAAAGAGACTGCTCTCGATGGCACCCCATTGCTCGCGTGAAAAAGAACTCATTCCCTCTGCGCTGGCGAGGCGTTCTTCCAAGTGCTTGCGAACGCGACTTTCCACCTCCTGCGAGCTGAGCCCGCCGCTGGACATTTCCTCGAGGAACTTACCTCCTAGAAGGGCTTCAAGAACCAACCTTGGTTCCAAGGAAACGCCCGAAGCCGCTGTAGACCCGAAAAGCTTGCCCTCCATCTGGAGACGCGACAAGGCGCTAATGAGAGTTTCTCCGGACTTGACGGCCTCTTGTATCCTTTCCATGACCTTCTGGAAACTGAGATGGAGAGGGATGGTCGCGTATTTGAATTGGTCCGATTCCGACAAACGGTCGCTCGGAGTTTCAATTGTGTAGGACCGCGCGATGACATTCCACACCGCGCCGCGGTTGTAGCCGATTTCGACGGTGTACTTCGACCCGGCGTTCTTTACCGGAATATACCAATTGCGCGTCTCAAAGGGGACTTCAATTTCAGCTTCGATCGTCTTCTCATTCTCATAAACGCGCAGGAAAGTCTTTCCACCGGGATGACGCGAAATATCTATATCCCAATACGTAAAAAGCCAGTGAGGCTCCTGAGCGACAAGAAATATTGTGTCTGAGCCGTAACTCTGAGGGAGCTCTCCGAGTTGGTCGATGTCAACAGGAGCAGATTCCGAAGACGACGCCGGATCAGGGACGTCGGTTTGTCCTTGAGCCGTGGGCGTCTCGCGCAGTTTGAACCCCAATTTTTTTTTGGTTCCCCCCCCATTTTTTCGACTCATGATCGCTTAAAATACTCCTTTGGGCAGATAAACCACACGACCTTACTGCTGGCAACGCTTTTTTCCCAGCGGTTAGTGAGTTGAAAATCCGTTCGGCCTTCGTAATTTCTGCCCATATGAAAATAAGGGTTTTTGCAACGGTTCTGGCCATGAGCATCGCGAGTTCCGCATTCGCGCAGAATGCGGTAACGAACAATGCGCTTGCGCACCAACTCAACGATGCGTTTGCCGCGGTTTACGAGAAAGTGGCACCAGCGGTAGTTATTGTGGAGGTAAAGCGTTCCTCGGACGTTTCCATGAGTGGGTTGCCCGAAGGTCTGGAGTTCTTCTTTCGAGGGCCCGATGGGGCTCCCCTGCAAACGAATCAAGGTTCTGGATTCATCATATCTGCTGACGGGTATATTCTTACAAACGACCACGTGGTCGGTGATAGTGCCACCGACGGGATTACCGTTCGCCTCAAGGATGGCCGAAAGTTTCCTGCCACGCTGATCGGCATGGACGACAAGTCGGATCTTGCCGTGGTCAAGATCGATGCGCAAAACCTTCCCACCGTGGAGCTGGGGGACAGCGATGCCGCGAAGGTGGGTCAATTTGCCTTTGCCATTGGCGCGCCTTTTGAGCTCCCCTACACCTTTACGGTAGGTGTGATCAGCGCCAAGGGGCGCAATAACCTGACGAACAGTCGTTCGTATGAAGAATACATCCAGACGGATGCTTCGATTAATCCTGGCAATAGTGGAGGTCCGCTTTGTGACATTGAGGGCCGTGTGATCGGCGTTAACACGCTGATCTACAGGATGAATCGGGGGCTTGGGTTCGCGATTCCCATCAACCTGGCGCGTGAAGTTAGCCAGCAGCTAATCACAAACGGGCGGGTCTCAAGATCCTGGCTCGGTATTGAGATCATGGGCATTGAGGAAAACGAAGCTCTGCAGCGTTACTTTCCAGACCTAAAGAAAGGCGTCGTAGTCAATGGGATTCAGCCGGGAACTCCCGCGGCGAGCAGCGATCTTCGTGCCGGCGACGTCATTTTAAAGGTGGACAACATCCCCGTGGGCCTTTCGCGCGAACTTCAGCGAGAAATTCTCGGGAAGAAGGTGGGTCAAAGCGTGACGCTTGAACTGTGGCGCAACGGAAAGATTTCGTCCCTGACGGTGAAGACTGGCGAGCAGCCAGACAGAATGATGCGCGCCTCCAATCGTCCGGCGCCTGCGGAACCGCCGGCGAGGTCACCTCAACCCCCGTCACCCCCGGCGAACTTCGGTTTGGTCGTCGAAGACCTGCCGCCCGAATCGCCAGTAAACGGCGTCCAGGTTACTGATATCGCGCCCGGCAGCGCAGCAGATGCGGCTGGTCTCATGCGTGGAGACGTAATTACCGAAGTGGCCGGAAAATCCTTGAAAGGCACAGGAGACTTCGACGCCGCTATTGCCGGCGCTGATCTCAGCCGCGGCGTCATGTTGCTTGTCGACAGGGCCGGAGAGCGAACCTTTGCTATTCTGAAACCTTAAGAGGATACGGTCCTCCCCAGCGGTTTCTAGATCTCGAGCGGCAGAGATTACTGTCGAGCGACAGCAACACGATTGCGATGATGAAAGGAGGCTGATTTCTTTAGAATTCAGAGGCGGTAATTCGTAGACTTTGCGCGAACTCCGTCGGCGAAAGGCGCAGAGCCTTATGGCGAGATGATCTCCGCGCATTTGAGCCTGTCCGAGCGGATTTTTCGCAAGTTTTTACTCGGAAAACTTGGGAAAATCTATATCGAACGGCGAGATAGGAAAGGTTCGCCGTCATGCAGCGTCTCATCTCCCAAATAGGCCGCAGCCAGCGGCTTTCGATTGTCAACTTGCTCAAGAGAAGCCAGGGATTGACGGTGCGGGAAATGGCGCATCGGCTTGGTATGAGCTACATGGGCGTAAAGCAGCATTGCTTGAATCTGCAACGTGATGGATATCTTGGTACTTTTCGGAGGCATCGCGGCGTCGGTCGTCCGGAACTGCTCTACAATCTGACCGCCAAAGCGCAGGATTTGTTTCCGCAGGCAGACAATCTCCTCTCGATCTCGTTGCTCGAGCAGGCCCGCAAACTTTACGGAGGAACAGCTGCCGAGAAAATTTTGTTCCTTCATTTCCAAGAAAAGGCGAAGAGCTACACCCAGAAGCTGCAAGGCGAGACCGTCTCAGATCGCGCAAAATCTCTCGCTCGGCTGCGGGACCGCGAGGGGCACATGTCCGACTTCGAGTCGGATCCTGCCCCGCGCATTGTCGAGCGACATCACCCCATGCAGGCACTCTTTGAAGCGTTTCCAGAGGCGGTATCCATGGAGCGCGACCTATTTCAACGTGTGCTCGGAGTGCCCATCCGGCGTGAACAGCGTCAGGCTGGAGGAAGCTACGAGTATGTATTTTCGTTGATTGGCGCGGGCGCCTGAACGGATTCCTGGCTGCTGCCTGATGCTGACAATAGCGATCGTTTCCGGAACAAACAGACGCGGAGGAAATACTGCCAAGGTCGTCGACCACATCGATGCAATTTATCGCGCACTTGGGCAGCCAACTCAGATCATTGACCTTGCCGCGCTTCCGCCTGAGATCATCTCCTCATCGAGCTACGCGGAGAAGCCGGAAGGATTCAAGCCCTTCGCGGCTGCGGTCCTCGAATGTGCCGGACTTCATGTAGTTACGCCCGAATATAATGGCGGGGTTCCTGGGATCTTGAAGTACTTCATCGACATGTTGAAATTTCCCGAGAGCCTGGAGCGAAAGCCCGCGTGCTTCACCGGTTTGTCTGCAGGAGATTGGGGTGCCTTACGAGCGGTCGAGCAATTACAGGCGATCTTCATCTATCGCCAAGCCCATCTGTTCCCCGAACGCGTTTTCATTCCGCGGATCGGCAATTATCTCACCCCCGAAGGTCGCATTGGCGACAGCGAGCTTCTGGGTCAATTGCGCGGTCAGGCTGAGAGATTCATTACCTTTGTGAAGCTTTTTGCTGCTCAGAGTCGCGACGCGCTTTGAATTATTTTTGGGGAACAGGGACGCAGCGCCTCTGGCGGATCGCTCATCCCTTTCCGCTTCTTTTTGTGAATTCCGGGGCGAAGCTATTCGGACTTGGTGTTCCTAAAAATGCCGCTCCAGCGGCTCTAGTCTTGCCAAGCCAGGTCGAAGACGCTTCTTTCGCTCGCTACTTCAATGATATGAGTCTTGATATTCCTGCACTCGAGTTGGCCGCTCGCGACGCGCGCGGACTGGCAATGGATGCCGTGGCGAAAGCCAAATCCGGGCACCTCGGTCTGCCCTTGGGCTGCACCGAGATCGGTGCTGTTCTCTATGGCTATGCCCTGAAGCACAATCCGGACGATCCGCGCTGGCTTAATCGTGACCGCTTCATTCTTTCGGCGGGCCATGGCAGCATGTTCCTTTACGGCTGGTTGCATCTTTCCGGCTATGCTTTGTCGATGGAGGAAGTGAAGAACTTTCGGCAGCTGCACAGCATCACCCCCGGGCACCCCGAGTTTCATGAAACGCCAGGCGTTGAAGCGACCACCGGTCCACTCGCTCAGGGTGTGTCGAACGCCGTCGGCTTTGCCATTTCTTCAAAAATGTGCGAAGCGCGCTTCAACACTCCGGAGCACAGGATCTTCGACCATCATGTTGTCTGCCTGGCGGGTGACGGCTGTCTGCAGGAGGGTGTGTCGCAAGAGGCATCGGCGCTGGCCGCACACTTGGGCCTCGACAACCTTATAATGTTCTACGATTCCAACAACGTAACGCTGGACGCACTGGCGCCCGTGACCCAAAGCGAAGATACGGCCGCACGCTTTGCGGCTTACGGATGGGATGTCTATTCCATCGACGGACACGACTTTCATGAAGTCCTGCGGGTGTTTGAAAAAGCAAAGGCCGCCACGAGTGGGAAGCCACAGTTTATCGTCGCCAAGACTCTAATCGGAAAGGGAATTCCAGAAATCTCCGGGACAAATAAGGCTCACGGAGAGGCCGGCGTGAAGTTTGTCGAGGCCTCGCGAAAAGCAATGGGTTTGCCGGATGAGACATTCAACGTGTCTGCGGAGACAAGGACATATTTCGCGGCGCACAAGGAAAAGTTGAAGGCTGAGTACCAGGAGTGGGAATCTCGGTACGAGGAGTGGAAGAAAGGCAACGCAGATCTGGCCGCAGAGCTCGAGGCGGTGCTTTCGCATCAGGCACCCGATCTGTTGGAGGTGATCCCAAAGTTTGATCCCTCATTGAATATTGCGACACGCAAAGCGGGCAGCGAGGTCCTGCAGCCGGTTGCACAAGCGATGCCACTCGTCATCTCGGGCAGCGCCGATCTGCACGGCTCGACGCTCAACTACATCAAGGATGGTGGCGATTTCAATTCCAAGAACCGAGGTGGGCGCAACTTGCACTTTGGCATACGTGAGCATGCCATGTGTGGAATTCTCAATGGGCTTGCCTACGACGGTATCTTCCAGCCGAGCGGCGCAACCTTTTTGGTTTTCAGCGATTACGGTCGTCCTTCCATTCGTCTAGCCGCGCTTTCAAAGCTTCCGGTGGTGTACATTTTCACACACGACTCGGTTGGTGTGGGCGAGGATGGGCCTACGCATGAGCCTGTGGAGACCGTCGCAGCCCTGCGGGCCATTCCGGGCTTAGATGTAATCCGGCCGGCCGATCCAGAGGAGACGGCCGGAGCCTTCGCGGCGGCCTTTCAAAGGACCGAAGGCCCAACGCTGCTGGCGCTCACCCGTCAAAACGTGCCGACCTTGAATGAAATACCGGTCGAGTTGCGCCGAGAGGGCGTTTTCAAGGGCGGTTACGTGGCAAGAAACGAGACGGCGGCGCTGGAAATCATCCTGCTCGCAAGCGGGAGCGAACTGCAGCATGCTCTCAAAGCAGCGGAAGAGCTTGGACCTGGCGCGCGAGTCGTTTCTATGCCTTGCTTCGAGCGATTTGAGCGGCAGGACGCCGCCTACAAAGAGAGCATCCTTCCCGATTCCATCCGGCGGCGCGTTTCCATCGAAGCCGGTGTGTCCGATCCTTGGTTTCGCTATGTGGGTCTTGATGGCAGGACTGTGGCCATCGACCGCTTTGGCATGAGTGCACCGGGTGGAAAAGTCATGCAAGAGCTTGGCATGACCCCAGCGAAGGTTGTCGAGGCTGCACGATCACTTGATTAACGTGAGAGAGGGAAGTCCGCGAGCAGATTGATCACAGGTCCGTAGGCCAAGCGCCTCGCTTCGGCGAGTCGTGCCGCGAGGTTACGCTCGGGAGCGGCGCTATCTACTCTCGAGATGGGCGGAATGCGGCGACCGTGTGGACGCGAGGCGCCTGCCGCCACCGGCTTAGGGTCCATGACAGCGGCTGCCGTATCGGCGACTGCGTTTGTGAGGGCGTAGTCGTGTGGACCTGGATTTTGATTTATACCGATGTAGGGTGATCGCGCGCTTCTCTTGGAAAATCCCTGGTTTACTTTCAGCCTCTCTGATTTCTCGTACGCATTTTTGAGCGTCCTGCTCGAGGGGGTGCCATTTATTTTGATCGGCACCCTTCTTTCAGGGATGATCGCCGAATTCTTGCCAGCGCGCGTGATGGTGCGCTTCCTGCCAAAAAATGCCTTCTTCGGAATTTGCCTGAGTGGGGCGATGGGGCTCATATTTCCAATGTGCGAATGCGGCGTGGTGCCGGTGATTCGGCGCCTGATAAATAAAGGTCTGCCTGTGTCGAACGCGGTCGCTTACATGTTGGCGGCGCCAATCGTAAATCCAATCGTGCTCGTTAGCACTTATGTTGCATTTCGCGGACAGAATGCCGTCGAGTTTACCCTATTGCGTCTCGGGGTAGGGTATTTCGTGGCAATACTAGTGGCTCTCGGTGTCCACAACCTTCCACAGCGTTTGCTTTTGCGCCGCGGTGTACTTTCCGAAGCGCCGGTATCACATCGTGCCAGCCTGGCCCAAAGCTTTCTCGTTCGAGCTGGAAACGCGGTGCGGGTGGCGGTGGCTGATTTTCTCGACGTGATGGTCTTCTTTGTTCTCGGGGTGGCCATCTCGGCGCTCTTCAGCACATCGTTCAATCAGGAGTTGATCATGCCGCTGGCCCTCAATGACTGGATGGCAACCTTTTCGCTGATGGTGTTTGCTGCGATACTTTCGCTTTGTAGCACCTCGGACGCGTTCATCGCCGCGACGCTGATCTCATTTCCAGCCGTGGCGAAGCTGGCATTCCTCGTCTTCGGTCCAATGTTCGATCTCAAACTTCTCTTCATTTATGGAGCCGTGTTTCGAAAGAGGTTTGTCGCGGGCCTAGGGGCCAGTCTTTTTCTCTTGATTGGAATGATTTGCGTGCGATTGAGAATCCTTGGAATATGAGCGTATCCCTCCGTCGCTATTTCTCTGCGGGAGTGCTTACGATCTGGGGGGTAATGCTCGGATATTTCTTTTTCTCCGGGCGGCTCGCATCCTATCTCCATCCCTCGTTTCATCTCTGGACAGCGATCAGTGGCGTGGTGCTTATATTGCTCGCGGCGGCTTTGCTTTTCCTGCCTGAGCAAAGTCACGAAGATTGCGAATCGTGTGGCGATCACGAGCACGATCACCAGACGCCGGGAAGGAGCGTGACGATTGCGGCGGTTCTCGTTTTGCCGCTGGTCGGGGCCGCGATGATCTCTCCCGACCAGTTCGGCGCAGCTACGGTCAACAACCGTGGCTACATCGAAAGGATCAACGATCTTCCAAGCTACGAACCCTACGTTGAGCCCGCGCTGCCGGAATCCGAAGATTCACAGCCCACCACAGGAAGTGAGAACGACCCCGCCAGCTACGTGTCGAGAAATGCGGCCGGTCAGATCAAGGCTCAAACCATCGATCTGCTATATGCAGCGGAGGAACCCACCATGCGGGCGGACTTCGAGGGCCAGGAGGTGGAAGTGATCGGACAATTCATGCCAACGCGTGAAAGCAACCCTCAGAATGATCGATTCAATCTCGTGCGCATGTTTGTCATTTGCTGTGCTGCCGATGCACGACCGGTCGCGATTACGGTTCAGACGAATGAGCCGCATTCGGTGGCCGAAATGAGCTGGATTAAAGTCACTGGCACCGCCTCTTTTCCGGTCGAAAGCGGACGCAGAGTTCCCGTCTTGCTTGCAAAAAGCGTATCTCCCTGCCAACCACCAGAAGAAACATTCATTTATTGATGAGAAAACTATTGCTGCTCGCCACTATGCTGCTGCCCTTGTCTGTGGCAGCCGATGATTTCCGCGGGGCTTGGATCGCCAGCGTTCACAACATCAATTTTCCTTCCAGTCAAGGGGTGTCATTGGACGGGCAGAAGGCGCAGATCATTCGCCTTCTCGATGCTGCGAAGCGGTGCCGCTTGAATGCACTTATGGTTCAGGTCCGACCCGAGAGCGACGCGCTGTATCCCTCTCGGATTGAGCCTTGGAGCCGCTATTTAACTGGCACCCAAGGTGCCTCGCCAGGTTACGATCCGCTCGCCTTCTTTATCAGCGAGGCCACGAAACGCGGGATCGAAGTGCATGCATGGCTTAATCCGTATCGTGGCGCGGCGAACGCTTCCCTGCCCAGGGCCGCCAATCACATCAGCAGGCGGTTTCCGCAGTATGCCTACCGAATCGGAACCGTGCTCTGGATGGATCCCGGCGCTCCGGCGGTGCAAGAAAACATTGTTAGCGTTGTCCGAGAGTTGGTCGAGCGCTACGAAATCGCCGGCGTCCATTTCGACGATTACTTCTATCCGTATCCGACGGATAACGGTCATGTGTATCCGTTCCCCGACGATGCCACGTATGCCGCTTATCGGGCGCGGGGCGGCGCTCTCTCCAAGGCGGATTGGCGGAGGGATAATGTCAATACGCTCATTCGGCGGGTTGGGCAGGTGGTCCATTCGCAGCGGGCCGGTCTGAAGTTTGGCGTCAGCCCATTCGGCATCTACATGCCGGGAGTTCCGGCGGGCATTCAGGCGGGTGTTAACCAGTATGAGCAACTCTATGGAGATCCTGTCAAATGGATGCGCGAAGGATGGATCGACTACCTGGCGCCCCAGTTGTACTGGCGCGATGGTGGCCCGCAGAGTTTCTCTTCGCTGCTTCGCTGGTGGCGAAGCCCTCAGGCAAACCCGCGCGGTGTGCCCGTCTGGCCGGGGATTGCATTGGATCGCTTGAGCTCGCATGGATGGCCGTCGAGTGAAATAGCGCGGCAGTTGCAGGTGGAGAGATCGGTGGGATCTCGGTTGAGGGGAGGCGTTATTTTTTGGAACATTAAGGCGCTGCTCAACAACACCAAAAGTGTGAATATTGTCGTCGCAGGCAGCTGATGCGTTGGCTTTTGGCTTGGTGTCTTCTCACGGCCAGCGTTCAGGCTGATTGGCGATTGGCCTTGCCTGGCTGGAACTATGAGTTTCCCAAAGATCACGAAAGCCATCGTGAGTTCAAGACCGAGTGGTGGTACTTCACGGGAAATCTGAGCTCGGCTGACGGTCGTCGATTTGGTTATCAGCTGACGTTCTTTCGGCAGGGGGTGATGCCGCTGGATTCGGATATAATTCCCCTCTCGCGTTTCGCGACCAGCAGCATGAAGTTCGCACATTTCGCTGTGAGCGACCTCTCCACGGGCGCTTTCCACTTTTTCCAAAAACTATCTCGCGGCGCCTACGGTGAAGCAGGATTTGGAAGAAAACCGCGCTTGGCCTGGATTGAGGATTGGTCGTGCACGCTTGCGGATGACGGCAGCTTCATCATCAAGGCAAATGCTGATGATCTCTCATTGCAGCTTACTCTGAAACCCGCAAAGCCAGTTGTCATTCACGGACGCGACGGTGTGAGTCAAAAGGCGGAAGGAGAGGGGAGAGCTTCGCACTACTACTCCTTCACCCGACTCGCGAGCGAGGGCGTGCTGCGAATGGGCAATGAAGAGATCCCTGTTTCCGGTTTGAGTTGGTTCGATCACGAGTGGGCAAGCAACCAACTTGCCGGCAATCAAGCTGGTTGGGACTGGTTCAGCTTGCAGCTGGATGACGGCAGCGACTTGATGCTCTTTCAAATTCGGACCAAGGATGGCGGTCGCGATCCCAATTCAGCAGGAACTTTTGTTGACGCCCAAGGCGTGGCCACCTCGCTTGAAGAATCCGAGTTTACCCTCGAACCCCTGGAGACGTGGTCAAGTCCGGAATCCGGCGGTCGCTACCCAATAGCTTGGAGGATCACAATTCCTCGTTTGAATATGCGCCTTGATGTCACCGGAGCCCTCAAGAATCAAGAACTTCGCCTGAAACCAATCACCTATTGGGAAGGAGCGATTCGCGCGCAGGGAACCGTTGGAGAAAAGAATATTTCTGGGAACGGTTACCTTGAGCTGACGGGTTATGCCGGCGCGGTTGCGGGAGTTCAATCGGAGTGATGGTGGAGAAACCGCACGGCCCTCTTGGCGGCAACTGCCGAGGGCAATGCTCCTTTTTTCGGTGAGCGGGGAAGTCGCATGGGGGCTGCCCGGGAGCACGGGATGAGCGAACGCCTCTTTGTCTATGTCGTCATCGTCGCCGGCGCTTTGGCCATTTCCCTCGACTTTGCATCCATTGATCTCGCGCTGCCGGCCCTGGAGAATGAATTCGATCTTGATCTTGAGAGCGTTCAATGGGTGATCAACGGTTACATCTTGGCCTTTGCCGTCCTTATGGTGACCGGAGGTCGACTAGCGGATGCTAACGGACGCAAGAACATTTTCCTGATCGGCATGGGCATCTTTGCTGTTTCCTCCCTGGTGGGCGGAATGGCCGGGAGTGGGACCTCAGTGATTGCGTCCCGTGTGCTGCAGGGTGTGGGGGCCGCCTTGCTCTGGCCCGCAATGATTGGAATGGCTTGCGCCACCGTTGGTGAGGCAAACAGAGGTTTCGCGCTCGGCTTGATCTTTGGAACATGCTCGCTCGGCAATGCGGCGGGCCCAGTAGTTGGAGGTGCGCTGACGGAATGGCTTTCGTGGCGATGGGTCCTCTGGATAAACGTGCCGATGGCACTCATCGCCATGCTGGTTGCCTTTTGGAAGGTCCCGGCAGATGTGGCCAAGGGGGAACGTCTGCGCAACGACTACGTAGGCATGATCGTTCTCACCAAGGGGCTCGTTGCCTTGATGATCGTCGTCTATCAATCCGCAGTCTGGGGTTGGAGCAGCTACAAAACGATCGGCTTTTCTGCATTGGCGCTCCTTTTGCTCGGGGCATTTCCCTTTATTGAGCGTCGCGTCCAAGAGCCGTTGGTTCCCCCAGACCTCATGCGCAATCGAGAATTTCAGGCGTTGTGCCTGTGTTCCGTGGCGATCTGCCAAATATTCTTTATCGTCTTACTCTACTTCACCCAATATGCGATGAAGTTTCTCGGCGAGGATCCGATGTGGGCGGGCGCGCGAGTCGTCCAGTTCATGCTCGCTTACGGCGTCGTCTCCTATTTTGGGGGCGTTCTTTATGGCTATCTCGGTGCCAGGAAGCTGCTTTGGATCGGACTCACCTGTGCTGCGGTGGCGTCGGTGTTGCTTGGCATTGTCGGACCTGGCGGATCGTGGCTGGTATTCAATAGTTCGCTCGTGCTGCTCGGGATTGGCGTGGGCGCGGTCCTCCCGACCGTCAGTTCGCGCGCGATTGAGGCTGCTGGAATAGAGCGTGCCAGTCTCGTCAGCGGGATTGTCTTTATGTGTCAACTCTCTGGTGCGGCTGTGATGCTCGCGTTGAACACGGCCATCTTCTCAGCCGCAAGCGCATGGCACTTGGAACGTTCCTGCGCTGCGGAAGGCATTGTTCTAGCACCCGATCAGCGCCAGGCTGTCCAGGAGATAATGGCCGGCGCCCGGAATATTCACGCTTTGCCGATTCGAACAACAGCCGAGGTCAATCATCTGACAGAAATCGTCGAGCAAGGCTATCAGCATGGACTGCGGATCGCCCTTTGGCTCAGCGCAGCACTCGTTGTGTTGGTCCTTATTCTCGTTCTGCGCTATGTCAGGTCAGGTCCCAATATCCCTATGGACCAAGATCATGGCGACGGATCGCGTCATCAGTGAGCACGCCGATGAACGGCAAGTTGCGATATCGTTCGTTATAGTCCAGACCGTATCCGACAACGAACTCGTTAGGAATATCAAAGCCGACATAATCCGCCTCCATCGTGGGACGGTCGAGTTTCTTGCGCAGCAGAACGCAAATCTTAATGCTTAGGGCACCGCTTTCGGCAGCAATATGTTCGCGGATCGCCTTTAACGTGCCACCCGTATCGAGAATATCATCCAGAATGAGCACGTGGCGGTTGCGAACGTCGCGAAACTGGCCGTGGCGAAAGCTCACACGCCCCACGCTCTTTGTTCCGTGATAACTCGACACGCTTAGGCAATCCAATTGCAGGTGGATTGGAATTCGACGAAGCAAATCCGCCATGAAGACAAGACTGCCATTAAGCACGGCGATCACCGTGATGTCTCGTCCGCGGTAGTCCTCGGTTATCTCGCTGGCAAGCTCGTCAAGCCGGCTCAGAATAGTCGACTCGTGGTAAAGGATCTTCTTGATGTCTTGCAGCATCGTGGGTGCCTGGCATTCAGCGATATGAGCCGATGGCGGTAAGCTTTCCTTTTCGGACTGTGAAGAGCTCTTTGCTGACCGGATATGAAGATGAGTCGTACTCTGCAATGACGATGTCTGAGAAGCGCTGAAACGCCGGGGTACCTCTGGGGAACACAAAGATTCGGAAGCGGTTCGGAATTGCTATTAAGACATCCGGGCCGAGAGTTTCGCTGAAAAGCCTCGCGAATTCGGGCGCAAGGACCGCGGATGCCGTCAACGGATTCTCCGATTCGAGCACCGCAAATTGGATGACCTTGTTTTCGTCGCGAATGAAGCGGGGGCTAAGCGTGGCGAGCACCTCGGAGGCGGCCTTCGGCGCGGAGGCGAGAATCTTGTCTCGAGTTGCCCCCAAAGCGAGAATGTCGCTGCTCCTAAGCGGAAGCACTTCGCCGTTCACGTAACGCGCTGGCACGAGAACTGTCCTCTCGGCCCCCTCGATCGCCCAGCCAGCTTCGTAGTGCATGAAAGTGGGCTCGATGAGCAGATGCCATGTCTCGTCTGCAGAGGACCGCGCAGCTATCATCAAGATGAGAATGCTGAGAGCGCATTTGAGTTTTCGCATTGGTCTGCTACAGAGGGCGAGGCTATGATTGCTTTTCTGGAAGGCGTGCTGGAGGAAGCGCTCCCCACACAGATCATCGTTAATGTGCACGGCGTCGGCTATCACGTGATGATCCCTCTTTCAAGTTTTGAACGGCTTTCAGATCCGGGCTCCCCTGTAAAGATCCTTACCCAGCTGGTCGTGCGTGAAGATTCCCACACTTTGTATGGCTTCGGCACTTTGGCAGAACGCGACTTGTTTCGGCTCTTGCTTCATCATGTCTCGGGCGTGGGTCCCAAGCTCGCTCTGGCAATCCTCAGCGGCATGAGCGTCGAGTTGTTCAAAGCCGCTGTCGTTTCGAGCGATCTTGCCGCCATCGCCCGCATCAAGGGCGTGGGCAAGAAGACGGCTGAGAGAGTTGTTCTTGAACTAAAGGACAAGGTTGGCGTCGCGGCGGAGTGGGAAGCCGCGAGTGCAGCCAACGCGCCAAGCGAACGCGATCAATCTGTCCACGACGCGGTGCTTGCCTTGATCTCGCTCGGCTACAAGCAACTCGAGGCGCACAAGGCAGTCAAGCAGTGCTTAGCACAGATTTCTGAGCCGCCGGCTACGGACGAGTTGGTCAGAATGGCTCTAAAGATTTTGGCATGAGTGTGGAGAAGGCCCAGCGCGCGGAAGCCATTCGCTCCGCCTTGCCAGAAGGGGGCCTGTTCCATGAGAAGTCCTGGCGGGTTTCTCCAGACGCTTTTGTGATCGGCCAAAAGTTTGCTGCAGAGATTGAAAAATTGGGATACCGGCTCCTGCGATTCGTCCGCGCCTGCAATCAACTCTATCGATTCAGCGTAAGCGGGCGTCAGCCCGGTTGGATCGCCGAGCTCCTCGACCGCGGTAAACCTCCGGAGCTTGTGGCCATGCAGCGGGAAAGAGCCCTCGCCCTAGCAATCCCAAAAGTGATTCGTCCTGACCTCATCCTTACTGACTCAGGATATATCATTGCCGAGCTGGACAATGTTCCCGGTGGGATCGGCCTCACGGCCTGGCTGGATCAAATCTATTCGGACAACGGAGCGAGGATCCTGGGCGGCACCGAAGGGATGCTCGACGGCTTTGCGTCAATCCTCCCAGGGGGCGATATCGTTGTTTCCGAGGAAGCGGCGACATACCGTCCCGAAATGGAATGGCTCGCGGCGCGACTTAACGAGTCGCGTTCGGCGGTTGGCCACTGGCGGGTCGTGGACACTTCGCCGCGAGGAGATTGGCAATCGCGAGTTTATCGATTTTTCGAACTGTACGACCTGGCCAATGTTCCCTGCGCCCGCCAACTTTGGGAGAAAGAACTCGCCGCTGAGCTATCGGTAACGCCTCCGATGAAGGCCGCCTTGGAGGAAAAGATGTGGTTTGCGCTCTTCTGGTTGAAACCGCTCGAACCGTTTTGGAGGCGAGAACTTGGCGAACGCGCCATGCTCGCCTTACGCAAGGTTATTCCCTATACTTGGCTGGTGGATCCCGAACCGCTGCCCAGGCACGCCGTGCTTCCTCGCCTGGAGACGCATGGCTGGGATGAAGTCGCCCATTTCAGTCAAAAACAAAGGGCGCTCATTCTCAAGATTAGTGGCTTTTCGGAGCACGCTTGGGGTTCTCGTGGTGTCGTTGTGGCGCAAGACATGTCGCAGTCTGCCTGGAAGGCTGAACTCCAGAGCGCCCTAGCGGAGTTCAGTGTGCACCCGCATATTCTTCAGCAATTTCACCAGGGACGACTCATCGGGCACGATTACTTTGACCCTGCTGCGGGCGAGCTTCGTCGAATGAGAGGACGCGTCCGCCTTTGTCCTTACTATTTCGTTGGCGAAAAGACTGCAGTTTGCGGCGGCGCCTTGGCGACGATTTGCCCGGATGACAAAAAGCTTCTGCACGGCATGACGGACGCAATCTTGGTGCCTGCGGCTATTGACATCTGAACTTAAACCGCGTTAATTATTTTTTCTTGTTGACAATCTGTCAACTCTACCTTCTTGTCACCGTTCCCTGCGATTCAGTCGCCGGGAAGCGGGTGCTATGAACAGCCAACTTCTTGACGAAGCCTCTAAAGTGATTCACGAGCCTCAAGTTTTAATTAATATGGTGTCGAAGCGGGTTCGCCAATTGAGCGCGGGGAGCCGCGCTATGGTTCCAGTGGAAGGTCGCATGGGCCTTGCAGATATCGCTCTGGCTGAGATCGCCCAAGGCAAACTCGTTCTGGCCCAAACGACAAACGGCCAGGAGCCCGAAGAGTAGTTTTCAAAAGGCGGGCGTGCCATGTCCGCAGAAATCGTAACCAATCGCAAGGCGCTCCGGGACTATCATATCCTGGAAACTCTTGAAGCAGGAGTCGAACTCAAGGGCACCGAGGTCAAATCTATTCGCTCCGGACTGGTAAACTTGCAGGGCGCTTTCGCCCGGCTCGAAGGCGGAGAGGTGTTCCTCTACGACAGCGACATCCAGCCTTACCTGCGCGCCAGCCATGAACAACATGAGCCAAAGCGTCGCCGAAGGCTGCTGTTGCACCGGGCTGAGATCGACAAATTGGCCGGCGAAACGGAACAGGCTGGTCGCACGCTGGTTGCTTTGAGGATGTATTGGAAGAAAGGACGGGTCAAAATCTCCTTAGGCATCGGAAAGGGTAAAGTCGCGGCAGATAAACGCGCCGATCTTAAGAAACGCGTTCAAGAAAGGGAGATCCAGCGGGTTCTCGCCGGAATCCAACGCAAGAGGTCATAGAGAGCCTTTTCTGCCAAGATTCGCATCGGCTTTTCTTTGACTGGCAGCGGCAAAAAGGAGATTGTCTTTGAAGGTTCGGCAGCCATATTGCCAACTCTCTCTTGTCAGAGGAGCCTTAGCTCAATTGGTTAGAGCGCTGCCCTGTCACGGCAGAGGTTGCGGGTTCGAGCCCCGTAGGCTCCGGTTTGATAACGATCGCCACCCATAACAAGTGAGACAGGGTTACCGCTGTCGCGTGTCGATCGGGCGTGCCGTGGTGAGCTGGGACAGCCCACCACAAATTGGAGGTGCATCCTGTTTGCAAACCGGAAGCGGGCTGCCTCCTATTTTCGAACAGGTTCGAACAGCCCGCCTCGGAACGAACGTAGGCAACTAGCTGGTGCGTCACGGTTGCCTACCGGTCACTTTTCTGTGACTTGTGGGTTTCTAACACATGCAGGCTAAAACAGGAAGTCAGGTGTGATACTGGTTTTTGCGTAAGGATGGGCGCTTTTACGACCATTGGAGACTCTGGGCAGGAGCCGACATCCTAATTTCGGGTCGCACCTGAATGTCGCCGGGCTTTAGCAGGGATCGCTTTCTTCCCGTACGTTCGCTCATGCGACAGGACTCGCTAAGGTTAATCAGGTCCTTGGTCAGGGTCTAAACTGACCTGAAAAAGCCGAGCAAGTAGAGAACTCAGGATGATGACCAATACTAAGCCGATTCCTCCGCCACCGTAGGTCGGTCCGCCAAGGTAAAAGCCGCCACCGCCAAGCAAGAGGAGCAACAGAAGTATGATAAGTAGGGTGCTCATGTTATAAGAAGTTCGCCGCGGACTATCCTAGCGGATGCAATCAGCGGACGAAACAACTAAAGCTCCTGTGCGGGCGGCCGATCAGATAGTTGCGAGCACGCACTGGCGTTTATTGACCTGACGACCTGATTCTGATCAACGAGACCGCCAGTTTGGGGCGCGAACGAATTACTCCTAGCCTGGGCTTGTTCAGGACCGCACGCTGAGAGATACGGCCCGCGGCCCGGCCGAGTTTTTCGGAATGCCCTGCCAAAGATCTGCAACAGTCAGCCGCTAGTGACGAATTCTTAAGCGATGTTGGTGTGCCAAGTCGGATTTTGCGAGCGTAGATTTGATCAGTGGCGGTGCACCGCTGCCGAGACGTTTATCCCCCGCGAAAGCAGATGGAATTTGAGGCGGGCTGCCGTTTAGCTGACCGACTTCCCCGCAGAAATCCGTTGGCAGCCCGCTGCGACATGAGCGGGCGGCCCGCTCCAAAGGAATAAAGGCTTGGTGGGAGCCGCCCTATATGTCGGCATTTAGATAGCACGGTTTGTGCGCAAAAGTTAGTCGGGCAGGACCCTATTTGCCTCTCCTGGTTTCCCCGATGCGAAGATCTCGCGCAGCCGTTCAGAAGCGCTCAGGGTCCGACGCGCTGCCCTTACTGTCAGCCGTGCCGATCTGTGCGAATCGCACCACAGTCCTTCATGATTGTCGCTACCTGATCGGCGCGACTGGACTCCGTCTTGACTAAGACGAATTCGCTGTGATGCAACGTTAAAGCATAGCCCTCGATTACATCGTCCGGAAGTTTGTAATCGGTAAGGTGAGCTTTGAACGCACGAATGACGGCGCTTCGATTCGGCTTGGATTGCAAAGTTGGCTTCGCGTTTTGCCAGAATGTTGCGGGAGCATGGCCCAGAGCGAACACGATTGGCTCCCCCTTGGCCGCTTCTTCCGTCACGATGGACTCGTCGAAAACTGTATCTTCAAAGCCAGCGCGCGCTAGTTTGTCCACGGCCTTGTCCAAGTCGCGCGCGTTGTCAAATATTCCGATGATTGTCGTCATTGAGTTTTGGTTTGCACTGTACGGTTCAAGAGAGCCTCGCATCGGTCGTAGAGCCGGGCAAGAGGAATAGCTCCTTTTCTCCTCTAGGCTCTTGTTGTAAAAGGAGCATGCCTCCCGAATCAGACAACAATCCGATGGCTCAATTAAAGATGTACTTGCCCTTGGAGTTGCCATATGGATATCAGCTTGATCGCGTAAGTCGATAGGAGTGAGCGAACCACAGAAAGTAAAAACGTGAAGGGACGGCTCGAAAGATATTTGCGAGATTCATCGAGAACGAAGGCGGGACTTCCGCTCGAGCTGGCAGATTTGATGCGATCGGCTTCTTGTCTGACGAAATTTTAGCGGCAGGAAGCCCCTTGTGAACGGCACCCGAAGACTTGCGAGAAAATTTCACATACCAACAAGAAAAATAACCAGTTAGAAATTCAGAAAATGAAAGCACCCAAATTCATCCTGGCTGTATTGCTCAGCTCGCTGGGCCTGGCGGCGCACGCGGACACCTTCAAGATCGACCCCGTGCATTCCTCGATTATCTTCAACATCAAACACCTAGGGGTCAGTGACTTCTATGGTCGCTTTAATGATGTCTCCGGAAAGGTAACCTTCGACAAGGCTGACCCCTCCAAGAGTTCAGTCGAGGTTTCCATTCCGGTCGAGAGCATCGACACACACAATGAGAAGCGTGACCAGCATCTCAAGAGCCCTGATTTTTTTAATGCCAAGCAATTTCCGATGATCATCTTCAAGAGCAAAAGCGTCGAGGGGAGCGGCGACGCTTACAAGGCGACGGGCGACCTTACATTGCACGGCGTTACCAAACCTTTGACCCTGGAAATCAAGAGAGCGGCGGATGGCAAGGGCATGGAAGGGGAAATTCGCGGGGGTGGCGAGGCGCGCTTTACCATCAAGCGAAGTGATTTCGGCATGAATTTTATGCAGGGGGGGCTTGGCGATGAAGTGACGGTAATCCTCAGCCTTGAGGGGGTAAAGCAATAGGGTGTTTCTCGTTCGACAGCTTTTGCCGGGAATTCTGGTCGCCTTGTTGATTTCCGGCGTATTTACCATCGTTGGGCGTCTCTGGAAGGTAAACAGCTGGGCTGACGCCGTCGCGCTTGGATTCGGCTATGCCGGCGGTCATGTCGTGACCGCCGGTTGGCCGGCCCTTCCGCCGGCCGAGGCGACGCAGTGGCTGCCTTACTTCGGGATCGCGATAACTCTTGTAGCCGTGCTCGACACGCTGCTGCGGCCGCCCGCGGCGGTGCGTGTGGCGATATGGTTTTTATGTTGCGCAGGGATTCTGTCGCTGCTCTTGGCTTCCAAATTTCAGTATGGTTGGTCGTTCTTTTCGGGGGTGCTATGGATTGCCTGCTTGGCGACCGGAATGCTTGTGTTGACTAGTTTTCTTGACAGCACCGCCCGACGCGACGCGTCGATTTCCATTCCCCTTGTTTTGGCCATTGTGGCTGGTGGAACAGGGCTTGCCTTGATGCTGTCTGGGAGCATGCTTCTAGGCCAACTTGCCTTGGTTCTGGCCGGCGCATTCGGAGCGATTGTTATTGTGGGCACCCTGCTACCAAATGCGGTTAACGGCCGCGGCATTGCGCCGGTATCCGCGGTCTTGTTGTGCGGACTTTGGTTGAGCGGGTATTTCTTCTCAGAGCTTCCGTCGGTCAGCGCACTCCTGCTTTCTGTTTCTCCCATTCCTGCTCTGATGCTCGTCTTGGTTGATGAAGGCGGAAATCCCAGGAGGGGCCTCCTCCTCCGCGCCATCCTCGCCGCCGTGCCGGTCGCGCTGGCGGTCTTCCTTGCTTTCAGAGCCTCGCCGCCGCCGTATTAACGGTGTACTCGCCGAGAGCACGGGGTAGACTGGGCCAGCCTCTCTATGCCGGCTTCCATTTTATGGAACAGCCGATGCTGGGTTTCTGGATCTTCGGAGCGTCACCGCCGCTGAGCACGGCATCAAGCGCGGCGCGCATTTCGCCCCCGGTCACCGCGACGCCATTACGCGGGGTGCTGTCGTCGAGGCGGCCATGATAAGCGAGCCGTCGATCGGAATCGAAAAGGAAGAAGTCCGGGGTGCATTGGGCATCGTAAGCTTTCGCAACGGATTGAGTCTCGTCGTGCAGAAGAGGAAAAGGGAAACCATGTTCGATCGCCATCTGGCGAAGTCTCTCCGGAGAGTCGTCCGGGTAGGCGGTGGAATCGTTCGAGCAGATGGCTACAAAAGAGACGCCTTTTGACTGGTATTGGCGCGCGATTCGCAGAATTTCGTCTCGAACGTGGACCACATAAGGACAGTGCCTGCAGATGAACATTACGAGGAGTGCCTTGGCTTCGGGCAGTTTAGCGAGAGAGACCGATTCTCCAGTGACGACGTTCGGAAGAGAAAATTCTGTTGCCGGAGTTCTCAGCGGGATGGAGTTGAGTGATTCTATTGCCATATTTTCATGTTGTCCTGAAGAATGCGCATTCGCAACCTCAGCGCGGCGAGTTTGACCGCCAAAGGAACTTTCGTGTAGCCACGGTAGGCAGATGAACAGAATCCATATTGCCCGGAATCGTCAGGCTCTTGGCCAGTTTTCTCCCGAAGAGGTCGCGGAGGGTCTGGCCTCCGGAGAGTTTTTCCCGACAGACCTAGCCTGGCGCGAACCAATGGAGACTTGGAGACCTCTCAGCGAGTTTACAGATCTTCCCCCACCGACGCGCCCGCTATTTCCACCGACCCTCCCGCAGCAATCGACAGATTTGGAAGTGCCAGCGGAGCCCGCATGGGAGCGTCGCAAGCAACTCGGCACGTTCTCAGCACTCGTCGAGACGGTGCGTCAGGTCCTCGCTACACCTGTGGCTACGTTTAAGGCCATGAAACGCGAGGGCGGCCAAGCTACGCCATTGTTCTTCTACTTGCTCGTGACGACTTTCGCCACTTGGGTGGCCATGGCCTATCAGCTCACGGTCGTTATGATGAATCCCGAGGCGATGCTCGGACCCCTTGCGAAATCCTTCAACACGGCTTCGCTGATCGGCATCCAGGTGCTTTCGATGGCTTTGGCCCCGATGCTTCTGATATTGGTAGCCTATTGCGCTGCAGGAATTTTCCATCTTGTTTTTCAACTTCTTGGCGGCGGCGGCCAACCCTTTGAAGTTACTTTTCGCGCCTATTGCTACGCTGTCGCGCCGGCTTCAGTGTTTCGATTGATTCCCATTTGTGGGGATATCGTGTTTTTCATTGCGGCGCTTGTGCTCTTGGTCTTCTCCTTTCGCGAAGCACTGCGTATCGATGGCGCTCGGGCCACCATAGGTGTGATATTTCCGTCCTTGTTGTGCTGCGGATTTATCTGGGCGGCCGGGATTCTGACTGCCGGAGCTGTCGCTCAGGGTGTGCTCAAATGATCCGCAAGATTGGTCCGGGGGCGTCCTGGCAGGCGCACTGAATACTGGCTCGAGCGCCGCTTCTGGAGTTTGCCAAACCTTCCATGGCGCAATCCAGCGCCAGGTGGGGGAAATTACAATCGCGACTGAGGTGACCCAAGATGATATGTTGAAGCGGAGCTTCGAGCTCCGCCAGAATCCGAGCCGCGGCTGTGTTGGAAAGATGCCCGTGGCGTGAAAGGATGCGTTGCTTCACCGACCAAGGTCGACGCGAGTCCTTCTGCAGGAGACCTTCATCGTGGTTTGTCTCGATGAGAATCGCGTGAACTCCGCGAAGTGCATCGAAGACCAGGCGAGTCGCATAACCGAGATCGGTGAGCACCCCGAAACACGATCCGTCGCAAGAAATGCGAAATCCAACCGGATCCGCAGCATCATGGGGGACTGAGAATGGCCGGATCGCAAAGCTTCCAATCCAAAACTGCGAGCCGGTTTGAAAAAATCTCCAGTCACCATGAGCCAAACCGAGGTCCTGAAGGGCTCGGGCGGTGAGCAAATTGCAAAATACCGGTACTTGATGACGCGTCAGCATTACCTTCAACGCACTTGTATGGTCGCCATGTTCGTGCGTCAGGAGAATGGCTGAAAGTTGCTCTGGGCATAATCCCACCGCGAGCAGGCGGGCGGTCAATTGCTTGGCACTCAGGCCAGCATCGATGAGAAATGAGGCCGTCTCATTGCGGACGAGAGTGGAGTTACCCTCGCTTCCACTCGCCAGCGTGATAACCTCGAACATCCGTCATTTATGCCAGTGCCGCCTGGATTTCGCGACAAGGAAATTGCAGGAGATTGCGGAAACTGGCAACGTCAAGAGGGGGTCATGCAGCAATACCATCGTCTTCTACGCCTTGTTCTGGAGCAGGGAAAATTCAAGACGGACCGCACAGGGACCGGAACGTATTCCATCTTTGGCGCCCAGGAGCGCTTTGATCTCACGGAATCGTTTCCGCTGCTGACAACCAAAAAGCTTCATCTGCGCTCGATCATCCACGAGCTGCTCTGGTTTCTCAAGGGCGATACCAATGTCCGCTACCTTCACGAAAATAACGTGACAATTTGGGATGAATGGGCCGACGAAAATGGTGATCTCGGCAGGATCTACGGTGCACAATGGCGTGATTGGCGCCGTCCGGAGGGAGGTCACGTCGACCAAATCGCGCGCTTGCTCGAGGATATTCAGCGGACACCTGACAGCCGTCGGCTGATTGTGAGCGCCTGGAATCCGGGCGAGATCGATCGCATGGCGCTGGCGCCTTGCCATGCGATGTTCCAATTCTATGTGGTGGAAGGGGGCTTGAGCTGTCAGCTCTACCAGCGTAGCGCGGACCTATTTCTTGGCGTTCCCTTCAACATCGCCTCCTATGCGCTTTTGACGTTGATGGTTGCCCAAGTCTGCCAATTGCGGCCTGTGGAATTCATTCACACTTTCGGCGATCTGCATCTCTATTCCAACCATATCGAACAGACTCGTGAACAACTCTCGCGCGAGTGCCGACCGCTGCCGCGCATGAGGCTGAATCCCGCTGTGAAGTCAATCGACGCGTTTCGCTACGAGGATTTCACACTGGAGGGCTATCATCCACACCCCGCCATCAGAGCGCCTATCTCGGTGTGAAGGCCATCGCTGCGATGTCCTTAAACCGGGTGATCGGAGCGGGGGGAAAAATCCCCTGGCATTTGCCTGAGGACCTCAAGTTCTTCAAACGAGCGACCCTGGGCCACGTTGTTTTGATGGGACGAAAGACTTATGAGTCTCTTGGCAAACCGCTGCCTGGTCGGGAAAACTGGGTCGTCTCTAGCCACCCTCTTCCGGGAGTGAGGATCGTTCATGATCTGGATGAAATCGTGGAGCCGGGTGGCGGTCGCGAGATTTTTCTGATCGGCGGCGCCCAACTCTACGCCGCGCTTTTGCCAGCGTGTGCGGAGCTACTCTTGACCCTGGTAAAGCGTGAGGTTTTCGGAGACGTTTTCTTCCCACGCTTCGAAGATCGATTTCACTTTGAAGAAATCCTGCAAACGTCCGACCAATTGGAGATTCGCAGATATACGCGCCGCGCACCGGCACCAGCGAATGCGCCCGCCATCGCGGCCTTAGCTGAAGGTTAGATTCTTGACTCCGGAGGCGGCGGCGGCGTTCAGGACGTCGATGATCCGTTCATGCTTAGTCTGCGGGTCAGGCCGGATGATCACAGGGTCCTTGTCGCCAAATTTCGCGATCGTATCCCGCAGCCAGCTCCGCAGTTCGGGAAGTTCCTTGCTCACCGGGGTGTCATACACCTTGTTGTTCATCTGCACTTTGCCATCGGGAAAGATGTCAATAATGATTGGCGTCGGAGGAGGTCCTGGTTTGGTTTCGCCACGACCGCTCGGCAGGTTAATTGTCAGCTCCTTTGGAATAATTTGAGAGCCCGCCGAGGCCATAAAAAAGAGGAGCAGAACGAAGACTACATCGACCATTGGAGCGATTTGAAATCCGATGTCTCCATCTTGGTTCGTTCCGGCCGCCATAGATTTGCTTTGTAGGTTGAACTATCTTTCTTTGTCCGCAACGGAAAACGTGACGTTGCCGACACCGGATTTCCCGACCGCTTCCAGCAAGCCCCGCATAAATTCGTAACGCACTTCCTTGTCGGCGCGCACAAGGACCCGAACAAAAGGATTCGCGCCGACCTTCGCCTGCAGCATCGGCGCGAGCTGGCCAAGGTTGATAGCTCGTTCGTCGACCTCGATCACCGTTTGGTTGTTGATCGCATTATGGAGAACATTAACAATAACTTGGCCGGGATTTTTTTTGGATTCCTTGGCTTCTCTGGCGACCGGCAGGTTAACATCCTGACTGGACTGCAGCATTTCAGTGGAACTGATCGACATAAAGAAAACGAGCAGCACCAGCAGAATATCGATCATGGGAGCAATCTGGAACTCCGGATCGACTTCGGGCTCCGCCTTCCTAACGCGCTTCTTCCGACCTGGTCTATGAAGTTCCCGTTCGGCCATTCTCTAGGAACGAACAAAAATCCTTACGCCCACTCGAGCGAAGCTCCACAGTGCGGACAGGGACTTTGTCCCGGCTGGATGGTTCCGTTGCAAATCGGACAGTTTGTCGTCAAGGCCACGGAGACCTTGCGGGACGAGCTCAACGCCGAAGCAGGGGCGTTGGCGCCGGCCTCAAAGTTTTCCCCAATCTTGATTCCCGCAAGCTCGTCGAACGGGATGTCTTCCACGAGGTAGTTGAGCTTGTCGTCCGCGTTTACTAAGACGATGGTCGAGCGGTTTCGGAAATAGTAATAGAAAATGAAGGCGGGAATGGCGATGAACAATCCGCTGGCCGTTGCCATCAGAACCTCACCAATCCGTAAAGCCAACGCCCGCGGGTCCGACACGCCGGAGGAGCCGAGGACCGCAAACGCGCCCATCATTCCGATCACAGTGCCGAGCAAACCAATCATTGGCGCCACCACGCCAACCACGGAGAGATAGCTGTTCTTTGTCCGGAGCACCTGTGCTTCGCGCAGGCCGTGTTCGATCAGAGCGTTTTCCACGGCATCCTTTCCTCTTCCAATGCGTTCGAGGGCTCCCTTGAGCACACGGGCAATATACGCCTTGTTGGCGTGGCAGATTTCCCAAGCCTCTTGATAGTTCCCTGCGCGAATGGTCGCCTGGAGAGAATCCAACAAGGCTTTCGGCGCGAGTTGTTCGTCACGCAGAGTGAGGAACAGCTGGATGATAAACGTCACCATTATGACAGACGTTGCGAGAATGGCCACCCAGATCAGGACAATGAGAGGCCCGCCGCTGGCAATCGTTTCAAGAATGGTCTGAGACTCCGCGGGTGCACCGCTCTCTCCTGTGGCGTCCTGCGCGAAAGCTCCAGGCAAACCAAGGAGCAGCACGAAGCAGACAAGGGAGCAAGACAGGTCCAGTTTGACTTTCTTCATGGGGCGATCAGATCAAGGAACGATGACTTGCTTTTCTTTGGCGAGAAATTCAGCGCGTTCCTGCGCTTTCGTAACCACCGCTTTATCGTCATGGAAAAGAGTAACTGCGCTCAGATAAGCGCGCAGAGCCTCGGAATACTCTCCTTCGCTTTCATGCACGATCCCCATCAAGTAGAACGCCTGTCCATAGGCGGCGCTTCTTCCCGCGGGCGCGGCAACAAGCTTATCTGCTTCCGAAATGATCGGGAGGAGCCTCGTCTTGGCGTCTTCAAAATCCTTTTTTGAGACGGCCAATCTGGCAAGGCCAATATCTGAAAGAGAGGTGGCATTCGGGTAGGACTTAGTGAACTCGGCAAAGGCAGTCTCCGCCGCAGGAAGTTGCCCGAGCGAAAGATAAACGTCACCCAGCAGAGCGGCAGCCCGCTCCGCCCATTCTGTCGGCAACCCGCGAAACGCTTCTACAATGGGCTTCAGAAGGCTGAGGGTTTTGTTCCCGTTGCCATCCTGCCATGCCTTCAGGGCATCGTCATACGCCTTGGGCGCGGCCTTTGTCACAGAGCCAACTTGATTCATCGCAATGCCCGTCTCAGCCGGCCCTACCTTGATTTTAAGCTTACCATCGACCACGCCGAGGATCTCGCCTTCGCGACGCTGCCCGTCCTTTTGGACGACAAAATCCTGGCCAGTTAAAATGGTGACGGTTCCCCAGAGGCTTACCAAAGCCACACACCAACGCCGCGACGCACTTGCATTCATTTCTTATCTGCTTTAATCACATCGGCCCCGCAAATCAACAGTTTCGCCGCTCTTTTCATGATCACTATCCTTCGCAAAAACCAGCGCGTGCTAATGCTGGTCGTCGCCATCCTGACCATCGTTGCCTTCATATGGCTCTACAATCCTGCGGACACGTATAAGCTAGGGACAGACGCGGTCGCGACCATTTACGGGCGCAAAGTTTCACGGGCGGACGTCGAGCGGCAGGTCAAAACGTATCAGCTTGCTCTAGCGATGGGGCAGTTCTCTCTGCTCGATAATCTTGGCGGCATGACGCAGGACGAGAATCAGGCGCTTGACGAGTTTATCTGGAACCTTTTCGTGTTGCACCATCAGGCGAAGGAACTCGGTGTTGAGCCGACGGATTCGCAAATTGCTGAGCGGATAAAGGCAGTTCGAGCCTTCCAGACGAACGGGCAGTTCGATCCTTCCAAATACAAGGCGTTCGTCCTCGAGCAACTAGGTCCACGTGGCTTCACCGAACTTCAGCTCGAAAATGTGATTCGAGACAGTCTGCGCGTGGAACGCATCCGAGAAATTGTCGCGTCGCCGACCGCAGTGAGTGAGTTGGACTTTCGGGATACCGCCCGGGTGCTCCAGGAACTTAGCGCGCAGGTGATCCGCTTTTCGCTGGCCTCGGTTGCGAGCGCCGCTGGTATCACAGAGGAGGAACTGAAGGATTTTTATCAGCAATATGGCCCTGCCTTAACGATGCCGGAAACTCGGGCAGTCGAGTATGTGAAATTCGGACTCGTGCCAGGCGAGAAGCCCCTCGAAGCTCGCGAGAGAGTTGAAGCGCTGCAGAAGCTGGCTGACGCCGCGACGGCATTTTCCGAGCAAGCGGTTGCATCCTCCTTCGAGAATGCGGCCTCCACCCATGGTCTGACAATTCAGACAACACCGGAATTTGACCGTGCAGGATCGACGAGTTCGGCCGAAAACCACCCCATTGCTGGAGACCTCAGGAATCTTGGACCATCTGCGTTTCTCCTGACGGAGAAAAACCCTCTCAGCGACGTCATCCAGTCCGGCGACGCCTTCTTCGTTTTGAAGCTGGCGAAGATAAATTCGCAGCGTCCGATGACCCTGGACGAGGTGCGTCCCATGGCAGAGAAGCAATTGGGGACCCGCAAGGCGGAGCGTCTTCTTCGGGAAAAAGCGGAGCCGGCACTGGCCAAGATTCGCGAAGCGATGGTCGCGGGAAAGTCTTTTTCTGAAGCAGCGACCGCGGAAGGGCTCCAGATCAAGAACTTTGACCATCTCGACCCAAGCGCCGAAAAGATATCCTCTGAAGAGCAGGGGATCGCTGCGGCCACTCTGCTCATGGAACCTGGACAGCTTTCGGGGTTGATCTCCGATGCGGACGGCGGATTCGCGGTCTATCTTTTCGAGCGCGCCCCTCTTGATGCCGCGGCACTTGAGAAGAAGGCTGAGTTGCTTGCGCGCATTCTCGAAAGCAAGAGACGCTTGCTCTTCCAGACCTGGTTGTCTTCGGCGCGCGACGCAGCGAAAGTCACGCTTGCCTCAGTCCAGCAGTGACATGTCTCGGAATCCTCAAGCTGTCGAACTTTTCGAAGACGCGACCGGCGATATTGCGCTGGGCGAGATCGATGCGGCGCTCGCCAAATATCGGAAGTGTGTTCAACTTGATCCTGACTATTTCGATGCCTGGCATGCGCTGGGGATGGCGCTGATGAAGGCCGGACGCTTTGCCGAGGCTATCGAAGCCGGCCTCAAGGCAGTTGAGATCAATCCCAATGACCAGCTCGCGTGGTCCAGTCTTTCGATCTTCTACGTGAAGAACGGACAGGTGCCGGAAGCGGAAGCGGCCGGCGCGAAAGCGAGAATCTTGTCCTGGGGAGGAAAGATTAAAAAGGACCAAACGGAAACGTGAAGGCGTTCTTCATAACAACTGCGATCGACTACACGAATGCCCCACCGCACATCGGTCACGCTTACGAGAAGATCCTGGCCGATGTCATCGCGCGTTACCATCGGCTCAAGGGAGATCCGACCTTCTTTCTCACCGGTGTGGATCAGCATGGGCAAAAGGTGCAGCAGGCGGCGCAAAGAGAGGGCATCGCCGTCGAGGAATTTGTGGATCAGATCACGGAAAAATTTGTCGCGCTCTGGAAAAAACTCGATCTGAGCTACGACGCCTGGGCCGCCACCACCGATCCCTTGCACAAAAACTGCGTCAGGAAGATCCTTCAGGGACTTCATGATAAGGGGGAGCTGTACAAGGCAACGTATCGCGGATTCTACAGTGTGCGGCAGGAGCAATTTCTCACCGACAAGGAGCGCGGGCCCGACGGGACCTTTGGCGCCGAGTGGGGAGAGGTCATCGAGCTCCAGGAGGAAAATTGGTATTTCCGGCTCGCGAAATATCGGGCTTGGCTCCTTGGATTCCTCGACACACACGCCAGTTGTGTTTCGCCAGCCTTTCGTCAGCAGGAGCTGCGCAACGCAGCCGAAAAGCTCAGCGGTGATTTATCAATCTCGCGGCCAAAATCGCGTCTCGCCTGGGGTATCGAGCTACCATTTGACTCCTCGTGTGTGACTTATGTCTGGTTCGATGCGTTGGTGAACTACATCAGCTTTGCCGGCTATTTGGAGGACGACGTCGCTTTTCGCGAGCGTTGGCCTGCCTTGCACGTTATCGGCAAGGATATCCTCATCCCGGCGCATGGCATCTACTGGCTTGCGATGCTCAAGGCGATGGGCTTTGCCGATGAGGACATGCCCACATTTCTTGTCCATGGTTATGTTCTGGTGGACGGCGACAAGATGAGCAAGTCACTGGGTAACATTCGTGACCCGAACACGTTCGCCGACAGCTTCGGTGTGGAAGCGCTCCGCTACTATTTGATGCGCGACTGTGTCGTCGGTCAGGATATGGACTTCACCGACGAGCGACTGATTCAGCGCTACAATAGTGAACTCGCCAATGGCTTGGGCAACCTCCTCAATCGAACGCTCACCATGGCCCACAAATATCGTGGCGGACGATTGTCACGCTCGGTCGAGAACGGGTTGAGGGACCGCGCGGCGTATTTCGTAAGAGTCTTTACGGCCGCGATGGAGGAGCGATCGATAAGCTCGGCATTGGAGAAACTTGCCGAGCTTGTCACCGAGGCAAACCAATTCGTGGAGAAAAACGCGCCCTGGAAGCTCGCGAAGGAGCCAGGGAATGAAGCCCGACTCGATGGCATATTTTATCATCTGGCAGAGGTCATTAGGTTGATCGCAATCATGATTTCGCCGGTGATGCCAAAGGCTGCCGGTGGCGTTCTCCAGCAACTGAATTGGAACGGACCGCTGGCTTTGAGCGAGACGTCGTGGGGGAAGTTGCCCGAAGGGCATGAACTAGGGAAACCGACACCAATTTTTCCAAGAATCGAAACATCGGGGAAATCGGGCTAGTCTGAAACTGCCGCACCGACGGCCATCTCATTTTGGTCCAGTGTCTAAGTTCACTCCAACGTTGCGCCAAAGACTGGAATTCCTTGGGCTTTCCAGTGTGGTGTGGCTGATAGGTCGTTTGCCCTATGGCTGGCTGCGGCACATCGCCCGAGTGCTTGGTTCGATCGTCTTTGCTTTCGACAAGCGCGGGAGAGACGTGGCGCTGGCAAATCTTGATTCCGCCTTCGGCGACTCGCGGAAGCCGGCGGAAAAGCGGCGGATCGCTGCGAGCAGCTACCACACATTCGCACGGACGATGCTCGAGCTTTTCTGGTCGCCTAATCTCAGCGAACCTTTTGCGCGGCGTATTGCACGATTCGAGGGGCTCGAACTGGACTCATGCCATACCGATCCCCGGCAGCCGACCGTGTACCTTTGCCTACACTATTCGAACTTCGAGTGGCTCAGCCAGTTCACGGTCTACACGGTCGCCAATGGACCTGTGATCACGCAGCGATTCAAGAACCCTCTCATCGGCAGTATTTTCGATCGTCTGCGCGCCAGCACCGGCCATTGCGTGATTCCCCAGGAGCGCGCGATGATCCGAATGCTCAAACACCTGAAGAGCGGAGGGAAATTCAACATGGTTTGCGATCTTAATCTGGATCCCAGGGAGACGAGCGTGATCATTGACACCTTCGGAGGGCTCAAGATCTGCGTGACGCAAATGCAGTCGGCCCTCGCTTTGCGCACAGGGGCAAAAATCGTTCCGGTCGAGTGCCGTCCCGAGCCGGATGGTTCATATCGCATGGTCTACCACAAGCCGCTCGAATTTCCTACCAATGCCACTGCGGCGGAAATCACACAGCTCTGCTGGAACGTGTTGGAGCCTTCGATTCACGAACAACCCGAATGTTGGCTTTGGGCTTATAAGCACTGGCGCTTCCTTCCTGAAAACGACCAGAGCGGTCGATATCCCTTTTACGCGAATATTGCGAAGCGCTTCGACAGAATGCAGGTGAAACAGCAGAAGGCTTCCTCTTCTACGGTTCGACAGTCTCCAAATACGTAAACTTGCCCTCCTGAACACGGATAATAATTCCCGGCTTTTTGGGATTTCGATCTTGATCGAATGCGATCATTCCCGTGACGCCGGAGAAATCCTTCGTTTTGGCAAGGGCATCTCTCAGTGCGGTTGAACTGGTGCTGCCGGCGCGTTTCAAGGCGTCCGCGAGGAGCCAGACCGCGTCATAGGCGAGAGCGGCTAGCGGAGGCGGTGCGGCTTGAAACTTTGCGTAGTAAGCCTCACTGAAGGTTTTGGCTTTGTCGGAAAGGTGCTCGCTGGAAAAATGGCTCGCGAAATAAGAGTTGTTCACGGCTGGCCCTCCGAATTTGAGAAGCTCGTTCGAATCCCAGCCATCCGTGCCCAGAAATGGAGCCTCGATGCCAAGCTGACGGGCTTGCTTGATGATGAGCGCGGCTTCCGCGTAGTAGCTCGGCAAGAAGATGCTGTCGGGATTCCTCAGCTTAATCGCGTTGAGTTGTGTTGAATAATCGACATCGCCAGCCCGATAAGTCTCCTCGGCGACAATGGAGCCGCCGTGCTTGGTAAAATCAACCTTGAACGCATTGCTCAAGGCGGTGCCATACGGGTTGTCCCTATCGAAGAAAATCGCCGCTTTCTCGACATCGAGGGATCGCGCGAATTTCGCCATCATGGCGGCTTGGAAGGCATCAGTGTAACACGCGCGAAAGACGTAGTCGCCGGCGGCGGTGATCTTCTCGTTGGTTGCGCTCGGAGTGATCAAGGGGATGCCGCGCTGCTGCGCGAGTGGCGCTGCCAAGAGCGTGCGATCGGTCGTGATCTCTCCAACGAGAGCTATTACCTTCTCGGTGTCGATCAATTCGCCGATGGCCGAGGCGACCTTTTCTGTTCGTGACTCAGTATCCCTAACGATAAGGTGCAGCGGATGGTCCAGAACGCCTCCCTGCTGATTGATTTCGTCGATGGCAAGCTTCGCTCCATTTAACGCGTCGATTCCGAAAGAAGCCTGCTCGCCAGTGAGCGGGATAAGCAGTCCAATGCGCGCCGCCAAGGGGTCTTCGGGTGGTGGTGGTAATTCCGGGCTCTCCGGCGTCGCGGTAGGCTCGACAGTTGCTTCAGGTGAGGGTTGCGCGGGGGAGGATTCCGGTGGCGAGACTGGAGCCTGCTGCTGGGCTGAGGGTCGCGACAGCGCTGCGGATTGCTGTGGGACCGAGGGTTGCGGCGGGGCTGAGAATTGCTGTGGGACTGAAGGTTGCAACGGCGCTGAGAATTGCTGTGGGACTGAAGGTTGCAACGGCGCTGAGAATTGCTGTGGGACTGAGGGTTGCGACGGCGCTGCGGGTTCCGGGGAGACTGGAGCTTGCGGTTGGGCGAGGGGCTGCTGAGCGTTCTCCGCCGGTTTCCGGTTGCAGCCCGTTAACGCGAGGGCCACGACTAAGATGACCGACAAGAAGGAAGTGCACTTCACTGCGCGAAGTTTAGGGCAGCTACTGGCGCGCGCAACCGAGTTGTGCGGGAGAGGGACCTTCGAAGGAAACGGGGGCGATCCAGGCGAAAATGGGTCAGTCTCACCTACTTAATTAGAAATCCCGATGTTGCTCTGCAGGGCAACTAGGCGATACAATGTGGGGTATGCCCCTCGAGTCCGAACTGCAGGTGGAGAAGAAGGCGTTTCAGATTAACATGGACCCAGCCATTTATGGCGCTTTCGCGGAGATCGGGGCTGGCCAGGACGTAGCCCGACGGTTCTTCGCTGTGGGGGGAGCGGCCGGCACAGTTGCTAAGACAATCTCGGCCTATGACATGACTTTTTCGGATGCCATCTATGGTGCCTGCGGGCGTTACGTGAGCAGAGCCAGACTGGACAGCATGCTGACCCATGAATACAACCTGCTCATCGAGCGCCTGGATGCCAAGGTCGGCGGATCGCGAACGTTTTTCGCCTTTGCCGACACCGTCGCGGCCCGGAGTTTGCGCCGGCACGCGGAATCTCAAGGATGGATGGGCATCCGCTTTCAAAAGCAGCCGCGGACGGAAGCAAACGAAATCATCATTCATGTTCGGATGCTTGATCCGCGTAATCTCCAGCAGCAGGAGGCTCTTGGGATTGTCGGAGTGAATCTTATCCATGGCGCCTTCTTCTTGACGGACAATCCCGAAGCTTTGGTTGTCTCCCTCGTCGACGACCTGGCTCCCGGCCGAATCGAGATCGATATGATTCGCTTTACCGGTCCTGATTTCGCGGACATCGATGATCGAATTATGGCCCTGCAGCTGGTGACGCAGAACCTGACCAATGCGGCGCTGTTTCGTGCCACGGGCGAGATTGTGAATGCCGCCGATGCGCTCTACAAGAAACCGCTGCTCGTCGAGCGAGGAAGCTTCCGGCCGGTCACGCTTCTCGCTGACGACATGTTGAACTGTGGCAAGGCAATGTTCATGCGGGAGGAAGGAGTGCGGGACGCCGAGCCGGAGATCCTCATGGAAATCACGATGAAGAATCTGCTGGCGAGCGGGGAACTTGATCTGCGTGATTTTTTGGATCGGGTCGACATGCTCGGTGCCATGGGCCGGACGGTGCTGATTTCCAATTACGGCGCCTACCATCGACTGGTTGACTATCTGACGCGCTACACCGATCGGATGGTCGGCTTGCCGCTTGGTATTCCAGCGATGGCCGAGATTCTTGAGGAGGAGTATTACAAGGATCTCGAAGGCGGGATTCTTGAAGCTTTGGGACGTCTCTTCAAGACAGGCGTCAAGCTTTACGTGTACCCGTTCATGAATCCAAACGGAGACTTGGTGACCGCCGAAAACTTCGAGGTGGCGCCGAACCTTGTGCATCTCTATCGGCACCTTTTGGACAACGGCTTCATTGAATCGATGGAGGGATACAACCCGAGCTATTTGCCGATCAAATCACCCGGTGTTCTTGCGAAGATCCGAGCCGGGACAGAGGGCTGGGAGGATACGGTCTCACCGGAGGTCGCGAAAATCATCAAGGAACGCCAGCTCTTTGGGTACCGCGCCGAGCTGGCGGCCAAGAACTGAGCAGAGAAAAGCAGCCTCCTCTGCGAGTGGAGCGTTGTTTGCTCTCATCTGCTGGATATGCTGAAAAGATGCCATTGACCCATCACTCAGACTCCGAAGTTGAAGTCCGGACTGTTCCGCCTCGCTCTGAAGTCCTTCCCGCCCACAGCTGGGATTTGACGCCACTTTTCCGCGATGAAGATGCCTGGGAGCAGGATTTTAAAGCTCTGCAATCGGAGTACCTCCAGATTGCGCGCTTTCGCGGGAAGGTGGGTGCCAGTGCGTTGCAGTTGCGGGAGGCGCTGGAGTTCGAGAAGGCTATCAACATGCGAGTCGAGCAGCTGAGCCAATATGCGAGTTTGCGCGTGGCTGAAGATGCCTCGAATGACGCCTCGCTTTCCCGGGAGGCGCGGCTCGACAGTTTGCGCGTTCGCATCGGCGAAGCGTTTTCGTTTCTTGTCCCGGAAATCCAGGCCATACCCGATGAGATCTTCGATGGTTATCTTTCGCATGAAGCGCTTGCCGAGTGGGTGATTCCGCTCCAGAAGCTTCGGCGGCTGAAACCTCACACCTTGTCGGCGAGCGAGGAACGTCTCCTCGCCCTGGGCTCCTCCGCCCTGCGCGGCCATCAGGAGACTTTTTCCCAGCTGACAAACGTGGACATGAAGTTCGGCTTCGTTCGCGATGAATCTGGAAAGGAGCGCGAATTGACGCAAAGCTCGTTTTCTTCCTTTCTTCAGCAGCGTGATCCCGAGATCCGCCGGGAGGCATTCCATCGATTCTACGCGGAGTTCAAGGATCATCAGTTCACACTGGCATCCTCGCTCGGGAGTTCGATTCGAGCCGATGTCTTTGATTCACGGGCAAGAAATTATCCGTCCTCCATCGACGCGGCGCTGTTTTACGACGACGTTCCCTTGAGCGTTTACGACAATCTCATCGCCACGGTTCGCGGCCGGCTGGCGCCTTTGTATGACTATTTTCAATTGAGACGGCGTGTGCTCGCCTTGCCAGAGATCCATCATTACGACACGTATGTCCCAATCGTCGGAGAAATGCGTAGCAATGTGGAGTGGGACGCCGCCGTAGAGCATGTGCTCGCTGCACTGACTCCGCTTGGTGAAGAATACCTTTCAATCCTGAGCCATGGATTGCGCGAGGGCCGCTGGTGTGACCGCTACGAGAACAAGGGCAAGCGAAGTGGGGCATTCAGCTACGGGACCTATACAAGTCCGCCCTACATCATGATGAACTACAAGGCGGACGTCTTTTCCGACGTCTACACGCTGGCCCACGAGGCGGGGCATTCGATGCACACGTGGTATGCCAAGCGGACACAAACCTACCAAAACGCCCACTATCCCATCTTCCTCGCGGAGGTCGCCTCCACCTTCAACGAGATCCTGCTTACCGAGCACTTGTTGGCGACGACCACCGATGAGCGGATGCGTGCCTACGTCTTGAACCGCCAAATCGACGACTTGCGTGGCACTCTCTTCCGGCAGACGATGTTTGCGGAATTCGAGCGCGCGACGCATGCGGCGGACGAAGCGGGCGAGCCACTTACCCTCGAAGGCTTCAAGAAGGTTTATCGTGAATTGTTAGACGCCTATTTTGGACCTAACTTTGCGATTGATTCTGAACTGGAGCTCGAAGGGCTGAGGATCCCGCATTTTTATAGCGCCTTTTATGTTTACAAATATGCGACCGGAATTTCCGCGGCAGTGGCACTTGCCAGGCAGGTGCTCGAGACGGGGGACGCCACGCGTTACCTGAGCTTCCTTCGAAGCGGCGGCAGCAAGTTTCCCATCGAGACGCTCGCGGAGGCTGGGGTAGACATGTCTTCCCCAGCACCCATCGTGGCTGCGCTTGGGTTATTCGAGCGCCGTGTCAAGGAGCTTGCGGAATTGCTCGCCTAAGTTCGGCAGGCCACTTAGGAAGAACGATTCCCAGTCGGGAGGCGCCGCATTTGCACGAATCTCCATGAATTCGGATCCCACCGTCTGGCACGTGCGAAGTCCCGGTGATCTTTCCATCGAGATGCCTGGAATCTCTGCGAGTGACGTGAAGACGGCAGTGGAAAAATCCAAGCGGGCGTTTGAAAGTTGGCATGGAGTGGGCCTCGACAATCGGAAAGCTGCCCTTGGCCTTTGCCGTGAGCGACTCAGAGCAAAGCAGGAGACCTTGGCTCGTTTGATCGCGATGGAGGTCGGCAAACCTCTCCGCGAAGCTCGTCACGAACTCGCCGCCGTTGTCGCCAAGTTTGACCTCACCTTCGCGGACGCAGATAGATTCTTGATCGATCAGGAGGTGACCGACGGACCACATCCGGCGATGGTGCGCCCTCGCGCGCGAGGGCCAGCGGCGGTGATCGCGCCTTTCAACTTCCCGATCCATCTTGGCCACGGCGCAGCTGTCGCCTATTTGCTTGCGGGCAACACGGTTCTCTTCAAGCCTTCTCCGCTCGCCGCCAATGTCGGCGCTGCCTACGCATCGGAGATGCAGGCTTGCCTGCCCGAGGGAGTTTTCGAATTGGTTCAAGGATGGGGCGGTACAGGCCAGGAGCTCTGCACTCATCCTGAGGTCAGATCGGTTTGCTTTACGGGTTCGATTCCGGTCGGCAAAGCTCTGGCTCACCAACTCGCCGCAGACTATTCCAAATCGCTCGCTCTCGAGCTCGGTGGAAAAAATGCCCTCATCGTCTTCTCAGATGCTGATCTGGACGCAGCCGCTGAGGCCGCCGCCGATGGCATCTCTTTGACCTCGGGTCAGCGCTGCAACTCGACCACTCGGCTTCTGGTCCATCGCGATGTCGAGGAGGAGTTCATTGGCAAACTCCTTCAATCGCTGTCCCGCTACGTTCCTGGGGATCCAACCGATGACGCAACTATTTTGGGTCCGCTCGCCAGTCGAAGCGGACTCGAGCGGTATGAAAGAATTACTAAGCAGTCTGGCGAGTGGCTTCTCCGCGGCGAGATCTGCCACGAAGTGTCTGGGAAACGAGGTCATTACGTCACCCCCGCCCTCGTGCTTAGTGGCCGGTTGGATGCGAGCGAGGAGGAGATTTTTGCACCGATTGCGGCGTTAGAACAGTTCGACGATCTGGAGGACGCGGTCGTCCGACATCGTGCGACCCGCTTCGGGCTGACCGCATCGGTTTTCACAAAATCACAGGAAACGTTCCGATCGGCCGGCGAACATTTGCAGGTGGGCAACCTCTATTGGAATTTGCCCACGACCTTCTCGCCTTCGACTCTGCCGTTCGGGGGATTCTTGGCTTCGGGCAATGGAAAGCCGGGCGCGCGAGGATTTGTGCGCTTCGCTGCAGATGAACAGGCCGTGCAGTGGGCCGGCTAAGAACAGGGTTTTCAAGGCAGGGTGCGGCAACTACTTTCCGTGATCTGATATGAAGCGCGGATTTCTCGAGAAGCTGATCGAGCGCATCGGACTCGTGCAGCCGGGTGATGTTCAGAATTACCTCGGCGAGATCGCACGCGAGAAGGGATTTCTCGAGACAATTTTTAACGCCATTTTGGAGGGTCTCATAGTGACAGATCCAGGCGGCCGGATTATCTACTTGAATCGCGCAGCCTGTGGATTCTTTGGCATCGATGCCGAAAGTAGCCTGGGCAAGCCTTTGGGTGCGGTCGTGCGTGGGCTTGATATCGGGCAAACTTCCGGCCCGAGCGAGGTCGTCAGCCGGGATCTCGAGGTATTCTATCCGGAGAATCGATTCCTCAACTTTTACGTCGTGCCCCTGATGAGCGAGGATACACACGAGGAACTGGCAGGTCGCGCGATCATCCTGCGCGACATTACTCAGAATCGTCGCGCTACGCAGGAGACGATCGAGAGCGAGCGCTTCTCGGCCCTTACCCTTCTTGCCGCAGGGGTGGCCCACGAGGTCGGAAATCCCCTTAACTCCCTTGACATTCATCTGCAGCTGATGCAGCGCCGCATCAAGAAACTGCCCGCGAAGGCCCGTCAGGAACTCGGCGAGTCGATTCAAATCGCCCGCCAGGAGGTGGGTCGGCTCGACCATATCATCACACAGTTCCTCCGCGCAATCCGGCCGCAGCCGCTGACCACTCGAATGGAGAACATCAATGCAGTGCTTGAGGAGTCTATTGCTTTTTTAGACGCCGAGCTGAAGGATCGTGATATCCTCGTCGAGTTCGAGCTCGACAGGTCACTGCCTCCGCTCGAGATGGACCGAGATCAGATTAAGCAGGCGTTCTACAACATCATCCGGAACGCTCTCCAAGCCATGAGAAGCGGCGGCATCCTAAGACTTCGCTCGGGGGCCGATGAAACCCACCAGTTCGTTTCCTTTTCAGATACAGGCGGCGGAATTTCTCCCGAGAACATCAGTCGCGTGTTTGAACCATACTTTACGACGAAGTCGAGCGGTTCGGGCCTGGGACTTCTGATCGTTCGCCGTATCGTGCGCGCCCACGGAGGAGAAATCATCATTGAAAGCGAGCAAAACCGAGGACTCATTCTGACCATTCGCCTGCCGCGGGTTGACCGCCGCGTGCGGTTTCTCGAGCAGGGCTCCGCAAGGGACGGACGAAATCCACCTTGACCTTCCGCAGATCTCGATAAGGTGTTGGTGTGGAATCGCAGTCGTTACCTTCAGTTCGTGCTTATCCGGAGAGCGAAGTCGTTAGCCGTCCGAATGCCAACACGGCGTATATCGCCATTACGGCCCTGGTTGTTCTGGCCTCAGTTTGCATTCTCTTGCTCACCAACAACCGGGCAGATCTTTGGCCAACCGTCGCCATGATTGGGGCGCTTTGTAGCTTCGGGGCAATCATGTCTTTTTTTGTCACCAAGCCAAGACCGTAGCTAAGTTTTTCTTTAGCAAAGTTTCTCCGACGACGTCAGATCGAGATCGTTGCTGACATTCATTCGAGCCGTTTCCGCCTTGCCGAGGAGCGTTGCGGCAGATAGCGTCCATTTGTGCTTTCCGCGTTGGCTCCCTTGATTGGAGGAATTGTGGGGACGGCAGCCATGAGCGCGCTGCTTCTCTTGCCACGGTGGCTCGGCATCGGAAAAATCGACGTCATTCCCGCTGTGGGAGCGCTCATTACGGGCAAGGCGGACAACGCACTTTCCATCGGATATGTAGTCCATTTCACTTCCGGAATCATTTTTGCCTACATCTATTGGGGCTTGCTGCTCCTGATGAAGCTGCCCGCGGTCTGGTGGACGTTTGGCATGGCGGGATTCATCCATGGAATCATCGTGATGCTGCTTGTTTGCATTGCGGTCATGGAACACCATCCAATCGCCCGATATCACGAGCGAGGTCCAATGACCGGATTAGCCCAGCTTTTGGCCCACATCGTTTACGGTGTCGTGGTCGGCTTGGTCGTGCATGCCTTGCAATGATCTTGGCCTGTAGCTGTGTGAGGAGTTAGGCTTCCCAGTGTGATCTTCAACCAGCTCAAAGGCGCGGTGGAATTTGCTTCGCATCTACCGCGCTATCGCGAAATCATTGCCGTCCTCTGGAAGTACGGCTTTGCTGACGTGTTACGACTGGTCGCTTTGCAGCGCTTCCTTGGGATCGACGACGCTACGATTGCCGTTCATGAAGAGGGGTTGCTTTCCAAGCCAGTCCCCGAGAGGGTGCGTCTGGCGCTCGGAGAGCTCGGACCGACCTTTGTGAAGTTCGGACAAATTGTCAGCTCTCGGCGCGACCTCGTGACGGACGAGTATTACGTCGAGCTGTGCAAGCTGCAGACACAGGTGCCGCCCTTTCCTCCCACCGAAGCCAAGGCGATTGTCGCCGAGGAACTTGGCCGGCCGATCTCTGAGTTTTTCAAAAGATTTCAAGATAAACCAGTAGGGAGTGCTTCGATCGCGCAGGTCCACGCCGCATGGCTGCCCGATGGGACCAAGGTGGCGGTGAAAGTGCAACGCCCAAACATCGAGGAAGTCATCGAATTGGATCTCGCCGTGCTGCTCGATTTGGCGCGCTTTATGGATCGGCACGTTCCCGAAATCTCGGGTGTCAATCCCGTCGGAGTGGTGGCGGAGTTTTCATCGACGCTGCGAAAGGAACTCGATTTCAATAACGAGGCGCTCAACATCGAGCGATTTGGTGCGCAATTTGCGGATAATCCATGGATCAAGGTTCCGACGGTCTATCGGGAATTGTCCTCCCCGCGTGTGCTGACCATGGAATTCTTGTCGGGCAGGAACATCATGGAGGTGGAGGCACTGGAGCGAAGAGGGATCGATACCGCCCAGTTGGCGGAGCACATTACCGACCTGATTTATCTGCAAATCTTCGAGTACGGCTTTTTTCATGGTGATCCGCATCCCGGCAACATGCTGGTCTTGCCAGGCGGGGTGACAGGGTTGCTCGACTACGGAATGATGGGGACATTCTCGCCCCCATTTCGCTCAAGCGTCGCCCACCTCATTGCGGGGCTGGCCGAGCGCGATCACCAACAGGTCATGGACTCAATTCTCGAGATGAGTGAAGAGGGGTTTGCAAGCAATTCTGGCAAAATGCTTTCCGACGTCGAAGCCTTTAGCGAAGCACATCTTAACCAGCCTCTCCGTGACATTAATCTCGGGGAGGTCCTGAACAAGCTTCTCGAGATGCTTCGGAACAACCAGCTGCGCATGAAGGGGAGTTTCTATCTCGGGATCAAGGCGCTCACGCAAGTGGAGGCCATCGGCCGCTCATTGAATCCGGATCTCAATTTTGTCAAACTTGGTGAGCCCTATGCCATGCGGCAGATCGAGGGCAAGTATCATCCCGCCCGCATCTTCTCACTCCTGCGAAAGCTCTTCGGCGAGGGCCTCGATTTTCTCGAAGATTTTCCGCACGACTTTCGCCAGCTGTACCAGCGCATCAAGCATGGAAAGATCAACATTCCCCTGGAGCACAAGATCGATCCGGAAGGCTTCGAGCCGCTGCGAAAAACGCTGGATTCAATCGCAAACCGATTAACCAACGCGATTCTTACCGCCTCCGTGCTAATTTGCTCGAGTATCCTCGTTCTCTCGGGGCTTCCTCCGAAGATCTGGGAGGTTTCCGTTGTTGGGCTCGCCGGCCTTATTTGGGGGATGTTCATGTGCTTGCGGCTCGTCCTATCCATATGGAAGCACGGCGGTCTGTAGCGCTAGCACCCGTCCTTTTCTGGCAGTCCAGGCATTCGGCGATATAGTATCAAGAAACATGGACAGCTTTGGGCGCGTAATTGATTATCTGCGCATCTCGGTGACCGACCGATGCAATGAGCGCTGCCTCTATTGCATGCCAGAGGGCTATAAAGGCTGGGCGCAAAAGGCAGATCACCTCACGGCGGATGAGATTGTTCGGGTCGTCGCCGCGGCGTGCGGTTTGGGATTTAGAAAGTTTCGCCTCACCGGCGGCGAACCCTGCATTCGTAAGGACTTGCTGGCAATCGCCGAGGGGATATCGCAGCAGCCAGGAGTCCGCTCGCTCGGGATCTCGACCAACGGCACGCGTCTGGCGAAACTCGCCCGGCCGTTACAAGAAGCTGGTGTCGACTCCGTGAACATTAGCCTCGATACGCTTGACGCCCCCCAGTACCCGCAGGATTTCAGGCGGAGATATGGCGTCCGTCCTAGCCGGGATCGATGCGGCCATGTCCGCCGAGATTCCACGCATCAAGCTGAACTGTGTTCTCATGCGGGGAGTAAACGAAGGGGAGATCATGCGGCTGATTCAATTTGCCGCGGCGAGAAGTCTCCCGATTCGTTTTATCGAATTGATGCCTCTTTCCACTACTCACGTGTTGACCGAGGAGAATTTTCTCTCGGCACAGGAAATAATCGATCGGCTGAGCCGCGACGATAACCTTGTCGCCCTGGACGATCCCGCCCTGGGTCATGGACCCGCTCGTTATTACAAACTGTCGCAGGCAGGAGCGATTGTCGGTTTTATCGGCGCGCTGACCGTCGCTGATTTCTGCGCCGGTTGTAACAAGATTCGCTTGACGGCCGATGGCCGAATCCGTCCATGCCTGGGCCGACATAACGAGCTTGATCTAATCGACACACTTCGCCACGGCCAAGGCAGCATCGAGGAAGTCCTCGAGCAGGCCATCGCCGCAAAGCCCAAGGATCACGAGTTCCGCGAGTGTTATCAGCCTGGTCGTCCCATGACTGCCATTGGCGGGTAAGCGCATGGGCCAACTACGTGTCCTCTTCTTTGCGTCCGCCCGCCAGGCGGCAGGCTGTGCCGAAGCAACTGTCGAGTGCGAGGACAGCGGAATGGGTGAAGCGGTCTTTTGGGAAAGATTGGTCGCCGATTTTCCTGCCCTAGCTTCGCTGCGGGGTTCGGTTCGGGTGGCGAGGAACTTCGAATATCTCGCCAGGGGAGAACATTTTTCTCCTCAGGATGAAGCCGCCTTGATCCCGCCCGTCTCGGGCGGGTAGTCCACGCGGGACGGGCCTTGGGGCGAGTGCGTTTGTCGTCAGAGCCTCCGTCGTTTGAACACTTTCGATTGACCCAAATTGCTCTATGATGAGGCCCGTCGGATGCAGGTGACTATTCTCTTTACAGACGGGGAAATTCGCATTTCGGACCTCTCTCCCTGCGAGCGAATCGGTGCGCGATTGGAGTTCCGGGGGATGGTGCGAGATGTCGAGCAGGGGGCGCTTATTGGCGGCTTGTTGTATGAGATTTACCAACCAATGGCCGAGCGAATTATTCGACGAATTGTGGAAGAATTAAATACCCAATATCCGTGTTATGCGTTGCATGTTGTTCATCGGCATGGCCTAGTGCCGGTAGGAGAGACGGCGATCTATGTCCGAGTCGAAGCGAGCCATCGTGCAGAAGCCATTAAGATGCTGGAAGTCTTTATGAATCGCCTTAAGGCTGAGGTTCCGATCTGGAAATCCGGCACCGTACCATGTTGAGTGTTGATGAGGTCTGTGCGCTAATCGATCGCGAAGTTCGCGGATTGCCGGCCGTTCGCTTGCCATTAGCTGAAGCGCTCGGGCACCATCTCGCAGAGGAGATTCGCGCCGACGCGGAAATGCCGGCGTTCGATCGATCAGCTATCGACGGCTATGCTTTGCCGCAGGATTCGCTTCCCGGATGGTTTAATATAGTGGGCGAAGTGACTCCGGGAATGCCGCCATTTTCCGCCCTAGAATCCGGAACGGCCGTAAGAATTTTCACGGGCTCTGCACTTCCCGAGTCAGGCGTGGGCCTCGTAATGTTGGAGGAGACCGAAAGCGAAGCGGAGAGGGTGCTAACTCGGGTGGCCGCCTCGCGTCGGCATGTGCGCGCGAAGGGATCGCAAGCTAGGCGCGGACAGATATTGTTGGCGGCTGGCTCCAGAGTCAATCCCGGCGCAATCGCAGTCCTGGCGTCCGTGGGATCGACGACGCCCTTTGTTTCGGCCACACCAAGGATCACGCACTTGGTCACCGGAAGCGAACTGGTCGCGGCGAATCTCGATCCGCCGCCCGGATTTATTCGCGACAGCAACTCTCCTCTTATCGCCGCCTTGGTGGCAGAGGCAGGACCCGGGACATTGGGTCAGCGCCATGTTTCTGAAAACATTGAACAGGCCGTGGAGACACTTGAAGGTTTCGATGGCGATTTGCTGCTGATCAGCGGCGGTGCCAGCGTTGGGGCGTACGACGGCACGGTGCAAATTTTGCGTCGACTCGGTTTCGTCATTCATTGTTCCAAGGTTCGGAGTCGACCCGGGAAACCTCTCATTTTTGCGACGCGTGATGGCTGCACAGCATTTGGTTTGCCAGGCAATCCACTCTCTCACTTTGTCTGCTTTCACTTATTCGTCCGACGAGCGCTCGACGTGATGTCCCGACGCGTTCCGCAGGGAACGGTTCGCGTCCATATCGATGGGGATCGCCCGCAGCCTGATCCACGGGAAACGTGGTGGCCCGCAAGGGTCCGTACCGCAGGAGGATCTTTGATTGCGAAGGCCCTTCCATGGAAGGATTCCTCGGACCTGACCGGGCTTGCTCCCGCGAACGCCCTGCTCAGAGTTGGCACCTCGGCCACAAACGGAATGTTCGAGGCGCTGCTTTTTGGCAATCTCGAGCTATGAGTGAGTTTTCTCACCTTCGACCGGAAGGTTCCGTGAGAATGGTCGATATCGGCCAGAAACCGGAACAAGAGCGCAGGGCCATTGCCGCGGGTCGCCTTCTTTGCCAAGTGGAGACAATCGACGCGCTGAAGCGGAAAGCTCTTCCGAAAGGCGACGCCATTGCGGTGGCTCGCGTCGCAGGAATACTGGCGGCGAAAAGTACCGCCCATTTGATTCCCCTTTGCCATCCTCTCCCCCTAAACTACGTCGCGGTTGATTTCGAGGTAGGAGAGAAGGAGATCTCGATACGATGCGAAGTGGCCACACATGCCCCTACCGGCGTGGAAATGGAGGCATTGACCGGAGTGGCTGTCGCCGCGCTCACCTTATACGACATGATGAAGTCTGCCGATAAGACCATGCGGATCGAGGGAGTTGAGCTCGTCAGCAAGGTCAAGAAATGAAAGTGGCGCGGCTAACCATCAGCGACCGAGCATCCGCCGGCATCTATGCGGACAAGGGAGGGCCGGAGATCGAACGGGTGTTTCTTGAAGAGTGGCGGGAACCAGTTCAAATGATATCAAGGGTTATCGCCGATGAGAGGGAAGACATCAGCCGCGTGCTTGCGTTTCTGGCGGACGAGGAGCATTGCGACTTGATTCTTACCACCGGCGGGACAGGTCCTGCTCGGAGGGATGTCACTCCCGAGGCCACCCTCGACGTAATCCAAAAGGAACTACCAGGCTTTGGGGAGGCTCAAAGAGCCGTTTCGTTTCGCAGCGTGCCCACCGCCATTCTCTCGCGAGCGACCGCCGGCGTGCGCGGGAGGTCACTCATTCTTAATCTTCCTGGAAATCCCAAAGCCATAGCCGAATGTCTCCCGCCGCTTGTTCCCGCGATCCGTGAAGCGCTGCGGCATCTCTCCGAATGATTCGCGAACGGAATTCTGCCCACTGCACAGACCTTTTCCTTTCGCAGGGAGGTGCTTTGACACTACGAGCGAGTGGTGGACGCTGTTCTAAATTTTATTGATGACCTTATGCAGCGTTGACGTGCTTTCGGTGAGAACTTGCCCGAGGGCGGATGATGCTCTTGTTAGGAGGCTGTGGGCCTGTTGTTTTGCTTCCAGACGGGTCGTGCGAGAAGTGTCAGCGCCGCTGCGAATCGCCTTTCGCAAAAGACCGGCCGCCTTATCGACGAGCTCTAGAGCGTCATTAGCTATCGCCTCCTCTCGCGGCCCTGCGGGCTTGGCTTTTTTTGCTGCCGCCGGTCGAGACTTCGTCCTACCGGTGGCTGCCTTGCTGGGGGTGGTTTTCTTCTTGGTTGTCGCCATAAAGGAATCTTAGTCACAAGCAGGGCACTTGCCAAGAAGGAGCGCTAGGGCAATTATGGGTTTGCATGGAAGCGCTTATCGACCTTCTCCAGAAAAACGCCCTCATTCCGCGCGAAGACATCGCGCGCCTGCTAGACCTGACTACCGAGCAGGTTAACCAGGAGATCGCGCGCCTTGAACGCGAAGGAGTAATCCTCGGCTATCAAACAATCATTAACCGGGAAAAATGGGATACTGACATCGTAACGGCCGTGATTGAAGTGAAGATTACGCCGGAGCGCGAAGGGGGCTTCGATCGCATCGCCTCACGCATCGCTAAGTTCGAAGAGGTCCAAACCTGCTATCTGATGAGCGGAGGTTACGATCTTCTTATCGTGGTCGAGGCAGAGAATCTTCGAGGCGTCGCTGCCTTTGTGGCCGAAAAATTGAGTACGATTGAGGCGGTGCAGGCGACCGCAACGCACTTTCGTCTGAAAACCTATAAGGAGAACGGAGCTTTTCATCATTTCGAACCGGCGCCCGAACGCCTGTCGGTCTCGCCATGAGCATCCAGATTGCCGACCACGTGCGCGATATCCCGCGCTCGGGTATTCGAGATTTCTTCGAAATCGTGCAAAGCATGAGCGATGTGATCTCGCTGGGAATCGGCGAGCCGGACTTTGCGACTCCCTGGCATATTCGTGAGGCGGCTATTTACTCCCTGGAAAGGGGGCACACAGGTTATACCTCCAACCTCGGGCTTCCTCGGCTCCGGCGTGCCGTCGGCAAATACGTCGCGGATCATTTTGGCGTGCAGTACGAGCCGCTCGGCGAAGTGCTCGTGTCGGTTGGGGTCTCAGAGGCCATCGACCTGGCGCTCCGAGCCATTTTGAACCCCGGCGATGAAGTCCTTTATCACGAGCCTTGCTACGTCTCCTACAGTCCCAGTGTGATTCTCGCGGGCGGAGTGCCTCGTTCGATGCCCACGCGGGGAGCGGATCATTTCGTGCTGCGGGCTGACACGCTTGAACGCTCCCTTACTTCGCGCTCCAAAGTCCTGATGCTAAATTTCCCGACAAATCCGACCGGCGCGACGATGCCAATCGACGAGCTTGAGAGAATTGCCGCGGTTTGCATCAGGCACAATCTGACGGTTCTCTCGGACGAGATCTACAGCGAGCTGACCTATGACTCGGTGGCGCATCCTTCAATGGCGGCTCTTCCGGGAATGAAAGAGCGAACCATCCTGCTCCATGGCGTCTCGAAAGCCTATGCGATGACGGGATGGCGAATCGGTTTCGCTTGCGCGCCTCAACCGGTCATCGAGGCGATGATGAAGATCCATCAGTACGCGATCCTTTGCGCCCCGATTATGGGACAGGAGGCCGCGATCGAGGCACTCGAACGCGGCGAGCCAAGCATGCTTAGCATGCGCCGAGAATACGAACTCCGCCGCAATTACATCGTGCGCGGCCTCAATGAACTCGGTCTCGAGTGCTTCAAACCGCGCGGTGCATTTTACGTTTTCCCCAAGATCACTTCCACAGGGCTCACTAGTCGCGAATTTTCCCTGCAGCTCCTCCGGGAGAAGAAAGTAGCGGTGGTTCCCGGGACGGCGTTCGGCCCAAGTGGCGAAGGTCATGTGCGCTGCAGCTATGCCACCGCCCTGGAACAGATAAAAGTCGCCCTCCAACGCATCGGCGAGTTCTGCAGCGAACTGAACGCCAGCAAAGCCGCAGCGTGAGGTCCGTTTAAAGCCGCGGACGCCTGACAAACGGCTTCATCGGGAGCGGCATTTAGCGATCCTTCCGGTAGATGGCTTTCACCGGATGTTCGTCGAGGATGTTAGATTCGATACCGCCCAGTTTTGCCGGATCAAAGAGCTGAATGCCTACGTAGTAAAAGATGGGACACACCGGGGCTTGTTCGCGGACCAGAATGGTTTCCGCCTCACGCAGAATCTCCAAGCGATGCTCGGGATTTGTCTCTTTGGCAGCATCGGCGATCAGGCGATCGTAAGCTGGGTCGCTCCAACCGGTGCGATTGTTCCCGTTCCCCGTGACGAACATGTCGAGAAAAGTATTTGGATCGGGGTAGTCGCCGACCCAACTGGACCGGGCGATGCCGTAATCGAGTGAAGAAAGAGAATTCAGGTAGACCTTCCATTCCTGCAGAGCAAGGTTCACTTTTACACCGAGATGCTGAATCCACATCGCTTGCAACTCCACGGCAATATCGCGGTTTTGCTGGCTTTCGTTATAGAGGAACGTCGTTAAGGGAAAGCCTTTGCCGTCTGGAAATCCTGCTTCCGCGAGAAGATGACGCGCCCCTTCGGCATCGTAGGGAATTCCTTCTGGAGAGATATAGCCAGCCATGCCTGGAGGGACAAAGCTGGTCGCCGGCAATTCGCCAGCCCGGGTGATCTTCTCAACGATTCTCCGTTTATCCACGGCCATGGCAAAAGCGCGACGCACGCGCGGGTCGTTGAATGGTGGCTTCGAGCAATTGAAGCGCAGAAAGTAGATGCCTGCGAAGGGCGCCGAATGGAAAGCGGGTGTCTTCTTGAGCTCGTCGAGAAGTGCGTTTGGCGTGAGGTTCTTGTCGACGATGAGGTCCGCGAGGCCGCCAGCGTAGAAGTTAAAAGCCACCGTCGCCACGCTGATCGGAAGCGCTTCGACGCTCTCCAAGGCAACGTTCCGGGCATTCCAATAGTGAGGATTTTTGCGGAGTCGAATTCTGTCGTTGATTCGCCAATCTTCGAGAACGTAGGCGCCATTGGAGGTCATCTTGCCTGGTTTCACCCAGTCATCTCCAAATTCCTTGATCCTATCGACGGGGACCGGTTGCAATGGCGGGGTAGCGCAAAGATCAAGAAAGAACGGCGTAGGATTCTCGAGCATCACCTCCAGCGTTTGTTCATCGAGGGCTTTTACGCCGACCTCGGAGAAGTCCGTGATCCTTCCTTCCGCAAAGGCTTGAGCATTCTTGACGTAAAAGAGCTGGTAATTATAGCTCGCTGCTGTTTCGGGAGAAAGCGTTCGTTTCCATGACTCCACAAAGTCGGGTGCCGTCAGCCGCCGTCCATCACTCCACTTCGCATCGCCACGGATCTTGAATGTGTAGGTCTTTCCATCCTCGGAAACGGTCCATGACTCGGCCATTCCCGGGCCGGACTTTCCCTGAGCATCGAAGGTGGTAAGGCCCTCAAAGAGAGCGTTGACGATCCTGCCTTCAGGCTGACCGGTGATGATCGAAGGATCGAGTGTCTCTGGCTCCGCGCCATTTACGAAGATTAAGTCGGCGCGCTCCTGCCGGGGACCACAGCCCGCAGCTGCCAGCAGAAACACGAGCACGAGCAGGCGCGAGATCATGGCGGATCAAAGAAAGCCAAGCTCGATACGCCTGGCAAATTTAGGACCGGCAGCAGACAAACCGTCCGGTGGTCAGCGTAACTACTAGAGGAGTTCAGCAATTTGCACCGCGTTCAGCGCTGCTCCCTTGAGAAGCTGATCGCCGCACACCCAGAAGGCGAGGCCATTCTCCAGCGCGGAGTCAATACGCAGTCGGCCCACCGCGCAGACGTCTTCGCCCGCATAATCCAGCGGCATCGGGTAGACGTTGTCCGTCGGATCATCCCGAAGTTCGATGCCGCGGAAACCAACGATTGCCTCCCGAGCTTCGGTCAAGGTAACCCGCTCTTGAAACTCCGCATTCACAGCCACGCAATGGGCACGAAAGACCGGGACTCGCACGCAAGTGACCGACGCCTTGAAGCTGGGCAAATGCATGATCCGTCGCCCTTCGTTCTGCAGCTTCAGTTCCTCTTTGGTGTAGCCCGAATCCAGAAAGGAGTCCACTTGCGGAATGACATTGAAGGCAATCTGATGCGGAAACACTTCCCGCTCGATCGGCTTTCCCGAAATCATCGCCTTGGATTGCTGGCGGAGCTCTTCCATGGCCAGCGCGCCGGCCCCCGAAACGGCCTGGTAACTCGCGGCGAACATCCTTGTGACGCGAAATTTGCGATGCAGTGGATAGAGCGCCATCAATGCAATCGCCGTCGTGCAATTCGGATTTGCAATGATCCTGCGATGCGCGGCAACATCCCCGCCATTGATTTCTGGCACCACCAGCGGCACCTCAGTCTGCATCCGATGGGCAGAAGAATTATCGATGACGATGGCGCCGGACTGGACCGCGATCGGCGCATACTCGAGCGCGATAGCTGTCCCGGCACTGAAAAAGGCCAGATCGACATCCTCGAACGAGTTAACACCGAGAGTCTGGACCGCGAGTTCCTGGCGACGGAACTTGAAAGTCTTGCCAGCGGAACGCGCGGAGGCGAGAAGCTTAACGGACGAGGCCGGGAAGTTCCGCCGCTCCATGACGTGAAGCATTTCGATACCTACGGCGCCAGTTGCGCCGACGATTGCAACTCGATATTGTCGGGTCATAGGGAGAGAATATAATGAGTAACATCTCGTCCAAGGATGTCCACGTTCCAATGCATCTTCGCATCGATGCGAGCCGCCAGATTCTCCAAGTGATCCGCGGCGAAAAGGTCGAGAAGACCTATCCGATCTCGACCTCCAAGTTCGGTCTCGGCTTCGAACCCGGAAGTAACAAGACTCCGCTCGGTCGCTTTGTCGTCAGCGAAAAGATTGGCGAAGGTGCCGTCGCCGGCGCTGTCTTCAAAAGCCGCGAGCCGACCGGCGAAATCGCCTCGCAGGGAGGCGAAGACGATCTGGTTCTCACGAGGATTCTTTGGCTGGCCGGGCTAGACGAAGCCAACGCCAATACCAGGGAGCGCTATATCTACATTCATGGGACTAATCATGAAGCTCTCCTCGGGACACCAGCTAGTCACGGATGCGTCCGCATGCGCAACGCGGATGTCGAAGAGTTTTTCCAACAGGTTCCTGAAGGCACTTCGGTTGAGATTGTTACGTGAGATTTTTATTCATGGCAGTGAAAATGTCAGTCATTTGGCCTGAGCGAGTAGCTGCAAATACTGCGGCCCAGTGGGGCAGATATCAAACAACTCGCAGTGCGGGCAGTCTGGTTTGCGGGCGAAGCACCGACGACGGCCATGCCAGATCAGCCAATGGCTCAAGAGAGTCCATTGATCGCGTGGGAATAATTTCATAAGGTCCTGCTCAATTTTCAACGGATCGCTGTTTTGGGTCAGACCGAGTCGGGCGGAAACGCGTGTGACGTGCGTATCAACGACTACTCCTTCTTCAAGGCCAAAGGCGTTGCCTAAAACAACGTTGGCCGTCTTTCGACCGACACCGGGCAGAGCGGCAAGTGCCTCGAGGGAGCGGGGGACTTTACTATCGTGTTCGGCGATGAGCTTTGCCGCCATGGCGCGGATGTTCTTCGCCTTGTTTCGAAAGAAGCCGGTTGAACGAATTATTCCCTCAAGATCCTCCTGCGGTATTTCGGCATAGTCCTTCGCGTTCTGGCAGCGGGCAAAAAGATTCTTGGTGACGATGTTGACGCGCTTGTCCGTGCACTGCGCCGATAAAATCGTGGCGACGAGGAGCTCAAGCGGAGTTCTGAAGTCGAGTTCGCAATGGGCATCTGGATAAACTTCACGGAATCGGCGTGCCAGTTCACGAGCTCTTGCGCGAGGGGCCATGCAGGGAATCGCAACGAGGGCTGAAGATGCTGCTATTTTAGCGTTTCGAGAATATCCTGGACCGAGACACGGCAGCCGCAGGTCACCAGGTCTCCGCCGCCATAGTACAAATCGAGCGTTCCATCCGCGTTGTCGATCAAGCCGCTGTGAAATACGATGTTCGGCAAGAGACCTTCGCGCTCATAGGCAGTTTCCGGGGCCAGGAGGGGGGTCCGAGAGCGTGCCATAACGCGCCAGGGCTTCTCCAGATCTAGAAGGAGCGCGCCAGTGCAGTAGCGCGTATTTTCGTCGCATCCATGGTAAAGTTCCAGCCAGCCCTCCGGCGTCTTGATGGGTGCAGCGCCGGCACCCACCCGTTCGCTGTCCCATTTTCCCCGGCGGGGACCGATGATGGCTTGATGACGGCCCCAGTCGAGCAGGTTGTCGGATGAGGCCACCCAAATCGCCAGGCTTCCAAGGTGCTTTACCGCCGGCCGATGCAAGGTGTAGTAGCGCCCGCCGATCTTCTCAGGAAAGATCGCTACATCCTTGTTGTCCGGACCGAAGATTACTCCGAGCTTTTCAAAGGTGCGGAAATCCTGCGTTCGCGCAAGACACGTCACCACGCCAAACGCGGAGACTCCTGTGTAGCTGATGTAAAAAGCGTCTCTCAGTTTTGTGATGCGAGCGTCTTCGATACCGTAGGTTTCATAGCTCCCAGAGCCTTTCAAAGTCGGCTCAGGATCGATGGTAAAGTTTTTTCCATCTTCCGAAGTTGCGGTCCGAAAGTGGCTCAGGGAGGTCAGATAGTTCACATCGCGATAGCGGAAAATGCGCGGATCACGCGCATCAAGATCCGGATCGTCAAGCGGGCAACGCAGGATCTCCAGCTCTCCGGTGATCGGATCGGTAATAGCGGTGGAGAGATAGCCTTTCTCCTGTAGCGGGCGTTCCGCGACACGGATGAATAGGACCTTCCTACCATCGTGGAAGGTAGCTCCTGGATTGAACGCGCAGAGGACCTCGAAATCCGGACGAGACGGTTTCACGTCCTTTGGAGCAATGAGCGGGTTATTAGCAAATCGATGGATCATTGAAATTCTGCGGTGATGTGTCTGCCAACTCTGCTAGCTCAGAAGCCCCCCTGCGGCTGAATATCGCTTACGGATTGCACTGTTGGATAAGCCTGGATCGTCTGTGAGAATTTTCGCGCGGAAGGCTTGAATACCCGATCGTAGGTTTCAGGATTCATCCGTGCGAGGCCAAATAAGGCTTTGTACCCATAGTGCCACTCATAGTTATCTGCAAGCGACCAGGCGAAGTAGCCGCGGACGTCGTAACCGTCGCGAATTGCGCGTCCAATGGCGGCAATGTGGTTGCGCATATACCAGACTCGCTTTGCATCATTTGGCGTGGCGATACCGTTTTCCGTAATCATCATCGGTTTGCCGTAGCGATCGCCGACGCGCCTGATTTCATTGTAAAGTCCATCGGGATTGATCCGCCAGCCCATCATCGTGAAGTTGTGGCCACGGCGATAAGGCTCGGCGAGAAGCGAGATTGGTCCAGGGGCCTGTGAGTAATAGTAATTAATTCCAACGATGTCGCAGACGTCGTAGATGCGGTCCAGGTGATCGACGTTTCCATGAATCATCGTCTCGTAAATGACACCGCCTGGGTCGAGCGGAGCACGTTCCCACCAGGGCAAGGCCTCAACGCTCATGACCTTGGCCGTTGGTTTGATCGCTTTGATTTGTGCAGCCGCATCGCGGAACATCGTGGTACTCGCATTGATCGCCTTCCGATAATGCCCAAATGCCAAGTCCATGCCAGGCGGCCACACTCCGACAATGTAAGCGGTGGTGATCTGGCCGTTCGGTTCGTTCTGCGGCGCATAGTAGTTCGCATATGGCGCGATGGCGCGGACCATTCGGTCGACATAGGCGTTCCACCGCCTGCGCGCCAGTGGATGCAGCCAATTGGATGCGCCCGGGTTCTTTTTGTCGTACAGCCACGAGGGAAACGTAAAATGCCAAAGGCAAACTACCGGCTCGATGCCCGCCGCCTTCAGCCGGCGCGCCATCGCGACGTAGCCACGGATTGCTTTTTCATTATAGACGCCTGGTTTCGGTTCCACGCGCGGCCAGGAGATGCTGAACCGATAGTGCGTGACGCCAATCTTTTTCAGGGCCGCAAGATCTTTCTCGAATTGCGTCCAGCTATAGAGCGCATTGCCCTTGGGTGGCGCCTTATGCTGTTCGATGAGAATGTCCCAGTCCGAATAAAAGTAATCCTTGTCGGCAGGCTTCACGTCCGGGTCTTCGTATTGGTAGCTGCTCGTTGAAATTCCCCAGGCAAACTTCTGGGAAAGTTGCGGCGCCGATCGCGGTGGTCGGGGTTGCGGACCTTTTTCGACCGGACCTAGCGGACTTACGCAGCTTGCACAGAATGCGCACAGGATGAGCGTGACGACACCTCGAGAAAAAGTCGGAACAAGATGAGGCGTCATCATTAATCAGGGCAGTCCTCGCAAATTTTTCTGTTCGTTCGGGCTGTGGACGTCTTGCGATCCCCTATATTGGAGCAGTCCAATGCTGGCAGTGCGTATAGAGAACCGCGAACCGGCTTGCCAGAAAAAATCTTCGCACGGAGAGATTCGAGAAGAACAAGAGACGTTCGTCGAAACCGCGACAGCACCAAAACGCGGCAAGCAATGCTCGCTCGAAGTCCGACAGTAAGTTCTTCAAATGTATTCCGTCGACGTTGGAAAGGCGGATGGCGACTCGCTGGGTTGCGAAATAGCCACTTCACAGGAGCACTGCCACAGCGAAAACGCCATGACAATTGGTCGCATCATTTTTCTTGCGACGCGGAAGCTTAGGTCATGCGCGAAGGAGAAGACCTAGTTCTGGAGGTCAAGCGGCTCGTCTGCTGGTCCGATCGGCCAGCTCTTCTGCCGCTTTCAAGGGGACAAAGGGCTGGTAATTCCGGCGCCCTCTTTCCTTCCGAAACCATGCCGCATAGAGACGCAAGCCGCGCGCCCGCCGATCGGCAGCCTGAATCCGTCGCAACTCAGCGCGCTCGTAGTCGCGGAGGGCACGACGCAAGCGCCTAGCCCGCTTCTCCATCCGGCTAGCAAGCCACATCGCCACCCAGAGTTTTATCTTATGCTGCATTGATAGCGCAGACGATTAGCATAACTAATATTCCTCGTCAAACATCAAAGCACGGAACCTTTTTCGCGGGTTGTCTAGTCCGAAACCCAACTAAAGGCTGCGATATTTGATAGTTTGTCGATTGGTTCTTCGACGTTCCGAAGACGATATCCTTGTGGTCCCGCCAGCGGTCCAGAACGTATCACGGGCTTGATCGTCCTTTTCGCAGTTTTCACATGGGCTCGTGATTGTGAGGGGCAAATACTTCGAGCGTTAATTCTGCAAAGGACCTGAATGCTCATCTCTGTAATCTGCGCGCGCCCCGGTCGCTCGCATGCGGCGCCTTGCCTAATCGGTGAAAGATCGCTAAACACGTCCGTAGCTTATGGCTTACACCACCTCGACTTTGGCCATTCGTGTGGCAAGGCAAGCGCTCCAATCACCTTTAATCATCTGGCATCAGAAGCTTCCGGGATGGTCGCTATGCGCGCGGATTGTGCTTAGGCGGCGCTCCCTCCGAGCAGATCGCCTTGCCCGCCGCTTTGGAGGATTCTGTTATGCCTGAGCCGATCACGACGAATCCGGTATCCGGTCAGGCGGGTCGCAGCCGAGCGAAGCTGCTTCTTGTGGGGGCTGTTGTTCTATTGGTCCTTGGAATACCATTCATTAGCGTCTTTCAAAAATCCTCAACGGCGGGTTCCAAAGAGAACCTCGATGTCGCGCCGGGGGGACCGCCTAGTGTGATGCAAATGCGCGCCACCGACCAGGCGGCGCGGGCGGAGGACTCTGCCTACGTGCTCTCGCTCAATCAAGAGGTCTACATAGACGTGCGGTCGCCGAGCATTTGGCTGTTGCAGCTCATGAACGCTCTTGGGAAACAGGATCTCGATCCACGTGCCAAGGTAACGCTCGATACGGTGGTCTTTGATCCCGAAACGGAAAAGGAAGAGTATGCGCGCTACCAGACGTTGCGCGTGCAGCAGGAAGCTATCCGCCTCGGACGACAAGAAGTTGAAGCAATGCCCGACGGTCGAGAGAAAACAGAACGTTCTGGCGAGCTGGCTGCGCGCCAATCCGCCTTGAACAAGGATGTTGATCAGCTCTTGCTGAGACGGCGGAACGCCGCGTGGGATCAATTCCTCAAAGACAAGCTGGAGCGCTCCTCTTTAGTAGTAAACGGCCGCGTTTTCCGAGATCTAAACGCACAATTTGCTTACGATTGGCACGAGTATTCTGAAAACAAGAACGCTAAAGGCGAATACGATCACGACCAATACGTGGCTCTCCGCTTTAAGATTGTGATGACGGAAGCAAACAAGCCGCAATGGTTGGAGCTGCTGGGGGGAGCCGGCTTCGCTCGAAAGCCGATGAATGTTTCCATTGCGGTGGTCGATCTTTTCGAACCAGGCAAAACGGAGATCATGCCAACGGCCATCAATCCCTCAACCAATCCGCTGGAGTGGCAGAAAGTAAGCCTCAAGGCTTCGACAGACTGGCTCACATGGTTCCTGCTGGAATGCTTCTTCCTGCTCTTCCTGCTCTTCTTGTATTATGCGTTCGCCACCAAGGTCCTTCGAGATATGGCCCCCGACGGCCTTTGGCACCTCAGTCTCGGACGCTGCCAGATGGCCTTTTGGTTTTTCATCGTCGCCGGATCTTACATTTTTCTTTGGATCGTCACCGGCGATTACCGAACCCTTACCGCCCAGGAACTGCTGCTTCTCGGTCTTAGCTCTGCCACCGGCCTCGGCGCATTTCTCATCACTGACGAGTCGGATGCAGCAACCCCGCGTGGCTCGAGCGTCCTCACCAAAGAAGAAATGACTCTCGAGGACCCAGACAAACTTCACGCTCTGGCGCTCTCTGAGTTACAGATTCAAAAGACAGCCGGTCTGACTGAGGCAGAGATTCTTCGATCGCAGCAACGCGTCGCGGAGCTCGAGCGCCGTGCAGCCTACTACAAAAAAGGGTGGCGTTCGGCATTAATGCGTTCAGTGAACGATCTTCTTTCTGAAACCAACGATGGCAGACCAAACTTCCACCGGTTTCAAATGATCGGGTGGAATCTGGCCTTTGGAGTGATTTTCGTGCGCGCCGTCTATTACAAGTTGGCCATGCCAGAATTCAGCAGCGACCAGCTGCTGCTGATGGGGATCAGTAATGGGACCTATTTAGGCTTCAAGTGGTCCGCGGCCAAGACTGACAAATCGCCATAAGAAGAGTCACCGCAAGTTCGAGGTGGCAAGGTTCCGCTCGACACCGGCCGTCAGCTCTTTAGGTGAACCGGAATCCGTCGCGGCGCGATCGTGGATGTCGACAGTCGATCGAAGCGCCGACTCAGGGCGCTTCTTTCAACTTTCTGTAGCGACGAATGAGGTTATTGGTGGAACTGTCGTGCTTGAGCTGCGGGGGCGTTTCGCTTTCCAGCTCTGGGATGATGCGTTGGGCAAGCGCCTTGCCGAGTTCGACACCCCATTGGTCGAAGGAATTGATATGCCAAATCACACCCTGAGTGAAGACGTAATGCTCATAGAGAGCGACAAGCTTTCCGAGCACGCCAGGCGTCAGCCGCTCAGCAAGGATTGTATTTGATGGACGATTACCTTCAAAGACCCGATGTGGGACGAGCCAATCGGGAGTTCCTTCCGCCTTCACCTGGCTGGCCGTCTTGCCAAAGGCGAGCGCTTCGGCTTGGGCGAAGACGTTCGCAACGAGCATATCATGATGGCGGCCGAGCGGAGTGAGGGCCTTGCCGAAGGCGATGAAATCACAGGGAATAAGCCGGGTCCCTTGATGGATGAGTTGATAAAACGAATGCTGACCATTGGTTCCAGGCTCGCCCCAATAGATCGGCCCTGTATGATAGTTTACCGTTGAACCATCGAGGGTAACATGCTTGCCATTGCTCTCCATCGTCAACTGCTGCAGATATGCGGGAAAGCGCTTGAGGTATTGCTCGTAGGGCAGCACGGCAACTGTCTCTGCTCCCAGAAAATCCGTATTCCAGACGGAAAGCAAACCCATGAGGACAGGGAGGTTTCTCTCAAACGGCGCCGTTCGGAAGTGCTCATCCATTTCGTGGAACCCGTCAAGCATTGCCCGGAAATTCTCCGGGCCAATCGCCAGCATGGTGGAGAGCCCGATTGCCGAGTCCATCGAGTAACGTCCGCCGACCCAATCCCAAAAGCCGAACATATTCGCGGTATCAATTCCGAACGCAGAAACTTTCTCAGCGTTTGTCGAAACAGCGACGAAGTGCTTGGCAACAGCCTTGGCGTTGCCGCCTAGGCCCTTGAGTAACCAATCGCGTGCACTCTCGGCGTTGGTCATCGTTTCCAGCGTCGTGAAGGTCTTCGAAGAGACGATGAAAAGGGTTTCCGCGGGACTGAGGTCGTGGGTCGCCTCGACAAAATCAATCCCGTCGACATTGGAGACGAACCGAAAAGTCAATTCGCGTTCGCTATAGTGCCGCAAAGCCTCATAGGCCATCACCGGCCCCAGGTCGGAGCCGCCAATCCCGATGTTGACAACGTTGCGGATACGCTTTCCCGTCTGCCCCTTCCACGCGCCGCTGCGAACGCGCTTGGCGAAGGCAGCCATGGCGTCCAGGACGGCATGGACCTCTGGAACGACGTTTTTACCGTCGACCAGGATCGAGGCATCCTTCGGTGCGCGCAACGCCACGTGGAGGACAGCTCGGTTTTCGGTGATATTGATTTTCTCGCCGCTGAACATCGCGGCGATACGGCCGCGCAGATCGGATTCTGCCGCTAGCTGGGTGAGAAGTTTGACCGTGTCATCGGTGATCCGATTCTTCGAATAGTCGAGAAAGAGACCGACCGCCTGGGTGGTAAGGCGCTGGCCACGCTTAGGGTCGTCGGCGAACAGTTTCGAAAGCGGCACCTCTTTGATCTTCTTGTAGTGTGCCGCAAGGGCCTTCCAGGCCGGGCGTTTGGTGAGTGGCTTGATGCTTGCAGTCATAGGGGAGAAGTCAACGTGTTCGGTTTGAAGTGTAGCGATGTTCGGAGGAGCTCGTGCTCAAGGCGAACGCATCGTGGCAGAAACAAAAGATTTTGGGGAGGACGTTTTTGCTTTAGAAAAGGGGGCGCCAGCGTCGGCGATGGCGAGAGTCTATGCTTGGACGAAGAGACTCCCTGAGGAGTAAATGTCTGGTGGTCGCGCCTGCTGATGTCGAGAGATTGGGTGCCTGTGCCTAGCCTATGGCGGCTTCAAGAATATCGATTCGGCCTTTAAGGAGATAAGTTTTCTGCTGACCGCGGCCCTTGATGTCGATCTTGCCGCGTGGCGCGAAGAGATATTTCTGCCGCATTCGTTCATAAACAGCATCGGTAACTTGAATCTCACCCGTAACGCCATGGCTTTCCATACGACTGGCCAGGTTGACGGTGTCGCCCCAGAGATCATAGATGAATTTCTTGATGCCGATGACGCCGGCGACGACGGGCCCGGTATTAATGCCGATGCGCATCGTAAAGGGCATTTCGGTGCCGCGGCTCAGCCGAGCGCAGACCTCGAGCATCGCGAGAGCCATTTCGACCACAGCTTCGGTATGATCTAGGCGCGGGGTCGGCACTCCGCCGACAGCCATGTAGGCGTCTCCGATCGTCTTGATTTTCTCCAACCCAAGATCCTGTGCGAGCTGATCAAATTCTGAAAAGATGACGTTTAGGTAGTTGACGACCGCCTGCGGCGCGATATTCGCGGACAGACGAGTGAAGTCCACAATATCCGCAAAGAGGACCGTCGCTTCGGTATAATGGTCGGCAATCAGCCCCTCGCCGCGCCGCAATCGCTGCGCCACCGTAACCGGGAGGATATTGAGCAGCAACTGTTCGGCGCGCTCGCGTTCGCGATCTGCTTCATCTTCCGCTCGCCGGCGCTCGGCGGCCTCGAACGTGACAGCGATCATGTTACCAACCGAGGCTGCGAAGGCGAGCTCATCATCCTTCCAGACGCGCGATCCACCCACGTGCTCGAGACAGAGCACGCCAGCCAGCTGACCCTTGATGAAGATGGGGACATCGAGCATCGCGGTGATTCCCAGCGGATTTAGGTAGGTTTCGGTGAATTCGCTGGTGCGCGGATCGGTAGCTGCATCGTGGGCGACGATATGAGTCTCGGAACGGAGCGCCGCAAAATAGTGCGGAAAATCGGAGCCCTGGAGAATCAACTCATCAGTAACGTGCGCATCTTTGTTGAGATCATACAGGTCCAACAAGACGATCGCCTCGCTTTCAGTGTCTTTTTCGACGATCCGCCAGGCACTCGTGCGAGCGACGCCGAGGGAGCGGCTTGTGGTCTCGACCAGCACGCTTAAGGCGGCTCCGAAGTCGCTCTTGTCGAACTGAGCAAGATCAAGCAGGTAGCGCTGGTGTCGGAGCTCGCGTTGCGTCCGTTCCTCGCGCTCAAGCTCGCTGCGCTTGCGCTCGGTGATGTCCTCCACAGTCCCTTCGAAGTAGATCACGTCGCCATGTTCATCGCGAACCGCGTGGGCATTTTCGCTGATCCAAAGGAGTCTGCCATCGCTTCGCCGCACTTGGGACTCGAAGTCCGAGACTTCACCCTTGGCTTGCATTTCTTTAAGAAACTCCTCGCGACGGTTCGGATCGACGTAGATCTGAGTTCCAATGCTGGTCACAGCATGAATGAGGTCTGCCGGGATCGCATAGCCGTAAAGGCGCGCGAGAGCAGGATTGGCCGAAAGGTAGCGTCCATCGGGAGCGGTTTGGAAAATCCCTTCCCCCGCGTTTTCAAAAATGCTTCGGTATTTGTCTTCGGCCGCACGTGCGGCGGCCAGCAACTCGTCGCCGCGGTAAACCGCGGCACGCAACTTCCGAGCCGAGGTGACCAGCCTCCGATTGATGAACGTGAAAACGAGGACCAGCAGGACCAAGCCGACGACGTAAAGGTCGTGTGCCTCGACCTTCAACCAGTTGCGAAGAACAAAATAACCAAGAGCGGCCGCAAGAATGAATCCGGCGGTAGCCGCTGTCCAATTCGTGCCCTTCATCGGCGGGAACGATTTAGGAGACTTCGCCGAGCGGAGTGCGAATCCGTGGCTATCTGAAATCTCTTCCGGCTTCAGGGCAGCTCCTGCGAGGGATTTGGAAAAACAGTGATCTTTGCGGCCAGTTTGCCACCTCCGAATGAACATCCACGATCACCGAGGTGCCTTCGAAGCATGGAAAAGAGAAAAGGAAGGCAAAATTGGCGGGACCCGGCTTCACGAATGGCAGAATTCTGACGGAAATTACTTAGGGCGCTTCCGTCGAACAAAATCAAGGAGATTTCACATGAAGGGCCGTTTCCTGGCAGGGCGCTTGGCCTTCACGAGACAGGGTGCGGCCAAGGTTGGAAGAAGTAAAACCAGAGGGCGAGCATGCCCCATAGAGCGAGCAGTTGCGCCCCTTCGAGCCAGCTAGTGACGCCGTCGATGGCCATGTAGGCAGCGAGTGCTACCGTGATGGCCACAGCGATCACTTCCGAGACACCAAAAGACAGGGTCAATGGCGTCGGGCCAAATGCGCTCAGAAAAACAAGTAAAGGCGCGACAAATAGTGAGACTTGCATGGCACCGTTCATCGGGATCGCAATGGCAAGGTTCACCCTATTATTGCGAGCCATACGAACACACACCACGATTTCGGAAATGGCTCCGGCGACCGGAAGAATGACTACTCCCACAAAGAGGTAAGTCACTCCCAATGACGTGCCAAAAGGCTCGACAAATTGGCTAATGATTTCCCCAAGAACGGCGATGGCCAGGGTTGCCACCATCAGTGCCCCAATTGCGCCGCGGAGACTCCATCCTGATTGTTCGGGGTCACGGATTGCCGATGGCTTTTGCGTCAACTCTTCGCCTTCTCGGGCGCGAAGCTGATAGACAACCGTCAGCACGTACAAGAGGAACAGGATGACAGCCACTGCTTGGCTGATCTTGTTGACGGCCTCAATTTGAAAGCCGGGAGCATATATCCGATTCTCCTGTCGCTGAGTGATCGCCGAGAAGCACGTCGGCACCATGAGACCGACCACCGCCAGGATCATCGTGGTCGTGGCCATCCCAACGCTCTGCTGGTCGAAGCGTTGCATACCGTTGCGAATCCCTCCAAAAAGAATGGCGGCGCCGAGCGTGAGAAGGAGACTGATGAGAATCGATCCGACGATGGAGGCTTTCAGCAGGTCAGTGTGACCGGCGCGTAGCAGCGCAAACATGACAATAAACTCGGTAAGAGTTCCAAACGTCGCGTTGAGCAGACCTCCGATTCTTGGTCCGGTGCGGGCGGCAAGGATCTCCGTCGATTCCGCCACGAGGTGAGCCAAGGGAATCAACGCCACAAAAGCGACAACAAAGACGAAGGGCGGGTGGACTTGAAGTGCCGCGGCCAGCATGGCGATCGGGGCGAGCACCAGCAGGCTTCGAGCAAGCAGAGCGGATTGTCGCGCCTTCATTAGACTAAGCGCCACAAAGTTGTTCTTTCACAGGATTTTTTGGCTCGCAGCAAAATGCCATCATGATCGCAGGCTGAACCCCGTCCCTGAGTCTTCTTCTCAAACCGCACCTGTGGGCTGCGTCGGTTGACGGCTCTCGAGCAGATTGGCTAGATCCATTGCAAGAAGACTCCCAATGCGATCGACGGTTACGTCCGGCGGCGGATAAGAGGCGAGGACTTGCGGATCGTAAGCGAACTGCCCTTGTCTTGGGAAAACTGTCGTGACCCGATCGCCCCAATATTTTTTGATGGCAGTCAGAATACGTAGCTTGTCGTCCACCATGACATAGTGCTCAGCCGGATAGCGTCGCATCACATCCTCAAGCGACTCCTCTTTGTGAATGTAAATGAGCACATGACCATCAACCGCCTCGAAGATGCCGGAGCGCTCGACTTTGCGCGGTTGAAAGACAACGTCACCATCGGAAAGGATTACCGTTTGTCCCCATTTTTGGAATTGCTCCAGCACATCCAACGCTCCTGGGTAGAGACGGTTGGCGAAAGGATAATCAACAAGGAACGTGGCGGCGGTAACGAGATGCGGCTCGTAGGGATTCTCTACGCGGAAGCGTTGAAACGCGCCCAGGTAGTCTCGATAGCCTAACTCTTCGAAAAGCTTTTCCTGTATCGTCCAGAAGCGATCCCGACATTCACGGCCAAATTTTCGCTCGATGTGGCGTTTGAGATCCTCTTGGATGCGATCGTTGTTGATCAACGTGTTGTCCACGTCCACAAGGAATACAATTGCTTCGTGAGGTCTTATCTTGGTCACCTGGAGGGAAATTCTTAGCTACTTGTTTTGGACGGGCTGGTCCCGACGATCCTGCAGCACGAGGATGACTAGCCTTCCGTCCGTATGCCATGGATCGCCACCGCCATTGCGGCCGTCGCGAAGCTGGTGGAAATCATTTTCCCAATACGCCTCCTGGACCCAATTCCCTTTCTCCAGTTGGTCGGCGATACGATCACGCTCGACGTCGACGTCGGGTCCGATGTGGTGAGTTACCTCTCCAGTTGTATGGCTAAGGCCGATGCTTTGATCGAACGTCGCTGCTCCGAACCAGAGAGGTCGATCATCTTCCATTTCGGTAGAGCGCCAGAATCTCACGTGATGTCTTTGTCGCGGGCTGTGTCCGACGGGTTGTTCGAAGGCTAAGTCCTGCTTCCGACCAAACAAATACAAACTGCTTACTGGAGCCTGATCGTCCGGGCGCCGAAAGACGGAATCGACCACGATGCGAAGGCTGCTCTCAAAAGTGATCGAATTGGCGGGGTCCCATTCAACAGCCATCATCGCTCGGATCAGTTGCTCCTCCGTGGCAACAATGGCAATATTGAGAGGATCCCCCGGGTGGCCGTCCGCAGTGTGTGTGATCCGGTCAACATTGTCCAAAGACGGGTGATGCCGGAAATAGAACTTCCAGACCAGAGGTGCGAGCAGGTAAGCGGCGACGGCCCAGGCTATCAGAAGCCAGAGAGCGATCCCAAAATACCATAATCGGTTGCGGCGCGTCTCGTCTCGCGGGTTCGTTGCGATTTCAGGCCTCATTGGCAATTGAGGAGCAGAGCAAACTCGCAATTAACGGCATGTTCTGGATTGTGTTTCTGGGATCAAAAAGGAAAATCCTCTCCCAGACGATACAATTTGTGACAGCGTCAAATTCCCCATTGGTTCCCGCTTCGGACGGTGTGGATCCGAAAAGAGTGCCGAAAAAGGTTCTGCCCACAGGCGCGAAAATTCCGGCCCTCGGACTCGGGACATTTGGATCTGACAGGATATCCGGTGAGCAAGTTGCCGAAGCGGTCGTGGGGGCCGCGGCGGTGGGCTATCGCCATTTCGATTGCGCGGCCGTTTACGGCAACGAGGATCTCATCGGTCATTCGTTGCGCAAGATCATCGCTGGCGGAGTTCCACGCGAGGAGCTCTGGATCACATCCAAACTATGGAATGACAAACATGACGAGAGGGCCGTCATTCCGGCTTTTCAGAAATCTCTCACGGATCTCCAGCTTGAGTATCTCGACCTGTACCTGATCCATTGGCCATTTCCGAACTATCACCCGCCCGGATGTGATGTAAGATCCCGGAGCCCTGACGCAAAACCGTACGTTCATGAGGACTACATGAAGACGTGGCGCCAACTGGAGGAATTAGTGGAAGCGGGCTTGGTGAGACATATTGGAACGTCCAACATGACCATACCAAAGCTTCGCCTGTTACTGAGCGATGCCAGAATCAAACCAGTCTGCAACGAAATGGAATTACATCCGCATTTTCAGCAGCCGGAATTGTTCAAATTTGTGGTCGATAGTGGTATGATCCCAATTGGCTTCAGTCCTATCGGTTCTCCGGCTCGGCCGGATCGTGATCGGAGCGAAGGTGACACCGTTGACACCGAGGATCCTGCCATCGTTGAGATCGCCAATCGACGCGGAGTTCATCCCGCCGTCGTCTGCGTAAAATGGGCGGTGCAGCGTGGACAGGTCCCAATCCCATTTTCCGTCAATCGACGTAACTACCTTGGTAATTTGCGGGCTGTCGTGGAGGATCCGCTGACTGCGCGTGAGATGGAGGCGCTTTCACGCATCGATCGCAACTGTCGCCTTATTAAGGGGGATGTGTTCTTGTGGAAGGAGGACCAGACGTGGGAGGATCTTTGGGATGTCAGCGGCGAAATTACCGCAGCCTAATGCATGCCTACCCTAAGAGGAATTCTCTGAATCCTAAATGGTTTCGAACGGCCTCAGGAAAAGAGCTCCGGAGACTGTGGCTAAAGTTTGCGCCCGACTTCCTCAATGCCGTTGCCGATGTCGTTGAACCATCCTGCAACTTGTTTGGTCCCCGCTTTGGTATCCGACCATTTGGCTGCTCAGTCGAGAGCGGCGCCTGCCTTCTTAAGCGCGGAACTAGCCGCTTCTGGTAAAGCGAGAAGCCCTCGAGCTCAACCACCGAGCGCGCTGAGCCGCTCCTGAGCTTTGGAGGCAAACTCGCTGTTCGGGTATTCCTTGAGCAATTGCTGGTAAGAGGCTTTCGCCTTTCCCAATTGCTGCTCTTTAAATTTCGTGTCTTTGGATCCGTTGGCTTGCTGTTCGAGCAACTGGGCGCCCATCCAGAGGCCCTCCGACGCCGCCGTCGGCACGCCGCCGTAAAACTGCGCAATCTTGATAAAGTAATCGATGGCGGCGCCGAGAAATTCGTCCTTCTGTCTTTGATCAGCAGCTGCCTTTGCTTTCTCAGCCATGATACCGCCTCCCAGCAACATGGCCTTTGCGCGAACTTGCGCCGTCGCAGTTGGCGCGCGAATCAGGCCGGTGAGCAGAGTAATGGCCTCGTCGAGCTTACCTTGCTCCTTGAGCGATTGAGCGATTCCGTAATCGGCCTCAAGAACCTTGGGCGACCAGGGGTAGAGGGCCTTCAATTCTTGAAAGAGCTGACCGGCAGGCGCTGTCTGACCTTGGTCCTGGGCGACCCGCGCTCGTCCGAAAAGTGCGATCGCCTGAGCCTCCTGCACAAGTTGCGAAGCCTGATTCGGTGTCACATTTTGCGGCACCGGGTAATCCTTGGCGAGTTTCTCAAAGACCGCGGCGGCTTCATCGAGTTTCTTCTCTCTGATCAGCGCCAGGCCATAAAAATCCATATCCCGGGGAGAATAGACGATCTCGGTTCTGTAGGCCTCGTTCATGATGAGGAGAGCTCTGGGCTCGTCTTGTTCCGACACGTAGTTGGCCAGTGCAAAGAGGATCTTACTTCGTGCGCTTGGACTCGTCGTGGAGTCGGCGAGAGATTGAAAGTATTTTTCGACTTCAGCTCCCGTTTTTAGCTCGGCACCCAAGAGCATGCGTTGGGACTGCAAAAGAGTTTGCAGCGCCAGGGCCAGCGAGACGCTTTCCGGATACTTCTTAATCGCTTCCTCCGCAGAGGCAATGCTACTGTCCAGAAGGGTTTGCCATTGGGAGCGTTCCTGCTCAGCCAGCGCGCTGTAGCGTCCTAGAGAATCGGCTTTGGTGCGCTGGAGTTCGGCGATCTTAAAGAGCGCGTCACCGGCCTGCGGACTATCCGGGTAGCGCTCGATGAATTCGCGATAGCTCGCTACGGCGCCATCGGTCTTTCCAGAATTGACCGACGTTTGGGCGATCGATTCATAAGCGAAGTAGACTTTATCATTCTTCGGGTATTTTTCGATGAACTGCTTCATCAGTGCTACGACGTCGTCGGCCTTGCCCTCGCTGGCGCGCAATTGCGCGCGCATGAAGTAGGTAAACGGCGCGGGCTGGCTCTCGGGAAACTGTTCGGCTACAGACGCGAGAGCGGCGATGCCGTCATCTTTCTGACCGAGCGCAATGAGCGCACCGCCTTTTGCATAGAGGGCAAGCGGAGCGAGTGCATGCTGGGGATTGGCTTTGGCAAAGGCATCAAGGATAGGTGCGGCGGCCGCGTTATCGCCCTTTTGCTGGGTGCAAATACCGATCCAGTAGTCAGCTTCGATCGCCTGAGGGGTTTTGGGATAGTCGGTCTTGACGACATTGTATGCGGCAATGGCATCGTCCCATTTTCGATTGTCTTTGTGGATTCCCGCGACTCCAGCTTGGGCAATGACTGCAACTTCAGTAGGCGGATTTTTGGCCAAATAGTCTTGGAATGTCTTCAGGGCGTCGGGGAGATTGCCCAAGCGGGCCTCTGCGTTGGCCTTCTGGACGACCGCGAGTCCGGTGAAACGTCCGTTTGGGTAGGTGGTCAGCGCTTCGTTGAAATAGCGGAGCGCCTCCGGAGCGTTGTTCAGAGCTAAGTACATACTGCCCATGGCGACAGGCAGGTTATCCGCAAGCGTGTCGCCCTTGTATTTTGACTGGAAGTCATTGTAGCCCGCAGTGGCTTGATCGGCGGCGTTTTGCAACGCGTAAGTCATGGTGGTGAAATACAACGCGCGCTTCTTGTCTTCCTCACTCGCAAGAAATGGGGCGACGTGGCGGAGAACAACGCGTGCCTCGTTGTTTTTTGCCTGCTGAAAGTAGATTTCCGCCATCTTCAACAGAGCGGTGGCGGTTTGGTCGGGTTTGCCCTGGAGCTCGGCAAGCTTCTTGAGCTCGCGCTCGTTGTCGCGGTCGAGTTGTCTCTTTAGAGCGGCATTATTGGCGCGCAAGGCAGCCGCTTTCTTCGTGACAAACTCCGCGACTTTGCCTTGCTGCAGGACGATAATTTCCTCCTTGGGAGAGACTGCCCGGAAGGCAGCCAGCGCCTCGGCATAGAGTTCCAGACGCTCCGCCTCGGGACTGTAGGACGCTTGGTTGAGAAGGATCTCTCCAAGCTGAAAGTTTGCCTCATTGATGAGGGCGACATCTTCCTTCTTCCTGATAATCTCGCGAAGGTAATCGGTTGCGCGCTTATAAAGTGCGACGGCCTTCGTCTTGGCAGAAGGATCTCCGGTCACCAAGAGTGCACTTCCTTGCGTAGCGAGCGTGACAGCAAGCAGATGCTTGCTCTTGGAGAGCGTGCTGCTCTGCGGGAATTTCTGAAGGTTGGATTCCAGATCCGTGACGGCATCATCAAATTTTCTCAGCTGATACTGAGCTATGGCACGGCTGAAGATGACATTCTCAAGGTCCGATGCCTGTGGGTATTGGTTGATGTATTCCGTGAATTTGGCGATGGCATCTTCAAAGGTGATGGTGCGCTTCGGATCGGCTCCGGGAATCGCCGCAGCCTTGCCGGAGAGGATTTGAGGCACCAAGCCGTCGAGCGTCTGCTTGAGCTCGGAAGACATCGCCGGGCCGGACTCGGCTTTCTTCAGAATGTTTAGCGCTTCATCAAACTGCCCGAGAAAGTAATAGCAGAATGCCAGCTGAAGTTGGGCCGCAGAAATGATCGGGTCGGTCGGATAGTCTTTCAGCAGCTTTTCGTAGATGGCGGCCGCACTCTTGTAATCACCAGACGAGTAAACCTCGTAGCCGGCCGCGAAGGCCTCTGCCGCGCCCTTGGACTGGGCCTGCGCAGGCGCCAACGAGAGGAGCATGAGCAGAAGCCCGGAGGCCAGTTGCAATATCAGGCGATTCATGGACGAAAGAGCAATTACGCTGCTTCACCGTTCAATGCCACAGGAAAAAGCCACTCGCAGACCGCTCCTCGGAGATGCTCGCGAAATGGGCAAAGAGTGCGTTCCTCCGCCGTCAAATTCTCCGATTTATGTAGGAGGAATGGGCTCTGATCCCGTCGGCAGGTGGAGGTCGTCCAGCGTCACGGTCGGACGATTCACTCGAAAAATCTCGAGACCGACGGCGGCTGCCCCAGCCCAATCGCGTTCCGGATCGTCACCCGCATGAATGCACCTGCCGGGTTCCGCATTCATAGATCCCAGCGCCTGTCGAAAAATTGCCGGAGCGGGCTTCTCGCAGCCAAGTTCGCTGGAAATGAAGAGGTTTTCGAATCGGGCCGCCACTCCAAGATCGTCGAGCACACGCCGTAGACGCCCGTCGAAATTCGAGATGACCGCCAAACGATAGCGTCCCATCAATCGATCGAGGCACCTTCTGGCGTCATCGTAGAGGAGCCAGACGCCCGGCTTGGCGAAGTGCGTGTAGAGCTCGTCAAACCAAGCCTGTGCGTCGATTTGAGTAGCCGAGGGCGCCGCGACGTGAAGCACCTCCAGGGCGAGTGCCCGCCACCACGGACGATCATCATCGTCTCGCGGACCGGGAGAGGGAGGACGCGCTGGGCGCGCTTTCCAGACTTCGCGAAAGGCGGACTCCATCCGCCCCTCGTCTACTTCGAGGCCGAATTTTCGCGCCGTCAGCGCGTAGTGCCACCCGGGAGGACGGGCAAGGTAGATCAGCGTCCCGGCTGCATCGAAGAAAATGACATCCGCTTCGCCCTTGACCTGGCCTACCTCGGCGTTCATATTATCTCATTCCCAACCATGCGAAGAAGCGGGTTCCCATCCCGCTTTTTTCATCTTGGGAAGTGCCATTTATGAATTCTGAACTCATAGCGATGCTTGATTACCTCGAGCGCGAAAGGAGCATTAAGCGAGAGGTGCTGGTGGAGGCGATCTCCAGTGCGCTGCTCACGGCTTCGAAGAAGAACTTCACTTCTGGAACCCGCGAGCTGCGCATCGAAATCGACCCGAAAACTGGCGCGATTCGCGCATTAGCCAAGCTCATTGCGGTTGAGCGTGTTCAGAATCCCCACGATGAGATTCTTATTTCAAAGGCTCGCGGGATCAAGGCAGGTATTCAGGCCGGCGAGGAGATCGAGGTTGAGGTGACGCCGCGCGATTTTGGACGTATTGCGGCGCAAGCTGCGCGGCAGGCCATCAATCAGCGCATCCGCCAGATCGAAAAAGACATGATCTACGAGGAGTTCAAGGATCGCGCCGGCGAAATCGTGAGTGGAACGGTCCGGCGATTTGAGAAATCTGATGTCATTCTAGATCTCGGAAAGTTCGAGGGAACGATGCCTGCCCGCGAGAGAGTGGTAACTGAGGAGTATAGTGTCGGAGACCGTCTGCGAGCATACGTCGTCGCGGTGGACAATGCCTCCCGTGGTCCGGAGATTATCCTTTCGCGCAGCCATCCGAATTTTGTGCGTCGATTGTTTGAGATCGAAGTGAGTGAAATTGCAGATCGGACAGTCGAGCTGAAGGCGATCGCGCGCGAGGCCGGGTACCGAACAAAGGTGGCCGTGCATAGCGCCGATTCCAAAGTCGACCCCGTGGGCGCCTGCGTGGGAATGCGAGGGGCTCGCGTCAAGAACATTGTCCGCGAACTCAACAACGAGAAGGTGGACATTATTCGCTGGGATCCCGATGCTCTGAAGTTCGCTGCAGCCGCTTTGAAGCCAGCCAATATTCGCAGTATCTCGCTCGACGAAGCGACACACACCGTGCATGTCCTCGTCGGAAAGGACGATCTCTCGTTGGCCATCGGAAAACGCGGACAAAACGCACGTCTGACGTCCAAACTGACTGGTTGGGACGTGGATATTGAAGAGGACAAGACGGCCGAGCAGGTGTTGGAATCCCAGAAAGCCCAGGCGGCTCATTCAATGGCTGAGGCGCTCGGTATCAGCGAAGATGAGGCGCAGACACTTGCGGCGGGAGGGATGAATTCCATTGAAGTTATCCTCACGGCAGATGCTCAAGATATCGCTGGATTGCTTGGCTGCGATGTCGACAAAGGCCAAAAAATACTGGATGCCGCCCGCGCATCGGTGCAGCCCCAAGAAACGGCCGCCTCGTAGGCCATGAATCCTCCACACTTTCTTTTCCATGGCGACTACAAGATCCGAGGACAAAGCAACCAAACCTAAGGCGCCTCTCTCTGCCGCTGCGAAAACTCCGGCGACGGAAGAGGCACCTTCCGATCCGCCTGCGCCAAAAGCGCCTGCCGAGACGCTGGACCTTCTCGAGCCTAAGAAGAAGGTAAAGCGCCGCGAAACGGATGGGAGTGCTCCCAAGTCGGTGCTTCCGCCGATTCAAAAAATTCAAGCCAGGCCCCCAGCCAAGTCGGTGGCCGTGGTCGAAAAGGAGCCGGAGCCAGTGCCGCCAAAAGAGGCTCCCGTAGAGCCCGCTGCTGAAGCAACGGATGTTGCGGCCGAGCCGGAGACCGACAAGAAGGTGATTCACCTCAAGACGTCAATCACCGTCAAGGATTTGGCGCCGTTGATTGGCATTAAGCCATTTCAGGTCATCGCCGATCTAATGGCGCTTCAGATATTTGCTAATATCAATCAGACCTTGGAACTCGACACGGTCACGAAGCTTTGCGAGAAGCACGGCTTTATTCTCGAGCGCGAGAAGAAGGATACTTCGAAGGGCCATCACAAGCAGGAACTGAAGGTTGAGGCCCCCAAGGAACCCGAGAAGCCTCGAGAGGAGGCCCTGAAGCCTCGGGCGCCCATCGTGACTTTCATGGGCCACGTGGACCACGGTAAGACGTCTCTTCTCGACGCAATTCGCAAGACGCGCGTGGCGTCGGGCGAAGCAGGAGGCATCACCCAGCACATCGGCGCTTACAGTGTCCAACGCAAGGGCCAGACGATTACTTTTCTCGATACACCGGGGCATGCCGCTTTTACCGCGATGCGAGCTCGGGGAGCGAACGTGACCGATATTGTCGTGCTCGTGGTTGCCGCTGACGATGGACTGATGCCGCAAACGATCGAGGCTATCAACCATGCCAAAGCCGCCAAAGTTCAGTTGATGGTCGCGATCAACAAGATCGATCTGCCATCAGCCAATATCGACAAGGTTAAGACACAACTTCAGGAGAGGGGTCTTACGCCGGAGGATTGGGGAGGGGACATCATTTGCTCTCCCGTTAGCGCGACCAAGGGGACGGGTATCGACAATTTGCTCGAGATGATCAGCCTGCAATCTGAGGTGCTGGAGCTGAAATCGGATCCGCGAGCGACGCCACGGTGCACGGTCATTGAAGCCCAACTCGAGCAGGGTCGCGGACCTACGGCGACCGTCATCGTGCGCATGGGAACCTTGAGCGTCGGCGATGCTTTCATTTGCGGTAACTATTGGGGCAAACTCAAACAGCTCATCAACGACACCGGAAAACCAATTAAAGAGGCAGGCCCGGCGATGCCTGTAAAAGTGCTCGGCCTCAGTGGGCTACCGAATGCAGGAGATGAATTGGTGGTAATGGAAAGCGAGCGGGATGCCCGTCTCTTGAGCGAAGAGAGGCTCTTCGACATTCGCAACAGCAAGCTCGCGGCGCCACAGCGCGCCACGTTGGAGAATCTCTTCGCCAATATCGCCGAAGGCCAAAAGCCCACGTTGCAGGTGGTCCTCAAGGGCGACGTTCAGGGATCAGTTGAAGCGCTCGTCGATGCGCTCAAGCAAATTCCGCAGTCCAAGATTACGCTCGATATTATTCATTCGGCGGTCGGGCCGATCACCGAGTCCGACGTTCTCTTGGCGAGCGCATCAAATGCGGTCATCATTGGATTCAGCATAAAGGTCGAGAACAACGCGGCCACCGTCGCGAAGCGTGAGGGCGTTCAGATCAAGCTTTACAGCATTATCTATGAACTGATCGACCAAGTGAAAGAGGCGATGGCAGGAATGCTCGAGCCTGAACTGCGAGAGACGGTCATCGGTCATGCCGAAGTGCGTCAGGTGTTCGACCTCTCGAAGGGCAAGGTGGCTGGGTCTTATGTCAGCGATGGTCGAATTAGTCGAAGCGCGCGTGCTCGGGTGCTTCGCAAACGGCAGCCCATTTATGACGGCGGCATTGGCACACTGCGACGCTTCCAGGATGATGTCAAAGAGGTTCGCGCAGGGCTGGAGTGTGGCATCAAGCTAGGTGATTTTTCCGAGTATATGGCTGACGATATTATCGAGTGCTACACACTTGAGAAAGTCCCGCAGCAGCTTTGAGATAGACCGACGGCGCGCGCGTGTGATTTGTCCTCCCACCCGGCACAGTATCGTTAGCATCATCGTAGCTGCCACGCTCTCGCTGGGCACTGCGGTGTCGGCTCAGGAGGCGGCGCCGGTGCTCGAAAACAGCGGATTTGTGGAAAATCCAAAGCCTACCTGGGAGACCCAGAGAAAAGCGCGAACCTTCGTTCTTGGGATTCCGGCTCCTCGCGGACAAATCACAGACCGATTTGGCAAGCCGCTGGCGCAAACCCGCCTCAGCTATAATCTGGCCATCAGTTTTCCCGCGCCACTGGATTGGCAGGACAGTAGGATTTTGGCCTTCGCCAGACAACAGATTACGCTGGCTAGCGGATTGCTAAAGCGCACCCTCCCAATTTCCGATGACGTCATTCTCAACCATTACAAGAACCGCGGGGTGCTTCCACTCGACATCGTCGAGGACCTCAGCCCCCAGGAGCTTGGAGTCGTTCAGCGAGGTGTCACCCCGAACCTCGTTCTGCGGCAAACCTACGTTCGCTTTTATCCAAACGGTCCGCTGGCGGGCCATATCATAGGATACACGGGCCGGGAGGCACCTCTCTCCGTGCGACCCATCGAGAACAATGACCTAATTTTCTCTGACAGCGAAGGACGCGAAGGTCTGGAGCAGATTTTTGACAATGAGCTTCGGGGACAGGTAGGTCAACTGCATGTCACTTATGACGCCGGGGGGAACAAGACGTCCGAGCGAATCGCTCGTCCGCCCGTCCCCGGCTACAATGTTATCACAACGCTTGACGAAGATCTTCAGCGTATCTGTGAGAACGTTCTGGCGAAAAATTGTAAGCGGGGCGCGTTCGTCATAGTGGACCCCAATAACGGCGAAATCCTGGCAATGGCTTCGCAACCGGGTTTCAATCCCAACGAGTTTGTGCCGGTCGTTAAGAAAGAGGTGTTCGACAAATACAGCAATGACGAAGCTGCACCGCTCATCCCGCGAGCCTATCGCTCGGCCTACCCGCCAGGTTCGACATTCAAGGTGGTCGTGGGCTTTGCCGCTTTGGAAAGTGGGAAGATCACTTCCGATAACCGCTTCGACTGTCCGCCCGCGATCACCATCGGCGATCATACGTTTAAGAACTGGAAGAAAAGCGGTGCGGGGAGCCTTAATTTTGTCCAGGCGCTGACGCAATCCTGCAATACCTGGTTCTACCAAGTCGCTCTAAAGATCGGGGCTGATCCAATCATTGAATACGCCCACCGTCTTGGGCTGGGAAAGCGCACGGGAATTCCCATCTATGCCGAGAGCGAGGGAAACATTCCCACCGACGAATATATGATGCGCATCCATAAACGTGCGATCAAGCGCGGCGACGTTGCGAACATGGCCATTGGTCAGGGTGATATTCTGATCACCCCTTTGCAGATGGCGCAGGCCCTAAGCGTGATTGCTTCCACAGGAAAGTTCCACCAAACGCGTCTGGTGAAACAGGTCCAGAGCTTGGACAACAGAGTGGTCGCCGCGTATCCGGATCGGCTGCGAGAGAACATTCCCGTTTCCCCGCAGATCGACAAGACATTGCGCCGCGGATTACAAAATGTGGTCTACGACGGGCAGGGGACAGCGCATTCTGCTCAGGTCAAGGGCGTTCGCGTTGCCGGCAAGACGGGCACCGCTCAGTGGGGTCCTGAGAACAAACAGCGCACGGCGGCGTGGTTCGCCGGCTTTGTCCCAGCCGAGAACCCGGAATACGCCTTTGCGGCGCTCTACGAGGGTGAACCGAATGATGATTCGATTCACGGAGGCTCGCATGCGGCTCCCTTGGCGCGCAAAGTATTGCGGGAGGTTTACAAGTTGAAGAAGGCGCGTGACGGCGCGGCAGTTGAAGCTGCTGAACCCGCCGAAGACAAGGAAGATAAGGAAGAAGAGGAACCGAAACCCGCGCAGGATCAATCAAACTAAGCGCGCTGTCCGGAGGCCCCTTCGCCGCATTAGGTACAAAGGCATCCGGTGCCTTCGAAATGGCTTTGCGCTGGGTGGCTTAGGCGAAATAGGTGTCTTCGTGTGAGTATGGTGGCGCGCAGCAGCAGAGAAAGCGAAGTGCGGTGGAGGCAGTGATTTGATGCCAGGCTCCGGGCGGAATTAAAATCGCGTCACCCGGAGTGACCGAACGGATCTCTCCATCGATCTCCATCGCACCCTCTCCCGCGATCAGATAATAAAACTCCTCGCTCTTCTTGTGGTAATGTCTTTCGGTCGCGCTTCCGGCGGGAACACTTGCTTCGGCGAGGCTTTGATTCAAGACGGGTGCGTTCGTGCTGTCGAGGATACTACGAATCCGGGAACCATCCTTGGTCGTAAAGGGTTTTTGACTGGATACGTTTAGGACAATCATCGACAGTTCGCGGCTATGAGGTTTTACGAAGGTTGCACCGCACTAATTACCGGGGCTTCAGCGGGATTGGGAGCGGAATTTGCCCGGCAACTGGCACCGTATGCTCACTCGCTAGTTCTGGTGGCTCGGCGGCTGGAGAGATTAAACGCTTTGAAAAGCGAACTCGAGGGTGTCCACCAGAACTTGAGGGTCCACGTTTACGGTGCAGATCTCGGTAGCGAGGACCAGCGTATTGCCTTCGTCCAATGGTTGGCATCGCAGAACTTGAAGGTGCACTTCCTCATCAACAACGCGGGTTTGGGAGACCGGGGTTCCTTTGATTCAAGCGATTGGAACAGGATCAGAGCCATTCTGGACGTTAACGTTAGCGCTCTCACCCATCTTACTCACCTGCTCCTTCCTTCGATGATACTTAGCGGTCGGGCTGCGATTCTCAATGTGAGCTCGGTGGCTGGATTTCTTCCCTTGCCAAATACGGCCGTCTACTCCGCTACCAAGGCGTATGTCACGAGCTTATCGGAGGCGCTGGCGATCGAGCTGCGTCCAAAAGGCGTATCCGTCACGGCGCTGTGTCCGGGTCCGATCGCCACGGAATTTCATGCCGTGGCGCGCCGTCCTGACGCCGGTGCGATACCGTCCCATGTCGACGCCCTGCCTAGTTTCGTAGTCACGCCTGAGGAGGCGGTGCGATCGGCACTGGTAGCAGTGTCTCGCGGCCGCGCGCGTGTGGTCCCGGGACTTCTCCTCTGCGTCGCCATAGCGCTGACCGCGAGCGTTCCTTTCTTTATTACCCGGGAGGTGCTCAGAGCGTTGCGAAGCCGGCTGTGAATCATGAATCAGCCATTGACAAGACTGCTGGCGCTCAAAATGCTGCTCCTGTGAATAAAATCACAAAATTGTCCGGCGTTCGGCGGGAAAGCGCAGCGTTCGCCCAGACGCTCGAGCTCATCAACCCGCATTTGTACTCGGTCGAAGCCAGAATTCGGGAACAGGCGCGCGCATTTGACCCGGCAGTGGAGGGCTACGTGGCTTACCTTTGCGAGAAGGGCGGAAAGCGGTTGCGACCGGTTTTGGCGCTCTTGGCGGGAGGGGCTTCCGGGCACATCACATCTGGGCACGTGGATCTCGCTGTCATTGTTGAGATGGTGCACATCGCGACTCTTGTGCACGACGACATCATGGATGGGGCGGAGTTGCGGCGTGATCAGCCGACGGCCAACGCCAAGTGGGGAAACTCCATCAGTGTTCTATTGGGGGACTGCCTCTTCGCCCATGCCTTGCGACTGGCGACCGGCTTCAGCAACAATGCGATCTGCCGGCGCATCGCGGATGCCGCAGCGGATGTTTGCTCGGGCGAGATCATTCAAACTCAGCGGCGCTACGATCTCAAACTGAGCACGGCGGACTACTACCGCATCATCGAGATGAAGACGGCGGCGCTTTTTGGTGTCGCCTGCGAGCTTGGTGCCTTCATCAGTGAAGCCAATCCAACCGTCATCGGGGCGCTGAAGAACTTCGGTCTGAAGGTTGGTACCGCCTATCAGATCTACGACGATTGCCTTGATCTCACGGGAAGCGAAGAGGAGACGGGCAAAACACTCGGCACGGATATCCGCAAAGGAAAATTTACCCTTCCGGTTCTTCTCACGCTGCAAAACCGGCAGGGTCTGGACTTGAGCAGGTTGCATGATCTTTTGCTGCGCGAGGAAGATGTCGATGAAGAACTTCTCGCGGATCTCCTGAACCGTGCGGGCTCGATTGCCGCCGCGGGCCAGATCGCGAAGCGAATGCTTTATGAGGCTCGGCAATCCCTCGAGTCTGTTCCAGCCAATCGGTACGTGAACGGGCTCCAGGCGACTACCGATCATTTAATCGGCCTGGTTGACAGGCTGCGATAGGGTGTCGCGCGGTCTGAACTAGACAGCGCGGCACAAGGAACTCGCCATCGTGCGCATCCGGGAAATTCCTCCGAGCGAACGTCCCCGCGAGAAGCTTTCCGCTCACGGAGCCGCCTGCCTCACGGATGCCGAATTGCTGGCGATCTTCCTTCGAACCGGGGTGAAGGGCAAAAGTGCCATCGCGCTGGCTAGCGAGCTCTTGAGGAGGAAGGGATCATTGCGGGCGCTCTCGCGATGTTCACCAAGCGAACTTTCCAAGGCGGCGACCGGAATGGGACCGGCGAAGGCGGCGGAACTTGCAGCCGCTTTCGAGCTCGGAAAGCGCCTGGCGAGAGGTGGCACAGAGCGACCCGTGCTCGACAGTGCCGCCGCTGTTTACGAGACCTTCGGCGCCGAACTCCAGGCGCGTGATCGAGAAGTGCTTCGGGTAGTATTGCTGGATACGAAATTGCGGCTGTTGGCGGTTGAGGATATTGCGCTCGGCTCGCTCAACGAATGTGTCGCGCACCCGCGTGAGATTTTCCGCCCGGCGATAGTCCATTCCGCCTACGCGGCGATTCTTGTCCACAACCATCCTTCCGGCGATCCTGCTCCGAGCCAGGCCGACAATCGCCTAACGAGACAGCTAGGTGACGCGGCGAAGCTTCTTCAGATCAACCTCCTAGATCACATTATTATCGGTTTGCCGGACGGTGGTAGGATCCCCTACTTCAGCTTTCGTGAAGCCGGCGTAATATGAAGATTCACCCCACCGCCATCGTCGCCAAAGAGGCGGAGTTGCCAGAGGATGTCGAGATCGGCGCGCACGCGGTGGTCGGTAAGGGCGTTAGGCTCGGCGCGGGGTGCGTTGTTCAAGCCAACGCAATTCTGGAAGGCTCGACCATCCTCGGAGCGCAAAACTTTGTTGGCTACGGGGCTGTCATCGGCGCCACGCCCCAAGACTTTGCCTTTCGCGAAACCGTGTCCAGTGAAGTGCGAGTGGGAGACGGCAACACTCTTCGTGAATACGTCACCATCCATCGCGGAACCAAAGAGGGCTCGGCAACCGTGATCGGAAACAATTGCTACCTCATGGTCGGGACTCATCTTGGGCACAATGTCCGGCTGGGGGACAACGTCGTCATTGCCAATAACTGTCTGCTCGCGGGTTACGTGGAAGTCGGCGACGGCGCTGTGCTGGGAGGCGGAACGGTCTTCCATCAATTCCTGCGAGTTGGGCAGCTCGCCATGGTGCGGGGAGGGACACGGTTTGGCAAAGACATCCCGCCTTACGTCTCGGCCGACGGCGAAAACTTGCTCTCGGGAGTCAATGCCCTCGGATTGCGCCGGGCAGGATTCCGTGCGGAAGTTCGCATGGAGATCAAGCGGGCTTTCAAACTGGTCTATTGGAGCGGAATTAACATCTCGCAGGCCCTCGAACGTGCAAAGTCAACCACTTGGAGCCAGGAGGCACAGCTCTTCTTCGAGTTCATTGCTGCTTCCAAGCGCGGCATCTGCGCCGCCAACCGCGTGCCAGTAGTAGATGACACGCAGGGCTAGAGTCAATTCGCTCGAGCTAAATGAGATGTACATCGTTGTTACTCTCCTCAACGTGTAGGTGAAACGACGGCGTTAATGTAGCGGCGCTGTCCCCAGCGCCGAGAAACGCACTTCTATCATGGGCTCGCGCGCAGCGTTTGCGCGCGGGGCACAATCGTCGCGGGATACGCAACGATCTCCCGACACTTGGGCTATTCCGCTCCCTGGGAATTTTCCCATAGAAATACTCACTCGACAGAGGGGAAATATCTGTTGAAAAACCTCCAAAGTCTTGACCCAGGTCAAGGACGAACCTCGCGCTATCCGATAGGCTCTCAAGATCGTCAACATTGCTTAGGGAGATACTATGCTAGCGCAAAGGACCATCGATATTGTGAAAGCGACGGCTCCCATCCTCGAGGAGCATGGGGAAACTCTGACGCAGCATTTTTACAAGCGAATGTTCGCGCACAACCCGGAAGTCGCGCCGTTTTTCAACCCTGCCCACCAGCGTGCAGGGTCCCAGCAGAAAGCTCTCGCAGCGGCCATCTGCGCCTACGCAGCGAATATCGAAAATCTTGAGGTGCTTGGGGGAGCGGTCGAGCTCATTGCGCAGAAGCATGCCTCCCTCGGCATCTTACCGGAACACTATCCTATCGTGGGCGAGAACTTGCTCGCCTCGATTCGCGAAGTTTTGGGTGCCGGAGCCACTGAACAGGTGATCGCCGCGTGGACTGAGGCATACGGATTCCTCGCGGAAATTCTTATCGGTCGCGAAAAGCAAATCTATTCCACGCATGCGCGGACCCGCAACGGATGGGTCGGATTCAAGCCTTTCCGAGTTGTTCGCGCAGAGCCGGAAAGCGAAATTATTACGTCATTTTATGTGCAACCTGCGGATGGGGGTGGGGTGCCTCTCTTCAAGCCCGGTCAGTATATCACCGTGCGCGTCCCAGACGATCGTGGACAGACAACGATGCGGAATTACAGCCTTTCCAATCCCCCAGGCGAGGATTTCTTTCGCATCAGTGTAAAACAGGAACCGAAGGGCCTTGTTTCGAGTTTTCTGCACCGGAGTGTTAAGGAAGGGACTGAGATCGAGATCGGACCTCCGTGCGGAGAATTTTTCATCGATCTTACGGAGAGACACGAGCGCCCGCTCATGCTCCTTTCTGCAGGTGTAGGTATCAGCCCGCTGCTGAGCATGCTCTTGGGGGTCCTCAAGGCTCAGCCGGAGCGTGAACTCTTTTTCGTTCACGGCGCTTTGAACGGACGAGTGCACGCCTTCAGAGATTTCGTGCGTGAGCTAGCTACGCTCCATCCAAACCTCAAGGTTCATTATCGTTATAATGAAGCCACCGAGGAGGATCGCATCAGGCACTGGCATGACAGTGAAGGACTCATCGACGCCGAACTGCTGGAAGATATGCTGCCCGACCGCGACGCGGACTATTATTTCTGCGGACCTAAACCGTTCATGGTCGGCATCTATCACAATCTTCTCAAATGGGGCATTCCGGCCTCGCAGGTTCACTTCGAGTTCTTCGGGCCGCGGCAAGAGCTCGAAAGCGGCGAGCCTCAGCCGGCCTAACTTCCGTTATTCTCCGGGTGATTCCAAAATCCCACCCGGGAGCTGATTCATGAGGGCTTCGATCCGTTGTGGATCGAGAACGAAGATCGTATTGCGTATGCTACGAATGAGGCCTTTGTCCCGAAGCTTACCCAGCGTTCGGGAGAGCGTTTCACTGGTGAGGTTGAGCTCGGCTGCCACGATCCGCTTGGGATGTTTCAGTTCGATCTCGAAAGGCTTCCTCGGATAGGGCGCCGGGCGGGCCTCAAGAGCCAATTGATACAGCGAGCTTCGGCATTCTTTAACGTCACGTCGTCAAGCAGGGAGACGACCTCCCGCAGGTGCCGGCTCATCGAGGCGAGCGTTCGCAAAGCGAGCTCAGGACGCTTGCGGAGCAGGCTCATGAATTCAGTTTTTGGAATAAGAATCACCGCGCTCGGCGCGAGTGCACGGGCGCTGGCGGGATAGCCATCCTCGGAAGTCAGCGCGGCTTCAGCAAAGGAAGCACCGGAATGGAAGACATGGATGACCTGCACCTTTCCCGCGGCGCTCACGCGATGAAGGCAGATCACGCCCCGCTGGACAACGAAGAAGCCTTCGCAAGGCTCCCCTTCGCGGAAAAGGGTCGCACCTTTCTCGAGATTTCTCACTCTCGAAAATGAGCTGATCTCGGCGAGATCCGCGAGCTGAACTCCCTCAAAGAGCCGTGAGCGAAGCAGGGAATTCCGAACGATAAGATGATCGAGACCAGACGTCTTGGTCATGGGAATGGAACGAAAACAGAATTTGACTAAATCTAACGATCGCTTGCTCTGGATCAAGGCTGGAAGCTGGTGGATGAGGCTAAGATGGGAGGATGTTCAGTACCGCTGAACCTGCGGGCGCTCGCCATGGCCACATGGCGACGGGGCTTCAGCGCACATGAGCGCCACGCGTTCCTTCGTGGCGATCTCGATCAGGCTCTCCAGACTCGCTTCGAATTCGGGTGTCTGCATATAATCGGCATAGCCCCGGAACGAAGCGTTTATCCAAGCCGTATTGATCGAATCCGGTCTCGCCCGACGCAAGCCGCCAAGTCCCTCGAGATGAATATAGGAAATATGTGCGGTGGTGAGCGACGCCGGCAAGGTATCGCGGTTAAACTGGGGATTACGGCGCGAGCGAGGTAGACTCCGCACATCCACCACACAGGTGGCGCCGTGCGCTTTCAAGAGGCTGAGGAACTCTTCAATCGTCCGCGTCGAATGGCCGACGGTAAGCACCGTGGGTGGAGGAACATCTTTCACCAGTCTCTAAGGATCGGACGGCTCGCTATCCCGAAGGCGGCGCGCGCTTACCAAGAACTCAGGACGCCGGGCTTTCAGGCTTCGGTGGGGTCCCGATCCATGCGGCGACATAGACGTCTTTGACGCTGACGCCGGCAGTTTTCGCAACTTCATGGCACGACGAGTACTCGGGAACGGTCTGCACGAGTTCGTCGCCGAGGAAACCGAGCTTAATGCGCACGGTTCCATACGGTGTTTCGCGCTGGTGGAGTTCGCGCCTCAGTTTCAGTCGCTCGGCGCGGTGCATGCGCACACCAAACGCCGTCGTTTCAGTGAGAAGGATCCGCGCTAGGTCTGACGACTTGTCGGTCGGACACAGCACGGTTAGAACGAATCCGGGCCGATTCTTTTTCATTTGTGCTGGGGTAAAAAACACGTCTAGAGCGCCAGCGGAAAAGAGTCGCTCCATTGCTGCGGCGGCCAACTCCGGGCTCAAGTCGTCCAGGTTCGTCTCTATTTGTGAAATTTCGTCGGTTTCGGCGCCGAGGGCCTCTTCGCGCTCGCCGAGGAGGGCTCGCAAGACGTTGGGCCGGCTGCCGGTGTCCCGAGTTCCGAGTCCATACCCGATCTTCTCGATTTTCAGTTCGGGCATTGGACCAAATGAGGAGCAAAACTCCGCGAGCAGCGCTGCTCCAGTTGGCGTGATCAACTCGTGGGTCTCCTCGATTTGACGGATAGGTATGCCCAAGAGGATCTCCAGAGTCGCAGGAGCCGGCACCGGAAGCTTGCCATGGCTACAAGTTACGGTTCCGGAACCATCGACCAAAGACGAAGCGATTGCGACATCGACCGACAGAGCTTCAATGCCGGCGCAGGCTAAAACGATGTCGACAAGAGAGTCTACCGCTCCCACTTCGTGAAAGGTCACATCGTCTACGGGAATTGCGTGAATCTTTCCCTCAGCCTTGGCAATGCGTTGGAATACGCGAAGGCTCCGGTTCTTGACGAAGTCGCTGAGCCGGCTGCTTTCGATGAGCCTGCGAACCTCTCTAAAGCTGCGACCGTGCGCGTGGGAAGTGTCGTGGGAGTGACCGTGAGCGTGAACTTCGAATTTCCATCCCGCGATGCTCTGGCGGGCACCCCGAGAAAAATGAAGATGGACCTCTTCCGGCAAAGCCAGCGCAGTGATTGTCGTCTGGAAAATGCCTTCCTCGACTCCAAGGTCCCGGAGAGCCGCGACTGCCATGTCGCCGCTAATGCCCGAAAAGCAGTCCAGGTAGAGAGTGCGCATGAAATTCTGAGCCGGACCTTTGCCCGCGAAGGGCGATGACGGCAACTAGAAGCCCTGATTTCGCGCGAGCTTCTCAAGCTCGGCCTGAAAGTCCATGACGTCCTGCTGGCTTGGGCGATAGCCGGGGGTGCTCGGATTCAGTCCGAGACGGCCGGTCTGATCGAGATACCACTCAGCGGTTTGTCCATCGGAAAACGTGGCGCGCCCACTAACCATTGCGCCGGGACGAGTGAGTTGGTCGATGGTGACGGAGACTTTGCCGCCAGCGGCCGAGGGCGCCTTTTCCGGGGCGGGAAGTGGCGGTGGTTCGATCGGGCGTTCAGGCTCTTTGAGCGCAAGCTTGAGGTCATCAGCCAATAGTCGGGCCTCCAAGTACGTCAAAGAAATCTGAAACTCTTCCTTAAGGCGTTTCTGGATGTCGGAAAGGCTGGCACCCTCCTCGATCCACTTGGAAATGGCAGCTCTCTGGTCTTCGGTTAAGCTCATGCGAATTCAACTATCGTCCCAGAGAACACGAATTAGTCAAAGAGTGAGAAGGCGGTCGCTCCGAAAAAATACGGACGGGCCTAACCTCCGGCGATGGCAGGAACGATACTGATTTCATCACCTTCCTTTACCGCGGTGTTCTTGTCGTCCAGGAAGCGAATATCCTCGTCGTTGAGGAAGATGTTGACGAAGCGGCGAATATTGCCTTGTTCATCACAAATACGCTCGGCGAGGCCGGGATAGGACTTCTCGAGGTTTGCCAAAATTTCGGAGATGGTGCTGCCGTCGGCAGGAACAACTTCTTCTTCTCTGGTGAGTTTGCGGAGCGGTGTAGGGATACGAACGGATGTGGGCATAGTTTAATGTGTGGTGGTAGCTAAGGAGGGCTGAACGCGTTCAATCTCGCTGGCCACGAGGGCTTCGAATTCGCGCAAACTGGGTTTGATGAGACGAGGTTCCCCGCAGCGGCCTTCGACAGCTTCTTGAGTCTTCAAGCCGTGGCCAGTGATACAGAGAACGATGCTTTCGTCGCGCGGAATTCGGCCAGATTCGATGAGCTTTTTGGCGCAAGCCACCGTGACGCCGCCGGCAGTTTCAGCAAAGATGCCTGCTGTCTCGGCAAGGAGGCGTATGCCGGAAACGACCTCGTCATCGGTGACATCTTCAGCGTGCCCTCCGGTTTCTTTCATTGTGCGAATGGCGTAATAACCGTCCGCAGGAGTGCCAATCGCCAGCGACTTAACAATCGTTTGCGGGTTCGGAACGGGTTTGACGATTTCCAGGCCTTTCTTCATTGCCTCGCTGATGGGCGAACATCCGCTGGCTTGCGCGCCGTGTATCGAGAACGGCTGTTCTTCCAAAATGCCGGTGAGAATAAATTCTTTGTAGGCCTTGTGAATTTTCGTCAGCAGCGATCCGCTGGCCATCGGCACCACCGTGTGGCGTGGAAGTTTCCATCCCAGCTGCTCCGCGATCTCAAAACCCATGCTCTTTGAGCCCTCGGCATAATACGGGCGCAAATTCACGTTAACAAAACCCCATCCGTACTTGCCGGCAATTTCAGAGCAAAGCCGGTTGACGTGGTCGTAGGCGCCGTGGATTCCAATCACATTGGTGCCGTAAACCAGAGAGCCGAGAACTTTACTCTGCTCAAGGTCGGCTGGGATCAGCACGTAGCTTCGCAATCCCGCGGCGGCGGCGTTGGCTGCAACCGAATTCGCGAGATTGCCGGTAGAAGCGCACGCCACGACTGAAAAGCCAAGTTCCCGCGCCCGGCTTAAAGCCACCGAAACGACCCGGTCTTTGAAGGAAAGGGTGGGGTAGTTGACGGTATCGTTCTTGATGTAGAGCTCGGAGACGCCGAGCGCCTTGGCCAGGCGGTCGCTCTTTACGAGGGGGGTAAATCCCACCATCTCCCCAACCGTTGGAGCTCCATCAATGGGCAGCAGCTCGCGATATCGCCACATGCTCCGCGGACGAGCTGCAAAGATTTCGCGACTGATGCGTTGGCCGATCGTCTCGTAATCGTAGGCGGCCTCCAGAGGCCCAAAGTCATATTCGCAAATATGAATGGCCTCCTTCGCATAGAGGCGCCCGCATTCGCGGCATTTGAGATTGGAAAAGAAAGGGCGATCTTCGTTCATGGTTGGCCTCCGCTCGAGAGTGAGGGGAGGTGAAGACGGGACCAATCGCCGAAACTCGGCGGTCACATCTCATCTGCCCCCGGCGCTTTCGCGCCGAAGCTGGATTTGGCACCTGGTCCCCCGTTCACCGTTAGGTAGGCCGGGGCGGTTGCCGTGGCTTCAATGGGCCAGTCCCTCTGCCACTCTCGATAAGATTGCCATGAACATTGCGAGCTGCCACCGCCGCGTCAAGAGATTTCCGTTCCTTGCGGGTCTCTAATGGAGGCGAGCTGGCCGGAATCCCATTGCAGATTTCCGGGCCGTGCGCTTGCAAAAATCGCTCCGGAGGCTATGTATCTTTCCCCTTCGCTTCGTCGAGCGCATCGCTAGCTCAATGGTAGAGCAGGAGACTCTTAATCTCTTGGTTGTAGGTTCGAGTCCTACGCGATGCACCATTTATTATAAGTGACTTAGGACGATAAGGCCGGAGGCAGAAAACTTTAGTTCGGCAGTTGCTTGCCACTTTTAAGGCAGAAGCTGGTGATTAAACTGGCCCAGAGCGGCATTTCGATTGGTGCCGCCGCCATCGCAACAACATGGGTCGTACCCGCTCTGTTCGTGGATCAATGCGGCCTTGTTTCCTCCGATTGGAAGCTAAATGGATGCGGGATGGAAAGCAGATCAGTCCACAGGTGATGAGCCTCTTGGCTGCATGTAGGAGAGATACCGAAGCGAAATTGAGGGCGGTAGCGGAGATGAGGGTAAAGGGGAGAAGTGCCTAGATGGTTTTACCTCGTGGTAATCCCTTGCGTTCTAGATCCAGTCGCAGGCCCCCTCTTTGACTTCGTCATAATCTTCGAGGAAGTAAGCGTCCGGATTGCTTTTAAAGGAGAATATCTTTCCCTCCTGATCCTTGTATTCAGAGTGAATCAGCTCGAAGTAGATTCTTCCTTCGCTGATGCCCAACACCGATACGTTTCCTCGTTCCCTTTTGATGGTTAACCTTGCAGTTTTGGCTGAGCCGGGAACCTTTTTGCGCGCGGCGAGGTAGATCCGGGAGATTTCTTCCAGGGGCAAGGTGAGCGCCTTATTGCCTTCGGTTTCAGTGAGAACGCAGGCGTAGTAGTTTGAAATGCCCATTTCGTAAACTCCGCTGAAGACCGAGGCCAGGATGTCCGGGTCCGCGTTGATTCCTCTGACGATCGGGACGTTATTCAACATGCCGACTCCGGTCGCTTTCAGCAGTCTTACCGCTTCACGCGATGAGTCGGTGAATTCTTTCGGGTGGGAGAAGTGGTTTCCGATCCAGATGGTATTCCCGAGGCGCGCCTGGCATCGTTCCCGAAACATCTCGAGCAAGCCGGGATCATCCAGAATTCGATAGGGGTTAAACGAGCAGATCTTTGCCGAGATCCGGATGTGTTCGACCGATTCGACTTCCTGGAGGGTCGTCAGGATCGAGTTCAGCTTCGAGGTCGACAGAATGAGCGGTTCGCCTCCGGTCACGACGACACTCTTCACGTCAGGATGCACTTCCAGCCATTCCCGGACCTTCGACATCTCCGTTGCGGTGATGGTATTCCCTCGATGGAGCAGGTTTTTTCTAAAACAATAGCGACAGATAGCGGCGCAGGTGCTGGTGACCAACAGGTTGATTTGATCGCCGTACTTGTATTGGATCCCTGGAATGTCGTGGTACTTGATTTCGTTTAATGAGTCGGACGCCAGATCATCATTCAATTCCTGGAGATCCGGCATGATCAGTTTTTTGAGCGGGTCGTCCGGATCGTCCCAGGCAATGAGGGAGTTGTAGTAGTTATTGGTCCTGAAGCTGAATTTGGCGCTCACGGGATCGAGCGCCGCTATGGTTGCTGGGTCAAGCTGCTTCAGCTCTCCGAGCTTTTTAAAATAGTGAACTTTCATGCTCGCTTTGCTGGCCTCGATACGGACGGGAGTACTGCTTTAGGTGGTCGGAACGCCGGGTTGTCACTTGCTCAGCGCCTAGATACTGGACCAGGCTGGCGAGCGATTCGATAGTCGCCGCCGCGAAGAGGTCGCGCAACGGGATCGACACCCCCAATTCCAGTTCAATGTGACTCCGAAGGCGCATGGCCCCAAGGGAGTCGCCTCCGAGTTCCAAGAACGGCTCAGTGACGCCGAAGTTCACGCGGCCCAGTATCTCGACCCAAATTCCGTGCAGAAGGGCCTCGACATCGTTCCGTGGCGCGATCCATTCCGGGTCTTTTGTTGTTTCGATTTCGTCCGGATCGGGAAGCGCCTTCCGGTCCACTTTGTGTGTGTGCGTGAGGGGAAAGGACTCGAGAAAAACGAGACGCGCGGGAATTTGGTCGGGCGATAACTTCGTCGCCAGGAATTGGTAGATTTCGCTTCGGCCCGTGGTGCGATGGCCAGTTGCGACAATATAGGCGACCAATTCCATGTGGTTGTCCTTCCGGGCTCGCCCGACGACCACCGCTTGTTTGACTCCGGGGTGATCGTGTAAAACTGCTTCAACATCTGTTAGGTCAACCCGCATCCCCCGAATCTTGACCTGAAAATCGGATCGGCCTTTCTGGTAGAGCAGTCCATCCGAGGTAAACGTTCCCAAATCGCCCGAACGGAAGTAACGTTTCTGGTCCTCATCGACGATATACTGCGCGGCATTGAGCTCGGCCCGCTTCCAATAGCCCGGAGAAAGGCATTCGCTACGGACGGTGATTTCCCCCGTTTGACCGGGCGGAAGTTTGCCGCCCTGGTCATCGCGCACCTCGACACTGCATTCCGGATGGATAAACCCCATCGGGATTTGATCGACTCCGTCCGGGAACGGTGTCTGAAAAAACGTGCAGCCATAAAACCAGGTCTCGATCGTCGCGCCCGTGGTGCAGAGCGCCGTTGCTTGCGAAAGTTTTTTTTGGAACTGGTAGACGTCGTTTGGATAAACGGTTTCCCCGCCGAGCGACACGAGCCGCAAATCCGCAAGAACCGTCGGTTCGCATAGCGCAGCCAGGAACTGACGCAAGGTGGTCGGAGTGCAGTGAAAGTGAGTGATGCGCCGGTCGATCAGCCAGCTTTCCAGGTCTTCAAACGCGAAACGGTAAAAGTCGTAAAGGTGAAGCGTGGCACCACTCAGCACGGTTGCGAAAACGTTCCAATAATAACTGCCGAAGGTGAAGGTGGATAATCCGGCAATCCTGTCGGAAGGGGAAATACCCAGCTCATTCCCCTTGATCCTGACCATGTGCATTAACGTTTTGTGGGTATGAGTCACTCCCTTGGGTACGCCGGTCGAGCCCGAGGTATACAGGATGGCGGCGAGTTGATGGGGATTCAGGGTCGCCGGAGTGACCGTTTCAACATCGTTTTCCGCGAGCTCGTCGACGAAGATAACCTGCTCGGATTGCAGCTCGGATTGAAGCCGATCCGGAAACGCCTCCCGGGTCGTAAGGATGACGTTGATCTCGGCATCCTCGAGGTAGATTTTGACTCTTGCGGCAGGATCGTGCGGCGAGATCGGGCAAAAGAAGTTGCCGCTCGCCAGCACACCGAGAATGCCGACAACGCTTTCCACGGTGGGCTCAAATATCAGGCCGACACCTTTCGCGGAGGCGGACGGCCCCATGGCCCGCCGGATGATGGCCGCCGCCTTGCTCACCAGGCGTTGCAGCTCCAGATAGGTGAGTGATTTCACATGATCACAAACGGCCGTTTTCTGCGGATTGTGCGCCGCAATCTCGTTGAAGCGGTCTGGGATCGAGCCCGCCAGATCAGCGCGCGTCAGCGGGGTAAAATCGCCAGGAGGGACGATCGATTTGAAGTACGGTGAGGTCATCAGCGAACCATGGTGAAAGCACGGGGACCAGGTCGGTCAGTCGGATACGTGAATTCAGCCATGCATGCTATTCAACGACTTGGGACCTCGTAGGGAATAAGGATTTCAAAAGCCCTTTTTCTTAAAGAGGGAGGCGTTAGCTGTCAATCACGCGCCCTCTTGTCCGGAATCGGGAAACTAGCGAGCTATTCATCGGCCCGCAGTGCCCGGTTCCTGGGCCGTTTTAAGAGCATTCATGGCCTTATTGCTCGCACTGAGTGACAGGAATCGCTTCTAGCCCTCCCGGCCAATGCCCTATTAATGCAATCTTGCTAAAATATTAGCGAATGAATACGATCGCCAAAAAGAAGAGGTTCAAATGCATAGCTTAATAATAAAATCAGCAGTCTTACTATCAATCTTGACATTGCTACCGCTAGCAAGCGCAAGTGCTGGCCTCAAGAGAGTGCCGTTAATTCTGACGGATGAAGGAAAGTTTGACTTCACGAGCGACCAACTTCTGCGAAGCTGAAGGGTGCCGGCGTCTCAACCCACCTGGGGAAAATAGTGAGTGGTGGGGAATTTAGGAGGGGAAATTGTCCGTGCCTCAGGCTGCTTCAAAGGTGAGATTGAAGGAACCGCTACTGCTGCTCCTATTGAAGAAACTGCGCCTAATGGAGACACTGCGGCCAACGAAGACGCTGCTGTTCCTACTGATCCTGACGTGCTCGAGTATTTCCTTTCGGCGCAGTTCTGCCCTGATCCTGATGCTGAGGGTGTCTTCAACGGCATAGGCACGTACCGAATTACTGGAGGACAGGGTAAATTTGAGCGAGCCAGGGGGTTCGGAATATTCATAGGAGTAGCTAATTTCCGGCACCTCTACCTATCAATGTTTCCTGAGCGGAACGATCTCTTATCCTGGGGACTGACTCACCTCCATCTGATGAAGCATTGACTAACTTTTCGGGAACCAACCTTCAAATATCGGTTGCCGTCTTTGGTTTGACAACCTCCCAGATAGCTCTGTCGGCACAATAGATGTGGACTTTGCAGCTTTGCTTGGGTTGCCAAAATCCGAGAGGTCGCGCTATCTGGCGCTTCGGTCTTAATTGTCAAGATAGGCAAGGAGGCGCGAAAGGTGAGTCAGAGAAGGGCGCAAGCCTCGCAGGTTCGGCCTAACCGCCCGGCGATTGGCTGGTCTGGTTTGATGCGTCATCGTTGGCAGCAATAACATTCGTCCAATCGTTCGGGGCTGAGGAAATGAGCAGCAGCGCTGTCATCCCTGCAAAGTGCAAGTCGACATGAGTGGTTACGACCCCAGCGAACTCATGGTCCCATGCGAATCCTTCATTGAGGATGGCGAAGCCCCTACCAGCACCGCCCGTGCGCGATAAGCCATCGCTTTGAGCACTCTGGTCCCACGCGGACCCCCTTCTCTGGCCGCATCCGTGCACATGGGGTTGATGGGCCCCACATCAGAGATGGGGTAGATAAATATGCTTCTTACCATTCGTTCCACCGTGAGGAACGAACGCGGGAAGATTGGGTAAACGCCATCGCGAAATCCTGAGGCGACAAGTGAATCGAGATTGGCTATGGAGACGAGACCATGGGCGGGTTAACCGAAAGCCGGAGTGAGCGTTGCATTTTCTCCACTGTGCCACTTGGCGCAGGGGAGATTGCGCACAGAGAACACGCGCGATGAGCTGGCTCGAAGCGCTGGAAAAGACAAATGCCGTCGCGCACGCCGTTTTGGTGCTGTGCGTTGTCTCGATCGCTGGTTTTGCCATCGCGGCGGTCAAGGTCCGCGGGATTGGGCTGGGCAGCGCAGGAGTGCTTTTTGCGGGGCTGCTCTTCGGCCATTTTGGATGGAAGATCGAGCATAGCGTGCTCGACTTTGCGCGTGAGTTTGGGCTGATCCTCTTCGTCTTCACGATCGGCTTGCAGATCGGGCCCGGGTTCTTCGCATCGTTGCAGCGGCAGGGGTTGGCCTTGAATCTTTGCGCAGCGGCGATCGTTCTTGGAGGAGCTGGAATGGCAGCGCTGACAGTTCCGCTTCTTGGCACCAGATCTTTCACCGCGGCTGGATTGTTTTCCGGAGCCACCACCAATACTCCTTCGCTTGGGGCCGCGCAGGAGGCGATCTCTGCGGTGCCCGGTGCAAGCGCCGAGGACAAAGCCTTGCCCGCGTTAGCCTATGCGGTCGCTTATCCGGGCGGTGTTTTTGGGATTATTGCGAGTTTGATCCTGCTTGGAAAAACCTTCCGAGTGAAGGAAGAGGCGGAGCTGGAGGCGTTCGAGAACGAGAGACGCAGCCAGATCGTGCCTCTGCGGCGGCGCGCGTTGGAAGTCACCAACGCGAATCTCGATGGCATTCGGGTCGGGAAGATTCCCGGAGTGCATGGTCACGGAATAGCCGTCTCGAGACTCAAGTCAGCCGGCAGTGATGAAATCCGCCTGGCGACCGATGACGCTGTCGTGCACCTCGGCGACATATTGCTTGCTGTCGGCACCGAAGAGGCGCTGGAGAGCTTTCAACGGATTGTCGGGAAAATGTCCAACGTCGATTTGATGCAAAGCCCGGCCCGGATGGAATTTCGCCATCTTCTCGTAACGCGCAAGGAAGTGCTTGGAAAATCTCTGCGTCAACTGGCGTTGAGCACACTATGTGGGGTCGTCGTGACTCGCATTCAAAGAGGAGGTGTCGAGATTACGGCGCGCGCCGACTTCCGTGTCGAGTTTGGTGATAGCCTGCACGTCGTTGGAGATGCCGAAGGATTGGAGGAAGCCGCATCCCTCGTCGGGAACTCGAGGAAAGAACTGAATCAGACCCACTTTCTTCCCGTCTTTGCAGGGATCGCGCTAGGTGTGATTGCGGGCCTGATCCCGATGGCGATGCCCGGTCTGCCTGTGCCGGTACGGCTTGGACTCGCGGGGGGTCCGTTGGTGGCAGCGATCTTGCTAAGCTGGTTGGGCCGCATAGGTCGAGTGGTCTGGTACATGCCATCCGGAGCAAATCTCGCCCTGAGGGAACTCGGCATTGTGCTCTTTCTCGCCTGCGTCGGACTGAAGGCCGGATCGCGGTTTATGGATACACTTCTTAGCCAGGACGGTCCCATTTGGCTTCTCGCCGGGCTAGCGATCACCATTGTTCCCCTGGTCGTTGTCGGAATCGTCGCGCGGGTTTTTCTGAAGATGAATTTTGTCGTTCTCAGCGGTCTGATCGCAGGGAGCATGACCGATCCACCTGCGCTCGCGTTTGCCAACACCCTGATCAAGAGCGATGCGCCCTCGGTCTCCTATGCGGCGGTATACCCGCTCACGATGCTGCTGCGTATTCTTTGTGCGCAGTTCCTTGTTCTTCTGCTTGTCTAGAGAGTGGAATTTGCAAGTGGGGCGCAATCGTCCTCGGGAAATGAAATCTGCGCGCCCGCTTCGCCCTTCAAACGTTCGCCTCAGTTGGTCAGATAGTTGGTTTGTCGCGCTGCTGGAAAAAAGTGGAGGGTTGGGGGACAGGACGTTTTTCGCGATGGAGTCTTGCCCTGAGTGGACGCATCCACTTAGTTAGGCCGATTTGCTGATGACTGTGGGTCGTTTTTGTTCAGAGCCAAACCGCTCGCTTGCTGAAATTTCAAGCGGCAGCTGGGAATTTATCGGCGGCTGGCGTTGGTGGGATAACGGCGGTTGGTGATCCTGGGCCGCACGAACTATGGAATGGTATTGGTGGGTATTCTTCTTCGCGATTGTCGCCATCCTCCTGGCGATGGATTTGGGGCTTTTCCAGCGAAAGGCACACGAGGTAAAGCTCGCGGAGGCGGTCCAATCCACTTCGCTGCGTGTGGCCCTGGCCCTGCTTTTCTGCGCCGGAATTTACCTGGGATGGATTGGCGGATATGATACTCGGCACGCGGCCTCACAAGCAGGTTTGGAATTTCTGACCGGGTACCTGGTTGAGATAGCACTCAGCATTGACAACGTTTTCGTCTTCGCCCTGGTCTTTCAGTATTTTCGCGTTCCGCCCATGTATCAGCATCGGGTCCTTTTTTGGGGCATTTTGGGAGCTTTGGTCATGCGGGCGATTTTGATCTTCGCAGGAATCGCGCTCATCGAAAGGTTTCACTGGGTTATTTACGTATTCGCCATCATCTTGATCTATGGCGGCATTAAAATGATTCGCCATGACACCGAGCAGACTGATCCGACCAGGAATCCCGTCCTGAAGCTGTTTCAAAGGCTTGTTCCGGTAACATCCAAACTTCATGGTCAACATTTTTTTGTCAGGGAAGATGGCCGCTGGATGGCAACTCCGCTGTGTGTCGTGCTGGTTGCGATCGAGACGACGGATCTGATTTTTGCGGTGGATTCCATTCCCGCAGTCCTGGCGGTCACCCGCGATCCCTTTGTGGTTTTTACATCAAATGTCTTCGCCATTCTTGGCTTGCGCGCGATGTATTTCGCGCTGGCGGGGATCTTGAAGCTTTTTCGATATCTGCACTACGGACTGTCGGCCATCCTCGTTTTTATCGGGGTGAAGATGCTTCTTTCAGACACACCGTATTCCATCGGAACTGTGCAGTCGCTGGTGGTTGTCTTTGCGCTGCTGGTCGTTTCTGTCTCGGCTTCGCTTCTGATGCGCAAAGAGGAACGGAGGTCCGGCAGCAGCAATGGCGGCCAGGCTTGACCGCTGAGGTGCGGAGCGCGCAGGATGCGCGACCTTGAGCGTCCCATCTCTTCCTCAGCTTCGTTGGGATCTGGCTTTTCTTGCAGATAACCAAACCGTGCGGTCAAAGCGCTTTGGCATCCCACGTGAGGCGAAGTCTGTTCGGTATCCCATCCGATTGCTTCGGTATTGGTTCGGTTATCATTTGCTCCGGGAGGAAGCCGAGCGAAGATCCAAAGAGCTGGATGTCGCGGAGATTGGCGTCCATACAGGCCAGATGCTGGAGTTTGTCCGGTCTGTGCCGATACCGGTGCCTATACGAAGGTGGACGGCAGTTGATGCCGTGATGCTGTTCGAAAAGCTGCGCAAGGCCGGTTACGATGACTTTTTTGAAGCGAATCTCGAAGATCCCTCCTTTGCATTGCCGAGCGATTACGATGTCGCGGTGCTCTTGCACATCCTGGAGCATTTGTTCGAACCAGAGGCCGCCCTACAGAAGGTGGCTCGACAAATTCGTCCGGGCGGAGCGCTCATCGGTGGCTTTCCAGTTGTCCCGGCCGTTTTCGCCTCCCTGCGGGAACGTAAGGTCAGAAGGACGGCAGCCCCCATGGGACATGTCAGCGTCTTCTCTCCGGCTCGGGTTCGGCGAATGGCAATTGCCAACGGATTACAGCTCGAATTCATCGGCGGAGCATTTTTCGTCAGGAGCAAAGGAAGTGCGCTGGAGAACTCGGCACTTTGGGCGCGCTTCAATCTCCTCTGGGGCGCGATTTTCCCCGGCTGGCCGGGGGAGATTTACTGGCTGATGCGAAAGCCGGCGTAGGAGCGACGAGCCTGGCAGTCTTAAAACGGATCTCGCTAGAGGGAAATACCCTTGCCTGGCTCGGGAATGATAACTTCTGTTTCGGGCAATTCGCGATAGAGCTTGAGTTCAAACCACTCGATGGCGACGCGATCGCCGTGCACAAGGATGATTTTCTTGGGGCGCAGAGCAATCGCGTATTTTAGCAGACTTTCCCTGCTGGCGTGCGAGCTGAAGTTGAATTCTTCGACCCGGCAACGCAGCTTGACGGGGGGAAACTTCGCATCGAGAACAACCTCCTCACCGTGTCGTGCAGCCCGAATGCGTCCAGCAGGAGACTCCGGGTCGGAATACCCGACGAAGAAAAGGCTTTGGTTTTCGTCGCTCAGCACCCGTCGCGCGAAGATATTCGACAGCGTGTTTTCAGTCATCATTCCGCTGGAGAGCGCGAAAATGCATTTCCTGCGCGGTGAAATGGTGTGAACCTCGTTTCCGGAGAGAACATACGGTGCCAGTTCCTGCAGGAGTTGCATTTCAGGATGGGCCCGCTGCGGGTCATGCGCCATGGCATCATAAAGGCCGCTGAGTTTGGTGCTGAGGCCGCCGATGTAGATAGGAACGGGCGCGAGGAGACCGCGCAGCCGCATCCGCCAAAACATGGCCAGCAACTCCTGGGTCTTGCCGAGGGCAAAAAGAGGAATGGTCACGCTGCCGCCGCGGCCGAAGGCTTCGCGGATCGCTCGAATGAGCCGCTCCTCCTCGCTGGCGCGCGTGTATCCGACAGGAGTCTCCGAATCGCCGCGGGTCGTCTCCATCACGAGCACATCGACGCCTCCTTCGGGAAAGATTGCACCGCGAATCAGCGTCTGGTTCTCGAAGTTGACATCTCCCGTGTAGAAAACGGTTTTACCCTCCGTCCGGATAATCACGCCCGCGGCGCCCAAGATATGACCGGAATGAAAGAACTCGCAGGTCACCTCGTTGTGCCGCTCTCCCCCGAGGTCGTATCTACGTCCCGTGGTGCACGGTTGCCAGGACTGCCGTGAAAACTCCACTCCACGGTGCGTAAAAAGCGGGTAGTTCGGGATCGCATGCTCCTCCTTTTGCCTGAGCATCACGTTAACCGAATTGTGAAGCATGACGTCGGCAATGCGGGTGGTTGGCGGTGTCATGAGCACCCTGGCGTGCGGTTCGCGTCGCGTCAGATAGGGCAGCGTGCCGACATGATCCTGATGGGCGTGAGTAATAATGATGGAGTCGACCTTTCCGTCAGGAATGAGCTGGAAACTCGGCGTAGCGGCGAGGCCCTCCCTTTTTGGGTGCATGCCGCTGTCGATGACAATGGACTTCCCTTTCGTTCGCAGAAGGTAGCAATTCGCCCCGATCTCAACGTCCCTCGTCAGATTCCAAAACTCCATCTACTCCACGCTATATGCCCAGAAAACTAGCTCAGGGAGTGGAAAATTCATCTTTTGCGAAAACTTCGCTCGAAAGATCTTGGGGTGGGTCCGCGGGCTGCGCCTGGAGCCGGCTTGCTCGCGAGCTGCAGGCACGCTTCTTGAGCGGCCTTGATTGGGCCGCCGAGCGCGGCTATCTTGGCGGTCTTTTCTCATGAGCACAAAGCCAGTTTCTCTGTACGACACGACTCTGCGTGACGGAACGCAGGGCACCGGAATTTCGTTCTCGGTGCTCGACAAGATTCGCGTTGCCGAGAAGCTGGATGCCTTCGGGATCGACTATATTGAAGGAGGCTGGCCCGGATCGAATCCCAAGGATGCCGCGTTTTTCGAACAGGCGGCAGAGCGTGAATGGGCGCATGCCAAAATCGCGGCCTTCGGAATGACGCGTCGCGGTCGCATGAAGGTGGAGGAGGATTCCCAGGTGCAAATGCTTCTTGCTGCCAGGACGCCTGTTGTGACGATCGTTGGAAAGACCTGGCCCCTGCATGTCGCCGAGGTATTTGGCGTTAGCCTCGAGGAGAATCTCTCGATGATTGGCGATACCGTCCGGTTTCTGAAAGAGCACGGAAGAGAAGTCTTTTACGACGCAGAACATTTCTTCGACAGCTTTCAAGAGAATCCCGAATATTCGCTGGCAACCATAAAAGCGGCCCATGAGGCAGGCGCCGACCTGATCGTGCTTTGCGATACGAATGGAGGCTCTCTGCCGGAGTTTTTGGGAGAAACGACAGCAAAGGCAGTTTCGCATCTGCACGCACCGGTGGGCATCCATACGCACAATGATGGCGGCTTGGGTGTGGCCAACGCAATCGTCGCGATAAAAGCCGGCGCGGTGCAGGTTCAGGGCACCATGAACGGATATGGAGAACGTGTGGGCAACTGCAACCTCACGACACTGATTCCCACCCTCCAGCTGAAGCTCGGGATAAACGTCATCCCAGACATGAGCATGTTACGCGAAGTTTCTGTTTTCGTCGACGAACTGGCCAATGTGCCCCACGACATCCGTGCGCCTTATGTGGGCGTGGCAGCGTTTACGCACAAGGGAGGCCTGCATGTCCACGCGGTTCAGAAACTTGCCCGCACTTACGAACATGTGGACCCTACTATCGTTGGCAATAGACAAACGATCGTCGTCTCAGATATGTCCGGCCAGACGAACATTCTGATGAAGGCGCGAGATCTCGGTCTCGAGCTCGACAAAGGTTCGCCCGAAGTTGCGCGAATCCTGCGGCAAATCAAGGATGCCGAGGCACAAGGTTACGAGTACGAGGCGGCGGAAGGGTCCTTTGAACTGCTCGTGCGCAAGGCACTGGGAAAATACCAACCGCTCTTCGATCTCAAGGAGTACCATTGTCACTACCGCTACACAGGTCGAGGCGGCTCGGACCCATGCGAGGCCACCGTCAAATTGCTCGTGGGCGGCGTTCCCGAATACACCGTCGCGGAAGGAGATGGACCCGTAAATGCCCTGGACGCAGCGTTGAGGAAGGCACTTAAACCCTTCTATGGCTGGACCGATGAGGTCCGGCTCGTGGATTACAAAGTGCGAATCGTCGACGGAGCGCGCGGAACGGCCGCCCGCACGCGGGTGTTGATTGTCTCGACCAATGGTCGAGATACCTGGGGGACGGTGGGAGTTTCGGACAATATCATCGAAGCGAGCTGGCGCGCCCTTGTCGATAGCTTCGAACTGTATGCTTTGAGGGATCCGGATCAGGCGAGCATCTAATTGTGCGTGCTAATGACAAAGCTGAAGGCGTGGCGACAGCTGCTAGTATGCGCGGGCGCCTCGGGATACCGAGACCATTAGCGAACTCGGTCTGAATTTGACGCAAACAACTCGTTGGACGATCATTACAAACAACGAAGGAGAAAAGTATGTATGCAACCGTACGACGATACGAGGGGGTGACCGATCCCGGTGAGGCGACGAGGCTAGTGGATAAAGGCTTTATCCAGATCATCAGCCAGATTCCGGGGTTCGCCGCTTATTACTGGATCGACGCGGGGGACGGTGTGATGACCTCCGTAAGCGTATTTCAGGACCGCGCCAGCGCCGAAGAATCAAACAAACGAGCTGCAGACTACGCGCGTGAGAACATGGCCTCTGTGCTTCCGAACCCGCCTTTGGTAACGGCCGGTGAAGTTGTCACACAAGAGGCAAAATAGCTCATTTGTTGCGGCTATGTGGCGGCGTCTGCGGAGACACCGTTGCAATCCCACAGATCATGTCGGCCGTGGGGATCGCTCGACATAGTCCTGCGATGCTTGTCCGGGGATCGATGGTGGCTTCCCTTGACGGGTTGCGAGAGGAAACAGCTCCGATTTGTGCATGAAAGGATCGTGCCTCGATTCCGTGAGCGTGTGTTGAATTTTTGGATCGGCGCTCTGCTCGTTACGGGATTCCTCCTTGCAGGGTGCGTTGACCACTATCTCGTCCATCCGCGGCGGCCGCCCGAGGGCGCGGATCGCTGGAGCGAGGTCGCCATAAATGGAGATTTACGGATTCGTCTCGAGTGGGTTCGGCCCGCGGGTCGCGGTCCGTTTCCTACGGTCATCGTTCATCCCGAGGCGGGACATCACGCAGCGCACATGCGAGGCGTTCTGAACGACCTGGCTGGAGCAGGCTATCTGGCTGTCGCCGCCGACTATCAGCGCCGAAAGGGGAGTCACTGGCGACAGAGCCTCTTTCCCTGGCAGGATCGGAGAGATCCCAGGCGGGTGATGAATCTGGTGCGCGCCCATCCTGACGTGGATTTTCGGCGTATCGGACTTCTCGGCTTTTCACAGGGAGGTGTATTCAGTCTTCTCATCGCTGCGTACGACGGCCGCGCCAAGGTGGTCGTCGCGTATTACCCGGTGACCGATTTCGAGCACTGGCTGAAAGCCGAGGGAGAGGGTTTCGGGCGGCGGTTTGTCTTTCGGTTGATTAGGACCGGTTTCCGTAGGGCTACTGGCGCGCGGGGCGACGAGGAGTTGCAAGTCCAGCTGCGGAGGGCTTCGCCGTTCTGGCAAGCGGAGTTCATCCAAAGTCCTGTGCTCCTGGTGCACGGCGATCGCGACTACTCGGCGAGTGTCGAAGAGTCGCGCCGTTTGGCGCAACGACTCGCCGACCTCAAACGGCCCGTCACCCTGCTCGTGGTCCAAGATGGCGGCCATGTTTTTAATTTCCGTAACCGTCGCCAAGCCGCCCTCGCATGGAAAGCCACTTTGACGTTTCTGGGCCGGCACTTGCAGTGACGGGTAAAGTGCATTTCGTCTCAGGCGGATCGATGTGCCGCCCGAAGTATCCGAAGCGCGTTCCAACCGATCGGTCGGGACTCTGCGCTTTAGGGATCGCGAAAGGAAATTGGGTTTCTTCGTTCGGGAAGGCTGCGATCCTCGCTAACGGCTCGGGACCAGTGTGCGACCGCGTCTTCTGAGCGTATTCAACTCGAAGGGGGCTCTCCTGCTCTCAACGACAATTCGTGGCGAAGCCCTTCCTCGCCCCGCGCCATGGCCCAGCGGTGGTTCCAACGGAAGAGAGGTTTCAGGAGGAAGGAGAGGGATTTCAGCAAAGGCTTTTCCGCACGCAGCCGCCAGTCAAAGGAGACTCTCAGGTCGTTGGCTCGTTCAGTGAAGATCCAGATACCGCGTCCCACAAAATCACCTGTTGCTTCAATGGTAAAGCTGTGTGGACGTCGTGTTTGAACAATCCGCGCATCCCACCGGAGGCGGTAGGGCAGTTTGGCGCGGGTCAACAGTCGGTAGCTCTGGCCGAGGCCGTCCTTGCCCGCGGGCGCCAAAGGGGTCACCGCGAGATAGACGTCACGCCACCAGCGTGGATAGCCCGCGACATCAGTCAGAATCTCATAAGCGTCTTCAGCCTTTCCCCTGGCCTGCCAGTGGGTCAGAAATACATAGTCGTTCGCTTGCACACTCCCAGCGGAAGCTAATGAGGCAGTAATTAGGCGGCTTGGTCGGTGTGCCCCGCAGCCTCTTCGCGATAAAAACGCGCGTAAAACTCCGGATCGAGCCGATGGGCCTGGAAGGCCAGCACGGTCCTGAAAGGACCTCCGCAGATAGGAAACCGCCCATAGCGTTCATAAACATAGCGGCAGTAGGCGATCGTTGCCTCGATAGCCCTTGGAGAGTAGGCGGGAATCCCAGCCTGAACCGTCGCGCCGTCGCGCCAACCGGTCACCGCGCCGCCGTCACGAAACGTCCCACGCCCCTCCGCATACTTGTAATCAAGAAACGCGCGCACCGCCTCTTCCATATCCCGATAGTAAGGGGGACAAAATGGCTTGAGCAGCACGTCGCCATTGTGCTCGAGACCAATTGGGGTGGGCACTTGGACGTCGGAAGGCCCGCCCGGACCTACGCCCAGGAGTTTTTGAAAGGGAACGTTCTCGGTACGAAATCCGAGCGCAATTGGCCAAATGAAGGGATGCGCAGCAAAGTGCGGGAAGCCCCCAAGACCCAACGCGGCGCACATCAAACCGAGATTCTGATGTATCGCGCCCTGCTCAATGGCAACGAATTCACAGATCCAAGTCTCGATAAAGCTTATGGTAAGCAATCGTCCCGCCGCCGGATCATCGTGGAGTGATCCGCCGACGCTGCGCGCAAACTGTGCCACACCCGCGGGCTGGTGTCCGTTCCGGTCATCCAGCACAAACATCGCGAAATCCTCGTCGAAGACTGAGAGCATGACGTTGATGTAAAGCGCAGTCAGCTCGGCAACAGGGAGGAAGTAGGTGGTGCCAGGAACATTGGCCATCCACTTGTTGAACGGCGCCACAAAGGGCACTTGGCAGGGAACATTTAAGCGATGCTCGGCGATCTCGATACGCGCTTTCTGGTAGAGGGGAACGAGCTCCTTCTTTCTGGCGGCTTGAATGAGTTCGGGAATCTCCGGGCGCGCGTAATCCTGTGGTCGCTTGAGCATCCAGGTGCCCGCATCGTTGAGGACGAAGACAGCGCAGTCATGCATCGCGTCACCGCTCGCGATCGTCCGGCCAATGAAATGTGTCATGATATTCCCGCCGCTGGACTCCGGCGTCGCAGAGCGCCCATACGGCAGTTCGGCGAGGGCATAGCCAGTCACGCCGCAAGCGGCAAACGCCAGGGCAGCTTCCTGCTCTTCGCTCAGCGGATTCGGAGCGCGTTGACTTCGATATGCCAATGGACCGGTCGGCAGATTCATGCCCTGCGCGAACCGCCGCGACCTACGGGAAAGCATGGCATCGATGAGGGAGACGTCGTTGGGCGTCATTGGCTGCATCTCCATTTGGATGAACGCTCCGGCTATCTCATCTTTTCAATCTCGGCCCCACCCTTGAGAGGGAAGCTCGAAAATTCGGCTGGACTCACGGACCTTCCCTGCTCGTTAGTGGCGCGGCGGAGTTCTGCGGCCGGCTTTCGTTCGGCGTAGTATGCCCTCCAGCTACGACGTGCAATTCGCGTGGTAATGGCCGTGACCACCAAGGTGGCCGCCAGTCCGAGCCCGTAGAACGCCCACGTGACAGGATCATGCGGGGTGACCCCAACGCTGGTGCGCAATGCCTTGCCAACCATGGCTCCGACGTAGGTGTAGGCCGCGCTCTGGGGAAGAAATCCCACAAACGAAGCAAGCGTGAATCTCCAAAATGAAATCTGAATGAGACCTGCCGCATAGCTTACCAGGCTGTGCGGAATTATTGGAGACATGCGACTGATCAGAATCATTCGCCAGCCTTCGGAACAGACGGCTTTCTCCAGGGCTCGAAATTTTGCATTCTGACCGATCCTTCTTCGCATCCAATCTCTGGCCAAATAACGGCTCGTCAGAAAGTTTACCGCCGCCCCGACCGTGGAGCTAACGGTCACCAGGGCAGTGCTGAACCAAAAACCATAAACGGCGCCAGCGCCAATCGTCAGGATCGAACCTGGCAAGAAAAACACGCAAGTGAGCGTGTAGAGGACGACGAACCAACCAGCTCCAACCCACCCGCTATGTGCGATCCACTCCATCGAGTGGTGGAGGAATTCGGAAATGTCCATTTGTGATGACGCTCGAAACAACTCGCCAAAATTACTTTCGCCCAAAAGCTCTGCCTACCAAAACCAAGACTTTTCCGAATCTTTTCACAGTACTTGGAAGGAGCGGGATTTTGGCAGGAAGGCTCCCTTGCCGCATGGAAGAGACGCGTGCATATCCACACGTGTATCGAATGCCCGCGGCAACGTCGATAGTGCAAATTCCTTGGGGAATTTGCCGGATTCCAGCGGAGCGGTCGCGGTCCTTTCGTGTGCGAGCCTGCCGACGAAAAGGGGCACAGTCTGGAGAACGTTACGCGAGGATTTAGCGACCGTGTCCCCACGATCGAGGTGCCCGGCGGTGGGGACACCGCCGCGACAGCGACAAGCGGCCAGGCTTTTCGGAAATGATTTCCGAAAGATGCCGGGCCGGAACTCTATTTCTTCGGAGAATTCTGCTCTTCGGCCGCAGCTGGCTTTGCTACTTTCTTGGAGCCCTTGGCTTCCTCCTCTGAGCTGGGTTGGTCGGCCGCGATCAGGTCCACCCATTCGATAAAGGCCATCGGGGCGGAGTCGCTGGGCCGCGGCCCAAGTTTGACGACGCGGGTGTAGCCGCCATTGCGCGCGGCGCTGCGAGGAGCGATTTCAGCGAACAACTTGCCCACTGCCTTAACGGTGCGGGTGCTGTTATTGTGGAGCAGCGCGAGGGCACGTCTGCGGGCATGCAGGCCGCCACGTTTGGCCAGGGTCACCATTTTCTCAGCCAGCGGGCGAACCGCCTTCGCCTTCGCCAGGGTGGTGGTGATTCGCCCATGCTCGATCAGGCTGCAGGCCTGATTGGCGAGCAGGGCATTCCGATGCTCGGCGGTCCGGCTCAGTTTAACTGTTTTCCTACGATGGCGCATGGTCGCTTATTTGATTTCGCCCGCCGGGTCGACGAGGCCAGTTTCGAACTTCATCCCCAGGCCCAAGCCGAGTTGCTGCAACTTGTCCTTTATTTCATTGAGCGACTTCTTTCCAAAGTTGCGGTACTTGAGCATTTCCGCCTCTGTCTTCATCGCAAGCTGGCCAACCGTGGTAATGTTGGCATTGTTGAGGCAGTTCGCAGCGCGCACCGAGAGTTCGATCTCGTTCACACTCATATTCAAAAGCTTCTTGAGCCTGGTGTTTTCCTGGCTGACCTCCTCTGGCGTCTCGTCAAATTCCACCTTGGCGTCGTCGTAACCGACGAAAACATCCAAATGATGCCGAAGGATGGCGGAGGCCTGAAGAAGCGCTTCGTCCGGCGTGATGCGACCATCCGTCCAGACATCGAGAATCAACTTGTCGTAGTCGGTGCGCTGTCCCACGCGTGTATTCTCGACGGCGTATTTGACGCGGGTGACCGGCGAAAAAATCGAGTCAATGGCGATCACTCCGATTGGCTGGTCGGGGTGCTTGTTTTCGTCGCCAGAGGCAAAGCCGCGTCCGACCTTGATCTCCAGCTCAACGTCGAACCTTTGCTTTCTATCAATCGTGCAGATGTGCTGATCGGGGTTGACCACCTCGACGCCTTGTACGCATTGGATCTCCGCGGCAGTAACGGCACCTTCCTTTGATAACGAAATGCTCGCGGTGCGAGCGTCATGGTCGGGCGCCTTAAATTTTACCTTCTTGAGATTGAGAATAATGTCGACGACATCTTCGACGATCCCGGGCAGGCTTGTGAATTCATGGGGCGCACCTTCGATGCGCACAGAGGTAATTGCCGCCCCTTCGAGCGACGAAAGCAGCACGCGGCGAAGGGAGTTTCCCAGCGTGTGGCCGTAGCCAGCCTCAAAGGGCTCTGCGATGAATTTGGCGTAAGTATCGGTCGCCGAGACCTCATCTTTTACGAGGGTCTTCGGCATCTCGAATCTTCCGAGACGAACAGGCATGTTTTTTAGAATCTATTCGCCGGGTTTCCCTGGGCGCTCATAGCGCAGCGTCGAAGACGCCCGCTCCAGGACCAACGGCGCGGTTTATTAAGCGCGGGTGAGCACCAGTAGCGCCTCTCGTCGCAATGTCAAGGCGAAATCAGGCGGAAGCCCTGGCGGCGGCGTCCGCCTTCACTTCCTTCCAGAGCCGGTCAAGCGAGGCGGCAACGCGCGTCTTGGTAGACTCGAGATCATCGGGAGAGATGGTCTTGCCGTCAGAAACCGGCTCGGCGGCGAACATATAATACTTGATCTTTGGTTCCGTTCCGGACGGCCGCACCGCAATGCGCCTGTTGTCCGCTAGCGTGATCATGAGCATCGCCTCTGGAGGAATACGGTCTCCCTCGCCATCGTGAATTGTTTCCGTGGCGAAGTTGGTCGTCGAACTGACCGCGGCGCCGTCGATCGCCGTCGGTGGCTTCGATGCATACGAGTCGACCAATTTCTTGATCTGGGCGGCGCCCTCCGCGCCTTCCATCGTCAGAGATTCTCCACGCTCAAGATAGAAGCCGAACTCGGAGAAGATGCGATCCAGGAGACCAACGAGGGTGGTTCCCTGGGCCTTGGCATAGGCAGCGACCTCGGCGATCATCACTGCTGCGCTGTTGCCGTCCTTGTCGTGGACAAAGTCCGATCCGCTGTAGCCGTAGCTTTCCTCACCTCCGAACACGTAGAGGGAGGAATACTGGAGCCGAAGGTTGCGAGTGATTTCTTCCGGCAATTCGGCGTAGTCATTCCGGAGCTCGGCGGGAATTTTCTCCTCGTACTTGCGCAACTTCTCGCCGATGTATTTGAATCCGGTAAGCGTCTCCACGCAGCGGATACCAGATTTTTCGGCAATGGCTTTTTGCAAGTCCGTGGTCACAAACGTTTTTATGATAACCCCATGCGACTTATTGGCGTCGTTCAGTATGCCCTTCTCGAAATGCTTCATGGAGCGGTACCAGGCCATCAGCGAGCCGATCTGATTTCCTGTCAGCAAGGTCAATTTTCCAGCGCCATCTCTCACGGCGATTCCCATCCGATCGCAGTCCGGATCTGTGGCAATCACCAAGTCGGCGCCAGTCTCGTCGGCGAGCTTCATAGCCATTGTCAGCGCCTCGGCATTTTCTGGATTAGGTGATTTGACCGTCGGAAAGCGGCCATCAGGCACATCCTGTTCGGCGACGGTCTGGCAGTGGAAGCCGAGGCGATCAAGCATCGGCTTGATGATGACACCACCGACGCCATGGAGCGCACTGAAGACCACCTTGAAGGAATTTTGGCCTCGGATCAGTTCGGGATCGAGCGGAAGGGTTGCCAGACGCTTCATGTAGGCTTCATCGATCTCAGTCCCCATGGGAATCACTTTCCCTTGCTCGGTAGCCGGGACCGGTGTGTAAACGTCACTCTCGACCGCGTTGACTTTATCGATGATTCCTGAGGCGTGCGGCTCAACGACCTGCCCGCCATCTTCAAAGTAAACTTTATAGCCGTTGTACTCCGGCGGGTTATGGCTTGCGGTGATATTGATACCCGCTTGTGACTTGGTGTGACGGACTGAGAAGGAGAGCTCTGGCGTCGAGCGCGGTCCCTCGAAGAGATAGGCGTTACAGCCGTTCTCCGTGATCACCTTGGCGGCCAATTCGGCAAATTCGCGCGAGAAGAAACGGGTATCGTGGCAGATGCAGATGGAGGCCTTGCCGCTACGTCCCTCTTTGGCGAAGTACTCCTTTGCATAGGCGACCAAGCCCTGGGTGGCGCGGCTGATATTGTAGTAATTCATCGCATTCGTGCCAACACACGGAAATTCGGGCCGCCCAAGGGCTTGCGGTGTTCCTCTCTCCGCTTTGGTCACGGCGGGACTGATCGTCTTGCCCCGAAGACCACCGGTGCCAAACGCCAGCGTGCGGAAGAAGCGGTTGTCCAATTCCTTCCAATTTCCGGCAGCGACGAGTTCGGCAATGGAAGCCTCGGTGATTGGCGATGAAGTCTTGGCAAGTAAGGCGAGCAGGTTTTTCGCGGAGGCTTCAAGAAGTTGTCCGCCTGCGGCGGCTGCCTGGATTTTTGCGGTGAGGTCACTCATGGGATCAGGGGAGTTTGGTGTTGGGCATAGCATCCGCACAGCCGCCTGCAAAGTCCATTTCGATATCTATTTGCGTGAGAGCTTCGGCGTTTAAAACGTCTCGGTCGTGCCATCAATTGACAGGCGCGGATTCCCATTTAGCGTCCAAGCCAATAAAATGTCTCAAGAACTGGTAGCCGAGCGAAGTCGCTTTGTCTCTCACGCGCCCGGACATTGGCCGGACGTGCCGGTCGAGAAATGGAATGACTGGAAATGGCAGTTGAAAAATCGAGTCTCGTCGCTGGCGAGACTTGAGGAGTTGCTGCCCGTGACGGCATCCGAACGCGCCGGAGCCCTGCTGGCTGGGAGCAAGCTTTCTCTCTCGATTACACCGCACTTCTTCAATCTGATCAACGTGCACAACCCTGAGTGTCCGATCCGACGGCAAGTAGTTCCACGGATGGAGGAGGGGTATACTGCGCCGTGGGAGATGGCCGATCCGTGCGGTGAGGATAGCCACATGCCGGTGCCAGGATTGGTCCACCGCTATCCCGACAGGGTCCTGTTCCTGGTCACGGATCGTTGCGCTTCCTATTGCCGTTATTGCACTCGAAGCCGCGTGGTGAGTGGCGCCGGCGAACAAGAGTTGCAGACGAATTTTGACGAGGCCTTTGCTTATCTCGAAAAGCATACCGAGGTGCGCGACGTGCTTTTCTCCGGCGGCGATGCGTTGCTTTTCTCGGACGACAAGCTTGAGGATCTGCTGCGTCGCGTGCGCGCGATAGCGCATATTGAGTTCGTCCGTATCGGGACGCGGGTTCCGATTTTCTTGCCTCAGCGGATTACGCGCGAGTTCTGCCAGATGCTGCAAAAATACCATCCGCTCTGGATGAGTGTGCACGTCAATCATCCGCGTGAATTGACGATCGAAGTCCGGGAAGCGCTTGGCCATCTGGCCGACCACGGGATTCCGCTGGGCAATCAGAGTGTGCTGCTCGCGGGAGTTAATGACGACGTCGCAACCATGCGCGAGCTCGTCCACAAGCTGTTGCTTTGCCGCGTGCGTCCCTATTACCTCTATCAGTGCGATCTGATTAAGGGCTCATCCCATCTCCGGACGAGCGTGGCCAAAGGTATCGAGATCATCGACGGACTGCGCGGCCACACCTCCGGCTATGCCATTCCTCAGTACGTCATCGATGCTCCGGGGGGTGGCGGAAAGGTCCCCATAAATCCGGGCTATGTGCTTTATCATGACGCTGAGAAGGTCGTGATTCGCAACTTCGAAGGCAAAGTCTTTGAATATCCCGAACTGGCGAAACCGGTCACGAACCATCACCAGACGGAACTGTGTTCAAACTGATTTTGCCTCGACGGGGAATCTCACCGTAAGGCGGCAATCTCCGCGGCAACATCGGTTGCTCTGAAGATGGAGGTTCCGGCAACCATCACGTTCGCTCCGGCTTCACGCGAGGCTCGCGCGGTGGCGACGTTGATCCCTCCATCTACTTCGATGTGATAGTCGAGTTTATGCGCCTCCCTCCAATCGGCACCCGCGCGGACCTTGCCAAGAGCCTCAGTGATGAATGCCTGCCCGCCAAAGCCTGGATTCACCGTCAAGATGAGCAGCACATCAATGAAGTCCAGAAAAGGTTGCGCCTTGTGAAAAGGAGTCGGCGGACTGATAGCCAATCCCGCTTTGCAGCCGGCCGAGCGAATTCGACTGAGCGTTTCGGCGACGTCGTGGTCTGCCTCCACATGGACGGATATCGAACTGGCGACCGCCGTGAATCGCGGAAAGAACCTGTCGGGCTTCTCGATCATCAAGTGAACGTCGAGGGGAAGCTCGGTGTGCCTTGAAGCGGCCTCCACCACATCGGGACCAAAAGAAATGTTGTCGACGAAGTGTCCATCCATGACGTCGCAATGTATCCAATCCGCTCCGCCCTCGGTCACACGCACGATTTCCTGGCCGAGTATTCCAAAGTCCGCTGCAAGTATCGACGGGGCGACGATGGTCTTAAGGGATTCCATGTGGTATTTCATAGCCTGCGACTATGGATTTCACCAGCGATGAGTTTTTTATGAGCGAGGCGCTGCGTCTTGCGCGCAGGGCCTACGCGTTGGACGAGGTTCCAGTCGGCGCGGTCATCGTGAGAAACGGTGACATCATTGGCCGGGCATGGAACCAGGTTGAGACGCTCAAAGACGCCACCGCCCATGCGGAGATGCTGGCGATTACTCAAGCCGAGAGCGCCGTGGGGGACTGGCGGCTTATGGACTGCGACCTCTTTGTGACCAAAGAGCCTTGTCCAATGTGTGCCGGGGCGATTGTTCACGCACGTCTTCGCAGGGTCATCTTTGGCTGTCGCGATTCCAAGGCAGGCGCCGCTGGCAGCCTCCTGAACCTTCTGCAAATGCCCGAGCTAAATCATCGCTGCGAGGTGAGGGGAGACGTGAAGGCGGACGAGTGCGCCGGGATTCTGAAGGAATTCTTTCTAGCTCGTCGCAGTCAAACCACCAACATGCAGTCGCCATAGCTGAAGAACCGATAGCGTTCCCTAATAGCTTCCGCGTAGGCGGCAAGCACGGCCTCGCGCCCGGCGAAAGCGCAAACCAGCATGAGAAGTGTCGACTTCGGAAGGTGAAAGTTCGTGAACAGAGCTCCCACTCGCCGGAAGGAGAATGGAGGATGAATAAAAATGCTTGTCGAACCCGAGTGAGAAACAATCGGTCCCTTCGGCTGACTCTCAAGAACGCGTGCGGACGTGGTGCCGACCGCGAAGATTCGCCGGGCAGCATTCATCGCACGGGCCGTCTCTTCCCCAATGGTATAGCGTTCCGCGTGCATTCGGTGATCTATCACCTGTTCAACTTTCACCGGTAGAAAGGTGGCGATGCCGACGTGGAGAGTGAGGAAGGCATGCGGTATTCGGGAAAGAATTTCCGTGGTGAAATGAAGGCCGGCCGTCGGGGCTGCCACTGAGCCCGCAGCTTGGGCAAACACTGTCTGATAGCGAATCGCGTCTTCCTCGTCGGCCTCCCGGTGCAAATAAGGGGGAACTGGAACGCTGCCGAAGCGTTCGAGGTCGGGTTGCTCATCGAATTTCACGACCCGCGATCCATTCTCGAGCGTCTTCACGACACGCGCCGTAACCCCTGCGATGGGAAACGCGTATCCAGGCCGCATCTTGCGTCCCGGTTTTGCAAGGCAGATCCATTCTCCAGGAGACAATGGCTCAACCAGCAAGAGCTCGATGCGAGCGTCCTCGGAGCGAAGTCTCGCCTTGATGACTTTCGAGTTGTTAAGCACGGCCAAGTCCCCGGGCCCTAAGTATTCCGGAAGGTCGCGAAAACTGCGATGGTCGACGTGGCCCGAACGGCGATCCAATACCAGCATCCTTGATGCATCGCGTGCGGCCAGTGGCCGAGAAGCAACCAGGCCCGGCGGGAGCGCGAAATCGTAATCTGCAACCAGCTCGCTCAAGCGTCCTTCTCGGCCGGCTTTCGCCCCACGCGCACAAACCCGCAACGTTGTGCGGCGGCGTCGACAAGCTCTGCAACTCGCTTCTTCAAACGGTATCCTCGCGCCACGAGAAAGCAGACCGCGATGAGATAAGGAATCCAGAGCCACCAATGAGTTCCCGGGACGAAGAGCTGCCGATAACCGAGAATGACCAGCAGCACGAAGTTGATAAGAAAAGTGGTGGCCACCATATGTGTGTCGAGCTTGATTCGCGTCATGCACTTGGGGCCGCCATGATACTCGGTCACACTGCGCAGTCTTATCCCCCACCAAAAGCTTCCATACACCTGGATGTCCCAGTCCTTCCAACCGGTATCGATCGAGTAGTTCCAACCTTCCGACTGGAGAGCCTTAACGATTTCCGGCAGTAGGCGCTCGCGGCCTTCACCATTCTCGGTCCAAAAATTCAGCTTGGAGATGCTGCCGCGCGTCGGTGTGTAGTTTCTCTCCGGTGAGGCGATGACCGCCGGGGGTGTGCGCTTGAACTTCAGCCAAGTGAAATACCGTGACCAACCGCGCACGAGCGGCTGGGCGAGGGCAAGGAACGTGACGAGCAGGCGCGCGCGGATCGTGTCGTGCTTCGGCTCGAGCTTCGCGTGAATCATGTAGGAAAGTGCGACCAGGAAGGTGCCGCCGAACATGAGATACGGCACGATTCGCAGGACCGGCAGAGGAATCGAGAGGCAGAAAATAAAGACGGTCAGGGCCACCCATTCGATGCTGCTCAAGTAAGCGGCCAGGTCAGATTGCGGAGTGGGATAGATCGACTGGAAAAGTCCTTCTCCGAAGATGCCGTGATAAATGATGGGCCGGTTTACCAGCCAGGTGAAGCGGGGTGCACCATAGATTTGACCCTTCCACTTTGCTGTGCCGGTGGGACCAAAGAAAACGAGATGCCTAAAACGAAGGAGCGATTCTGCTTCTCCGTACCCCTCTTGTTGCTTTCGAAACGCACCGAGAGTGAACCGCCTATAGTGCCAAACAATCGCCGCCGGGCTGAAGCCAATGATTTGTCCTTCTTGCTGCAGTCGCCAGCAAAAATCCACATCATCGCCAGCCTTGCGGTACTCCGGATCGAATCCCCCGACTTTTTCGAAAGCCCATTTGTAGAAGGCCATGTTGCAGCCGGGGATGTGTTCCGCAATGACGTCGGACAAAAGGACATGATTGGGGCCGCCGGGTGCGGCGGCGACACAGGCCTGTATCCAATTTTCGGCGGGTGGCGAGATATTTGGGCCGCCAACTCCTGCGAACTCTCCGCTCAACAGCGTCCCGACCATGAAATAAAGCCACTCCGGATCAGCCATACAATCGCTGTCGGTGTAGGCAATGACTTCTCCCGTCGCGGCTCGGGCGCCGACGTTGCGGGCGGCGCTTAGTCCTGAATTCTCCTGCTGAATGTTGACCGCCCATGGGTGCTTCGCGGCGATCTGCTGCGTGTGGTCTTTTGATCCATCATCCACGAGGATTACTTCATAGTCGGGATATTCGAGGCGTTTGAGCGATTCGAGACACCGGTCGAGGGTCTTTGCGCCATTGTATGAACAGACAACAACCGAAACCCTTGGGTAGCGCGGCAGGTTGACTTTGCGGCTCATCGAACCGTCGTTGGCGAAGAGCTCCTTTACCGTGGAATAGGAGGGCTTGGGGGCGCGATCACGGCGAACCAGGCCAAACGCCCAGTCGGTGATCTCCTGGCCTCCGCGAAACCACTCGTCCGTCCACGCATAAACGATCGTTCCTGCCAGGCCGCCGCGAACAACGCTTTCAATGTGCCAGCGAAGCATCTCGGCCTGCTCGATCTCCGGGTGGCGGATCGTGTCCATACCGAATTCGCCAAGGAGAAGGGGCTTTTCCTCGGCCAAATTTTGCAAACGTGCCAGGTAGCTCTCGAAATCGGACTGCCGGTGCAGGTAAACGTTGAAAGTCGCGAAGTCGGAGTTTTGCGGAAGCAGGTACTCGGTCGGAGGATAACTTGCGTAAGAAAAGAGTGCACTCTCATCTTCCTCGCGGCCGATGTTGATCAGGTTTTCGACAAACTCAGTAACCTGTCGCGGACCTAGCCATCGAACCATCGTGCTGGGAATTTCATTTCCCACGAGGTAGCCAAACAGAGCGGGATGGCCCGCATTTTGGCGGACCCCTTCCGCCACCGCTTTCTCAGCACTGCGGCGGACCTTGCGGTCATTGAGGAATTCCAGATGTTCGCTCCAGGGAATCGATACGAGGGCGCGTAATTGAAATTCCTCGCAGAGGTCCAGAAACCACTTTGGAGGCACATAGTAGAGGCGAATCAGGTTGATTCCGGCTTGAGACATGAGCCCGAAGTCGCCCCGAGCCTTCTCGGGGGTGCCGAAATGTGCGCCTTGGGAGTCCGGCGCAAAGGGGCCGTAAGTAACTCCTTTAACAAAGAATTTTTGATCGCGCTCAAAGAAGAATTTGGCGCGAGTGCGCACCCTGTGGTTCACGGCGATACCGCTAGGGAAGTTGATACCACTTGTCCAGCGGGCAAAATGCGAGTGCAACGCACAGCGGCGTTGTCGTGCTCAGCATACGTGCCGTCCGGCGTCCGATCACTGGCAATAAGCCGCTTGGATGGCTGCGGCCGCGACGCGGACACTTTGCTCGATGTCCGCTTCGGTGTGTGCCAGCGAGAGAAATCCGGCTTCGAACTGAGAGGGCGCAAAATAGACGCCTCCGTCGAGGCAAGCATGGAAGTAACGCGCGAAATGCGATCGATCGCTGCGAGTCGCTTCTGACAGGTTACGAACAGGTCCTTCACAAAAATAGAGGCAAAACATGGAACCGATGCGGTGAAAGGTGATTGGCCGTCCCGCGATCGCAGAGCGAATTCCTTCTTCGAACTTTGCGCCCAGTTCCTCTAGGTGAGACCAACCACCTCTTTGAATCAGTTCATTGATCTGGGCCAGACCAGCCGCCATAGCGAGCGGATTTCCTGACAATGTCCCTGCTTGGTAGACTGGTCCGTCCGGCGAGAGTTGATCCATGATTTCCGCGCGCCCGCCGAAAGCGCCCACAGGTAGGCCGCCTCCGATCACTTTGCCCAGCGCGGTGAGGTCCGGCAGGACGTTGTAGAGTTCTTGAGCGCCGCCTGGGGCGAGGCGAAACCCCGTCATGACCTCGTCAAAAACAAGCAGCGCACCTTCCGCGTCGCATTGGGCGCGCAAGCCTTCAAGAAAACCGGGCTCCGGAAGGTACAAGCCGGCGTTGGCTGGAACTGGTTCCAAAATGATTGCAGCCACTTCGCCCCTGTTGGCCGTCAGAGCCTCTTGAACAGCGCGAAGATCGTTGAACGGAAGGACGATCGTGAGATCTGCGAGTGCCCCGGGAACGCCCGCGCTGTCCGGCTGACCATGGGTAAGAGCACCGCTGCCGGCTTTCACCAGTAGAGAATCCACATGCCCGTGATAGCACCCTGCAAATTTGATGATCTTGTCGCGTTTCGTGAAGCCTCGGGCGAGGCGAATGCAGCTCATCGTCGCCTCAGTGCCGCTATTGACCATTCGCACCCGTTCGATCGAGGGGACCAGGCTGCAGATCATTTGCGCCATTGTCACCTCGAGAGGATTTGGAATGCCAAAGCTCAGACCCTTCGCAGCGGCGCCGCAAACGGCGGCAATCACTGCGTCCGGAGCGTGGCCGAGAATGGCCGGACCCCACGTGCCGACATAATCGATGAGTTCTCTGCCCTCAACGGTAAAAACCCGTGCTCCCTCCGCTCGTGAGACAAAGAACGGCTCACCGCCCACAGCGCGAAATGCTCGCACCGGGGAGTTCACACCGCCTGGAATGACGCGTGTTGCGCTCTGAAAAAGCTCGTGTGAAGTCATCTGCCAGATAAAAGCGTGCTGCCAGCCGATGCGCAAATGGGAATGATGGTCGTGGCCCGCGCCGCGGCCGAATTCCTCGCCGAACAATAATGAAAGAGCCGCAGATCGAGGACCGCTTGCTCGCGCGCGAGCCGCCGAGATCATGTTCGGTCCTCAGGATGCGCTGGGAACAGCTGCTGTTTTTGCATTGGGCTTGGGATCCCGCCGAGATCCAGGACACGCTTCCACGAGGCTTGTTTGTTGATACATTTGATCGCAAAGGCTGGTTGGGAATTGTCCCTTTATTCATGAGGAGAGTTCATCCCCGAGGCTTGCCATGCTTGCCGTGGGTGTCGGATTTTCTCGAGCTGAACGTGCGCACATACGTTTATAACGAGGCAGGCCGCCCGGGGATCTGGTTTTATTCCCTCCTGTGCAATCAGCCCCTCGCCGTCGAATTGGCCAAGCGCTGCTTTTATTTGAACTACGTCCACGCGCGTATGCACGCGCAGGTCGATCGAAGCGGAATTTGCACTTACGAGGCGAAACGGCGTCGGATGGCCGAGGCGCAGTTTCGCTTCAATGCGACGTCAGGTCCGAAGCTAGAAACTCAACCAGGCTCGCTGGAGTTCTTTTTGGTGGAGCGTTATGTTCTTTACTCCTCCGATCGGAAGAGTCGCCTCTATTCGGGGCAAGTTCATCACCGTCCATACAGCATTGGTCCTGCCTTAGTGGAAAAGTGGAGCTTCAACCCCGCGGTGGCGGACGGATTTTACGCTCCAGACCGGCCGGCGGACCACGTGATGGCGGCGGAAGACCTGCAAGTCGAAGCTTGGCCAATTCTCTCTGAGCCGGCTTCCTAGCCGCCCGCACCGCAAGCAATGGTCATGCAAACGCGTGGCGAGTTTTTGCATTTAGACAGCGCCGGCTTTCGCGTTTAGACTCACGGCGTATGGTTAAGAAATTGAATCACACGCGGTATCGCGTCAGCGATCTCGAAAAGACCGTGCACTTTTACAAAGATGTCCTCGGGCTCGAAGAGGTGAGGCGAATAACCAGCGGGCGCGGCTCGCAGCTTGTTTTCTTCAAGGCGCCAGAGAGCGAGGAGCTTATCGAAATCTGCAAATATGATGCGAGCGGACCAGTCCAGGTAGGACCCGATCTAACGCACCTGGCCTTTGAAGTAGACGATATCGAAGCTTTCGCCCGCCATTCGTCCGCCCTTGGATACCCGCTAAGCGATGGTCCGCACAAGAGTTCCGACGGATCGGTGATTGCCTTCATCGACGCTCCCGAAGGCTATGAGATCGAGCTTCTTCAGTCCGGCAAGAAGGGCTAGTTCTTTAAGAACGACTGGGCTTGGGCGGATACCGCCTCGTCTCAAGCCAAAGATTTTTACCGCTAGAAAACCTAATGGTAGGGACGGCATCCCCAAGCCGCCCGACCCCCTACCATTTTTAAAGAACGAACAACCCGGTCGTTTATGCCCTTGTCAGAAGCATCCCCCATACCTCCGATTGTTCCCTCGACCGGGCTGTTCACTTGTAAAAACCAGAGCATGATACATGCCAATCCGGAGGGCAGAGGATAGTCTAAGTTGTTCTATTCTGGGGATGAGGCACTTATCATTCTAGCGAAAGGGACTATGGCAAGGGAGGCACGGCAAGGGCTTCGCGAATGTCCCAATTTGTGCACTGTAGTCGATTCCTTGCCTCCGCTTCGCTAAGCCCCAGGCGGGCGGCTACGATGCGGGTGGCGCGATCACGCAGTTTCGTGTTAGTGGGTTGCAGACAAGCCATGAGGTTGCCTTCGACCCGGCCAAGCTGGATCATGGTACAGGAAGAAATTATGTTTAGGGCCACCTTGGTCGCGGTGCCGGCCTTTAGACGCGTGGATCCCGCCAGGAGCTCAGGTCCGGTGGGAAGATCGACTTCGACATTCGCACGGACGGAACCTTTTTGGCGACGCGGATTGCAGGTCAGGAGAATGGTTGAGGCGCCGACAGCATCTGCGGCTTTGAGCGCGCCAAGCACAAAAGGTGTCCGCCCACTCGCGCTGATCCCGCAAACGGCATCGCGGGCGGTGACGCCCCGTTCCTTAATAGCCAGCGCTCCAGCGATATCATCATCCTCAGCCCCCTCGATACTGGCTTGGATTGCTGGAGCTCCCCCCGCAATGATCGCTTGCACGTGATCGGGTGGGATTCCAAACGTTGGCGGCATTTCACTTGCATCGAGCACACCCAGTCGGCCACTGGTTCCCGCGCCCACATAAAAGAGCCTGCCGCCTCCTTTCAGCGATCTCGTAGCAAGCTCAACGGCCTTGGCCAAAGAATCGACCCCCGCTGCAAGAGCTTTCTCGACCCATTTCTCCTCACGAGCAAACAAGGAGACAAGTTCTCGGATGGGCATGCGATCGAGGTTCTGCGAACGGGGATTAGTTAGTTCGGTCGTGGCTCTCCTGAGCGATGTTTCCGCAAAGTGGCCGGGCTCTTCTGCTGTCACCACCGATGCGTTCGCCGCCAGGAACGCGGCGCCGAGGCTCGACGGCGTTCGGCAGACCGAGACTTGCGCACCTGGCCATTCGCGATGAAGCGCATCGCCGAACATCTCCACGTAGAGAGGCTGATTGATGAAGACACCTCCCATCAGCTGAACAGGAGGTTTTTGAAAGCCGAGTCTCCGGCACACCGCGGCCGTCAGCCGTGCGAGGGTTTCCGATCCCTCCTTCAGGATTTCACCGGCTTCCTCCTCGTGCTCAAAGAGCAAGGGCGTAAGCCGCGCGAGGTCATTCTTCTGGGCAGTCTGCGCCCAACCGGTGAGTTCCCGCAGTGTATTGAGACCCAAGATGCGAAGAATGTCGCGTGCCAGGTCGGTGATTCGCCTTCGGGTGTCGAAATCGAAGAGCACCCGACGAAGGGCACGAATCGCCAAGTCGTAGCCGCCGCCGCTGTCGCCAAGAAGATGGCCCCATCCACCAGCACGATCTTCCTTTCCTGAAAAGCGGCCGGTAATCGCGGAGCCAGTGCCGGCAATGATCGCGATTCCGTCGCTGTCGCCAAACGCGGCCGCAAATCCCGACTCGCGATCACTGCCAACGCGTAACGCCGCAGTCGGCCACACTGCAGAGGCAATCCTCTCGAGGTTGCGCCGGTCCTGGAGAGTCGCGCATCCCGCCATGAATAGTCCGACGTGGGAGGCTTCTGGTAGAAGCCGATAAAAGTTCTCGCAAGGCGGCTGGCTCCAGCAGTTTCATGCTTCCTGGACCGAGGCGCCCACTCTTCACAGGACGCAATTCGCCGGATAGCATCTCGCAGAGCGCCCAATTGGTCTTGGTCGCTCCGCCGTCGATTCCGAGGATAAGTTGCTTTGAAACGCGGCTCACAACTAGATTCCATAATACTTCATGAAGGGCATTCGGTCATTTTTGGCTTTGGCACTACCAGGGACGTTGTTCGTTATTTGGTTGGCGGGGTTGTGGATACTTTCTTCAACACCGGGCGACGAGATTGAACTGCCGCCCTTTCCCGGAGCGGACAAGCTGGCACATCTGTTTTACTTCGCAGTAGGAGGAGTGCTGCTTGCGTGGCTGATCAGAGGGGTGCGCAGCTGGAATCGCTGGCGGGTTACCTGGACAGTTGTGTTAGCGATGACATTGATTGGAGCGCTCGATGAGTTCCATCAACTGCATACTCTCAACCGCTCGGGCGCAGATCCGTTCGACTGGCTGGCGGACTCAGCCGGTGGCTTTCTCGGAGCGGTTGTGATTGGATGGCTTTATGTCAGAGCCTCAGATCGAAGTCGCCGCACAGCGGGCAAAGTGGTTGCGCAGCGAGATTGAGCGGCACAATGCGCTCTATTACGATCAAGCGCGGCCTGAAATTTCCGACCAGGAATTCGACGCCTTGTTCCGCGAACTCCGCGAGCTCGAGGAGAAGCATCCTGAGATCGCCGCCGAAGATTCGCCAACCCAGCGCGTCGGCGGCAAGCCCAGCCAAGGTTTTTCTCAGGTCCGCCATGCGCAGCCGATGCTGTCCCTCGACAATCTTTTCGCGAAGGAGGGCCTCGATGGTTTGCGAAAATTTGTCAACAGCGTCGCCAGGGCCGTGCCCGGAGAGCCGTTGGACTGGCTGGTCGAGCCGAAAGTCGACGGAGTAGCCATCAGCTTACGATACGAGCAAGGCGTCTTGGTGACCGGCGCAACCCGAGGTGACGGTGAAATTGGCGACGACATCACCCAAAATCTAAAAACCGTGCGCGCGATTCCACTGCGGCTGAAGGAAGCTGTGCCGTCGATCCTCGAAGTGAGGGGCGAAGTTTTCATGAAGCTCTCGGTTTTCTCGCGGCTTTGTGAAGAGATGCGGACTGCGGGTCAGGAGCCATTCGCGAACCCTCGGAATGCGGCCGCCGGCTCACTTAAACTTTTGGATTCCCGACTGGTGGCGCGCCGGCCGCTAGAGTTCTCCGCGTACGGTCTCGGCGCCGTTAGTGCAGATTTGGTCACCCCCGCGACCCAGCAGGAGGTGGTCGATTGGTTGAAGACTCTCGGTCTGCGCACTCACGAATGGACGAAAGTGTGCCGTTCGCCCGAGCAGATATTGGGTGCCATCAACGAGCTCGACATGGTTCGCGTCGGGTTTGGATTCGAAACCGACGGCGCCGTGATAAAGCTGAATAATATCAGGCTGCGCGAGCGAGTGGGAGATTCGGCACGAGCACCAAAATGGGCGCGCGCCTGGAAATATGCTGCGGAGCAGGCAACGACGCGCCTGCTGGCCATCACGGTTCAGGTCGGGCGCACCGGTGTGCTGACGCCTGTCGCTGAGCTCGCGCCCGTTTCGCTTCGTGGAAGTACGATCTCCCGTGCAACGTTGCACAACGAAGACGAAATCGGCCGCAAGGACATTCGCATAGGAGATGCGGTGGTTATTGAAAAAGCAGGAGAGGTGATTCCTGCTGTCGTGAGCGTCGTTTTAGGGGAGCGCCCGCCCGATGCGAAGCCGTTTGACTTTTTTGCCCATATCAACGGTCGCTGCCCAGCCTGCAGCACGCCAGTAACCAGGGATCCGCAGTTTGCGGTTTGGGTGTGCGAGAATCCGCAATGTCCCGCCCAGAAGACCCGACGCCTGGAATATTTTGGGAAGCGAGGGTCTCTTGAGCTCGATGCGCTTGGTGGGATTGTGGCCGATAAGCTGGTTGAACGCGGTCTCGTCGATGAACCGTTGGATATCTTCGAGCTTCAGTTGGCCGAGCTGTCTTCGCTTAATCTGGGCACCGCTGCGGAGCCGCGCGTTTTTGGAGAGAAGAACGCGCGGAAACTTCTCGAAGCGATTGAGCGAGCCCGTCACCTCCCTCTGGCGCGTTGGTTGCATGCACTCGCCATCCCCGAGGTGGGCGAAGAGACGGCCCATGATCTGGCAAAGTTTCACAGGTCATTGGAAGAGGTCGCCGATTCGCAACTTCTACGCGATGTCATCGCTCTCGATCGTTTGCGCAAAGAAATGGCCGCCGCAAATCCGCGGGCAAAAAGCAACCGCAGCAAAAGTGAACGCGAGCGACAAGACCTCACCCAACATTATCAACGTCTCGCCGAGGAATCCGATCAGATCGGAAAGCGGCTTATCGAGGCCGGATTTGCCGAAAGTGCGAAGAGAAAGGATGCGCGGGATTCGGATGCCGTGACAAAGATCGGGCCAGTGGTCGCTCGCGCGGCGCTGGACTGGTTTTCAAGCGAGCGCGGGAAGAAAGTCCTCGAACGGCTGCGCACACTAAGGATCAACCCTCGGGGCACAACTTCTTCAAATGTGCAGAACGCGTTTGCCGGGAAAACGTTTGTGCTTACTGGTTCGCTCGAGCGAATGGCGCGCTCAGAAGCGCAGGAACGAATCCGGGCTCGCGGCGGAAATGTCAGCGGAAGCGTCAGTCGCAAGACAGATTTCGTTATCGCCGGACCAGGAGCAGGCTCAAAACTCAGCGAGGCAACTGCGCTTGGGATCAAGATCCTCTCGGAGGAGCAATTCCTTGATTTGCTCGAGGAGAAACGCCCGAAATCTTAGACGTGAGGGCGCTAGGCGGAAGATAGCTCTCAAAGAACACATTATCTGCATAGCGCCTCGCGAAGGCTTCCTCTTTTTGGGCTCGGACCGTCCAGGTGAGCAGCGGCATCCGCAGGAAAAAGCGCAGCAATGTAGGAACAATCGCCGGAAGCTGTTTCCAATGATGTGAGATGAAATGGGGGCGGCTCATCCAGTTCATTCCATAGTGCGCCAGGATTACCTTCTTCCAGCCGGCCATATCGTCCGTGTCAAACGAACAAGAAATCTGCCCTCGGCAAAGTCCAGGATGGTTTCGCCGAAACCAGCCAAGGGAAAATGGATTAAACGAGTGGACGGCCACGGAGCCTTTATAGTTGCGGAGGATTTTCGAGACTTCGGGTTCCAGCGCGCCCGGTCGCTTGCGGTTCTTGATTTCGATGATGAGGGGCTGTCGGCCGTTAACGAGATCGAGGACATCTTCCAGGAACGGGACGCGTTCCGAGCCACCGGCAAGCCTGAGTTTTCCAATCTCCGCTGAATTCGTCAGCTTTACGCGAGCGTCCAAACCGGTGAGCCGACAGAGGTTCCAATCGTGAAAGACCACCGCCCGGCCATCGGCACTCGTCTGAACATCGATCTCGACCGGAAAGCCGCGTTGGACCGCTTCGTCTATCGCACCCAACGAATTTTCGGGACGGATCTCGTCGTGAAGTCCGCGGTGGGCGATGGGGACAGCAACAAGCCAGGCAGGGGCAGACACCGCGCAAACCTACCGCATCGGCTGCCCTGCCTCGTAGCGGGCGAGCTGCTCGATTCTTCCGGCATGCCGGCCGCCCTCGAAGGTGGATTTCAGCCAGACATCGACAATCTGCAACGCCATCTCGATCGAGATCATGCGCTCACCGAGAGAGAGGACATTGGCGTTGTTGTGCTGCCGGGAGAGGGTCGCTGTTTCGTCATTCCAGCACAGTCCACAACGAACGCCCTTAACCTTATTCGCAGCGATCGCTTCGCCGTTGCCGGATCCGCCGAGAACGATGCCCAACTCCGCTTCCCCTTTAACGACAGCTTCGGCTGTGGGAATAATCCACAAGGGATAGTCTGTTGAATCGGCACTGTGGGTCCCGAAGTCGACAACTTCATGTCCCTTTTCCTTGAGGTGTTCGATGATGCGTTGCTTGTAGCTGAAACCAGCGTGGTCCGAGCCGATGGCGATTTTCATACGGGTTGCGCGGGGTTGGTAAAGGGCAATTGAGGCTGCAGATCAAGAGTTCGAAGCAGATCCTTGTCCGCGTCCGAAGCGGGGTTTGAGGCCGTGAGCAGCTTGTCGCCGTAAAAGATCGAATTAGCCCCAGCGAAATAGCAAAGTGCCTGGCCTTCGCGCGAGAGGCGATTGCGGCCTGCAGAGAGGCGCACTTTCGCCCCGGGCAAGGCGATGCGCGTCGTCGCGATGAGTCGGACGAGTTCGAATGTGTCAACGGGTTCACAATTCTCGAGAGGAGTGCCCGGCATCGGGACAAGGCAGTTGATGGGAACGCTCTCTGGCGGCGGATCAAATGAACAGAGCACCTCGAGCATTCGCAAGCGGTCGTCTTCGCTTTCGCCCATTCCGATAATACCGCCGCAGCAGACACTCATTCCGGCGCGCTGAACGGCGCCGATCGTATTCAGGCGATCTGCGAAGGTGTGCGTGCTCACGATATGCGCATAATAAGCGGGAGAGGTGTCGATGTTGTGATTATAGGCGGTGACCCCTGCTTGCTTTAGCTTTTGGGCTTCGGCGTCGCTGAGTTGTCCGAGGGTCACACAGACTTCCATTCCCAACTTGCTCACCGCGCGCACGGTCTCGAGCATCTGTTCGAATTTTCGCTCCCCATCGCGCACCCCTTTCCAGGCGGCGCCCATGCAGAAGCGAGTGGACCCGTTTGCCTTGGCACGCTGCGCATACGGGAGCACTTCCTCGACGCCCATCAATTTCTCTCGGTGCACCCCGGTGTTGTAGCGAGAGCTTTGTGCGCAATAGGCGCAATCCTCGCTGCATCCACCGGTCTTCACGCTCAACAGCGTGCAAAGCTGCATCTCGTTTTCTGGCCAGTTCTCCGCGTGGATTCGGCGGCTTTCCTGAAGCAGATCGAAAAACGGCCGACGGTAAATCGCCTGAAGCTGAGAGAACAATAATTTCACGCGTGCATCTTTCTTAATCGCGATGGCCCGCGGGCGTCAACGTTTCGCGGTGATCGATTGCACCTCGCCATCGTGGAATCGTGTTCGAAGCAAGGTTCCCGCTTCGACGGCGCGGGACGTGGTATAGGGATGCCCAAGCGCGTCCATGGTGATGGTGTAGCCTCGCGTCAGGATCGCTTGAGGATTGAGGGCATGGAGAACACCGACCCTGCGATCCAGGCGGGCGCGCCGTGCGGTGATCTCGCGAATCGCCGTTTCGCGAAGTCGTTCCGAAAGGAGCTGACAGCGGAGTCGGCGCTCCCCGATCATCCTGGCCGGCGCTTGTCCGACAAGACGAGTGGCAAGCCGATCCAATCGATTCTGTTCGCGCTCCAGGCGCAGCTTAACACTTCGAGTCATCGCATCGGAGCGACGGTCTAGTGTTTGCAGAAGTTCCAGGACCCTGCGACCGGGTTCCCGGAAAAGCGTTGATCTGCGGTGGGCGTCCAATCGCGCTCTGAGCAACTCCACCCGGCCAGTGCAGGCGCGCAGAAGACGCGAGAAATGCTGCTGCAGCCGAGCGAGGACCTCGAGGCGATCGGCGGCGAGAATCTCGGCCGCCGCACTTGGGGTGGGAGCCCGAAGGTCCGCTACAAAATCCGCGATTGTAAAGTCAATCTCGTGACCAATAGCGCTGAGAACGGGAACCGGTGAGGCCGCAATGGCTCGTGCGACGATCTCTTCGTTAAACTCCCACAGATCTTCGATACTTCCTCCGCCGCGGGTAATGACAATTGCGTCGACCGCGGGGAGCCTGCTTTTGCTCCGATCGCCGAACTCGCGAATCGCCCTCGCAATCTCCAAACTGGCGCCACGGCCTTGGACGCGGACCGGATAGATGAGGACTTCGATGCCCGGCTGGCGACGATGAAGAACCTTCAGAAAGTCGCGAATGGCCGCTCCGGTCGGTGAGGTGACCAAGCCAAGGCGCCGCGGAAAGCGCGGCAGCGGACGCTTGCGCGCGGGCTCAAAAAGTCCCTCGGCCGCCAACTTCTGCTTCAGCGCCTCGAATTTTGCCTGCAATGTGCCCGCTCCGCGCGCCTGCACCATGCGGACGATCATCTGGTATTGCCCCCGCGGCTCGTAGACAGAAATGAGACCTAAAGCTTGCACGCGCTGACCATCCGCAATCCTGACATTGGGCAAGGTGGCTGCCGTGCCGCCGAAGAGGACGCAGTGAAGTTGACAGGTGTCATCCTTCAAAGTGAAATATTGATGCCCAGAGGATTGTCTCCGCAAGTTGGAGATTTCTCCTTCCACCCACAGTTCGCCTATTCCACGCTCAATCAATTCGCGGAGGCGCCTGGTCACCTCGGTGACGGTGTGAACTCTCGGTTCTGGCGGGTTGTCCGCTTGATAAAGAGCAAGATCGAGTTGCATCGACAGGTCAGGGCTCTCTACGCTGAAGTTTGTCGTCAGGCGGGACCGTCTGGTTCATTGATCGTCTAACAAAGTGCTGCAGACCGCGGTCGTCAATGTCCAAGGTGCTACCTCAGAATCGCTACGGGCACGTGTGGAAGTTTGCGACGCAAAAAAGCCCCGACCGATGATTGCGTCAACGTGCGGCGGAAGGTCGGGCAAGTTTTTCTGTGGCGACGGTGTCCTCACCGGCGAGGCATGTTGCGCGCGAGGGCCGGTCGCTGGTCGAATGGAGACATTGTCGCTACGATTCGCGGGCCCTCACACGACAGCCGCCGAGATCGAAGAAATTGGGGGAAGATTGTCCGCAATAGTCCGCCACGAGTCGCCTTCGTCCTGCGAGGCGAAGATCTTTCCTGTATTCGTACTGAAGTAGACTCCCACCGGATCCAGCGAGTCGGTGGCCATCCCCTCGCGATATACTCCCACATAGGCATCGCGCTGGGGCAGACCTTTGCCGAGAGCCTCCCAAGATTCACCTCCATTTCGACTCCGATAAACGCACAACTTTCCTCCTGGCGGGCACCGAAACTCCGCGCCTTGCAGCGGGACTACATAGATCGTTTCGGGCCGGTGCGGATGAATTGCCAACGGAAAACCGAAATCCGATGGGAGTCCGGCGGTAATTTCCACCCAATCCGCTCCGGCATTGTTGCTGCGATAGACCCCGCAGTGATTCTGCTGGAACAGAAGTGAGCGCTTAGGGTCGGCAAGAAGTAACTTGTGCACGCATTGGCCGAATTCAGGAAATTTGTCAGGAAGGAATTCAGCCCGTGTCCCCTTATTGGCATGCTGCCAGGTTTCTCCTGCGTCATCGGTCCGGAAAACCCCAACCGCGGAGATGCCAACAAACATCCTGTTCTGCTTCGCCGGATCGACGACTATGGAATGCAGACAGAGCCCACCGGCACCCGGCTGCCACCGAGAACGACTCGGATGGTTCGTTAGCGACGAGACCTCGCACCACGTTTCACCGCCATCCTGAGTCTGAAAAAGCGCAGCCGGTGCAACTCCCGCATACAGAACGTTGGGTTCGGTCGACCTTCCCGGCTCAATGTGCCAGATGCGCTCCAGTTGATAATCCGAACCCTCCTGGAAGGCAGGATTTTGCTGCGCGGATTGCCACGATCCTCCAAAGTCTGTCGAGCGAACAATCTCACAACCAAACCAAGCATCATTCACAGCGGCGAAAATCGAGCCGCTGCGAGCGTCAAAGACCGCGTGGTTAATATCCCGTCCAGTGTGGAACGGTCCTGTCTGTTTCCAGCGGGCTCGATCCTGGCTTTTGAGCAAGAACAGGCCCTTTTTGGTGCCAACCAGGAGACAACACGTATTCACGTAAACTTAATAATTAAAAGGCTAAGATCTCGTCAGTCAGTGACTAGCTCTTCACAGTCAGACTTTCCAGGAACGACTCTCCGCACGTTTGAAGCCGTTTTTGCAGTCGCTCCGTGCAGGAGCAGTCGCTGCAAGCCCAGTGCTGGGTGCCGTTCTCGTGCCGACAATTACGGCGTGCATGGGCGTCCTTAATCTGGATCAATTCAAAGAATTCTTCCCAATAGGGTCGTTCCTCTTGGAGTGGAGTCGCGCAATAGCAGACTTCGACCCACACAGCGGTCCCGTCTTTTTGAAGGCGAGCCTGTTCCATATCATCGAGGTATTCATCCCCGGCGATCGATCCTTGGCCGAGAGTGCCCTCCTTAATGGCTCTTGCGAGATCCTTTCGCTTTCCACTCTTGAGGCGGGCTTTGACGAGGTAGCGCATCTCTTGAAGATACATGAAATGCCGCCTCGTGAAACCGCGCACAGCGGCTGCAGCTGACCCCGCCGGGCGGCCGCTCGAAATTTCCTACCGACTCAGTTCGAGCATTCGGCGAACCGATCGTTCGGCTTTCACGCGAATGGGTTCGGGAATGGTTATCTCAGGCTCGAGGTAGTCGAGGCAATCGCGCAACTTCTCGAGGGTATTGAGCTTCATGTACCGGCAATCGTTGCAGGCGCACAGATCGGTGGGACCGGCAATGAACACCTTGCCCGGCACTTCCTTTCGCAGGCGGTGTAGCATCCCACTTTCGGTGACAATGATGAATTCGTTCGCCGCACTCTCGCGGCAATAGCCGACCATTTTTTCGGTGGAGCATACTTCGTCAGCAAGCATGCGCACCGCGAAGGTGCATTCGGGATGCGCGACGACTTTTGCGTGGGGATACTGCCGACGGATTGACGCGATGCTGTTGCGCGTGAACTCCACATGAACGTAGCAGTTGCCTCGCCAGAGATCCATCTTCCTGCCTGTTTTTTCCATTACCCACGAACCCAGATTCTGATCGGGAACGAAAAGGATCGGCCGATCCTCGGGAGCGCTCTCGACGATTTTCACCGCGTTACCACTCGTGCAAATAACATCCGCAAGTGCCTTAACCCCCGCACTGCAGTTGATGTAGGCAATGACGTAGTAGTTCTTCGCCCGGTTGGCGTCGAGAAAGGCGGCAAGGTCCTCCGGTGGGCAAGAGTCCGACAACGAGCAGCCTGCATTCATATCCGGGATGACGACTTTCTTGGTGGGATTGATGATCTTGGCCGTCTCTCCCATAAAGTGCACTCCGCAGAAGGCGATAACGTCCGCCTTCGTTTCCGAAGCTTTGTAGCTCAAGCCCAGGGAGTCGCCCACGAAATCCGCGAGATCCTGGATAGGCCCCACTTGATAGTTGTGGGCAAGAATGACGGCATTCCGCCTCTCCTTGAGATCGAGGATTTCTTCAACGATGTCGGTGGCGACAGCTGTCATACTTCACTTTTACAGATAATTCGCGGGCTTCAAGTCGCATCCTGAGACCGCGAGGGCAGATTAACCGCTCCGCGGGTGGCGGCAGCTTCCCGAGCCGGGAACGAGACATCCTCTAGGAAAGTGTTTTGAGTGCGTCGGAAAAGCTAACCGCGTGGGAGAGCGAAATGACGGGCGTGCCCTTGCGGATGCGGCCGACGAGTCCTGCGAGAACACCGCCCGGGCCGAGTTCGATCAATTGCTGGCAACCAAGATCATCGAGGAGATAATTAACACTCTCGGTCCAGCGAACGCTGCCAGTCACTTGATCCGCGAGGGTCCGCCGGATGGCTTCCGGTTCGCTGACGGCCTGCGCTTCGACATTGCAGACGACGGGAACTTCCGGGGAATTGATGGAAGTCTTTTCCAGAACCTCTTTGAGCTTGAGGTAGGCGCTTTCCATGAGGCGGGAGTGAAAAGCGCCCGCAACCTGGAGCTCCACGGCTTTCCGAGCGCCATACTCTTTGGCCAGCGACACCGCCCTTGCGATTTTAGTGGCCTCGCCAGAGAGAACGATTTGCCCTGGACTGTTGAGATTGGCGACGTCGACATCCGCGGCCGAGGCGAGCTCGCGAACTCGCTTTTCATCGCCACCGATGATCGCCGCCATACCGCCGTGAGTCTTTTCGCAAGCTTCCTGCATCGCTTGGGAGCGTTTGGCGACCAGTTCCAAACCGGTGCGGAAATCGAAGGTGCCCGCCGCGGCATGGGCGGTAAACTCGCCGAGGGAGAGTCCGGCAGCGGCATGAAAAACAAACTGCGGCAGCTTCTCTTTGAGCGCAGCGAGACAAGCCAAGCCGTGGACGTAAAGCGCGGGTTGGCAAACGGACGTTTTGGTGAGCTCGTCTGCGGGGCCCTCAAACGTAATTTGAGAGAGGGGAAACCCGAGGATCTCGTCCGCCTCTTGGAAGAGACTTGCGGCGACAGGAAACTCCGCTGCCAAATCCTTGCCCATGCCGACGGCCTGCGCTCCCTGGCCGGCAAACAACAACGCAATTTTCTTGTTCATAGGCTGATTTTGAGGAGGCGCGCGGTTCTTTGCGCCGCAGCATGCAACAGTTCTGCCGCACGAAGGCGGGACTCTTCAAGCGTCAATGGTCCATTTGCGATCGGGATGCAGGCGGTAAAGCCGGGAAGCTCGCCGTCGATGATCCCGGCGAACCCGATGACCGGCTTGCCGTGGCGTGCCGCCAATTGGGAGATTTCGAATGGGGCCTTGCCTTGCAGGGACTGCGCGTCCAAGCGCCCTTCGCCGGTGATGACGAGGTCTGCCGCAGCGACTCGCCTATCCAAGTCCATCAGACGTGAGATTGCATGAAAACCGGATTCCAGCGTGGCGTGCAGGAACGTGAGCATGCCAAAGCCAAGGCCGCCCGCGGCGCCAGCACCTGGGACGGAGCTTTGGTCCTTTCCAAATTGCTCGCTGCACAAGCGAGCAAGGTGGCCTAACGACTCCTCCAACTTCGTCAGCATCTCGGGCGAAGCGCCTTTTTGGGGACCGAACGTTCGCGTGGCTCCGGATTCACCCAGCAGCGGGTTGCCGACGTCGCAGAGGCCGGTCACGTTGCAGGAAAGCGAGGCGGTTGGAGGCAGGATCTTGCTCATTTTCGGAAACTCTGCTGGATGCGGGGAGAGCGTGCTGTTCGCCCGGTCAAGGAACTTCCATCCGAGTGCGGTGGCCATTCCGACTCCGGCGTCATTGGTGGCACTTCCGCCTAAGCCGACAAGGAGATTCCTGGCGCCGCGACTGATCGCGTCGGCGATCAACTCACCTGTCCCGAGCGTCTGGGCAAGCAACGGGTCGCGCTCCTCGGGCTTGATTCGCCAAAGTCCCGACGCAGCGCTCATTTCGATTACCGCCAGGCTTCGGTCGGACATCCATGCGTAAGCAGCCTTGATGGGACGCCCAAGAGCGTCATGCGTTGCCACCTCTACCCATTCGCCACCCAACGCCTCAAGAAAAATGCTCGCCGTTCCCTCACCGCCATCGGCCACCGGAACAATGTCAAAATTTGCCTCCGGAAAAACTGCCCTGAAGCCATCGCGAAGAGCATTGGCCACTTCTTGGGCCGTCAAGGATTCTTTGAATTTGTCGGGGGCGATGAGGATCTGCATGAGTTTGCTAGAGACTTGACAGTGTTGCAGAAGCACTCGAAGTGATCCCGAAAAATCATCATGAGAACGTATGCCGGGAGACCGCCCTTCCCAGCATCTGAAATCTGAGACAGCCGAGAACGTTTCACTTTATGGGCCGATCGGGAGACGCGAAAGGGTCGTTGCCGATTTTGCAGATTTTTCGGAGGCCGCACGAGAGAAGAAAATCAAGTGGTCTTCGGGCCGATGATTGGCCACGATTGCGCGATCCAGCACATGCCTTTGCTTGACCATCCTCGGGAAACTCACGGGAAGCCAGTTTTTCTCACGAGATCCGGCATGTGGAGTTCTGTGTTGCGTTCGGTAATTGGAATCATCGTTCTCTCCGTCTTCAGTTGGGCCGCAGCTGAGACACCCCCGGAACCCCAGGCTTCGCCGGCGGCGAAAGCGACTCCCGAGCCAACTCCCATTCCCCTGACGGCCGTCCTTCCAGAGATACAGGAGACCATGGCCACTCTCGAGGAAATCGACACGAGTGCCTCGCGGGTTCAGTCCAACACGGATACGATCGTCACTAAACTCACTCAATTCAGCGGTGAGATCAACCCGCGATTGGCTGAAGATACCAAGCTCCTGACCACCAATCCTTCTCTCGATATCTTGTATCGCATTAAGCTCACGTGGCAGGACTTTGGTCGCAACCTTACCGCGTTGGCCCGAGAGCTGACTCAAGAGGCTGCGAGTCTCGATCAGGAGTTGGTGAATTTAAGTCGCCTGTCCAAGACTTGGAATACGACTCTTGAGGTCGCCAAGCAGAGCAACGTTCCCATGGAAGCTTTGCAGAACGCTCTTGACTCCATCGAGCAAAGACGCCAGGCGCTCGAGACGAGCCGTGCACGTGTCCTGACTTTGCTCGGCGAGATTTCGGACGAGGAAACGCGTATACGAAGGACGCTGTCGTCCATCGAGCAGTCGCAAATCCAGGCGTTGAGAGATCTTCTTGTCAGGGACAGCCCGCCGATTTGGCGCCTCAAGGCAGGCTTGGGTCAGGAGTGGCAGAATCGGAGCGGTGTGTCGTTCGCATCGCAAGTGAAAGCAGCGGTGGCCTTCAGCAGACGGCTTCCCTTTTCTTTCCTGATCCACGCTTCCCTGCTGGTTGTCATCGCCTTGGTTCTTCGAAAAATGCGTCGCGGCATACGAGAGTTGGCCAGAGGGAAACCGGATCTTCAGCGAGCCCTCCCGATCCTTGATCTGCCGGTTTTCACTGCCTTCGTGCTGACGGTTCTCTGCAGTCCGTTGATCTACCCACAAGCTCCGCGTTTGCTGCAGGCAGTCTTGGGCACCCTTTCGCTGATCCCAACCGTCGCCATTCTGCGGCGGCTTTTGGACCGGAGTTTGTCGCCGATTCTCTACTGGCTCGTTATCATGTACTTTGTTGATCAGCTCCGGGTGCTGGTGGTCTCTCTCCCGGAGCTGGCCAGATTCTTGTTCCTCGCCCAAATGCTCGGCGGGTCGCTGTTCCTTTTCTGGCTGCTGAAGAGCCGGCTTCTCAGCACGACGGCTGCAGGAGGGAGCGCGCGGTTTGCCCAAGCCATGCGTGTCATCGCCACGATCGGACTTGTCTTTTTGCCGGTGGCGGCGGTCGCGAACGTCTTCGGATACGTCGATTTAGGCTACTTAATCGGTATGATTTTCCTAAGGAGCGTTTACATGGCGGCGCTGCTTTACACTCTGATACGGATCATTGAGGGTCTGATCACAATCGCGCTTGAAATGCAGCCGCTTGCTTCCTTGCGCGTCGTCACTTTGCACCGTGAAATGCTCCAGCAGCGCGCTGCCAGAGTCTTGGAATTTTTGGCGGTGCTGTTTTGGCTGAATTTGATGCTCGGTTTTTTCGGCCTGACGACTCCTTTGCTGACCGGCCTGCGAGCGGCTCTGACGGCCAGCGTAACGATAGGTTCCCTCAGTGTTTCCTTGGGGGGCATCCTCGCCTTCGTGATTGCCATCTGGGGATCTTTGCTTATCTCGCGGTTCGTCCGCTTTATCTTGGAAGAGGATGTCTACAATCACCTCGTGCTTGAGCGGGGCATTCCTTATGCCATCTCGACGATGCTGCATTACACCATTCTGCTCATCGGTTTTTTTGTGGCTTTGGGAGCTCTTGGAATCGATTTGACCAAGATTACGATTCTCGCGGGAGCCTTCAGCGTAGGCATCGGATTTGGATTGCAGAACGTCATCAACAACTTTGTTTCCGGTCTTATTCTGCTCTTCGAGCGTCCCATCAAGATTGGCGACATCATCGAAGTGAGCGGAAGTGTTGGCGAGGTCCGCCGCATTGGGATCCGGGCGAGCATTATTCGGACCGCGGATGGGTCTGAGGTTATCGTCCCCAATGGACTGCTTATCTCTGGCCAAGTGACTAACTGGACGCTGTCAGATCGAGGGCGAGCCGTCGAAGTTTCCGTCAGCGTAGTCGCCAATGCCGACCTGCCTCGCGTGGCCGAGTTGCTCAAGAGCATCGCCGCTGATCATCCTGAGGTCGCCAAAAAACCCCCGCCGCAGGTTCATGTGAACAGCATCACTGCCAGTGCGGTCATCTTTCAGCTTCGCGTCTGGACGGAACGGAACGAGTCCTGGGCGCAGGTGCGGACGGATTTGTCCGTCGCGATTAATCAAGCACTGGCACGCGAAAAAATTGCCATGGCCTGACCAGGTAGCCTTTCGGACGGTCTAACGGAAATCTTGGTGCAATGCCTTAGTGATGACGTGGACATCCTCCCCCGTCACCAATTCAGGTCTGTCAATACCGGTAAAAAGGACTTCGGCGACCTCCTGGCCACCCTGCTCTTGAAGCTTAACCGCCGTGACGTGATCAAGATTGAAATAGGTTTTGGACTCCTTGAGATAAAGAAACCTTGCCATCTCAGCGTTCTATTGCGGGCCCCTCCGAGCGTCAAGCGAAGCAACGCCGCGGCGATTGTTCGGCGTTCATCACCTACACAGGCTATTGATCAAGCAGGCAGCCCTGATACTTTGCATCTCCAATGAAGGTTTCCGACTACAAGATTGTCACTGCCGCTAATCCGAAGAAAGTTGCCAACGCCGTGATGGCGTATTTGCGCGATGGTTGGGAGCTATTCGGCACTCCTTTTCCGGCTCCAGACGGCATCGGCCAAGCAGTCGTGAAGCGAGACGGCCTTTCGCCGAGCAGCGAGCTTCCATCGACTCTGAAGCCGGACTGAGGAGATTGCCGTGTGGCCGACCCGAGAAGCAGTCGTGAGATTGTCGGAGTAATTGCTTGAGCTCGCGAGAGAGCGAATTGGCATTTCCGACCATTCGCCACCTACTGTCATTGGCAGAAATGCTCCCGTTGTTTTAGCCCGATGCAAAGCGCCGCGTTCACGGGAGGCGAAAGGTGAGTTCGATCGCCGTGTGATCGGAACCATTGCCGGGCATCGCGCGGGCGCGAACGTCACAAAGACCGCGCGTGAACACATGGTCGAGAACAAATCCTTTGAGCGACTTCCTCAAGCGGTGGGACTTGGCCACGTGCACGTGCGCGAGCCCGAGCCGGACAGTCTCGGCAAGCAGAAGGTCGGTCTTCTCACGGTCGTGGGTGTTGAAATCACCAGCCCACACGACTGGCCCGCGGTGGTGTGCGATCTCCTTGCCGACCGCGGCGAGCTGGCGCCTGAACGGCGAGAGATCGAACGTGAATCTGCCGGCAAGATTCATCCCATGCGTGTTGACGACAAGCAGTTCGTCGACGCCGCCGGCAATCCGATAGACGGTGAGGACGCTGCTCTTTGGAGTACCAACGATGCGCTCGCTATCGCTTGTCAGCAGGACTTTCGAGCGAACTGCATTGGCAGTCGCGCCGCTCGCACAGCCGGCGAAGCCATCGCGATAGCGGATCGCGTGCGCCATGACGTAGCTGCGGCCGCTGATCGCGGTGACGATCCCTTGCGGTCCACGCGCAGCACCGTGAGTCGACATTTCCTGCAGAACAATAATGTCGGCGTCCTGAGTCAGCCGTGCAAACTCGCTACCGAAGCGCGGACGTGTGCCTTTGTAGACGTTCCAATCCAGAAGTCGCACGCTGCGGGAGAGTGAAGTTCGCGCAGCTGCACCGAATGTGCTCGAGATCGGCTGGCTGGATTCGATCGGACTCGCGCAGGCGGCCAGTATAATTACGCAAAGGAGCGAAAGAAACGCCCGAAGAATCATAGTGCCGCTGCGAGATTGAACGGCTAGATGTCTGTCCTGTAAGCGATCAGTTTGCGCTTCCCAAAAATTGTTGATCAATGCCATCACTCGCAATTGAGCCGCAGGTCAGACTAACACTACGGTGTTTATTCTGGAGTACTCTTTTGAGCATCATCGCATCTCGGCCGTCTCTAAAAAATCTCCCAACCTGCTATCGATAGATGCGACGGAAGATCCAATGACCAAACATCTCTGACACCGGCCGAGCGATGTTTCTGACCACCGGTGTCGGAATACGGGGCCGCAGGACGGGGTTTCTGATGCAGTAGTGGAGTGTCGGATGTTGTCGGAAGTTCGGCTCGTTGAGCGGGAAGGAACTCAACGACTGATGGAGCTGCGCATGCCACGAGAGGAAAGTGCGCATTCTTCCAAGTTCTACCTGTAAATAACGCTGTTTTTTGCGCGATTCGAGAGCCTTGGATTGTCCGATCACGCCGACACAGCAATCTCTGTCGTCGTCGATGAGCACAAGCCGCATCCGCAAGAGCGAATGGTGTGAGCACCCCCTTCTTCAGGCCCCAAGCGCTTGTGGCAGCCTGAGTTTGACTTCCGGGTCCACTTTGTCACTCTGCGTCCCATGGAAACGCACGCTTTCGGCTTTAGACTCTGGGCCGACGCCCCCGGAGGGCAAAAAGCGATTTCCTATCAGTTGAATTTTGACCTGCTCGGCCGAATCAGGTGACCCGTACATGGCCATTCAGCTCTCGCAGGACGACTTCGACCGGCTCGCTTAGCCAGCACGATGAATGGCAGAGCATTCGGGGCCGCATCGACTTCATGGCCGATGTGTTGCCGGCTCACCGCGCAGGGCCGACATCTTGGGCCAAATCGACAGCACAACATTTTTCGGCGAGACGCTTCAGCAGCTACGGGCAACACGCGTGCTGCCCCTTCAACCGCAAAGCCTTTGCGCAATCCCGCACTACCTGAAAGTCGACAACACCTTGCCGACCTCCCTTTCTAAATCCGCCTCGACTACCTTGGGCGATCTGTGCGAGAGAAGCCGTGGGTGAGAGAGTTTGCTTTGCGAACCAATTCTTCCAAATCCTCGCCAGGCTTCAGTCGATCGCTCATGAGTTCCTGCATGGTAGTGCTTAGTCCGGGTAGGTGCATGAGCAATTGCTGAAATGCGTTCCGCGAAACAGCGACAGTATCGAGTTGCGAGCTAGCGCGGATCGTCCCATTGCGGGGTTGGTTGGAAATGAGGGCAGCCTCGCCGAAAACATCGCCAGGGTGGAGCTTCGCGACTCGCTCACCGCTGCGCTCTACCTCCGCCTCGCCCTGGACGATAAAATAGACTTTGTCGCCAAAGTCTCCGCTGGCGAAAACTGTCTCCCCTGCTTCGAAATGCTCGCGGCGCACCGCTTCCTCGTGAAAGATCCGGAGCTGCGTGATGTCGCATGGCAGGAAGGCGTCGAGAACCCAGTCCCCAATCACGCGAAGCTGCCCGTCTAAGCCAGGAAACTTCGCGACATAAGCGCCGCGCCACAATAGCCAGGCAAAAAGTCCCTTGAAGCGAAAGCCTAGGATTTCAGCGACTGCCGATCGGCGACCAAGTGATCCCAGCCTTCCAAGTCCCGTGAACCGGAAGTGCTTTTTTGAGGCGCCTCGGTAGGAGGCAACGATATTTTGCGCGCACGTTTTGGCCTGCCGCATGGCGTGGTCTGCCGTGGCGGGCGATATTTTTCCGTCCGCTTGCTTGATCTCCGCGCAATCACCAATCGCCCAAACTCGAGGCCAACCTGGCACCTCAGTGGTCAGATCGACAACGATCCGGCCGTTGTTCTGTGGCAATGGCAGTGCAGTAAGGATCGGATGAGGACCCGCCGGAACCGTCGCTACGGCGGTGCATGTCCTGATTATTTCCACTTGATGTGTTCGCTTATCCTCGACAGTGACGGCGTTAGCAGTGACTGCCTTTAACTCTGCGCCGAGTCGGATCTCGACGCCGCGCTTCACGAGAAGCTTGTGCGCGAAGCTCGCGAGCGATGCGGTTACTTCCGGCAAGATACGCTCACTCCGCTGGAGTAATACCAACCGGAGATCGCGCTCTACGATGTTGTGGTAGACGCGTACTGCTTCGCGTAGAAAATCGTTCATCTCCGCAATGCACCGGGTGCCGGAAAAGCCGCCGCCTGCGACGACGAATGTCAGGAGCCGCTTACGAATTTCGGGGTCGCGTTCGGCCTCCGCTTCTTCGAGCATGCGGACGAGTTGATTGCGAAGATAGAGCGCGTCGCCGAGATATTTGAACGGGCTCGCGTGCTCAAGCATGCCGGGAATCTTGCCATGATCGAGCCGGGTGCCCATGGCGATCACAAGATGGTCATAGCTTAACGTAAGTGTTGTCGGTCGAACGCCCGGACTCAGCGTGACCGTGCGCGCGATAGGATCAATCGACTCGATGTCGCGCGTGTAAAGATGTGCCCGGGGCGCCATCCTCCGGATTGGAGCAATCACATGACTAAGCTCAACCGCACCGGAAATTACGTCACCCAGCAACGGCTGGAAAACAATGTAGTTATCGCGATTGACGAGCGCAATTTCTGTTCCCTCCAATTCGGCCGGGGAAAGCGTCTTGCCAAGATGGGCGGCGACGTAAACTCCGCCGAACCCGCCGCCCAGGATGAGAATACGCTTCTTTGTCACATGTGGCTCCGCGGTTCGCGAGGGGAACCTTACACCAGTGCAGTCGCGAAAGGAAATTCCAAACGGCCGGATGTTTCGTGATCGCAAATGCGAAAAGAACCTTGCGAGCGTCAAGCGAAGCAACGCCGTGGCGATTGTTCGGCGCTCACCACCTACACAGGCTATTGATCAAGCAGGCAGCCGTGATACTCTGCATCTCCAATGAAGGTTTCTGACAACAAGATTGTCACTGCCGCTAATCCGAAGAAAGTTGCCAACGCCGTGATCGCGTATTTGCCCGCGATGGTTGGGAGCTATTCGGCACTCCTTTCCGGCTCCGGACGGCATAGGTCAAGCGGTCGGGAAGCGAGACGGCCTTTCGTCAAGCAGCGAGCTTCCATCGACTCTGAAGCCGGACTGAGGAGGAGGACAGCCAAAGAAGCCGTTGTGAGATTCCCCGGCTAATTCCTTGAAGCTCGTGAGAAAGTGGGTTGGCGCATCCTGAGCGTTTTTTCACTTAATGGGCGTCCGAGCGGTCGTGCAATGGTCTCTAAGCTATGTCTCAAGTAGCACGTAAGAGATGATCGAACGATTTGGTCAAACGGCATGCCATCTGAGCTTTCGGCCGCAAAAAATAGAGAGATTGGCTCGTGTGATGGGCAATCGGGTACACGTTGTCGTGAACTGGACTTTCGCGGATCTGCCGATTCACCGGAGAGCTAAGAGATTATCAAGAGCCTCAGTCAGTTCGTTCCACGTATCGAGCCAACCGATCCGTATACCCAAATGCAGAAGAGAACTTTCGAGGAGCTCCTCGTATGTCCTTTCTTTCGGTCTTGCGGTGATCCACAGGTGCTCACCTCGAATAGACTCACCTTTAAGTCCTTTTTGTCCACTCAAATGCTGCTGTTCCTGCACAGCGTTTGCCGTACACCATGACAACCATCGTCGCGCGTTTGGGTCAGACATCGAGAGGCCAATAAGAACAAGACGCTGCGACTGCGCATGACTGAGGAAGACGGTCTGTTGCCAGGTGAACACCGTTGAAGAAATGCGGCTGTAACCACTTTCCGGAAAAATCAACGCCTCCCATGATTCGCGAGGGCGTCTTAGGGCCTTTGGTACGAGACATCCGTGAAGATGATAGATTGGCGTGACATCAGGTCTCGCATGGCTGAAGTCCGAAGCTTTCAGAACACGTTTAAACTCGTCTTTTGGGTAGCCTTTATCTGGGCGAGCCCGTTCTTTCGCCGAGTCGGGCGGAAAGAGGCAAACAACTTCCTCAAGCAATTCGTCTCTGTCGATACGGTGATTGGGCGTGACGCTTACCGAGATTTAGCGAAAACGATGCGTGAAGGTTCCGATTAAAGCGCGTGCACCCATCGCATAATTGTCGAATTCAGTGAAACCGTTTCACTGGAGAGCTGCGCATTGTTGTAGGAGCGAAAGGATGACTGGCTATTGCCTTGAGTGCCGTGTCAAATTGCCATGGCACAATAGCTCGTAGGTGCACCGACCGGTTCGTCTTCAGGTTTGAAATCATGAACACAAGCAGCTCCTACGACCATTTATGCTGTTGTAGGCAGGCCGAAGCGGCTGCAATGATGATTCTTTGGAACGCGATGTTGACATGAGCGACAACGAAACGAGCGAGCTTTTGGCCTTGTGCGAGACCATTTCGGAGGATGGTGAACTTACATACGACGAGCTCTACAAGCTAGCCGAATGGCTCAATGATCATCGCGAAGAGTGTTTCCAGTGGCCAGGCAATCTGCTCATTGAGCCGTTGCAGAAAGCATGGGCTGACGGCAAGATTACTAAGACTGAAGCGCGTCAACTGGCGCGAGTAATCCTTCAGATCCGCAAGGAGGCCGCAAAGCGCGAGGCAGAGAAGGCTTTTGCTCAGGCAGCGGAAATTGCATCCCAAGCAACTCGCACGTTTGACCTAACGCGTCCGAATCTCCCCACAATTCCATTCGCTACCCGTATCAAATCACACACAAAGAAAGGAGGCCTCTATGAGGTTGACCTCAGTGGCCCGACCTGCACTTGTCCGGATTTCCGTTCGTTCCGTCACAGACTCAGCGCAGGGCATCTGACACGTTGCTGCAAACATGTGTTTCGCGCTTACGCTCAACTCGAACCACCGGACGGGTGGCCTGGTTGGCTCGGCGCGTTCCTCGACTTGTCTTGGCCACCTCATCCTCGGCAGGATTGGTTTGTTCTGTCGATCCGCCGCGGATGGCTTACTTTTCAGCGGCCGGACCTGGTGCTCATCTCTTCAGCGCCAAATCGCTGGGCGGACGTTTTCGCTCCCGATAACAGTCGTCATGATCGTTACGGCTACAATGTTACTGAGGATCGCTGGGCCTACGAAATTGAACCGTTAGAGAGCCAGAAAATTAGGAGAGCGATTCTGAAGTTCAGAAAAGCATAGCGTTCTTCGAGGGCTGCCCGCACTTATGGCGTCGGCGCAGCGCATCTGATGTTTGGCGAACGATCTTGTAAGTCTCGCAGGCGGCGGGCAGCTTTTCAGCAAGTTCATTGCGACCTTCGGGCCGCTTTGCGTCATTTACGGCTGTGCTCGTCTGTGTTCGGAAGCTATTCCCATCGCGGTTGGTCTTTACACAAGCGGCGCCGACGGCTTGCACCTCCTTTGCCACACCACAACGTGACGCTTGTGCGAACGTTCGCGCAATACGTTCTCCGCGATTCGCCCAACCGATGCACCGGGCTTTATTGTGGTCCAACTCCTCGGCCGTTTCGCTGCGACAATTTTTTTCGCTGGCTTTTACCATCGCTTCCGTCTGAAGCGAAGGAGGTCGTGTTTTCGCATACCAACCCTGACGTGGATGATTATTGAACCTAGCGCTGTTGAGAACCACAGCGCGGCGAAAACCAGCCCAAAGACGTTTTGACGCCCGGCCGACCTTGACACGGCTGGGCAAGAAGGAGCTCTCATTTAAGAGGCGGCTTATTGGTGTGATTTCGACGACTGCAGGGAGTCCGTATCCGTGCCCGCATCACCCACTGGGCGGCAACTGTTCCGGTCCCGGGCCAGCGACGAATCGTATGCCGACTTATTTCAGCGATTACGTCCCACCGACATTGTCTGCACGGTTGAGCAAGTGAGCGCCATTGGCGATGTCTCGTGCACTCCGGAGGATGGAGTTGCACTGTTCAAGGTGAGAGCGGTCCGGTGCCGATCAAGGGTTATCGTTTAGATATACTGATTCGCGATGGCGACGTCTGGAAAGAATGCATTTCGTGCTCAACGCTCGCCACACCCGAGACAACTAATGGCAGCTCGTCAGCGATTCCGAAGACCTAGGATAGTTTTTTTCATTCGAGATGGGAGACGATCGCCACTGATGGAAGCGGGGTTGGAGCCGTAGGTTACGACAGGCGCAGGAAACCGGCAAGAGACGATGAAATGCAACAGAAACACCCAAGCTGATCCCAAAACATCGCAAGAAATTTGTGAGTTTGTGAGGGAGTATGAAAAAAGATTCAACGAACACGATTGGGTCGCCGTCGCAGCACTCTGCACTGAAGACGCCATTCAGATTGGACCAGAGGGTCCGGTTTGCGGTCGCCAGGCGATAGAAAAGAAGTAATTGCCTAGCAAAAATTACCATCAGCAACCAAGGCGAGATCGGTTGAACCGGGTTGGCGAATCCGCCTTCGGTTGAGCGGGCCGCTTGGCTTCATTAGGACCGTTTGATCTGACTCCACCTTGACCGGATTTCTCAAAGAGCTGAGAATAGCTTACGGTGAACGTCTTCCCCCTGCTCGCTTCTCTTGCTTTTCCTCTCCTGGCCCTTGTAGCCGAAGGCAGTGGCTCCACGCCAATCAAGATGGAAGTCGAGCGCCTGGATCCCGCAATCGACGAGCTTATTCCCGCGGATACCAAGGTGGAGAAGCTGGCTGAAGGCTTCCTCTGGAGCGAAGGTCCCACATGGTTTGAAGGCTCGGTGCTCTTCTCCGACGTGCTGGATAACGTCATTCACCGCTGGAAGCCTAATGAGACCTCCACGACGGTTTTCATGAAACCGAGCGGGCTTCTCAATTCCCCGGCAGGACTCTCGCCAGGTTTCCGAGAACCAGGCTCAAACGGTCTTGCTGTCGATGCGGACGGCCGCCTGCTCATTTGCCAACAGGGGGAGCGGCGCGTGGCGCGTGTGGAGAAGAGCGGTGTTCAGACTATGGTCGCGGCCGAATTCAATGGCAAGCGCTTCAACTCGCCCAACGACTTGGTGATTCGCAAAAACGGCGACGTATACTTCACTGATCCACCCTACGGGCTCGCCAACCTTAACGATTCACCCTTAAAAGAACAGCCACACAATGGCGTCTATCGTGTGGACTCAAACGGCGACGTGACTTTGCTTATCGACGATCTCGCTTTTCCCAACGGCATCGCCTTATCGCCCGACGAGAAGACTCTTTACGTGGCAGTGAGCGACCCAAGCGAACCGCGAATTATGGCCTACGATCTGCAACCTAATGGAACAGTGAGTAACGGCCGCACCTTCTTCGATGCCAAACCGGTGATTGCCCAAGGTCGTTGGGGCACCTGCGATGGACTGAAGGTGGATGCGCAAGGTAACGTCTGGGCTAGTGGGCCCGGAGGCCTTCTCGTGATCAATCCTACTGGCAAACACATTGGTTCCATCCTCATCGACAAGGCGGTGTCAAACTGCTGTTGGGGCGACGATGGCCGGACGCTTTACATTACCGCTCACAGATTCCTCCTTCGCGTAAAAACCGCTAGCAAAGGTGCGGGCTGGCGATGACTGACAACCTACGCTCATCCAGATAGCGGGCCTCAGCCGGGTGACGAAGACGGAGCAATTCCTACGCCTGAAGCCAGACTTGAAGAGGTGGGCAGGGAAAGAAGCCGTCGCGAGATTCCCGGCGAGCTCGTGAGAGGGCGGGTTGGCTTTTCCGACCATTTCGCCACCTACTGGGGCGTCCGACAGGTGTGCATACCTAAGCTATGTCTCAAGTAGCACGTAAAAGATGATCGAACGATTTGGTCAAGCGGCATGCCATCTGAGCTTTCGGCCGCCACGCCAAAATCGGACTTTAGCTGGCTCCCATCAATCGCCCCAACCTGTATTTATCAGGGTCTCAGGACCGCTGGCTCTTGAAAGGGTATCATGCCGGTGTATCACCTGCAATCGCGAATTTGCCGCTTATACGCGCTCGTCGTAAATAGTGACTTTTCGTACCGAAGGGCAGGAGCGTAACGCAGCAATCGGACCAACTCCGAACGTGCAATCGACTCCTGTCGTCCATCATCCAGGCCAGGCCCGGAAAGAGCGGCAAGACGTGATCGAGACGATCGAGGGCTTGAATGGGAAGGAATTTTCTGGGTGGGCGGTCTCGGATCGCAGTAGCGCTGTGGTTGCAGGTTCTCATCGAGTAAGGCCGCCTAAAGTGAATGCGGCGGCTTATTCACAAACCGGTTGCTCTGACTTGGCGTCAGCGCCCCGAGCTCTCTCCCTTCGGGGCTCGGGCTGCCGCAACCTCGCCTCCGGCGTTTATGAATAAGCCTTACCCTTTTTCCAGCTCTTACCTAACTCCCTTTTTGCTGAACTTGACGCACACAACTCCGGAGTTTGTCGGGCATTCGAATTTTACGAACCTCGGGCATAACATTGTAGGATTGACAGAGCCTTGATTGCTCATTGACCTTGCCCGCAGGCGCCAGAATCACTTCAAACTCCCGCAACTCGTCTCTCGACAGTTCGCTCTACGCTTGCGCGGCTTTCAGTTCTGGGTCACTGCGGGCACGAAGACACTCTTACCGGGTGACCCCAGCCTCTTGAATCCCTCGAGCCAATTGAAGGTCGGCTTGGAGTAGGGCGTTTTTCGCCTCAAGCTCAGCAATCGTGGCTTTGAGCCGGTCGCGTTCCTCTTCCAGGGCATCCTGCATGCACTTCATCGCTGCGAAGTCTTTATTGATTCCGCAGATTCCGATGACCTCCCCGCGGGTATCCAGAAGCGGCATTTTGGTCGTGTAATCCCAGGAGATTCGGCCATCACGGTGAACAAGCCTTTCGATTTTTCCCACGAGCGGTTCTCTCGTCTTCATGATCCTCTGCTCGTCTGCCGCAGTCCCTCTTGCTGTCTCCACCGACCAAAAGTCGAAGTCGGTTTTCCCGATGAGGTCCTTCGCACTTGAGGCGCCAAGCAGTTCAGCGACCGCTCGGCTCGCGCGAAGAAACCTTCCGCGTCGATCCTTAAAGTAAATCTGGTCCGGCGTGTTCTCGAGTAGAAAGTCGAAGATGTCGATGGGGTCGTACTCTTGCGAAGCTGAATTATCATGACAATTCACCTGCCTGGCGCCGCACTCCCGCAGGATCTCCATGACTTGCTCGGCTCGCACAGTGTCGGTTTGAACCAAGACGAACCGGCCATTTTCAGAGAAGGTCGTGGCATAGGCCTCGATCACCTTGTTCGGCAAGTCACAATGTGCAAGATGGGTTTTAAAGGCCTGGACGACACGGTGCCTGCCCCGCTTGCTTAGCAAAGCGGGCTGGGTGCTGCCCCAGGACACCGCCGGACCATAGCCCGACCAAAAGACTAGCGAACCGAAGCTGCCTGGCTCTCCGGCCACGATGGCCTCATCGTAAACAGTGTATTTAAATCCCGCGTGAGCCAGTCTCCCGACGGATTTGTCCAAGTCTCGTTCATTGTCGAATATCCCTACTATGGTCGTCATCAGAAGTGCGATTACCCGAGCCTATCGGGTTCATCTAGTTACAAAGGCATTGGAGGGTCCGAGTTTCTGAGTTTCTCGAAAAATTGTTGGCGAGCGTGCCGAGCTCTCGTCTTGCCGCGAACGGGTGTTGATCATCCGTCAGATCGACCCCGCTCTATGTCACCTCTATTGATGAGATTGCGTGGGGGTGGGGGAAGGAGAAAGGGTCGGCGCCGGATTAGGCGACGGAAGGACGATTGCTGGCGAGAATTCCCATTCGCCGGGTTTCATGAGTGGCTCCGAGAACTGGCTGGGCGCGGGAATGGGCACGTTGAGCTGCTCGGAGAGCGTTTTTGCGTCCTGAAGGACGGGTGTGGGCATCGCCGGCAAAGGTAGGGGCATTGTGCCATCCGGAAGCGGCGTCGGACTGGGGGTGGGCGAAAGCATCGGCGCAGGAGTAGGCAGCGACAGGACGGTTTCGGGCGTGAGGAGCGGGGACGCTTGCGCGGCCGGCGTCGGTTCAGGGACATTGGTCGATACTGGAAATTGACCGTTTGGCTGGGCGAGTGCGGATACGAAAGCAATCACGCCACACAAAGAGAGCAGACTGGCTTTGAGAGTATTCATCGGAGCATGAGGTTTGTAATAGGAATGCACCTTTTCAGTGGCGCGCCGCGAACCTGTCGTGGTCGTTGGCCTGCAATTCGCTCAGCAGTTACCGACTGACGAACAATTTGTTGTCTTCAGTAGGAACAACGGGCTTGTCCTAAGGTGTGTATCCTACAAGATCTCACATTCCATGACCAGAAGGCAGTGTTGAGCCCAACGCCGGCCCGGCGTTACCAATATAGCCAATGCGACCCGCTTCGCGTGCCACAAGCTGTTGACGTTGCAGTTGTGCACGCCACATGGCACGCATCTGAGGGGTATCTTTCGTAGTGAAAGGCGTGCATCCCAGGATCATCAAAGAGACTAGGGCTGCGAGTCCGGTACAGCAAAACCGCATAGAATACCATACAAGCACCTAGGTGACGGCGCAAAACGAAAGCGACGACTGGCGCGCGAGGCGCCGCGCGTGGTCAGCCATGGCCCCTCGAGAATACCTGCCGCCGCGCTCGACGTCCAGCCACTGAGGGAAAGGTTGAAGTAAGATAGCAGAAGGAAGACAGGCGGCAGCGGTTCTACCAGTGCCGAAGGTAAGTTAGCAAAGGGGTAGTCGAAATCCACGTCCTCCTAACCCGACTCGCTTTTTGGCGGCGGTATTCCGCGTAGGTTGCTTCTGCGCGCTTCGTCAAGCGAAATCGACTTCTGCTCCTTTGCGATTCTGATTGCTTCGCAGAACGATCCCTCAATTTGAGCCTCGTCGGCACCAGTAGCCGCAAGAAAAACACCGCGGAGCCGATGCAGTTCGGCAGATATGTAGCGCTCTATCAGTCCTTTCGACGAGTGCTTCCGCCTCCGTTATCGCCTGGAGAGCTTCAGAGGAACGATCCGCGAGGTGCAAGGCTTCAGCCTTTAGTGCCAGGAATATGGCCCCGCAGCATCGAGCCCGTTGCCCGATAGTCCTCTATTCCGTCTTCGATCCACGAGAGGCCTTCCGCTGTGTTACCCGAAGCGCTGCGCGCCCAGCCGCGGAGAACCTCTCCGCCAGCCAGCCAATGCGCAAAACTGTGACGTGTTGACAGTTCAATTAAATCCGATGCCAAGCGTTCCACCTCCGCACCATTACGCTCGTAGTAGACGAGCTGCGCTGCATAAATTAGTGCCAAAGCTAATCCGTGCATATCATTGAGCTCCTTCGCCAACGAGATGGCTTCTGCCATGGTCGCGTGGCAAGAGGGCGATCTCTCCGAAATGCCACTCGAATAGGGCCTCATAGGACAGACAAGCGACGGGTGCGCGATCGACCTCTTGAAACGGAGACTCGTACGCCTCCCGAGCGCCAGATCTGAAGCCACCCATCGCGTATTGTCGGGCGGCCTCAAAATCGCCCAAATAGTAGTGCATCCCTACCCCGACGGCGCAGGCTCCTATCATTAGCGTAGGGTCATTCTGCTCCTGCGCCAGTGCCCGAATCCGTTCGGCAATCCGCATGCTC